>NZ_JAKZFT010000017.1 GCF_022808985.1 Geotalea sp. SG265 | reverse complement strand
CAGTACTGTGTTACAATGGGCCACGGCTCGGATCTCCTTGTTAATATTGTTGTTTTGGCGAACTCAATATATCACAAGTAGCTCTCCGAGCCTTTCTTTATTGAATCAAATTATGGGACAGCAGTGATCCCCACTAGACTAATCAATGTGGAAGTGACTATGAAATAGACATTTCAGGAGTTGGCTTGCGTCTTATAGTCAATTCAACTGCAGTGGTACTACACGCAAAATGCAAGGCGGTGCTTACGAACTGGCCTCGTGAGAGGCTGCTGTATAAAATAAGATTTGAATCATGCAAATCATATATTTTCTTGAAGGGGTAGTTGTTAATGAAGGTATGTGTTGTTGGCAGCGGTTATGTCGGCCTTGTGGCGGGCGCGTGTTTTGCCGAGAGCGGCAACAATGTTGTATGTGTGGATATAGACGAGGCGAAGATAGAGGGGCTCAAGCAGGGAGCTATTCCTATTTATGAACCTGGTTTGAAGGAGATGGTACTTCGCAATAGTTCGGAAGGGAGACTAACCTTCACTACTGATCTGGAGAGTGCAGTTAATGCCTCACTCATCAACTTCATCGCAGTCGGTACCCCTCCTGGTGAAGATGGTTCGGCAGACCTCAAGTACGTACTCGGTGTTGCTAGTAGCATCGGACGTTACATGCATGGATTCAAGATCATTGTTGACAAATCCACCGTCCCTGTTGGCACTGCCGATAAGGTCCGCGCTACAATCGGACAAGAACTGGCTGCACGTGGAGTGAACTTTGAATTTGACGTTGTTTCAAACCCCGAGTTTCTGAAAGAAGGAGCTGCCATTGATGACTTCATGGAACCCGACCGGGTTGTCATCGGTACTGACAACGTTCGTACTGCAGAGATTATGAAAGAGCTCTACGATCCATTCATGCGCAAACAGAATCGGATGATCGTAATGGATATTCGTTCTGCCGAGATGACCAAATACGCCGCCAATGCAATGTTAGCTACCCGGATTTCCTTCATGAACCAGATTGCCGGCCTTTGCGAGCGAATGGGTGCCGACGTTGCAGCGGTGCGGGAGGGAATCGGCTCAGACTCCCGCATTGGCTATGACTTCTTGTTTCCTGGCCCTGGATACGGTGGTTCCTGCTTCCCAAAAGACGTCAAGGCACTGATTCGCACTGCAGATGAGTGCAACTACGAAATGCTGTTGCTTCAGGCTGTTGAGCAAGTGAACGAACGACAGAAAGAGGTCCTGGCCGACAAGCTAATCAAGGTTCTGGGAACGGAAGCCGAGGAACAACCTCTTAGCGGTCGTACCATCGCTTGCTGGGGCCTTTCCTTCAAACCACGCACTGATGATATGCGTGAGGCTCCATCGTTGACTATCATCGAACAGTTATTGGCAGCTGGTGCAACCGTACGGGTTCACGACCCAGAGGCGTTGGCCGAAGCAAGAAAATACTTCGGAGACCGAGTTGTGTACAGCACGAACCACTATGATATCTTGGAGTGCGCTGATGCACTGGTGATCATCACCGACTGGTCAGAATACCGTAATCCAGACTTTGATCTGATGAAGGCAGCGCTCAAACAGCCGCTTATCATTGACGGCCGCAATTTGTACCATCCAAACCGCATGGAATATGCCGGTTTCAGCTACATTCCTCTTGGCCGCAACGGCAGGGGCATTAACGAAGGAGGGAAATGATGCGTATCCTAGTCACTGGCGGGGCAGGTTTCCTGGGTAGCCATCTCTGCGAAAGGTTGTTGAATGAAGGGCACGACGTTATCTGTCTGGACAACTTCTTCACTGGTAGCAGGGACAATATCATCCATTTGATGGGCAGCCATCGCTTCGAGTTGATTCGCCACGACATAGTGGAGCCGATCCTGCTAGAGGTTGACCGTATTTACAACTTGGCCTGCCCAGCCTCGCCTGTGCATTACCAGTACAACCCTGTCAAGACCGTAAAGACGAGCGTCATGGGAATGATCAACATGCTCGGCATGGCCAAGCGGGTCAAGGCCCGTATTCTGCAGGCATCAACTTCGGAAGTCTACGGCGACCCCAACGTTCATCCTCAGAAAGAGGAGTACTGGGGCAACGTAAACCCCATCGGTATCAGGAGTTGCTACGACGAGGGCAAGCGAGTCGCAGAAACCTTGATGATGGACTACCATCGCCAGAACAACGTGGACATTCGTATCATCCGCATCTTCAATACCTATGGTCCGCGCATGGCTGAAAATGACGGACGGGTGGTTTCTAACTTCATTCTGCAGGCTCTTAGAAATGAGGATATTACTGTATTCGGAGATGGCTCGCAAACGAGATCTTTCTGCTATGTGGACGACCTGATCGACGGTATGATCAGAATGATGGAAAATGGGCAGGGGTTCATCGGGCCGGTCAATCTGGGCAACCCTGTAGAAAACACGATTCTTGAATTTGCTGAGACAATTGTTCGTTTAACCGGCAGTCAGTCGAAAATCATCTTTCAGTCTCTCCCATCTGATGATCCGAAGCAACGTCAACCGGATATCACTTTGGCACAAGAAAAGCTTGGCTGGCAACCGGTAGTGGGCTTGGAAGACGGCATAATTAAAACTGTACAGTACTTTAAAAGAGATTTTATTAAATCTGGTCATGCGTGAAGATGGAAAAATGTAAAAGAATTCATATCGCAAACGTCCTTACCAAGATAAATATATCAAATCCAAAACTCTATCCTGTATTAATGAATACAGGTTGGATGGTTAGTGATAAATTAGTAAAAATAACCACCACGTTGGTAGTAGGTGTCTGGATAGCGAGATATCTCGGTCCTGATCTGTTTGGTGAATTATCCTATGCGCTAGCAATAGCAGCCTTATTTCAAGCCATAGCAAATCTAGGATTAGACGGAATCGTAGTAAGAGATATTGCACGTGATTTTTCAATTGCACCAACAATACTGGGGACATCTTTAAAGCTTAGAATATTCTTTGGAGTACTGTCATGGCTTTGTGCGATTGTGACAGTGCTGTTTCTTAGGCCTAATGACACGAGAGCACTGATACTTATTGCATTAGTAGGTAGCGGAACTGTTTTCCAAGCGGCAGATACGGTAGATCTTTGGTTTCAAAGTCAATCCCAGAGCAGGCGAACCGTTATATCTAAGCTTGCTGCATTACTAACTGCAAATACCCTAAAAGTTGGGTTAATTGTATTGCATGCTCCGCTTCTGGCATTTGCCTTCGCCCAATTTCTCGAATTGGCAATCGGAGCACTAGCTATCTCACTGGCATATCTCAGATATCCTTCGAGCGGGCATTGGAAATCCTCTCGCAAAATTGGTATAAAGTTGCTTCATGAATCATGGCCATTACTGCTAGCTGGAATTTCAGTGATGATTTACATGCGAATGAATCAGGTAATGATACGCGAGCTCTCAGGAGAACATCAACTTGGTATATTTTCTGCTGTTCTTCCTTTTGCTGAAGTGTGGAACTTTATTCCAGTGACAATTTGCACAAGTTTTGCACCTTTGATTGCATCTGTTCGAGTTGAAAACAATACGCATTATTATAATATTTTGCAAAAATTATTTACTGGGATGGCATTGTTGGCATGTTTTATAATAATAATTGTTAATTTGTTATCTCCATTCATAGTAAACAATGTACTTGGCAAAAAATATGCTGATTCTACTTTAATATTAAATATTTTAATTGTTGCAGTATTGCCTACTTTTCTTGGTGTCGTTCAGAGTTTGTGGATTATTAATGAGGGACGTAATAGAATTGCTCTAATTAAAAGCGTTGGTGGTGCTATAGTAAGCTTATTGATGAATATCTTATTAATACCTAAGTACGGAGCCATTGGAGCCGCAGTCTCTACAGTGTTCTCACAAATAATTTCAGCTGTATTTTCAAATGTTTTTTTAGCACCGGCTATTTTCAAGATGCAACTCGGATTTTTAAAATTAAAAGTGAGACATGAAACGTCCATACCACAAAATTAGACCTATGATTTTTTGGGAAGGATTCCCCCCATGTGGTTTGCTAACCAAAAGACTAACTGATGCTTTTGGTGATGACCTCAAGTTGCTGGGGACACGTGCAGCGGTCCCATTTGCGGGGCTCGATAAATACCTTACCCATCCTATTCGTTGGCTTGACGTCCCCAATGAAATCTGGAATATCCGCGAGGAATATGCTGATCGCAATTTCATCATTCATACGGGGTGGCGCTATCCTGGTTGGCTAAAGTTCGATCGATGGATGCGATCCAGGGGGGCGAAAATCGTAATTACACTTGATAACACACCTCGTTGGGATATGCGCCAGCTTTTCGGATCAATCTGGTTTCGTTTATGGCTTCGTCGTCACTTTGATGGAGCATTTGTACCAGGACATGCATCTACGAGGTTACTGCATTATTTTGGCATGCCTCCAGAAAGAATTTTTACTGGGTATTATGGGGCGTTTGAACAAATCTATTATCCTGGGCCTCCAGTGTCACAGCGATCGAAAGAATTTCTGTTCATTGGGCAGCTAATTCATCGCAAAGGTGTTGACATTATGCTCGAAGGCTTCAGGAAATACCGAGCAACAGGTGGCGATTGGGGCCTGCGTATTATGGGAAACGGACCATTGGAGTTAATGTGCCATGGTGAAGGCATAACTTTTGAGGGTTTTGGACAACCAGAATACTGCGCAGAGCGGATGAGAAGCGCTCGCTGTCTGATACTTATGAGCCGTGAAGATCATTGGGGAACGGTTGTTTGCGAAGCGGCAGCCTGCGGTACGGCGCTGTTGACCTCAAGCAAGGTCGGTGCCACAGAGGATATCGTCAGACCCAATATTAACGGGCTTGTCCTTCATACTATGAACCCGGATGAGATGTGCAGAAAGCTGCAGTCGATCTCATCATGGAGCGCTCGGCAGCTTGATTATGCAGGCGAAGTTTCTTGTGGCATAAGCAAGGGATTTGACTCTCAAGCGTACCTTGTATCGGTATTGAATATGATGGAAAGCTTGTGTCCCCCAATGAACAATAAAGGCTAAACCAAGAAGCAAAAAATAAATAGTCACTAAAATTATCAGCATCCGTTATTCAACACAATATATTTCGCTGATTCTTGCATAAATAATGTATTAACCGACGCACTACCATGTCAGGCACTTAGTGGTTTAGCAGGGCCTGTAAAAATCAATTTTTAATGTGTAGTAGAAACTCACGCCCTACGGGCGTGGTAATGTTGGACTGGCTATGCCGGTCCTGAATAGGTATGGCTGAAAGCCGCTCACTGCTATCCTTGTAAATTGTTGCCGCAACTTCGAAAACAAGGAGGACACAGTGAGCAGCCGGTTTCGCAAGTTATCACATACGATATGGCATTGTCAGTACTACATCGTGTGGGTGTCGAAGTATCGGTACCGAGTATTGCATGGGACGGTAAAAGAGGCCGCAGAGAACGGGATAATGGCAATTTGTGGTTATGCTGGATGCGGAGTAGTAGAACTGAATGTCTAGCCAGACCACGTGCATTTGGTGGTGATGGTACCACCGAAGCTGCCATACCGGATCTGCTTGGCCGGCTGAAAGGGCAAACATCGATGAAGCTCTTCCAGCAGTTTCGGCACTTGAAGAGGAAGCCATATTGGGGCAACCACTTTTGGCCAAAGGTTACTGCGTAGATAGCGTTGGTCTGGACGGGGATATGATACGCAAGTATGTCCGCTACCAGGAAAAGAAAGAAAAACAGTTGGAACAGCTACAGCTGAGCGATTGAATACATTGGGCGGCGCAACTCCAAGACCAGCCCCCTGAGGGGCAGGCCTAGCCCTCCTATGGAGGGCGAATTTCAAAGCCGCACCCTATGGGTGCGAATATTTACAATCCAAAACAAGGCGTCAACAGTGGTTTATTTTTCTTTTTACATTCTAACTGCTTTACTTAATGTTTATGTAATTTTTCTGGCTAGGCGTCGGTTTGATACGTATATTAATCCATGGAGCTTTTTTTTTGTTTCTGAGACATTTATTTTGCAAGGAGTATCTATTATAGCGGTATTGTTTGTTTACACTGATGATACCTCATTGTATATCAACAAAATGCTTATTTGTGCCTCCTTGTACACATTTGCGTATACTATCTCGTTTTTTTTTAGTTCAAGAGTTATAGATCAAATTACTTATAGTATTCTAGCCAATTTAACCGATACTCGTGTTCTAAAGAACAACCGGCATATTATTCTTTTTATATTACTAAGCACTTTCTTTTTATCTTTTGGTGTGTTGATGTTAAGAAGTGGTGCAGGTACTCTTTGGCTAACTGATCCACGACATGCATACGAGGCTTATCGTGGAACTGTTAATGCAGGGGCTTTTTATGCCTTAGCGCAATGGACGTTGATGACGACGTTCTTTGCCTACGTTTGGGGAGAGGATACTAAAAGGCTCTTCTTCTGTTCAATCATATTTGCTTTCATTGCTTATTTTCTTGGTTCAAAACAATTCATAATTGATTTTATTGTAGTAGCGATAATTTCATACGACGCTTTTATAAAAAGACTTTCGGCTAAAATTCTTTTTTTCTATATGCTTCTTTTTTCTGCTTTGTTTCTATTTTTGCTCGGAAAGGGAGATAATAATATTATATTGATTGCAGCAAAATACTTCGGTGAATATAGTTATGATTCTATGTTGATTTTTCCGGTTAAAGAGTCAAAAATATTCTATTTAGGTCAAGTGTTTCTAACTGGGTTCTGGCAATATGTCCCTAGATTTTTATACGAAGGGAAACCGTACGAATTTGGATTTTCACTTGTAAATTCAGTCCTATTCCCCGGAGCAGCTGAACGAGGTGCTACCCCTGGCATGTTACCATGGACCTCATGGTACTTGGATGCTGGGTATTTAGGTGTATTTGTTTATTCGTTCTTACGAGGACTCATAGATCGAGCAGTTTTTTCACAGTTCAACCGGTTCAAGTACAACACTTTTATTTCGTTTTTTACAGTAACTTATGTCTTAACTCCGTTGTTATTTTTTGCTCCGACACTATACGTTTTTATATGGATTATTTGCGTATGTTGGACAACCAATTTTGTGCTGCAATTACTTTATCGAGTAAGTAGAAAACAAAAGAGTGGTAACTGTAAACATGAATGTTTGCTTAGTGGCGAAGGTGCATAGACTACATCAAAAACGAGCACAAGTTCGGTAAGGCGCCTGATTGATGCGTTGGTTTTCTTGTTTTAAAGCATATGGTGATTTGGTTATAGCAAGTAATGTGATACGTAGGGCTGACTTGTCACAAAATGGAATACTAATAGGTTCCCATCTGCGTCCATTACTTGATACTTTGAATTTCCCCGGGCAAAGTAAGGTGGTTGAGGTTGGAGATGTTGTCCCAGCTTTATTTGACATCAAAAAATGTGGTTATTTGCGTGCCATGATATGTGGTTTTTGGTTAAAGCGTGGTATCAGAAGGATTCTTGATCCTCGTTATGATACTCTAGTCTTCGACCAGTTGGGAATTAGGCAGCAATTCATTGCATCTCAATTCCATATCGAAAGTTTAGGAGTTGAAGATAATATTTATAAAAATTATGCCGAGTTCCTCGGCATTAGTTTGTCAATAACTCCTACAATTAGCTCTTCTAAGAGCAAACGCACCAAGGTGTACGTGTTTCCTGACAGTCGTCTCCGGGAGAAAGAACTGCCATACTCTTTGCTAAGAGATATTGTGGAAGTTAACAAAAGGTACGGAAAGAGCACCACTATTGTGAAGGTTGGGCTTCCGACTGAGCTGCCACCTTTTGTTGGTGCTGAGATAAAATGGTTGAACGGTTTTCCTCAATTGCTGTCAGTTATCCGAGGCGCTGATGCTGTCGTTTCGGCGGATAGTCTTCCTGCACATCTGGCGGAGTATAACCAAATTCCAGTGTATGTCTTTACCCCAGTGCCAAACGATTACTGGATGCCGCTATCAAGTTACGCTGACCACTATTTCTCTCTTTTTAACGTTGATGAACAATATAAAACTTGGATAAAAGTTCTATGAACATATCACCTAGAGTGAAAATTACGGTGGTAACCGTTAGTTATAACGCTGAAAAAACAATATCCTATACGTTAGAATCTGTAGCAATGCAAAATTATCTAAACATTGAGCACATTGTTATTGATGGTGGCTCCACAGACTCTACACTAAATATTGTTAAAGCAGCATCGCCGCCAATTGCTAAGGTCATAAGCGAAAAGGACAACGGTCTGTATGATGCGATGAATAAGGGCATAAGTATGGCGACTGGTGACGTGATTGGTTTTATCAATGCCGACGACTTTTATCCTAGTGCACACGTTCTGAGCGAAGTTGCTGAGTTGTTCCAGAACCCGCAGATTAATTCATGTTATGGTGATTTGTGCTATGTTAAACAAGACAATCCAGAGCAGGTTGTACGTTATTGGAAATCGTCTCCTGTGCCACCCAATGCTTTTGTCAGTTCTTGGGTCCCACCACATCCGACTTTTTTTGTTAGGCGGCATGTCTATGAAAAACTGGGGGGATTTAATCTTGATTTTAAAATAGCTGCTGATTTTGAACTTATGCTGAGATTTTTGAATGTAGCAAAAATTTCAACATACTATATTCCAAAAACATTGGTGCATATGAGGCTTGGTGGCACAACTAACCGCTCGCTACGGAATATTTGGCTGCAAAACCTTGAAATTGTAAATGCATTAAAACTACATGGATATACTCCCTCCCTCCCTTCATTTGTTTTCCGAAAGACTCTGTCACGTGGCAAGCAATTTTTTGCCAAAGGGGCTTAGATTAAATGCGTTTTTTTGTTACAGGAGCAACCGGATTTGTGGGTCGTTCACTTTGCTCTGTACTGCAGTCAAAGGGATGTTTGGTACGTGGTTCACTTTTGCCAAGTGAATTTTCTAGTTCTCTAATCCAAGGAGTTGAGCCTGTGGTCTGCAAACCACTTGGCCCACAATCTTCTTGGACATCAGCATTGAATGGAATTGATACTGTTTTTCATCTTGCGGCAAGAGTTCACATAATGCGTGAAATAGCCTCAAACCCTTTAGATGAATTCCGAAAGGTCAACACTTTTGGGACAAAAACACTGGCAGTACAGGCAGCTGCGGCGGGTGTAAAGCGTTTCGTCTTTATGAGCACCATAGGCGTTAATGGCGATAATTCTGGTGATATCCCCTATACAGAGATCGGACAGCCACAACCCCATAATCCATATTCAGTTTCCAAATACGAGGCTGAACAGATATTGAGAAAAATTTCTGCTGAAACAGACATGGAGATAGTAATTCTTCGTGCTCCCCTTGTCTATGGTCCGGGTAATCCTGGTAATTTTCTCTCACTGCTCCATATTGCTGCAAAGAGAGTCCCTCTTCCATTTGCGTCAATCGAAAATAAACGTAGCCTGATCTATGTTGGCAATCTTATTGATGCTCTTGCAACTTGTGCTACACACCCCGCTGCTGCAGGCCAGACATATCTTGTCAGCGACGGTGAGGACGTCTCTACTCCTGAACTCATCCGTCGTACCGCCTCTGCCCTTGGAGTGCCAGCGCGTCTCATTCCTTATCCCCCCTCGCTCATGCGCATTGCAGGAAAGCTAACTGGAAAGAGTGCGGCGGTTAACCGCCTGACCGGCTCACTGACGGTTGACAGCTCTAAAATCAGACGGGAATTGGGATGGAAACCACCATTTACCATGGAAGAGGGATTAAGGGAAACTGCCCGTTGGTATAAGGAGGCAGACTTTAAATGAAACGATTCTTCGATATTATATGTGCTTTAGGAATTTTGGTAGTTGCCGCTGTTCCAATGGTTATCATTTCATTAATGGTAAAGCTGACCTCAAGGGGACCAGTGTTATACTGGTCCGACCGAGTGGGCAAGCATAACTGTATTTTCAAAATGCCAAAATTTCGCAGCATGAGGATAGAAACTCCTGCGGTCGCTACCCACCTGCTTTATGATCCTGATCGTTATCTGACTCCGATCGGTAAGTTTCTTCGGAAGTCAAGCCTTGATGAATTACCACAATTGTTTAGCATCCTTAATGGCAATATGAGCTTTGTTGGCCCCAGACCAGCTTTATTCAATCAAGATGACCTTATTAGATTGCGGACCGAAAAGGGGATACACCTATTGAAACCTGGTTTGACAGGTTGGGCTCAGATAAACGGCCGTGATGAACTGCCAATTCCCATAAAGGTCCAATACGACGAATATTACCTGAAGCACCGATCTCTCTTGCTTGATTTGAAAATCATTTTTATGACCTTTGCGAAAGTGCTGCGCAGGGAAGGGATTCAACACTGATGGTCAGGGTGTTTCTTGCATTCCGCTCCATTAATGATATGATATAAACCCTCACAAGATCTTAGTTGCTGCAATTTTATTTAATCCCAGGAGGCGATGATGTTTTCTGCTAGAAGGATCTTGGTCTTTCTTTTGGACGTCTGCTTGATACTGTCTGCCTTTGTCCTGTCGTTTCTTTTGCGCTTCGATTTCCAAATTCCTGCCTCTGAGCGAGACCTAGTTGTGAGCGGCCTTTGCGTCATCATGATCGTCAAGCCACTGGTATTCGTGGCTTCCGGCATGTATCGGAATATCTGGCGGTATGCTTCCCTGCAGGACGCCATCCAAATCTTCAAAGTCGTCACTTTTTCCACTGTCATTTCAGCGTTTGCCCTCATGCTCATCAAGAACGCCTCTGGCTTGCCTAGGTCGATCTATGCTCTAGACTGGTTCATGCTCTTCTCGTTGGTGGCTGGCAGCCGCCTTGTTTGGAGGATTTACCGAGAGATACACATACTACCAAAAACCAAGAACGGGCATAGGACATTGATAATAGGCGCAGGAGAGGCAGGCTGCCTTCTCTTGAAAGAGATCTGGAAACAACAGGATTCTCCTTACAAGGTTGTCGGCTTCATTGATGATGATTCTGAGAAGCAGGGATTGAAGCTGAACGGGCTTCCAGTTTTGGGCAAAATAGAGAGGTTGAAGGCATTGGTGAGAAAATACCAGATCGAGGAGGTGATTTTTGCCATTCCTTCAGCCAGTCGAGACACCATGCGAAGCGTAATCGGCTGCTGTGAGAAAGCCTCTGTAAAGTTCAAGACCTTGCCCAGTATTACGGACATAGTGGACGGCAATATTTCAGTGAATCAAATTAAAGATGTTGAGATTGAGGATCTGCTGGGTCGTGAACCCGTGGTACTCGATCAGGCAGCTATCCGCGGTTATCTGACTGACAAGAGGGTCATCGTTACCGGCGCTGCGGGCAGTATAGGCAGTGAAATCTGCCGGCAGGTGGCGAAATTCAAGCCGTCAAAAATACTATTGTTTGATAACGCAGAAACACCTCTCTATTACATCGAAAAGGAGCTGACGGAGACATTTCCCGAGCTCAGAGTGGTGCCGGTAATCGGCGATGTGAAGAATGCGGAACGGGTGGAAAGCATCTTTGACGAATTCGAGCCGGAGGTAGTATTCCATGCGGCAGCATACAAGCACGTGCCGATGATGGAATACAACCCCGTCGAAGCAGTGAATAACAACATTCGCGGGACTAAAGTACTAGCGGATGCGGCACGCAAACACAGCGTCAAGAACTTCGTCATGATTTCCACCGATAAGGCTGTCAATCCCACAAATATCATGGGGGCAAGCAAAAGGGCAGCCGAGATATATGTGCAGGCCTTGGCTGCCAAGAGCAAGACGAAATTTACCACGGTACGTTTCGGCAACGTCCTCGGCAGCAATGGCAGCGTAATCCCGCTGTTCAAAGAGCAGATTAAAAAAGGTGGACCGGTTACCGTTACCGACCGGGAGGTCATCAGATATTTCATGACCATCCCCGAGGCGAGCCAGCTGGTTCTGCAGGCTGGCTGTATCGGCAATGGCGGTGATATCTTTGTGCTGGACATGGGAGAGCCGGTGCGTATTCTTGATCTGGCTGAAGAATTGATCAAGCTCTCTGGTTTGGTTCCCTATCAGGATATCGATATTGTCTTTACGGGCCTACGCCCCGGGGAAAAGCTCTTTGAAGAGCTTTTGATAGAAGGGGAGGGGGTCAAGCCGACACAGCATAAAAAGATTCGTGTTCTTTCTGCTGTTCAATCTGATATCAATAGGATTTCTCAGGAGCTTGAAGTCTTGTTCAAAGCTGCTGAACATGCCAATTTACCTACCCTTATGTTTTCACTGAAGCAATTAGTGCCGGAATTTACACCCCGCTATGTGTTTGATGGACCTGCTCCTGTCGTTTTTCAGAAACTGCGACCCGATTTATTCGTAATTCCCCAAGCTGCAATAAATGAAAACTGATAGTGCTGCAGTATAGAGATTTTCTGGTCTTTTTGATGATAAAAACTTGCAAGAAACTTATTACAATTGCTGTTCTTTTCTTTTTGCTATTGCCTTCTACCACCTGCTGGGCTCTTTCATCCTCAAATATTCCCCTCGACAGTCCCGTTTATTCCTATCTGGAAAAGCTGGCCGGCTTTGGTCTGATTAAAGGCGATGTCAAAGGCATCCGCCCCTTTTCCAAGGCGGAGGCGGCAAGGCTTTTACTGGAAGCGGAAGAAAACCTTGCCAGTGCCGATGCCGATAAACAGCCCTTTGCCAGGGAACTGATCGAACGGACGCACGATCTTATTCCACGTGAGGTATCCCTACGTAAAAATCCGGGCGAAAAACCGCCCCTTCTCGATTACAATCTGGTTTCCTCCCTGCGCTTTCGCTATGTTTACCTGGATGGCCTGCCGCGCAGCTATGAACGCCCTGTCCACGACCCCGGCGATGACGGTGTCTTCGGCCTCGGGTCAGGGCTTCGCCCTGCGAATCCGTACCCGTCGCCAGTGCAGCAGCATGGAACCGAGGGAACGCCGCTTCTGGAGAATAACAACGGTGTTATCTACCACGACGGCAGCAATGGCGAGTTGCGCTGGGCCGCCGAGGCTTATCTGAGTGACAAGGTGACTGGTCTCATTGAACCGTCGATCCTGATCGGGGATGATAGCCGGATCAGGATGAATCGCGGCTATATTAAGCTTGGTGGCGGCGGGCTTGAGCTCGAACTGGGCAAGGACGAAAACTGGCTAGGTCAGGGTCATCGCGGCACTATCACCCTGACCAATAATGCCGAGAATTTCACCCTGGTAAAATTGTCGAGCCCTGAGCCGGTGCGGATCGGGTGGCTTGCATGGCTGGGCGATCTCAAGTATGCCCTGATAGGATCGCGCTTCGACAAGACCTTTACTGGTGGTGTGGAGCGCCAACCGTGGTTTTACGCATTGAAGCTGATTTCCAAACCGACTGTTAACTTTGAGATCGGTTTCAACCTGGGCCGGCAGGTGGGGGGACCCGGCGTTAAAAACGGCACCGGCGACACGCTACGGGGGCTGATCGGCGGCACCAGCGCCGACAACTCCAACGGACTGGCGGGTTTCGAGCTTAGGTACCGCATGTCGTGGCTGCGCAATATGGAGCTCTTTGGAGAATTTTCCGGTGAGGATACCGCCTCTTTCTGGCCCATCGTTGAGAGCTATGTGGCAGGCTTCTACATTCCCCGCTTGACCGATGATGGCAGAAACGACTTCCGTTTCGAGTTCTTCCAGGGCAACCAGATTCTTTACACTAACGGCACCTTCCCGGAGGGCTACATTTACAAAGGCATGCCCATCGGCCATTCCCAGGGGGGCGCTGTTCAGGACTACTTTGCCCGTTACAGCCACTGGTTTTCCGTACGCCACAATCTGGCGCTGGAATACATCTTCACCCAACGGGGCAACCTGGGGCGGGTGAAGGTAGACAGCTCCGGTAACTTTGACGCCAATGGGACTCTGCAGGCGGTTGAACGGAAGCACGTAGGAAGAATCCGCTGGCGATTGCCCATCTACGGCGATATGGATGCCCAACTGACCTATGGATATGAGCGGATCGGCAATTTTGACCTTATCCCAGGGGCGAAGAGGACTAATCAGCTGGCTGTTGCGGAGATTACTTATCGGTATTGACGGCCGTGAAGGGTGAGGAGTGAGGAGTGAGGAGTGAGGCTGAGAACAGTGAGGCGTGACTGGTGACGGGGTAACGTCGAACCGAGGACGGTGAAAGGGTACCTGTTACCCGTCAGTTGTTACCTATCACCGGCTGGTTGACAGACCGTATTATCAATAGTATTGTTTGTCGTGCGATAGGTAGTATTGATCTTACGAGGTGCGGGTATGAAAAACATCGCGGCAAACGAATTGAAAACAAAAGGGGTATCTTCCATCGAAAAGGCACTTGAAAACAGTGCTGAGGCAATCATTTCAGTGCGTGGGCAGGATCGTTATGTGGTCATGGAGATGGAGGAATACAACCGGCTGCGGGTTTGCGAACTGGAAGCTGCTCTATATGAAGCCCGTCAGCAAGTGGCTGCAGGGGAATTTGTCGAGGAGAGTGTGGATGATCATGTGGCGCGGATCCGGAAGGTGCAATGAGCTTCCGCATCATCTATACCCACAGTTATATCAAGCGAGCCTCGAAATTCATCAAAAGGCACCCTGAAATCCTATCCCAGTATGAAAAGACCCTGAAGCTGCTGGAGCTCAACCCATTCCACCCATCACTGCGCCTGCATTGCCTTGACGGGCCATTGCAGGAACTGCATTCGGTATCAATCAATATCAGCTATCGTATAACCATTGAGTTCATAATGGAAGAGGGGAAGATAATTCTTGTCAACGTCGGTAGTCATGATGAGGTTTATTGATAGTGAATGGTGATTGGTGGCTGGTGATTGGTGAATACTAACTCCTTAAACCCGTTAGCCGTTATAGTTTTTAACTTCGAACTTGGAACATAGAACATAGAACATAGAACAGTTTCACACGGAGATATAATGATCAAAAGCATGACCGGATACGGCAAGGCCGAGACCGACTCAGCAACGGGCAAGCTGACCGTGGAAATACGGTCGGTAAATCACCGCTACGGTGAGATATTCGTCAAACTGCCGCGGCTCTATATGCCCTTCGAAAATGATGTTAAAAAGTCGGTCGGCCAGGCCCTGAAGCGGGGGAAGATCGAGGTTTTCATTCAGCGGGAAGAGGCTGCGGCCGGTGGTGCGCTGCCCGTTCCAAACCTTGAGCTTGCAAAAGCCTATTTTCAGGCTTTTTCCAGCATAAAAGGCGCACTGGGGCTTGATGAGGAGGTATCATTATCTCTTGTTGCCGCCCAGCGGGATGTAATCGGCGCTGCCGAGGCGGCTGCCGCTCCCGAGTCTGCTCCTGCCGAGCTTATGGCGGCAGTTGAAGCTGCCGTCGGCGCACTGGATGCCATGCGGAGCAGGGAAGGGGAGGCATTGCTGGAGGACCTGCAGAAGCGGCGTGCGCTACTTTCTGTACTCATCGCACGTATTGCCGGGCGGGCGCCCCAGGTGGTCGCCGATTATGCGGTGCGGCTCAAGGAGCGGGTGGCACAGCTGGCTGCGGATACCTCAGTGACCGAGGATCGACTGGCTCAGGAAATCGCCATCATGGCCGACCGTTGCGACATCACCGAAGAGTTGGTACGCTTCAACAGTCATCTCCAGCAGTTCGACGAGACCATTGCCTTCAATGAGCCGGTCGGCCGCAAGCTGGACTTCCTCCTGCAGGAGATCAATCGGGAGGTGAATACCATCGGTTCCAAGGCCAACGATGGGGAAATCGCCGCCTGCGTGGTCGAACTCAAGGCTGAACTGGAAAAGATCCGTGAGCAGGTGCAAAACATCGAGTGACACAGTGAGGGGAGAGGCGTGAGGGATATCTTGACTTTCCTCACTCCTTACTCTTCACTCCTCACTCGTTTCCAAAGGAAACGATCATGAAACGCGAAGGTATTTTGTTTGTCATTTCGGCTCCTTCGGGAGCAGGTAAGACCACGCTGTGCAAGGAAGTCATTGACATTTTTCCGAACTTGCGGCATTCTGTCAGCTACACTACGCGTTCTGCAAGGCCCGGCGAGGTACATGGCCGGGATTATTTTTTTGTATCACTTGATGAATTCAAGGGGATGGTGGCAGCCGATGAGTTCGCCGAGTGGGCCGAGGTCCACGGCAATTTTTACGGCACTGCTCTGAAAACCCTTGAGGACTACCGGGCACAGGGCATCGATGTCATATTGGATATAGATTGCCAGGGCGCTCACCAGCTGAAGAAAAAGTACCAGGGCGCCGTATACCTGTTTGTATTGCCCCCCAGTTACCAGGAACTGCGTCGTCGGCTCGATTGCCGCAGCTTGGACGCGCCTGAGGTCATTGACCGGCGAATCGAAGCCGCTGCCGGTGAAATAAGAGAATCACGCTGGTATGACTATATCATCGTCAACGATGTCTTTTCCAAGGCGGTCGAGGAGCTGAAATCGGTGCTGATTGCCGAACAATGTAAAACAACGCGCGTACTGGCGGGTGTTTCGGAGCTGTTCGACATTTAGAGCGGTGATTGGTGAGGCGTGAAGAGTGAAGAGTGAAGAGTGAAGAGTGAAGAGTGAAGTTTTAACGCCGAACCTCGAACTTCGAACTTCGAACCCAAAACATAGAACATAGAACATCTGTTAAAGGAGCATATAATGGCACGAGTTACCGTTGAGGATTGTTTGGAAAAGGTCGATAACCGTTTTCTGCTGGTCATGCTGGCGTCGAAACGGGTGAAGCAGCTCTTCAAGGGAGCGAAGCCGCTCATCGACAACCGGGCTGCCAACAAGAACGTGGTGGTTTCGTTGCGTGAGATTGCTGCGGGTAAGGTGAATTTCGAGATTGCCAGCCGCAAAAGCCGCTAATTTGAAGGCTACCAAAGGGGGGAACATTGCGCTTCCGCCCTTTTTTTGTCTCCAAAAGACGGTGAGGAGTTAAGAGTGAGGAGTGAAGAGAAACAGCTTTTACCCCTAACACCTTACGCCTCACTGGGGGTTGCTGACTTTTAATGATCAGGCTGAACGACATACTGGAAAAGGTTTCTTCCTATAATCCTTCCTGCGATCTGGAACTGGTGCGAAAGGCATATGTCTTCTGTGCCAAGGTTCACCAGGGGCAGACCAGGCTATCGGGTGAGCCATATCTTGTGCATCCCATGGAGGTCGCCGGACTTCTTGCTGAGCTGAAGCTCGATGTGCCGACGGTGGTGACCGGCCTGCTCCATGATACGGTCGAGGATACCCTGACGACCCTCGAAGAGCTGGAGGGGATGTTCGGACCCGAGGTCGCCCGGCTGGTGGATGGGGTGACGAAGATCGGCAAGATCCATTTCAAGACCAAGGAGGAGAGCCAGGCGGAAAATTTCCGCAAGATGCTGCTTGCCATGGCCAACGATATCCGGGTGATCCTGGTCAAGCTGGCTGACCGGCTGCACAACATGCGGACCTTGCAGTATCAGCCGGAACCGAAGCAGCGCAGTATCGCAAAGGAGACCCTGGATATCTATGCCCCCATTGCCAACCGGCTGGGCATATCGTGGGTCAAGAGCGAGCTGGAGGACCTTTCCTTCCGTTATCTGGACCCGCAGATATACTACGATCTGGCATCCAAGGTAACCAAGAAGAAGAAAGAGCGCGAGTCCTACGTGGCAGAGGTGATGCAGATCATCAAGGCCAAGCTGGTCGATCACGGCATTAAAGGGGAGGTCTCCGGCCGGAGCAAGCATCTCTATTCCATCTACAGGAAGATGCAGAGCCGCAACGTGGACATAGACGAGATCTACGATCTCATTGCTATCCGCGTCATGGTGGAAGACATCCGTGAGTGCTATGAAGTGCTCGGCATCATCCACTCCACCTGGAAACCGATTCCCGGCCGTTTCAAGGATTACATCGCCATGCCGAAGGGCAACATGTACCAGTCCCTGCACACGACGGTCATCGGTCCCTATGGAGAGAGGATGGAGGTGCAGATCAGGACCGTGGAGATGCACCGGGTCGCCGAGGCAGGCATTGCCGCCCATTGGAAATACAAGGAAGGCAAGGGCTACGACGAGAAAGAGGTAAAGCGTTTCACCTGGCTGCGCCAGCTGCTGGAATGGCAACAGGAGCTGGACGATTCCCGGGAGTTCATGAACACGGTGAAGGTGGAGCTCTTCCCGGAGGAAGTCTATGTATTCACTCCCAAGGGAGATGTGAAGGGCTATCCCAAAGGGTCGACCCCCATCGATTTCGCCTACAGCGTTCACACTGATGTGGGCCATCGCTGTGTCGGCGCCAAGGTTAACGGCAAACTTGTGCCGCTGAAATACGAGTTGAAGAATGGCGATATCGTCGAGGTCATCACTTCTCCCCACCATACCCCCAGCAAAGATTGGCTGAAGATCGTCAAAAGCTCCCGGGCAAGGAACAAGATACGCGCCTGGATCAAGACCGAAGAGCGCCTGCGCAGCATCACCCTGGGCCGGGAGATCTGCGAAAAGGAATTCCGGCGCTATTCGCAGAACTTTTCCAAGGTGCAGAAAAGCGGCGAGCTGAAACGGGCGGTGACCGAATTCGGCTTTGTCAGCGAAGACGACCTTATGGCCGCGGTCGGTTACGGCAAGCTGTCGTGCAACCAGATCCTGGGCAAGCTGTTCCCAACTGAAAAGTTCGAAGAGGCCCAGGAACACAAGGAATCGCGGGTCGGCAAGGCCATGCAGAAGCTGAAGGGGAAATCCTCCAGCGCCATTCAGATCAGCGGCGTGGACGATGTCCTGGTCCGTTTCGGCAAGTGTTGCAATCCCCTGCCGGGCGACGAGATTATTGGTTTCATCACCCGTGGGCGCGGCGTGACGGTGCATACCGCCGACTGTCCCTTCGCCCTTGATAGCGACCCGCAAAGACGCATCGATGTAGCCTGGAGCAAGAACAAGAAGACAGCGTTGCCGGTAAAGATGCGCATCGCCTGTCACGACGAGAAAGGGATCCTCGCCAATATCACTACGGCCATCACCAACTGCGAAGCCAACATCGTCAGTGCCTCCATTCAAAGCACCGTGGACAAGCGCGGCATCAATACCTTCGAGGTCGACGTGACCGACCTGGATCACCTGAACCGGGTCTTCAACAGTGTCATGAAGGTCAAGGGAGTCATCAAGGTGGACCGGCTCAAGTCTTAGAGGCGGTGACCGGTGAAGAGTGAAGAGTGCTTTTTGTCACCTGTTACCTGTTACCGTTTTTAACCTCGAACCTCGAACTTAGAACTTAGAACTTAGAACTTAGAACTTAGAACCGTCTTCAAGGGGGATATATGAAGAAAGAAATTATTGCGACCGACCGTGCGCCGAAGGCTATTGGGCCGTACTCCCAGGGGGTAAGGGCGGGGGGCTTTGTGTTTTTTTCCGGCCAGATCCCGCTCGATCCTGCGACCGGGGAGATGCGCGGCGCTACCTGCGCCGAGCAGGCCGAACTGGTCATGGATAATATCGGTGCCATGCTGGGGGCCGCAGGGCTCGATTTCTCCTCCGTCGTGAAAACCACCATCTATCTGACCGATCTCGCCAATTTTGCCGCTGTCAACGAGATTTATGGCAGGAGGTTTGCCAATGAGCCGCCGGCACGGTCAACGGTGGAAGTGAAAGGGCTGCCCAAGGGAGCGCTGGTGGAGATAGAGGTAATTGCTTACGCAGGATGAAGAGTGAAGAGTTGTTACCTGTCACTGCTTCTAAGCCCACGAAAAAAAGCCGCCAGCGATTAGCCGCGGCGGCTTAAGATTGAAACATAGAACCTCGAACCTTGAACTTCGAACGCTTTTTTTTTTAGAGCGCCTTGGTAACGTGGCCGGAACGGATGCAGCGGGTGCAGACCTTGATGCTGCGGACGGTTCCGTTTTTGACGGCTTTTATCTTCTGCAGGTTCGGGTACCAGGTTCTGCTGGTTTTGTTATTGGCGTGGCTGACGTTGTTACCGAAGCTCGGACCTTTACCGCATATTTCACATACTTTAGACATATCTCTGTACCCTCCGAATTTACTGAAGCTGCTATTTATAGCAAATAGCCTGTCGCGATGCAAGCTATTTTTGCGTCGCTCGTTGTAAAAGGATAACCGATATCATGGTCATAGTTCGTGGCATATTTTCGTTGTTGATTGTCGTTCTGCTGGTGGTTGTCGTGCTGTTCGTGGATTTTACCTATAAAACGTTCAGTCAGCGGCAACGGGATCTGAATTGCGATGCCATCGTCGTTCTAGCCGGTGGGCGGGGGCGTATCGAAGAGGGAAGCCGTCTTTACCGGGAAAACCGCGCCCGATGGCTCTTTCTGATCGGTGTAGACCCCTCGGTCCGTAAAAGCGACCTTTTCGTCGAGCGGAAAGGGGAGCGGGGGGGCGAAGGGGTATTGCTGGAGAAGGTTTCTCGCAATACCCTCGAAAATGCCCTCTATGCCAAGGAAATGATTGTGCGGCGAAATATCAGTTCCATAGAGCTTATCACCTCCCGCTACCATATGAAGCGGGCAACCCTTATCTTTCGCCACGTCTTGCCGAAGGAGGTGAGCATCTATCCCCATCCGGTGGACACGAAAAACCTGAAGGAGGAGTGGTGGAACCACCGCGGCAGTTTCCGGCTCCTCTTCAGTGAGTTCTATAAGTACTGCCTGTTCCGGGTCTTCTTCCTCTTTGCCCCCAGCGAATTGCAGTCTGCTGTGAAATAGGAACCCGGGATTTCCCCTGCTTTTCTTCTACTCAGTCTTTTCTTCTATCCTGGGGAACAGGGCTTCGGCCTTGGAAATCGCTGTCCCCGGCTTCAGGCCACCCCACTGCAGCCCTTTTTCATTTGGCGCATCGGTGACACCCAGGTACGACAGGGCCTTTGCCGCGGTCTGGGGCATGAACGCAGAGACAAGCTGGTGGATGATCCGCTGTGATTCCAGCAGGCAGTACATGACCGTTGCCAGCCGGTCCCGTTGTGCCGGGTCCTTGGCCAGGGTCCAGGGGGCGGTTTCATCGATATATTTATTTCCGGCCGAGACCACCTCCCAGATGGCTTGCAACGCCTTGCTGAAGGCCAGTTCTTCCAGGTGCGTATCCACCTGCTGCACCATTTTCTCGGTTTTGTCCCGGTATGCCCTATCGATCTCGGCGAACTCGGCCGGAGCCTGCACTGTCCCACCGAAATACTTGTTGATCATGGCCGTGGAGCGGCTGAGCAGGTTGCCCAGATCATTGGCCAGATCGGAATTTATGCGATGCACCAGTGCGGCGTGGGAGAAATCGCCATCCAGGCCGAAAGGGACCTCGCGCAGCAGGAAATAGCGGACGGCGTCTACGCCGTATTTTTCCACCAGCATGTTCGGTTCGACCACATTCTGCAGGCTTTTGCTCATCTTCTGCCCTTCGATGGTCCACCAGCCGTGGGCGAAGACCTTCTTCGGCAGAGGTAGCCCGGCTGCCATGAGGAAGGTGGGCCAATAGACGGTGTGAAAGCGCAGAATATCCTTGCCGATAAGGTGCACATCGACCGGCCAGAATTTCTCGAAATTGCCCGACCTGTCCGGATAGCCGAGGGCGGTGATGTAGTTGGCCAGGGCGTCGAACCAGACGTAGATGACGTGCTTATCGTTGCCGGGGACCGGGATGCCCCAGGAGAAGGTGGTGCGCGACACGGAAAGATCCCGTAGCCCCTCCTTGATGAAAGAGATGATTTCGTTGCGCCGGGATTTGGGCTGGATGAAGTCGGGATTGGCCTCGATGTGGGCCAGGAGCTGCTCCTGGTACTTGCTCATCCTGAAGAAATAGGATTCTTCCTTGAGCTTTTCCGTGGGACGGTTGCAGTCCGGGCATTTGTAATCGATGAGCTGGGTCTCGGTCCAGAAGGTTTCACAGGGGGTGCAGTACCAGTCTTCGTATTCTCCCAGATAGATGTCCCCCTTTGCCATGACATCCTCGAATATCTTGGAGACTCCTTTTTTATGGCGCTCCTGGGTGGTGCGGATGAAATCGGAGTAGGAAATATCCAGCTTTTCCCATAGCGCCTGGAACCGCTTCATTACCCGGTCTGCCAGTTCCTGTGGTGTTTCGCCTGCCGCATTGGCTGCCTTTTCCACTTTCTGCCCGTGCTCATCGGTGCCGGTCAGAAAGAAAACCTCATAGCCCTTAAGGCGTTTGTAGCGAGCCAGGACATCCGCTGCCAGCGTCGTGTAGGCGTGCCCGATGTGGGGAACGTCGTTAACATAGTAAATGGGCGTGGTAACATAAAAGGCGCGGCTCATTGTTTCTCCTTTTTGGGCTTGTCGCTGTTTCTGTTCCGGCGGTCCTTGTTGCGGCCCTTGCCCCCTTGGCCCGGGGCTGATGTCGGTTTTGCCTCCCCCTTCACCTGCTGTTCCCCTTCCTGTTTCTGCGGTTTCTTCTGCCGGTCGGAAATATTTTCCGGTTTGATGTCGTCCCCTTTGATGGTGACGAGGCCTTCGCTTTCCGACTTGACCGTGACCGTGCCCTGCAGCACGTTCAGTTTTACCACTTCCCCTTCAACCGAACCGCACTTGACCTGTTTACCGCATTTCGGCAGGCATTTTCTCAATGAGCAGTAGGTGTTGAATTCGTAAGAGAGGCAGCAGAGCAGCCTGCCGCATTGGCCGGAGATTTTCGTGGGATTGAGGGCCAGATTCTGTTCCTTGGCCATCTTGACCGATACCGGCTCGAATTCCCTCAGATAGGAGGAGCAGCAGAGCTCCCTGCCGCAGATGCCGATCCCTCCCACCATTTTCGATTCGTCCCGCACCCCGATCTGGCGCATCTCGATGCGGGTGTGGAAGGCATGGGCCAGATCCTTCACCAGTTCCCTGAAATCGACCCTGCCGTCGGCTGTGAAATAGAAGATGGCCTTGCTGCCGTCGAAAAGGTACTCGACCCGCACCAGCTTCATTTCCATGCCCCGTTCCTTGATCTTTTCCAGGCAGAAGCGGTGGGCTTCCTTTTCCTTGGCGGCATTTGCCGCTACCGTTGCCAGATCCGCCTGATCGGCTTTCCTGAGGATGTTTTTCAATCCCTCGTGGAGGTGTGCCTCGGGGAGTTCACGGGGGGGGACGACCACTGAGCCCATGCTCTTGCCCCGTTCCGTTTCCACTATGACCTTGTCGCCGACTTTCAGCTCAATGTTGTTGGCATTGAAATCATACAGCTTGCCGGCGGGGGAGAACTGAATTTTCACAATCTTGATCAATATATTCCTCCGGGAAATCGCTTCCCTTTTCTGTTGATTGATTCCGGTGTCGTTACCGCTCTGCCAGCCTCATGAAGAGTACTTCCAGGGCGAGGCGGGTATTGACGTTGCGCAGCAATGCTGTCTTTGCCGAAGCAACGTTTTCGATCTTTTCCATGATCCTGGCCCGGTTTAGACCTTTTCCCAGTTGTTCCAGGAGCGGTAAAAGGTCGGTGTTGACGATGTCGGTGCCTTCCGCCCCAAGCAGCAGCAAGTCGCGCAGGAATGAGGTCAGCACTTCGATGGTCTCCAGTGCTTTTTCCTTTTCAGCGGCCAGTTCTTCAGCAGCCTGAAAGAGTGGAGTTATGTCCCCCGTTGAGAGGCCGAAAAGCCTGGTCAGAAGCTGCTTTCTTTCGGAGATGACGGTACCTTTCGTGATCTCTAGAGCGTTTTTCATGCTGCCGCCGGCCAGGGACGCGGCAAGATGTGCCGATTCACCGTCAATACCGGTGTTTACCAGATATGACGTGATCATTTCCTCCGGGAGCCCGTGAAAAAAGAGTCGCTGGCAGCGTGACAGTATGGTCGGCAGCACTCCGGACGGCTGGGAAGTTATCAGGATGATCAGGGCATTGCCCGAAGGCTCCTCCAGGGTCTTGAGGAGTGCGTTGCCGGCCGCCTGGTTGAGCCGCTCCGCGCCGTCGATAATGCATGCCTTTTTCGGCGCTTCAAAAGGGCGGTAGGCAAGTTCTTTCTGCAGGCTTCTGATCTGGTCTATCTTGATGAAGGCCCCGTCAGGTTCGATCAGATGCATGTCGGGGTGCTGCAGTGAACGGATTTTGCGGCAGGATGAGCAAAGGCCGCATCCGCCGCTTGTGCTGCAGAATGCTGCTTCTATGAGGGCAAGTGCCGTTGCTTTTTTACCGCATCCCTCCACCCCTTCGAAGAGATAGGCATGGGCAAGCCTGCCGGTTGTCAATGAACGCTTGAGAATGCCGATGGGGGCATCCTGGCCCAGAATTTCGGCAAAGGACATGATCTACTTCCCGTCCAGCCTGTCGAGCACGGCATTGGTGACGGCAATCCGCGTCTCTTCTACATTTTTGCTGCCGTCAACGATGATGAAGCGTTTCTTTTCTTCTTCGGCCAATTGCAGGTATCCGTTCCGCACCTTTTGGTGAAACCGTGCCGATTCCAGTTCGAAGCGCTCCTCACGTGCCCCCGTGGCGATGCTGTCGATCCGGGCCAATGCCCGTTGCAGCCCCACCTCCACCGGACAGTCGATCAGTACGGTCAGTTGCGGCTTCAGCCCGGAGGTGGCCAGCCGATTCAGATAGTCGATGGTATCCAGGTCGAGACCGCGGCCGTGCCCCTGGTAGGCGAGGGTGGCATCGGTGAACCGGTCGCAGAGGACTATCCGTCCCTCGGCCAGGGCAGGCCTGATGACCTCTTCCACATGCTGAGCGCGGGCGGCTGCGTAAAGAAGGAGCTCGGCCGAGGGGATCATGGCCATGTTCGCCGCATCAAGGAGGATGGCCCTGACCTGATCGGCGATGGGGCAGCCTCCGGGTTCCCGTGTCAGCAGGACCTTGAAGCCCTTTTCGGTCAGGTGCTGTTCAAGAAGTCTGATCTGGGTGGTCTTGCCGCACCCTTCAATGCCTTCGAATGTGATGAAACAGCCCATGACGAGCGCTCCGTACGGTGAAAAATCGATAAATTATATGGGAGAGGGGTGAATTAATCAAGATAAAATCATGTCAAAATGGCATATCTATTGAAAGAACCAGGCCATTTGTTTATAGTGATCAGCGCAGTGTATCTCTGTTGAAACCGAAGGAATTATGCCCGACGAAACGGTCAAGCCAATCGCCGATCTGGAGCAGATCGTCTCCTATATTTTCACCGACAGGAGCTTGCTGGACGAAGCCCTGACCCATCCATCCTTTGTCAACGAAAGCGGTGGTAAAGTCCGGCAGGACAATCAGCGCCTGGAATTCCTAGGGGATGCCGTCATCGGCCTCATCCTGAGCCATGAGCTTTTCAGCCGCTTTCCCGGCAGCAGGGAAGGGGAGTTGACAAAGCTGAGGGCGTCGCTGGTTGATGAAGCCTCTCTGGCCCTGCTTGCCGGGAAAATCCACCTGGGCGCCTTTTTGCGCCTGGGGCGCGGCGAGGAAAAGAGCGGCGGTCGCGACAAACCCTCGCTTCTGGCTGATGCCTACGAAGCGCTGGTGGCTGCAATTTACCTGGACGGCGGTATGGAACCGGCGGCGTCCATGGTTAAACGTCATTTCGCCCCTCTTGTGGAGAATGGGGAGATGAGAACCACCGGCAGGGATTTCAAGACCGACTTCCAGGAACTGGCCCACCGGTTGTGCGGTCTCGCCCCGCGCTATCAGCTGCAGGGTGTTTCCGGCCCCGATCATGAGAGGATCTTCTCCGTCGCGGTGCTGCTCGGCGAGGAGCTTCTTGGAGAAGGGGCGGCAAAGAGCAAAAAAGAAGCCGAACAGGCAGCTGCGCGACAGGGAATCGCCCTGCTGAAAAAACGCCAGGCTCCATGAGCGTTACAGTTCCATTCTTCATTTCCCATCTCGGCTGTCCCCATCAATGCGTATTCTGCAATCAGCACAAAATTGCCGGGACCGGCGGCAGCTTACCGGACAAGGCGGAGATACTTAACAGTATCGATGCCTATCGCCGTTCCAGTGGGGGCGACTCCGTGCAGGTCGCTTTTTTCGGTGGCACCTTTACCGCCTTGCCCCAAACCGACCAGGAAGCATTGCTGCAACCGCTACAACCGCTGCTTGCATCGGGCACGGTCGAGTCTGTGCGCATTTCCACCAGGCCGGACTGCGTGGATCGGGACAGTGCCCGGTTCCTGCGCGACAGGGGTGTCGGGATCGTCGAATTGGGGATCCAGTCCATGGCGGACGATGTCCTGGAGATGTCGGGGCGGGGACATTCCGCTCTCCATGTGGAACAGGCGGCCCATGTCCTGCGGCAAGCGGGCCTGCCATGGGGCGCCCAGCTCATGCCGGGGCTTCCGGGGGATTCCCCCACCAGATCCATGGCATCCCTGGAACGGATCATAGCCCTTGAACCCAGCTGTCTTCGCATCTACCCGACGCTCGTCATCGCGGGCACGCCCCTGGCCGACCTTTTCCGCCAGGGATCCTATGAGCCTCTGACCTTGGAAGATGCAGTCACGCTCTGCATGGTGATGCTCCACCGAGCCTGGCAAGCCCGATTGCCGGTAATCCGTATGGGGCTGCAACCCACTGCCGAGCTTGAGACAACAGGCACGGTCCTGGCGGGCCCCTATCATCCAGCATTCCGCTACCTGGTGGAATCGGAGCTCTGCTTTCGGCTCCTTGCCCGGTTGGTGAGCGGCATGGCACGCGGTACCTCGGTGCGGATAACTTGCGCCCCTTGCCGGATTTCGACCGTCAGCGGCCATAAAAGGTCCAACATCGACCGCTTGTCCCGGCAAGGCGTCAGAGTTTCTGCAATCAAGGGCGATGCCGCTCTCTCTTCCTTCCGGATGGTTGTGGAGACAGGGGGAGAGAGACTGCAGGGGCATCTGCTCGATGATCTGGATGGGGGAGAATTTCTTTCTTTCATTGAATCATGAAATCCCGTATACCCATTACAGGTACTTACCCCCCAATCAAGGTCCAGGAGGTCCCTTTGGCTGAACAGCAGTTCCACTCCGGCTTCGTATCCATTATCGGCAGGCCGAACGTGGGAAAATCGACACTTCTCAACAGGATTCTCGGCGACAAGATCGTCATAACCTCCGATAAGCCCCAGACCACCAGGAACCGCATCCAGGGCATCCACAACCTGCCCGGCTGCCAGATTGTCTTTATCGACACGCCTGGCATTCATCGCGCCAAATCCCGGCTGAACAAATACATGGTCGATGTGGCCCTTTCCTCCATCAAGGAAGTGGACGTGATCCTTTTTCTGGTGGAGGCGGATACCAAGCCGGCCAATCAGGAGGAGACGATCCTCAACACGCTGGCCAATGCCGATGCTCCGGTGGTGCTCGTCATCAACAAAACCGATCTGGTGGCAAAGGAATCCCTGCTGGAAAAGATGGCGGCCTATTCCTCTCTTTACCCATTCAGGGCGGTGGTCCCGGTTTCTGCTCTGACAGGAGACGGTACGGACAAGCTGGTCCAGGTGGTGCGGGAGCTGCTGCCGGAAGGCCCCGCCTATTTTCCCGACGACATACTGACCGATGTGCCGGAACGATTTGTCGTCGCCGAGATAATCCGGGAAAAGGTCTTCCGTCTGACCCATGATGAGGTTCCCTATTCGGTTGCGGTGGTGGTGGAGAGCTTCAAGGAGCGTCCTGACGGGCTGGTTGCCATATCCGCCGTGATCAATGTGGAGCGGGACTCGCAAAAGGGGATCATTATCGGTAGGAAGGGGGAGATGCTGAAGAAGATCGGCATCCAGGCAAGGGGGGAGATCGAGCAACTGCTGGATACGAAGGTCTTCCTTGAGTTGTTCGTCCGGGTCAGCCGGGAGTGGAGCGAAAATAAGCAGATGCTGAAGGAGTTTGGTTACGAATGAAACCTTTGATAGCGATAGTGGGGCGTCCAAATGTGGGGAAATCGACCCTTTTCAACCGTCTGGTTGGCCGGCGCAAGGCGATGGTCGACGACATGCCGGGGGTGACCCGCGACCGCAACTATGCGGACGTGGACCGTTTCGATGTCCCCTTCATCCTCATCGATACCGGCGGCTTCGAGCCGGAAACGAGCGACCGGCTGCTGCAGCAGATGCGGGAGCAGTCCCAGCTGGCCATGGACGAGGCGGACCTGATCCTTTTCGTCATGGATGGCAGGGACGGACTGACCCCTGCCGACGTGGAGGTGGTGGAGATGCTTCGCCGCGTCGACAAGCCGGTTTTCCACGTCATTAACAAGATCGACGGGGAGCGCCAGGAATCTGCCGCAGGAGATTTCTACAGCCTTGGAGTGGAGCGGATCTTCACCATTTCAGCAGAGCATAACCGCGGCGTTAATGATCTGATGGAAGAGGTGGTCGGTGCCCTGCCGAAAAAAACTGCCCATGCAGCCGACGAGGATGTAACCAGGATCGCCGTCATCGGCCGCCCCAACGTTGGCAAATCGACCCTGGTCAACCGCCTGCTTGGTGTGGAGCGGGTTGTTGCCAATCCCACCCCCGGCACCACCAGGGATTCCATCGATACCTATTTCAACTGCAACAAAAAGCGTTATCTGCTGATCGATACGGCGGGCATCCGGCGCAAGGGAAAGACCACCGAGAAGATCGAGAAATACAGCGTCGTCGATTCCCTGCGCAGCATAGAACGGGCCGATGTGGTTCTGATCGTCATCGATGCGGCGGAGGGGGTTACTGAACAGGATACCAAGATCGCCGGCTATGCCTTTGAAGCGGGGCGCGGCTGTATCTTCGTCGTCAACAAGTGGGATGCCATCGCAAAGGACAATGCTTCCATGGGCACGTTCGTCGAGAAAATCCGCATGGAATTCAAATACCTCCCCTTTGCCCCCATCGTCTTCGTTTCGGCAAAGACGGGACAGCGGCTGGGCAAGATCATGACCGAGGTGGATGCGGTCATGGAGCAGTTCTCCAGACGCATCAGCACCTCGGATCTGAACAGGGTCTTCAGCAAGGCGGTCGAAGAGCACCATGCGCCCCTTTATCAGGGACGCCGGGTGAAATTCTATTTTGCCACCCAGGTGGGAACCAAGCCCCCCTCCATCGTCATCTTCACCAATCGCCCCGAAGGGGTGCACTTCTCCTACGAGCGGTATATCGTCAACCGGTTCAGGGAGGCCTTTGGCTTTACCGGTACCCCCATGCGCCTGCTTTTCAAGGGTAGGGAAGGGCGCAAAAGGGGGTAAATCTTCCTTTACTTTAGATACATCTATGGTTTAATATGAATCCCCGTTATTGAAAACCCATAACTGAGTTATATTTCTATGAGTCTTGTCGGAAACCTGGAAGATCTCGGCCTTGGCGAGATATTGCAGATAGTCAGCCTGAGCCGGAAGTCCGGTGTCCTCGCTCTTCACAGTCGCGGCAGAGAGGCGCGGATCATCTTTCGCAACGGCCAGGTTATCCGGGCAAACTCCAGTTCGAATCAGCAAAATCTCGGCGAGGTCCTGATCCAGAAGGGGGTCATCGACCTGAGCGCCCTCAAGCAGGCCCTCAATATCCAGAAGGAGGCGGGGGGCTCCGAACTTCTGGGGACGATCCTGGTCAGGCATTTCAACGTCAGTACCGAGACCATAGAAGATGTGGTCCGGGAACAGATTGAATCCGTCATCTACTCCCTCTTTGCCTGGGCGGAAGGCAACTTCGATTTTGAGCTTCAGGATACCGCCGAGGCGGTCGATAAAACCAAGATGGACCCGTTGCAGTTCATGCTGGAGCAGGGGCTGAACCCCCAGTTTCTTGCCATGGAAGGTTCCAGGATCATCGATGAAAAACGGCACCGGGGCGAATCCCTTGATGAAAACGTCTCCACAGATGTCCCGCCCCATCCCGCCGATACTGTCGATATGGCCTTCGATCTCCTGCATGTGCCGGGGGGGAAGGAGGAACCGGCACCTGAATCGGAACCGTCGTCCGTCCTGTCCGCTCAGCAGAAAAAACGGCTGGTCCTGCTCGTGGATGACGATGAAGAGACGCGCACTGCCGTTTGTTCCCTCCTGGAAAGCGATGGCTATGAAGCAGTCGCCTTAGAAAGAAGCGAGGATGCGCTGATAAAGCTGGACAGTTTCTGCCGCGAAGGGCGGGATCCCGCGGTTGTGGTGGATTTGATCATGCCCCGCATGGACGGTTCAGGCATTCTTGGAGGGCTTGAACTGCTCGAACTGATCGGCAACAACTTCCCTTCCATTCCAGTGCTGGTGTTGACCGATTACCACAACAGCGATGCGGAGCGCAAGGTGAGGGGGATGGGTTTTCCGGTGATGCTGAAGCCGAAGAAAACCGAGATTGTCGATGCAGCCACCCTTCATTCCTTCGGCGACGTTTTCCTCTGCGAGTTAGCGAGAGTCGAATCGTGCGGCGGACAGGCAATACCCACCGACAAGATCAATATCGGCGACGAGCTGCGGCTCGAAATGGGGGACGATACGCCGGTCCGCGAGCAGCCGGTGGCGCAGAGCACCGGTATCACCTTGCTGCGGGGCATGCTGGACGAACTGAACAATCCCACCCTTGGGGGGGGCATCATCCTGCTGGTGCTACGTTTTGCTTCCGAGTTCATGAACCGTGCCGTCATTCTCATCGTCAAAAAGGACGAGATTGCCGGCCTGGGGCAGTTCGGCATAAGCGACAGCGAGGGTAATGCCGATGCTAAAATCAGAAACATGCGCATCCCCCGGGACGAACACTCCCTTTTCAGCGAGGTGATAGATGGCCAGCTGCCGGTAAAGGCACAACCGGACTCGGGCAAATGGACCCGATATTTCGTGGAACAGCTGGGGGGAGGGGTGCCTGCTGAATTTTTCCTGGGGCCGATCGTCAGCGAGGGTAAAGTGGTTGCAGTACTCTATGGCGACAACATTCCCGAAGCGAAACCCGTCGGGGATACGGACTCTCTGGAAATCTTCCTTTCCCAGGCCGGCCTGGCCATGGAAAAGGCCCTTTTGCAGCGCAGATTAAAGGAAAAAAGCCGGGAGGAGCTGTGAAAAAGATACTGATAGCGGAAGACTCGAATACCATGCGTTCCCTGCTGATCTCGACCATAGATTCCATGGACAGGTATGAGATCGTCGAGGCAGCCAGCGGTTTCGAAGCCCTTCGTCTGCTGCCCCGCGAACAGGTTCACCTCATCATCACCGATATCAACATGCCCGATATCAACGGCCTTGAACTGATAAGCTATGTGAGAAACAACCCCAATTATCAGGATATCCCCCTCTTTATCATTTCGACGGAAAGCAGCGATAAGGACCTCGAGAAGGGACTCGCCCTCGGTGCGAACGAATACCTGGTAAAACCATTCGATCCGGTCAAGCTGCAGGAATTGATCGGCAGATACCTTGGTTAAGATGCCGCAGCTGTCCTTCAGGGAAGTAAAATCAAAATTGGTGAGAGTTTATGGCCGGTGACACGAGTATAAGCAAAGCTGCCAACGATTTTCTTGCAGAAGCCGAAGACATCATAGACCAGCTGAGCCTCGATCTGGTTTCTCTCAGCGACTGTGCCGACAGTGGCGACTGCAATCCTGATCTGGTCAATTCCATCTTCCGCGGTGCCCATTCCCTCAAGGGTCTTGCAGGCATGTTCGGTTTTACCGATATTGCGGAACTTTCCCACAACATGGAGAATCTCCTGGATTCCCTGCGCCTTGGGAAGATACCCTTGAACCAGAGCACCATCAGCGTCCTTTTCGATTCCATGGAGGTACTGGGAACGCTGGTCCGTGGAGCGGGATCAGCCGATGCCGGGAAAACCGACATATCACGGGCCATTTCACTCATCAATGACTGTGTCGCTTCGGTGCAAAAAAATGATGGGCCATCTCCCCTTGCCCAGCTTGGGTTATCCGAGCGGGTGCTCGGCTCCCTTACCGAATACGAAGAACATCGCCTGCTGGAGAACGTGAAAAAGAACAGGAACATCTTTTCCATCCAGGCATCGTTCAGCCTTGCCACCTTCGATCAGGACCTGGGGGAGCTCACCGAGCTTCTCAAAGGTGCCGGAGAAGTGATCAGTACCCTGCCCAGTGCCGGGGGGGGGCTCGATTCCTCCATAAATTTCGAGATCCTCTTCGGCTCCGAAAAGGAAAGTGCCGAAATCGGTCTCCTTATCGACCGGGACAACATTTCCGTAAACCAACTGGGTGGGGGCAAACCGGCTGTTGCCGCGGTAAAAGCAGAGGCCGAAACCGCAAAAGAGTCACCGGCGCCACCACCGGAGCCCTCTCCGGAAGCTTCCCTGACGGCAAAGAGCATGAGCCGTACCGTCAGGGTGGATATCAGCAAGCTGGACGAATTGATGAACATCGTCGGAGAGCTGGTGCTGTCCCACTCCACAATCTGTCAGATAGGCGATCGCATGCGCCTTGACGGATATTCTGCCCCGGCTATAAATCTTTCCAAGGCCGCCAAGGGACTGGAGCGGAAGCTGACCGAGCTGCAGAAGGGGGTTATGGAAATCCGCATGATCCCGGTGGGACAGCTTTTCGACAAGATGGCGCGCATCGTCCGGAAAATCTCCCGCGAGCAGGGGAAGAAGGTGGAACTGAGGATGTTCGGCGCCGACACGGAGCTGGACAAGCTCATCATCGAGGATATATCCGATCCCATGATGCACATCATCCGCAATGCCATCGACCACGGGATCGAAGCTCCAGGCGACCGGGTCAGGGCAGGGAAGGATGAGAAGGGGGTCATCAAGCTCTCCTCCTACCAGAAGGGTAACCATGTGGTTATCCAGGTGGAGGATGACGGCGCCGGTATCGATGTGGACAAGGTGCGCCGTAAGGCCTTCGCCAAAGGTCTGATACCTAGCATCGAGGCGGTCCATGACAAGGAGGCGCTGGACCTGATTTTCCTCCCCGGCTTCTCCACAAGTGATGAGGTGAGCGAAATATCCGGCCGCGGTGTGGGCATGGACGTGGTCAGGACCAACATCGCCGCCCTCTCCGGCATGGTGGATGTGGAAAGCGTTCCCGGCAAGGGGAGCAGCATCATCATCACCCTGCCCATTACCCTTGCCATCATCAAGGCACTTATTATCTCTGCCGTAGGCCGCGTCTACGCCCTGCCCATTACCTCCGTCCTGGAAACCATCATGGTGGAACGGAAGGATGTTCTGACCGTGGAAAAGAAGGAAGTGATACAGTTGCGGGAGACGACCCTGCCCCTGCTCCGGTTGGGGAGGTTCTTCGGAACCCAGACCCAGGCCGAACAGGGGGAGAGCTTCTATGTGGTTGTTGTCGGTGCCGCCGAAAAGCGCCTGGGCATAGTTGTCGACGATCTGATGGGGCAACAGGATATCGTCATCAAATCCATGGGTGAAACTTTCAGGAATTTCAAGGGAATTTCCGGTGCTGCCGATCTTGGCGACCAGCGGACCATTCTGGTTCTCGACGTGGGGGGCATCATCAACGAGGCGGTCAGGAGCGGGGCTTAATGTACAAGACCTTTTACGGCTTCCGTGAAAAGCCTTTCAGCAAAACGCCCGATCCACGCTTTCTGTACATGAGTGTTGGCCATCGCGAAGCACTTGCACGGCTCCAGTATGTTCTGGAAGAGCGGGAGATCGCCATCCTGACCGGCGATATCGGCTGCGGAAAAACGACCATCTCCCGTGCGCTCATGGATACCATGGGGGATGTTTACCACTTCTGTTTCATCTTTAATCCCCGGTTGAGCGCCGTTGAATTCCTGCGCGTCATTGCGGCGAACTTGGGAGTGGAGAAACCTTCCACGGCCAAGGATTTCCTCCTGGGCGAGATTACCCAGGCATTGTATGACCTCCATGAGAACGGCCGCTGTCTGGTGGTCGTTGTCGATGAGGCGCAGTTGATCCCCGACAGGGAAATATTCGACGAGATACGGCTTCTGACCAACTTCCAACTGGATGATCAGAACCTGCTCAGCATCATCATCATGGGGCAGCCTGAGTTGCGCAGGATCGTCTCGGTGCCGCTTTTCGAGCCCTTCCGGCAGCGGGTGGCCATGGCGTACCACCTCCTCCCCCTGACCCTTGAAGAAACCCAGGAATATCTGGACTTCAGGATGATCGTGGCTGGCGGAGGCGCCGGGCTTTTCGCACCCGATGCGGTGCAGCGTATTTACGAGTTGACTGGGGGCGTGCCGCGGAAAATCAACACCCTGGCAACCAATGCCCTGCTCACCGGTTTCGCCAAGGATCTGGCATGGATCGACGCCACAGTAATCGAAGACATAAAGAGTGAACTCATCATTTAATCAGCAGGCCAACTATGAACTTAGCCGAGATAAGAAAGAAAGCCCAGCAGGAAAAGGAAGCCCTGCAGGCCGCCCTGGCCCAACTGCAGGATGATGCCGCCGAATCCTTCGAAGGGGAAGACGAACTATCCAAAGGTTTCGGCGGAATGCTTGCCGATGGGGATGCATATTTTGCAGCGGACGAATCGTGCGAGCCGGACGAGTCTTTTGTCCTGGAAGCGCCGGCCATGGTCACGGATGGCGACTCTGCAGTCATGGGCGAAGGATTCATTGCTCCCGAGGATATCTTCCCCGAAGATATTGCAGAGTATTTTGCAGATCCTGCCGTTTCTGGGGTGGAGCTTACTTCACCGTCACCATGCGTGCCGAAAACGGTTTCTGCACCGGTGATAGAAGAAAAAGAACCCTTTTCAGGCTTCGATCCACTGCGGGTCATGCTTGAAGGACGGACCAGGGCCGGCCGCGATGACGATGCATTCATCGGCCCTGCAACCGGACAGGAGATCGCTACGGCCGATTCCCAGGAACTGCTCTGCTTCCGGGTCGCTACCGAGGAATACGCCCTCAGTATCATGGAGATCAAGGAGATCATCAAGCCCCGGGAGGTTACCGAGGTACCGCGTGTGCCTTCTTTTGTCTCCGGGGTGCTTTCCCTGCGCGGCATAATCATCCCTGTTTTCGACATGAACGCCAGGCTCGGGCTTTCCAAGGAAGGTTCCACCGGCAAGGAGCGGATTATCGTTGTCAAGAGCGGCGAGGAGGGATTCAGCGGAATTCTTGTGGATGAGGTCGTCCAGGTGGTACGCATCGAGGACCGGTTCCTGGAGCCGCCGCCGGCGGTTCTCGAAGGAATCGACCGTGATTTTGTCAGCGGCATCGGCCGCTTCCATGGCCGCATGCTGATTCTGCTCAATATGGACAAGATTCTGGATATTACCCTTTACTGAATGATGGGGGATGGACATGCACAGTAAAAAGATTCTTATTGTTGAGGACGAAGAGAGTCTGCTGAAATTGGAGAGCATCCTTCTTTCATCCAAAGGCTATGCGGTGGTCGGTGTCATGGACGGTAACGCCGCCCTCCAGGAGGTAAAATCCAATCGTCCGGATCTGGTGGTTCTGGATGTGATGCTTCCGGAAATGGACGGTTTCGAGGTCTGCCGGCGCATCAAGGAAAATCCGGAAACCAGCGGCATTCCCATCGTCATGCTCACCGCTAAGAAAAGCAACAATGATGTGGAGCGGGGAAAACAGGCGGGAGCCGAAGCCTACATAACCAAGCCTTTCAGGTCGGCGAAAGTCATAGAAGTGATTGAGAGCCTAATCAGCGGCCATTAGACAGGTGGCTGCCCGTTCAAACCCAACGGAATGGAACAAGGAACATCCATGCACTCCGATAACAGTGAAATACAGGTCGCCTGTTTTACCCTTGATGAGAATACTTACGCCGTGGATATAATGCGTATCAGGGAAATCATCAAGCCTCAGAAGCTGACCAGTTTGCCCAAGGCCCCTCCGTATGTGGAGGGGGTCATCAATCTGCGCGGCTCGGTCATTCCGGTCATAGATCTGCGCAAGCGGTTCGATTTGCCGGTGCGGGAGATGGACAGCGCCGTGAGGCTGCTGATCGTGCGGGTGGCAAAGCAGCTGATAGGCTTTGTTGTCGATAATGTCACCGAGGTCATCACCGTTCCAGCCAGGGACATTAAGCCGCCGCCGCAGATAGCAGGCGGCATCGGTGCCGAATACCTCCTCGGGGTCTGCCTGTCAAGCGAATCCCTGATCATGCTGTTGAACATCGACACCGTACTTACTGCCAGAGAGGCTTCCGAACTGGGGCTGATCGGTTCCGTCCATGGTGAAGGTTGAGATTTACTCCGTTAAGGAAAGGCTGACATGCTTATCATTTGTCCCAGCTGCAAGGCAAGGTTCAGTTTCGACGACTCGAGGATCGGCCCTCAAGGCATAAAGCTTCGTTGCAGCAAGTGCCGGACGATTTTCAGCATCTCCCGGAAGGTGGAAAATCCCGCCCCGGTTTCTGTCGCTGCTCCTCCGGCACCGCCTACGGCCGCAGCTCCGGCTGCACAGAAAGTGAAGGTTGTCATAGCCAATGAAAGTGCCTCCTTTTGTGCGGCAGTGGCGAAGATACTGGAGCCGGAGCCTTTCGAAGTTTTAACTTACAACGACGGCAAGGAAGCATTCGAGGCCGTGCAACGTGTCCGCCCGGATGTAATCCTGCTGGACGTGGCGCTGCCTTCCATGTACGGCTTTGAGGTATGCGAACGGATTAGGCAGGATCCTGCCCTTGCAGCAGTGAAAATCATTCTCATCGCCGCTATTTACGATAAGACCCGCTATAAAAGATCCCCCGCTTCCTTGTATGGGGCAGACGACTATATCGAGAAGCACCACATACCCGATTCTCTGGTGTCCATGATATATCGCCACGTGACGAATCAGAAACCGGTGGAAAAATCTGCAAAAGAAGAGGGGAACACTGCCGGCGAGGGCCTGGTCAAGCCGCAGTACTTGAACCGGCAGGAAGTGGATGCCCAGCTTGATGCACGCCGGCAGATACAGGCCGATGAAGAGCGGGAGACCATGCCCCAGGTTGCGCCCCCTGCTGCCCAGGCATCTTCCCAGGCCCATGAGAAGGCCAAACGGCTTGCTCGGATAATCGTTTCCGATATCATGCTCTACAACCAGGCAAAGGTGGAAGAGGGAATAAAAAACGGTACTTTTTACACCCTTCTGGAAGATGATATCCGTGAGGGACGGGCACTCTACGAGCGCCGGGTACCAGAAGAAATCAGGAAGGATACCTCCTTCCTTCAGGCGGCATTCGAGGACCTGATCGCAAAGAAGAAGCAGGAACTGAAGCTGTGAGCTCGTCCTGCCCTCATATTGGAGAGCGTAGTGGATAAACTGCAGATGCTGATCGAGGCCCTTCGTTCGGGCGGCGAGGAGAAGAGAAGGCTGGCTGTGGTCGGATTGAGGGATTACCCCCTCGACCAGGTACTGGACAGCCTGTTTCTTGCCCTGGGCGATACCAGTTGGCGAGTGCGCAAAGAAGCTGTAGACATCATTGTCGTGGCAGCGGAGGGTGAAAAAGGGGATTTCTTGCAGGAGGAGCTGGTGAAGATGCTCCACTCCCAGGACAACGCCGGGCTGCGCAATTCTGCGGTGGAATCCCTGGAGAAATTAGGGGGAAAAGCTACGAGGATCCTCTGTCTTCATGTTGCCGATGAAGACCACGAGGTCCGTAAGTTCATCATCGACATCATGGGTAATATCGGTGACCCGGCTTTTGTCCCCGCCCTGATCAACGCTTTGGATGATCCCGATGCCAATGCGCGAGCTGCAGCTGCCGAAAATCTCGGCAAGATAGGGGATGAACGCGCATTGCCGGAGCTTCTTGAGACCCTGGCAAAGAACGATGTTCTGCTGAAATTCACCATTCTTGAGGCGGTGGGACGTATCGGTCAGCCTGTTCCCGTTTCAGCCATTGCTCCCCTTGCAAATGACAACCTCCTCAAGAAGGCAGTTTACGACTGCCTTGGCGCAATTGGTGATCTGGATGCCATTCCGCTCTTGTTGGATGGATTGAAGGACCGCCTGAAAAAAGCCCGCGGAGCTGCTGCAACAGGACTTGCCGCCCTGAGAAAACGCATTTCTTCTCCGTTTGCCGAGGAGGTGCTCCTTGGCGGACTCCAGGGGCTCAAAGGTACCCCCCACGTGGAGGAGTTGATCAGCTCCTTCAACGATGCCGAAGGTGGGGTGAAAGAGGCCCTTGCCCTCATCCTTGGGCTCATCGGCGATGAGCGGGCAGCCAAGCCTCTTCTGTTGGGCTGCAATGACGACGTGCTGCGGAGACTCTGTCTTCAGGCACTGAAAAGAATCGGCAATGCTGCAGCAGCCTCTCTGCTCGAAGTGTTTACCTCCGCAGATGATGATCAGCGTTCTTTTATCATCTATCTATGCGGAGAACTCGGTTGCCGTGAAGCGGTACCGCTTCTGACCGAAGGTATGCTGGACCTGAATCCTCAACTCCGTGCGGTATCGGTTAAAGCTGCAGGAAAGACCGGCCTGGCGGTTTTTGTCAACGAGGTGGCCCATCTGCTTGAAGACCCCGAGCAGGAAGTGAGAAGCGATGCCGTGGAAGCGCTCTATCGCCTAGCCGAAACCGACAGGCAGTCGGTGGCAAGGATTGCCGGTAAACTGGCTTGTTCCGATCTGGCTGAGAAGCGGCGCAGTGCGGCCATACTCTCCACAGCCCTTGCCGATACGGAGAAACTGTCGCTGTTGGTCAAGGACGAGGACGCTACGGTACGTAAGGCGGCGGTAAATTCCCTTGCCACCCTTAAATCGGCTGCCTGTACCGGACACCTGGTGATGGCTCTTGTCGATGAGGATCCGGATGTCCGCATAGCTGCCGCCGGCGCCTTGGGGGATGTGGGTAGCGAAGAGGCAGTAGAACCGCTTCTGCTGGCCCTGCAGGATGAAGATCCCTGGGTGCAGTGTGCTGTACTGAAAAGCCTCGGTACCCTGAAGAGCGAAGCGGCATTGCCGGCCATATTCCAGCTTTTCGAAGTCGCCGACGCCGGACTGGTGCTTTTGGCTGCTCTGGATGCCGTGGCGAAAATCGGTGGGGAGAAATCAGCGGCCCTTGTGGAAAAGGCGCTGGACAATCCAGACGAAGAGGTGGTCAAGGCGGCAATCGGCATACTGTCCCAGGACGGGGACGGCTGGGTGTATACCTACCGCGAAAAGCTCCTGTGCCATGCCCATTGGGATGTGCGCAGCACTTTCATCAAGACCATGGTATCGCGGCTGGGCGAGAAGTCATTTCCCTATCTGCGGCAGGCTCTTCAGACCGAGACCGATGAACTGGTCAAGGGACAGATCGTTGAATTGATGGAACGGGTTCTTTAATGTTTTATTCAGACCCTGAAGTGCAAATGACCGATGAAGAGTTCCGCCTCATACGGGACCTTATCTATACCCACTGCGGCCTCTATTTCGACAACGATTCCAAGTATCTTCTCGAAAAGCGGCTGGGTCGCCGGTTATCCCAGCATCAGATCAAGGAATTCCGGGATTACTACCATCTGTTGAAATACGATCGGAAGAGGGATCAGGAGTTGTCGGACATCATGGATGTCCTGACCACCAATGAGACCTATTTTTTTCGGGAATCCTTCCAGCTGAAGGCCTTTACCGGTGAAATCATCCCTGAACTGATTGCGGCGAAGGAAAAAAGAGGGGACCGCTCCCTGCGTATCTGGAGTGCCGGCTGTTCCACTGGAGAGGAACCCTATACCATTGCCATGCTGCTCATCGAAATGGGGGTACCGAAGGACTGGCGTGTAGAGATTGTCGGTACAGACATCAGCCAGAGAGTGCTGCACCAGGCGAGGAAAGCCACCTACGGTAAAACCTCGTTTCGTTCCACCGATGAAACATATATCAACCGTTTTTTCCAGAACCAGGAAGGGCTCTGCCGGATCAACGACGAGGTCAAGGAACTGGTGACCATCAGCCACCTCAACCTCTTCGATCATAACCGACTTGCGCTCCTGGGTAAAATGGACGTGATCTTTTGTCGTAACGTCATCATTTATTTTGATCAGGCTGCCAAAAAGCGGGTTGTCGAATCTTTCTACAAAGTCCTTCGCGAGGGAGGATACCTGCTTCTCGGGCATTCCGAATCGTTGATGAACATTTCCACGGCGTTTGCCCTGAAGCACCTGAAAAACGACATGGTGTACCAGAAACCGCCGTCTGCCGGAACCGGAGTTTTTTTATGAAAAAAGTGAGAATCGTTGTCATAGATGATTCCGCATACAATAGGCGCACAATTACGAAGATGCTCGAGGAAATTCCCGAGGTGGAGGTGGTCGGTTATGCCGTCAACGGCGAGGAGGGCATCAGGCGGGTGATCGATCTCACTCCGGACCTTGTCACCCTGGACCTGGAAATGCCGAAGATGGACGGCTTCACCACGTTACGCATCATTATGAACAGCTGCCCGACTCCCGTCATCGTCATCAGTGCAGGAAGCGACGACGAAAAGGTTTTCAAGGCGCTGGAATTGGGCGCTGTGGATTTCATCGCAAAACCGACCAGGACCATTTCCGATGAACTCCTGAAGATACAGGATGACCTGCAGAAAAAGGTGCGGAGCGTCTTTAACCTGAACATGGCCGGCATCAAGCGGCGTGAGGCCTTTCTCAGCCAGGATGCCCAAAAGGAAAAAAAGCCGTTTTCCATAACGCCGAGCAAGAAATCCCAGATCGATATCATCGCAATCGGCGCGTCGACCGGCGGACCGCCGGCGCTGCAGAGCATCTTTTCCGCTTTCGACAAGCCTCTGCCTGTGGCCATGGTGGTTTCGCAGCATATGCCGCCCGGTTTTACCAAGGCCTTTGCCGAACGCCTGAACCGGACCTCCGGTTTTGAGATCAAGGAAGCCAAAGACGGCGATACTGTGACCCCCGGCCGCGTACTTATTGCACCCGGTGGCCGCAATCTGATCTTCGACAGGGTCGACGGATCGGTCATTGCCAGGGTGGTCGCCCCCCGGCCGGAAGACAAATATGTACCGTCGGTGGATGCCATGTTTGCATCATGTGCCAGGATCTATGGGCCGAAGATGCTGGCAGTGGTGTTAACGGGAATGGGCAATGACGGGAGCCGCGGTGTCAAGGCGGCCAAGGCTGCGGGAGGCGGTGTTTTTGCTGAATCGGAGGAATCGGCGGTGGTATTCGGCATGCCGAGAGAGGCCATAGCCACAGGTCTTGTGGACAGGATCGCCACCATAGACAAAATGTCCGGCGAGATATTATCATATTGCGGAATCAAGTGCAGATAGAACCTACCACAAAGTCAGAGGTGAGATATGTCAAGGGAAGAAGATAAGGGCATGCACGGCAGGGCGGAAGAATTCCTGCAGGTCTTCAAAAAGGGGGCAGAATTCACCCAGGACTTGATGCGTGAGAATGAAAGGCTTCGCTACCGGATTATCGAGCTGGAGGAGTCGCTGCCCAACAGGGAGGGGGCGTCCTTGGGCGACGAGCACACCCGGTTGTCCAAGCGGATCGAGGAACTTGAGCGGGAGAAAGAGGAAATACTCAACCGCATCAAACAGGTGGAGGCGGAAAACCAGAATTTTGCCGCCAGATATATCGAGATAGAAGAGGAAAACAACAACCTGGCCAATCTCTATATCGCCAGCTATCAGCTCCACTCCACGCTGGACTTTAAAGAGGTTTTGCAGATCATCACCGAGATCATCATCAATCTCATCGGTGCTGAGGAATTCTCCATCATGCTCCTGGATGAAAAAACCAATGAGATTCAGGCCGTGGCCTGCGAGGGAATCCAGCGGGAAAATATTCCGCCGGTGAAACTTGGGCGGGGAGTTATCGGTGAGGTGGCGAAGACCGGTGAGAATTTCTTTGTGGAGGATGTGAGCGGTTATGTGCAGGATCTGGAAAATCCCATGGTCTGCATCCCGCTCAAGATAAAGGAGCACGTAATCGGTGTCCTGGTCATTTACAAGCTGCTCGTGCAGAAGACGACATTTGCCGCGGTGGACTACGAACTTTTTACGCTTTTGGCCGGGCATGCCGCAACAGCCATTTTCAGTTCCAGGCTGTACAGCGATTCAGAAAGAAAGCTCTCGACCATCCAGGGATTCATCGATCTTCTGACCAAGTGAGAAAAGCCCCCGATGCCCGCACAGCCGGGTTCTATGCCGGATCGGCAATGAAGGGAAACGTAAGAGGAGAATGTCATGCCGCCATACAATATTCTGATCGTTGAAGATTCCCCGACGATGAGGCAGCTTATCTCTTTTGCCCTCAAGAGATTGAGAGTTGTGAGAATAGTTGAAGCCAACGACGGGGTCGACGGATTGAAAAAACTTTCCGCAGAGAAGTTCGACCTGATCTTCACCGACATCAACATGCCCATCATGGACGGTCTCAAGCTGGTAAGTCTGGTGAGGACCGACTCCAACTATAAGGCAACCCCCATTGTCGTCATTACGACAGAAGGGGCGCAGGAGGACCGGGAGCGGGCGCTGGCTCTGGGTGCCAATGCCTATATCACCAAGCCCATACAGCCCAACAACATCCTGGACGTTGCCAGAAAGCTCCTGAAAATCGCTTAGAGCTGCCGGCAGAACTTCCTCCGTATAACCATGCACGTCAGAGGTCAATCAGTGAAACGCTTTCTGTTGCCGTTGCTGTTCCTGCTTTTTATTCCTGTGCTTCTTTTTGCCATGGATTTTCAGGTCGTTACCTTCAAGACTGAGAATGCCGGCAGGGTGGTCTTCAATCACGACCCTCACTTGAAAAAGCTGGGCAACAACTGCACCGCTTGCCATAAATCCATATTTCCCGTATCCACCAATGTGCCGCCGGTCACCATGGCCGATATGGAGCAGGGCAAGTCCTGTGGTGCCTGCCATAACAAGACCAAGGCCTTCGGCGTCGGCGAATGCGTGAAATGCCATGTGGTCAAGGAAGTACCCATAGAAATACCGCAGTTCGGCACCCTGACGTTCAGCCACAACTTCCATCTTGGCATGTATGGCTGTGGAGATTGCCACAACAAGATCTTCAAACCTGGACCCGGTAATCCCCATGTCTCCATGAAGCAGATGGAGCAGGGAGCGTCCTGCGGTGCCTGCCACGATGGGAAGACCGGCTTCACCGTCAAGGAGAACTGCACCAAGTGCCACGCCGTCAAGGATATTGCCTTTACTGCCGATGCCCTCTTCAGCCACAGATTCCATCTGGAAATGTACAAATGCGGCGATTGCCACAGCAAACTCTTCATTGCTGGGCCGGGTAGTAAGCGCCATTCCATGCGCGACATGGAAGGTGGGCAGTCGTGCGGCGGTTGCCATGACGGCAGCACCGCCTTCAGCGTCAAAGGGGATTGCGGCAAGTGCCATACTGCTACGAAAGACATAAAATTTAAGGAAACCGATGCGGTTTTCAGCCACAAATTCCACTTGGGTATCTACCGCTGCAGCGACTGCCATAGCGGCATTTTTGTCGGTGGCGCCGGCAGCAAGCGCTATACCATGGCGGACATGGCAAAGCTGAGATCCTGCGGCGCCTGCCATGAGGGAGATGTCGCCTTTACGGCCAGCGGCAACTGCGGCAGGTGTCACAAAAGCACCAAGGACATAACCTTCAGGATACCGGATATCGGCAGCGTCGCCTTCAGCCATGGCCTGCATCTGGGGATGTACAAGTGCGACGATTGCCATAATCAGGTATTTGCCACCGGCGCTTCGCGGAAAAGCTTCACCATGGCGGAGATGGAGAAAGGAAAATCCTGCGGCGCCTGTCACGATGGGAAGACCGCTTTTACTGCTTCGGCCAATTGCGGTAAATGTCATCCGGTCAAGGATGTCACCTTTGCCGACGATGCCCGCTTCAGCCATACAAAGCATCTGGACATGTACAAATGTGCCGACTGCCACAGCAAATTGTTTGTCGCCGGACCTGATAACAAACGACGGTCCATGGCTGCCATGGAAAAAGGAGAGTCCTGCGGGGCGTGTCACGAAGGGAACACCGGTTTCTCCGTCAAGGGGGATTGCGACAAGTGCCACAAATCGACCATGGAAATAGCCTTCAAGGTGCCGGAAACGGGGGTAACCTCGTTCAGCCACGCTTTCCATACGGGCATGTACAAATGCGGAGACTGTCATAACGGCATTTTTACGACCGGTGCAGCGGCAAAACGCTACACCATGGCCGACATGGAGAAAGGCAAGTCATGCGGCAGCTGCCACGACGGGAAAACCGCCTTTACGGTCAAGGAGAACTGTGAGAAGTGCCACCCGGTAAAGGAGATACCATTCAAGGAATCGGGCGCTTTATTCAGCCACAAGTTTCATCTGGGGCTCTATCGCTGCAATGATTGCCACACGAAACTCTTCATTCCTGGCAAGGGGAACCGGCGGGTGAGCATGGTGGAAATGGAAAAAGGGAAATCCTGCGGCGCCTGTCACGATTCCAGCACGGCCTTTGCCGTTACCGGCAGTTGTAATAAATGCCATAATGTAACAAAGGCGGTAAAATACGAACTGCCGGAAAGTACCGGCAGTGTCCTGTTCAGTCATAAGGTGCATATTTCCAAGGGGTACAATTGCGGCGACTGTCACAACAACCTGATTCAGGCGGGAGTCATGCGCAAGCCCTTAAAGATGAAGGACATGGAAGAGGGGAAATCATGCGGCGGCTGCCATGGCGCCGCCATGGCCTTCAGTGTCAGGGACCCGCGCAGCTGCGGCAAGTGTCACAGCGGGAAGGCGGGGGATAACCCGTCGTTCCAGGAAGGGGGCGTCCCTCCGCTGTAAGCAAGAATATTACTACGGCCATGGAAGCATGGCTCCGTTGATTTTCCGGCAGCCATTCAGGTGAGGGAATAATTGCGGGTGCCGCCGTTTCCGTGGCAAAATTTTGTCCCGGATATGGGCAGGAGGTTGATGTGGAAGAGAAATATTTTCCCGAAAGGGTTGAAGAGAAGTGGCAGCAGTTCTGGGAGCGCAACAAGAGCTTCAAGGCAGAAAAGGTCGCAGACAAGGAAAAATACTACCTGCTGGAAATGTTTCCCTATCCGTCGGGGCGTATTCACATGGGGCATGTGCGCAATTACTCCATCGGCGACGTCATTGCGCGCTTCAAGAGGATGAAAGGCTTGAACGTCGTTCATCCCATGGGGTGGGATGCCTTCGGCATGCCGGCGGAAAACGCCGCCATTCAGCATAAAAGCCATCCGGCAAAGTGGACCTACGAAAACATCGACTACATGCGTGGCCAGCTGAAAAAGATGGGCTTTTCCTACGACTGGGACCGGGAACTGGCCACCTGCAATGTGGAATATTACCGGTGGGAGCAGCTGATCTTCCTGCAGATGCTGGAAAAGGGGCTCGCTTACAAGAAGGTTTCTTCGGTCAACTGGTGTCCCAAATGTGAGACGGTCCTTGCCAACGAGCAGGTTGAGGATGGCTGTTGCTGGCGGTGCGATACGGTCGTCGAGCAGAAGGAGCTGGAGCAGTGGTCCTTCCGGATCACCGACTATGCCGAGGAGCTTCTAGAATACACCCATAAGTTGCCAGGCTGGCCGGAGCGGGTCCTGACCATGCAGCGCAACTGGATCGGCAGGAGCACCGGCTGCGAGATTGACTTCGCCGTAGAGAACGACAAAGGCTCCATAAAGGTATTCACAACCCGCCAGGACACCTTGTTCGGTGCCACGTTCATGTCCCTGGCCCCCGAGCACCCCATGGCTCTCCAGCTGACGACTGCAGAAAACAGGGCTGCCGTCACTGCCTTCATGGACAAGGTGAAGAAAACCGACCGGATCAAGCGCACCGCTGAGGATTTCGAAAAGGAAGGAGTCTTTACCGGTTCCTACTGCCTGAATCCAGTCAACGGGCGCCGTATGCCAATCTACCTGGCCAACTTCGTCCTGACCGATTACGGCACCGGCGCGGTTATGGCCGTGCCGACCCACGACCAGCGCGATTTCGAGTTTGCCCGCAAATACGGTATTGCCATGGAGGTGGTGATTCAGCCTGAAGGGGAGGCACTGAAACCGACTGCCATGACCGAAGCCTATACCGCCGAGGGAATCATGGTCAATTCGGGCCGCTTCGACGGTCTGAGCAGCAACATTGCCAAGGAGCGGATCGCCGATTTTCTGGAGCAGGAAGGGCTTGGCAAGAAAACGGTCAATTTTCGTCTGCGTGATTGGGGAATCTCCCGGCAGCGCTACTGGGGCAACCCGATTCCGGTTATTTACTGCGATCAGTGCGGCACCGTGCCTGTGCCGGCAAAGGATCTGCCGGTTGTTCTCCCCATGGATGCCACCTTTACCGGCGAAGGAGGCAATCCTCTGGCGAAGGTCGAATCCTTCGTCAAGACCACCTGTCCGATCTGCGGCAAGGATGCGCGCCGGGAAACAGACACAATGGATACCTTCGTCGAATCCTCGTGGTATTTCCTCCGTTACTGCTGCCCTGACTTCGCCGATGGTCCGCTAGACAAGGAGAAGGCCGAATACTGGATGTCCGTGGACCAGTATATCGGTGGCATCGAGCACGCGGTCATGCACCTGCTCTATGCCCGTTTTTTCACCAAGGTTCTGCGCGACCTGGGATACTGCAACATCGATGAGCCCTTCACCAATCTCCTGACCCAGGGGATGGTCATCAAGGATGGGGCGAAGATGAGCAAGTCCAAGGGGAACGTTGTTGATCCCAATGCGCTGATAGAAAAATACGGTGCCGATACGGCAAGGCTTTTCTCGCTCTTTGCAGCTCCCCCCGAAAAGGATCTGGACTGGAGCGATCAGGGGGTTGACGGCAGCTTCCGTTTCCTCAACCGGGTTTGGAAGCTGGTCTACGAGTGCCTGCCGCTCTTGAGCTCCGCAGCTTCCCTGGATATTGAATCCCTGACCGGAGAGGGCAAAGCCCTGCGCCGCCAGGTGCATAAGACGATCCGCAAGGTTACCGATGACATCGAGGATCGTTTTCATTTCAACACGGCCATTGCTGCCGTCATGGAATTGGTCAATGCTCTGCAGGCTTTCGAACCGAAGAACCTCCCTGCCAATGCCCCGGTGCTGAAGGAAGCGATCGAGGCGGTGATTCTGCTGTTGGCGCCGTTCGTACCTCATTTTGCCGAGGAACTGTGGGAAGGACTCGGCCATGAGAAGAGCCTGATCGAAGCCGGCTGGCCTGTATTCGATCCTGCCGCGGCAGTTGATGAGGAGCTGCTGGTGGTGGTCCAGGTGAATGGCAAGCTGCGCGGCAAGGTAACGGTTGCTGCGGGCGCCTCCGACGAGGAGGTCAAGGGAGCTGCCCTCGCCGATGACCGTATCCGACAGGTTATCGAAGGCATGACCGTCAAAAAGGTAGTCTACGTGCCGGGCAAGCTGGTGAACATCGTTGCCGGCTAAAAGCGGATATATGCGAAGACTTATCCTCCTTTTTCTGTTGTTTTTCGGGGTGACCTTTTCCGGATGCGGCTATCATCATCTGCAGGGTGTTGGCAGCCCGGCACGGGGGCTTGATGGCATTCATGTGCGGATCTTTGCCAACAAGAGCTATCGGGCCGGTCTGGAAACAGTGGTGACCCAGAGCCTCATCGACGAATATGCGTTGCACAGCGGTGGCAACGCCGTGGCTGAAGGGGCCGCTCGTCTTGTTTTGAGCGGTACCGTGCTTTCGTATACGGTGGACCCTGTTTCCTACACCGCCGCCGACCGCGTTGCCGGTTATCGGGCTGCACTGAAGATTGCCGCAACGCTCACAGAGCGCCAGACAGGGAAGATTGTCTGGAAAGGGGAGGTGTCCGGGAATCGTGATTTTCCTGCAAGTCCGGACATCGCCCTGCAGCAGAACAGGGAGTCTGCCGCCATCGCCGAAATATCGAGGCGCTTGGCCGAACAGTTACATGAAAAGATGCAGGAAGATTTCTAGGTGATACCATGAAGCCCGAAGAATTCACCAGGTCTGTGGAGAAAGGGAGCATTGCTCCCTTTTACTATCTGTATGGCGACGAGCCCTACCTCATAGAAAAAGGGGTAAAACGGCTCCTTGAGCGGATTGTTTCCCCCGATTTCCGCGATTTCAATTTCAATGTTTTTTACGGCAATGAGTGCAAGGGGGATGAAGTTTTTGCTGCGGCCCAGACCTTGCCCATGTTCGCTGAACGGCGCGCTGTCCTGGTCAAGAAGAGCCAGGATCTCTCCGTCTCTGCCCTCGAAATCCTTCAGGCTTACCTGCAAAATCCTTCTCCTGCCACCTGTCTCATTTTTCAGGGAGAGAAAATAGATCAGCGCAAGAAGTTCTTTGCGGAAATCAAAAAGGCTGACGGCCTCGTGGAATTCAAGCGCCCCTATGAAAACCAGCTGGGGGCATTCATCCGCGAAGAAATTAAGGCTTGCGGCAAGCGTATCGACCCGGCCGCCGCCGAACTGCTGGCATATCTGGTGGGGACCAATCTCCAGGAACTGGCGTCCCAGATCGAGAAAGTGGTTACTTATTGCGGCGGCAGGGAAAGTATCGGCATGGATGACGTCAAGGCTGTTGTTTCCGACACCAAGGTTGACACGGTCTTCGAACTGACCGATGCCTTTGGCGAGAAGAACCTGGCCAAAGCAATGCGCACCCTGTACACGATCCTGCGTGACGGAGAAGCGCCCCTGATGCTCCTTGCCATGCTTGCCAGACACTTCCGCCAGCTCTGGCGGGTACGCGAGCTCATGGACCGTAAAATGCCCGGTACCGAGATCGGCAAGGCCGCCGGCATCAATCCCTATTTCCTGAAAAAGGTCATGGATCAGGCGCGAAACTACCGGACCGGTGAACTCAAGGGTATTTTCGAGCGCCTGCTCGAAATTGATCTGGCGATGAAGTCAAGTGGAGGTAAACCTGTGGTCTTGCTGGAGCGGTTCACCATGGAGGTCTGCGGCAAGTAACAAGGTGTCTGGAAACAAGAAAGGGACCCCCATACGGGATCCCTTTCTTTAACAGTAGTTGTGTGGCGGCGATCAGCCGAGGGTATTGACAAGCTTGGTGAGGCGCGAAACGTTGCGGGAAGCATTGGAGGTGTGAATAACACCTTTGGATGCTGCTCCGTCGATCACGGGAATTGCTGCTGCGAGCGCTTCTTTGGCAAGATTTGCATCCTTTGCGGCAACTGCTTCACGAACGCGCTTTATGAAAGTCCGCAGGGTGGAGCGGACGTGACGGTTTCTTTCTGTCCTTTTTTCCGTTTGCTTGATTCTCTTTAGAGCCGACTTATGGTTTGCCAAACTACACCTCCATTTATTTGAAAAAGACTGTGAATTTTCGAAAGGTAAATCTATAGCACTTATACGAAGGCCCTGTCAAGTAGAATATCTTTTTCCGCAAACAAAAAAGAGATTTTATTTGCCTTGCCATTCATTTGCTCTTCTGACGGTTTTTTGCCGTACCTGTCCGCTCATTTTCGTTTTGTCTTTACATGAAGGGAATCGTGGATGGCAATCAGGGCACATGGTTGCCATCCTGGATTGCAGAGCCATTTCCTGCTCACTGACAACCAGCCGGGAATACCCCATTTTGCGCATCATGCCGGAATTCCCATGGCAACTCCGACAGAAGGGCTCGTTATTTCCCCGGCAAAGGCGGGGAGCCACAATTAAAGACAAGATGATGAACAAAAATACTAAACCCTTATTTTCCCTTTTCCCCATAGGGGCTCCATAAGATGCCGCACCTGGTCTCAAAGTTGCGCTCTGTGATTATGTGATATGCATGAAATCAATCGATTGCCCGTTAACTGGAGCAACAATTCTGCTGCCACGGGGAAGTTCACAAAAAATGGGGCCGTGTGGCACGGCCCCGTTAACACATGAGGATTTATTACCACTCTTCTTTTTCTTTTTGTTTTTGAACAGCCTTATCGAAATAAATCGTGGGACTTGTCAGTTTCTGCACTTCCTTGCCCGAATAGCCAAGCTGCTTGAAATCCAGCACACCATTTGGCGCGTGGCAGTTTTCACAGGTCAATGCCTTCGTCTTGGTTACCAAGTGGCTGTTGGCGAAATAGATGGTTTGCCAGCCGGGAACCGGTTCATATTTTTTGATGCCCAGTGTTTTAGCGGCAGATGCAACGCCTGCCAGCGTATCACCTGTTGCCATGGGAGGGGCAAAATCCATGGACAGAAGCTGGCCGTTCAGTTTGTTGTAATAAGCTTTTGCCTGATAGACCTTGAAAGGATAAATCTTGCTGTTCTTGTCTTTCCTGCTCCCTTTTGGGCCAATAAAGTGCGGCTCGTTCTTCACTGTCTGGTTGTACCAGGCGTATACCGGTTTTAACTTGTTCGGATCCTTCTGCAGGGTAGTCGGCTCATAAAATCCATCCGGAAGCTTCGTCCATTTGGTGAAATCCTTTGAGTAGGCGCCACCGGTAGTGGGGATATGGCAGGTCTGGCAGGCGATCCTGGCTACATGGCGGTTGAAATCGGCATCCTTGTGGGGTTTTTCCCCATGGCATCCGGAGCAGTTCAGCCTTACACCATCATTAGCCCAGTTGTTGGGATCGAAGCCAGTGGGAATCTTGTGGTCCTTAGTCTTGTGACAGTCGACGCACACCATTTTTTTCGCGGCATGAACATCGTTCTCCGCATTAAAGGCAAATCCGCGTTTGATGAGATAACCGCCACCCGCAGTTTCATGGCAGGTCATGCAGTTTTTTACCGAAGGCTTGCCGATTGCCAGTGCTGCTTTCGTGCTTCTGTCCTGGGACATTACCACCTGTCCCTTTTCATTTGTATAGGGCTTCCTTTTGCTGTAGTCATACTCTGAAGAGTGACAAATCAGGCAATCGACTGCCGCTTCAGCTTTTGTCCCACAACTACCTACGTCGCACAGGTGATCTCCGGGATGACAGGTGTTGCATCCTGTCAGCTTAGATTTGCCCTTCTCATTTTTTGGCGTAGCCTTGAGGTTGTTGACGATGTCATTGCCGTTGCAGAAGGTGTAAATCCTGTTCTTCATCCCATATTCCTGTTTTGGGTCAAGATTATCGACATTCGTCACTTTTGAGGCATGTTTCCAGTGAACGGTATTGAGAAAATTTTTTGCTGTGCCGGGATGGCATTCTTCACAGGTTTCCGGTCCCTTGTAGCCGTTTTTTTCGATTGTTTCCCTGCCTGGATGGTCGGCTGCCATGACCTGGGCGGCGCCGAGCGATACATACAAAACAGTTGCCAGCAAACCCTTCATTGTCATCGTTCTGTCTCCTTTGGTAATTTAATTATCAATATATGATATATATTAATAATATAATGTTTGACTGAAAGAAAAACGCTGCAATTATGCAACTACAGCGATTTCACAGGCATAATTAGATGGACAGCATCAACAGCCTGCCGTCTTTCTGAAGTATTTGCTGACATTCTTGCCGTCGATGACCTCATATTTACAACGGATCTCGTCCCCTTCCACAATGCGGTGGTCTTTGAATTTATCCAGGGTCAGGTCGTCATTAACTGTGATTTCAATGGGGTTGCCGCTTTTGTTGTCCTTCAGGGTAGCGGTGGCTGTTTTTGCATCCTTACCGGCGATGTCGATTTTTGTAATAACGCCGACCATCTTGATTTCGTCGGCACTGGCCGAAGAGGTGAAGGATAGGCAGGCAATGCCGAAAACTGCTAAGACGATCATCACTGAAACCAGCTTTTTCATTTTTGTTGCTCCTTTTTTGGGGGGATTGCGCCTTTTCTCTGTGTATCGGCGCTTTTTCGTCTGTTACGGGCAAGCGAGGGGGGATTCCCCCCCGCTTCAGGTTCCGGTGGTACTAAAACTTGACTTCAAATGTGGCGTAGACGTTCTGGGCTTTCTTCACAGGGGTCAGAAGCATCATAGCATCCGGTTTGATGTCTGCGATTTTGACCGGTGCACCGACCCAGTTGTTGCTGCCGGTGTACTCGAAGTCGTAATACTGGTAGCCGAGACGGAAGAATACCTTGCTCAGGTAGGAGGAGATCGGCTGCAGCTTGAGTTCCTGGATCAGGTAGCCTTCGTAGACGTTGCCGCGGGTTCCCAGTTTGGAAGTGAGGATGTCATCTGCGGCGGGGTCAAAGGGCATCCAGTTTTTCGAGCCGTGGTTGAATTCGAAGCCGACTTTGGTGGCGGTGGGAGCGAAATCGTAACGAGCGCCTACGTAAGTGGCCCAGCCATCTTTCTGGTGGGGGGCTTCAGGTGCCAAGAAACCGCCGGTCATCAGGCCCTGGAAACCGGCCTGTGCAGAGACGTTGTTGTTAGGCTTGATGACGTTGTAACCGAAGTCACCGAAGAAATTGACGTTGCCGGGGCCGACATTTTTCAGGGTGCTCATGGCGCCGATGCCGTACCAGTCGATGGCGCCAAGATCAGCTTTGACGTGTGTGTTGCCGAAGGCGGTATTGTTCATGACCGGGAAATCGAAGATGTTGAAGGCGTGGTTCCACTGGGTCCAAATCCGGAGCGCGTCCGTGTCGTAAGGGATGACAGCCACGCCGAGCATATCGGTGTCGCGCAGGCTGTTGGTCGGTGAAGAGAAGCCGCTGTCAAAGGCCCGGCCGTAGCAGATCTTGGCGTAGGCGCCGGAAAGGGCGTCGATGTCCGGTGCATAACCGAGGGTGAAGCCGTCAAAGGCATAGTCGACCAGGAGGGCCGGAGTACCGCCGTTGCCCGGGCGTTCGTTGTTCATGCGCAGGTTGGAGGGAGCCCCGTTAGTGGATGGACGGCGACCAACAGAGAACCAGATCGGCTCATCGGCGATGTTGGACCAGGTGGCATAGGCGCGATCCACGTCCAGGAGGCTTGTGGAGGGAATATGTCCGAGCGTCCCGTCGAACACCCCGACACGATCGGCGAAGAAGGGTGAGCTGCCACCGTTGGTGACGGCTGAATCATCCTGGGAACCGAAGGTCTTATAGGCAAGGAGACGGACATTGACCGTTACGTCCTTGGTTGCCTTGGCATGGAGGTCAAGACCGAGACGGTTGGTATAGAGGGTGTCGTTTTTTGGTTTGTAGCTCGGCACAAAAGCTTTGCCCCCTAATGAAGTCAGGTAGGCAGCGGCGCCAGCTGGATCCCCGGCATAGGGCATTCCAGGTGCGGTAAGATAAGTGACGAGATTGCCCATCATGGCGTTTGGTGTGAGACCTGCGACCTGCCCGTAGCTGGTGGCGCTGAAAAGTCCTTGTGCCAGTGCGGTAGAAAAGAAACCTTGGGTTTTCGGGTCCTGCTGTGCGGCCCCCATGAATGTCGCAGCATTGGTGTATGCAGCTGTTTCACCACGGATGCTGTCCACACGGAACCGGTAATCACCGCCGATAGTCAGCCAATTTCCCAGGGATTTCCTTTCTGTTTTGTTTACCTGCTGCTTGAGGGCGTCCAGTTCCTTGGTCAGGGCATCCACTCTCTGCTGCAGGTCCTGGTCTGCTGCCATTGCTGACATCGGCAGTGCCAGTGCCAACAGCAACGAGCTTAGCAAGGTTCTCTTCCACATCGCTTTCATGTCTTCTCCTTTTGTTTTTTTTGTCCGGCAAGACCTCACGAGGCCTTATCGGCAGATGAACGGTTAACTTTAATTTAAAATTTACTTAATCATATATTCGATTTTATCGATGCAAAACATGGGCCCAAAGATGCATAGTTCTTTATATTCAAAAACATAGATATTTAGACACGACTCGTTTTTTTTTGCAACTGGTTTTATGGCTGCGCCATTTTACGGAAAGCGGTGCGGGGGGAATTAGATTGACGATGTGCTGAATAATTGAGTAATATCAAGCCAAATCACCGCTGAAGGATTAACGTGTCCAAAGAAAAACTGCTGTATCTGCAAACCTTCGGTTGCCAGATGAATGTCAGCGATTCCGAAAAGATCGCCGGGCTGCTGCAAGGCATCGGTTATCGCCCCACCAACGACTCTTCCCAGGCCGACCTGATCATTCTCAATACCTGCAGTGTCAGGGCCCGGGCCGAAGAGAAAGTCTACAATCACCTTGTCCAGTACAAGGGCCTGAAACGCAAGAAGCCCGGCGTGCTGTTGGGGGTCGGGGGGTGCGTGGCCCAGCAGGAAGGAGAGCGGCTGCTTTGTACTCTTCCCCACCTGGATTTCGTCTTCGGCACCCATAATCTGCACCTGCTGCCCGAACTGGTCCTCTCTGCCGAGAAGGGGGAGCGCCTGGCAGAAGTGAGCTTCATCGACAACGAGAAGCGCCTCGACCTTTTCCCCGCTGATACGGCTAATACGGGTGTTTCCCGTTTTGTTACCGTCACGCAGGGGTGCGACAATTTTTGCTCCTACTGCATCGTGCCGTATGTGCGGGGGCGGGAGATCAGCCGTCGTTCGGCTGAGATCATCGAGGAAATATCTCTCCTTGCCGCTAAGGGGGTGAAGGAAGTCACGCTTCTGGGCCAGAACGTCAATTCCTATGGTTTGAAAAACAGTGGTGAAATGGATTTCGTCACGCTGCTGCGAAAAGTTTGCGAGGTTTCAGGCATAGAGCGGTTGCGCTTTACTACGTCCCATCCAAAGGATTTTTCGCTGCAGCTCATCGATTGCTTTGCCGAACTGCCCAAATTATGCAAACATGTTCACCTGCCTGCCCAGGCGGGCAGCAATGCCGTCCTCTCCGCCATGAACCGGGGCTATACCCGAGAGGCGTATCTGTCCCTGGTCCGTCGCCTTAAGGAGGTTTCTCCCGGCATCCAGATCACCGGCGACATCATTGTCGGGTTCCCCGGCGAAACGGAGGCGAATTTCCAGGAAACCCTCTCCCTTCTCGAAGAGGTCCGCTACACTGACGTCTTTTCTTTCATCTACTCGAAGAGACCGGAAACAAGGGCGGCGAGCTATCAGGACCACGTGGATGCGGAAGAAAAACAGGCACGGTTGGACCGGTTACTGGCCCTGCAGCGGAAGATAACCCTTGAAAACAACAGGAGCTTTGTCGGTACCGTTCAGGAGGTGCTCGTGGAGGGGGAAAGCCGCCGGGGGGGACAGCTTTACGGGCGTATTTCCGGCAACAGGATCGTCAATCTTGCAGCAGACCCCGCATTGGTCGGGCAAATGGTCCGGGTGGCCATTACCACCGCCTATCAGAACTCGCTGCAGGGAGAGTTGTGCAGCTGATCGAGCCGGAAAGAATACCGAAACCTGCAAGGGAGCCACATGTACTATAAAATGAAAATATACGGGTTCGCACTGGACTCCATCGCCCAGATGCCGGTCATAATCCTCAAGGATGAGGCTGGGGAAAATTCCTTGCCGATCTGGATAAGCCAGCAGGAATCGGTGCCAGTAGCCTTGGAACTTATCAACAGGGATTTGCTAGGTGCCGGCTCTGGGGATCTGATGACGGCACTGATGCAGCAACTGCAGCTGAAGATAGAGTATATTGCCGTTGAAAGCCTTAAGGAAGGCATCTTCAACGCATCGGTCAGGTTCAGGGGCAAACGGAAAATGCACCGGGTAGAGGTCAAAGTGACCGAAGCCATGCTTGCCGCCTTGAAATACAAGCTGCCGGTCATGGTCCATGAAGATGTGGTCAGGGAAGCGCCCCTGCTGGATCTGAAGGAAGGAAAGTTCAAACCGGATAACGACGCCCGGCGATTCGTCGATTTCCTGGAGAAATTGGATCCTGCCGCAATGGGCAAGTATCCCATGTAAAGGCGGTTGATAGCTGATGGTTGATAACTAAGGTTTTATGGAGGTGTCTGATGCGCGATCTATCCTTTGAGTTTCTGGAGAACCTTCTGGCGGCACCCAGTCCTTCCGGTTACGAGCAGCCTGCCCAACGAATCTTCCGGTCCTATGTGGAGCCCTTTGCTTCGGTCACCACCGACGTCATGGGCAATGTCTTCGGTGCCATAGAGGGGGTCGGTGAGGATCGCCCCCGGGTCATGCTGGTGGGGCATTCCGACGAGATCGGCTTCCAGATCAAATACCTGGACGATAACGGTTTTATCTATTTCGGTGCCATCGGCGGTGTCGACCCCCATCTTTCCACCGGCCAGAGGGTCAATATCCATAGCCGCAACGGCATTATCTCCGGTGTCATCGGCAAGAAGCCCATTCACCTCATGGAGCCCAAGGACCGGGAAACGGTGGTCAAGCTGGATGCCCAGTACATCGATATCGGTGCTGCCAGCAGAAAAGAGGCGGAAGCCCTTGTTCGTGTGGGTGATCCGGTGACCTTTGCCGTGGGGCTGAGCAAACTTCAGGGGGATCGCGTCACCAGCCGCGGGTTCGACGACAAGGCGGGGAGTTTTGTCGTGGCCGAGGTACTGCGCCGGGTTGCCGAGTTGACCGACAAGCTCCAGGTGGACCTGTACGGCGTCTCGTCGGTCCAGGAGGAAGTGGGTCTTCGCGGCGGCACCACCAGCAGTTATACGGTCAATCCCCATATCGGCATCTGTGTCGAGGTCGATTTTGCAACCGACCAGCCCGACGTGGACAGGAAACACAACGGCGAAGTCAAGCTCGGCAAAGGACCCATTCTTCCCCGTGGCGCCAATATCAACCCAGCCCTTTTCGAACTTCTGGCAGAAACGGCGGCCGCAGAGAATATCCCGGTCCAGTTCACCGGCCTTCCCCGAGCCACCGGCACCGATGCCAACGTCATGCAGATCTCCAGGGGTGGGGTCGCCACTGCCCTGGTGAAAATTCCCCTGCGTTACATGCACACCCCCGTTGAGGTACTCTCACTTTCCGACCTGGAAAATGCCGTCCGGCTCATTGTCGCAACGCTCGGCAAAATCAAGGACAAAGAGGCTTTCATCCCTCGGTGATCGCCGAAGACATACACCTCCTTTAAACCCTTTTAACTTGACTTGATGGGGGGGGTGTACTAGCTTGTCTGGTTAATATTTAGACGTCTTTTGAGCAAAGGAGTTCGTAATGTTAGACAATAGCATCATTGAAGGTCTGACCTTCGACGACGTGCTGCTTCTACCTGCCCATTCCCAGATTCTCCCCCGCGATGTGGACCTCTCCACCCAGCTTTCCCGCAATATCCAACTGAATATTCCCCTGGTCAGCGCGGCCATGGATACCGTCACCGAATCCCGCGCCGCCATCAGCATGGCAAGGGAAGGGGGGATGGGCTTCATCCATAAGAACTTCTCCATCGCCGATCAGGCCATGGAGGTGGACAAGGTGAAAAAGAGCGAGTCGGGGATGATCGTCGATCCTATAACTATGCGCCCCAACCAGAAGATTCGCGAGGCCCTGGAGATCATGGCCAAGTACCGCATCTCGGGCGTGCCCATCACCAAGAGCAACGGCAAATTGGTCGGCATCCTCACTAACCGGGACCTGCGTTTCGAGACCAACCTGGATCTGCCCATTTCCGAGCGTATGACCAAGCGTAACCTGGTGACGGTGCCGGTGGGGACCACCCTTGAGCAGGCCAAGGAACATCTCAAGCACACCAGAGTGGAAAAACTGCTGGTGGTTGACAGCGACAAGAACCTCAAAGGGCTCATCACCATCAAAGACATTGAGAAGGTACGGAAGTATCCCAATGCCTGCAAGGACAGCCTTGGCCGCCTGCGGGTCGGCGGTGCCGTCGGGCCGACCGTCGACATGGAAGCCCGGATCGATGCACTGATGAAGGCCGGCGCTGATGCCATCGTCATCGATACCGCCCACGGTCATTCCCAGGGCGTTATCGACGCGGTGCGGCAGGCCAAGAATAATTTCCCCGGCATTGAGCTGATCGCCGGCAATATCGCCACCGCCGATGCGGCCGAAGCTCTGATCAAGGCCGGTGTCGATGCCATCAAGGTGGGGATCGGCCCTGGCTCCATCTGCACCACCAGGGTCGTTGCCGGTATCGGCGTCCCCCAGATAACCGCCATAGCCGAATGCGCCAAGGTGGCCCGCAAACACGGCGTTTCCCTCATTGCAGACGGCGGCATCAAGTTCTCCGGCGACATTACCAAGGCTGTCGCCGCCGGTGCCGATGTCATCATGGTCGGCTCTCTCTTTGCCGGGACCGAGGAATCGCCGGGCGATACCATCCTCTACCAGGGTCGTGCCTACAAGAGTTACCGCGGCATGGGTTCCATCGGTGCCATGAAGGAAGGGAGCAAGGACCGCTATTTCCAGAGTGATGTGGAAAGTGAAGTCAAGTTGGTACCGGAAGGCATTGAGGGCATGGTCCCCCTGCGCGGGCCACTTTCCGCCAACATTCACCAGCTGATGGGTGGGCTTCGGGCCGGCATGGGCTATACCGGTTGCAGGACCGTCAAGGAACTCCAGCAGAGCGGTCGTTTCGTCAAGATCACCGGCGCCGGGCTCAAGGAATCCCATGTGCACGATGTTATGATTACGAAGGAAGCACCCAACTACCGCATCGAAAAATAGTGCGAGTGCGATAAAGGTCCATCTGCTGCGTTACGCTTCCCCTCAGTCACTGCGGCGTAGCGCAGCTACGCCTCATTCCTTCGGGCTCGCAAGCCTTGCAGCTGGAGACTTTCTCACACTCGTAATTCTGGTGACAATTCCCACTGATAAACCTTTTAAGGACTGAAACTAATATGGCAGTTGATATACATGCGGAAAAAATACTGATCCTCGATTTTGGTTCACAGTACACCCAGTTGATTGCCCGGCGGGTGCGGGAAGCCCATGTCTACTGCGAGCTCCATCCTTTCGACATGGGAATGGCGGCGATTCGTTCCTTTGCTCCAAGCGGCATCATCCTCTCCGGTGGTCCCAAGTCCGTTTATGATGAGGGCGCGCCTGCCGTAGCCGAGGAGCTCTTCGAGCTGGGGGTGCCGGTGCTGGGAATTTGCTACGGCATGCAGCTCATGAGCCGCCACTTTGGCGGTGAAGTGGTGCCGGCGGGAAAAAGGGAGTTCGGCCATGCGGAGCTGCTGGCACAGGGAACGCCGGGGCCGCTCTTCGACGGGTTCTTCGTCGAGGGAAAAAGCCCAGTCTGGATGAGCCACGGCGACCATGTCTCGCGAGTGCCCGAGGGCTTTGAAGTGGTTGCCGGTACCGCCAACGCGCCAGTCTGCGCCATTCAGAGCCTGGCCCGCAACCTCTACGGCGTCCAGTTCCACCCGGAGGTGAACCATACACCCCAGGGTGAGCTGCTGATCGACACTTTTGTCCGCAAGGTCTGCGGCTGTTCCGGCAAATGGACTCCGGGACAGATCATTGAGGATGCTGTGGCCCGTATCAAGCAGCAGGTGGGGAGCGAGCGGGTTATTCTGGGGCTTTCAGGCGGCGTGGATTCGTCGGTGGCGGCAGCCCTGATCCACAGAGCCATCGGCGAACAGCTTACCTGCGTTTTCGTGGACAACGGCCTGCTCCGCTTAGCTGAAGGGGATCAGGTAATGGCTACCTTTGCCCAGAACCTTGGTGTCAAGGTTATCCGCGTGGACGCGGAAGAGCGCTTTCTGTCCGCCCTGGCCGGGGTGACCGATCCGGAAAAGAAGCGGAAGATAATTGGCGGCCTCTTCGTGGAGATCTTCGAGGAGGAGTCCAACAAGATCACCGATGCCCGCTGGCTGGCCCAAGGGACCATCTATCCCGACGTGATCGAGTCGGCCGGTGCCAAGACCGGCAAGGCCCACAACATCAAGAGCCATCACAACGTGGGGGGACTGCCAGAGCACATGAAGCTGAAGCTCTTGGAACCGCTCCGTGAACTGTTCAAGGACGAGGTGCGGGCAATCGGGGAAGAGCTGGGGCTGCCACACCAGATGGTCTGGCGCCATCCATTTCCGGGGCCGGGCCTGGGAGTGCGCATCCTGGGCGAGGTGCGGAAGGAATATGCCGACATCCTGCGCCAGGCGGACGCCATCTACATCGAAGAGCTCTACGCCGCTGACCACTATCACAAGATCAGCCAAGCCTTTGCCGTCTTTCTGCCGGTGAAGAGCGTCGGCGTCATGGGGGACGGCCGGACCTACGAATATGTGGTGGCCCTGCGGGCCGTCGAGACCAAGGACTTCATGACCGCCGGCTGGTACCCGCTCCCATACGAGGATCTGGCCCGTATCAGCAGCCGTATCATAAACGAGGTGAAGGGCATCAATCGGGTAGTCTACGATATCAGTTCCAAACCACCGGCAACAATCGAGTGGGAATAATGGAAGGGCGCCTTGTGCGCCCTTTTTGATCTTTGGAAGGGAATATGGAGAAAAAGAAGCTCATACTGTTTGACCTGGATGGCACTCTTTGCGATTCCCTGGAAGATCTCACCGATGCCGTCAACCATATGCGCACCGAATTCGGCTTGGGATCGCTGACCATGGAGCAGGTACGGCAACTGGTGGGGGAGGGGGCCGCCAACCTGGTCCGTGGCGCCCTTCCCGGTAAATCTCCCGCCGAATTGCGCAGGGGGCTGGAGAACTTCATCGCCTACAACAGCGCCCATATCGCCGATAAGACCATGCCCTATCCCGGCGTGCGTGAGACGCTTGCCATCCTCCATGACCAGGGGCGGCAGATGGCCGTGGTATCAAACAAGGCCGAAGCTTTGTGCCGAAAACTCCTCGCCGAGCTTGCTTTGGATAGGTACTTCATCGATATAGTTGGCGGCGACACGCTTCCTTTGCGCAAGCCCTATCCCGACCCGCTCCTGAAGGTCATGGCGGATGCCGGTATCCCGGCCGGCGAGGCGGTAATGGTCGGGGACAGCATTCATGATCTGCAAGCCGGCAAGGCTGCTGCCGTAACGACCATTGCCTGCCTCTATGGCTATGGCAATGAGAATGAGATCAAATCGGCCGATATGACAATCGATTCCTTTTCCCGGCTGCTGGCGCTACCCCTTTAATTTACTTTTCTCAAAAATTTCGCTAAAGTTTCATCAACTGCTGCCGAAAAGTTCAAGGATAGCTCTACAAACGGAGGCAAAGTTCATGAAAATCGAAGACAACAGCCCATCTACCGGGGTCGATCTCCTCAAGCACCAGAAGGTCGAGCAGGCCCAGACCAGTACAAAGATGGGAAAAGAGGCCGAGGCTGCTGCCAAAACAGACAAGAGTGGCGATACGGTCAACATAAGCGTCGGAGCGGAGCGGGTTAACAGAACCAGCTTCTCCCTGAAGGGTCCCGAAAGCTTCCGCGTCGACAAGGTGGCGGAAATACAATCGCAGATCGAAGCAGGCACCTATAAGGTGAGCGGCCGTGAGGTCGCTGAGAAACTGATCGCCTCCCTGTCAAAAACAAAATAGCAGCCCGGCACCATAGCCTGGAGAAGCCCGCCCAAAGCGGGCTTTTTTATTGCCGCCAACGGGAGTGTTGGGTAAACTTGAGCATATGGTTACAGCACTTAAAGACATCTTGCGGAGCGAGGGGGTACAGACTATAACGCGTCTGGCCCAAGAATTATCCATCGATGCCTATCTCGTCGGGGGCTCTGTACGCGATGCTTTGTTGGGGCGAGAGGTCAAGGACCTGGACTTTGCCCTGTCATCGGCATGCGGCGAGGTGGCACGGCGCTTTGCCGGCGAAATGGGTGCCGCCTTCTTTTGGCTGGACGAACCGCGGCAGCAGGCCCGGGTGGTGAATAATTCCGGCACCATGGCGACCTGCGACTTTGCCCTCCTGCGTGGCAGTTCAATCGAGAAAGATCTGCTGCTGCGCGATTTTACCATTAATGCCCTGGCCCGCCCCCTTAGTGGAAATGCCGAAGATATTATTGACGCGACAGGGGGGCTCAGAGATCTGCAAAGGGGCATTATTCGGGCTTGTAAGGATGACACCTTTATTGATGACCCGCTGCGCCTCCTGCGAGCTATACGATTTGCCGCGACCCTCGGCTATGAAATAGATGGGGAAACATTGCAGACCATCACCGATCAAAGCAATCTTCTCGAACGGGTGGCGGGAGAGCGCCTCAGGGATGAGCTGTTCCAGGTTCTTGCTGCGCCGCGCATCCACACCTGGCTGGCAATGCTTTTCGATTCCGGCCTTCTCCACGGGCTGCTTCCCCTTGCTTTGCTGAACGACCCTTTATCCGCCGGCGTGGCCGGACGTGGCCGGATCGATGAGCGGATCGGCAAAGCCAGGCGGGTGGAGGAAGTTGTCGCCGACCTTTCTCGTTTATTCCCAGAAGAGCAGGAACGGTTCATGGGACAGTTGAACAGGGAGGTTGAGGCGGGGGTGACGGTATTGTCCTTGGTGAAGCTGGCAGCCTTCATAGACGGCAACGCCTTTCCCGGCACTCTTGATTATCTTGCAGCGCGGTTGCGGCTCAGCAACATGACTCAACGGGTGCTGAAATTTCTGACTGAAAGGAGCGAGCTTCCCGCGGCCATTCCTGCTTTCGGCAACCGCCGGGCCATGTTCCGGTTCTTTCGGGACAACGAGCCTGCTGGCCCCGGGATCGTGCTCTTTGCCCTGGCCGAGGAAAAAGCATCGCCGGCCATCTGCCGGAGCCTCGCCTCCTATTTCCTTAACGAATACGAAGCAGGAGCCGCCGATCTCCTCCTTTCCGGGGGGGAGGTTATGCATCTCCTGGAAATCCCGCCCGGCAAGCCAGTAGGCGCGGCACTGGAGCTGCTGCGTGAAGCGGAAAGCCGCGGCATCGTCACCACCAGAGCCGAAGCAGAGGCATATCTCAGCAAAAACCTGTTGACAAAAGAGGAGCCCATAGGCTAAATATATCTTTCCATTAAGCGGGAATAACTCAGTGGTAGAGTGTCAGCTTCCCAAGCTGAAGGTCGCGGGTTCGAATCCCGTTTCCCGCTCCAGCAAATAATCAACTACTTCAAGTAGTTATCAGCATAGAGCCCCTGGCTTTGACCAAAACTTTGACCAAAAGTGGCGGCAAGGGCAGGGGCTTTTGCCATTACGGGTCTTGGCTCCACAGCCATCTTTCTTTGGTACCGTTCAGGAAAGGCAAGCTTTAACTCCTCTAGCGCCAGGAAATCCTCCCCCAAGAAGTTGAGGATATTCTCCTTCTCATCCACCAACCCCTGCCGGTATGCCCCGTAAACCTCGTCGATCATCTTCTTCGTCGAATGCCCCATCAGGTCCACCAGCCTGGTCTTGGTCATGCCGATCAGCAGGGACCACTGCACCAGGGTGTGGCGTGAGGCATAAGGAACCCTCGCCGGCAGCCCCGCTTGCTTTAGAGCCCTGTCCCAGACTGTTTTTCTGAAAGAGTCGTAGTTGAACGGCCTGCCGTCCTTCATGGTGAGGACAAAGCTGTTTGCCGGAAGAGTGATGTCGTTGGCGAACTCCACGAGCATCCCTGAGTGCGAAGCAGCCATTGCCTGGTCAAGGAGCTTTTCCAGCCTCCTTGTCATGGGAATCTCCCTTTTGCGGAACCAGTTCTTCGGCTTGAATTTCAGATACTGAAGCCCCGCCTTGTCCTTTACCACCGAACAACGCACGCGCAGAGCATCCTGGGCCACATGCTGCTTCTGCAACCCCTCAAGCTCCGAGCCAATCAAGCCCAGCAGAAGCAGCTCCATTACCGGCAGGTAGTGGGGATCAACGAAAGAGAGTAGGCGCTGCCATTCCGCCAGGAGAAACACCTCCCTGCTCGATACAGTCTCCTCCGAGAGCCCATGTACCACCAACAGCCGCTCCTTTTCCTGTAAAGCCCGGTCTTTGAGTTCCTTGTACTTCTCAGAGACCGCCGAAAAGGGGCTTCGCAACTGCCAATTGTGGTCATTGCACGCAGCCTCCCAGATCTTCATCATAGGAGCCAGAATGTTCTTCACCCGTTTCACCGAAAGAGGCTTCGTCTTCCTACCGTTCCGGTAAGACCGCTTCAGATTGTCAATGAACAGTTCCACTTCCGTCGCCGTAATTCGGCTGAACGGCATCCCCTTAAAGTGGGGGAGCACCCGGGAATTCAGCGCTTCCCGATAATCCCGCTGTTTGGTCACCGAAGCAAACGTCGGAATTTTCCGTTCCATCCAGGAAAAAGCGTAATCGCCGAACAGCACATCCTCCGGCTCCGGGTGATATTCATGCCCCTCCAGGGCACTGAAATGCGCCTTAGTGGCATCATCCAGCCAATAGAAGGTCTTTGCAAAGCAGAAGGTCCTTCTCTTGATCTTCTCCCCAACCTTTGTCAGAAACCCGCACAGTTCCTCCCAGTTCTCAGGAGTATCCAATTTGTCCGTAGGAAACCGCAGGCGCTGTTTATAGTAGTTCAGGGAGATGTAGATGTACCGGGAGTCCTTCATGGTGTACAGGCTGCCAAAGGCAGGCTTCACATGCCACGGTTTACTACCGTCACAAACAACTTTATTCTTCGCCATCTATGATCCTTTCATAGGCTACCTCCCTCCGGCTGATTTTTCGTTTGCGGGAAAAACGATAGCCCTTTCTGCAAAAATTTCAAGCTTTGTATTTGATGCCCACCCGGTTCCCCTTGCGGCTGACAAGGTGCGGCCGGGGAGGGGGCGGCTCCGGGCTCAGATCCCTGATGAGCTTTTCCGCTTGGTCCGTGTCCCAGAGAAAGAGGTATCGTCTCCCTTGCCGTGCAAAATGCCGCCCTTGCACCAATCTGCCGTTTCTGATCATCTCCCGCACCGTGTTAACGCAGAGCCCTACGCGTGAAGCATACTCAGCCAGATTCAACAGTTGCGGCTCATTGCCGCCTATGTGGGGAGCTGTATCCTTTGCCATCATCAAACCCTGTCGTGCAATTCTTTACATATGGTATGTGCAGGGCGTAAGACAAAAATGGAGGCAAACCAGCTATAGAGCAGCCGCTGGAGCGGGGTGGACGGCAAAAGATGATTGGTTTTTGATCGCGGCCATAAAAAAAAGCCCCGTAGCGGCAATGCCACTACGGGGCTTTTTTCTTCCGCCCTGTCGGGCGGGGATCAGTTTTTTGGTATATAGAAACCGGGCGATCGCTCTTCACCATGTCCAAGCTCCTTCATCAACTCCTGCTTGGACATTCCGTGCTTTGCGCTCTCTTGGGCGTATGTATGACGCATACTATGCATGTGGGCCTTGTTTTCCTTGGTACCGCCAAGGTTACGCCACATGGTGCGTTGTGCGTCATACGCCTCTTTGAGAGTCAACTCAGGGGGCATGATTCTCCCGCTCTTGGAACCAAGGGCAGTGGCGACCTGATCGGCAATCTGGACTGCCTTCAATTGTTGGTCAGTCCGGACTTCAAGGGCACGCGGCCTGCCTCCTTTTGCACCGGAAACCTGCAGATAGAGCTTGCCATCCATGGACCCTACCCTGGATAGAAGGCTTTCTTTCGCCCGCAAGCCAAAGGCCTCCCGCAATTCTGCAGCGGCATGCATCATCATGGCTACCCTGTCGCCTTTTCCAGCCATTGCCGCCACCTCAGCCCTAATCTCCTGCACTTTTTCGTAGTTGGCTATCACCGGCCTCATCCTTAACCGAGCAACGCCAAACTCACCATTGGTCTTCGGCACAATATTGGCCTTCCCAATGGCTGCAGCGAGCATTCTTATTGCCGACAGGTGGTTGCATATGGCTCCGTTGGAGGCGCCGCGAGTCTTCAAATCATCGACATATGCGGCTATCATCGCTGGTTTCAAATTCTCTATACGTTCCAGCCCGTACCTGTTTTGGACCCAGTGTGCAAAACCTTTCAGATGCTGCAGGTTTGCTTCCCGCGTCAACTTTGCTTTCCCCCATTGTTTGCCGATTGTGCTGAGAGCCTGCGTCGAAAGTGGTTTTCCCATAGTCTCACCCTCCTTGTAGTGGCGCTCGTGTGCGCCGAATCCGGTTGAGTGTAGGCGTCCTCCTTACCCGTGAAGGGTAGGGCGATCTGACACCGACGATGCCTTGGCAGTCGGGGTGACAGGTCTTCTCCACGGCTGCACCTGGGTAAGAGCGTCTGCTCCGCCAGTGTGCCTGTCGAAGGCCGACAGGGTGAAGTGGACAGTGCCGATGATCCCTGGGGAATTCATCGCACGATGGAGGGATGGTGGTGGGATAGCTTTCGCCATAGGCCCCTGGCGGGGCCGCCAATGCCGGAATGCAAATTCCGTCACTGGCACGTCATTGGGGAAAGTGGGGTGGAGATGGCTGGATTTTATGTAAAATCCTTCCGCGTCACTTGCGGTAAAAACCGCGCAAGTGACGCGGAAGAAAGGCGCTTCACCATTGCAGCAGGTGTTTCTCTGATCCCGGCGTCCCTATACAGACGTGCGTAGAGTCAGCACCTGCTGCTCTCTGTCCCACGGGAACAGTGTGGTTGTCACAGGAATTGGTGAAGGAATGTAAGGCAATAAAAAGCCCCTTGTACCGTAGGCGCAAGGGGGGCCGTTTGCCTCATTCGTGTGGCGGGCGCAACGAGAGTTGCAGCCTCGCATTGAAGGGGTTCAGCAAGATGCTGAACAGTGTGGAGTCGGGAAGGTTGGAACAACCCTTCGCCTGGTTCCGGGTCATCATGAGTCCACCCTGGTACCGGCGTGAGACCCTTCAGGCCCTCGTTCTCCGTGATCGGCGGGCAGCTTTTTTAAACCTTTCAAGAAGGTCGCCACTTCATACCGTCACTGACGTTTTCTCCTTGCCATCGGAGCGTTAAGACACCGGGGCGTAGCCGGTGAATATGGTCCCAAAAATCGGGAGTCGTAGAGAATATGGGGATATTTTCTGCCTCTCTTTAATGAAAGTCAAGAGTCTTTTTTCTGGTTATTTTGACACCATGTGCGCTTGCTGCCAGTGGGCCACAAAGATTTTCCATGAGCATCTTGTCCAAAGGCTATACCGTCAATCCAGTCACGCTTAGACAGTCGGTTCTCTGCGTAAGATCATTGAGTAGCGAGACGGCTTCCTGAAAGGTGTTCCCATCATTCCAGCTCAATGCTGGTTTCTTCGCACAGCTTCCAGTGTCATATCAGCCGCCTTCCTCTGCGTTCTATCATTTGGGTGAAACGATTGGGGGGAGTGAGCGGAATCAGATCAAGCGGGACATTAATCTCATCCTCGAGGCGGGCAGCAAGCTCGTACAACTTCCAGCCAGGGACACCATCACAGGCAAGATCAATATCTCTTGCAGCTTCGGGATGTTCGTGGGCGCTACCAAAAAGGATCAGGCGAGTTGCACCGTAGCTTTTGGCAAGGGCCGTAATTTTATCCAACTGTGCCTGATTGAAGGCCATTGCATACCTCCGTTCATCCTGTGAGTGTGAGTATTGCGCCGGTCCGACAAAAGCGCAACCTGTATCCGCATTTGGAAGCTCATTTCTGCACTAAACGAAGGCGGACGGGATGTTATTCTTCCCCTGCAAGTCAGTACAATATACCTGCATCGTATAACCAATCGTCTAGAATCTCCATTTTCTCAATTATTGAATATTCCCCCGTTTCTAACTTTCTTCCGCAGTCCAAACCTTCCTCATTAGATGATTATATTCATAAACAAGTTGAAAAGCTCCTCCCAAACCTAATATATTGGCACAAATTTATGTAATAAAATCAATTAGGTGTAAAAAATTTTTACACCTGTAAAATTTTTTTACACCTCTCTGTAATTTGTGCCAGTTGTGGCACGCCACCTTGCGAATTATTCAAGGAGTCAAAATAAATGCTGAGAAGAATATTTAATTCTGCCTGCTATTGGATTGTATGGCCTGCTCTTTTTGTCCTGACCGTTTTTCAGTCTTCTAGTTGCCTAGCAGCCACCGCCTGCAATTCTTTTGGGGGTGTCACCTCTTTCGGCATAGAAATGGTTGCAGACCAATGTGTCCCTGAAGGCATGAATGACAACACAATAACTCATTATGTCGATACCATGGTCCAGTGCAGTGACCCCACAGTCACATCGGAGGCATCATACGGCGATGATCAGATGTCTCCGGCATCGCTTATAAATTATTGGAAAAGTGCCGGATACAAGGTTTTCCGTAACAAGGAAGGGACGCACATTGTCGCGATCAACAGTTACTACAACGGCACCATTGATGGCAAAAGCATGTCAAGCTACGCGACCGGACAGGTTTATACCGATGTGTTCAAGGAAGGCTTTGTTCTCCCTCCGACTCCTGATTGTAAAGGCGGCGATGCCAACAGGCCGCCCATGGAGCAGTGCGGCAACTCCACCGTCAACATGCAGAGTGGTCGTCTTTCCCATGGGCAGGAACTCTTCGCCACCAAAAGCACCCAACCGCTTGCCCTCAATGTTTCCCTTTATTACCGCAGCATCCAGTTTGCCCCGAGCGCTATCGGCAACGGTTGGAGCCATAGTTATGAAATGTCCCTGCAAAACGGGGCTGGAAACAGCAAGGTCTTCTGGTATCAGGGAACGCGCCGTATCTACAACAACTACAACGGCACCTACATCTCGCCAAGAGGAGATTTCTCAACCCTGGCCAAGAATGGCGACAACACCTTCACTATCACCGAGAAGGATGGCCTAAAGCGCAACTTCGACACTGCTGGAACGGCCACAACTATCGTTGACTGCAACGGCAACACGCTCACCCTTACCTACACCAGCGGCAAACTGGCCAGCGTCACCGACCCGAACGGGCGAATCGCCACCTTTGCATACGACGGCAACGGTAAGCTCTACACCGTCACAGATCCGAAGAATAACGTCTACACCTTCACCTACACCAGCGGCAGCCTGACCAGCGTTACCCATCCGGATACCGGCCAATGGGTCTACACCTACGGCACCAACGGCCTCATGGCCACTAAAGCCGACCCGGAGAATAACGGCGTCAGCTACAGCTACGACACCAACAACCGTATGTCTTCCACAACCGACCCGGTCGGAAAGAGCCGCAGTTACGGTTTCCCTGCTCCAGCCGCCAACACCGGCAAGATACCTGATCCATACCCGGTCATCGTGCTTCCACCGAAACAGCTCGTCTTCACCGAAAAGGACGGCAACGGCTGGACCTACGTCTACGACACCCTGACCGAAACCATCAAGAGCAAGACCGACCCTCTCAATAACACCACCAGCTACACCTACGACAACCAGGGGAACATGCTCACCAAAACCGAACCGGGCATCGGCACCACCACCTATACTTACGATGCCAAGGGAAACATCCTGACCCTGAAAGACCCGCTCAACCAGACTACCACCTACACCTACAACAGCTTAAACCAGGTACTAACCATAACCGGCGCACCGGGGAACACCACCAATACCTACGATGCTAAGGGGAACCTCCTCACCACCACAGACCCGAGTGGAGCACTCACCCAGTATGGCTACGACAGCAAAGGGAATCTTACCACCATCACCGATGCACGGAACAAGGTGACGACGCTCGCCTATGACGCCGCAACCAATAATCTGACCTCCATAACCCTGCCGACTACTGGGATCATCCAGTTCACCTATGACGCAGACGGCAATATCCTCACCATGACCGATGCCGCCAACAAGGTCACGACCTATACCTATGACAGCAGGAACAGACTGGCCACTGTCACCGATCCGCTCAACAAGGTCACCACCTACACCTACGACAAGAACGGCAATCCGGCCACCCAGACCGATGCCAATAACAAGGTCACGACATATACCTACGATTTCCAGGAGCAGCTTACCAGCGTCAAGGATGCCCTGAATAACATTACCAGCTTCACCTATGGCATTGCCGGGTGCCCTGCCTGTACCGGCGTTGATCAGTTGACTGCACTTACCGATGCCAAGACCCAGAAGACAAGCTGGACTTACGACAAGCTTGGGCGACTGACAACAGAAGCCGATCCGCTCACCAAGACAACCAGCTTTGCTTACGGTGTAACGCCAAGTCCATCCTCGAAGACCGATGCCAACAACGCCACAACCAGCTATACCTACGATAACCTGCAAAGACTCACTCAAAAGACTTATCCCGATACCACCACGGAAAGCTACACTTACGACAGCCGGAACAACATCTTGACAGCCACCAATGCCAATATTTCCTACACCTTTACTTATGACGGCGCAAACCGCATTAAAACTGCAACGGATAATCGCGGTTACTCTATAAATTACGACTACGACGGTAACGGCAATCGAACCAAGCTGGCCCTACAGCCGGGTACCGCCAACGAGCGTATCATCAACTATACTTATGACGACGGCAGCAGCTTGGCCACCATGACCACCCCTGCCGGACTCTTCACCTTCGGTTACGACCTGAACAACCGAAGAACCTCGCTCGCCTACCCTAACCAGATAACCGCCACCTACAGCTACGACGATAGCGGGAGGCTTACCGGCCTCACTCACCTCCGCTCCGACAGCTCAGTTGTCACCAGCGCCGGTTACACCCTCGACAACGTCGGCAACCGCACCGCCAAGACCGGCACCAGCAGTGAAACCTACACCTACGACAGCACCTACCGCATCCTCCAGGCGGTCACTCCCAGGGGAGCGGAAAACTTCACCTATGATGCCGTGGGGAATCGTCTCAGCGGCCCCGGTCCACGAGACACGAGTTACCAGCACGACGCAGCCAACCGTATGACCAAAGGGCGGCAGTACACCTACACCTACGATAACAACGGCAACCAGCTAACGAGAACGACCGCTAACCCTGACAAGAACTGGACGCTAAGCTGGGATTACGAGAACCGACTGGCCAAGATGGAGCGCATCAAGGGAACAGAGAAGCGGACCATCACCTTCAAATACGACCCGTTCGGCAGGAGAATCGAGAAGAGCCTCACCAGCATTATCGATGGTGTCACCAAGACCACCACGACCACCTATGTCTACGATGACGAAGACATTGCCATCGAAATCACAAATGATGGCACCACAACCACCACGAACCGTTACATCCATGGCCCCGGCAATGATGAGCCGTTGGTTTTGGAAAGAAACGGCCAGTTCTACTTTTATCACGCCGACGGCCTTGGCAGCGTTACCGCCATCACCGACGTCAGCAGGAACGTTGTCCAGCGCTACACCTATGATTCGTTCGGCAATACGCGACCCACGACGAGCTTCCAGAACAACTATCAATACACATCTAGGGAAAGAGACCCAGAGACAGGGCTTTTCTACTACAGGGCAAGGTACTATGATCCGGTAGAAGGCAGATTTATCCAAAAAGACCCCATTGGTTTTGAAGGCGGGGTAAATGTTTATAATTACACCGACAATGACCCCCAAAATTGGACTGACCCCGAAGGTTTAGACCCGAGAACTCCGGGTGGCGGGATAAATGACACAAACCCCGTTACTCGCTGCCATGTGAACCCTCATAATGATCCATGTGAGAATGCCATAGGAGGAGCCGCGATTGGAGGTTCCTTGGTATGCCTAACTGTAGGGCCTGCCTTTACTGGCTGGCGATGGATGCCTAATGCAAAAGGGTTTGAAAAGAAGTGGTCAGATGACTTTAGGACAGGTTGGCATAGACTCCCGAGAGGTAATTATCCGGGAGCTGGCAGAAATTTACCCCATTTTCATAGAAGACCGGGAATTGGAAAACACAGGCCATGGGAAGGAGGGTGGTAGCCATGAGTCCAATCCTATTCCCTGTTTTTGTGTTAGAAATTGAGACTGGTGATATTAAGTTGATAAACGATGAAATCAATCTCAAGATTTTAATTGAAGAGTTTTTAGATATTCTGTCAACCGACTTCAAATTTTGGGATAAGAATGGTTATCAATTGATATTTGGAAAACAATTTTTAACAAATGGAACCAGCTCCTTTGAAAGAAGTCAGCAAACATTTGAACAAGAACTTAGGTCATGTTTGTTAAACCTCGCTAGGCGAAAAGGTAAAAAGTTAATAGGGTTAGAGAAGCGAAGCTTGGTTGATATTTATTCGATGGTCGATAATGATTTATAGATTTTTTTAAAAAAATATCGAGTTGGTTTTGTTGTGAAAGCCTACGCATGGCGTAATCAGCGATTCCATATGTCATCAAATTCGGTGAGGAATAACATGAAGAGTATTTTTGGGGTTGTGGCATTGATCCTTTGTTCGGTTCTGACAGTCGCTGACCTTGCCTTTGCCGCCACAGATGGCATATACCAGTTAACCGAAGTCACCTCCTCAGAAGCATGGGACGGCACCGATGCCGTGCTGCCGCAGGCTCCCACCGCCGATTACGATGCCGTATTCGGCGACGATGCCTACCTGACCTACACCCTCCCAGCCTCATTCTCGGGGTTCACCTTCTACCGCCAACCATACAGCCAGATTGCCGTAGACACGAACGGCAATATCTGGTTTGGCTATGCCGGTTCAGCCTATTCCTTCAGCTTGCCCTTAGCCGGGAAAGGACCGGTCATCTCTGCTTGGAACAGCGACCTGTCATCCTATGCCGCTGGCGGGGTTTTTATCCAACATAAGAGCAATCCGGAACGTGTGGTCATCGAGTGGCAGACGGAGACCTTCACCGACGAGGGAAGCACTCTCTTGAACGATTTCGAAGTCGTGCTTTTTGCCGACGGCAAGATTCGCATCGACTACAGGGACTTTCAGGCAGGGAACGTCAAGGATTTCGGTTCCGGTATATCGAAGGATGATGGCACCCATTACCTTAGCGTTACCACCGAATACGGGAACGTCTATTCTTTGGCAGGGCGGTATTTCCAGTTCGTGGACGTATCACAGCCGACCAACAACACCTTGAGTATAGCTTTCTCCGGCACAGGGAGCGGCACTGTCACCAGTACGCCCGCGGGAATCGCCTGTAACACCAGCTGCGATGCTCAGTTCTCGACAGGAACACAGGTAACACTGCACCCGGCGCCTTCCGCGTACTCATTATTCACCGGTTGGGCCAACGGAGCATGCAGCGGGACAGGGGATTGTCTGCTGACCCTGAATACCGACACCACCGTAACCGCAGCCTTTGATTACGATGCCACCCATCAGGTTAAAATTAATGATGGCACCAACAATTACTATTCGAGCATTCAAAGCGCCTATAACGCCGCAGCAGGCGGAGCAACTCTCAACCTTTGGGCTATCAGTTATACTGAAACCTTAAGCTGCAATCTACCTATCTCTGTCACGTTGCAAGGCGGGTTTGATAGCACCTATTCAACGATTGTTGGGGATACTGTTTTGGACGGTTCTTTGAGCATTACAGATGGAACGGTAACTACTGATGGATTGACTATTAAATAGCCGGAAGGATACCATGGCATACCGAATGATGTGGGAAGTAGAAGTAACTCACGAAGGATTGGGCAAGTATCGAAATATCCGCGGTTCAGACCCATATGTCGTCGAGCAGAAGGCGGCGTATCAGAAACAGCAATGGGATGAGCAGTGGCAACGTAAACTACAAGCAGACCTTCGCGCTCAAGAGCGGCAGAGCGCTGCGATGCAACGAGCGGCCGAAAAAGAAGAGGCACAGCGATATAAGGAAGAAAGGGCAGAAGAAGCCCTTGAAAGAGACACTGAAGCTAAGAAGACCATAGAGGCTTTAAAAAACGTCCTCAACCATACCCTTTACATAAATGACGCCATAGATTGGAACAAACTCAAAGATAAAAGCTCCTTTAACGAGCTTCCTCCGAAACTTATACTCATACCAGCACCCGAAAGCCAACCTACACCAGCTGAGCCGCACCCATCGGAAGTTCCGCCTAAACCAAAGCCAGCAATTAGACCTGCCCCTCCGAAAGAAAGTGCTGAAAAGTATCAGCCAACCTTTGGCTTTCTGGATCGGTTTTTCACTTCGCGCAAGGCCAGCAAGGTTAAAGTTGCAGAGGAACTCTTCATACGCGACTATGCGGCATATACTACTGAGTGTAAGAAGCTTGACGAGGAGGATGCTAATGAGCTTATGAAATGGGAGGCTAGGAAGGGACAAATTGAAAGCCGAAATGCCACAACACGTGCAGACTGGGCGAGAACAGTTGAAAGGATAAAAATCGAAAACGAAAACAGAAGAACCTACTGGGAGAAAAGCTGCGAAAACCTTCGGGCTGAGCATGAAAAAGCAGTGAAAGAGTGGGAACAGCGAAGGGAAAAGTTTTACGAGCAGCAAAAATTGACTAATGCAGCCATAGACAAAAATTATCAGGATTATCTGGCAAAGGACCAGGGCGCTGTCCTCGATTACTGTGACTCCGTTCTCAGCAATTCCATTTACCCAGATTACTTCCCGAAGGAATGGGACTTGGACTACAACGCTGAGACCCGCACCTTGGTTGTCGAATACGACCTTCCTGCCCCCGAAGGCCTGCCGACATTGAAAGAAGTTCAGTATATCAGGTCTTTGAAAAACTATTACTATTTGAGCCCCAGTAGGTACAGTTTTATGTTATGATGCTGCGCATAATTCTTTGATATTGCTGGAGAAAAAGTATGCGCGGGTTTGAAGAACAATCTGA
>NZ_JAKZFT010000016.1 GCF_022808985.1 Geotalea sp. SG265 | reverse complement strand
ACTGAAGAAGAACTGCATTTCATAATTGAAAAGGTGAATCATCGACCCAGAAAAAGCCTTAACTACCAGACACCACACGAAGTCTTCTTTCAAAATTCACGTGGTGCACTTGCAATTTGAATCCACCCCTTAGCCCTCCCCACATATTGTTCTTAATACCGACTTCTCTTCGATGACAAAGCCATTCTTTAATCGGCCTGTCAGTAGCGATATCCTTCAAGTATGCTTTTTCTCTGGCAGGAATCCGGCTACCTAGTTTCCTTCTCAGGCTACAGTAACTTAGGATAGCTGAGGCCGAATAAGAAACGACAACCTCGACAATTACGAAAGCAGAGTTTTCAAAATTTAGGTGGTTTAGAGGTGCAGCGCCCTTGTACATCGTATTCCCAAGGGGAAACGAATGGACGTAGTTCGAGAGTAGCTTATATATTCCCTCTTCTGTCTCTTTTGGAAATGGTGACCTCTTTGGGCGCTGTCCGCGCCAATAGACTGCTTTATGGCCTAACATTAATTGTTTCTGCTCTTTCTCGCTTAGGCCTTTAAAGTACCCATTACTCTCCAGACACGAAATTGACATTCTGCCTGACATGTTGAATCGAGACACTATTGAATCAGCATCAGTAAATTCAAGCTTCTTTAAGATTGCTAAAACGTCATGTGAGTAGTGGAGGATGTACAACCATATCTTGAAGTCCATTTCGTCTTTGGAAGCGGAAGTCTCACAGAAATAGCAAAGAATATTATGAGCTTCTATGATCATTCTAGCAATTGAAGCGAGTACTGATATGTCAATAGCGGGTTCATTTACTTTCGGAAGGTTTCTCTTGAAGCTTGTTAGATGAAGAACAAATTTGTTGAAGATCTCCTCAGCTTGAAGAGCACGCGATGTAGATCCGGTCGGATATTCATGGATCGTACTCAAAGAGTCAGCAAGCTTAACTAGCTTTGGAATTTCTGAGATTCTGAAGTCAAGATCTTTCATGTCATTATTTCTTTCAACTCCTTACTAAGCAGGTTAGAGCCTGGCTTCTACAAGTAGAAACAATTCATGTATTTAGAAACAACTTTCTATATCTATAAACCAACGTTTCTGCACCTATGAATTTTTCCTGCTGTCGATGGGGAGTGTCCCGCCATCAAGGTTCACCCACTTCAATTAATGAACGTTAGCCTTTTCTACTCCTGAAAATCAACAAGTTCAATAGAAAAAATCTCAGAATAGATGGGATTTTAAGTAGATAGGGTAAAGCAAGTAAGAAGAGTGAAGGGTGAATGCGTGTAGTGCGTTCGCCGTGCCTTATTCACGCAACGCCTGCCATGATTTCAGGTTTTTCGTCACGTCGTCGCGTGAATAAACAGAGGGGCTTTGCAACCGTGCCTTTACCAGGTGGGAACCAGCTTATAGTGGGTGAGAAAATCCCGGATGGTTCGCATGTCTTCCAGGGAAAGGGTGAGAAACTGGATCCCCATGCCGCAGGGGAGAGAAGGCTTCTTCATATCCCCCTCTTCGTTGGTCCAGGCGACTTTGGCTCTGCAGGAAATGGATTTGGTCATGCCGGGCAGCATGAACTCCACGTGCAGCAACGTGTCCGCCGGAAATATCTTGGAGGTCTCGATATACAGTCCGCCGGTGCTCATGTTGACGCTGTAGTTGGTCAGAAGCTTCTTTTGATTGGGTCCGCTATAGATCGCAATCCGCACCACATAGCGCGTCTCGGTCCGCATTTCTCCCCGTTGATCCTGCCCTGCCATCATAATCCTCCAGACTGCCGCGATCGGTGCGCCGCCATAGTATATTAAAAAGTGAATATCCACAATAGCTATGCCGGTTATTGCAGAAGATTTTCACACCTTCCCCTTCAGCTTGTATACATAGGCGAGGATTTCCGCCACCGCCGCGTAAAGGGCCTCGGGGATCTCCTCCCCTTCCTTCACCTGCGCGTAGAGCTCTCGGGCGAGGGGGCGATTTTCGACCAGGGTGATGTTGCTTTCCCGGGCGATCTCCTTGATCTTCTGGGCGAGGAAATCCACCCCCTTGGCCAGGACCACCGGAGCAGCGTTCTTCTGGCGGTCGTATTTCAGGGCCACGGCATAGTGGGTCGGGTTGGTGACCACCACGTCCGCCGTGGGGATAATCAGCCGCATCCGCCGCCGTGCCTGCTCGTACTGCTTGGCCTTGATCTTCCCCTTGATCTGCGGGTCCCCTTCCGCATCCTTGTTCTCGTCCTTCACCTCCTGCTTGGTCATCTTCAGGTTTTCGATGAAGCGCCACTTGACGAAGGCCAGGTCCAAGATCGCCAGGATGAAGAGCACGCCGCAGGTGTGCAGAACCAGCTTAAAGGCGATGTGGTTGATGAACTCGGCGATGGCGGGAATGTTCAGGTCCACGAGATAAATGACGTTGTCCACCTCGTCGCGCATGACCTTGTAGGCCATGTAGCCGACAATGAGGATCTTGAGGAAGGATTTGAGCATCTCCACCGCCGCGTCCTTGTTGAAGAGCCGTTTCATTCCCTGGACGGGATTGAGTTTTTCCAGGTCGAAGCCGATCTTTTCGAAGGAGGTGGAGATGCCCCCCTGGCTGATCTCCGCAACCAGCCCGGCGGCTATGACGATGAGCAGGAACGGCCCCAGCATCAGGGCCATGTCCAGGAGGAGCCTGAGCAGCAGCATGTAGACGTCGCCCGGGGTCAGCTCCCGCGTCCCCATGGAGGTAAAAAGGTCTTTGCTGCTTTTTTTCAGGGTGGCGGCCATGAAGCCGCCGGTCACATAGAGGGCGATGATGCCGCTCGTCAGGGTGATAGTGGCGGTCATGTCCCGGCTGCGGGGAATGTTACCTTTCTCCTTGGCCTCGGAGACCCTTTTGCCGGTGGGTTGTTCTGTTTTGGAGTGTTTATCTTCGTCTGCCATAGGATCTGTCAGGCCAGAAGCTTGAAGAGGACTTTTATCTGCCGGTCGATACCGCCGAAGGAGGTCTCAAGGGTGCGGAGAAAGGCAAGCAGGGAAAGGCCCAGGATAAGAAAGCCGATACCAATGTTGAGGGGCATGCTGACCATGAAGACGTTCATCTGGGGAAAGGCCCTGGCCATGATCCCTAGGGCAACGCTGGTGGCGAGCAGGGCAACCATGACCGGCGCTGCGAGCTTTACTCCGAGGACAAACAGGGCGCCGATTGTGGTGACGAAGAATTTCATCAGCTCGCCGCTCATGTGCCAGGCCCCGACGGGGATGATCTGATAGCTCTCGACGATGGCCCGGATGAAGATGTGGTGCACCCCCAAGGCGACGAAGAGGAGCATGGCCAGGATTCCCTGGAAGAGGGCCATGGTCGACACGTTGGACTGGGTGTTGGGATCGAAGAGGGCGGCCATGGAAAGCCCCATCTGGGTGCCGACAAGCTGTCCGCACAATTCCACGGCAGCGAAGATGACCTGGGAAATAACCCCCAGGGTGAGCCCGATGAGGGTCTCGCGGATGACCAGGATGGCGATGGAGAGGGAATCGCCCGGCAGTGGGGGCATCTGCAACTTGACGATAGGAAAGAACACGAGGGCCATAGCCATGATGGCGGCCATTTTGATCCGCATCGGCACCGTTCGGGAGCCGAAGAGGGGAATGGCCGAAAAGAGCCCCGCCATCCGCCCCACCACCAGGCTGAAAAGGGTGAAGTCGTTGATGGTGGCAAAGGGAATGGCGAACACGTCAGTGTCTCATGTTGGGAATCAGGTTGTAGATCTCCCGGGTAAAGTCGCTCATGTAGCTCATCATCCAAGGAAAGAAGATGATCAGAGCGATCATGACCGCGGCGATTTTCGGCGCAAATGCCAGCGTCGCCTCGTTTATGGAGGTGACTGCCTGAAAGACACTGATCAGAAGTCCCACCACCAGGCTGAAGACGAGGAGCGGCGCGGACAGAATGAGTGCCGTCTCGAAACTGCGCCGCGCCAGCTGAACTACCAGGTCGGATGTCATTGTAACTCCTTAAAATCGGTTCGAAGTTCGAGGTTTCTTTTCACCCTTCACACTTCACCCTTCACCCTTGCCTCTTGCCTCTCATCCGAAGCTCTTGACCAGCGAGCCGATGATCAGCCCCCAGCCGTCCACCAGGACGAAAAGCAGGATCTTGAACGGGAGAGAGATCATTACCGGCGGCAGCATCATCATCCCCATGGACATGAGTACCGAAGCAACGACCATATCCAGCACCAGGAAGGGGATATAGACCAGGAAGCCGATCTGGAAGGCGGTTTTCAGCTCGCTGATCATGTAGGCGGGAATGATGGTCATGGTCGGGATATCGTCGGCGTTTTTCGGTCTGGGCAGCTTGGACAGGTTGATGAACAGGGCCAGGTCCTTCTCCCGCACCTGGGAGAGCATGAACTTCCGCATGGGAACCGTCGCCCGCTTCAGGGCCTCATCTTGGGTAATGGCCTGCGCCCGGTACGGCTGGAGCGCCTGGGTGTTGATCTGCTGCCAGACGGGGGCCATGATGAAAAAGGTCAGAAAGAGCGACAGGCCGATGATGATCTGGTTGGAGGGGGCCGACTGGGTGCCCAGGGCATTGCGCAAAAAAGAGAGGACGACGACGATGCGGGTGAAGGAGGTGGTCATCATCAATATGCCTGGAGCCAGGGACAGCACCGTCATGAGCAGGAATATCTGCAGGACGACCGCCATGTCCCCCGGCTTCGTCGCCTTGCCGACGCCGACACTGACGGTGGGGAGAGCGACCGGCTCGGCAAAGGCCGAAGCCGCCATGAATACCAGCGCAACCAACAGCAGAAATTTAAGGATGCTGCACCCTTTCACAGGACTTCCCCCTGTTTCTTCGGCAGAGGGACCAGCCGCACCAGGCCGGGAAGCTTCTCGGTGAGGGATGACAGCCGGTCGCGCAGTTGGATTGAGAATTCGGTCAGGGGCACGCGCTCTTCCACCACCTCTATTTCTTCCAGCATGTCGATCTGCTTGACCAGCTGCACTCGATCATTACAGTTGCTGAGGAGCAGATACTCCCCCCCCACCTCCACCAGCAGCAGCGATTTTTTCGGCGCGAGCATGCGGTTCTCCACCACCCGGATATAGCGTGTTGCCCCTTTCCCGGACGGAGTGATCTTCAGCCATTTGCTGGAAAAGTGATAGAAGAGGAATATCAGGCCCAGGACCAGGGCCAGGGAACCCAGCATCTGAAAAAAAGCCGAAGCGACGCTGAATTCCCCTTCCGAGGCAAGGACAACGGAGGGAAAGAGAAGCAGGGCTGCCATCAACAGGGTTCTCATAGCACCTTTTCCACCCGCTCGTTGGGGCTGACGATGTCCACCAGCCTTATGCCGAATTTGTCGTTAACCACCACCGCTTCGCCACGGGCAACCAGCTTCGAGTTGACGAAAACATCCAGCGGCTCTCCCGCCAGCTTGGTCAACTCCACCACTGCCCCCTGGTTCAGCTGCAATATGTCCTTGACCAAGAGCTTGGTCCGCCCCAGCTCGACGGTCAGCTGCAACGGAATATCGAGGATGAACTCAAGGTTCTTCATATCGCCGCTGCTCTTCTGCTCCTCTAACTCGATCGTTTCAGTCACCTTGCGACCCTCCCTGAAAAATCCGGCTGATCTGCACCGCCTTGTTGCCCCCCAGGACCCCCGGCAGCCCCATGAATTTCTGTATGCCCCCCACCTTGATCAGCAGTTCGTCGCGGCTGTTCCCCTCCAGCATCACCATATCCCCCGGGGCAAGGTTGAGGAGTTCGGCGAGGGTGATGGTTGACTTGCCCATTTCCACCGAGACCTCCAGGGGCGCCTCCTTCAGCTCCTCGGAGAGCCGAAAGGACCACTGGGGGTCCACCGCCATCATGTCCACCTGCAGCCCGCTCTTCAGTTTGTCGCGTATGGGGTCCACGGTCATGTACGGCACGGCAAGAATCATCGTCCCCTCCGTCTCCTCGATCTGGATCTTGAGAGACATGGTGACCACCTGGTATTCGGGAGGCACGATATTCACCAGCCGAGGGTTCATCTCCATGCGCAGGACGCTCATCTTTACCGCCAAAAGTGGTGCCCACGCCTTCTCCATATCGGCCAGGGCATCCTTGACGACCTTTTCCGCCAGCCGAAGCTCGATAGGGGTGAAGAGGCGGTTGCCGGCCGGTATGGTGGGAGCGCCAACCCCCCCGAGGATACTGTCGACGATGCTGAAGACAAGGGGGCTGTCCATGGCGATCAGGGCCGCCCCTTTGAGGGGCTCGATTTTGTAGAGCGCCATGCAGACCGGGGAAGGAAGCGACTGGAGGAAGTCGTCGAACTTGTATGGCCTCGCCCCCTCCTTCTTGATCTCCACCATCTTGCCCAGCCGGTTGGACATATTGACCCGGTTATAGCGGATGAAGCCGTCGTAGATGATATCCAGATTGGGTACGAGCCCCTTATGGGCATCGGAATTGAAGAGATCGTAGGTGTTGACCTGGCCCTGGCTCCTTGCCAGCTCCTTGGCCGGTTCGATGCTGCCGTCAAAAACCGCGTTGAGCAGGGCCTCGATCTCTTCCTTTGTCAGAATCTTTTCCATGATACTGTCCTATTGCACTACGAAATCGGTGAAATACACCTTGACGACCTTGCCCGGCCCGAGAATCTTGACCGTAGTGGTCAGTATCTCATCCCGCAGCTGATTCTTGCCCTGCAGGTCCTGTACCTCACGCATGGTCTTGGTGGTCAGCAGGACGAGGATGGCATCCCGCAAGGCGGATTGATGGGTATCCAGTTCCGTTTTGACCTCCGGCGAGGCCATTTCGAACTCCACCTTGATCTTCAGGTAGCGCAGCTCCTGACCATCGTAGATATTGACGATGAACGGCTCAAGCGGGTAAACGTTGGCTGCGGCAGCCTTCTCCCCCCCCTCCCCCTTTTTTTCCTCTTTTGTCTCCTGGGCCTTTGCCGGTTTTTCCTTCTTATTGTCTCCCATCATCGTCGCCACGATTACGGCTATGACGATCACCGCGGCTACGGCAGCACCGATGATGATGAACAACTTCTTGTTATCCTTGACAGGAACAGCTTCGTCCTTTTGCTCAGCCATGAGATGCATCTCCTTTTCTCTGGAATATCAGTTAGTTTGCTAAAGCTCTGTCATTATTGCAACGGCAGTGCCAGCAGGTATTTGCCGGCAACCGGCTGCGCAGAGCAGCTACAGGTGGTATTTCAGGGAAAATCACGCCGAGAGGGCGGAGGATGTCCGGTACAAAATCGGGGGGAAGTTTTTTGAAAGGGGGGTCAATGTTTTGACGGAAGGGCCGCAGGGTCAACTGCGGCCCTTGGCAGGGATCAGCGTTTCAGGTTCAGTATTTCCTGGGTCATCTCATCGGCGGTGGTGATGGTTTTGGAGTTTGCCGAATAGGCCCGCTGGGTGATGATCATCTTGACGAACTGGCTGGCCATATCCACGTTGCTCTGCTCCAGGGAGTTGGATAGGACCTTTTCGCTGGTGCCGTTCGGCTGGTTGCCGGCAAGGGTAAAGGCGACCGCCGGTACGCCCGAGGTTGCCGTTGCCTTATAGAGGGAGCCCCCTGCCTTCTCCAGCCCCGAAAGGTCCGCTGCCGAGACCACCGCCAAGCGCTGAACGGTGCCGGCATTGATTGGGGTGGTGGGAAGCCCGGCGGCACCACTGGTATTGTAATAGAGGGTGGTTATGCCGTCCTGGGCCAGGTAGGTAATGAGGCCGTTAGGCTCAATTTTGACGATTTTGGAAAAGTCGGTCGTGGGAGCAGCACCGGTATTCGAAAACTTGATGGGATTGCCCTGGGTATCGAGCACCTGGTAGCCGTCAGGATTGACCAGGGTCAGGGTGTTGTCCACGTGGAAAGCGCCTGCCCGGCTGAGGAAAGCGGCATTTTGGGTAGCCACCGGTGCTGCTGCGGTGGGGGGCTTGAGGGCGAAGAAGCTGTTCCCCTGGATGCCCAGGTCGGTGACGTTTTCCGTGGTCTCGAAGCTCCCCTGGCCGAAGAGGTTTTCCACCTTCTGGATCTGCATGCCGCGGCCGATCTGGGAATTGTTGCCGATGTTCTGGGAGAGCATATCGGAAAAGAGCATGCGTGCCCCTTTGAAACCGATGGTGTTGACGTTGGAGATATTGTTGCCGATGACGTTCATGGATTCGCCGTTGTTGAGAAGACCGCTGACGCCGGTAAACATTGCGCTGGTAATACTCATTTAATGCCTCCGTTTCTGTTTTTTGCGAGCACCTCTGTCGGTCGGTGCTCTTCGGGCTTCCTCATGGAGGGCCGGCCCTTAAAAATCTGGTTCTAGGTCCGAGGTTCTAAGTTCGGGATTGAAACCTTTAAAAGATTACGGCGGAGTCGATGTTGGTAAAGACGTTGCCCGCCATCTGGGTTTTATCCATGGCCGTTACCACTGTCCTGTTTTTGACACTGACGACCAGAGCCGCATCACCCATAAGTACCAGGGAGTCTCGCCCCCCCTTCTGGGCCACGTCGTCCACGGCGTGCTCCAGCTTCTTCATATCCGTCTCCGAGAGATTGATTCCCCGGGCCTTGAGGCGCTCCAGGGCATGTTGGGAAAACTTGACCCCTTGGGCAGGCAGCTTGTCTTCCAAGATTCTGGCAAAGGGTGATGTTCCTCCCACCGGTTTTTCCGGTGCTTTGGACGGGCTCTGCCGCGGAGACGGCTGGATCGGTTGGGGAAAATAGATCGGATCGATCACTTATGCGCCTCCTTTGACACTGATGATAGTGGACAACGGCACCTGCAGTGCACCGATGGTAAGAACCGGCCCGCTGCTCCCCATTTCCACCCCGTCCACCTTGCCCGAGATAAGGGGGGTGCCGCTGAAAGCCTGGCCGTCGGCATCGGTCCCTTTCACCGTGACGTTGTAGGTGCCTGCTGCCATCTGCTGTCCCTGGTTGTCGGTACCGTCCCAGGCCACCGATCCGTTACCCGCTGTAGTTACCACCTGGGCCAGCGTCCTGACCACCGAGCCGTTTCCATCGGTGATGGTCACCGTCACTGTTTGCGCTGGTACGGCAAGATTGTAGTTGACGGTGTTGGTGCTGCCAGAGTCGTGGCTCAGCTGACTGCCGGGAGCGACCACGTTCTTGCCGATGAAGGATACGGCCGAGAGTGTCGCCATGTTGCTGTTCTGGCTGAGGATGTTCTGCAGGTTGGTGTTGGTGTTGTAGGACTGCTCCACCTGGGTGATCTGGGCCAGCTGGGTGATGAACTGGGAGCTGTCCTGGGGATTGAGCGGGTCCTGGTTCTGCAGCTGCGTGACGAACAGCCTGAGGAAATCGTCCTTGTTGAGGCCGGTCGCCTTCTTCATGGCTGCCGCAGCGGCAGTGGTGTCGTTTGTTGCTGTTACCGTACTGACCATTCTTTTACCTCCATGGGTCAGAATCGCACATCGACCAGCCCCGTGCCGGTCCCTGTCAGATAACTGACTTTTCGTTCTTCTCCTTCCACATACGCCGCTCCCATGGCCGGATAATTCTTGAAGGAGCGATTCTGCGGCACCCATCTTTCGTCGGCCGAATGCTGATCGAAGCCATAACTGCCGCCGGTGGAGACATTAAAGCGCTCCATACTGACATTCTGTTTCGACAGCGACTCCTTGAGGCTGTCCAGGTTTGCCATGAGGACATCCTTGACCATGACGTTTTCCGCCGTCACTTCAACCTTGAGCCGCTGCCCGTCCATGCTGACGTGTATCTTCAGTTCCCCCAGCTCGGCCGGATGAAGCGTCATCGTGATCTGTTTCGCTTCTCGGGGATTATGCTGCGCCAGGGTTTCCCTCACCTGGGAGAGGATGCTTTCGGCGGTAGTGGCCGGTGCTGGCGCCTCCCCTTTATGGATCGGTTCGACGAACGCTGGTGTTTGCACCGCTTCGCCGGATGGAGCAAGTTGGTGATGGGCAACCATGGCCTTTTCGGCCATAGCCGGTTTCATCCCTCCGTCGCCCGGATCGGTTGCAGCGGGCTTGGCAGCGCTTTTCAGTACCGAAGGTGCTTTCTGCCCTTCGGCCATGGCATCATCCCCCGGCTGTTTTCCCCCTTTCCCGGCTGTTTCCGGCAGCGCGTCACCTGGTTTTGTAATCATTTTTTCCTGCACCGGCTTCAGGACTGTTTCCCTGCCGCGGAGTACTTCTGCCGGAGCAGCGACCATTGCCGCGGACGGTTCTGCTTCAGCCGTATCCAGCTGCATTCCGTCGGTGGAGTGGGCCTCTTTCCCCTGTACCGCATCTGCTTCGGGTACCACATCCGCCGTTGTGACTGTTGCCGGCGGAGGAACGGCTGCCGCTGCAGACACGGAAGCGGCGTTGGTCAGCACAGGGGCAGGCTGCACCCCTTTACCGGCATTGGCCGCCCGCTCCCCCATGGGGGCCGTCACGGCTGCACGTGGCTCCGTTTCCGGAAAATCCAGTGACAGTGACGGGAGGGTTACTGCCCCCTCCAGCGTGGTGCTGACGGTGGGAGAGGCATTGATTACCTCTGAATCCTGCCGGTCCTCTGGCCTTTTCCCGGCCAGGGGGGCTTTCTCCTGGAGCGGGACTACCGGCGTTTCCTTCACGGCATTTTCCTGGACAGGTCCGGTTTTCACCGCTGTCAGAGCATCTTTCTGTGTCTGAACCAGCGGCTGCGCTGAAATTTCATCCACGACCGCCTGTACCTGCAGGCCACCGGTCTCCGTCGGGACCGGGACAGACTTTTGCTCCTCGATGGGAGCCTGCACCGATTGGACGGCGTTGGCGATTTGTTGCACCGTCACCGGTACCATCAGCGGTATCGATGCCGTGGCAACGGTCGGGAAGGAACTTTCTGTACCCTCCCCTTTCTCTGCCGGTACTGTATCTTCGGCAGAGATGGATTCAGCCGCGCCTGTCCCCGCTTCTCCCCCTGTAGCCCCATCGGCTGCAGCATCCAATTCGGGAAAGGCAACCGTGCCGAGCAGTTCGGCAAAGGTTACGCCGAAACCAGACGCAACAGCATTGACGGCGGTCTTGCCGGGAAGAACCGGCGTCACCAGGGGAAACATTCCTCCCCCCTGGGACGGTATCACTTGTACATTTTCCATTTTCTCACCTCCTTTCTTGTGGAATAGCGCCGGATCAGCCGGCGTAAATTTACCCACCCAACAGGTTTTCCCTGGTCCACTTAAGGACCCTCGGCTGCTTGAGGTAGGGAATGAGCTTTACGGCGGTCTTCTGGTCCATCTGGTTGAGCATCTCGATAACCAGCGGCTCCTCCAGCTTGTCCATCAGTCTACCCGCCTCTTCAGGCTTCAGGGCTTTATAGACCTTGATCATCTTCTTGTAGCGCTCGTTTTCCTGTTTTTTCCTCGTCTGTAGCGACCCCTCCATGGACTTCCGTGCCGAGTTCAATTCCTTGATGCGGCTCTCCAGGCCGGCGGCAAGTTTCTTCAGCTCCTCTTCCTTGGCCTTCAGAGCCGCCTCCTTCTCCATGAGCTGTTGACGCTGCTTCTCAAGAGCTGCAGCCTCATTCGCCTCCACGCGCACCGGGGTGTTGCCCGCCGCTGGAGTCTGCGCCATGGCCGCTCCCGGGAGAATGGACGGGGCGATCTCCGTCCGGCAGAACAGGACAACAGGGATAAGCATCCCCATTAACAGTACCTTCTTCATCGTCATGTGCGGTGCCCCTTTTTCTGGACAGATATCTCCTCCAAAAAATGCAGCTCCCGTTCGGCCGCGTCCCGCTTCATTGCCTGGACCTTCCGCTCCTTGAAGGCTTCCAGCACTTTCTTGTCCTTGGCGGCGGAAAGGAGCGTCTCGCGCTTCTCTGCCACATTTCGCTCCAGGTCTACGACCTCCCGGCGCTGCTCGACGATCTGCTCCCGTTTCCTGTGGCTGAAATCGGCATAGAGCTGCAGGTCCAGCGCCGAGATGCCGTCGATCTGCTTTTTCCTGAGTTCTTCGGAAAGGCGCAGCATGGCATATTCCGCCCGCGCCAGTTGCTCGTTGGCATCGTCCAGTTCATGCTTGGCCACGGCAAAATCGATCTTGCGCATCTTCTCCACTTCCTTGCGGAAATTGAGTATCTGGTCCAGCTGAAACCCCTTCTTGGTCGTCATGATCTACCTCACATGGCCGAGCCGGAAAACCGCGGCTCACAGGGCCATGGCATCGTCGAATATTGCTTCCAGCTCCGTGACGGCATTTTCCACACCGACACCGTCATTGATATCCTGCTTCAGGTACGCGTTCATGTGCTCTATCTTGGCCAGAGCATAATCGATGCCGCGGTTGCTGCCGGGCTTGTAGGCGCCGATATTGATCAGGTCTTCCGCCTGGCGGTAGGTGGCCAGGACCCCTTTGAAATTGCCCGCCAGTTTCTGGTGATTTTTCGAAGTCACATCCATCATCACCCTGCTGGCGCTGTTCAGGATATCGATGGGGGGATAGATGTTCCGTGCCGCCAGTTCCCGGGAAAGGACGATATGACCGTCGAGGATGCTGCGCATGGCGTCGGAGATCGGCTCGTTGAAGTCGTCCCCCTCCACCAGGACCGTATAGAGGCCGGTGATGCTGCCGTTCTGGAAGTTGCCGGTCCGCTCCAGCAGCTTGGGCAGGGCAGCAAAGACCGAGGGAGTATAGCCTTTGGTCGTGGGGGGCTCGCCGATGGCCAGACCTACTTCCCGCATGGCCATGGCAAAGCGGGTCGCCGAGTCCATCATCAACAGCACCTTTTTCCCCTGGGCCTGGAAATATTCGGCAATGGTGGTGGCGATATAGGCGCCGCGCATGCGCACCAGGGGGGGCTGGTCGGAAGTGGCCACCACCACCACCGATTTTTTCAACCCTTCCGCCTGCAGGTCCTTCTCGATGAACTCGCGCAGCTCCCTGCCCCGCTCGCCAATCAGAGCGATGACGTTGACATCCGCCTCAGTGTAGCGGGCGATCATGCCGAGGAGGGTCGATTTGCCGACCCCCGATCCGGCCATGATCCCCACCCGCTGCCCTTCGCCACAGGTGAGCAGGCCGTTGATGGCCCTGATCCCCAAGTCGAGGGGCCGGCGGATCGGCCGCCGCTTCATGGGGTTGACCGGCATGGCGTAGATGGGATACTCCTCGCCGGTAATGATCGGACCCCGGTCATCAATGGGCGCACCCAGGCCGTCGATGACCCGGCCGAGCAGAGCCGGGCCGACCCCCAGGGAGGCCTTTTCGCGGCGGACGGAAATGAGACTGCCGAGACCGACGCCGCGCAGCTCCCCCAGCGGCATGAGCAGGGTCTTGTTCTCCCGGAAGCCGACCACCTCCGCGGGAATCGGTTCGCAACCCTGGGAGTTGATCTCGCAAAGGGTGCCGACGGCCGTCTCGGGGCAGAAGCCCTCGATAACCAATCCCACCACTTGAGTTACCTTGCCGTGGAGCTTTATGGGGCGCGCCGCTTCCACTGCGATCACAAAGCGGCCCAGATCAATCTTGTCAGCCAGCATCGCTCTCTTCTCCCGTTTCCGCCACGTCGGCATCGACTGCTATGAGGCTGCGGTCTTCCATGAAGCGGCGGAAGATCTCGTCCAGTTGTGCCTCTATCCGGGCATCGATGGCTCCCATGGAGGTTTCCACAAGGCACCCCCCGCCCGGTATGGCTTCATCGGCCTTTAAAGTGATCCTTCGTTTTTCGGCAGGCTGGGGCAGGAATTCCCTGCGGTCGGCAACGATTTCGTAGTCGGAGGGGCTGAGCTTGACCACCACCTCATCCCCTTCCGAGACGTTGCTGACAGCCGACTTGACGATATTGACCAGAATCCTGCGGTCGGTGGAGACTTCCTGAAGAATGATTTTACGGGCGATGACGATGGCCAGCTTGAGCAGGTCTTCTTCGCTCTCCTGCATCACCTTCTGTCTCAGCCCACCGGTGCTGAGCAGTGCCTTGGCCAGAGCCTCGCTCACCTGGGACAGGGATTCCTCCGCCTGTTGTTTTCCTTCGCGCAACCCTTCGTTATATGCTGTCTGTTCCCGCCGGACAGCCTCCTCCTCGGAAATGCCTGCGACGATTTGATCTTGCAGGGGAGCAACTGCATCCTCCTCGGGGATTGCCGCAGGCTCCTCCGCATCCACCACAGCCGGGCTTCCGGGCATGACCGGGGTGAATTCGGCCCCATGTCCCGGCGCGGCAGGTTGCACGGCATCATTCTTAAGGTCCCGGAATCGAAACCCAATGAAATCTGCATTGCTGCCGGGGGACTTGATGATCCTAGACGAGGACATCGTCTCCTCCGCGGCCGGCAATGACCACCTTGCCATCCTCCTCCATCTTCCGCACGACCTTGATGATCTCCGACTGGGCCTTTTCCACGTCTGAAAGCCGGACCGGCCCCATCACCTCCAGGTCCTCCTTGATCATCTCGGCGGCCCGGGAGGAGATGTTGCGGAAGATCTTCTCCTTGACGTCGTCGGGCGAGGTTTTCATGGCCAGGGTCAGGGTATCGTTGCTGACCTCCCGCATGATCGACTGGATCGCCCGGTCCTCCAGCTTGAAAATGTCCTCGAAGGTGAAGAGATGTTTGCGGATCACCTCGGCCAGCGGGGGATTCAGGGCGTCGAGCCGGTCGAGGATCTTTTTCTCCTTGCTCCGGTCCAGGTAGGAGAACATGTCCACCACCTTTTCCACACCTCCTACCTTGAAGCGCTGCACGCCGCCAAGGGCTGTCAACTCCTTGCGGATCACCTCATCGATTTCAGCGAGGATTTCCGGCGAGACCTGATCGACCTCGGCGATGCGGATGACCACTTCGGCCTGCAGTTCCTGGGGCAGGAGGCCTATGATCTCACTGGTCTGCTTCGGCTTGAGTTTGGCCAGGATGACGGCGATGGTCTGGGGGTGCTCCTGGGAGAAGAAATTGGCGATGGTTTTTGAATCCATGGTGGCTAGAATATCCACCATGTCCCCGATGCTGGATGTGCGTAGCTCCTGGAGGAGGCTTTCCGCCTTCTGGGGCCCCAGCGCCTTTTCCAGGATCTTCTTGACGAACTCCTCCCCCTGGGAGAAAAAGCCGGTTTCAGGATTGGTGATATCGGTGAATTCCGTCACCACCCCCTGGATTACATCGCGCGGCACATGTCCGAGCCGGGCCATGCTCTGGCTGATCTTCTTTATGTCCACGTCGTCCATGTGCTCAAAGACCTTGCTCGTGGCATCCGGGCCAAGGTAGAGGAGCAGGATGGCCGCTTTATCTGATCCGTTCATTAAACATCCTCAACTACTGCTCTTTGTGAGCCAGCCAGTTCTGGAGTATCTGGGCAACCTGGTAGGGGTCCTGCTTGACCTTCTCGATCAGTTCGAGCTGGTTCATGGCCTGTATGGCCATCTCTTGCTTGTGGGCCTCGGTAAGCTGCATCATCTCCTCGGTTTCCTGAGCGATGGGCTGGAAGGAAACGGGCTTATGGGGCAGCATCCGCATCAGCGGCTTGATGACGAAGAAAATGATGGCCATGAAACCGGCGGCAATAAGCAGATTCTTCAGCAGCGTCATGACTACCGGCGCATTCCACCAGCCTTCATCACCGGCTCCCGCCTCCCCCGTATCCTGGAAGGGAATGTTGGCGACTGTCACCTGATCCCCCCGCTCGGCGTTAAAACCGACGGAACTTTTCACCAGGGATTCGATCTTCTGCAGTTCATCGGGGGTGCGGGGCTGGTACTTGGCCTTGGGCGCCCCCCCCTTTGCCGTTGCCGGGACTTCATATTTGCCGTCCACGAGAATGGCCACCGAAACCTTGGTCAGGCTCCCCACCGGCTCAATGATGCGGGCGGTGGTGCGGCTGACCTCGTAATTGAGCGTTTCATCGCTCTTGGAACCGCCGCCGGTGGTACCCGCAGCAGGGGCTGTTCTTCCCATATTCGACTGGACGCCGGGAATGCCCGCAGCCATATTTGCTGCATTGGCCTTCTCCTCGCTGCGCTGCTCGCTGCGCACCGCTGCCGTTTCCGGGTCATACTTCTCCTCGTATTTCTCCACCTGCTTGAAATCGAAGGTGGCTGAAACCCGGGCCACAGACCTGCCGCTCCCGACCACCTTGTCCAAGAGGGATTGCAGCCGGTCTTCGAGATTCTTTTCGTAATTGCGCTGGGTCTCCTGCATGGTGCTGGTCAGCTTGCCGGTGGCATCGGAAGGGCCGGTCCTGGAGAGGACCTTGCCGCGGCTGTCGAGAACGGTGACATTCTCCGTATCCATCCCCTCGATGGCAGAGGATACCAGGTGCGCCACCCCTTGGACCTCGTTCTCACGCAGGGTGCGGTTCGCTTTCATTTTCAGCACTACCGAGGCGGTCGGGGGCTTTTCACTGTCCTTGAAAAGGGATTTCTCGGGAATGACCAAATGGACCCTCGCCTGTTCCACCCCCGCCAGTTGAGAGATGGTCCGGGAGAGTTCCCCCTGCAGGGCACGCTGGTAATTCAATTTCTGGACGAATTCGGTCATGCCGAAATTCTTCCGGTCGAAGATCTCGAAGCCGATCCCCCCCCCTTGGGGCAGGCCTTCCCCCGCCAGGGAAAGCCGCAGCTCGTAGACCTTGTCCGACGGGACGAGGATCGCCTTGCCGTCGGGGGAAATCTGATAGGCTACCTTCTGTTCCTTGAGCTTCTTGACGATATCACCCGCATCTTCGGCGGTAAGATTGGCAAAGAGCGGGCGGTAGTCGGTCCGGTTGGCGACAAATATAAGTGCAGCAAAGGCCAGAAGGGAGCACGCAGCAACTCCGGCCACGACAAGGCGCTTGGAGGTGGGGAGCGAGAGAAAAGGATCGAACAGTTTTTTCAAACCTTCCGGCATACAGTCTCCGTATCAGCAGCCTGCTAGACAGGCATCCTCATGATCTCCTGGTAGGCCTCCACCGCCTTGTTACGCACCTGGGTAAGAAACTGGAAGGAAATGCTCGCCTTCTCCACGGCGAGCATCACCTCGTGCAGTCCCTGGGATTCGCCCGTGGCCAGGCTCTGGATGGACTTATCCGCCGTCTGCTGCAGGTCGTTCACCTTGCCGACCATCTCCCCGAGAAACGTACTGAAGCTTTCCACCGGCGCGGCACCTGCTTTTTCCTTTGCCGCCGGTGCAGGAAAGGCCTGCCCTATACCCGTTCCGCCCTCGATCGCTTTAATGACCATCGTTTCCTCCCGAAATCACTTCAACATCGCCACGCGCGGGCGTGACGGCTCAATTGTCAGCGGCTTATTTCAAGGGTTTTCATCGCCATGCCCATCGCTGCCCGGGCAGCGGTGACGTTTGCCTCGTAAGTACGGGTAGCGGCAATCATGTCGGCCATTTCCTCGACAACATTGATATTGGGAAGCGCCACGTAACCCCGGGCATCGGCATCGGGATGGGTGGGATCGTACTGCATCCGCGGCGGTGTCTGGTCCTCGGTGATCTGCACCACCCCGACCTGTTTCGGTTGGGCGCCCCCCCCTGCCTTCTGCAACACCGATTTGAACGGCTCGGCAACCGGTTCGGCGGCAAAGACGGCATCTTTGCGCTTGTATGGCCCACCTTCGGCAGTCCTGGTGGAATTGGCATTGGCGAGATTGCTGGAGATGAGGTTCATGCGCGTCCGTTCGGCGGTAAGAGCCGAAGCGCTGATATCCATAGAGGTGAAAAAATCCATCAGTTACCCCCTTTTATGGCATACTTGAGTCCTTCGAATTTTTTGCCCAGAAGCTGCACGGTGGCGTTAAACATGATCTGGTTTTCGGACATCTTGCCCATTTCGTTTTCAAGTTCCACGGCATTGTTGTCCACCCCCACCGATTGGGCCGGGGTTTCAACCACCGTCCCTTTCACCTCTTCCACCGATCCCCCCTTACCTTTGAAAGGTATGTGCCGCGGATTGGTCAGGGCTCCCCTGCCGACCCCTTTACCGTTGACCGCATCCTTAAGCTCGGCCTCAAAGGAGAGGCGGGTCGGCATGTAACCGGGAGTTTCCGCATTGGCGATATTGGCCGCAATGTGGTTATGATTTTTTGCCCGCAAATCCAGGGTCTTGCCCAGAATATCCACGGTGGAACCAAATATACCTTTTACCGGCATGACACCCTCCTTCCCGAGAGCTCTTCGAGCAAAACCCGTACCAGCCATATTTATCTATTATTTCAAGAAGTTACGGAAGCTTTCCAAGCCACTGCATGGGAATGCCCCCTTTCCTTTTTGACCCATGTCATTTATTTGACTGAACCTCCAGTTCCTTTATTTTTTCCCTCCATTCCAGGTCGCCGAGCCCCTGTTCTGCCATGCGCCGCCAGACCGGATCTGTTCCTTCCTTGAGCACCCTGCTCCAGTGGTCCCGTGCCTCTCCGTAATTCTTCATCTGCAGCGCCATTTCTCCCATGGCACAGAGGAACTGCTCCTTCATGCCTTTGCCCCCCTCTTCCAGACCGGCAACATAGGCAGCCATGGCACCACGGTAGTCGGTCATCCCCCGGCGGGCGGCGCCAAGGGTAAAATAGGCGTCGCCGGCCAGGGGGGAGGAAACCTTCGACTGCCTGAGTCCCTCCACATAGCGGCCCAGCGCCCAGGCGCCCCTTTTATAATCCTTCTGCCCCGTCAGCGCTTTGCCCAGGTAATAGTAACTGCTCAGCCTGCCCGCTTCTTCCCGGGGCTTCAGCAGCCAGGAGAGCTCCGCCACCGCCCCCGGCATATCCTTCTTCATAAAGGCGATCTCCCCCCGGTGTTCCAGCATATGTCGGCAATCGGGGTGGCGGGGAAACCGGCGCAGGAAATTGGCCGCGGTCAGATCCGCCATGGCCGGATTCCCCATGGCCAGAGAGGTATCGACAATTTCCCCGTAGAGAAACGGAGCCGCGGCGGCGGCCCAGTCGCGATCCACAAGCTGATTGAAGAGCTCCACCTTTCCCGCCGGCCGTCCTGTGGCAGAGAAGGCTGCGGCAAGCCGGTGGGCAAAGATCTCGTCGGAGAAACAGCGGGCCAGATAGTCCAGGTTCTGTTGGGCAATGGCGATCAGCCCTCCATTATCCCCGGCCTGGTACAGCTCACGGTAGACCAGCAGCAGCAGCTCCTGGTGAATGCTCCGGGCGATGGCAACGAAAATTCCCTGGGGATACTGCTTCTCATATTGGATCATCGCGGCCAGCGCCGCAGCAGGCTTTCCATAGAGGGATTCGGTCAGTGCCCCCTTGAAGGCGCTATCGTCGCGCAGGGATACTTCACCGGCGGTGCAGTATATGGCGCGGTACTGGTCGGCCAGCGGCAGATAGGTATCCGGGGTGAGGCTGAAGAGCCGCCGGTCGGCCAGCTTCAACTGGGCATGGACGGCAGCCTCGGTTCTCGGAAAATGTTCGACAACTGTCCGATAGATGGCCAGGGCCTCTTTTTCCCGCCCCTTCCGGGCCAGGACATCCGCTAACCGGTCAAGGAGCAGGGGTGCGTAGGTTTTGTCAGCCAGGCGGGCAATGAGGCCGGCGAGCATCTTGCGGCCGCCGTCCGGATCACCCGTCCGGGCAACGGTGTCGGCAAAATAAAAGGCAGTGGCCGGATTAAGAATCAGGTAGGCGGGCCAGCGCCGCTCCCCTTCGCGGAAGGCCTTGAGGGCGTCGTCATACTTGCCCAGGAGGTACAGGGCCTCCCCCTGGCGATACCAGGCGAGAGGGCGCAGCGGCGTTTCCCTGCCGGTAAACCAGGCAAAGATTTCCGCGGCCTCGGCCCCCATTTCCTTGTAGAGAAAGCTCTCTCCCCGCTGAAAAAGCCTCACCTCCCCGTCAACGGCCACCTTCTGCAGCTGCCCCGCATCGGTCGGGACAAAAGGAATCACGGCATTCAGGGGTGGATCGAAGTCGGCAACCACCCTAGCCGCCCCCGCCAGTATCGGCTCCCGCCCCGGGGCGATCTCCGGTGCCGCCTGGCTTCTCCCTCTGCCCACGGTTACGGTAAGGATGCCCGCCGCCGGCCCAATGACCCGCAGGGAAGGGGCTGCTTCCCTGGTGCCGATTACGACCTGCAGATCACTGCCCCGCTGTAAAAAGCGGATGCCGACGACATGAACATCGCCATACCTCGTAAGCCTTCTGTAGAGAGGACAGTCGGTATCCTTGAGGGTCAGTCGGAGCCCGCTGCCTGTTTGCAGCACCCTCCAGGCAACTTCCCGGTCCAGCTTCAGATCGATGCGGGTCGAGGCGGTCTGCTGCCGGACCTCCACCCGCTGCAGGCGGGCAAGGTCCCTGGCAGCTGCATCAGTTGGATTCATCAGGCAAAAAAGGATCAGGCCAACGCCTGCTGCGGCCAGGAAGCGGCAAAAGAGAGAAAGAGGAATATGTTCGAAGGGACCGGCTCGTTTCATCGGCAAGGTTACCCGGCTGGGAAGAATGAATGACAGCCAACACTGGCAAAAGGCATGCCGTCCGCGGACAGGCTGCCGGACGCTTGCCTGCAGCAGAACGGGAAGGGCTCCAGATGATGGATTTGGGACAGGAGGTCAAAAAAAACTACGACAGCAGGGATTTCTTGACGCCTTTCACGCCGCATGCAGGTATTTCTGCACCTTTGCCATGAGCTCCTCGGCATCGAACGGTTTCACGAGGATGTCGCTTGCCCCGTAGGTGAGGGCCTTGAGCACGGCGGTCCGGGTCCACTGCCCGGCACATACGATGATGGGAAGGGAAGTCTTGCTGCTCTGGGCACAGACCTTGTTGCATACGGCCAGGTCCCGCTCTCCCGTCTCGTTCACCTCGATTACCGCCATCCTCACTTCCTTTTCCTTGAGCAGATCATGGAGATCCGCCCCGAGCCGGGCATCGACCAGTTCCAGGCCGGTTGCAGCCAGATATTCCCTTACCGTCTGCCGCTCGCCGTCATCTTCGCAGAGGATGAGGATGGATGGGGAATGGGGGGAATCTCCTGCGCCGACATCCCCCCCTGCCGTCGCGGCAGCTTCCGCCGGAGCTGCTGACGATTCCTCCACCGGCTGGGGATCGAAGAGATTGGCCAGACCGGGAGGCACCATGATATCCAGGTAGTGCATCTCCTGCCCTTCGATCTCCAGGGGTGCCCGGTACATCAGGTAATCCCCCTCGGGAAGCGGCTCCTCATCGGAAATCAGGTCTACTTCGGGCACGTATTTCTTTGGTGGCGGCAGTAGCTTCAGGTGCACCTTCTGGGGCAGTTTTGGCTGAAAAATGGAATTGAATGAACCGATGAACTGATTGGCGATCTCACCAAAGGCGTCGATATCGTCCGCCTCCATGATGCACAGCCTGCGTTTTTCGGAAACACGGGGAGCGGGGATTCCCAATAGGACGCTGCTCATGACGATGGCATCCCCCAGGGAGAAGATCAGGTAGAAACGCCCCGGATATTCCTCCTTGGATTCCACCGCCACGACGAAGATGCCATCCTCCATGTCGGCAAAATAGCTTTTGCGGTTGGTGTTGAGTATGTCCGAACCGCCTGCGGAAAGGGTCGAACCTAAGAGCATGCTGCTCTCTTCCCCCGCCTGCTTCAATGCGGCATCTAGCATCTCCTGCAATTTCCCGAATCCTGCCATAGTAAACTGCCTTATCCTTCCTTGCGCAGCTTCAGCGCCACCAGGAACCGTTCCCCTTCGTTGGTGAAGGGGATGATGACGCAATTGTCGTCGGACATGGAATTGACCGTGTACTCTTCACCGGAAATAACCGTCGGAATGGAGAGATTGATGTCCAGCCCCCCCTTGGAGAGGATCTGCTTCACATATCCCCCCAGCATGTTGGCGATTTCACCCAGGGCATCGTTCACATCCGCACCCACTTCCGATATGTCCATCCCCAGCATGTTGGAGGTGATGCGCAAGGCAAAGGTCCGGGGGCAATGGATGGAGAGAATGCCGGTGTAGGTGCCGGCCAGGCCGACCATGCCGGTGACGCTGCAATGGAAGGTGGTAACCGGCTCCCGCAGGGGATAGGAGTCCTCCAGGTCAAGCATGACCATGGTGTTGAACACTTCCTTGGTGGCATGGATGACATAACCTGCCAGGTCTTCTTCCTGCATGTTGACCGCCTTGGACACAGCATTGTTCAATGTCATTGGAGCAGACCTCCCAGTTTTTCGTTGAGCTGTTCCGGAGTGAAGGGCTTCTTGATGCTGTCGCTGGCGCCGCTGGACATGGCATCCTTGAGCACATCCTCTCCCCCCTCGGTGGTGATCATGACGATCGGCACCTGCTTGCCGCTTGCCCGCACCTGCTTGATGAACTCCAGGCCGTCCATGTTCGGCATGTTGATATCGGAGAGGATCAGATCCACCTTCTTCTCTCCCAGTACGCTCAGCCCCTCGATGCCGTCACCCGCCTCGAAAATGTCATCGACCACCAGGCCAGCCTGTCGCAACGAACGGGAGATGATTTTCCTCATGGTTGAGGAATCGTCCACAATCAGTATATTTGCCATACCCCATCCTCCTCTGCTTGATACGATAAATGTTTCTGTCAATTTTTTGAAAACTAAAAGAACGCCCTATCGTCATGAAATACCTTTGCCGTTAAAAAAGGGGCTGTATTTCCGGTCTTCACCCTGGATATGCGTGGAAAGCCAATCCTTGAGGAACAGCATCACTGTCTGGGTCAGTACCGGTGCGCCTTCATTCAGCTTCTTCTGGATGTCGGCCACCTGCATGACCAGCAGATTGTGCTCCTTCTTGTGTTTTTCGTACCCTTCATAGCCATGGCGCTGCATGAGGAGCTCTTCCGCTGCGAAATGGCTCTTGGTGTAGCTCACCAGCGACTGCAGGATATCTCCCAGTACATCCTTTCCCTTGCCCGTTTTCATGGCGTCGTGGAGCGTATTGATGAGGTCGATCAGCTTTTTGTGCTGGTCGTCGAATTGTTTGACACTGACACTGAGGCCTTGATTCCAGGAAATAAGGGACATAATTCCTCCATCCATAGTTGATGATTGTTATATTCGGCGCCGATACGGCAAAACTTTAGTTAGGCAAAAAAGAACCGTTTCCGGATGGAAACTAGTTAGTGCACGGAAGAACGATGGTAAAGGTGCTCCCTTCGCCAAGGGTGCTCTCGACGGTAATCGATCCGCCGTGAGCTTCAACAATGGCCTTGCTGATGGTTAGGCCGAGTCCCGTTCCCTTGAAACCGTTGGCATTGCCGGAACGGAAATATTTATTGAAGATGCGCGGCAGGTCCTGCTCTGGAATGCCGATCCCCGTGTCCTTTACCGTTACGTGGAGCCGGCCGTCCCGTTGCCATGCATCGACCATAACTTCCCCCCTGCGCCGGGTAAACTTCACCCCATTGCCGATGAGGTTGGCAAATACACGGGACAGCTGCTTCCCATCCACATTCAGCGCCGGTATATCGCGATTCAGATGATAGGTTAACCGCACCCCTCGCAAGGAAGCCTCGCGGGCCATGTCCAGGCAGCATCCCTCCAGAATGGCAGCCAGATCGCACCAGCTGCGGGTCGTCTGCAACAAGCCCACTTCCAGGCGGTACGCATCCAGCACGTCATCGATCATGTCGAGCAGTTTCAGGGCGCTTCGTTCCATTTCATCCAGGCACGGCAGCAGCGAGACATGGACCTTCGCCTCCCCCTCGCTGCGTAGCGTTTGAATGTACCCCATGAGCACGGTCAGTGGCGACTTGAGGTCATGGGTCGTCATGGCGACGATTTCCTCCCGTTGGCGCTTCTCCTTCTTTTCTTCGGTCACGTCGAAAAGTTCGTATATTTCCCCCGACTGCTCTCCAGAGGCCTGCCGGCGCTCACGCGAGCGCACCCTCAAAACAGCCCCGTTGACACTGATTTCCACAGGCGCCTCGCGGCTGTTTTCGCTCAGTACCCGGTAGACCGGCGTGCGCAGCGGCAGCATGTCGATTCTTTTGCCGGTAACATGGCTCGCCGAGGTATGCAGCATTGCCTCTGCCCTGGTATTCATCAGGGCGATCCTGCCGCTGCCGTCCAGATAGATGATGCCGATGGCAAGGCCGGCAATGATATCTTCTGCAACAGAGATCGTATCCGGGACCGTCTTTTTCATGGTAGAACTTATCGGGATAAAGGGGGGGAGCTTGAATTTTTAATGGCAAGCGAGCAGAGGGAGGGTAATGGCCTCCGCTATTTCGTTTGACAGCCTTTCCCATGGTAGGTATCATTCTAGCTTCATATATTGCTGAAAAACCTTGATAAAAATACTGGTGGTCCTAATGTTCCTAAAGAAATATCTCTCCTCCATGAAAAGCACCTGCATTTTCATGCTCTGTTTCGGCCTCTTCATGGGCATTATCTTTCCGTTCTATTCCTTCATTTTCTTCGGCGGAAAGGCATTCACCCCCATGTATATCATCGGCTGCATGCTTGCCGGCATCGCCGTGGGCACATTCTGCTATTACATCATCAAGCAGGTGATGAAAATTCACGTGGAAAACCAGTGGCGCGTCCTCAGTGCCATTGCCGGCCGGGAGGAGCTGGAACGGATCGGTAAGGGGGGGGATGAGCTGAAGCTGCTCCTGGAGTGCCACGATCTGCTGATCGGCAAAGTGCTGAAGATGGTGGAAAAGGTGGCCGGGCTATCCCTGGATATCAATTCCTTTCACCGGGGGATCGGCGATCAGTCCAGGAGAATAGTCCAAAGCAGCGATAAGCAGGTGGCCAAAGAAAAGGAAACCCTGCAGGCGGTGCAGGACATGAACGGTTTTTTCAAGGATCTGCTGCTGGAGATCGAGGACATCTCCCGCAGAACGGATGAGCGTGCCTCCATCACCACGGAAATGAGTGCGACGACCGACATGATCGCCGGCAACATCCAGGATTTTTCCGCCTCGGTACTGGAAACATCCGCCTCCATAGAGGAAATGGCCGCCAGCATCAATCAGACGGCGACGAATATCGAGGCACTGGCGCTCTCCACGGAACAGACCTCCAGTTCCATCAATGAGATCAGCGCCGTAACCGCAAATGTCCGCGACAATGCCCAGAGGACCAGCGAGTGCGCCGAAGACATCCGCAAGAAGGCCACGGAGGGGATGCATTCCATGTCCGCCACCCTCAAGGCGATGAGGGAGATAGAAAAGAGCAATGCCGATTCATTTGCCGCCATCAACCGCCTCTCGGTCCATTCGGCGCGCATCGGCGAATTCCTCAACGTCATCAAGGAGGTGGTGGACCAGACCAATCTCCTCTCCCTCAATGCCTCCATCATCGCTGCCCAGGCCGGCGAACAGGGCAAATCGTTCAGTGTTGTCGCCGAAGAGGTACGGTCACTGGCCCAGAGAACCGCCCTTTCGGCAAAGGAAATCCAGGAGCTGGTCGGCAATATCCAGAAGGAAACGGCCGAAGTGCAGCTAACCATCTCCCAGGGGAAAGACCGGATCAGGGATGGGGTGAAGATCTCTGCACTGGCCAACACTGCCCTGGAAAAAATTACCCAGGGAACCGCCGAAGCATCCCAGATGGTGCAGAAAATAGCCACATCTACCGTCGAACAGGCAGCCGCCAGCAAACTGATTACGGAAGAAGCCGATAAAAACCTGGAACGGGTCAAGCAGTTTACCGGCGCCATCCACGAGCAGAAACAAGGAATCGGGCTGATCGTCAAGGCACTGGAGAAGATGCGTTCCTTCTCCAGCCTCATCTCCAATTCCACCCAGGAACAGTCCCGGGGCAATCGCCTCTATCTGAGAAGTGTCATGGAAGACAACGACCGGGTCAAGCAGCTTAAGGAAACGGCCGTGCGGCAGATTATGATGGGGGATGTCCTGCTGAACTACGTGACCGAGGCAGGGTCGCTCAATGAGACGAACAGCGCACTGGCCAAGGATATGATGCAGAAGATCGAGGTCATTGCCGGGCTGACGGATCGGCTGCACAGGGAGCTGGCCCCCTTTGCGGGGAAAGAAGGCTGACCAGCTCCGCCATCAGTTCCGTCTGTACTGAATAGCAGACACGGGTCCCCTCCCTTCGGGCGGTAACGATGCCGCAATCCTTCAGGATTTTCAGATGCTGGGATACGACTGCCTGGGGCAGGCAGAGATGCTGCCACATCTCCTTGACGCAGACACACCGGTCAGCCAGCCCGGTAACGATCCGCAGCCGCACCGGGTGGCCAAGTATTCTCAGCAGCAGGGCCTTTTCTTCTACTGTCATGGCGCACCTCACCCCTTCCGGCTCCACGCTCAGCGCTCGATGGAAAACCCGCTACGATACCAGCCGACAATGCCGTCGCTCATATTGTAGACATTGCCGTATCCTTTTCCCGCAAGATATCCCGCAACCGTTCCCGAACGAGAACCGACCGCGCAGTAAACCACCACCGGCCGGTTTTTCGGCACTTCGCGCAGGCGGCGCTCGATCTCGTTCATTGGAATCAGTACCGCCCCCCGGAGATGGGCCTGGCGATACTCATCCGGGGTCCGCACATCCAGGAGAAAGACGCTTTTAACACTGCCCAGCAGCGCCTTCGCCTCCCGTGCGCCGATGTTCCGGTATCCTGCGGCAAAAACCGCCGTTGCCAGAAAAATGATCATTACACCTGCCACTGCCGTTACTCTCATACCAATAACTCCTCGCTTTTTTGTCACACTTCCAGCGTATAGCCCACCTGTGCCGGATGGAACCGCCCCGGAAACTCCTTCATCAGCCGGGCCGAAGGGGCGAAACCGGCACAATGGCTGCCGCAGATCTTCTGAATGTCGTAGCCGCGCAGTTTTTTCACCGTCTCGTTGAGCTGCATCTGGGAGGAGAAGCCCAGGTGATTGCCGCCGACAACGGCGTAGATCCTGGTCTCGCCGGTCTGCTCCCTGGCCAGTTCCAGGGTATTGATCAGCCCTGCATGGCAGCAGCCCAGGACCAGCACCAGTCCCCGGGCCGTTTTCAGCACCAGCGACTGGTCGTCGGCAACGGGATCGGGGATACAGCCTGCGGCATCGCAGAAAAGCCCGCTATCACCCTCTTCGAAGGGCTGCCTGCGCGGCACCTCCCCTGAGAGGAAAATATCCGGCGCTATTTCCCTGAAGGAGCTGTCCAGATCGAAGCCGGCCCCCTGCCCTTCGAGAAACTCCCTGCTGTAGGGCATGCCTATGGAACGCCCCTTTTCCCCATCCCTGATGGCATAACGGCCGGCGAAGATGCCCGGATGTGCACAGACCCGTTTCGCCCCGCACCACTGGAGCAGCGGCCAAAGCCCTCCCGTATGGTCATAATGACCGTGGGAAAGGGCGACGATTCCCACCTTCCGCAGGTCCCTTTGCATGCGCTGGGCATTGTGGAGCAGGGTCGCCCCCTGCCCCGTATCGAAAAGGAGGGAACCGGCAGCGGTCTCCACCAGGGCGGCAAAGCCGTGCTCCCCCAGTGTGCCGGCCAAGGGGCCGACGCCGTTATCGCAGAGGACGGTAATGCGCCCTTTCATTTACAGCCACAGCCGGGAGGCAGTTTGGGTACCCCCGCCTTTGCCAGAATGGTCATCATTGGGCACCAGTTGGTGAATGCCGATTGGAAGAGGTTGAGCCCGACAAAGGCGGTGAACCATAGCCAGTTGGGGCTGTGGAAATGGGCCAGCGCCACCGAAAGCATGACGAAAAAACCGGCTATGAGCCTGAGCATTCGATCGATATACATTTTCTGTTCTCCTTCTTGTCCGGTCCATACCACCGGACTTTTTATTTCAGGGTGACGGTGAGCATTTCCGCTACCTTGCCCGCCACATTGCCGGTCAAAAGCGGGCAACCCTCTTTCCCCTTCTGGGTCACCACTTTGCAGCAGGTTGCCCGGTACTGATCCTTGAACCACTTGTGCAGCTCCTTGGTCAGGGCAGCGATCTGCTTCTTATCCTCCTGCAGCACGAGGGCAAGGGCAATGGTCCCCCCGGCAACAGCGCCGCAGACACAACCGGAACCGGAACCGCCGCCGAAGCCAGAAGCCATCCTTACTACTTCTGCCGGGACCTGGGGGGCGAAATTATTGCGGATTGCTGCCAATACTGCCTCGGCGCAATGCATCTTCCCGGACCGGTACAATCCCTCGGCTTCTGCAGCCACCTTACCCGCCATACCCTCAATCTCCGCTTCATCTTTCTTTTGCTTTGTCCAGAACATCGCTCCTCCAGCATCTTTGGTTATGATTTTTTCTTCAGGCCGCTGAACGTTGCTGCCTTTTCTCCTTCCACGACTGCACCATGAAGTACAGGATGGGGATCGTCACCCGGGACAGGGCGGTGGAGGCAATCTCACCGCACATCATGGCCAGGGCCAACCCCTGGAAGATGGGATCGAAGACAATGACGAAGCTGCCGATAACCACCGCCGCCGCAGTCAGCAGCATCGGCCGGAAACGCACCGCTCCCGCATCGATGATCGCCTCGTCGAGGGCCATCCCCTCCCGCCGCCGCAGTTCCGCGAAGTCGATGAGGATGATTGAATTTCTGACGATGATCCCCGCCAGGGCAATGAAGCCGATCATGCTGGTGGCGGTGAAAAAAGCCCCCATTATGGCGTGTCCCGGCAAAATACCGATCAGGGTCAGGGGTATCGGGGCCATGATGACCAGCGGGGTGGTGAAGTCCCGGAACCAGGCCACCACCAGCACATAAATGAGGATCATCACCGCGGCAAAGGCCAACCCCAGATCACGGAACACTTCGTAGGTAATGTGCCACTCCCCGTCCCACTTGAGCCCCGGCCTGAGCTCGCTCCAGGGCTGGCTCGCCGCCCGCTGCTCAATCTTGTAGCCCCCGGGAAGCTGTATTTTATCGATTTCCTTCTGCATCTTCAAGATGGCGTAAACCGGCGCCTCAATTACCCCTGCCACATCGCCGGTCACATAGACGACATTTTTCAGGTTCTTGCGGTAACGGGATTTTTCCTCCTGCCCCTTTTTCACCCGGATCAGTTCCGTAAGAGGCACGTTGCTCCGTGGGCCGGCAACATGGACCGAAGAAAGGTCTGCTACTGAACTGCGCTGAGCTACGGGGAGCCTCAGATTGATGCCGACCGGCTCCTTTTCGTTGGGCAGGTGGGCGATCCCTGCGTTCATGCCGTCAAGGGCAATCTGCAGAGTCTTTGCCACGTCTTCGGTGGCAATGCCTGAGAGGGCGGCCTTCTCCTTGTCCACCTCGAAATTGACCTTCTCCTGGTCATCCTCCACGTACCAGTCCGTATCGACGACACCGGCGGTCCCGGCAAAGATCCTCTTGACCTGGGCAGCAATCTTTAGCCGGGTCTCCTGGTCCGGCCCATAGATTTCCGCTACCAGCGTGGAAATCACCGGTGGACCGGGGGGGATCTCGGCCACCTTCAGGCGTGCCGAATAGCGGTCGGCAATCTTCTTCAGCATCGGCCTGATCCGCTTGGCAATATCGTGCGACTGCTCGCTCCGTTCCGATTTCGGCAGCAGGTTGACCTGAATGTCCCCCACGTTCGGTCCTTTGCGCAGGTAGTAATGGCGCACCAGGCCGTTGAAATTGAAGGGAGAGTTGACCCCGGCATAGGTCTGAAAATTGACCACCTCAGGGACGGTGCGCAGGACATCCCCCATCTCCGCCAGCATGCGCGCCGTTTCCTCCAGGGCCGTGCCGTCGGGTGCATCGATGATCACCTGCAGCTCGTTCTTGTTGTCGAACGGCAGCATCTTGACTGTCACCAGCCTGAAATAGATCAGCGAGCAGGAAGCAAGCAGCAGTACGACCACGCCGACAAGAAAGCCGTATCGCACAGGTTTCCTGTGGAGCAGTGCTCCCATGAACCGCCGGTAAAACCGAGTCAGGCGGGACTCTTGTGCCTCCTCCTCACTGCCGAAGTGTGACTCACCCTTCATGAAGCGGTAGGCAAAATAGGGGGTGACGATGAAGGCGATGAGCAGCGAAAAAAGCATGGCCATGCTGGCGCCCACCGGGATGGGACGCATGTAGGGGCCCATCAGCCCGCCGACGAACCCCATGGGGAGAATGGAGGCAATGACGGCGAAGGTGGCCAGGATGGTCGGGTTGCCGATCTCGTCAACGGCCTTGATGGCCGCTTCCAGGGGGGCGAACCTGGTGGTGGTGAAGTAGCGATGGATATTTTCCACGACAACGATGGCATCGTCCACCAGAATTCCGATGGAAAAGATCAGGGCAAAAAGGGTAATGCGGTTCAGAGTATAGCCGATCAAGTTGAAGATCAGCATGGTCAACGCCAGGGTCACCGGTATGGCGATGGCCGCCACAGCTCCCGCCCGCCAGCCCATGAAGACGGCAATGAGGATCGTCACCGAAAACGCCGCCAGGAACATATGGAAGAGCAGCTCGTTGTTTTTCTCGCTGGCCGTTTCGCCGTAATTGCGCGTCACCGTCACCTGTACATCGGAAGGGATCAGTTTCCCCTTGAGCAGCTCCGTTTTCTTGAGCAGGTCTTCCGCCACCCATGTGGCATTTGCCCCCTTGCGTTTGGCAAAGGAAATGGTCACCGCCGGGTAGCGCCCGGCAGCAACGATCCCCTTGACCGCCGCCCCGTTTCCCAATCCATGAAAGACATAGTCCCGAGCCTCCTCCGGACCGTCCTCCACCGTGGCCACATCTTCCACATAAACCGGTCTTCCGTTGACGACGGCGACAACGACCCGCCGCACCGTATCCGCCCCGTCGAGGAAAGTACCGGTCTCAACGAGAAAATCCCGGTTCATGCCGGAGAACGCCCCCGACCGGATGCTGCTGTTTTCCTTCTGCAGCGCGCCCATCACCTGCAATGGCGACAGTCCCAAGGCCGCCATCTTGCCACCATCCAGCCGGACCTTTATCTGCCGCGATTGCCCCCCCTTGATATCGCTTTCCGCCACGTTCGCCGACTTTTTCAGCTCATCGCACAATTCACGGGCAACCCTGCGCAGGGTATAATGATCATAACGCTCCGACCAGAGCGTCAGTGTCAAAATGGGAACGTCGTCGATGGATTTCGGCGCCACCTGCGGCTCACCGGCACCGGGGGGAAGCGTGGCCCTGCTGCCCATGACCTTGTTGTAGAGCTTCACCAGGGAGTTTTCCATATCCTCGCCGACCTTATACCTGACGGTGACGATGCCCATCCCCGGCCTGCTGGTGCTGTATATGTACTCGACCCCCTTGATCTCCCACATGCGGGCTTCCATCGGTTTGACGACCCGCTCTTCCACCTCCCGGGGGGTCGCACCCGGCATGGGGAGATAGATGTCGATCATGGGCACGACAATCTGCGGCTCTTCCTCACGGGGAGTGACAAGTACCGCATACAAACCCAGCAGGAGCGAGGCGCCGACGATCAGCGGCGTCAGCTTCGAATCGATAAAGGCACGGGCTATTCTGCCGGCAAAGCCAAGACCGCTCATCAATCAGTTCCCCCATTATTGAGATGTTCTCCACCGTTTGCCGCTTGTACCTTACTGCTGACCAGATTTATCTGCAACGCGCGCCCCCTCCACAATCTTTTCCACCCCCGATGTCACAACCGCTTCGCCCGGTGCCAGCCCAGCCAGTATTTCCACCTTGTCTCCGACCTGCTTGCCTGTTTTGACAATGCGCATCCGGACGACGGCATCCCGGCCGACGACCCAGACCGAGGTCAAGGCCCCTTGCGTGATCACCGCATTTCTGGCAACGAGAAGCCCTTCACGGCTCCCCAGCGTGAAGCGCGCATTCCCGTAAGAACCGGAACGAAGCCCCTTGTCGGCAACCCCGATCTTGACGATAAAGGTCCGGGTCGCCCGGTCCACTGCAGGTACCACTTCTTCCACCACACCGCTTTTCACTGCCGGGGCACCTTCCAAGGTAACGGGAATTCTGTCTCCGGCCTTTATTTTGCCCAGTAACGATTCCGGAGCGGCAACCTCCAGGCGATATGCGCCCTGCTCTTCAATGGTCAGGAGCTGCATGCCGGGGAAAACCGTCATCCCCACATCGGCGGCCTTATTGACAACGACGCCGCTGATGGGGGCCTGTATCCGCCCGTAACCGGCCAGGCTTGATGCCCCTCGCGCCCCTTCCCGTGCTGCGACAAGCGCAGCTTCGGCCCGAGCCAGAGAACGTCCGGCCACTTCCTTTTCAGCCAGCCGGCCGTCGTATTCCTGGCGGGTTACCGCCTCTTCCTGCAACAACTTCCGGTATCTGTCAAAGGTCACGTCGGCAAACTGCTTCCGCGAGCGCGCTTCTTCCACCCCCTGCAGCGCCTGTTCGACAGCAGCCCGTGCGCCGGCTGCATTTGCCGCTGTTTCCGCCGATGCCAACGTCACGAGGAGCATTCCCTTGCTGACCCGATCACCCTCCCGTATCTTCATTGAAGTCACCGTACCCGCTATGCGCGCGGCGATCTGAGCGGTATTCCTCGGGCGAACTGCGCCGACCGCCTCCAGCTGATCCGGGACTACCGTCGTGACTATTTTTTCAACGGTAAGCCCTGAGACAACCGGACCCGGTCCCTCTTTCGCGGCTTCCTTCTCCTTGCTGCATCCCGAAGCAAGCATCATCACCAGTGCGGTGCAGGCAGCAAAACGGCCTGCTATCCCTGTCATCATTTAAGAACCTCCTTGAGAAACACTCCTGCAGACTGCCAGATCCTCGCCACTGCCAGGGCCTGGCCGTTCTCCATTTCCACCTGTACAGCGCGGGCCCTATTAAGGGCAGTCTGGGCATCAAGCAGCTCGACCATGGTGGAAAGAGAATTCTGATAGCGTTTGCCGATCAGGCGGACGCTTTCCTCGGCATCGGCAACCGCCTGCCGGGCAAGGTCAAGCTTCTTCCCAGCCTCTTCATAGCGTAGATAGCTTTCGCTGACCTGGTAGCCTATGGTGTTGCGATAATCCTGCTGATATTCCTTTGCCGCATGTTCCATGGCTTGGGATTTGGCTACTTCATTTGCCGTTTTCATCCCTGAAAAAAGATCCCAGCGCAGACTGAGACCTGCCTGCCAGGAATCATTATCGTGGCCGAAGGGAACACTGTAGTCATTCATCTGGAAGGAGGCATTGGCATAGAGCGTGGGATAATAGGCCGCTCGCGCCAGAGCAATGGCAGCCGCCGCTTTTTCAGTCTCCTTGCCTATGGCTTTCAAATCCTGACGGTTTTCCACCGCCAACTGCTGCAGCTCTTTCAAGTTCAAGGGCATCCCGTCAACCGTAATGCCGTCATCGATATCCAGTTCCTCACCGGAACTGCCGCCAGTAACCAGAGACAACTGCATTCTGGCCAGCGTAACGTTGTTCTTTGCAGAGATCAGCTGCTGTTCAACGTCGAAGAGAAAGGTTCGTGCCCGTAAATCCTCAGATTTCAAGCCGGTGCCGACTCCGACCCGCACCCCAGCCAGCCGCAAATGCTCCCGGGCTTCCGCCATCGCCTGCTCGGCTATCCCCAGATATGCCTTGGCCCGTCTGACCTCAAGCCATGCTGCATAGACCTGCAGCGCCACAACCTGGCGTTTTTGCCCCATGGCAAGCCTCCTGCTTTCGGCAACGGTCTCGGCCATCGCCGACGACCGGGTGATTACCAGATCGAACAGCGGCTGTTCCAGATTCAAGGCGGTCTTGAAATCGTGATAAGAGCTGGGATTATTAAGCCGAGCCGGTTCGAAATCGCTTGCAGCAAATCTGCCCTGATCCAGCTTCATCATGAAGACGCGCGTCGGAGAATTGGAAGCGGCTGCGTTTTCCTCCAGGGAAATCCTCGGGAAGTACCGGCTACGGCTGATGATTGCCTCTTTTTCAACGGCGGTTAGCTCATGGCCGGTCGCCTGCAGCTGATGGTTCTTTGCCAATGCCATGACGATGGCCTGTCGGGGGCTGACTTTCTCGGCGGCAACACCAGCAAGGGGAAAGGCCAGCAAAAAGCAGAAGACAAAGTATAGGGTTCGCACGTGAACCTCCGACTTATTACCACACCAATATATAGTATTTTTTATATATATGATGGCCACAGTATTGTCAAGCCAATTATAACGTTGTAAATACTGTTGGCAAAAATAGGGAACCGATTTGCTTGTGAGGCTGAGCCAAGTTGCAGAGTACGGTTGAATTCGTAACGGCCGGAACCGTCGACGGGATTGTGGAGACGGAACAATCAGGAGAGATTGCAGGCGCAGTACCTGCAGCATGAAAACAACACCTGCGATGCGGCCAGATTATCTCCTGGATAGCGGCCTCGGCACCAGGAGCGCTTGACTGAATTGCACAATCGGAATGAAAAAGCCCCGCCGGAGATCCAGGCGGGGCTTGGGAATTGACACGAATGGGAGCAGCTTTAGAAAAGCACCGCCTTCTGGGCCAGTTGCAGCAGGTAACCGGGGACAACACCGGGAATCATGACTCCGGCAACTGAAATAAGCAGACTCAGGGCAATGGCAGGGGTAACCTTGACCCAGTCGAATTCCTCGACGGGATCCTTCATGTACATGTAAACCATCACCCGCAGATAATAATAGACGGAAGCGGCACTGTTCAGCACGCCGATAATGGCAAGCCAGATGAAGCCCGACTTTATGGCGGCGGAGAAGAGGTAGAATTTACCGACAAAGCCGACCATGGGAGGAATCCCAGCCAGGGAGAAGAGGAAGATAGCCATCAAAAGGGCAAGTACAGGCCGTCTGAAACCAAGACCTGCGAAATCGGCGATGTTGTTGTTGGCTTCCCCCTTCTTGCCGATGAGAACGATGATAGCGAAGGCACCGATGTTCATGAAGGCATAGGAGAGCATGTAGAAGAGAATACCAGCGGCGCCTTCCGCATTGCCGGCGGCAAAACCGACCAGCGCATAGCCTGCGTGGGCAATGGAAGAGTAGGCAAGCATTCTTTTTATATTGTCCTGGCTCAGCGCAATGATGTTACCGACGGTCATGGTGAGCACAGCGAGGATCCAGAGAAGATCGGACCAATCTGCTTTGAGGGTGGGGAAGGCAAAGATCATCACCCGGATAAAGGCGGCAAAACCGGCTGCCTTGGGCCCGGCAGACATGAAAGCAGTGATCGGCGTGGGAGCACCCTCATAGACATCAGGAGTCCACATATGGAACGGCGCTGCAGCAATTTTGAAGGAGAAGCCAACTGCCATGAGCAGCATGCCCACAAGGAACAGAGGATTAGCGGTAACGGCAGCATTCTGTGCTACGAAGGAGGCAATACTGCCAATTTTGGTCGATCCAGTCGCACCGTAGGTGAGGGCCATGCCGTAGAGAAGGAAGCCGGTGGAAAAAGCACCGAGCAGAAAGTATTTCAGACCTGCTTCGTTCGACTTGACGTTATCCCTGTTGAAGCCTGCCAGAACGTAGAGTGATACGGACAGCACTTCAAGGCCGAGGAAAATTGTCATCAGGTCTGTTCCTGATGCCATAAGCATCATGCCGGCGGTTGAGAGCAGAATCAGCGGGTATATCTCGCCGTGGTTGCAGTTTTCCCGATTCAGGTACTGGTCGCTGATAAGCAGGGTCAGGGCCGCGGAAACGAGGAAGATCCCTTTGAAGAAGAGGGAGAAGTTATCCTGCAGAACTGAACCATTGAACCCTTCCCTGAGTGCAAGCGGGGCATCCCAGGCATTGAATACGCTGACACCGGCAGCAATGATGCCGATAAGACTCAGATAGGCGAGGTAAGCCTTCTGTTTGCCAGGGACAAAGACATTGACCAGCAGAAGCACCATGGCGAATACCGATAGTATCGTTTCAGGCATCACCGCAGCGAAGTTTATGGCTGGCATAGGGATTGTTTCCATCTAATTTCCTCCGGTAACTATTCTAAACTTGTCTATTTCACTTCTGCTGGGGTTGCTGCCTGGGGCAATGGGACCGGTGCGGCTTGGACGGCCTGGGCGGGCACGCTTTGTGCCACAGGCTGGTTGGCTGCCGCCTGCTTGGTCTTGACATGCTGCACCAAATTTTCGATGGAAGGAGTCATCTTGTCGATGAACGGACGGGGATAGACGCCCATGAAGAATATCAGCACCAGCAGAGGCAGCATGATGGCAACTTCCCTGGCATTGAGGTCCTTGAGCACCTGGTTCTTCGGATTGCTGAGTTCACCGAACATGACCCGTTGAAACATCCACAGCATGTAAACTGCCGAAAGGATGACACCACTGGTGGCAATCACCGAGTACCATCTGATGGAGCTCTCAAAGGAGCCGATCAGAACCAGGAATTCACCAACGAAGCCATTGGTGCCGGGAAGGCCGATGGAAGACAGGGTGACGATCATGAAAATGGTGGCGAAGACGGGCATCTGTTTGGAGAGACCGCCGAAATCGGTAATGAGCCGCGTATGGCGACGTTCATAGATAAAGCCGACGATAAGGAACAGTGCGCCGGTGGAAACGCCGTGGTTGAGCATCTGCAACATACCACCGGCAATGCCCTGCTGGTTGATGGCAAAGACCCCGAGCATGACGAAACCCAGGTGGGCCACTGAGGAGTAGGCAACAAGCTTCTTGACGTCTTCCTGGACCATGGCAACCAATGCGGCATAGATGATGCCGATGACCGACAGAGTGGCGATAAGTGGCGTGAACTGTGCGGTTGCCAGAGGGAAGAGCGGCATGGCAAAGCGCACGAAACCATATGTACCCATCTTCAGAAGCACTGCCGCGAGTATTACCGAACCGGCTGTCGGCGCTTCGGTGTGGGCATCGGGCAACCAGGTATGCAGGGGGAACATGGGCACCTTGATGGCAAAGGCCAAGGCAAATGCCAGGAACATCCAGGTCTGGGTGCCCGGATCAAGGGACAGCTGGTAGAATTTGAGCAGGTTGAAATCCCCGCCGCCGGCCTTGAAATAGAGGGCAATCAGTGCAACCAGCATGAGCAGCGAACCGACCATGGTGTAGATGAAGAACTTCATTGCAGCATACAGCTTGTTTTTGCCCCCCCAGATACCGATGATGAAGTACATGGGGATGAGCATTACTTCCCAGAAGATGTAGAAGAGGAAAAGATCGAGGGCAATGAAGGCACCGATCATCCCCACTTCCAGGAGCAGGAGGCAGATCATGTATTCCTTGACCTTCTCTTCCACCGCAGTCCAAGTGGAGAGAATGGCAATTGGCATGATGAAGGTGGTAAGAATAACAAGCCAGAGACTGATGCCGTCAATACCTACGTGATAGTTCATCTGGAAAGGGCCTGCTGTTATCCAGGGCACCAATTCAACGAACTGGAACTCGGCGTTGTTCTGAAAACCGGTGATCAGCGGGATCGATACGAGAAAGACTATCAGAGAAACGCCAAGGGCGATACCTCTCGCCACTGCATGACTGTTTTTGTTGACAAACAGCAGGAGTATGGCTCCCAACAGCGGCAGGAATGTTATTATGCTCAGTAACGCAGGCATCTGGTTCATTTACTCTGCTCCTTTAAATCTGGCAAAAATTATCTGAATTAATTCTTAACGGAAGAGGTAGAAACCGACGATAACGACCATACCCAGTGCCATGGTCAGTGCATAGTTGTGCACAAACCCCGACTGAACGTGCCTGAGCACGCCGCTGAAGCCCATGGTAACCTTGGCTACGCCGTTGACGATGCCGTCGACTATGACCACATCGAAGCCTTTCCAGAGGAAGCGGCCCAATGCCTTGCAAGGATTAACGAAGAGCAGGTCGTAGAGCTCGTCGATATACCATTTGTTGTATACTGCCCGGTGCAGCCCAGGGAAAGCAGCAGTGAATTTTGCAGGAATCGACGGTGACACAATATAGAGCGCATAGGCGATGCTGATGCCGACGACAGCAATCAGTACCGAGGTCCCCATCAGGCCCCACTCCAGGGCAGCGCTATGGTGAGCCGTCACCTGGACATGCTCCTTGGCGAATTCTTCAGAGATTCTGAAAACCGGCTCAAGATAGTGCTCGAAGAGATTGGGAATACCACCGAAGACCTCGCCAATCACCTTGGGGATGCCCACGTAACCGCCGACCACGGCCAGGAAGCCGAGCACCATCAGCGGCAGGGTGATGACGAAAGGTGACTCGTGAAGATGGTCCTTTGCCTTGGGGGTAATGCGGCACTCGCCAAAGAAAGTCATGAAAACCAGGCGGAACATGTAGAATGCGGTAAAGCCAGCTGCAACTGCACCGATACCCCAGAGAACATAGTTGAGGCTACCGTGGTAAGGGTTGGCAAACGCCTGCCAGAGGATTTCGTCCTTGGAGAAGAATCCGGAAAAACCAGGTATACCGGCAATGGCGATGGTTGAAACGAGGAAAGTAATGAAGGTGATCGGCATCTTTGATTTCAAGCCGCCCATGTGACGCATGTCCTGCGGATCGTCGTGGGAGTGGGCATGGTGCAGCGCATGATGCATGGAGTGGATAACGGAACCGGACCCAAGGAACAGACAGGCCTTGAAGAACGCGTGGGTCATGAGGTGGAAAACGCCGGCCGCAAAGGCGCCGACCCCCATGGCCAGGAACATGAAGCCGAGCTGGGAAACCGTCGAATAGGCAAGAACCCTCTTGATGTCGTTCTGGGCGGTACCGATCGTCGCAGCGAAAATAGCGGTTGCCGCACCGATGCAGGCGATGACCAGCATGGTTTCGGGAGCCTTGATGAAGATGAAGTTCATGCGGCCTATCATGTAAACACCGGCGGTAACCATGGTAGCGGCATGGATGAGGGCGGATACCGGTGTCGGGCCCTCCATGGCATCAGGAAGCCAGGTATAGAGCGGTATCTGTGCCGATTTACCGGTTGCTCCCAGGAAGAAACAGAGGGTAATGATGGTAACGATGCCACCCACCGGTAAAAGGTGGGATGCCTTGCTCAATTCAACAAAGTTGATGGTCCAGATGTTGTAGTTCTGGCCAAGGAACCAAAACAGGGTGAACACGCCCAGGAGGAAACCAAAGTCCCCCACCCGGTTCATGACGAATGCTTTTTTGCCTGCATCGCCGGCGGACTTCTTGTGGAAATAGTAGCCGATGAGAAGATAGGAGCAGAGGCCGACACCTTCCCAACCGACGAACATAAGCAGCAGGTTGTTGCCGAGAACCAGCAGCAGCATGGAAAAAGTAAAGAGGTTCAGGTAGGTGAAGTAGCGGTAGAAGCCCTCCTCACCATGCATATAGCCGATGGAGTACAGATGAATCAGAAAGCCGACGCCGGTAACGACCATGATCATGAGTGCCGAGAGGGGATCAATGAGGAAACCGATATCGGCCTTGAAAGTACCCGATTGAATCCAGGTGAAGACGTTCAGTTCGTAAAGACGTTCCTCACTGGGAAGAGACAGCAGTCTGAACAGTATGCTGCAGGCAACCAGGAAAGAACCAAAGACCATTAACGATCCGATCCCGCCTATAATCTTCTCATTCTTTATTGATTTGCCGAATAGGCCGTTGATTACCACCCCGATGAGTGGGAACAGTGGGATCAACCATACGTATTCAAACATTCCTGACTCCTTTATCTGATAATTTCCGTAAGTTTACTTGACCGACTACCACTTCATGACATTGATGTCTTCAACGTCGATTGATTCCCTGTTCTTGAAGAAAGCGATCATCAGTGCGAGACCGACGGCCGCCTCGGCAGCTGCAACGGTCATGACGAAAAAGACGAAGATCTGCCCGTCGATATTGCCCAGATATTTGGAGAAGGCGATAAAGGTGAGGTTGACCGCATTCAGCATCATCTCCACGCACATGAATATTACGATGGCGTTTCTTCTGACGAGCACCCCGATGGTGCCTATCGAAAACAGAATTGCGCTTATTATGAGATAGTTGTTTAAGGCCAGCATGTCTTCACCCCGATAAGTTTAAATTTTTCTTTTAGAAAGGATGACCGCCCCAATGATCGCGACCAGCAAGAGAAGAGAGGTGATCTCAAAGGGAAGCAGGAAGTCGGTATACAACGCCTTGCCAATCAGCTCAACATGGCCGACCTTCTCGACCAGCGCTGTATCCATAGCCCCCTTGGTACCAGTAAGAGTGCCTTTGGTAAGAAAATAGCAGGTCTGAAAAAGGACGAAGAGGCCGATAATGCTGCCCGCCAATATCGCATGGGTTGTCTTCCTGCCGGTCTCGGTTCTGATATTGAGCAGCATAATGACGAATACGATCAAAACCATGATTGCACCGGCGTAGACGATTACCTGTATGGCCGCCATAAAGGGAGCATCAAGCATCACATAGAAGGTGGCAAGACAGAAGAACGTCATGACCAGTGAAAGGGCACTGTTGATCGGGTTCTTGCAGGTAATCACCAGAATGCTGGATATGACAGCCACCGCTGCCACTATGAGGAAGAATAACGACTCTAGCATTGACTGCTCCTTTATTTCTTTTCTAAAAGTCTGTCTTTGGTGAACACGAAATCCGCGCGCTTGTAGTTGGCAAGCTCAAAAGTCTGGGTCATGCGGACAGCATCCACGGGACACGCTTCAACGCAGTAGCCGCAGAAAATGCAGCGCAGCATATCGATTTCATATTCTGCAGCATATTTATTGTGATTCTCGTCTTCTCCCGCCTCCACCTTGATGCATTTGGCCGGGCAGACAGTGGGACATAAGTAGCAGGCAACACATTTAGCCTTGTCATGGGAGATGTTCAGGGCATGCAGCCCCCTGAAACGGGGCGCGACTTCAGGCATCTCGTCCGGGTACTGAAGGGTGACCGGCTTCTTGAAAAGATGTGAGAGGGTAATTCCTAAACCTTTAAGCAACGGCATTATCATTGGTGATACCTCGCCTGTAAATTTGAACTATTTTAAAAGCGTGACGACGATTCCCGTAGCTACCACGTTGAGCAGGGTAAGCGGCAGGAAGAACTTCCAGCCCAAGCGCATCAACTGGTCGTAGCGATATCGTGGATAGGTGGCCCTGATCCACATACAGACGAAGATCAGGAAGTAAACCTTGATGATGAACCATATCCAACCGGGCAGGAATGCGGGGCCATGCCATCCGCCAAGGAACAGGGTAGTCGTCACGGCACATACGGTGACCATATTGGCATATTCAGCCATGAAGAACATGGCGTATTTCATACTTGAATATTCGGTGCAGAAGCCGGATACGAGTTCCGTCTCGGCTTCGGGAAGGTCGAAAGGGGTACGGTTGATCTCGGCCAAGGAACAGATGAAGAAGACAATGAAGGCAACGGGCTGCTTGAAGGCATACCATGCAAAGCCGGCCTGATCGGCGACGATCTTCTGCAGGGAGAGGGATTCGGAAAGCATGAATACGGAAACGATGGCCAGTCCAGCTGCAAGCTCGTAGGAGACCATCTGCGCGGAAGACCTGAGACCTCCCAGGAGGGAATATTTGCTGTTGGACGACCAGCCTGCCAGAACGATGCCGTATACGCCAAGGGAAGCCATACCCAGGATGTAGAGCACGCCTACATTCACGTCCAGCACCCTGTCTCCGGCGGGATCATAAACTGCGGCAATCTGCAGGGGAATCTGGTAACCGCCGATGGTAATCGTCTCACCGAAAGGTATTACAGCGAAAGAGATGAAAGCAGGGATCAAGGCAACCAGCGGAGCAACCAGGAAAGCGAACTTGCTCGACTGGGCCGGAATGATCTCTTCCTTGAAAAAGAGTTTCAGACCGTCAGCGATGGGCTGCAGCAGTCCGTGCCAGCCGGTCCTCATGGGTCCGAGCCGTACCTGCATGTGACCGATGATCTTCCTTTCGGCGTAAGTGGCATAGGCAACAGTCAATAATACAAAGACAAAGGCCACGAGCACCTTGGCAATCATTGCTATGTAGTACGCAACTGGCAGTCCTAAGATTAGCGTATCCATCTGATTGTCTTCCCCTCTTTAGTTAAATTAGCTCTGATGCGAATTATTTGCTGACGGCGACCCAGGTGACCGGTGAGCCGTCGGTTATGTTATTGATGGACTCTTCGCCGAAGTGGTAGGGTGCAAAAACCACCCCTTTCGGCATCCTCATGTTGACTTTTGCCTTGAGGTTGATTTCGGCGCCGGCAGAAGTGAGCTTGACCAGGTCGTTATCCTGGATTTTCAGTACTGCGGCATCCTCACGGCTGAATTCCGCATACCCCTCGGGACAGACATGCATCGGCCCTTGGCCGAAACGGGACATGGTGCCGCAGTGGTACAAGGCGCTTCCGGTAACCAGTGCATATTTACCCGCCTCTGCCTTGACAGGCGACGCAGCAACGGGAACGAACCTGCCTTTGACGGCAACTGGAACAAGTGCCCCCTCATCGCCAAGCTTGTCATAGGTCAGACCGTTGTAGCCGGCAACTTCCCGGGCGATTTCCACAAAAACCTGGCTGGAGTCTGCAAAAGAGGCTCCTCCCAGTCTGCTGCTCAGTTCGTTCAGAATGTCGAAGTCGCTGCGGCTAGCTCCGATGGGTTTGATGGCCTTCCTGACCCGCTGCACCATTCTTCCGACACTGGTAAAGGTTCCGTCCTTTTCGGCAAAGGAACATGCCGGCAGAACGACATGAGCCTTTTCGGCGGTCTCGGTCAGGAAAAGATCCTGCACCACGAGGAAGCCGACTTTGTCTAGGGCATCGGCGACTTTCTTCCGGTTGGGGTAGGAAACAACCGGGTTCTCGCCCACCACGTACAATGCTTTTGTGGCACCCGCAGCGCAGGAAGCGATGATATCCGTTGCACCCTTTCCGTTGCCGGCAGGATAAACGCCCATATCGACGGCACCCTGGCTGTTGTTCTTCTCTCCCATGATCAGGACGCCCGACCCTTCCTTGCCGATCTTTCCGGCAACGAGTGCCAGATTGATCAACGCCTGAGCAAGGGCCTTGTCATGCCCGGGATAGCCGAGACCCAGGGGAAGCAGGATCAGGGCCTTGTCAGCCTTGGCATAATCCGTAGCCAAGCCGATTATCTCTTCGGCGGCGATGCCGCATACCTCAGCAGCCTGCGCCGGACTGTAGCCCTCCAGGGATTTATTGTACTCTTCAAGACCGGCGACGCCCATTGCTGAGGGGTCCGTCAGGTTGTTATCCACAATGACCTTTGCAAGGGCATTTACCAGGAGTATCTCGTTCCCAGGCTTGTAGACGTAAGTCTTTGCCTTGGGCAGCCGGGAGAGTTTGCCTTTTTTATCGGAAATGACTCGCAGATCGACCCCTTTGCGTTTGACGCCGAGATTGATCTCAAAACCGAGTACCGGGTGAGTCTCGTAGGCATCGGTCTTCACCACCAGCAGCAGGTCGCTTTTCTGAATGTCGGTCACGGTGGAAGGGGAAGCAGCAAAACCCAGGCTCTCCATGGCTCCGTGACTGAGAGCGCTGTGGGCATACCCTGCGGAGTGGTCAAGGTTGTTCGACCCGAGAACGTCTTTGAAGAGCTTTCGTGCCAGGTAGAGTTCCTCATTGGTGAGACGCGGAGATACCAAGCCAGCCACAGCATCGCTACCTGCCGACTTCAGCCCTTCAGCAACGGCAGCCAGAGCCTCATCCCATGTTGCCGGCTCCAACCTGCCATTCTTTCTCACCAGAGGAGTCGAAAGACGTTTGTCGCTGTTGACGAACTGGTAACCGAAGCGGCCACGGGTGCAAAGCTGGCCGTTGTGAAAACCCTGATTTTCATCGTAAACGGTTGTGAGGACCTTGTTGCCTTTAACACCCAAGGTGAGCTGGCAGCCGGTCCCGCAGTATGAGCAAACGGATTTGACTTTGTTAAGGGACCACCAGCGGGCCTTGAATTTGAAGGGACGCGACACTAGAGCACCAACGGGACAGACTGAAACACAGGAACCGCAGAACTCACAGTTAAGGGGACCGTCAAATTCGGTGCCCATCTTGGCTTCGATACCTCGGTTTATAAAGGTATAAGCGCCAAAGGAAACGATTTCGTCGCAGATTCGGGCACATTTACCGCAATGGATACAGCGGTTCATGTCACGTTCGATAAGCGGATTTTCGTAATCTATCTTGTGATTGAACTTTTCATCCGTGAACTGGTTGGTGTTGACCTTGTATTCATAGGTAAGATTCTGCAGATCACAGTCACCTGCGGCATCACAAACCGGACAGTCCACCGGATGTTTAAGCAGGAGCAGCTCCAGGACTAGCTTTCTGGCGTTGATGATCTCAGGTGTGGTGGTTTTGACGATCATCCCTTCCGTAACCGGCGTGGTGCAGGCAGGTATGAGCCTACCTTTCATCTGCTCTACTTCGACAAGACACATCCTGCAGCCGCCGAACGGATGCAGCTTCTTATCGTGACAAAGTATCGGAATTCTTATACCGGCTGATTTGGCCGCATCATAAATGGTAGCGTCTTTAGGTACAGTTACCTTTTTATCATCGATTGTAAGATTAACCATCTCGACCCTCTGTTCTCCCTCGGATGTATACTGATGATCAGCTACTCAATGGCCATGAAACGGCAGGCGTCATAGCAGGACTTGCACTTGGTGCACTTTTCCTTGTCAAGGAAAGCGATCTGGCCTTTTTCCCAGACAATGGCATTGGAAGGACAGGCTTTGAAACACGCTCCACATTTAACGCATTTTTCTTCAACCACCTGCCACAGGAGAAGTTCCTTGCAGCAGTTGGACGGGCACCGTTTGTCATTGATGTGGGCTTCATACTCATGGCGGAAGTATTTGATCGTGGACAGAATCGGGTTTGGCGCCGTCTGCCCCAGGCCGCACAGCGAAGCTTTCTTGATGGTGGCTCCCATCTCAAGGAGCGTGTCGATGTCTGAAGCCTGGCCACGTCCCTCAGTGATACGCTCCAAAATGTCAAGCATTGCCTTCAGTCCGATACGGCAAGGCACGCATTTACCGCAGGATTCCATCCTGGTGAAGGTCAGGAAGAAACGGGCAACGTCTACCATGCAGGTCGTTTCGTCCATGACGACCAGACCACCGGAGCCCATCATGGCGCCTGCCTTTATGAGCGAGTCGTAGTCAACGGGTGTATCCAGCACCTCGGCAGGGATGCAGCCGCCGGAAGGCCCACCGGCCTGAACGGCTTTGAATTTCCTGTTGTTGGCAATACCGCCGCAGACATCGTAGATAACCTGGCGTACGCTCATACCGGCGGGAACTTCCACAAGACCGGTGTGCTTCACTTTACCGGTTACGGCAAAGATCTTGGTGCCCTTGGTGGTATCGGTGCCGAGGGAAGCATACCAATCGGCCCCTTTGTTGATGATATGACGGACGTTGGCAAAGGTCTCGACGTTGTTGATGTTGGTCGGTTTGCCCCAAAGTCCCTTGACTGCGGGGAAGGGAGGACGGGGGCGGGGCATGCCGCGCTCGCCTTCGATGGAGGCCATGAGTGCCGTTTCCTCGCCGCAGACGAAAGCACCGGCTCCCATCTTGATGCGCATGTCGAAATCGAAGCCCCAGCCTTGGATATTTTTCCCGAGCCAGCCTTTTTCGTAACAGATATCGATGGCATGCTGCAGGCGCTGGATGGCGAGAGGATACTCAGCACGGACGTAGACATAACCGTAGTAGCAGCCAATGGCGTAGGCGGCAACCATCATGCCCTCGATGATGCAGAATGGGTCACCTTCCAGAACGGAACGGTCCATGAACGCGCCTGGGTCGCCCTCGTCGGCGTTGCAAATGAGGTATTTTTTGTCACCCGGAGAAGCGGCACAAAAGGACCATTTCATTCCGGTGGGAAAGCCCCCGCCCCCACGGCCACGCAGACCGGCTTTCTTGACTTCGTCGATAACCTCGGCCGGCTTCATGGTCTTGATACATTTCTCAATGGCCTTGAAACCGTCTTCGTCAAGGTAGGCCTGCAGGCTGTCAGGGTCGATCTGGCCGCAACCGGACATGACGATACGCATCTGCTGGTCAACGAAGGTGTTGTAATAGGGCTTGGCTTTTTTCTTTTCTATGGGGGTGCGATTGACGATGTGCTCGTCGATAATGGCCGCCACATCCTCTGGAACGACGAAGTCATAGGTGACCCTGCCGTTTTCGGGAGTGATGACGTCCACAAGGACATCGTTGGCGCAGAGGCCGCGACAGCCGGTTTTGATGATGTCGCACCGCTTGCCGATGACGGCATTGATCCCCTTTTCTTCTATTAATCGGGTAAATTCCGCCTCTACCTTTTTTGCACCGGCCGAGATACCGCCGGTACCTTGACAGATCAGAATCTTTATTGCTTCATTTTCGCTCATAAAAAATGATCCCCTGCTGGAAATTATAGAGCTACTCTATTTCATTGGCCTTTGGCCGTAGTCGGCGACTATCTCTTCAACCTTTTGCACGGTCATCTTGCCGAAGGTATCATCGTTGACCATGGCAAGAGGCGCCATACCGCAGGCACCCAGGCAGGCAACCTTTTCAAAGGTGAAGCGAAGATCCGGGGTAGTCTCGGCATGGCCGATGTGAAGCTTGTCGAAAAAGGTCTCGACAATACGCTCAGCCCCCTGGACGTGACAGGCGGTCCCGACGCAAACCCTGATAATGAACTTGCCGCGGGGTTTCAAATGGAACTGGGCGTAGAAGGTAAGAACGCCGTATATCTGGCTTGGGTAGACATTCAGCCGCTCGGCCACAAGGTCTATGGTCGGCTTCGGCACATAGCCGTATTCTTCCTGTATCCCCTGCAGCACGGGCATAAGATTCCCTGGCAGGGTAAGGAATTTGTCGATCACCTGATTGGCGGCGGTCAGGTCTATTTCTTGCGTTTGCAGTTCTTCGGCTGGAGCGTTACTCATTTACTCCATCTCCTTTATTAGTGGGAGTTACCTGTCGATTTCACCAAGGACTATGTCGAGAGTTCCGATAATGGCAACCAGGTCAGCGATCATGGCGCCTTTTGCCATTTTTTCGATAGCCCCGAGATTGACGAATGATGGCGGACGGATTCTCATACGGTAAGGCCGGGTGCCCCCATCGCTGACGATGTAGTAGCCCAGCTCGCCCTTGGGAGCCTCCACCGATTGGTAGACCTCGCCTTCAGGGACAGGAAAGCCCTCGCTGGCAATCTTGAAGTGATGGATCAGCCCCTCGATGGTGTTGTAGACGTTTTCCTTCGGGGGATAGCAGACCTGCGGTGCATCGGCCAGGATCGGCCCGGGCTTAAGCGAATCCAGCGCCTGCTTGATGATCTTGACCGCCTCGCGCATTTCGGTCATGCGCACCTTGTAACGGTCAAAGGTGTCGCAATTCTGCCCAACCGGCACCTGAAACTTATATTTTTCATAGCCACTGTATGGATTGTCCCTTCTCAAGTCCCAATCCACGCCGGATCCGCGCAGAGCCGGACCGGTTATCCCGTAGTCGATGGCATCTTCAGCGGAAATGACGCCGTTGCCGATGGTACGCTGCAGCCAGATGGTGTTCTTGGTCAACAGTCCTTCGTAGGTATCGAAGTGTCCGGGAAAGGTGTCGACAATCTCCCTGACATCCTTCTCAAAGCCGTCATACACCTCCCTGGAGAGGCCGCCGACCCGGAAATAACTGGAAGTCATACGGGCACCGGAAATTTTCTCGTAAAGATCCATGACCTTTTCACGCTCGCGAAAGGCATAGAGAAATACGGTCATTGCACCGATATCGAGAGCGTGGGTAGCAATCCATACCAAATGGGATTTCAGCCTGGTCAGTTCCGCCAGGATCACCCTAATGGTCTGTGCCCTCTCGGGAACCTCGATACCCAGAAGCTTTTCCACAGCAAGGACATAGCCCAGGTTGTTGCTAAGCGGAGCCAGGTAGTCAAGCCGGTCTGTAAGCGGAATGGTCTGATGATAGGTACGATGCTCCGAAAGCTTTTCCACACCGCGGTGCAGATAGCCTATATGGGGTGTCACTTTCTGCACAATTTCACCGTCTAGTTCGACAACCAGCCGCAAAACCCCGTGGGTACTCGGATGCTGCGGACCCATGTTTACTGTCATTATCTCTGTACTAGCCATTGTTCGCCTCTATGATGAGATAGATACTGATCTTGTGTTAAACTAGGACAGCCGACCCTTGTAAGGTTCACGGTCAGGCCCTTGCAGTGGATAGTCCTTGCGCAGCGGGTGCCCAACCCAGTCATCCGTCATCAAAATTCTGCGAAGATCAGGGTGATTGTTAAAGGTGATGCCCATGAGATCGTAGACTTCCCGCTCAAGCCAGTTGGCGGTACTCCAGACACCGCATACGGTGTCGATCGTGCAGTCGCCGTCGGCAACCGGTGCCTTGACCCTGAGGCGATCCTTATTGGGGATGGAATAAAGATTATAGACAACCATGAAGCGGGGCTCGGCGCCGAGATAGTCAACCGCCGTCACATCGGTCAGCAGATTGTAGCGCTGGTCCTGTTTCAGAAAATTGCAGATGGCAACGATATCCTCTTTCTTTACCGTAACGGTCACTTCACCCCTGAATTCCTTGACATCCAGAATGGAGGAAGCAAATTTTTCCCGTAGCTTGATTACTGCTCGATTGTTTTCTGCCATATCAGACATACCTTTTCCTTTGGTATTGTGATAATTACCTTAAGCGGCAGGCTCCAGTCTTTCACCGAGCCCGATTGCAGAACCGAAGGTGTTCCGCTCCTTGCCGATTTTCTCCTGAAGCTTCATGATCCCGTAGAGCAGCGCTTCAGGCCGCGGCGGACAGCCGGGAACATAGACATCTACGGGCAGCGCCTCATCTATACCCTGAACGACACTGTAGGTATCGAAGACCCCACCCGAGCAGGCACAGGCGCCCATGGCGATAACCCATTTCGGCTCAGGCATCTGCTCATAGACCGTCTTGATGACGGGCAGCATCTTTTTGGTTACCGTGCCGGCAATAATGATACAGTCGGACTGCCGCGGCGAAGCGCGGAAGATTATGCCGAAGCGGTCCAGGTCATGCTTTGCCGCACCAGCAGCCATCATTTCGATGGCGCAGCAGGCAAGTCCAAAGGTCATAGGCCAGATGGAGGACTTTCTTGCCCAGTTGACGAGGCCGTCCAAGGAAGCGGTAACAATATTATCTCCCAATGGTTGATCTACTCCCATTCCAAGGCTCCTTTTTTCCAGACATAAATATAACCGACAAAGAGAATTACTATAAAGACTCCCATCTCCATAAGGCCGAACATCCCCAGCCTCTTGAACAGCACCGCCCAGGGATAAAGAAATACAGCCTCTATATCGAACAGGATGAACAGCATCGCTATAATATAGAATTTGATGGAGAAGCGCTCCCGCGCGCTGCCGACCGGATCACAACCACATTCATACGGCGACATCTTTACATCAGAAGGCTTTTTTTGCCCAATGAGCGACGACAGGATTATGGACCCCAGACCAAAGGCCGCCGCCACAGCAACCAGAACAATTATCGGTAGATAGGCACCTAGCATTTTCAACTATCCTCCTGGATTGACGTTATTCTCATTAAGAAGGCTACAACACCCTATCGGCTGCAGATAGGCTTCTTTCTTAGCTGTACAGTGTTTACAAAGGTATACTGTATACAGCACGCGGAATTTAAGGTATTTCCCATTCTTTGTCAAGGAAAAAAATGTGCCGGTCTCCCCATCTTTTTTGCCTCTTCCGCCTATATAAACCGGCAATTAATTCCCTTGACACGGCGTGGACATTCATGGTACGAACCTCAGCGATTAAGCATTAAAAACCAATATGTTAGGGGATTTCACATGAATTTCGGCCAGTCTTCCAAACTATTCAATGAAGCACAGAACGCCATTCCCGGCGGGGTAAACAGTCCGGTTCGCGCCTTTAAGTCAGTCGGCACCGACCCTCTTTTCATTAGAAAAGCATCAGGATGTTTCATCGAAGATGTAGACGGCAACAGCTTCATCGATTATGTTGGCTCATGGGGCCCGATGATTCTCGGTCACTGCCACCCCCAGGTCGTTTGTGCCGTCAAGGCCGCTGTAGATCATGGCTGCAGCTTCGGCGCCCCCACCGAGCTGGAAATAACCCTCGCAGAAATGGTGATCAAGGCCGTACCGTCAATCGAGATGGTCAGAATGGTCAGCTCCGGCACCGAGGCCACCATGAGCGCCATACGCCTGGCACGTGGTTATACCGGCCGCGACAAGATCCTCAAGTTCTCCGGATGCTACCACGGCCATTCCGACTCCCTTCTTGTGAAGGCTGGCTCCGGTGCAGCAACCTTCGGAGTGCCCGACTCTCCGGGCGTGCCCCAGGATTTCGCCCGCCATACGCTCACCGCCGAATATAATAATCTTGAGTCGGTAAAGACTCTCATCTCAGAAAACAAGGGACAGGTCGCGTGCATTATCGTGGAGCCGGTTGCCGGAAACATGGGCACGGTACCGCCGCGGGAAGGCTTTCTTGAGGGATTGCGCAGCCTCTGCACCGAGGAAGGGATCGTTCTCATTTTTGACGAGGTGATGTCCGGCTTCAGGGTCGCTTACGGCGGCGCCCAGGAGCTTTACGGCATTACCCCAGATATGACCACGTTGGGCAAGATTATCGGTGGCGGATTGCCAGTAGGTGCCTTCGGCGGCAAGAAGGAAATCATGGCCCTGCTTTCACCCGCCGGTGGAGTCTATCAGGCAGGAACGCTGTCGGGCAACCCGTTGGCGATGACAGCAGGCATTGAAACGCTGAAACTGCTGCAGACACCGGATTTTTACAGGAAGCTTGAGGAGAAGAGTTCTTATGTCGCGGCCGGCATCGCAAAGGCTGCCGAAAAAGCAGGATTCCCCATCTACTCCACCAGAGTCGGCAGCATGTTCTGTGCCTTCTTCTCCAGGGAACCGGTTTACGACTGGACAACTGCAGCCAAATGCGACACCAAGGCGTTCGCCAGATACTTCCGCCTGATGCTCGAAGAAGGCATTTACCTGGCACCGTCGCAATTTGAAACCGCCTTCGTCTCCATGGCCCATGGGGCCGAGGAGCTGGACCGGACCATTGCTGCTGCAGAGAAATCTTTCAAGGCCCTTTAGGTTGTCGCACCCTGTTCCGCGGCCCATAACAAATGCCGCTAAATGTGATTGACAACTTCGTCTTCAATGTGCTATCAAGCCTTGTTTTGATGTAGCCCGGAAAAACGGCACCGGTCAATATGGACGAAGAAAAGAAAAGGCTGATCAAAACCCTGGGGATGATTTCCACCATGGGTATCTCCATGGCAGTGGCAATTGCCCTTGGTGTGTACATCGGCCGGGCACTGGACAACTGGCTGCACACCACGCCATGGTTCTTCTTTATCTTCCTGTTTTTTGGCATCGTCGCCGGGTTTCGTAATATATTTATCATTGCCGGAAGAGAAATAAAAAAAGATGACGTGGGTAAAGATAAGTGAAAATAATTTCTTTACCCTGCTTACCCGCGCCAGCATCGCCCTGACCATTCTGTTGGCGCTCATCGCATCTTCGTTCTCCACACTTCGTTTTACCGCCGGCGTTCTGGCTGGCGGCCTGTTGGCCGTCGCCAATTTCTACTGGCTGCGAAGCATTCTGCAAAGGGCCCTTCAGTTACGGGTCCAGGAGGCGCCGCGGTTTGCGGTCCTGCGCTATATGGTCAGGCTGGCGCTTTTTGCCGGCGCGGTCTACGTGTTAGTAGTATGTGCCAGTATCGACGTTTTTGGCCTGCTGATCGGCCTGTCGGTACTTGTCATAAATATTGTCGCTTTATCCATCTATCAGTCCCTCAAAGGAGGCTAGCATCAATGGTTCATCCGTTTCTTTTCCTGCAGTTCTTTAGACATCTCCTGGCTCCGCTAGGCATAGCGGAAGGAGGAGCCGATGCCATTGCCTATACTTGGCTCATCATTGCGCTTCTGCTCATTGTCTCCATACTGGCGACAAAAGGTTTGAAAGCAGTTCCTGGCAAATTGCAGAATTTCATGGAAGTCATTATCGGCGGCATCGAAAACATGGTGGTCGAAACCATGGGAGAACACGGCAAACCATTCTTTCCCCTGATTGCGACCCTCGCCCTGTTCATCCTGGTGTCCAACCTCATCGGCCTCATTCCCGGCTTCTTCCCGCCGACGGCCAACATCAACACCACTGCGGCATGTGCAGTGATCGTTTTCGTCACCACCCACATCGTCGGCATCAAGGAACACGGGGTAAAGTACATCAAGCATTTCCTCGGCCCCATCCTTTGGCTGGCTCCCATGATGTTCTTCATCGAAGTCATCGGCCACTTCAGCCGCGTCATCTCCCTTACCCTCCGTCTCTTCGGCAACATGAACGGTCATGAGCTGGTGCTTATGATCTTCTTCGGCCTCGCTCCATTCCTGGTGCCCCTGCCGATGATGCTGATGGGGGTGCTGGTATCTTTCATCCAGGCATTCGTTTTCATGCTGTTGGCCATGATCTACATCCAGGGTTCCCTGGAAGAAGGGCACTGATTCACGAGATAAACATTTAAGCATTATTCCTATACTATTTAGGAAATATTCAAAACAAAGGAGAAGGAAAAATGAGCTTTTTTACAATGTGTGTTCTCGCAGCAGGTATTGGTATGGCACTCGGCACCCTCGGGACCGGTATCGGCCAGGGTCTGGCAGTCAAGAGTGCTGTTGAAGGCGTTTCCAGAAACCCCGGCGCTTCCGGCAAAATCCTCACCACCATGATGATCGGTCTGGCCATGATCGAGTCTCTGGCCATCTACGCCCTGGTTGTCTGCTTGATCATCCTCTTCGCCAACCCCTACAAGGATATCGCCCTCAAGCTGGCTGAGACCGTTGCCAAGTAATTGAACTCACCAAGAGACAAAAAAAGGGTGTGCCGCCGGCACACCCTTTTTTTGTTCATCTCCAACAGTGCTGAATGCTTGAAAGCTTTCTTCCTCTGATAATGCAGCCCGTGCACCTGGATCGACCTCGCCGCGCCGGTTGACTTTCATGGATGGGTATGGAATAGTCTGGCTATGAAACTGATTGCCGACATGCACACCCACACCATCGCGTCCGGTCACGCGTATTCCACCGTGAATGAGCTCGCCGAAGCGGCCGCGCGCAAGGGGCTCAAGGCTCTCGCCTTAACCGATCACGGGCCGGCAATGCCTGGTGGACCACATCTTTACCACTTCGGCGCAATACGGTTCATCCCCAGGGGAATAGCCGGTGTACGCATTCTGTGCGGCGTTGAAGCGAATATTCTCAATACACGGGGTGAGATAGATCTGCCTGATCGTTACCAGGAGCGCCTTGATTTCATCATGGCAGGACTGCACGAAGGGTGCGGCTTTGATGACCAAGGATTACGAAACAACACTCAGGCTGTGATCAACGCCATGGCTAATCCCCACATTCACGCCGTGTCGCATCCGGGAAATCCACTTTTCCCGACTGATTATGAAGAAGTAGTCAAAGCGGCACTGCATACAGGTACCGCTTTGGAAATAAACAATGCATCCCTAGGGATCAGTCGTGAGGGGAGCAGACCCAACTGCAGGAAACTCGCCGACCTTATTGCCCGCTACGGAGCCCCTGTTGTAGTCGGCAGCGATGCCCATATCTCCCAAGGAGTCGGCGTTTTCGACGATGCACTGCAGCTTTTAGCTGAAACCGGCATTAACGAGACCCAGGTCGTTAATTCCTCCCTGGAGAGGCTTCTCATCTTCCTCCGGCTGCAACCGCTCTGAGTGTGGGGTTGTTCATCGCTGCTCACCGTTATGCAGGATTGCGGTTATCATTGGCTGCTGATCGGTCTGCGTTGCTGAAAGACCCACTTCGACCCGGTGTTCGCCACCGTCGGCACTACGCACCACATGAAAGGTCGTCGCGGCCGGACGTCTCCCTTTCCTGATCTCTTCCAGGAAAGCATTCACCTCCACTTTCAGCCGTTCCCCTTCCAGAAAAAAATCATAGATATTTTCGCCCAGGAGTTCCAGCCTGGTAGCCCCGATTAATTCCTCCGCCTTCTGATTGGTAATGACGATCTTGCCGTCTGTCATGAAGGTGATGACGGCCGACCTGGCAACCTCGATGAATTCCCGGTAGCGTTGCTCGGATTCACGGCTTTGCGCCCTCTTGCGCCCTAATTCATCCATCATGTCGTTAAAGGCGGCGATCAGCTTGCCTATTTCGTCATCCGATGTCCTTGGCAAAGGGGTGAAGGTGTCCGTCCTGGTGACATTGCTGATGCTTTCGGAAAGCATTCTTACCGGATGAATGATGATCCGCCGTACCAGTGCCGCCATGATCGCGATGATGATGAAGAAAACCACTCCCCGGTAGGCGAGGTCCAGCTTCAGGTTAGTGCCGATGTCCCGGTAGAGTTCCGCCATGGGTACGGTAACTGAAACGGCACCAATCACCTCGCCGAGCTTGTAGTCATAGGAATAATGGCCTCGGGGAAAGCGCTGACGAATAAACAGCGGGGCATTATCGTAGCTGCCGTGACAGGCTAGACAGGACTTTTCGGCAACCATTGACTGCATGTACCTGAATGCATCCCCTCCTTCCGATTGCACGACCCGATAATTCTCCCGAACCACCCTACCCGAGAAACGCTGCAGTTGTTCCGTTTCATATTCATCGGGACGGTTGCCTGGATTCCGATAACGCAGCGATACCTGCCTGACGTAAAATTTCGTATCCCTTGTCATGCGGGCGGCAATTTGCGTGGCGACCACCTGGGGGACCAGGGCATAATTGTGTGCTGCTTCACCGTGTTCCACCGAGGAGATGTAATCCCGCGTCTCGATGATCTGGCGGGCGATGTTGCGGGCGTTGTCCACAGCCACTTTAAGGATCAGGTTGCGCTGGCGCTGGTATATGAGAAAAGAGGCGGAAATAAACAGAACGATCAACAGGCAGGACATGATCAGGTTGAACTTGGTATTGATACTCATGGAACTGAAGCGTGCCATGGTCCCTCCCTGGCGAAAAGTCTCAACCAAGTATACCCTGCACATTAAAGGAAGCAAGCAGGGGCAGCATGACGCAAATGCTCACCCACAGGGTTCTGCCTGACGCAGCTTGACCGGGCAGACATGCGCTGCAATGATCGTCGGATGCGCACCAATCATGGACCATGACGAAGCGGGCTCTTCACTGGCCAGAATGGGTACTATTTAAAAAAAACTTTGCATCCAGGCATCGATGTGATAGTTTTCTTCCGCTTCAGCGGCTTCCATCCTCCACATCCCCGTTGACTTGTTCACACAACACCATTGGAAAACTTACTATGGGAAAGATCATCTGCATAGCCAACCAAAAAGGTGGCGTCGGCAAAACGACGACCTCGGTAAACCTCGCCGCCTCACTGGCGGTTGCCGAAAAACGTACCCTCCTCGTGGATATGGATCCACAAGGCAATGCCGGAAGCGGCGTGGGTATCGACAAGGCCAAACTGCAGGCATCGGTCTACGATGTGCTCATCGATGATGTGGAGCCGGAAAAAGCGATCCTGAAAACCAGCTTCCCCTTTCTGGACATCCTGCCATCTAACGGCGACCTTGCAGGAGCCGAACTGGAGCTTGTCTCCATCATCGGCAGGGAACTTAAACTCAAGCATGCCCTTGCCCCCCTTGCAGAAGCCTATGATTATATTCTTATCGATTGCCCTCCCTCGCTGGGACTTTTGACCGTCAATTCCATGACCGCGGCAGAATCGGTGCTGATACCCCTCCAGTGTGAGTTTTATGCCATGGAAGGGCTCTCCCACATTCTGAAAACCATAACCCTCGTACAAAAAGGGCTCAATCCCGCCCTCAGGATCGAGGGAATTCTCCTGACCATGTTCGATGCCAGGAATAATCTCTCCCATCAGGTAAGGGAAGAAATACAGAACCACTTCAAAAAGGAAACGTTCCAGACTATCGTGCCCCGTAACGTCCGGCTCTCCGAGGCACCAAGCCACGGCAAGCCCATCATTCTCTACGATATCACGTCACGGGGAGCTACCAGCTACATGGACCTTGCCAAGGAAATAATCAGCCGGGAGGCGCATCATGGTTAAAAAAACCGGCCTGGGCAGAGGAATGGCGGCACTGCTTCCCGTAGTAGAGGAAGAAGGCCGGCGGTTCTTCAGCTGCCCCATAGAGGAAATTCGTCCCAACAAAGACCAGCCCCGAAAGACATTTGCCCATGACAAGCTTGAGGAACTGGCGGCATCCATCCGCGAAAAAGGAATCATTCAGCCGCTGGTAGTGGTGGCAAAGGGAAGCCACTACGAGCTGATCGCCGGCGAACGGCGTTGGCGTGCCGCACAGAAAGCGGGACTCCGCGAAGTCCCTGTCGTCATCCAGGATGTATCCGAGGATACCGCCCTGGAGATGGCACTCATAGAAAACATCCAGCGTGAAGATCTCAATGCCGTGGAAGAGGCCGAGGCTTATCATTCGCTACTGGAACGGTTCGCACTCTCCCAGGAGGAACTGGCAAAGAGGGTGGGCAAGGATCGTTCCACTGTGGCCAACTCCATACGGCTTCTGCGGCTCCCTGCCGAAATAAAGCTCGACGTCATTGAAGAGCGACTTTCCATGGGGCACGCCAGGGCACTGCTGACCCTCGATACCGTTGATCAGATGAAAGAAGCGAGAGAGACGGTGATCAGAAAGAAACTGACGGTGCGGGCTACGGAAGCCCTGGTGAAGAACCTCAAAGCTAACAAGCAGCCAAAAGCCAAGAAACAACCAGACCCGCACCTGGCCGATCTCGTTGAGCGCATGCAACGTCACTTCAAAACTAAAATCAACTTCCGCCCGAGCGGTAAGGGGGGAAAGATCGAGATCAGCTATCACGACCAGAAGGAACTTATCCGCCTCATCGAACTGCTCAATCTCTAGGGCATTCTCATTTTTCGAAAACTGCCGTTTTTTTGGACAAAACACTTGACTTATAGCAGGTGGTATGATAGCTATCACGTGCTTTACCCCTGGGTTCTCTGCAGCAGTGTAAATAAAATTATCCTTATTTAAATTCACGATACAGTAAGAGGTGGTTGGGTGATCAGTTTAGACTTTTCCTTTGTATTCCAGCTTGTCAATTTCCTGCTCCTGATGCTTATTCTCAACATCTTCCTGTTCAAGCCCATCAGAAAGGTGCTTTCCGAAAGAAATGCCGAGATCAGCGGCGCGAAGGCGAAGTCTGCCTCCGTTGACCAGGAGGTCCAGGAAAAACAGGCCCTTTACGAAACCCGTATGCGCGAGATCAAATCCCGTGCGACCGATGAGCGTTCAGGCCTCCGTAAAGAGGCTCAGGCTGAAGAAGCGGCCATTCTCGACAAAGCCAGAAAAGACGCTGCCGACACCCTTTCCGCCATCAAATCCAGGGTGGCAAAAGAATCAGCCGATGCCAGACAACTCCTTAAAGAGCAAGCGCTGAACCTTTCCTCTGAAATCTGCGAAAAAGTTCTTGGGAGGAGTATCTAAATGAGAAGTATGCGTACCTTTCTCGCACCCACACCGGTAAAAGTGAGTCTCGCGGTCTGTGTCCTGCTGGTTGCCCTTGCGGCTTTTGGCTTTGCAGCCGAGGGAGCTGAAGGGGCCCATCATGTGGACACCGGCAAGCAGATGAAGGATTTCGCCTGGCGTTGCCTCGATTTTGCCGCATTGTTCGCCCTGCTCGCTTGGGCCTTAAAGAAGGCAAACGTCAAGGGAGCCTTGGCAGACCGTCGCGCCGGTATCGAAAAGATGCTGCAGGAGGCCGTTGAAGCAAAGGCACAGGCGGAAAAGAAGTTTGCCGAGTACAGCGATAAGCTGGAGCAGGCAAACAGGGAAATCGAGGGAATCTCTGCTGCCATGAAGCAGGAAGGTGAACTGGAAAAAGCCCGCATCATCGCCGAGGCCAAGGCCGCTGCCGAGAAAATCAAGGAGCAGGCAGAGCAGACGGCACAGCAGGAAGTGCTGAAGGCAAGAGCCGAGCTCAGGGAAGAAGCCGCCCGTCTCGCTGTTGCAATAGCCGAGCAGAAACTCAAGGAAAACATCAATAAAGGTGACCAGGACAAGCTGGTTGGCAACTATATCTCCAAGGTGGTGACGCTACATTGAGTACTAATGCGATCGCAAAACGTTATGCCAAGGCACTGGTGCAGATCGGCGCCGAGGAAGGACTTATTGACAAATTCAGCAGTGAGCTGAGCCGGTTCACCGGCGTCCTGACCGAAAATGCCGGTCTGACTGCCGTTCTCGGTAATCCGGCTTACGGCATCGAAGCAAAGCGGGAAATTCTCCAAGGCATTATAGCCAAATTGGGGCTTTCCCCGAATGTCGCCAATTTCCTCCAGCTGCTGCTCGACAGGAACAGGCTCCCTTTCCTGCCGCAGATCGTCGAGAGCTTCAATAGCTTCGCCGATGACCTTTCCGGCGTCATCCGCCCGACACTCACATCCGGTCTGCCGTTGGAACAGAGCCAGATCGACGAGATCAAGGCCTCGCTGACCAAGGCCACCGGCAAGAAAGTCGTGCTCAAGGTGGAGGTCGACCCTGCACTGATCGGTGGTGTCGTGACGCAAATCGGCGACAAGGTATTTGACGGAAGCATAAAGACGCAGTTAGCGAAAATTCAGGATATATTACAGAAGGGGTGAGACGTTTCTATGGAAATCAGAGCGGAAGAAATCAGCGAGATTATCAGAAAGCAAATCAAGGAATACGGTACCGAAGTTGAGGTTGCCGAAACCGGCACCATCATCTCCATCGGTGACGGTATTGCGCGTATTCACGGCTTGGACAAGTGCATGGCCGGTGAGCTTCTGGAGTTCCCGGGCGGCATCTCCGGCATGGCCCTCAACCTGGAGGAAGACAACGTCGGTGCTGCCATCCTTGGTGAATTCAGCGAAATCAAAGAAGGGGACACCGTCAAAAGGACCAACCGCATCGTTGAGGTTCCCGTCGGCGAAGCGCTGATCGGCCGCGTCGTCAACGCCATCGGCCAGCCCATCGACGGCAAAGGCCCCATCAACACCGATAAATACGGCAAGGTGGAAGTCAAAGCCCCCGGTATCGTCAAGCGTAAGTCGGTGCATCAGCCGATGCAGACCGGCCTTAAAGCTATTGACTCCATGGTTCCAATCGGGCGTGGTCAGCGTGAACTTATCATCGGCGACCGTCAGACCGGTAAGACCGCTGTAGCTATCGACACCATCATCAACCAGAAAGGTGGCGATGTTGTCTGTATTTATGTCGCTATCGGTCAGAAGCGTTCCACCGTTGCCCAGGTTGTCAGCAAGCTGCAGGAGCACGGCGCCATGGATTACACCATTATCGTCGCTGCTACCGCTTCCGAGCCGGCACCGCTTCAGTTCATCTCCCCTTACACCGGCGTTACCATGGGCGAGTACTTCCGCGACAACGGCAAACATGCCCTGATCATCTATGACGACCTTTCCAAACAGGCCGTTGCTTATCGCCAGCTTTCCTTGCTCCTTCGTCGTCCTCCCGGACGTGAAGCATATCCCGGTGACGTATTCTACTTGCACAGCCGTCTGCTTGAGCGTGCATGCAAAGTGTCCGACGCTTGCGGCGCCGGTTCCCTAACTGCTCTGCCGATCATCGAGACCCAGGCAGGTGACGTGTCCGCTTACATCCCGACCAACGTCATCTCCATTACCGACGGCCAGATATACCTGGAATCGGACCTTTTCTACTCGGGCGTTCGTCCTGCCATCAACGTCGGCCTCTCCGTATCCCGTGTCGGTGGTTCTGCTCAGGTAAAAGCCATGAAACAGGTTGCCGGTACTCTCCGTCTCAGCTTGGCTCAATATCGTGAGATGGCTGCCTTTGCCCAGTTCGGCTCCGATCTTGATAAGGCAACCCAGATGCAGCTCGCCCGCGGTGAGCGTCTCGTCGAAGTTCTCAAACAGCCCCAATACCGACCGATCCCCAATGAGAAACAGGTTTTGATCATCTTTGCCGCCAATAACGGATACATTGATGAGTACCCGGTTGCCGCACTGCGCCGGTATGAGACGGAACTGTACGGTTTCTTCGACGCCAGAAAGAGTGATATCCTCGCCGAACTGCGGGACAAGAAAGCCATTGACGACGACATCAAGGCTAAAATTGTTTCCGCACTGGAAGAATTCAAAAAAGAATTTACTGCGTAATAAGGATGGTTTCGACCCATGGCGAGTCTTAAGAGTATAAAAAAGCGCATTGTCTCCGTCAAAAATACGGGACAAATCACCAAAGCCATGAAAATGGTTTCAGCTGCAAAGCTGCGCCGCGCCCAGGAAAACGTTGTTGCTGCACGTCCCTACGCAGCGAAGCTCGGCGAAGTGTTGGGTAGGCTGTCCAAGAACCAGGACGCAGATGCCAGCCCCCTGCTGGTAAAGCGCACCACAGGAAAGGCGCTGCTGATCGTTGTTACTTCTGATCGCGGTTTGTGCGGCGGCTTCAACGCCAACCTTTGCAAGGCGGCAGAACGCTTTATCAAAGAACGTCGGGCCGATTTCACCGATCTTTCACTGATGACCATCGGGCGAAAAGGCTACGAGTTTTTGAAAAACCGGCAGAAAGTCCGCAAAAACTTTGGCACCGTCTTCTCCAACCTCAACTATCAGACAGCTGCCCTCCTGGCGCAAGAGGTTATTCAGGGCTACCTGGATGAAGAATTCGATGAAGTCTTCATCATCTACAATGCATTTCGCAGCGTTATGTCCCAGGACATCACACTGGAGCAACTTCTGCCAATTACTCCTCCTGAGACCGCTGAAGAGGAATACGCACCGGAATACATCTATGAGCCGTCCAAGGCAGAACTCCTCGGTGAGTTGCTGCCGAAGCACATCGAGGTCCAGCTCTTCAAGTCTCTGCTCGAATCAGTTGCTTCCGAGCATGGCGCCCGGATGACCGCCATGGACAGCGCTTCGAAAAATGCTTCCGAAATGATCGGCAAGCTGACCCTGCAGTACAACCGAGCCCGTCAGGCCGCCATCACCACCGAGCTGATGGAGATCATTTCCGGGGCAGAATCCATCAAAGGATAACGCTTTACGCATACAAAATAGAGGCCTGCACAGGCCGCAGGAGGAAGAGGTTACATGAGTCAGAACATCGGAAAAATATCGCAGGTCATCGGCGCGGTTATCGACGTTGAGTTCGAGCCGGGCAAGTTGCCTCCTATCTACAATGCTCTCCGGGTAACCAATCCGGCGATCGACGACAAAGAGAACAACCTGGTGCTCGAAGTCGCCCAGCATCTGGGTGAGAACTCCGTCAGAACCATCGCCATGGATTCCACCGACGGTCTGGTCCGCGGTCAGGCCGTTCTCGATACCGGCAAACAGATCTCCGTTCCGGTCGGCAAGAAGACCCTGGGCCGTATTCTCAACGTTATCGGTGAGCCGGTTGATGAAATGGGCCCGGTGGGTAATGACAAAGAATATGGTATTCATCGTGAGGCACCTGAATTCGTCAACCAGTCGACCAAGGTTGAAGCCTTTACCACCGGCATCAAGGTTGTCGACCTCCTCGCTCCCTATGCAAGGGGTGGTAAAATCGGCCTCTTCGGCGGCGCCGGCGTCGGCAAAACCGTTCTCATCATGGAATTGATCAACAACATCGCCAAACAGCACGGCGGTTTCTCCGTTTTCGCCGGTGTTGGCGAGCGTACCCGTGAAGGAAACGACCTCTGGATGGAAATGAAGGAGTCCGGCGTTCTTGATAAGGCTGCTCTGGTATACGGCCAGATGAATGAGCCTCCAGGAGCCCGTGCTCGTGTTGCCCTTTCCGCCCTTTCCATCGCTGAATACTTCCGTGACGAAGAAGGCCAGGACGTGCTTCTCTTCATCGACAACATCTTCCGCTTCACCCAGGCGGGTTCCGAGGTTTCCGCCCTTCTCGGCCGTATCCCTTCCGCCGTTGGTTACCAGCCGACCCTGGCCACCGAAATGGGCGAGCTGCAGGAGCGTATTACCTCCACCAACAAGGGTTCCATCACGTCGGTTCAGGCGATCTACGTTCCGGCTGACGACTTGACCGACCCTGCGCCGGCCACCGCCTTCGCCCATCTGGATGCAACGACCGTTCTTTCCCGTCAGATCGCCGAGCTCGGTATCTACCCTGCCGTTGACCCGCTCGACTCCACCTCCAGGATTCTTGATCCGCAGGTAATCGGCGAAGAGCATTATGCCATTGCCCGTCAGGTCCAGTATGTTCTCCAGAAATACAAGGATCTGCAGGATATCATCGCCATTCTCGGTATGGACGAACTCTCCGAGGAAGACAAATTGGTTGTTGCCCGCGCGAGAAAGATCCAGCGTTTCCTCTCCCAGCCATTCCATGTCGCCGAGGCCTTCACCGGTTCCCCAGGCAAATACGTAGAGCTCAAAGACACCATCAAAGGCTTCAAGGAAATCGTTGAAGGCAAGCATGATGATATCCCCGAGCAGGCATTCTACATGGTTGGTACCATTGAAGAAGCCCTTGAAAAGGCCAAGAAACTGGCAGTGTAATGTAGTGCCGTAACGACTCCTGAAAAAAGGATAACGATAGATGGCTGAAAAACTTAAAGTAGAACTGGTAACTCCCTACAAGAAGGTCCTCACCGAAGAGGTTGATGAAATCACGGCCACCGGCGCACTGGGAGAATTCGGCATTCTGCCCGGCCACGCACCTTTCCTCACTTCCCTTAAAATCGGCGAGCTCTCCTACAAAAAGGAGGGTGTAGTCTCCCATCTGGCCCTCAACTGGGGTTACTTCGAGGTGGAGAGTGACAAGGTGACCGTACTGGTGGAGACCGCCGAAAGGGCAGACGAAATCGATCTGGAACGCGCCAAAGCTGCTCTGGGCAGAGCCGAGGAAGCCCTGAAAAAGCTGACTCCTGAAGACAAAAACTTCAGGGTTTACGAGTCAGCACTGGAGCGGGCACTGATCAGGGTACAAGTTGCCGGTAAAAGCGGCAGAAGGTAAGTAAAAACAAAAAGAGCGGCCCAGCCGCTCTTTTTTATGGCTTTTGACGAAAGAGGCATGTGAATCACATGCCTCTTTTCCATTGCTACCAACTAATTCCCGATCATATTTAGAGAAGCAATGCCTCGGCCAGGGAGAGGCGCTCCTTTCCGACAATTTTCCTCTCCCAGCATTCGGTGACGAAGAGCTTGTTCACCGCAGCGAGCAGGGTATTCAGCTTCTCCAGATCGACCACCGCATCGCCGGAAAGGGATTCAGCATTGGTGAAATTAAGTGGGCAGAAATCCAGGCGCTGCCCCCCCTCCTCGGTTACCAGGACCGGCAGCCCGTGCGTCCGGCAGATGATGGGGCGATGGGCATAAAGGGCACATTCGCCATTCTCCAGAAGCGGACAAGGCCCATCAGCAGTCGCCGATCGTGCTTTGGCACGTATGAAGAGGGCGCGGTCGGCGGAAAGAGACCGGAAAGCCACTGCCAGGGCCACACCCTCCACTGGAAAAAGGGACAGATGACGGCAACACCGGTCACAACCCTTGCGACAGGCAATGTCAGCCGCATGTGCAGCGCTTATCCCTGTGGTCATTTCATCTATTTTGGCCAGCAGGGTGCGATAATTGTTTAATCCTTCCATACCTTAACCGTCCTTTCCGGCTGCAAGCATACCGCCATCAGCAATGGCTGGTCAAGTGCCGAGCCGCACTGTTTTTATTGCCAAGGGGCTGCATATTCTGCTAAAAAACCTAGCTACCATGAACCCGGAGGGAGCACGAACATGTCCGACAAAAAGAATGAACTGAAATTCAAATATGTCTTCGATAACGCGTATAACCCCGTCTATGTCAACGGCGCCCACGGCGGAGTTACTCCCAGGGGGGAGCTGGTCGTCAATTTTTACCTTGAGCGGCAGCCGCTGCCCAATTCCATCAGCCACGAGATTGCCCCCAACGGCAGCATCGGCAGGGAATCTGCCGTGGAGCCAGCTGATCTGCACCATAGCTTTGTCAGATACATATCGTCGGGCGTCGTACTGAGCCATCAGACGGCAGAAGAGATCCATTTCTGGCTGGGAGAGAAATTGAAGGAGATGGAGGCCATCGAAAAAGCAAAAAGTGCGATGGACAGCGCCGCCATTTCCGACAAGTCCCGGTTCACCCATTGAGACCGTTCAGTCCCCTTCCCTGCCAAAGCAAAGGACTTCGTATGGAAAGTAACACTAAACCTGTTATTGCCGTCACCATGGGAGATCCGGCCGGTATCGGCCCTGAAATAATCGTCAAAGCTCTTGTCCGGCCGGAGATTTCCGCCGTTTGCCGTCCCGTGGTGCTGGGTGATCGCTCCGCCATGGAGCGTGCAGTCCAGCTTGTGGGAGCCGATTTCCGCATCGAAGTGATTGACACCCCATCGACCTGCACCCCTGCAACAGAGGGCATCTGTCTGAAGCCCCTGACTGATCTGGCCTTGTGCGACATGGAATACGGCAAACCGACAGCCGCCGGAGGAGATGCGGTCTTCCGCTATATCACCGAGGCCGCCCGCCTCTGCCTGAGCGGCCATGTTGATGCCATGGCAACGGCCCCCATCAACAAGGAAGCCATGAATGCCGCTGGCCATCACTATCCCGGGCATACGGAGTTATTGGCAGAATTGACAGGGACCAAAGACTTCGTCATGATGCTGGCGGGGAGCAAGCTACGGGTGAGCCTCGTCACCATCCATGAAGCCCTGGCTGAAGTGCCGCGCCTGGTGACCTTCGACAAGGTGCTGGCTACCATCCGCACCACCCACAGGGACATGGTCCGCTACTTTATGCCCCGCCCCCGCCTTGCCGTGCTCGCCCTCAATCCACATTGCGGCGAAGGGGGCATGTTCGGCAAGGAAGACGAGCAGATCATCCGTCCGGCTGTGGAGGCAGCCCGGGAGGAGGGCATAGACGCAATAGGTCCCCTCTCGGCAGATACCCTATTTCACCTGGCCATCAAGGGGGATTACGATGCCGTGGTCTGCATGTACCACGATCAGGGGCTGATCCCCCTAAAACTCCTCCATTTCGACGACGGCGTCAACGTCACTCTGGGGCTCCCCATCATCCGCACCTCGGTTGATCACGGCACGGCCTACAACCTTGCCGGCAAAGGGGTCGCCTCGGCAGACAGCATGGTTGCCGCAATCACCATGGCTGCCGGAATGGCGGTAGTCAGACGGGCAGGAAAAGCATGAAGAAGATCCTCCTGATTCTACTGGGACTGGCCGTCCTCTACGCTTTATATATCGCCGTTTCCCTGATGTCGCTCCCCTCCGTAGCAGATTTGCAGAAGCGCAAGGCCAACATGACCATCCAGGTCAGGGACTGGCACGGTACCTATCATCCCCTTGTCGTAGGGCCCAGGAACCGTTACTGGACCCCTGGCGGCAGCATTCCGCCGGAAATGAAGTGGGCGGTAATCCTGGCTGAGGACGATAACTTTTACACCCATGAAGGGATCGACATCAAGGCGATCAAGAACGCTATCATCTATGACCTGGAAAAGAAGAGTTTTGCCCGTGGGGCTTCGACAATTACCCAGCAGGTGGCAAAGAACCTGTTCCTATCACGGGAAAAGACCATCACCAGAAAAATAAAGGAGGTGGTCCTGGCCAGGCGCATGGAGCAGGAACTGACCAAGGGGAGAATCATCGAGCTCTATCTGAATGTGGTGGAACTGGGGCCGATGGTCTACGGCATTGGCCATGCCGCCCATTACTATTTCGGCAAACCGGCCTCAGCTCTGACTCCGCGTGAATGCGCCATCTTTGCAGCCATGCTCCCGGGTCCGCGGGTGGCGTATAATCCGTACCGGAATATGGACAAGGTCCTGAAGCGTTCCAATATGATCCTGCGCCTGCTACGGAACAAGGGAGTGCTGTCCCAGGCCGAGTACCGGCAGGCAATAGCTGAGGCCCCCAATATCGGCCGCCTGCAGAAGAAGGTCGATGAGAGCATCAAGAAGGAAGAACTGGTGCTGCCCAACTTGAGCAGCGCAAGGCAGCCGGAGGATGGCACCGTGGCACCGGCACTTCCTGAGGATGGTGCGAACGTGGCTCCGCAGCCGGAAACGAACGAAAAGAGCCGGCAGGAAAACCTGCCGGCTGCAGAGGGACAAAGCCAAGCCGACGGCGGGGCCCCGGCTGAGCAGCAGGCCCCGGGTCGATGACTGGATCAGCCGATGCGCAGGCTTTCGACGGTGGATTCGCTGTATTCGTTCAGCACCTTCAGCTGCTTTTCACTTCCGTCTACGATCGCTTTTATGGTACATTCCAACCCCGGTTCCGCCTTGGTGTAACGCAACAGAATCTTCGCCGCCTTTTCCAGCAGAGCTTCATCCTGCCTGCCCGTGACAACGGTCAGGGGGCTCCCCCCCTCCTCCCAGCGCAGTGTTGCTTCCCCTGCCTGTGCGGCCGATTCGAGCAGGTTGTTTTCCGCCTCGTTGCGCCCGACGATAACCTTGGTCCTGTCGCCGATGCGGAAGTGACGCCCCAGCTTGATCAGCCGGAAATCCCGCAAATTTAAGGAGTCGGAATGCTCGAAAACGTCCCTGACCTTGGGCACGAAGGAGGTCTCCGTCAGTAGACACCCCCCCGCCGGGCAGGGGTAGTTCTTCACATCCAGTTCCTCGGCCAGGTGCATCTGCTCCTTTCGCGAGCGCCCCTGAATGGCCAGAAGCCGTTCTCGATCAACCCACCCTTCTTTTTCGGGGATGGTAGGATCGAAATGTTTTGCCGACAGGGGCCGCAGCAGCAGCCCTTCCAGGCCGCTCTCCCGCTCGATCACCCGCAGGGTGTCGCGGCGCTGGCTCATGGGGCGCTGGCCCAGGACCTCGCCGGTAATGATGAAATCGGCGCCGCTTTCCTTCATGTATTCCCGAGCCTTGGTGAGGAGGAAGATGCGACAATCGATACAGGGGTTCATTCCCTTGCCGTAACCGTGCCGGGGCTTGCGGACAATCTCCAGGTAATCGGGCCCCTTGTGCATGACCTTGATGGGGATGCCGAATTCCTCGGCGACCCGGATGGCCTCGGATTTGCAACCGGCATTTTTGCTCGTGCAGGTGCAGAAGGGGGAGGTAAAGTTGAGTGCCTCGATGGCAATACCTTGCTCGAGCATGACCTTGACTGCCAGGGTAGAGTCGAGTCCTCCGGAAAGAAGGGCAAGTGCTTTTCTTTGCATGGTGTCTCCTGTGGTCCCATGGATGCGACCGCTTCGCCGCATCACGGAGCCGTTTTTTTCTGACTGCTCATGGCAGACTGGCAAGGCTACCACAGAGGAGCGAAAAAAGTAAAGCATCACCATTTGATTTCTAATTAATCTGCTGCCGATGTCGATAAGCATTGTGACCAGGGAGGTAGCTCATGGATATACTAGTAAAAGAGGGGTCGCTGGGATCGATCCTGCTCCGTTCGCAGATCATCACGGAACAGGAGCTGCTGTCGGCACTTGAAGAACAGAAGGCGTCCGGCGTCCGCATCGGCGAGGCCTTGATAAAACTCGGCATCGTCACCCAGGAGGACATCGACTGGGCTCTGTCCAACCAGCTGAACATCCCCTACGTGCGCCTGAAGAAAGATAACATCGGCAGTGAGGCAGTGGAGTGCGTACCAGGAGAGCTTGCTCGCCGCTACAACCTGATGCCGATCTTCCTGAGCGGCAACGACCTGAGCATTGCCATGGCCGATCCCCTCAACAAGGAGGCCATCAGGGAACTGGAGAGTACCACCGGCTGCATGGTCACCGTCTCTGTCGGTCTGATCCGCGAGATCAGGGAGATGCAGGAGCTCTTCTACGGTGCCGAAATGGTGCCTGTCTCCTTCGGTTTCAGCTCGATCATCTTCCCACCCCGGATCATCGACAGTATCAATGCCGATCTGAGCGGTGCCAAACTCCTGGATTACCTGCTACTCTCCATCGTCAAAAACCGGCTTTCGTCCGTGTCGCTCCAGCCCCTCGGGGATACCATTCTCGTCGTGGGACGCTCAGCAAGGGCAACAAAGGAATTGGGAAGAATCGAGCCCGGCCATTACCCCGAACTGCTGCTTCATCTGCGCCGGCTGGCCAGGATCAACGGTTCCAATGATACCTCCGCCAGGGGCGTGCTGGCTTTCCGCCTGAAGGGCAGGACCCTCCATTACCAGGTATGCATGCTCAGGGGAGAGGGAGGGGACTACGTCACCATCAAGCTCCATCTTTCCTCCGCTTTCCCCGGCACCATAGGAGAAATCGGTCTCGGCAGCGAAAAGGAAGCGGCATACCGTGCAATGGCCACCCTCGACAAAGGGCTGGTCCTCTTTTCCATGCGGGATGCAGACGAACGTTGCCGGCTCATGGACCTCTACCTTGATGAACGGGAGACGGAGGGAAAAACGGTGCTCATACTCGGGGACAACGTGGGGCGAGGAAGGAAGAAATTTCCCCGCATCCCCGTATCACGCAATATTAACGAACTGAGCGCCGTCATCATGGCCACATTTGATCACGACCCCGACATCATCGTCATTGAGGACGCCACCGACGCCTATGCCTTCATCGCCTCCGGCAAGGCGGCCATGCACGGCAAACTGGTCATGGCGGGAGTCTCCTTCGGCGATGTCCCGGCCACCTTCAAAAACCTTATCCATTACTGGCAGAAGAACTATTTCATCCCCACCTTCCTCAAGGGGGTTATTTCCCTCAAGGGGCTCCTTACCCTCTGCCCCAACTGCAAGGAACGTTACACCCCCTCCCGGGAGGAGACTGCCGCGCTGCGCATCGAAATGCCCATTGCCGATTGTTATCGCCCCAAAGGCTGCCCGGTCTGCGATCACACAGGCTATGCAGGTCGAAAATACCTGATGGGGCTGATTCCCTTCGACAGCCCAATGCTGGAAGCCTTCGAGAAAGCCCGTGACAGTGCAGAGATTGTGAAATACCTGGGGGGCAGAGGCTATCGGGGCATCGGCGAAGAAGCTCTCGAATTGCTCATTGCCGGAGATATCTCTCCGGAGGAATATGCAGTCTCGATCATATATTAATTTGCAGGGAGCATGACCTATGGCACGAATTGACGCACTCTTCAAGATGATGAACGAGCAGGGAGCTTCCGACCTTCACCTCTCAACCGGCTCCCCCCCCATTTTCCGCCTCAATGGCGAAATGGAGCGTCTCAACTTCAAGAGCCTCGGGCACGAGGACCTGAAATCGATCCTCTACGAGATATTGACCGAGACCCAAATAGCCGACTTCGAAAAGCGCAAGGATCTGGATTTCGCCTACTCGGTTCCCGGCATTGCCAGATTCCGGGGAAACATGCTCATGCAGCACCGGGGCATTGCCGCCGTTTTCCGTATCATCCCCAGCAAGATCCTCACCGCAGACCAGCTGAACCTGCCGGAAGGGGTGCGCAAGCTGACCGCCCTGAAAAAAGGGCTGGTGCTGGTGACGGGCCCTACCGGCTCGGGAAAATCCACTACCCTGGCGGCCATGATCGACCTGATCAACTCCACCCGCCGTGAGCACATCCTGACCCTGGAAGATCCTCTGGAATTCATCCACGAAAACAAGATGTCGCTCTTCAACCAGCGGCAGATCGGCGAACATTCCGAGAGTTTTGCCGCCGCCCTGCGCGCTGCCCTGCGCGAGGACCCGGATGTAATCCTCGTCGGCGAGATGCGCGACCTGGAAACAATCAGCCTGGCCATGAGCGCGGCCGAGACCGGCCACCTGGTCTTCGGCACCCTCCATACCAGCTCCGCCGCCAAGACCGTCGATCGGATCATCGACGTCTTCCCCAAGGACGCCCAGGAACAGGTGCGGGCCATGCTCTCCGAATCCCTGAAGGGGGTCATCAGCCAGCAACTCCTGCGCAACGCCGACGGCAAGGGAAGGTCGGCGGCCCTGGAGATCATGATGGGCACCCCAGCCATCGGCAACCTGATCCGCGAAGGGAAGACCTTTCAAATCCCCTCCATCATGCAGACGGCGAAGAAGGACGGCATGCAGCTCATGGACCAGCATATCCTCGACCTGCTGAAGACGAAGAAGGTCTCCCCGGAGGAGGCCTACCGCTGCGCCGCCGATAAGAAACAGTTCGAGCAGTACCTGCCGGAAAAGCCGCAACAGTAGCGTAGCGCTTCCGGCGTTTCAGGTAAAGCAAGGCAGTCGCGACGTCGTCCTTTCGCTCTGTCGCCACAGCTGCGGACCTTGCGGTGCCGCCCACATAATACCGCATGATGCTTGAATGGCTGCACCCTCTTCGATCCACATACGGCGGGTGTCCGCTCGCCGCTGCGGCTCGTCGCTCACTCCCGACGCCCCGACTGCCTTCCCCAGCAAATTCCCGTACAACTGAAAAAAGCCCCGGATAACCCAGGGCTTTTTCTCTACTCCTCAGCGAAACGAGTAATCTCAATCCCCCTGAGTTTTCTCTTCCTTTGCCGCTTCAGCATTGCAGTGCTCTACCACCTCCCGCAACCAGGCGATTTCATCGGGAAGAAACTGCTTGGAGAACTCCGTTCCCACATTCAGTGCCCAATGCAAAGGGGGTTGTGACATGGCGGCCAGCACATGACCGGGGACCTCCACGCTGGGAATCTCCTTGCCTGTCCAGGCAAGAAGCCGTTCCCTGCTGTCGAAGAGCATCAAGTAGTCGTTGCCTTCGGATTCCATCACCAGCGGTAGCGCCTGTCCCTGTTCTTCCCCATCGTCTTCCCCCTCCTCCCGAAACGTCGGTACATGGAAGGAGGCATTTAGGAATAGATCGTAAAACCTGGACTGGTTTTTCGGGTCATTCATATTTTGCCGCAGGGTTTCCAGCGCTTGATCCAGATCGGTCATTTCTTTCTCCTTTTATTGTTCACCATCAGAGGGTGAGATCGGCATGGCCATGGTAGAGCTGGTCCCGCTCCGCCGCCACATCGGCGCTCTCCAGGTAATCGTCGAAGTTCATGACCCGGTCAATGATGCCGCCGGGGGTGATCTCGATGATTCGATTGGCGATGGTGGAAACGAATTCGTGGTCGTGGGAGGCGAAGAGCACCACCTCGCTGAAGGCTATGAGCCCGTCGTTGAGTGCTGTGATCGACTCCAAGTCCAAGTGGTTGGTCGGCTCGTCGAGGATGAGCGCGTTCGCCCCGGAAAGCATCATGCGGGCCAGCATGCAGCGCACCTTCTCGCCACCGGAGAGAACGCCGGTCTTCTTAGTCGCCTCGTCGCCGGAGAAGAGCATCCTCCCCAGATAGCCCCGGGCGAAGGTCTCCCCCTCGTTGGGGGGGCCGTACTGGCCAAGCCATTGGATAAGGTTGAGATCGTTATCGAAGTAGGCACTGTGCTCCTTGGGAAAATAGCTGTGGCTGATGGTCACCCCCCAGCGGTACGAGCCGCCCTCTGCTTCCAGTTCACCGGCCAAAATCTGGAAGAGCGTCGTCCGCGCCAAACTGTTGCCGCCGACGAAGGCAACCTTGTCTCCGTTCCGCACCTGCAAATCCAGATTGTCCAGCACCTGCACACCATCAATGGTCTTGGACAGCCCCTTGACCTCCAGGATGATATCGCCGCAGGGTCGATCGGGCTTGAACATGATGTGGGGATACTTGCGGTTGGAGACCGGCATGTCCTCTAGGGTCAGCTTCTCAAGGAGTTTCTTCCGTGACGTGGCCTGCTTTGCCTTGGAAGCATTGGAGGAAAAGCGCTGGATAAATTCCTTCAGTTCGGCCGCCTTTTCCGCCACCTTGCGGTTCTCGTTCTGTTTCTGCTTGAGCGTCAGCTGGCTGGCGTGGTACCAGAAGTCATAGTTGCCCACGTAGACCTGGATGCGACCGAAGTCGATGTCGGCAGTATGGGTGCAGACTTGGTTCAGGAAGTGGCGGTCGTGGGAAACGACGATGACCGTATTGGCAAAGCGGGAGAGGAAATCCTCCAGCCAGGTAATGGATTTGAGATCCAGGTTGTTGGTGGGCTCGTCCAGGAGGAGCACGTCCGGGTTGCCGAAGAGGGCCTGGGCCAGGAGCACCCGCACCTTATCCCCCCCTTCCAGCTCCTTCATCTTCTTCTGGCGCAATTCCTCGGGAATACCGAGGCCGTTCAGGAGCACCGCCGCCTCCGACTCCGCCTCGTAGCCGTTCATCTCGGCAAATTCCGCCTCAAGTTCCGCCGAGCGAACCCCATCCGCCTCGGTGAAATCGGCCTTGGAATAGATCGCCTCCCGCTCCATCATCACTTTGTAGAGGTGCTCATGTCCCATGATGACCGTATTGAAAACCGTCTCCTCATCAAAGACGAAGTGGTCCTGGCGCAAGACCGCAACCCGCTCCCGGGGGCCGATGTTGACTTCTCCCTTGTCAGGCGAAATCTCGCCGGAGAGAATCTTGAGAAAGGTGGACTTGCCCGCGCCGTTGGCACCAATCAGGCCGTAACAGTTGCCCGGGGTGAATTTTATGTTGACGTCCTTGAAAAGGACCCGCTTGCCGTAACCCAGTGTAATATTTGTTGTCGTTATCATATCTACAACTCCTTCCTTTTCCGTAAAGCGGCCTGCCGGCAAAAAAAAACCACAGGTGGTCCCTGTGGTGCAGAAACGCCATTAAGATAGCATCTTATGACGGGTGCAGCAATGGCTAAGTTGCCAGATTGGAACCAATTGTCGGCATGCCTAGCGTTTCTCCTTCAGTTGGCGGATCTGCTTCAGTAATCCCTCGTCCGGATACCTTTGGTAGGCCTTTTCCAATTCAGCAATGGCTGCGGCAGTATCACCCTCTTTGGCGTGGAGCTTTCCAAGTCGCACATGACCCTCAGGATGCAGCGGATCAGCTGCTATGGCTGCAGCATAAGCTTCCCTCGCCAGATCCAGCTCCCCCTTTTTTTCGTGCAGCTCGCCCATGAAGATATGGGGTATGGAGCTTTCCGGGTTCAACTGTACCGCCGTCAAGAGTTCTGTGCTCGCCTCATCATACTGCCCCAGGTCGGTCAATGATTTCCCCAGTTGAACATGGGCCAGCAGATAATCGGGCCGCAGCCGTATGGCTGTGCGCAGTTCATCGATTGCCGCTTCAATGCCTTTGCGGGACGCAAGGGTGCCGCCCTGAGACGATCTCTGTTCCAGCAACGCACTTCCCAATCCGTAGTGCACCCTGGCCTTGTTTGGACTCTTGGCGGCAATGTCCTTCCAGAAGCTTACCTTATCCTTCCAGACCATGTTGCGGACGATTCCACCTATGGACAGAGTGACGATAATGAGCGCCAGCACCAGGTTGGTCCCCTTGCTGGCAAAGATGGATCGCTTGTACCGGCGGCTGTAGAGAGCGACGGCCAGTGCCAGGAAAGAGAGAAAAAAGCCGATGGAAGGAAGATAGGCCCGGTGTTCGAAGATCAGGTCGTCGATGGGGATGATGCTCGATTCCATGGCGAGGGCGAGAAAGAACCAGAAAATGCCGAATGCGGCCAGCCGGTACAGGGGGGCTTGGGGTTGCTCTGGCCTCCTTGAGCGGAAGCAGAGGTAGATGCCTGCCCCGATGATGAAAAGAAGAAGGATAAGGGGAAGCAACACGGCGGGGCTGAAGAAGTCCGTCTGCAGACGGTAGTCGTAATCGAAATTCTGCCTGATGGGCAGGACAAGCAGGCGCAGATAGGTGACAATGACGCCGAACTGGGTCATGAGATAATGCCATGAAGAGACGCCGCTGAAGTTGACCATGTTTATGGAGTCTCGAATGACGCCCGCTTCCACCGGTTTTGTCACGGCAGGTAGTTGGGAAAGCCGGATGGGGATAATCACCAGTGTCGACAGGAAAGGAATCAAGCCCAGCAGCCTTTTTCCCACTGCACCGGAAAAGAACATAAATTCCAGAAGAACGAGCGCCAGGGGTAGAGTGAAGGCGTTTTCCTTGGTCCCCATGGCAAAAACCGCGGCGACAAGGGCAAGAAAATACCACCATGCCTGGCCGGATCTGGACGGAGACAACCTGCTCTTCGCGTACATCACCACTGCGGTCAGGTAGAAAAGGGCGACGAGGGAGGTAAAACGCTGAATGATGTAGGTTACCGCCTGGGTCTGCAAGGGGTGGCAGACAAAGAGCAAGGCGCAGGCCAAGGGAAACAGGGCTTTGAAGTAGGTTTCAGTAAGGATCTCATTCCTGCTCTCAGCGGTCATCGTCGCTGCCTGCAGCAGCAACCCTACCAGGAGATAAACAAGTAGACCATTGCCGATATGAATAATGAGATTGGTGAGGTGGTAGCCCCTGACGTCAAGGCCATGGATAGCATAGTTCACGGCATAGGTGAAATAAGAAACAGGCCTGAGGACAAAATTGTTTTTTACATCGGGAAGAATGCCCAGTTTAAAGATCCGGTCACTGTCGGTGAAAAAGCTGAAATCCTTAACGGCCGGGTTACTGACCAGGTAGGTTATGTCATCAAAGAGAAAGGGGGTGGCGATGGTATTGAAATAGACGGTGAAGGCGACGATGATGATAAGAAAGACATGGACGAAGGGTTCATGCCAGAGGCAGATCTGGTCCGAATCGACCGGCAATGAAATGCCTTCCTTTGCAACAGGCATTTTCTTTTTCGTGGTAGCGGAACGTTTTTTCACTATGTCTCTCCAGCGGAATGATGCCGCCAGCAGGGGTGGGCGTTCTGTCCTGCTTTTCTATACCTGACGCAGATTAATTTCAAGAGCTAAAGCCACAACAAAGGAGCAGGAGGTATATTCCGGTGAAAAGGGGTAGATTCTATTCGTAAGTGCACCACGTGATAAAAAAGCAGGACATGATGGTTTTCTGGTAGTGTGTGAAGCGCGACCAACACTCACTCCAGAAAGGAACCCACCATGTCCTACAGCCATTTTACTGAAAAAGAACGATATGTCATCAGCCATTTGCGGTTGGCGAAATTCAGCCTACGGGAGATAGCCCGCCGAATAGGGCGGCATCACACGAGCATTAGCCGTGAAATTAAGCGTAACGGCCCTAAATATGCGCCTGATGCTGTTTACTGGTACTACGGGATTCAGCCAGTTGTAGAGAAGCGCCGGCATAAGGCCCGGAGTCATCGTCGCCAGAATTACCAGCCCCTCGTCGAGTATGTAGAGGATAGACTGAGAATGGACTGGCCACCAGAGGTTATAGC
>NZ_JAKZFT010000015.1 GCF_022808985.1 Geotalea sp. SG265 | reverse complement strand
CGGGCACGAGGGGCAAGGGAAGGTGCCAGAAGTGATTCAACAGCTTGAAAAAATGAAGGGGAACGTATAACACGCCGCACGAGCCCGTCTCGCTGACGCTCGCGGCTCAGCGGCAGCCCCGTTGGACACATACATGCGTGTATATCATTTTTTAAATGAGGAGTTTGGACTGAGAACTTGCGGCGGCGTCGCTTGTGGGGAATAATTGGTGTCAGGCTTGGGAATAATTGGTGTCAGGGAATAATTGGTGTCAGGCTTGCAATTATGTAAATAGCTGGTAATTTTTGAGTTATGGGACGTAAACCACGGCTACATTATCCTGGCGCGCTCTATCACGTGATACTTAGAGGCAACGCACGTGAGAAGGTATTTTTTGCCAATGTAGACAGGAATCGCTTTTACCTCTTTCTTCAAGAAGGAGTGGAGCGCTACCGGTTTCGTGTTCATGCGTTTTGCCTGATGACGAACCATATCCATCTCGCCCTGCAAGTGGGAGACGTATCTCTTTCCCGCATCATGCAAGGCTTGGTTGGTCGGTACACACGCTGGGTGAACTGGCGGAAAAATCGTGTCGGCCATCTCTTCCAGGGCCGTTATAAGGCCGTGATGGTCGATGCAGATGCCTACCTAGCCGAACTTGTCCGATATATCCATCTTAATCCTTTACGGGCGGATATGGTGGACGATCCTTGCGAATATCCTTGGAGCAGTCATAGGGCTTATTGCGGAAAAGAATCCATTGGCTGGCTTACCACTGAGTTTGCATTGGGCTGCTTATGCCAAACCGCATCAGATGCTTGTGAGAAGTTTTGCCAATTTGTCGCTGACGGTATTGCAGATGGGCATCGGGCTGAATTCCATAGCGGCATGGAGGCAGACAGCAGGCTTTTGGGAGATGACACCTTTGCAGACAAGGTGCTTGATGAAGCCGAGCGACGGTCGGGACGGGTGGTACCGGTGGATAAATTCCTGGAAATGATCTGCTTGCGCTACAACTTAGCATCACTGCAGGATTTGGCAGGGGGAAGCCGAATAGCTTCGACGGCAAGGGGAGTAGCAGCGAAACTGGCAACAGACAGGGGAATTTGCACGTTGACAGAATTAGCGGGGAAGGTGAAACGGGATGTCTCGACGCTGAGTTCTGCGGCAGAGAGAATACGAGCCCGGGAGAAGCGAGACCCGCAGATAGCGGAACAAGTTCGGGAATTATCGCAGCAACTTGCACAATTGCAAGCCTGACACCAACTATGCCCCCCAACTATGCCCCAACTATGCCAACTATGCCTCTGACACCAACTATGCCTCCAAGCCTGACACCAACTATGCCTCTACGTAGCTAAAGCCACGTCAACGACTGAAGGGGAGGAATTTCCCATTCTTGAAGTTTCAGACAAAAAAGGACTGCTTTTCACGATCAACCCTGACAGTGAGCGCAAACGGATTTATAGCATTGTAGTTGAAAAAGATCGGGTGATAAATAGTCTAGGGCATAGAACAGGTCAGACTTATAAGGAAGTCTACAGAGGTCGCCGTGCTGAATGTGTTGCCGGCGAAGAGGAACTCTCAGGTACGGTATTTTGCCTTGCTCCAGGCTCACAGCATGTTGGGTACCAGTTTGTTTCAAAGAAAGGTAACAGCTTTGATGGAGAAATGCCACCACCTAGAATATTAAATCATTGGATTATCAAATCCGTATTTTGGCAGCCGTAATAGTTTCACAGTACAACAAGGTACTGGTGCGGTCTAGCGGCATAGGCGCCAGGCTCGTTGCGCAGCAGAAGGGATGACTTTTGAGAAAAGTGATTTATATATTTACGCTCTTCGTTTTGCCTTTTTTCTCAGCAAAGCCACTAATAGCTGGATCACATTCCTCCGATGCCTCAAAAAATCAAAATATTGGCCTGTTCTCAAATTTTACTGTCAATGGAGAAACAGGTGATTGTGGTGGGTACGAACTGTGGCTTTTCAAAAAAGATGACTCTTTGTACGGTCAGCTTGCAGTATACGAAGGCAACTGCACAGCTGAGAAAAAGAAAATAGGAGATGTTAAATACAATTCAAAGACAGGGATGTTATCCTTTAAAACGGCATACTATACCAATGAATCTCTGTGGATTTTTAAAGGAATATTACAAAGTAATACCTTGTCAGGAACATTCAGTGTTGTTACGAAGGCAAGCAAAGAAAAGACTTTCGAGGATAGAGTAGTTCTTTCAAAAGCTCCTTGAAGTAATTAGTGTCTGCAATTATGTAGCTGGTAATTTTTAAGTTATGGGACGTAAACCACGACTACATTACCCTGGCGCGCTCTATCACGTGATACTTAGAGGCAACGCACGTTAGAAGGTATTTTTTGCCAATGAAGACAGGAGTTGCTTTTATCTCATTCTCCAGGAAGGAGTTGAGCGCTACCAGTTTCGTGTTCATGCGTTTTGCCTGATGACGAACCATATCCATCTCGCCCTGCAAGTGGGAGACGTACCCCTTTCCCGCATCATGCAAGGACAAACTGATCACCAACATGGACAGTGGACCGGTCGCGATAAACCTGCGCCGGTCACCGCCCGAGCCGTTGAGCGTTTGAGGAAATGTTAGATGATGCAAGAGCAGAGATACCTAGAAATTCCGACAGAGGTTATACAACGAGATGGGCCTTTCGAAGAATTCAAACAAGATGCTGCGTTCGTAAGCGTTGAGCTTAATGACGGCAAACGGTTCGAACACTTGCTTGTTATTTATCCTAACTACATTATTGCTATGAAGGGCGAGTCAGTCCTGCCCTTCGATCCCGAGCAGATCAGGCACGCTTTTCAAACCGACGAAGATAGGAAACTAAGAAGCTCATCAAGCTGGGTTTTCTGGCCGCATCCTTGGTCGAAAAAATGAGGTCGGCTCATTCAAGGGGTGGATTCAAAATTCACGTGGTGCACTTGCAATTTGAATCCACCCCACTCATTGCCACTCATTGTTGGAGCTGGCGTACTCCTGATCGAGCACCCTGATCAATGTCGCCATTCATGGTACAATGGAAAGGTGCTGAACGATCTGCAGCGCAACCGGAGAGATGATGAGATTTATATTTTTGCCGGTTCTTCTCCTTCTGGTTATGCCTGTCTTTGCCCAGGAAGGATATCGCCGCACCATAAGCATCTATGTGACCAATACCGGTTCCTTTCCTAACCATGTGCAGGTTCGGGACGTGAAAGGCCGGTATGGTGTGCCGGAAGATTGCCGTATTGCAAAAAAAGTGGCGCCATTGTGCGAAGGCAATCGGAACCGGTACATGAGGCGATCCCGTGGGGAAACAGGCATGACCTGCGCTGCCGCCCTTGCCCTCCTGGATGAGCCACGCTGTGCCATCAGGGATCTTATCTTCGACGACTGGATAGATCCGGATATGAAAGTCAAACTTGATATCCATACGGATACAGACGGCTTTGGTGTTGTGGCGGTCCGTTCGGTCAACAACACGGACAGCTGGACCTACAAACCAGGCCTGACGGAGGGCGATACGGTCAATCATCAGTAACTGCCTCCGCAATCAGCACAGCTTCTTCTTTTCAGGTAATTCCCCCTCAACAACTCTTTCGTCAGCTAGAGTGCCATCTGGAAGTAAACTCATCAACACGGAACTGCAAACCCATGACCTATCAAGATCTACAAGCGGCGCTGGATATCCTGGGACTGGGTGGGCGAGCGACCCTCAAGCAGATCAAGGCCCGGCACCGGGAGTTGGTGAGACTTCACCACCCTGACACCGGCAATGGCGGCGATCCGGAGATGATTCGCAAGGTGAATGCCGCTTACGGCGTCTTGCAGGAGTATGTAGTGGAGTACCGTTTCTCCTTTGCCGAAGAGGAGTTCTACGAGCAAAACCCTGAGGCAAGAATGATGGTGCGGTTTGCCGACGATCCCTTGTGGGGCAAGAGGTGAGACGGTCGCAGCGGCTATGAAATTATTTACTTCCCTCTACTTCGGGCTGGGGGGTGGGACGACGTCTCTTGCCGGGATCTCCTGCAGGAGCTTTGCCAGTGCCGCCAGCTGCAGTGGGCCTATCTCATCGAAGTGCACGCCGATGCCCGGCACGACAAGTTTTTCCCCCCACTCCACCTTCCAGCAGACGGTCCCCTTGATGGGGGTCTGATCGGCCATTCCCTGTATCTTCAGCCATACTGTGTCACCGGTTTCCACTGGACGGGTCGTGTGCAGAAAACAGCCTTCCCTGGAAATATTGACGGTGAATGTCCGGTCGGTGCCGGCTTCAGGGAAGCCCGGGTCCGTGGACAGCTGTATCTGCAGGGCGACGTCCCTCCGGGGATGCATCCGCAGCCTTCGCGCCCCGATGGGCCTGCATCTTTCATCGATGAACCTGTTCAGGGCGGTGATCGCTTCCGGCGGCGACATTTCCCCCAGCATGGAAAGGCTGATGACCTTGGTTCGCGTGTCCCATTTGATATGGGTGGTGGGGAAGAAATTCATCAGCTCGTAGGCCAGTTTTTTTTCGTCTTTTCCAGCGCGCACCAGAGTCAGCATGTCGATAATGATGCCGTTATACGCTTCTTCGCGGACCATGTCCGACAGGAGATGAAAGGAGGTGGCTGCATCGTAGCTGACGCCGGCTTGATCGAGCGCCTGCCGATAGGCGTCCATTGCTTCTCCTTCACTGGAGACCACGAGGAGTTTGATCGATTTCATCTGACAGGCTCCGGCAAAATATTCGCTGTATGGGTTATTGAGGGGCTTCTACTATAATCGGAGGCAAATCGGCCAGACTTGAGGAAAGAAAGGGCGAGCTCATCAAGTGTCCTGCTCGTACAATGGAACATTGTTTTAATAGCTACTTCTGCTATACTCCTTCCTGCCGAATATCCACGCGCACCGGGAGGCGATGCACCATGAAAAACCTCAGCATGAAAATCAAGATGGCGTTGGCCGTTTCGCTCCTGTTCGTGCCGGTCATCTTTCTGCTGGGCTGGATGGCCAACTCGTACCAGGAACAGTCGCTGAAGAAGGCCATCAGCAACCAGCAGTTCCTCCTGGTTTCCTCGCTGGCGGCAAGCATCGACGACAAGCTTCGCCTGGCCCATAACGCTTTGATTGCTTCGGCACGACAGATGCCGCCGGATGCCCTCAATGATGCCGAGCGGGCGCAGCATTTTCTCGATGCCCGCATTTCACTCCTCTCCGTCTTCGACAACGGTCTCTTCCTCCTCTCCCGCGAGGGGAAACTCATTGCCGAAAGCCCCTTTCTACCACGTCGGCGGGGGCTGGACCTGGCATCCTTCGAGTTCTTCCGCCAGACGCTGGCTACGGGTAAGCCCTTCATTTCCAGGCCCTACCTTTCGCTCCACACCCCTGGACATCCTGCCATCGTCTTTTCCGCGCCCATCTTCGACCGCCAGGGGCGCTTGACGGCGATTCTCGGCGGCAGCTTCGATCTTTGGGGGAGTAACTTCCTGGAGGATATTGCCCATACCCGGTATGGCGACGCCAGTTCTTTCTACCTGACTGACCGTGACCGGACCGTTATCGTCCATTCCGACCGGCGCAGAATCATGACCAGGGAGCTTCCCCAGGGGGCAAACTCCATCTACGAGAAGGCGCTGACCGGATTCGACGGCAGTGATGAGGCCGTCAATTCCCAAGGAATACGGGTCATTTCGTCGGTTCGGCACCTGCAGACCACCGGCTGGATTCTGGTGGCAAGCTACCCTGCCGCCGAAGCCTATGCCCCGCTGAAAGCCGCAAAGCGGTATTTACTGCTGGTCGTCGCGGGACTGAGTATTGCCATCCTGCCCATTACCTGGCTGCTGATGCGATGGCTGACGGCACCGCTGGTCGCGTTTACCCGCCATGTGGAATCGTTCCCACAGGATTCGGGTCGGTTCAAGCCGTTCTTCATCGAGTCGGGGGATGAAATCGGCATTATGGCACGGGCGTACAACAGCATGGTCAAGTCCCTGGAGGAGCAGCAGACGGCCAATCAGGCGAGCATGGCCCAGCAGAAACGGGCCGAGGAGGCCCTGCAGGAGGAGAAGGAGAAATTCTCCCTGGCCTTTCAGGCTATGCCCAGCGTTATTGCCATTTCAACCCTTGAGGAGGGGCGGTACCTGGAGGTCAACGAGGCGTTCGAAAAGGCCATGGGCTACGGGCGGGGCGAGGTCATCGGCCGCTCTGCCGCAGAACTTGATACCTGGGAGAAGCCGGAAGAGCGGGACAGGGTGTTGCAGATGCTTACCAGAGGCGAGAAGGTACGGAACCTGGAGTTGCGCTTCCGACAGAAGTCAGGGGCTATCATCTACAGCCTCTTCTCTGCCGAGGTCATCGTCATCGGCGGCCAGCGGTGCCTCCTGTCCCTGACCACCGATATCGGCGCCAGGAAAAGGGCCGAGGAAAAACTGCGCCGAAGTGAAGAGCGCTATCGACGCCTCTACAACGAGACTCCGGTAATGCTCCACTCCATCGACCAGGAGGGGCGGCTGGTCAGCGTCAGCAATTGTTGGCTCGACACAATGGGGTACGAAAGGGACGAAGTGCTAGGCCGGAGGACCACCGACTTTCTCACAGAAGGGTGCCGGCGCTATGCCGAAGACATTGTCATCCCCGAATTCCTGCGGACCGGTGTCTGCAAGGAGGTGCCGTACCAGTTCGTGAAGAAGAACGGCGAGATCATCCATGTGCTCCTGTCTGCCATCGCTGAACGGAACGAGGAGGGGAAGGTAGTGCGTTCGTTGGCGGTGGTGATCGACGTAACGGAGCGCAAGCATGACCTGGAGGAGATAGAACGGCTGCATACCGATCTGGCTGCACGGGCATTCGCGCTGGAGAATGCCAACCGGGAACTGGAGTCATTCAGCTACAGCGTTTCCCATGACCTGCGCAAGCCCCTGACCGTGATCAACGGCTATAGCCAGCTCATCAGGGAGTTGTGCGGCAGCGGTTTGAACGACGTGTGCCAAGGCTATCTCCGGGAGATTTTCGACGAGACCCTGCAGATGAACGAGCTTATCGATGCCATCCTCAAGCTCTCTGTTGTCACCCGCAACGAGGTCTCCCGGGATGTGGTCGATCTGAGCGCCATCGCCAGCGAAGTGGCCGCAGAATTGAACCTGACTGCTCCGGAGCGCCGGGTTGCCTTCGTGATCGAGGGAGGAGTCACCGTCAACGGCGACGCCAAGCTGCTGCGGGTGGTCCTGGAAAATCTCCTCGGCAACGCCTGGAAATACACCATGAAAAGGCAGGAGGCACGGATCGAATTCGGTGTTGCTGACGTCAGCGGAAAACCCGCCTGCTTTGTTCGTGACAACGGCCCTGGCTTCAAGATGGACGATGCGGAAAAGATCTTTGTGCCTTTCCAGCGGCTGGCCGGTGCCGACAGATTCAAGGGACACGGCATTGGGCTCGCCACGGTGGAGCGGATCATCCGGCGCCATGGCGGCAGGATTTGGGCGGAGGGGGCACCTGGCCAGGGCGCCACCTTCTGGTTTACCGTATAAAGGTCTTGTCGCAACATTCAAGTAATTATATTTTGCTGCCGATAAATTAATGTGTTTTACGTTGTAACAGACCGCTTGCGGGAGTAAGTTGTGACCATGAATAGCAATAGTAATTCGGATTTATGCTTTCCTGCTGCTCCCGCCCCATCCCCCGTACGATCCCTGATCATTCTCCTGCTGGTCTTATTTTTCGTGGAAATGGTGCTGATGTTTTCCTTTCCCTTTCTGCTGCCGGGAAAGGATTCCACGCTGACCAACGTCATGGATGCGACCCTCTTGACGATTCTTTGCGCTCCTTTTCTTTACCGGCTCATTTTCCGCCCCTACAAAAGAATGGCCCTGGCCCTGGGTTCCGTGACTGAAAACGTCCTGGGCGGCGTGGTTGACGGTGTAGTGCTGTTCGATGAAGAAAATATCATCAGATCGTTCAATGTTGCCGCCGAAAAGATTTTCGGCTACAGAGCCGGCGAGGTGATCGGCACCAATCTGCACCTGCTCGTGGAAAATGGGTGCCTGCCCAAGGCAGAGGTGGGATTGTCCTTCGCGGACAAAGGCAGTGCCGACCACAACCGGGAACGGGTAGGGCGGCGGAGGGACGGCCGGGAAATTCCCTTGGATATTTCCGTCAGCAGAGTGAAGGTGGGGGACGAATGGATCTACCTGGCGATCGTCCGCGACCTCACCGAGGTCAAAAGGGTCGAAGCGGAGTACCAGGCCATTATCCGCACCGCCATGGACGGCTTCTGGATCAACGATGAACGGGGCAAATTCATCGACATCAACGATACCTATTGCCGGATGAGCGGCTATAGCCGTGAAGAGCTCCTGAACATGGAGATTCGAGACGTGGAAGCGGCCATGACGGACGAGGAAATCCACGTCCGGATGCAAGACATCAGGCGTCCCGGCAGGACCCCCTTCGAGACCAGGCACCGGCGCAAGGACGGCAGCACCTTTGACGTGGAAATCAGCGCCAACTACCTGCCGTCGGCGGATGGGCGCTTCTTCGCCTTCCTGCGCGACATCACCTGCCGCAACAGGATGCTGGAAAACCTTGCCGGCTCAGAGGAAAAGTATCGCACCCTGGCCGACAACGTCACCGTCGGCGTCACTCTCCTCAGCCCCCGGATGGAAGTGCTCTCGGCGAACCGGCAAAGCCACCGGTGGTACCCGGACCTTGACGAAACAACTCGTCCCCTTTGCTACCAGTCATTCAACAATCCTCCCCGGGAAAGCACCTGCCCGGGATGTCCGACCATTCTTACCCTGGCCGACGGCGAGATCCACGAGGCCATCGTGCAGAACAACTGGCTGGGGGAAGCACGTCACTTCCGCATCGTCTCGTCCCCCTTCAAAGATGAAGCAGGCGCCATAACCGGCGTCATCGAATCGGTGGAAGAGGTTACCTCACTGAAACGTAGCGAAAGCGAGCTTCGCGAGGCTCTTTCCCGTCTCACCGCCACCCTGGAGGCAACCGCCGACGGCATTCTCGTAGTGGACCTGAACGGCAGGATCGTTAGTTACAATCAAAAATTCGTCCAGATGCTTCATGTTCCCGTTCCTATCCTGGAAACCCGTGATTACTTCCTGATCATTGACAACCTGCATGGGCAGTTGAAGAACCACCAAAGCTTCGTCCCGGCAGTGCAGGAGGATGTGGAGCGGGATATCCACGATCTTCTGGAATTCAAGGATGGGAGAATCATCGAGCGGTTCTGCCGTCCGCAACGTATCGGCGACATCATTGTCGGCAGGGTTTCCAGTTTCCGGGACATCACCGACGAAAGAAAGATGGAGGGGCAGCTGCGCCATGCCCAGAAGATGGAGGCAATCGGTACCTTGACCGGCAAGGTGGCTCACGATTTCAACAACATGCTGACGGCGATCATCGGCTATTGCCATCTCTCCCAAATGCAGCTCGATCGGGATGCGCCCCTGATGCAGAACATCAAGCAGATCATGACTGCGGCGGAACGGGCGGCGGGGCTGACACAAAGCCTTCTGGAATACAGCCACAAGACTCCCTCCAACCCTCAGGCCATGGAACTGAACAAGGTGGTTCGCCAGGTGGGGGGCTTTCTGACCCGTCTTATCGGCGAGGACATCGAACTGATCACGACGCTGAACGAGAGGCCTCTTGCCATCGTTGCCGACACGGGACAGATCGAGCAGGTGCTGATGAACCTGGCGACCAATGCCAGGGACGCCATGTCGGGCAAAGGACGATTGTCGATCAGTACGGCAGCAACTGAGATCGATAAGGAATTCATCGAGAGTCACGGTTTTGGCAACGCGGGAGCCTTTGCCCTCCTCAGCGTAGCCGATACCGGTGCTGGTATGGACGACAGGACCTGTGAAAAGATCTTCGAGCCGTTCTTCACCACCAAGTCTGCCGGTAACGGCACCGGGCTCGGTCTCTCCATTGTTTACGGCATCGTCAAGCAAAACGGCGGGTACATAACCGTCGAGAGCGCGAAAGGGAGAGGCACCATCTTCCGTATCTACTTTCCCCTTACCTCGGGCAATACGGTGGAACGGAAAGAGGAAACGCAGCTGAAGGCACAAGGGGGTACGGAGACGATACTCGTTGCGGAAGATAATTCCGAAGTGAAGGCGCTGCTGGTGGATGTGCTCCAGGGATACGGCTACCGGGTCGTTACGGCTCTCGACGGCCTGGACTGCGTGGAAACCTTCGAAAAGAACCGGGACACTATCGACCTGATCCTCATGGACGTGATGATGCCGAAGAAAAATGGTAAAGAGGCTTATGGCGAGATCGAAAAGCTGAAACCCGGGATGAAGGTGATCTTTATCAGCGGTTACACGGCGGATATCCTAAACGGTGACGATATTGCCGAAGGGCTCAACCTTCTGGCCAAGCCTTTATCCCCCAACCGTCTGCTGACCAAGGTGCGGGAGATACTGGACAACAACTGACGCGGCCTACATTTTCCATTCGAACATCATGTTGAGTTGGTGGCCGTCGAACCTGCCTCGCCGCAGTGCATCGGCCCCAAAGCCGTAACCCACGGTGAGGGTGATGCCATTTTTCAGCAGGAGGATCAAGTCGAGGCCGAGGCCGTTGAGGCTGTTGCGCGGCAGTTCATGGCCGGACAGGTAGCGGACCAGGGCGTAGTCGTAGTTCAATTGCAGCTGGAGCCGCTTAATGTCCGGAATGGGCGTGAGCCGGTAGGAGGTGTTGAGCAGGAAGAAGCTGCGGGCAAATACCTCCTGGAAATAGTAGCCATGGAGGATGTAGGGAAATTCGTTCTGAAAACGCAACCCGCTCCCCATGCGGTAACAGGACAGCTCGTCGCTTTTGCCGGACGTGCCGGCGCTTATCATCACCGAGGCACTCTGGTTCCCCCAAGTCGGCATGATCCCACCAAGCCTGGCCCAGCTTTGCTGGGTCAGATGCTCCGTTTCCCTTACCCGCCCTGGCAACCCGTAGGTCCCTGTTTTGACCCGATAATCGACCTCATGCCACAAGGATAATTCCAGAGCCTTTTCCGGCAGCAGTTCCGGTGGCACACCCCCCACCCGTATCCCGACCCGTGCCGTATGAATAAAAGTGTCGGCGGGGAGGCGGAAATCGGGATCGGTAGCGCTGCCGCGCTGGTAGAGCGCATAGCGGGTACCGAAGCGGAGAATGCCGTCAACAGGTAGCTCGCCGGCGATGGGAGGAGGGCGCAAATAGTAGGAGAGGGCTGCGTCGCCGCCGTCCCCTCTGAACGACTCGCTTCGCTGGAACCTGCCGTTACGGATCTGATCGAAGTTGTTGGCGAGGAAGCCGCCACCGAGGCTGAAGCCCACTGCATGCCCCTCTGACGGCCATTTATCCCGAATCGCTTCGCCGAACAGGTATGGGGAAACGATGGCAAGGACATAAGTATCCGGGTCGCGAAAATGGGGCCGGTTGATCAGGAGCATACCGTAACCCCCCAAGGGGCCGCTGCTGTTCAACGGTCCAGCTCCGCCCACTTCCAGGTTGGTCCGCCGTTCGGGATCGATCTCTCCGTGTGCCTGCACCGGCAACATGAGGAAACAAAGGAACAGAGCGATCTGCGGGATGAACGTGCATGTGGATTTTATCGTCGGGAAGGTCAAGGAGGCGGCCGACATGGAAAGATTTCCTCCGTTGCGGGCAATGGCATCCCTTCAATTATTACCACTGCCGGCCATAAAGCAACATCCGCCGCCCACTTGACTCTGGCGGCTGTGGTGGTATCATTGGGCCGGTTTTATTTCTATTCCATGTACGAAGGAGGATCTATGAAAAAGTTTGTTGTCGTTACCGCCGGGTTGACCCTGCTGGCCCTGGCTGGGGTCGCTTCTGCAGCCGAGCCCAATGAAGGCTTTTCACCTACCGGAGAGCTGATGAAGAAGGAGCAGGCTCTCAAAGAGAAGGCCGCCAAACAAAAGGCGGATCTCAAGACAAAACATGCCGAGGCGACCGAAAAGGCCAAGAAACAGGAAGCGGATCTGAAGGCGAAAAAGACGGAGCTGACCGACAAGGCTAAGCAGAAGGAAGCGGACCTGAAGGATGCCAAGAAGAAGCAGGACGAAAAGTCGGCCGAGGCGAAGAAGAAGCGTCAGGAGCAGATCGATGCGGCAAAAAAGAAAAAGCAGGAGCGGGTCGGAGCCCTGAAAAAGAAAAAAGAGCAGACGGTCAAGGATGTGAAGGAAGCGAAGGAGCAGACCAAAAAAGACATCAATGAATTGAAGGAAGTAAAATAATTCCTTCGAAAACCTTGTCAGTTTTCAACGGAACATCAAAAAAGAGCCCGCCGGCATTGCCGACGGGCTCTTTTTGCATAGATCGAAGGGAAGATCAGGAGGAAATGCCGTATTCCTTCATCTTGCGATAGAGGGTGTTGCGGCCGATACCGAGTTTTGCCGCGGCCTTCTGGATATTACCGTCGAAAAAGGCCAGTGCTTCCACGATCATCTCGCATTCCATCTCGCGCAGAGACTTGATTTCCTTGACCGCCACTTGTGCCGGTTCCGTCTTCACCACCGCTTCGGCCTGCAGCTGAAAGAGCTCACGGGTGAGGGCACCCTCGCTCCCGGCCCGGATCACCGCCCGCTCGATGACGTTCTCCAATTCCCTGATATTGCCGGGCCAGCCATAGGCCTGCAGCTTCTCCATTACTCCGCTTTCGACGGTGGGGACTTTCCGGTCCAGTTTTGCCGCGGTCTTTTCAATCAGGTGCGTGGCCAGAACCGGCAGGTCCTCACCCCGATCGCGCAGGGGAGGAATGGTGATCTCCAGGACGTTTAGGCGGTAGTAAAGGTCCTGGCGGAAGTTGCCCAGCTGTACTTCTTCGTTCAAATCCTTATGTGTGGCGGCAATGATCCGGATGTCCACTCCCCTTTCATTGGAGGAGCCGATCCGCGCCACCTTCTTTTCCTGGATGACCCGCAAAAGCTTTGCCTGGACGTTGGGGGAAAGGTCGCCTATTTCATCGAGAAAAATGGTACCCCCGTCGGCGACTTCGAATTTACCCGCCCGGCCACCTTTTCTGGCGCCGGTGAAGGTCCCCTCCTCGTAGCCGAAGAGCTCGCTTTCGATGAGGGTTTCGGGGAGTGCGGCACAGTTGAGGGCGATGAACTGCCGGTCGCAGCGCGGGCTGGCATTGTGGATCGCCTGGGCGAAGAGCTCCTTGCCGGTGCCGCTTTCTCCCCTGATGAGGACGGTGGAGGGGCTGGCGGCGGCCGTTTTGGCCCATTCTTTGGCGGCGGTGATGGCCGGGCTCGTGCCGATGATATGATCGAAGGTATAGCTGTGGGACTGGAGGATGGTGGGCCGCTTCACCGGCTGGCGGTTGTTCATCTCGCGGAAAACCGCAACTGCGCCGATGATGCCGCCGCTGTCATCCCGCAGGAGCGTGGCGGAGCTGTAAATCTTGCGGCCGATATTCTCGATGATGATCTCCCGGTCCTCGTATTCGGTCCCTTCATTGAGGACCTGCAGAAGGGTATGCCGGGCATTGTAGATCTGCTCCACATGCCGCCCCTTGGCCAGGGTCGGGTTGCATCCCAGGATTTCGCCTGCCTTGGCGTTCATCTCGGTGACGATGCCGTTGTTGTTGATGGAGATGAGGCCGTCGGACATGTTCTCCAGGAGCGTGTTCGAGTAGCGGTAGGCCATGTAAAGCTTGTCAGTGGCCTTCTGCAGGCGGAGCTGGTTTTCGATGGCATTGACTGCCGCAACGACCATCCCCAGGGTATGGGCATTGGCGACGCGGTAGTCGCCGCTGATGTCGAGGATGCCGATGATTTCTCCCTCCGGGCTGAAGATGGGGGCGGCGGAGCAGGTAAGGAAATGGTTGGACTGGCAGTAGTGTTCCCAGGCATAGATCTGCACCGGCTTTTTTTCGACGATGGCGGTGCCGATGGCATTTGTTCCCTGCTGGGACTCGCTCCAGTTGCCGCCGGGGCAGAGCAATACGTGCCTGGTACGGGTGACGATATCGTTGTCGCCGAGCACCTCCAGCAGGAAACCGTGCTCGTCGGTGAGCACGACCTGAAAGCCGGAGCCCTTGACGAAGTTGTAAAGGTTATCCATGAACGGCCGGGCCACCTTGAGCAGGTGTTGCTTCCGATAGAGGCGTTCCCGCAGTTCCAGCTGGTTCACGTACCCATCGGCTTCCTGGAATGGGTTGACATTGAGGTTACGACAGCGCTCCCAGGAACTGGCAACCTCCGGGCGCAACAACTGCACATCCAGATGGTTGCTTTCCATGTACCGATTCCAGGATTTTTGCATTGCCAAAAGCTTTTGGGGTGCCATCTGTCGGACCTCTAAAAATGGAGGAAAGCGTTATTTTTTAATGAATTATCTGCTTTTGCCGGTGTCATTGTCAACGACAATTTGTCCCGGCGGGGCAGAGGCTACGGCAAGCTTTCGCCTGTTGACGGAAAGGGTTTCCCCTGCGGTGGTCCCTGCTTTTTCCCGGACATTTGTTAAAATGTAAGTGCCTTTACCGCAAAAGTTTCGGGGGTGAAAGACCATGCCGTTTGAGCCTACCGAGTTCCAGTTGCGCAAGTTCGTGGCCCCGGAGTTCATCTTCGGCATCGATGCGCGAAAGCTTGCCGCCAGGTACGCGCGAAACTTCGGCGCACGCAAGGTGCTGATGGTGACAGATCCAGGAGTCATCGCCGCCGGCTGGACCGAGGAGATACTCAGGGACCTCAAGGGAGCAGAACTCGATTACACTGTTTTTTCTGCCGTCACCCCCAATCCCAAATCAGAGGAGGTCATGGCCGGGGCAGAGATGTATCGTTCATCCGGCTGCAACACCATTCTCGCCGTGGGAGGCGGAAGCCCCATCGACTGCGCCAAGGGGATCGGCATCGTCATCTCCAACCGCCGCAACATCCTGGATTTCGAAGGGGTGGACAACGTGGACCTTCCCAGCCCGCCCCTGATCTGTATCCCTACTACCGCCGGGTCTGGTGCCGATGTCTCCCAGTTTGCAATAATCACCCATGTGGAAAAAAGGGTGAAGATTGCCATCATCAGCAAGACACTCGTTCCCGACGCGGCACTCATCGATCCGGTCGTTACCACCACCATGCCGGCGGATTTGACCGCCTGCACCGCCATGGATGCCCTTTGCCATTCCATCGAGGCATTCGTTTCCACCGCTCACTCGCCCATCACCGACGTTCATGCGCTCCAAGCAATGCGGCTGGTGGCGGCAAACCTTCTGCAGACCCTGAAAGAACCGGAGAACATGGTGCTGCGCGGCAGAATCATGCTGGCAAGCCTCCAGGCGGGGCTGGCTTTTTCCAATGCGAGCCTGGGAGCGGTGCATGCAATGGCCCACAGCCTCGGTGGCTATCTGGGAAGCTCCCACGGCGAATGCAATGCCATCCTCCTGCCCCACGTCATCGACTTCAATTTCGAAACCGCTGCCGCGCGATACGGGGAGGTGGCCCGGTCAATGGGACTGGATACCGCGGGGATGCCTCCCGAGAGGTGCAAAAATGCCCTGACCTCCTTCCTCATGCAACTGGTCCGGGAGGCGGGCATAGCACACTCGCTGGAGCAGCTGGGGGTAACTCGCGGCGATATTCCCGCGCTGGCCGGCAAAGCCATAGAGGACCCGTGCATCTTCACAAATCCGCGCCAGATGACCCGCCACGATCTGGAGGAGATCTATGACAAAGCCTTCCGATGATGAGGACTGGGATGCCCGGCGGGAAAAGATCATCGGCCTCGGGGAGCGCTCCCTGCGCAAGACCTACTATCCGGAGCTACAGCAGAAGCTGGACGAACTGGAACGCTTCCGCTCGCTTCTGGACGAGAGCAACGACTGTATCGTCCTCTTCCGTGTCCCTTCGTTTGCCATTGTCGACGTCAATGAATCCGCCTGCCGCCAACTGGATTGCCCCCGGGAAAAGTTCCTTTCCATGAACCTCAACGATGTCCTGCCGGAGGAAGACGTGCTGCGCATCAGGCGTTTGTCCACGGCGGGCATCGCCGAGGGTCGGGATAAGGACACTATCATGACCCGGCTGTATCGGTGCTCCGGAGGGGATTTCCCGGCAGAGATCACTATCAGGATCGTCAGCCTTCACAGGACCAGTTATGGCGTGGCGGTGGCCCGTGACATCACCGAGCGGCTGCGGGCCGAGAAGGTTATGCTGGAGAATTCCCGCATGCTGCGCGATATGGAGCTGGCACGGCAGATCCAGCTTTCCCTGTTGCCCGACGCCCCTCCACAGGTGCCTGGGGTGCAGCTGGCCGGCACCTGCCTTCCGGCGACCCACGTGGGGGGTGATTACTATGATTATTACCTGCGGGAGACGGGAATGCTCGACCTGGTGGTGGCCGATGTCTCGGGGCACAGCATCGGTGCGGCATTGATGACCGCAGAGGCGCGCTCCATGCTTCGCGCCCGGCTCGGTGCCTCCACCGGCACCGGTGAGGTCCTCGCCTATCTCAACGATATCCTTTACGACGACCTGAACCGGTCCGGTCTTTTCATTACCCTCTTCTACGTCAGCTACGACCCGGTGCGGCGGCTGCTCTCCTATGCCAACGCGGGCCACGTCTCTCCATTGCTGTTGCGCCCCTCGGAGATCTCCTGCCGGAAACTGGATGCGGAGGGGCTGATCCTCGGCGTCAGGAAAAAAGAAAGCTATGAGGAAAAGGAGCTGCAGATGGAGCCGGGGGATCTGCTGGTCCTTTACACGGACGGTATTACCGAAGCCCAAAACAGTGCCGGAGAGCTCTTCGGTTTCGGCAGACTGTGCAGTACCGTTTCAGCAATCAGTTCCAGACCAGCGGAGGAGGTCATTGGCGGTATCCTCCACGAGGTTGCTGCCTTTGCGGGGACAACGGCCCTGGAAGATGACGTGACCATGATCGTTATGAAAGTAATCTAAGGCTTCCCTTCCCAATCCCTGACTTGGCGTTGCCTCTTCCAGCGCAATCCGCTCGATCCCTTCGAAGTCAATGGTTCGTTCCGCGGAGGAGCATATCAGCTGGATTTTTTCCTCATCCTCCACGCTGATCTTGGAGATATGGCCGGTAATGGTGGAAAAGACATCGGCCGTTGACTGGAAGATGCGGATGTAGGGGATGCCGCTTGCATCGAGGATCTTCTGGGTAACGTTTGAGACCGGCGCCTGTCCCGGGATGACCAGCCCGGCGATCTTCTCCCGATAGGCGGGAATGTGGTAGAGGGAGGAGATGGTGACGATCAGCTCATCCCGGGAACTGGTGGTGATGAGCAGGGTCGATTCCTCCAGCAGGTCGATGACCTTCTGGGAAGAGGCTGCCCCCAGCTGGACATGGTGGACGATGCGGCTGCGTGCGCTTGGGTCACCGTTGAGGGGGTGATCCAGGAGCCGGGCGATGTGATTGAGGGTGGGGTTGGCCAGGATCGGCGAGTAGTCGAATCCCGCCATCACCGGCAGGGGAAGAGGGGAGAAGGCCTTCTGTAGGTACCCCAGGGAGGCCTCCCGCTTGTCCTGCAACAGTTTATTGACCATGAGCGCTCGCACCGGACACCCCTCGGCCTGGTACAGGGGGAGGTTGAGCAGGACCGAATCGATGACGTTGCCGATGCCGCCACCGCTGACCATGATCACCGGCGCGCCACAGAGGCTAGCCACCCGGCCGTTGCTCAGTCCCACGACAGAGCCGACCCCCCCGTGGCCGGCCCCTTCGATGACTAAAAAATCGTATTTCCGTTCCATCTCATGAAAAGCGTGACGCAGCTTCCCTTCCAGCTCGGCGGTGGTCAACTGCCCATCGAGAAAGCGCTTGGTGGAGCCCCTGCCAAGGACAACCGGCGACATGAGGTGGATGTCTTCCTCCATGCCGAAAACGCGGGCCATCAGCGCCGCATCCTTGTCGACTACGATGTCGTTAAACTGCTGGCACTTTGGGCCGATGGCCTTGATGAAGCCTACCCGCTTGTATCGCTGCCGTGCCAGGTGAACCAGCGAGAGACTAATGGTGGTCTTGCCGGTGTTCTGGCCGGTGGCGGCAACAAAGATTTTTCTGCACATGCTTCTTCATCCTCCTCCGACTAACGACCCTTGCCTGAAAGAGCCTGCTGCTGTTTCAGGTAGCCATGGATGGCTGTAGCGCCCCTTTTACCGTCTCCCATGGCCAAAATAACCGTTGCGCCGCCACGGACAATGTCACCCCCGGCATACACACCACCTAGATTGGTAGCGCCTGTCTCGTTGCTGACGATGTTGCCCCACCTGTTCAGCTCAAGGTCGGGCGCGGTGGTGGTAAGCAGCGGATTGGAGCGGGTGCCGACGGCATTTACCACCACGTCCACCTCCAGGTGATACTGGGAATCGGGGATAGCGACCGGCTTGCGCCTTCCCGACTCATCGGGCTGACCAAGCTCCATTTTCTCGCAACGGAGTGCCACAACCCAGCCATCGTCATTGCCGATAATTTCCAGCGGCGCGGTCAGCATGACGAATTCCACCCCCTCCTCCTTGGCGTGGCGGATCTCCTCCAGGCGGGCCGGCATCTCCGCCTCGCTTCTGCGGTAGATGATCATCGCCTTCCGCGCTCCCAGCCTCCTGGCGGTGCGGACACAATCCATGGCGGTATTGCCGCCGCCGATCACCGCCACTGAACGCCCTTGTATAATCGGGGTCGGGGCAGCGGGATTGCGGCCGGCCTCCATCAGGTTGACCCGGGTCAGATATTCATTGGCCGAGTAAACCCCCTTGAGGTTTTCCCCCGGCAGATTGAGCATTACCGGCAGCCCCGCGCCATTGGCGATGAAAACCGCGTCGAACTGGCTGCGGAGCTGTGCCAGAGTGAGGGTCTTGCCGATGATGACGTTGCATTCGATGCGTACGCCCAGGTCAAGGAGCCGATTCACCTCCAGGTCGATGATGCTTTTAGGCAGGCGGAATTCGGGTATGCCGTAGCGGAGCACCCCACCGGTGTCATGGAGCGCTTCAAAGATGGTCACCCCATATCCCTGGCGGGCCAGTTCGCCGGCGGCAGTGAGTCCGGCAGGGCCGCAGCCGACGACGGCAACCTGCTTCCCGGTGGAGACAGACTGTTTTGCGACAGCCAATTTTTCCGTATTGGCCATGGCCCAGTCGGCAACAAACCGCTCCAGGTAGCCGATGGCCACTGCCTCCCCCTTGACGCCACGGACACATTCGGCTTCGCATTGGCTTTCCTGGGGGCAGACCCGGCCGCAGACCGCCGGCAGGGCGTTGTCTCCCCGGAGTATCCGGGCCGCTTCGGGAAGATCCTCCCTGGCCAGGGCGTCGATGAACTCGGGGATCGAGACTCCCACCGGGCAGCCGTCCACACAGGGGCGGGTTTTACATTGGATGCAGCGCTGAGCCTCCTGCACCGCGTCGGCAAGGGACAGGCCACGATTCACTTCATCGAAGCTTTTGCTGCGGGCGGTCGCTTCCAACTCGGGCATATGGGTTCTTTCAATCGCCAGCCGGTCTTTCATGGTCAATTCAGGCATTGGTCACCTCCCGTGTCAGTCGGCACTCTGCGGCTGCATGGCTTTCATGGTCGCGATAGGTGGTAAGGCGGTCGCTCAGCCCGGCAAAATCCACCTTGTGGCCGTCGAATTCGGGGCCGTCAACGCAGGCGAATTTGGATTCGCCGTCCACCACCACCCGGCAGCCGCCGCACATGCCGGTACCGTCGATCATGATCGGGTTGAGGCTGACGATGGTCTCGATGCCGTGGGGGCGGGTCAGCTCGGCGATGGCGCGCATCATGGGCACCGGACCGATGGCAAAAACGGCGTCCGGTTTTGTCGTCGGCTCATTGATGAGATCGGTCAGTGCCGCCGTGACAAAGCCCTTGCGGCCGAGGCTGCCGTTCTCGGTGGTGATGAGGAGCTGCTCCGACAGCGCCTTCAGCTCGTCGGCCAGGATTACATATTGGCTGGAACGGCCGCCGATGATGGTGGTGATGCGGCTTTCCGTCGCCGCCAGCGCCTTGACCAGCGGGAAAAGGACGGCGGTACCGACCCCGCCGCCGATGCAGGCAACCCGTTGCCAGTTGTCCAGATGGGTCGGCTTGCCCATGGGGCCGGCCACGTCCAGAATGAAGCCGCCGGCGGGGACGTCAACGATCCTGCGGGTTGAAGCGCCGATGGCCTGGATGAAAAGGGTGATCGTCCCGGTGGCCGGATCGGCGTCGCCGATGGTAAGAGGGATACGCTCCTCTCCCTTGTCAAGACGGATGATGACGAACTGCCCCGGCTTTCTCGCCGGAGCGATGCGCGGCGCCCGCACCACCAGACGGTGGAGGTTGGGCGCCAGGATGTCGTTACTGAGTACTTCGTACATGTGGGACCTTTCTTCGTTAATTTAAAAGCCTTTTGTGGTACCTAAATCCGGGACGTCAGATTTGAGATGATAGCAAGGCGGCGAGGAAGAGGCGACGGAAGCATACTTCCTGTACGCTGACGAGCCGATGACGAGCCAATGCCGCTAGCGCTCAAATATGGCGTCCCTTCAATCCAAACAGCGGAAGACCCCCGAGCTCCATAGACAACTCCCGCACGGCTCGGTATTCACATAGCAATCCTGGGCAAACTCCTCCTTCTGCACCAGATCACAGGGGGAGCAGTTGCAGCCGGAGCAGGAGGGGTAGTTATGGCGAAGGACATTTTGCCTGAAGGTGCGGAATTCGCAGCTGTTCCAGATCTCCAGGATGCCCCGTTCAGCGACGTTACCGAAGGCCCGTGGCTTCACCGGCTGCAGCCAGCCGTTGGCAAATGACTGGCAGCGGTGCCAGAGGTGATAGCAGGGATGCATCATGCCGTTCCAGGAGATGAAAGCACCCCCCTCTTCAATAAAGGCGCACCCCCGTTTTTCCCGCTTGACCACCTCGGGGAGCCGGAGATCCAAGCCGATCTTCCGCGCAACCCTGGTTGCCTCATCAAAGATGGTCATGGTCTCTTCGATCTGGCCGAAGTCCATGGCAAAGAGCCGTTTCAGGTCAAGGGTGATGCCGCGGTCACGGGCATCGGTCTTCATCGCCTCGACGAAATTGACGATCCGGCTTTCCTCCGGGGTCCTGCGGTACTTCCAGAGCAGGTCGAAGTAATGCAGGATGTCGATGCCGATCACTTCCGCCTTGGACTTCCATGTCTGGAAGAGCTGGATTGCCTCATCGGTACAGGTGTCATAGGCCCGCTGTTCCAGGTGGGGTTCGTGGAACGGATGCAGGTGGGAGACGATGGCGAAACTCGCTCCCCGTGCGGCAGCCCACTCGAGAGCAGAAGGGAGTTCCTTGAGATTGTCCCTCATGACGACAAACTCGACGCCGATTTCCAGATCGGGCCGGCCGCAGACCACTTTGGCCGCAGCGAGGGCTTTGAAAGCCATTTGCAGGTCCAATAGCTGGCTGCCGGTCCGGATGCTGCCGAAGGTGGTGCTATCGACGCCGTCCATTGAGAGGCAGATCTGGTCCAGTCCGGCATCGAGCAGGGTCATGGCCCGCATGTTGGTGAGCAGAAGGCCGTTGCTCTGGAAACCGATCCAGCCGTGGGGCGGCATCAACTTCCGTGCCCGGGTGATGATCTGCTCCAGGCGGGAGTTGAGCAGCGGTTCTCCCACGCCGTTCAGGATCAGGGCATCCAGGTTGGACAGGGCGGGTTCCAGGTGGGCGAAGGTTCCCAGATCCAGATCACCGTCACGGGCACCATGGTCATTCTGCTTCATGCACATGATGCAGCTCAGGTTGCAGCGGCTCGTGGTCTCCACGAACAGCTTGGAGGGGTAGGGGAGCAGCGCTGAGTCGAGAGCAGGGAATTCCGTGTCAATGGTGAGGGCGGTGCAGTTGGGCATAGTAGTTCCTGTCAGACGTCCGGTCTCAAGCCTTCGGCGACTATCTCGGCGATATCCCGGACGCAGGTTCCAGCCGCCTGGCGGTCTTTGAGGGCATCCTCCATCATGGTCATGCAGTAGGGACAGCTGACACAGATGGTGTCGGGATTCTTGGCCAGTGCCTCGTCGACCCGGTTCAGGTTGATCCGGCTCCCCGCATGTTCCTCCATCCACATGCGGCCGCCACCGGCGCCACAGCAGAAGGCATTCTCCCGGTTTCGCGGGAGCTCCAGCGGAGCTTCACCGGTGGCCGCGGTAATGACCGATCGTGGGGCCTGATAGACCTCGTTGTGCCGCCCCAGGTAGCAGGAATCATGGAACACCACCGCTCCTGCCCCGGTTACCTGATGGTTCAACTGCAGCTTGCCCTCCCGAAGCAGCCCGTCAATGAACTCGGCATGGGAGATGACCCTGAGCTCCAGGCCATACTGGCGATAATCGTTCTTCAGCGTGCTGAAACAGTGGGGGCAGTGGGTGATGACCCGGGTGATCCCTTTTTCGTTGAACAGGGCGACGTTCTCCTCGGCGATACGGTCAAAGACGAACTCGTTGCCCAGTCGGCGCACACTGTCGCCGCAGCACTTCTCCTCCTTGCCGAGGATGCCCCACGACACCCCTGCCGCATCCAGGATCCGGGCCATGGCCAGGGTCACCTGCTTACTGCGGGAGTCGAAGGCTCCGGCGCAGCCGACGAAGAAGAGGTATTCCGTTTCCCCGGCTTTGAACGGCCTGGCGCTGATCTGGGAACTCCATTTGCTCCGCTCGCCCGGGGCGATGCCCCACGGATTGCTCCGTTGCTCCATGTTCTCGAAAAAAACAAGCAGCTCCTCCGGAAATGCTGCCTCCGTTTCCACCAGGTGCCGGCGCATCTTGACCAGTTTCGGGGTGTGCTCGATCATCACCGGACAGGCGGCCATGCAGGCACCGCAGGTTGTGCAGGACCAGACAGCATCCGCCGCTACGCTCCCTTCCCCGTTGCCGATGAGCGGTACCACCCCCTTGCCCTGTCGCTGCATCAGCGGCCCATTGGCCAGGAGGTTCTGCTTCAGGCTGTGGATCACGCCTCGCGGATTGAGTGCTTTTCCAGTGGTGGCCGCCGGGCAGGCCAGCTGGCAGCGGCCGCATTCGGTGCAGGAAAAGGAGTCGAAGAGATCCTTCCAGGAGAAGCGGTCGATGCTGCCCACACCAAAGGTGTTGCCCTCGGCAAACTGCTCCCGTGGCTGGGCATTGGGTTTTGCCAGGCTTTTCATGAAGCAGTTGGGGATGGCGGTAAAGACATGCATGTGCTTGCTGTAGGGGAGGAAATTGATGAAGCCCAGCAACAGCACGGCATGGAGCCACCAGAACGTTGAAGAGAGAAGGGGGAAGAGTGAGGGGTGAAACACCAGGGAAATTACCTGCCCCGCCAGGGCGGAGACTGGCATCCAGGCGGCAGCAGGTTCTTTTCCGGCGGCGATTTCTGCACCGTGAAGTCCGAAATAGGCCAGCATCAGCAGGGCAATTGCTCCAAGGATGGCAAAAGCCTCGCGGGTTGCAGCCCCCTCATAGGGAGGGGCGACAACTTTGCGGATGGCGGCAACAATTGACGCTAAAAGCGCCAGAAGCGAAACCAGGTCGAAGACCATGAGCAGTGGGTGATATATAGCCGGGGGCAGTAGCGCAAGGCCGGCCCGGGGCGCGATCCCTCTGATAAGGAAATCGCCGTTGGCCAGTGCTAGCAACATGAACGACCAGAAGATGACGAAGTGGTTGAGGCCGAATGGGCGTGCCAGCACCTTCTTCTGGCCGAATGCCAGGGTGAACATGTTCCACAGGCGCAGGGGAAGATCGTCGAATCGATTTTCTTCACTGCCGATGGCCACCAAAGACAGGCGCCTGCGGCAGCTCCAGGCAAATACCAGAAGGGATGCCGTTAATATAATGGAAAAAAAGAGCGGATCGGGTGTCATGGAAATCCTCGTTGGAAATAGTCCTTATGCCGCCACGGCACTGGCTGAATAGGCTTGCGCCTGCCCCGCCTTCAGCTGCTTCAGATAGCTGGTAATGGCAGGGACCACCTGAAACAGGTCGCCGACGATGCCGTAGGTAGCCACCTGGAAAATTGGTGCTTCACGGTCCCGATTGATGGCGATGATCATATCCGAATCCTGCATGCCCACCAGATGCTGGATGGCCCCGGAAATGCCGCAGGCGATATAGATTTTCGGTCGCACCGTTTTTCCGGTTTGCCCCACTTGGCGGTCGGCGGGCATCCAGCCTGCATCGACGGCACTTCTGGAGGCTCCCACCACTCCCCTCAGCTCGTCTGCCAACTCGCGAAGAAGGGCAAAGTTTTCCGCCGCCATCATGCCCCGGCCGCCGGAGACGATGAACTCGGCGCCGGCGATGTCCACGTCGTCCCTGCTTTTCTTGTCGCTGATCACTTCAAGGACCTTGGTGAAGATGTCCGCTTCGCGTATGGCAACCGTTTTCCTGACGATTTCGCCGCTTCTCCCATCGACCCTTTCGGGCATGGGCATGACGTGGGGGCGGACCGTGGCCATCTGGGGCCGGAACTTATCGCACATGATGGTGGCCATGATGTTGCCGCCAAAGGCAGGGCGCGTCTGCATCAGGTTGCGCTTATCGTCGATGGCGAGGCCGGTACAGTCGGCGGTGAGACCGGTCTTGACCCGGGTGGCGACGGCCCCTGCCAGGTCGCGGCCAAGGCCGGTGGCACCCATGAGGACGATTTCCGGCCGGTATTCCTCGATGAGCCGGCAGAGGGCTTCCAGGTATGGTTCGGTGCGGTAATGGCGGAAGACGGGCTGGTCGAGGAGGTAGACCTTGTGGGCGCCGTAGCTGAAGGCTTCCCCACACAGGTGCTCCACCCCTTCGCCGAGGATGACCGCGGCCAGTTCGACACCCAGGTTTTGGGCGAGCTGCGCCCCGGTGCCGAGAAGTTCCCAGGAAACCCGGGCCACCTCTCCCCCGGTCTGCTCGATGAAGACCCAAACCCCCCGGTACCCAGCGACCAGCTCCCGGCGCTTTTTCTCCTCTTCGTCCACCTCTTCCTCGGCAGCCTGTCCCTGATTGGCCAGGGTTGCCAGAATCTCCAGCTCCTCCGGCGTATAGAAGATTTCCAGGGCATTGCCGGGACAGGCTTTGACGCATTTGACGCAGCCGATGCATTTTCCCAGGCTGATCCGTGGTTCGCCCCCCTCGGTCATTTCGATGCCATCCACGGGACAGATGCTCTGGCAGCGGGCACCGCAGGCGATGCATTTGCTTCCGACCAATCGAACCTTGCCACGGGGTTTTTTCACTTTCGCTTGGCTCATTTTATTTCCTTCCAAGGAGTTTTACCTATCGTCAGCCGTCTATACTGCCAGCATGTCTGCGGCTATCAGTCGCTCCACCAGCATCCTTGCGGTACCGTCAGGATTCCCAATCCCATCACCGATTATTTCTCCCTGGGCCCGCTCCGGCGAAAAGATCCTGCTAACCCAGGTGGGTGAGCCCTTCAGGCCGATGCTATTCACATCCAGGTTGAGGTGGCTGTTGTTCCAGGTCGTCACCTCGGCCCGTGCCGCCTTGAGCCGCATGGGGACCGTAGGGTAGCGCGGCCGGTTCAGTTCCCGGACAACGGTGACCATGGCCGGCAGTCGCGCCTCAACGATCTCGTAGCGCCCTTCCAGTTTCCGTCGGACACGAATCCGCTTCTTCAGGAAATCCACCTGTTCGATGCGATCGACCAGGGTCAGCTGGGAGAACCCGAGACGCACGGCGATACCGGGCCCTACCTGTGCCGTATCCCCGTCGATGGTCTGTTTGCCGCAGAAGACGATCCCCACCTCATCCCGCTCGGCCAGCTTTGCGATGGCGGCAGCGATGACATTGCTGGTGGAGAGGGTGTCTGCCCCCCCGAAACAACGATCCGAAAGCAGCACCGCCTCATCGACCCCCAGGGCCAGTGCCTTTCTCAAGGCGGCTTGCGCATTGGGGGGCCCCATGGAGAGGGCCAAGGCGCGGAACCCATGCCGCTCCTTCATGCGCAGGCTCTCTTCAAGGGCGTGCACGTCGTAGGGGTTGATGATGAAGGGTATTCCGTCCCTGACAAGGGTGTTGGTGACCGGATCGATCTGCACCTGGGTGGTGTCCGGGACCTGCTTGATGCAGGCAATGGCATACATTGGTAAAGCTCCTCCTGGATCTGGATTCCGGCGTCAGCCTTCAGCTTTGCAGCGATACTCCCGTATCGTGGGACAAATCCCATTGCTGCCGCAGCAGCGTGAAAGCATCACGCATGAGGTCGGCTGCAGACAGATTGGTCACTGCCATGATCTGGCGGAACTTGTCCATCTCCTCATCAGTGACGCGCATGGAAACGATATAGGGTTTTTTGGGGTTGTTGTACTTTCTTGCCATCTCTTCTTCCTCCTCTTTGAGAACCACCACCTTGGCTGAAACAGCCAATGGGCTTACCGCCGGGAAGGGATAGGCAATTTCGGTACCAACCCCCCTATCCGTGAACAGATGAGGTGATGGCGGAAAGGGTCTGATCACTTGAATACAGGGGAATGAGACGGTTTTCCCGGGGGTGGTGAAAGGGGGATCGGGGGAGTTTTTTCGGTCGTCGAGGGGTGAAAGCGGGCGTTCCATCCTATGACATGTGGTCCATTATGGAACAGTCCATCTGTATCGTTTCAGAACAAAGTTCATTAGACAGAGATTCTTTCGAGCGGTGGAGATCGAAGCCTAACTAAGGGTATTCCCAGGGGTTTAATCGTACTATTTCCGAAAAGATGGTGGCTGGTAAAATTGTTGGTATAGGGTTTGCGGTATAGTAGAAAAATGTTTTAGAAAATCGTATGCAGGACATGAATCGGTTGGGAAAACAAAAACAATGTGGTTTATGCCACAAAACACAAGGAGGAGCAACAATGGCATTAGCAGAACAGACGTACGGATTTTTCATTCCGACAGTTTCATTGATGGGAGTAGGTTGCTCAAAGGAAACGGGAGCCCAGGCCAAGGCGCTGGGTGCGACGAACCTGCTCATCGTCACCGATGCAGGCCTGTCCAAGATGGGGGTCGCTGATCAGATCAAGGCCCAGCTGGTGGAGGCAGGGCTGAAGGCGGTGATTTTCGATGGTGCCGAGCCCAACCCCACCGACAAGAACGTCCATGACGGCGTCAAGGTCTACCAGGACAACAAGTGCGACGGCATCGTCTCCCTTGGCGGCGGCAGCTCCCATGACTGCGGCAAGGGGATCGGCCTGGTCATCGGCAACGGCGGCCACATCCGCGACTTCGAAGGGGTCAACAAGTCCACCAAGGCCATGCCCCCCTTCCTGGCCATCAACACCACCGCTGGCACCGCTTCCGAGATGACCCGTTTCTGCATCATCACCAACACCGATACCCATGTAAAAATGGCCATTGTTGACTGGCGCTGTACACCGAATATTGCCATCAACGACCCGGTCCTGATGGTCGGCAAGCCTCCCGCCCTCACCGCTGCCACCGGTATGGATGCCCTGACCCATGCGGTCGAGGCCTATGTTTCCACCATTGCCACCCCGATCACCGATGCCTGTGCCATCAAGGCCATCGAATTGATCGCCGCCAACCTGAGCGTGGCCGTGGCCAACGGCGACAACCTGGAGGCGCGTGACGCCATGGCCTATGCGGAGTACCTGGCCGGCATGGCCTTCAATAACGCCAGCCTCGGCTATGTCCATTCCATGGCCCACCAGCTGGGTGGCTTCTACAACCTCCCCCACGGCGTCTGTAACGCTATCCTGCTGCCGGCCGTCAGTCAGTTCAACCTGATCGCCTGCCCGAAACGCTTTGCCGACATCGCCGTCGCCCTGGGTGAGAACATCACCGGTCTTTCCGTGACCGAGGCTGCAGAAAAAGCTATCGCCGCCATCCGCAAGCTCTCCGCCTCTATCGGCATCCCTGCCGGCCTGAAAGAGTTGAATGTGAAGGAAGCCGACCTGAAGATCATGGCCGAGAACGCCAAGAAAGACGCCTGCCAGCTGACCAATCCGAGGAAGGCGACCTTGGAGCAGGTGATCGAGATTTATAAGGCAGCAATGTAGGACGGCTGCCGCTTTTGCGCAATGCCGGCGTTGCCCTTCCCGATGCTCTTGTGCGGCGTAGCCTAGCTACGCCTCCGCGGCATCGCGCGGGCGCCTTGGCCTTGCATCAAAATCGACACCCGGTAGGAAAAAGCAAAATCGAGGGGCGAGAATCTCGCCCCCTCGTGAGAAAAATTTACAGGCTGATCAAAAAGCCCCAGGTGCAAGGCGCCCCGAAGACTGAGGACTGAGGCGTACATCAGGTACGCCGCAGGGACGAAGTCGAGGGCAACGCCGCAGATGGGGGTTTTTCATCAGCCTCCTATCTCCGAGCCGTGCCGCCTAACAGGTTCCCTCATGGTGCCCGGCCTACGGGTTTCGCTGGAAACGGCGGAGCCTCCCTTTCGGAAAGGAGTAAACAAGCCTTCGCGGCTAAACATTATGATTGGGAGAAGATAAAAAAACATGAACAAGATTTTACGCGTCAACATGACCGACCTCACCACCAGGACCGAGCCGGTACCGGCAGCCTGGGCGGGACTGGGGGGACGTGCCCTTACCTCGACCATCGTCGCGGCCGAAGTGCCTGCCACCTGCCATGCCCTGGGTGAAAACAACAAGCTGGTCTTTGCCCCCGGCCTTCTGACCGGCACCCCTGCGGCCAACTCCGGCCGTCTCTCCGCCGGGGCCAAGAGCCCCCTTACCGGCACCATCAAGGAGAGCAACGCCGGCGGCACGGCCGCTCAGATGCTCGCCCGCCTGGGGATCAAGGCTCTCATCATCGAAGGGCTGCCCACGGGGGACACATGGTACAGCCTCCATGTCTCCAATGAGGGGGTCACCATTCAGGAGGAGACCGAACTGCTCGGCAAGGGAAACTTTGCCGTCATCGAGGCCCTGGAAGCACGCCTGGGCAAGAAGACGGGCATTCTCACCATCGGTCCGGCCGGTGAACTGAAGATGACCGCCGCCAACATTTCCGTCAAGGACCCTGACAGCAAGATCCGCAGCCATGGTCGTGGCGGTCTCGGCGCCGTCATGGGTTCCAAGAAAATCAAATTCATCACCATCAATGACCAAGGGGCTCCCGGCGTGAAGATTGCCGAGCCGGAGAAATTCAAGGTGGCCGCCCGGACCTTTGCCAAGGCGCTGCTGGATCATCCGGTCAGCGGCGAGGGGCTCCCCACTTATGGCACCAATGTTCTCGTCAACATCCTCAACGAGGCGGGCGGGCTGCCGACGCGCAACTTTACCAGCGGCCAATTCCATGCCCACGACACTATCTCCGGCGAAACCATGTACGAAACCATTGTCTCCAGGGGTGGGAAACACAAGCATGGCTGTCACGCCGGATGCATCATCCAGTGTTCCCAGGTTTACACATGCACGGAAGGAAAGTATCTGACCTCCGGCTTTGAATACGAGACCATCTGGGGTCTTGGGGCAGACTGCTGCATCGAAAACCTGGACGATATTGCCCAGGCGGACAACATCATGGATGACATCGGCATCGATTCCATCGAGACCGCCGTCATGTTCGGGGTGGCCATGGAGGCGGGCATCCTCCCATTTGGGGACGGCAAAGGAATGATCCGCCTCCTGGAAGAAGAAATCGGCAAAGGTACGCCTCTCGGGCGCATCCTCGGTGGTGGCGCCGCCAGCGTCGGCAAGGCCTACGGCGTTACCCGGGTTCCGGTGGTGAAGAACCAGGCGATTCCCGCCTACGATCCCCGCTCCGTTAAGGGGATCGGCATCACCTATGCGACCTCCACCATGGGGGCGGACCACACCTCCGGCTACACCATTGCCACCAACATCCTCAACGTGGGAGGCTTCGTCGATCCGCTGAAGAAGGAGGGCCAGGTGGAGCTCTCCCGCAACCTGCAGATCGCCACGGCGGCCGTGGATTCCACCGGCATGTGCATCTTCGTCGCCTTCCCGGCACTGGACATCCCGGAGTGCCTGCCGGCCCTGATCGACATGATCAATGCCCGCTTCGGCATCTCGCTCACCGGCGACGACGTCACCAACCTTGGGAAACAGGTGCTGAAGACCGAGCGCCAGTTCAATATGGACGCCGGCTTCGGTAAGGAGCACGACCGGCTCCCCGAGTTCTTCAAACACGAGCCGGTGGCCCCCCACAATGCGGTCTGGGACTTCAGCGACGAGGAAATAGACGAGTTCTGGAACTTTTAAGGCAGTAAACCTTGGTCCCCCGGCACTTTGCCGGGGGATTGACGGTATGTGAGGCTTTCGTGAACATAACGGTTAAATTGTTTGCCACCTTCAGGAATGGCCGGTTCAAGATGGACCACCAGGACTGGCCTGAAGGGGTCGATTGCCGCAGGATCGTTGCCAGCCTGGGGCTTACGGAAGAGGAGATCGGCATCGTCCTGATCAATGGCCGCCATGTGCCTCTCGACCAGGTGCTCGGTCATGGTGATACATTGTCCCTTTTTCCCCTGGTCGGAGGAGGCTGATATGGATGCAGTGCAGCAGTACCTGTGGAGCAATGCGGTAGGTGACCTGGTGCCATGGCCTGCCCAGGCGGAAGCCGTCCGGCAGTTCGGCCTGACCTATGACCAGGTGGAAAGCCTGATCCTGGAAAAGGGGCTGCTGCCGGCCCGCTACCAGCGCAATCGCACCACTGTTTCCATTGACGAGCAGTTGCAGCTTTTCAAGAGCCGGGTGGCGGTCATCGGCTGCGGCGGCCTGGGAGGCTACATTATTGAGGAGCTGGCCCGGCTGGGAGTCGGCCAAATCGTCGCCATCGATCCCGACATCTTCGAGGAACACAACCTGAACCGGCAGTTGCTGGCGTCTCCAGCTTCCCTCGGCAAAGCCAAGGTCGATGCTGCAGCGGCTCGCGTTGCAGAGATCAATCCTGCGGTAACGCTCGAAGCGGTCAAGGAGGCATTCACCACTGCCAACGGCAAGCAACTCCTGCAGAGGGTGACGGTGGCGGTCGATGCCCTGGACAGCATCGGCTTCCGCCTCGAGCTGGCGGACGTGTGCACGGAAATGGAAATCCCCATGGTCTACGGGGCGATCGGGGGCTGGTACGGGCATGTGGCCACCCAGCTGCCGGGGGACACCACCGTCCAGCGCACCTACCGCAACTGGGTGGAAGGGAAGGGGATCGAAAAACAGCTGGGCAACCCTGCCTTCACTCCGGCGGTGGTTGCGAGCCTGCAGGTGGCTGAGGTCTGCAAGATCCTCCTCGGCAAGGGAGAACTGCTGCGCCACCGCAAACTGAGTATCGATCTGCTGGAGATGGAGATCTTCGAGGTCAGCTACGAAGCGCCGGCGGAACTGGTGCGTGCTGCCTGATTGTAGCTCTTTGCAGCCGGGTTGACATTGTGGGATATGGCGGGATACTCAGAGTGGAATTTCACTCTGAGGAGGACTAAGCCATGAACATCAGTGCGAGAAATCTTTTGTCGGGCAAGGTTACAGCAGTGGAAAAAGGGGCAATCAACAGCGAGGTCGACCTTACCCTTGCCGGTGGGGAGAAGATTGCGGCGGTCATCACCAATCACAGCCTGGAAAATCTGGGAATCAAGGAAGGGGTCGAGGCCTATGCCCTCGTCAAGGCCCCTTTGGTTATTCTTACCAAAGGTGAAACCGGCTTGAAATTCAGCGCACGGAATGTCTTGAGCGGCACCGTCGGAAAGGTGAAGCATGGCAGCGTCAACGCGGAAATCACGGTGGAACTGCGGGGGAAAGGGACCATCACTTCCATCATCACTGAAGGAAGTGTTTCGGCAATGGAGCTCAAGGAAGGGGACCAGGTGCAGGCGGTCTTCAAAGCATCAAGTGTCATCCTGGCTGTGAAGCAATAAATAAGGGGAAAATACCTGATCCTTCATCGTATACAATAAACCGTTGTTTTAATGCTTGACAGCAAAATGGTATAATGGTACCTATATTACCACAATAAGCGTCGGCATTTTCGTCGCTGTAAAATAGAACAGATTTTTCTCCGAGCCTGTCCGCCTAAAGGGATTTCCCCAGGGCGGCCGGCCTTTGGGCTCTGCTGGAAACGGCAGAACCTTCCTTTGAAAAGGAGAACCTTTCGTACCGCTACCATTGCGGCCAGGGGCTTCTCTTTTTCGGGAAAGCCCCTTTTTTGCACCCGCATGCAAAGCATAACCGAAGAAGCAGTTTCATCTCTCCGAGCCGTATCGCCTAAAGGATCTCTTTTCCCATGGCGATCGGCTAGGGTGTCGCTGGAAACGGTGGCGCCTCCCTTTTGGAAAGGAGAGCCTCGAAGTACCGGAACCTGTTCCCGTATTGAAGGGCCTTTCCATCTGCGGCAAGACTCTTTGATGCAATTGGGGGAAGATTTCCCCCTGTAATTACGAGAACAGGAGGATACGATGAAGAAACGCAGCATGGCAGCAACAGTGGTGGCAATTGGCTTGGTGTTCATCACGGGTGTTCACGCCAAGACCCTTGAGGATGTGCTCAAAGAAAAAGGGGTGATCACCGAAGAGGACTATAGGGAAGTCACCAAGAGCAAACCCCTGGACTACAAGCTTGGCAAGGGATTTACCTTGACCTCTGCCGATGGAAAATTCCAGACGACTTTGGGTGGCAGGCTCCAGACCCGTTTTACCTTCACCGATGCCGATGATAAGGGGGCGACGAGAGATTCGGACAAATTCGAGGTCAAACGGATGAAGTTCTGGCTGAACGGCTATGCCTACTCCAAGGACCTCACCTACCTGCTCCAGGTGGATTTTACCCAGGGGAGCTCCTCAAAGCTTCTGGAGCATGCCTACTTCAACTACCGGCTCATGGATGAAGCCCAGATCCTGGTCGGGCAGACCAAGGTACCCTTCGGCAGGCAATGGCTAAACTCTTCGGGAGGACAGCAATTTGTCGACCGTTCCACCGCCTCGGACATGTTCCGCCCCGGCTATGACGCCGGTGTGAAGCTGAACGGCGACATTGCCGGCGGCATCGCCACTTATGAAATGGGCTTTTACGGCGGCGGCGGCCAGAGTACCTTCCGCTCCTCCAACGACAACGCCTATGCAGCCCGGATCACCGTCAATCCCTTCGGTAAGATGGCCTATTCCGAGAGTGACCTGGATCAGAGTGAAAAACCGCTCCTTTCCGTTGGTGCCAACTACTACCGCAACGCCTTGCAGAAGACGTCGGCGACCGCCCTCGAGAGCAACAACGTCACTCTGGCCGGTTCTACCGGCTGGCTTGGCAAAGGAATCAGCACCTTTGCCACCGGCGAGAAGATCGACATCAACGGCTACGGCGTGGATGCGGCCTTCAAATGGCTCGGTGCTTCGGTGCAGGGAGAATACCTGCTTGGCCAAGCGGACGGCCGAACCAGCGACAAGACCCTGCGTGCCCACGGCTTCTACGCCCAGGCAGGCTACTGTATCATTCCAAAGAAGCTGGAAGTGGCATTCCGCTACTCCTTCGTCGATCCCAACCGGGACAAGGCCAACGACCAGCAGGTTGACACCCAGGGTGCCGTTTCCTACTACTTCAGCAAGCATAACCTGAAGTTGCAGGGGGATGTGACCAACAGCCACGATCAAGGCAGAGGGAAAACCGACGATTTGATCTATCGCCTGCAGGCACAGGTGATCTTTTAATCCATTGAGGTTGGGGCTGGGGAGAATGCTTCCCGGCCCCGGAGCCTGTTAATCCGAAAAAAGACCTCCAATCTACAGAAAGAAATGCTTTATCTTGAAAAGGAGAAGACAATGAAACAGTGGCGCATACTCCTGCTTGCAGTAGCCGCTCTCGCGGTGTTCTGCGTTTCAGCCTCTGCCGAAGAGCGGCTGAAGATGTCCACCACCACCTCCACCCAGGATTCGGGGCTCCTGAAGGTGCTGCTTCCCCCCTTCGAAAAGAAAAACAACTGCAAGGTGGACGTCATTGCCGTCGGCACCGGCCAGTCCCTCAAACTGGGGGAGATGGGGGATGTGGACGTGGTCTTCGTCCATGCCCGAAAGCTGGAGGATAAATTCGTTGCCGACGGTTTCGGCGTCAACCGCCGCGACGTCATGTACAACGATTTCGTCATCATTGGCCCGAAAAACGATCCGGCCGGGATAGCAAAAGCGAAGAGCGCCGCTGAGGCGCTGAAGATGATCGCTGCCAAGGGGGCGACCTTCGTTTCCCGTGGCGACAAGTCCGGGACCCATATTAAGGAAAAGGAACTCTGGCAGGCGGCGGGAATCGTGCCGAAAGGTGCTTGGTACGTGGAGTCGGGCCAGGGTATGGGACCGGTCATCACCATGGCCACCGAGCGCAGGGGCTACACACTGGCGGACCGGGGGACCTATAACGCCTTCAAGGAAAAGAAAACCGACCTGGCGATTCTCTTCCAGGGGGAGAAGGGACTTTTCAATCCTTACGGGGTCATTGCCGTCAATCCGAAGAAGCATCCCCATGTGAAGTACGACCTGGCCATGAAATTCATCGATTACGTGACCGGACCGGAAGGGCAAAAGATCATTGCCGGCTACAAGGCCCATGGTGAACCGGTTTTTTTCACCTACGGGAAAAAGTAAAAGTATATTTAAACAGGGCAGATCTATGCAAAACCTCGTCGAACTGAGGGCAATCGCAAAGCGGTATGGAAACACCTTGGCACTTGAGCTGAGCCGCCTGGTCATCCGGGAAGGGGAGCTCTATCTCCTGACTGGTCCCAATGGTTCTGGCAAGAGCACTCTGCTGAATATCCTCGGTCTCCTCCTCCGTCCGGACCGGGGCGAAGTGTTCTTTGCCGGCGAGCAGGTCAAATGGCAGGGGCCATTGACCAGACTGCGCAGGCAGGTGACTTTGCTTCACCAGTCGCCTTATCTGTTTCGCGGCAGCGTCGCCGACAATGTTGCTTATGGATTGAGCTTGCGCGGCATTACCGGGACATCGGCACAGCAGAAGGTAGCAGAGGCGCTGGCGACTGTGGGCCTCGACGGATTCCAGCGGCGGAAAAACACCGAGCTTTCGGGTGGGGAGGCACAGCGGGTCGCCATGGCCAGGGCTCTGGCTGTCCGGCCGAAGCTCCTGCTCTTGGACGAACCCCTGGCAAACGTGGACAAGGAGAGCGCCCGAGTCCTTGAAGAGGTCATTGCAGCCCTGCCGTCCAACGGCACGACGGTGGTCATGTCCTCCCACGACCCCGATCAGGGGGAACGGCTTCCCTGCACGCCGATTCGGCTGCAAGGGGGACGCATCGAATCTCCCCCCGGTGGCGAGGCGACCTTTCTGTGCCACCAGATGCCGAGGCCGGCGCTTCAGCTCTGACGGCTTCCGCAGATGAAGAAGCTCCATCTGCGGCGTTGCCCTTTCCGGTAGTCAGTGCGGCAGCAGACATGCTGCCGCATTTTTTTGTGGATTCCCTTTTGACCGGGCTTTTTGCGGCAAAACGGCTTGTCACCCCTGCTGCAGGTGCTAGACTTTTAGTAGCCGTTAAGGCTGCAACCATCTGCGAAAGGAGGTAAACTATGACTCCAGGTAACGTGGGACGAGGCGGGGGCCAATCACCCGCAAACGTCACCAAGCATCTGAAAGGGATCGACTTTCCCGCCAGCAAGCAGGACCTGATCAAGCATGCCCAACACGAGCATGCGGACAAGGAAGTCATCAGTCAGCTCCAGGGTTTCGAAGAGCGGCAGTACGGCAGCATGGCTGATGTAATGAAGGCCTACGGCAAGGAACATCAGGGCTCCTCGCGGAGCAAATCTTCCCAGCAACAGGGGCAGCAGAGCCGGCAGAGCAAATGATGCCGAAGTTCCTGACGAAACAACAAAGGGCCTGAATCTGACGATTCAGGCCCTTTATTTTCACCATGGGCAGTATCAGACGTGGCTGCCCGCCAGTGCCTCCCTGATGAAAGACAGGTGGCGTTGCTCGTCGGCCAGGTTCGCGCGGACGAGCACGGCAATGTCGGCAGGCCAGTCCAGGCCGTTGGCCTTCTCGTAGGTGGAGGTGGTGAGCTTTTCGTTGGTCTCCATGGCCTGCAATGCCCCTTTGGCTCCCATCATGCTGCGCAGAGCGGTGAAGCCCTTGATGAAGAACCCTTTGAAATCGGCAGTCAGGTCGGGAGGTGTGCCATGGAGCTCGCGCATCTTTTCCGACAGGACATCGATGTGGCGGCGATGGTCCCCCTGGAAGGAGATGAGCTTGTCCCTGACGATGGACTGCTCCATGTTCTTGATCGCCTGGTCGTAGGCATGGGTGGCATCCACATCCAGCTTGATCAGCTTTTCCAATTGGTCGAGGATTTCTTCACGATCCATGAATTGCCTCCTTAGGCTCTGTTATGGATTGGGGTGCCGGCAGCAAGGTCAGGCATGTGCCCTGGGGGGTCGCTTCTGCGGCCTCGGTTTGGCGGCAGCCGGCTCGGCAGTTTTTCCCTTCTCAGCGGCAATCTGCTCACCGATCTGGCTGAGGACATTGCCGTCCACCAGTTCCATGGCCTGGGGAAAGATTTCCTCCTCCTCCACATCCACGTGGTCGTCCTTGGTGTCCTCCAGCGCTTCGCAGTTGGCCTGCCACTCGTCAGAATCGAAATCCTGCTCGTTCATCTGCTGCAGTATCTGCCTGATGTCGTCATGATCAGCGTAGGAATCCTGGACCAGGTCGGCCAGGTCTTCGATTTCCTCCAGTTTCGGATAAAAGAACCGCTCTTCCAGGTTCATGTGGGTATTGAGTTCTTCCTGCAGCTGGGCGAACAGCTGCTGCTTCTGCTGTCCCCCGGCCTGCTTGAGTTGATCCATGAGCTTGGTAACTTCCTGGTGGTCGGTGCGAAGGATCTGGAATACGTCGGTTTCGGAGCTCTGTTTTCTGGCCATTTTTTCCTCCTTGTACCGGTGTTCGGTGGTGTGCATGCGGCAGCCCGTGCCGTAGCGCCTGGAATGACCGCGGCGGGAGAAGGAGCAGTGCTCCTTCTCCCACGGGCTCATCACAGTTTCGACATGGTTATGTTGGCGGTACCGTTGTCCGTCTTCAGGTTGACGCCGGCCGCGCTGCCGGTCTCCGTGGTCTTGTCGGGCTGGGCGGCGCTCCATCCCAGAACGAACAGGTCATACAACGCACCGGACAGCGGTGCAGCGGTGGTTCCGCCGGGCAGTTTGCCGGTGGTGTAGGGATTGTCCCCCACCTTGACCTTGTCGCTCAGATCCAGAGTATCAACGAGGGTGCCTCCGTGGGTGATGAGCATGATCCCTTGGTCGAGCCCGGCATCCTTGACGGTGATCTTGCCGCTGATGGTCCTGGCTTCGGCAGGCGCCGAGATGGCCAGGGGACTGAAGGCGATAAGCGGCGTCAGGGAGCTGACGCTGGTCCTCGGGCTGGGATTGAACAGCTCGGCGGTGGCGATGGCAAAGAAGACTCCCTGTCCCTCAGTCGGGGTAACGGAGGTCAGGGTGATCGGCCCGCCGTTACTGAATGCCCCGACATGGAGCGGGCCCGACGACAGCTCGATTGGAGTGCTGAAGCTGCCGGTGGTGCTGAAGGGATCGATGTGCCGGAAGCGTATTTCATAGGGTACCGGGTCCGTGGGCAGGGTCTGGTAGAAGGTGACGGCGGCCCCTGCCGGTTTGGCATTGACGTTGACCGCATATTCGCTGCCGGTGGTGAGCCGGATGGGCCGGTTGCTGATGGCGGTGGATTTGTCAGGGGAGCTTCCCTTATGGACTTTCACCCCATTGATGACGATCGTCTCCACGTTGCGTCCCCTGATGACCAAGTCATAGGTGGCGGTGGTGGCGGTGCCGAAGACTGGCAGCGGATAAAGGGTGAACCTGCCCCTGTTGTCGATGGTCGTCGAACGACGGGCCTGGCGCAGGGAGGTGACCGGATTGACCTGCTCTGCCTTGACGGTGAAGTTTTTGCCCGTGTAGTTCTTGAAGGCGGTACGGAAGGAGCTGCTCAGGTTTGTGAAGGCGCCGCTGATGTTACGGAAGGCGCTGCTGGCATTGCCGAAAGCCGTTGCCGGCGGCGCGACGGTGCCGGTGAGCGCTCCGGCGCTGTTCATGTCGAAATACCGCAGGCGTGCCTTGAGGATGAATTCCTTGGCCCTGGTGGGAACGGCGGCCAGATTCTGGGCCGAGGACATCTGCCCCTGGCGGAAGATCTCCACCACATCCTCGCCAACGTTAAAGTCGAGGGCCAGTTTCAGATCGCCGCTGGTGACGACGATGGGGGTCTCCGGCACGACCTTTATCCCCTGGGCGGGGGATGGAATGCGCAAGGGTGCCTTATGGCTGCCGGTGCCGTCAGTAAAATCCACCTCGTTGTTGAAGGTGACGCCGCTGGGCAGGGAACCCTTTGCCGGCCCCTCGGTGGGGGCGAGAAAAACCCTGATCTGTCCGTATTTCCCTGCCGGGAGCTTCAGTCCGCTCCAGACCTCCTGGGTTTGCCCGGCACTGAGGGAAGCGAGGTCGATGGTTCGCGGTGTTGCCAGCGGAAACTTGATCCAGCCGGTATCGGTGAGGTCGTCAGTATCGAGCTTGTGGAACCACGCCTCCGTTACCGTAATCCAGACATGGTCGTAATTGAGGTCGGGCGCATCCGTTATATGGATGCTGGCGGTACCGCTCGGCGCTGCTGCTCCTCCCCCTCCGCCGCCACCGCATCCTGCCGTTAGAAGAGTTGTCATAGCAATGAATAAAAGAATCACTCCAATCAAGCCGGGTCGTGCTTGTTTCATCTGTGTTCTCCTTTCATGCCTGTTATGGATGTATTTCCCTCGCTCTTTTCCTCTGTGCCATCCCGGCCGAACCGGTTCTGGCGGTGCGTGCCAAAAGTTGTTCCTTTTCCTGTACCGATTTCCGTGCCATGTCCGTCAGGTCCTGATCCTTCAGAAACTGGGTGCATCTGGGGAAAATTTCCTGCTCCTCGTCCTCGTGGTGGTGCCTGATCCCCTCATCGAGCTTTTCAAAGATCTCCAGCCACTCCTCAGAGGCGAAGCCGGTCCTTTCCAGCTGGGAGATAAGGTCCTTGGCCGTCTGGTGTTCGTCCAGGGCGTCTTCCACCAGTGCCTTCATGTCCTCAATGGGAAGGAGTTTCGGATAAAAGAACTTCTCTTCAATCTGGAAGTGTGCCGCCAGCTCCATGTGCAGGGTGCTGAAGGGCTGCTGCCGCTGATCCCGGGATGCCGCCGAGATCTGCTGCATGAGTTGCTCGGCCCGGCGGTGATCTTTTTTCAGAAGTTCGAAGAACTGGTGTGCCTGTTGTGCCATAGGCCTGCCTCCTGGTAATGTTGGAAGAGCTCCGGAAGTTCCTGCTTCCATCAGTGTACGGTCTGGCTTACACCTTGGGGCCTGAGGACGATCTTGACGCAGCCGTCCTGTTTGCGGTCGAAGAGTTCGTAGCCCATGGGAGCATCGTTCAGGGACAAGCGGTGGGTGATGAGGAACGACGAATCGATCGCTCCGGTTTCGATCAGCCGCATCAGCGGCCTCAGGTACTTCTGCACATGAGTTTGCCCTGCGCGGATCGTCAACCCCTTGGCAAAAACTGCACCCATGGGCATCTTGTCCACGAAACCGCTGTAGACGCCAGGGATGGAGACGGTACCCCCCTTGCGACAGGCCTTGATCAGCTGGCGCAGTGCGATGGGACGGTCGTTTTCCAGGCGCAGGGTCTGCTTGACCGTGTCGTAGGCTGCTTCCAGGCCGGTCCCTTGCGCTTCCATGCCGACGGCATCGATGCAGGAATCGGGGCCTCTGCCGCCGGTCATGTCGTGGAGCGCTTCCGTAATATCCACTTCTTCATAGTTGAGGGGCTCCGCCTTGCAATGCATGCGGGCCATTTCCAGCCGCTCCGGGAAGCGGTCTATGGCGAAGACCTTCCCCGCGCCCAGCTGCCAGGCGCACTTCATCGCCAGGAGGCCCACCGGTCCGCATCCCCAGACCGCCACCGTGTCCCCCTTCTGAATGTGACAGTTTTCCGCCGCCTGGTAGCCGGTGGGGAGAATATCGGTGAGAAACAGGACTTTCTCGTCGCTCAGCTCCGGCGGCACCTTTTCCAGTCCGGTGTCGGCAAAGGGGACGCGGACGAATTCCGCCTGACCCCCTGCATAGCCTCCGTAGAGGTGGGAATACCCGTAAATGCCCGCACCCGTGTCGCCATAGAGCTTTTCCAGCATCCACGAATTGGGGTTGGAGTTGTCGCAGAGCGCCCATAGCCCTTCCTGGCAGTACCAGCAGTCGCCGCAGGCAATGGGAAAGGGGACGATGACCCGGTCGCCGCGGCTTAAGGAAGTGATGGCCGAGCCTGTCTCGACCACCACCCCCATGAACTCATGGCCGAGGATGTCCCCTTCCTTCATGGTTGGAACCTTGCCGTTGTAAAGATGGAGATCTGAGCCGCAGATGCCGGAGAGGGTCACTTTGACGATGGCATCGCGGGGGTTGAGGATTTGGGGGTCCGGAACCGTATCGACCTGCACATGATGCTTCCCGTGCCAGCATACAGCCTTCATAGAGCCTCCTTTTCCTGCAGGTGAGGTGCTGATTTAATGGTAGGTCCGGCTTCCCGTATAGGCAGCCGTGGCAGTTTCTCCCGTTTCCATAATTTGTTTCAGCCGCTTCATGTCCTCTTCGATTACTTGGGCGTTGATGCCGTGGGCTACTTTTGCCGCAAGCTTCCCGGCGGTGCCGCCGGGGGGGCGATAGGTGAGATGAACCTTAACCTCGGTGCCGCGTCCCCCGGGGGCTTCCATGAATTCCACCGTTCCCTCGTTGGGGATGTCGGCATTGCCCAGGGATTGCCAGCTGATCCGCTGGCCCGGGTAGTCTTCCAGTATCTCCGCATCCCATTCCACCGATACGCCGGCCGGCCCCCGGGCTTTCCAGTGGGAGGTGCGGCCGCCGGTGGTGCGGACCGCTTCCAGGTGACGCATGAATCTCGGAATATTCTCGAAATTGTGCCAGAATTCATAGACTTCCTGGGGGGTGCGGTTGATGGTCAGCACCTTTTCCACAGTCAGTCCTTTGTCCTCGGTGCCCGCGGTATCGACCCCCATGGCCTCGAATACATCGCAATGGCCGGTTTTGCCCCGGTAGAGGAACATGCCCCCTGCCGCCATCAGCGCCATCCCCGGCAGAATCTTTTTCCCGGCCAGTTTCGTCAGGCCGGTGACGGCCAGCGCCGCCCCGCCGATCATGGATGCGGTCCGTTCGTTGCGCCCGACGTTGATTTGTTTTCCCCGCTGTTTCGCCTCTCTTTCCAAGCCACTCTGGGTTGCTCCGGTTGCAGCTTCCATTGTGTCTCCTCCATCGGCCCGCGCTCGGGCTTCTGTTAGAATTAGTTAACTTGGTATTTCAAACTAATAACACACAGGTAGGAGAATGCAATCAGTGGTCGGATTTAAGGAGGGAGGAGAAGGAGAGGGGGAAAAAGGTGCGTTCTGGAATTTTGTGAAATAAAAGACAGTCGCGACATCGTCCGTTCGCTCTGTCGCCACAGCTGCGGACCTTGCGGTGTCGCCCGTGCAATGACTCACCATGCTTGAAACTACGGATAGCCTCCATTCAAAATACGGCGGGCGTCCGCTCGCCGCTGTAGCTCGTCGCTCACTCCCGATGCCACGACTGTCTTCTCTGGAAATGTCTTAAGAACCCCAAAAAGCCCCGTCGGTGGGGACGGGGCAGGCGAAGGCTTAGTTATCGCGTTCCGTTGAAGAGCTTCTGTTCCCAGCGCCAGGCATCGGCGACGATTGTCGTCAGGTCGTCATGGCGGGGGGTCCACTGAAGGATGGAGCGGGCGCGGTCGGCCCTGGCGACAAGGGACGCGGGATCGCCGGGACGGCGGGAGGATTCCACTGCCTTGAACGGCACCCCCGACACGTGGCGCACCACCTGAATCACTTCTCTGACGCTGGAGCCTTGGCCATAGCCGACGTTGATGGTCTCGGACTCTCCCCCGTTTTCCAGGTATTGGAGCGCCGCCAGATGGGCGGAGGCCAGGTCCTCCACATGAATATAGTCCCGAATGCCCGTACCGTCCGGGGTCGGATAGTCGGTGCCGAAGATGGCAACCTGCTGGCGCATGCCCAAGGCTGCCTGGCAGCAGACCTTGATCAGGTGGGTGGCGTCGGGGGTGCGCTGCCCCATGCGGCTCAGGGGATCGGCCCCTGCCACGTTGAAGTAGCGTAGCGCCACATACCTCAGGCCATGGGCTGCGGCCGTGTCGCGGAGCATCCATTCGCTCATCAGCTTAGACGTTCCGTAGGGATTGATGGGGCGGGTCGGCGAATCCTCCGCGGCCACTCCCCCTGCGGGGAGGCCGTACACCGCAGCGGTACTGGAAAAGATGAACCGTTCCACCCCGCTTGCGACGCAGGTCTTGAGGAGGTTCATGGTGTTGCAGGTATTGTTGCCGTAGTATTTGAGCGGATCGGAAACCGATTCTGGGGCGACGATGGCAGCGGCGAAGTGAAGGACCGTCTTCGGTCCATGGTCGTGGAAAACGGCTGCCAGTTTCTTGGAGTCGGCCAGTTCACCGATAACAAGCTTTTCGCCGTTGACGAGGGCATCCGCCGAGCCGGTGGAGAGGTTGTCGTAGACAATTACCTCGTGTCCGGCTTCGCTCAGTTGCCGGACGACATGGCTGCCGATGTAGCCGCAGCCGCCAGTTACAAGAATGGGCATTGCAGGTCTCCTGGGGTATTAGGATGTGTGCCGGCTTCTGGAGTATGGCACAGGTTGACCGGCTCATAAAGCAATTTGGTTTTTCGATTCTTCGGCAGATGCAGTTTGATGTTGTTCTGGGGGTTAAAGTATTTCTAATGGTAGCAGGGTGCCCCCTGTTTGCAAGGGGCAGCTATTTCGTTTCCCGATGGACACTATTTCCCTTTTATCTCTCGGGCATTTACCGTAGGATAACTCCGAATTTTTTCATTGACGGAGGCGTGATGGATTCCCTGCTTTTAAAGGGCGCACTGGTGATCGACGGCAGCGGGAAGCCTGCCCGTATGGCAGATGTCCTGGTGACGGGGGGGCGTGTCGCAGCCATCGGCCGGATCGGTTCCGGCCATAATGCGGATCGGATAGCCGATGCGGCGGGGCTCGTCCTGGCTCCAGGATTCATCGACATCCACAGCCATTCCGATATGACCCTCTTTCCCTGCCCACAGGCGGAAAGTAAGGTCTTTCAAGGGGTGACCCTGGAGGTGACCGGCAATTGCGGCCTGAGCTGTTTCCCTGTGGCAGCGGGGGGGGAGCGGCAGTTGGAGGAATACCTGGCGTTGCATGATTTCAAACTCCCGCCGGAAGGGATCGGCTGGAACGATCTCCTTGGATGGGCCGGGGCCGTGGAACGGTCCGGGCTTGGCATAAACGTGGCTCCCATGGTGGGGCATGCCGCGCTGCGCATTGCCGCCATGGGCATGGAAGATCGAGCGCCGACCGCCAGGGAGCTGGGGCTGATGCGGCGATTGCTGGAAGAAGCCCTGCAGCAGGGGGCATGGGGAATGTCCACCGGCCTCATCTATCCGCCGGGAAGCTATGCAAGGCTGGAGGAGTTGGTGACTCTTGCCCGAACCCTGGCGGCGTTCGATTCTCTCTATACGAGCCACATCCGCAATGAAGGGGAGGGGCTCATGGCGGCCCTGGACGAAGCCATGGCCATAGGGAGGACGAGCGGAGTCCGCGTGCAGGTGTCCCATCTCAAAGCCATGGGGCGGGGTAATCGCGGCCTGGCCGGGGAAATTCTGGCCAAGATTGCCGCGGCACGGGGAGCGGGCATTGACATGGCTGCCGATCAGTACCCCTATGCGGCCTCTGCCACGACCCTGGCGGCAATCGTTCCCCAGTGGGCCCATGCCGGAGGCGTTGCTTCCCTTTTGCAGCGGCTGCAGGCACCCGAACTGCGAGACAGGCTTACGGGAGAAATGGAAGCCGCCATTGCCGCCCGCGAGGGGGCGGCGGGAATCATGATCAGCAACTGTCGTTCCGGACACAACCGCCATCTTTCCGGCAGGACCATAGCCGAGATTGCCGCCGGCTGGGGATGCAGCGGCGCCGAAGCGGTGATCCGGCTCCTGGTGGAAGAGCAGGGGGAGGTCGGTGCCATCTTCTTTTCCATGGCCGAGGATGACGTGCGGTCGATCCTTGCCGACCCGGAGGTCATGGTCGGTTCCGACGGCCACGGGCTGAACGCCGCGGCTGCCGCTGGCGAAGCGACCCATCCCCGCTCCTACGGAACCTTTACCCGCATCCTGGGCCATTATGTGCGGGAAGAAAAGGTGCTCTCCCTGGAGGCGGCGATCCACAAGATGACCGGCCTGCCTGCATCACGCCTGGGGCTCAAGGATCGTGGACTGGTGCGGGAGGGCCATGCGGCCGATCTTGTCCTCTTCGACCCGGCAAAGGTCAGGGACAATGGGGACTATGTGGATCCCCACCGCTACTCCGCCGGCATCGTCCATCTTCTGGTGGCAGGGGAACCGGTCATCTGGGACGGCAGGCTGACCGGACGCCGACCGGGCCGGGTTTTGAGAAAAGGAGAATGCGCACATGCCCATTGAAGCAGTACCCAGCATCTGGTGGGGCTTGCTCGGCCTGGCACCGCTTCTGGTTTACATCGTTCTGGTTTTTCGCAACGTGGATATCCTCGCCGCGACCGTCATCTGCGTCATCATCGGCGCCATTCTAAGCGGCCAGACCCTCGTGTCCCTGGGTGCGGCGCTGGCGGCCAGCATGGGGTCGTTCCTGGCGTTGGTGGGGTTGATCATCATGCTCGGCCGCGGCCTGGGGGAGGTGCTCAACGCCACCGGGGTCTCCCACACCATCGTTCACGGTATCGTCTACGGCATCGGCATCGACAGCGAGCGGAAGGCCATGCTCGGCATCATGATCGCCTGCCTGGTCATCGTCGGCCTTTTGGGGACCATGGCGGGGGGCAATGCCATCATCGCCCCCATCGTCCTTCCCATCGCCGCTGCCGTTGGCCTGTCCCGGAGCACGGTCGGGGTAATTTTTCAGGCGGTGGGGGAGGAGGCGCTGATCCTGGGGCCTTTTTCCCCGCCGGTCATCACCCTGCTCGGCCTGACGAAAATTGGCTACGGCGAAATGCTTCTCTACGTTTCCGGCCCGGTAGCCCTCATTACCCTGGTGGTGACTTGGCTGATGATCCAGCGCATCCAGCGCAACACCCGTTACCAGACCCCTTATGAACAGGCCGATGAGCTGGAGCGCTTCGAGCCGACGCGCCGGAACCGGCGGGCAGCTATGGCCTTTACCTGCACCTTCATTGCCGCAGTCGTCTACGGCATCGTTGTCAAGGCTCCAACATCGTTCGTTGTCGTCATCATGCTGGGACTTGCCCTTATCACCGGTTTTACGGGAGGGCTCAGGTTCGGGCAGATCCTCGGGCACGTCATCCGTGGCATGGCGGGAAACGTGGGATTGTTCCTGCTTTTCCTGCTCCTTGACCCTTTTATCCTTTTCGTGGAAAAGGCCGGGGGTTTTGCCGCCCTGACGACGCTCCTGAAACCGCTCATGGAAACGGGGGGCAAACCAGCCATCGTCATTACCGGCGGATTTCTCGGTGCCTTCGGCATCAGTGGTGCCACTGTGGCAACGCTCAAGCTCCTTCACGAGATGTTCAACCCCCTCCTTGCCCGCTATGCCGTTTCCATGCTCGCCTGGTCCCTTGCACTGGTGGTGGCGACCCGGGTGCACAATTTCGTCTTTCCCGGGGCGAACATGGTCAGTTCCCTCGGTTTCGCCGAATCGACGGATATGAAGTCCATGCTGCGCAACGGCTGGCTGGTGGCGGCCTGCCAGCTCACCTTCCTGGTCGTATTCAGCCTCTTTTTCGCCTGAATCACCCGGAGTGACTTTTGCGGGAGAAATGTCATGCGTAGAATTACCAATCAAAATGCCGGAGGGACCTGCTGTTTTCTGGTGCTGCTGGTGGCGCTGCTTTTTACCGGCTGCGTACGCGATCCGGGGCTTGTTTCCTATGAAGGAAAGGATTACGCCGGCGCTTTGCGCCACTTCCAGTCCAGGGGCGATCCCGCCGGCGATTTCGCAGCCGGCGTCATGTATTACAAGGGTGAGGGGGTCGAACCCAATCCTGCCGAGGCGGCAGTCTGGTTTGGAAAAGCTGCTGCCGCCGGTCATGCCAGTGCCCGCTACAATCTGGGGCTCCTCTATCTTAATGGGGAAGGGGTGGCAAAGGATCTCCAGGAGGCATTCTGCTGGTTCAGCCAGGCCGCTGTCCAGGGGGATGCCAGAGCCCAATACAACCTGGGACTGATGTATGCCCGGGGGGATGGGGTGACAGAAGACCGTTCTGCAACGCTGCACTGGTTCAAGGCGGCGGCTGAACAAGGATATGTGAAGGCGCAGATTTACCTCGGTGGCATGTATGCCCGCGGCGAAGGGGTGCTGAAGGACCGCCATGAGGCGGCACGCTGGTTTCGCATGGCGGCGGAACAGGATTCCACCGAGGCCCAGGTTTACCTGGGTGCCATGTACGCCCGGGGTGACGGCGTTGACAAGGACCGCGAAAGTGCCATTCACTGGCTGGAAAAAGCCGCCCGGAAAGGGTCGGTGAAGGCGCAACGCTATCTGGAGCAGCTCTCGGCAAAGCATGCAGGAAAATGAGAGCTGGCTGGGGTGGCGGAGCCTAATTGCGGCGCCGTCTCTCGTTGACATTGCGGTGTACTCTTCTATCATTTTTAAGTAAACACTAATCTAACGCGCAAGGAGGCTTATCATGGCTGAAAAGCTCAAGGACAAGGATTACGATCTAATCAGCGTCATCTACAATGCTTCGCAGGCGGCAGATACGTGTAACCAGTACATGCGTGATGCAGACCAGGAAGGGGACCGGGATGCCCGCCAGTATTTCAACGAGGTGCTGGAGACGAACGTCAACCTGGTGCAGAAGGGGAAAGACTTGTTGAAGAGCAGGCTATAAGACGGCTGGTTCTTCACTTGGGAGGCTTTCATGGACGACAGGGCGAAAAGGGAAAAACTGGTGGCCTTTCTCGACGAAAACGCCTTTGACCCGATCCTGGCCAAAACAGACCGGGATTTCACCGATGGAAGCAAACGGCAAAAGTTCCAGGATGTGAGGCGCTCTACGGAAAGCGAGCAAAAACGCTTTCACGATCAGTATCATACCGCACGGGAGGTCAAGGACAACTACCTGAGCGACCTCAACTCGAAAACGGCGCAGAAGAAGAATCGCGAACTTGAGGAGCTTGGCCTGCCACGTCTTCCCCAGTTCCGGGACCGGTTCGAGAAGTTGTGTCGGGACCTGGAAGTCTAGCGCCGCTGGCAAGGAGGAGGCACCCTATACAAAGGTCATTCTCAAGCCCGATGGGATGTAATCACTAAAAACAGGAAAGGAGCTGCCATGAAGAAAAACAGATTCTCGATACTACTGATCGTCAGTCTCTTCCTTGCCTTTCTGGCAACGGCCGCCCTTGCAGCGGACAAGGGGGTGGCGGGTAAAGACAAGGATTTTATCAAGAAGGCTGCCAGCGGCGGTATGATGGAGGTCGAGCTTGGGCAGATTGCCAAGTCGAAAGGGCAGTCCCAGGAGGTGAAGGATTTCGGCAACCGCATGGTGACCGACCACGGCAAGGCCAATGACGAGCTGAAGACCCTCGCCCAGCAGAAAAACGTCCCCCTGCCTGCAAAGTTGGAGCACAAGCACCAATCCAAGGTGGACAAGCTGAACAAGGCTTCCGCAGCGGACTTCGACAAGAAATATATGACGGAAATGGTCAAGGACCACAAGGATGACGTGGAGGACTTCAGGAAGGCGACCCAGAAGGTTAAGGACCCCGAGGTGAAGGCGTGGGCGGAAAAAACGCTGCCGGTACTTGAGCAGCATCTGCAGCAGGCAAAGGAAGTGGCCCAGAAGGTCGGTGCCAAGGTTAAATAATGCGGGTAACGGCATTCGATGATACAGCGGCCTGCCTGGGGTGCCCTGGCAGGCCATTCATTTGCGCGGAAAGGGGAAGAACATGCCGGAATTGCCCGATCTCACCGTCTTTACAGAAAATCTCCATAAACGGGTGACGAAGAAAAAGATAACCTCGGTTGCCTGCGGACCGTACCTGCGCCTGAACGTGCCTCCCCAGGCAGTTGCAGATGCGCTGCAGGGAGCGGCATTCGACGCCGTCGAGCGGTGGGGCAAGGAGGTACGCTTCCGTATGGACAACGGCAGGGTGCTTCAGGTTCATCTCATGCTCACAGGCGGTTTCGTCATCACCGACAGTCCGGGCCGGGTCCCCTTTGCCCGGCTCACCATCGGCTTTGCCGACGGCAGCTTTCTGGTGGTTGGCGATGAGAAGGCCATGGCCACCGCCACCCTCGATCCGGCCACGGGGGATGCCGCACCCGATGCCCTGGGGGTAACGGAGGATGAATTGCAGCGCCTGACAGCCCGGTTTCCGAAAGCCAAGGCGAAGGCATTTCTCGTGGACCAGAAGGTCATGCGCGGCATAGGGAACGCCTATGCGGACGAGATTCTCTGGGAGGCGAGGATTTCGCCCCTGTCCCTAATGGGTAAGTTGCCCCCCGAGGCAATCAGGGCGCTGGCCGAAAAGATACCTCTGGTGCTGCAACGGGCCATCGTCTCTATCAAGGAGCGGAATCCGGGCATCATTGCCGGCGAGATCAGGGACTTCCTTCTGGTGCATAATCCCTCCCGCAAGGCATCCCCAACGGGACGGCCGATCATCAAGGAAAAGATCGCCCAGAAGACCACCTATTATACGGATGAGCAGACGTTGTACGTCTAGTCGGGGCACGAGAAAATTTTTGACTTATCTGCGGGATTTCGGGTAAATTGTTGAAAGTGTGGTGCTTGACCGTCGAGTCCATCCGCAAGGATGAACGGAGAACCTGCGGGGCTTACAAAAAGCCGGGTTGCCGAAGTCGCACGAATCGGCCTCCGGCTATTTTTGTGCTGATACCATTTAATTCACCATGGAAAAAGGAGTAGATAAACCGATGAAAAGACCTTCGATCCCGGTCGCCGGGACAAAGGGGCGGCCGTCCGTTCCCGCCTGCCTCGTCTTCCTTGCCGTCGCCGCAGCGCTCGGCCTGACCGGATGTGCCGAGAGCAAGTCCTCCCCCCCGGAGGGGAAGGCCTTTGCTGCGGTGACAACGGCAAAGCAGGCACCGCAGGCTGCTGCCCCGGCTGCCGCTGCCTTCGCCAAAGCCACTACGGCTGACAAGCCTGCGGCCAAGCAGGCTGCCAAGGCGGCCACCAAGGCTTATACCTCTGCAGCTGCCAAGGAGCCCAAGGGAAAATACCTCGCCGGTGAGGATCCCGCCTATGCAAAACGCTGCGGCTGGCCGGTCAAGTGTCCGGAACCGCTTCCCGGCTCGATTCTCCCCAAAAAGAGGATTGTCGCCTACTACGGCAACCCTCTTTCCAAGCGCATGGGAGCCCTTGGGGAATACCAGAAGGACGAGATGCTGCGCCGCCTGAAGGGGGAGGCGGCCCGTTGGGAGAAGGCCGATCCCTCCCATCCGGTGCAGCCTGCTCTCCACCTGATCGCGGTGGTGGCCCAGGGGGACCCGGGCAAGGCCGGCAAGTACCGGATGGTCATGCCCGACAAGATCGTCAATCAGGTCTATGGTTGGGCGAAAGAGGCCAACGCGCTCCTTTTCATCGATATCCAGACGGGGCACGACAATATCAGAACCCTGCTGCCGCGCTTCGAGTGGATTTTGAAGAACCCGGACGTTCACTTGGGAATCGACCCTGAATTCAACCTGATCAAGTGCGGCAAGGTGCCGGGGAGCAAGATCGGCACCTACGACGCCGAGGACATCAACTATGCCTCCGGTTTTCTCCGCGACCTGGTGAAGAAGTACAACATCCCCCCCAAGGTCTTCACCGTGCACCGCTTCACCCGCAATGGGGTCACCAATGCCAGGAGGATCGCGGTTCGCCCCGAGGTGCAGATGATCATGCATATGGACGGCTGGGGAGCACCGTGGCTGAAGCGGGATTCATACAAGGATTACATTGTTTCCGAGCCGGTGCAGTACACGGGATTCAAGCTCTTCTACCACAACGACACGAAGAAGGGTGACCCCCTGATGACCCCGCAGGACCTGCTCAAACTGGAGCCAAAACCCCTTTACGTCCAATATCAGTAGCTTTCAGGCTGCATTCTGCCAAACAAAAGGAGGACCGACACCGAGTCGGTCCTTTTTTTATGGGAATAATTAAATGGATTTAACTTTTTGATTGCCAGCGGCATTTTTGTTCTTTATACTTTTAGGGAACGAACGGGTTTCTTTAAAGCTAAAAACACTTTCTTAAATGGAGGAACGGATATGAATAATGTTAGAAGATCCGTCGCTATCCTGACCGCATTGGCAGCTCTCACCGGCCTCATCTTTGCTGCAGGGTGTCAGACCGGCCGGGGCACCGGCGGCAGCACCGGCAGCGATACCGGAAGCAGCACCTATGGAACGGGGACGGGAGGAGCGACGGGAACGGGGACCTCGGGAAGTATGGGTACCGGCACCGGCGGCACCACCGATACCGGCGGCTCCACCGGGTCCTCCAGCGGCGGATATACAGGCTCAGGAACAGGCGGCAGCATGGACACCGGGACCAGCGGCACAAAGGGTGGGTCCGGCTGGTACTGATGGCGGGGAGGTTATGCGTGCCATAGGAACACCGAACATTGCCTAGCCCGGGAAGGGGGGACAGGTTGCCGCCAGGTGCCGTCCCCCCTTTTTGGTGAAGGCGGAAAAACTGATTATCACGCCGGGCGATGAAGCCGGCAGGGGAGGTGACGACGATGAGAACCGAGTGGGGCTGGTTTGACTATGGGTTCATCTTTGTCTTGATTCTGCTGGTTGTACTAGTGCTGTTCAGCTATGTGTACTTCAATCCGCGAAAAAAGGGGAAACCTCCGAAAATAGACAAAAAAGCGGGAGACGAAGGGGAGGATTGACGAGAAAAAGGCTGCTTCCGCGGAAGCAGCCTTTTTCCAGCCCTTTGAGATTTGTCTGCTGATCTTATTTACGCTGCATCCGCTCACCGCAACAGCTCAGCTGGCAGTCTTCCTGGCTGCGGCATTCCTGCAGCACCTGTACCTCAACTCCACATTCCTTTCTTGCGCAGCGGTATGTGCTTCCCTTGGCCAATTCGGACATAAAACCTCCCTTGAGATTTTCGGCTGCCTCTGCAGCCTTCAGATGAGAATCAGCTATAAAAAGCATAATTCAAAAGGTTGGAGAGTCAAGGAACACCGCTTCCTCTGGAATATGATTTGCATCTGAAGAATTTTCAGGAATGACAGACGGTTCACAGGAGCTCTGCCATGCGCCCCTTTACCCTGGTCTTCAGGGACGAAACCCTGGAGAAGGAATTTCAGAAGGTCTGTTTCGAAACGAACCTGCCGCAAATCAGGGTGTGTCTGGCACTGGGATTTCTGCTCTACGCCCTGTTCGGCATCCTCGATCACTGGATCATCCCGGACGCGGAGCGCCTTGCCTGGATCATCCGCTATGCCGGCGTCTGTCCGCTCCTTGCCGTGGTTTTCTTTCTTACTTATCTGGACGTTCGCCATCAGTACCTGTATCCGCTGATGGCTTTTGCGGGTCTTATTGCCGCAGTGGGCATCATCGTCATGATACTGGGAGCGGGTGCGCCCGGAAGCTACCTCTATTATGCGGGGCTGCTGCTCTGCCTGATGTTCTTCTACGCCTTTTTCCGTCTCCCCTTCACGACTGCAACAGCCCTGTCCTGGGGCATATTTCTGTTGTACGAGTTCCTGGTCGTCCGGGCCGATAGCATCAGCTTTCCCGTGCTGGTGAACAATACCTTTTTCTTCATTGCCTTCAACATAACAGGGATGTCCGCAGCCTATTCCCTGGAGCGGCACATGCGCCGGGACTTCATGCAGCGGCGGAAGATTCGAGAACAGACCGAGAGACTGGAGACGGCGTTGCAGGAGGTGGAGAAATCGCGGCAGGAAGCAGAGGAGATAGCCAAGCTCGATCCACTCACCGGCCTCTACAACCGGCGCTATTTCTTTGCCGTTGCCGAGCGGGAGCTGGCGCGCTACCGCCGGTATCGTCACAGCCTGTCCCTCATCATGATCGACCTGGATCATTTCAAGCTGGTCAATGATACTTATGGACACTTCATCGGCGATCAGGTGCTGCAGGCTCTGGCCGCTGCCATTGGCGGCCTTATGCGCCAGGCCGACACCCCGTGCCGCTATGGTGGAGAGGAGTTCGCCATCCTCATGCCCGAAACGGACCTGGCGGCGGCCGAAACCCTTGGACGCCGCATCAAGCAGACTATTGAGAGCGCAGAGATCGAGACCCGCAAAGGGGCCATAAAGGTCACCCTCAGTATGGGGATTGCCTCACTCGACGGTGTGGAAAACGCCGGCATCGAGCACCTGGTGGACCGGGCCGATCATGCCCTCTATGAAGCCAAGTATTCCGGACGCAGCGAAATCAAGATTTGGGACAAGACGTCGGCAGGAACCCAGCTTGAACTGATTCCCCTCAGCTGATGCCGAGCCGTTGGCGGATGGCCCGGTCAATCTGCCGGGAGTACAGCCTGGAAGCTCTGCGAGACATGGCTCATGCCCGGCAGAAGGGGGCAAGTTCGAGGAGGAACTCTCTGACTTCCTCGCAATCCCTCAGCCGGTAAGTGGCAGCCGATTCTCCAATCTGCTCGCCGACAAAAATACCGAGCCCTTTTCCGTGGATGGTGCGGAAGGCATCCTCGTCGGTGGTATCGTCACCCAGATAGAGAGGGAGCACCCGGGGGCCGCCTAGGTCCAGTATTTCCAGTAGCGAAAGAACGGCTTTCCCCTTGTTCCAGTCCACATCGGGGAGAAGCTCGAACATCTTTTTGTCTGCGCTCTTCCGCAGTTGCGAATGCCTGCTGCTGGCGCCGTCCACCGCGGCTTCGACACGTGCCGTTTCACCTTCGGCGACCAACCGGTAATGGACGGTTATGACGAACTTTTTTCTTTCGATGATGGCGCCCCGTATCTCCGACAGCTGCTGCGAAAGCTCCTGGTGGACTTGGTCAAGCACCGGAAGACAGCGGATGCCCCCGGGCTGTTCCGCGTGCAGACCGTTCGGGCCGCCGATTTCGAAGCCGTGGCTCCCCGCATAGACAATGGAGTCGATATTGACCCGCTGCCGGACATCGGGCAGATCACGGCCGCTAATGACGCCGACCGTGCACTTTGCCGAGAGCCTGACCAGGGCCCGGTGCATTTCGGGGGTGATCAGGGCGGCACCCGGGGTAGGGGTAATGGCGGCCAGGGTGCCGTCATAATCGAGGAAGACCGCCAGCTGCTTTTCCCTGCCCAGCTGCAGGATTTCTTCCAGGTTCGCTAGCGCGGAAGGAAGAGGGGGATATCCTCCCCGGGGGGCGCCATCGGGAGATCCGCTGCCAGTCCCAGCCATTGATGCTCCTGTTTCCAGTGCGGCAGGACGATCATGCAGTCCTGTGCACTAGAAAGCCGCTTACCGGCTCCCCGGCAAGCGGCTTATGATCGTTTTTCACCTGTTTCTTCGGTAGACCGGCTGTCGATAATCGGCGCTGAAATCGAAGATCCCATCAGAGATTATCAACCCGTGACTTTGTGCACAGCGGGATTCCTCCCGATGCTTACCCTTTCGGAAACAGGTTGAATTAACTATAACTAATATTTCAACCATGTCAAATGTCTTACCCGGCAGTTTGTCGGCACCGTGCAAACGCCCTTTACTCAGGCTTGTCTCGAAATTCCGAGATAAGAGGCAGTCGCGACCCCGTCCGTTCGCTCTGTCGCCACAGCTGCGGACCTTGCGGTGCCGTCCATGCATTGCGCACAATACTTGAAGTGACAGATCGACTCCGATCAATATGCGGCGGTGTCCGCCTCCGCTCACTCCCGATGCCACGACTGCCTTCCATGGAAATATGAAAAACCTTTATTTATCTTGATCGTGCCTGTGAAGTAGGATAAAAATACCAAAAATCAAGCTGGAAGGACTCACCTATAAAGGAGGAGGCATGCGGATCAAAGGTTTTGTCATGGCGCTTGCGGCCGGAATACTGCTGACAGGCGCGGCCCAGGCCGAGGAGGTCAACCCGGTGGTGGGAAAGGCGGGGGATTTCGTCCTGCGCCAGGCCGATCTGGAAAGGATTATTGTCAACCTGCCGCCGGAAGCGCAGCAGAAATATCAAGGAGAGCAGGAGCAGGCAAACCTGGTCAACCAGGTGCTGCTGACAAAGGCACTGGCGGCTAAAGCGCGGAAAGAGGGTTTTGAACGAAAGCCTGAGGTCAAGGAGCAGCTGAGCTATGTCGTGGACCAGTTCCTGGGGCAGGAATATCTGCGCCGGGTTATTATGGCCGGTGCGGCCGTGCCGGAGGCCGACCTGAAAAAATATTACCGGGAGCACGAGAAGGAGTTCGTCCTTCCGGAACGGATCAAGGTGCGGCATATCTTCTTTGCTGCGGCAAAGGACGCGGCTGCCGATGCCAAGGCCAAGGCCCGTGCCAAGGCGGAAAACGTGGCAGCGCTACTGAAAAATGGGGGAGACTTCGCCAAGCTGGCGGCTGAACATTCCGAAGATGCCGAAACTGCCGCCAATGGAGGGGACCTGGGATACCTGTCGCCGGGAAAGACCAATTCCGAGGAATTCGAGACGGCGGCCTTCGGTCTCAAGGCGGGGGAGGTCAGCCCGGTGGTTGAGACTCCCTTCGGCTTCCACATCATCAAAGTTGACGAGCGCCAGGAAAAGCGGACGGCAAAGTTCGATGAGACGAAGGAATACATCGGCTCTGTGCTGAAGACCCAGCTGGAGGAAAAAAAGGCCGGTGAGTTCCTGGAAAAGTTGGCTAAGGATGCGGAGCTCCAGGTTCTCCTCGGCAGGAAGACAGAGGAAAAGAGCGGCAAATAACGATTTCATCTCATCCTGCATCCCCAAATGGCCTGCCTGTGCGCAGGCCATTTTTTTTGGCTCCTCGGGAATTCATGAAATAAAAGGCAGTCGTGACATCGTCCGTTCGCTCTGTCGCTACAGCTGCGGACCTTGCGATGCCGCCCGCGTAATTGTGCACGATGCTTGATTGGCCGTTGCCTCTCCGTTCCACATGCGGCGGGTGTCCGCTTGCCGCTTTAGCTCGTCGCTCTCTCCCGATGTCACGACTGCCTTCCCCGGAAATCTCTGAAGAACTGTTTTGGGCACGTCCGGAAATAACTTTCTTGTCGAGAGCCAGTCCCATGACAGGCACGGACAGACATTGACAGAGGAAAAAGAAGGCCTACACTATTTAATAAGAGTAAACTAATTTAATGGAGGCCCACATGAAAAAGGCGCTGGCTGCAATAGGATTGCTTGTCTCATTTATCATGGCAGGATGCGGCACCACCGGCGGCACTGCGACTGTCGGGGCGCTGGGCGGCGCGGCAGCAGGTGGCGGCGTATACGAATACCGGCTGCATCAGGAAAAGCAGAGAATAGAAAATGACCACAAAGCAGGCAAGATGGACGACAAGGAATACAATGCCCGGAAGGACGAGATCGAGCGCATGCAGCTGATCAAGTAACCTGCAGAGCTCGGAAAAAACTGCACACAGACGAGGAACCGGCATGGGCAAAATACGATTTATCTGCATGTTCATCATGGTCGCATGCCTTGCTGGCTGCTATGCAATGAGGCCGTCCAGCGGCGGAGGTGGACAGACGGAACTGGCAGAGGAGGGAAGGCGGGTCGATCCGGCGGATATCTCCCTCCCCTTCGGCTATCGCATCGAGGTCGTTGCCACCGGCCTGACCTTTCCCACAGGGGTCACCTTCGACGAAAAGGGGAATGTCTATGTGGTGGAGGCGGGATACTCCTATGGCGAAGTGTGGGAGACCCCCCGGCTCCTGCGTGTGGCGGACGGGGGGCTGCGGGTTATTGCCGAAGGGGGTGAAAACGGGCCATGGACCGGCGCCGTCAGGCACGATGGGGCATTTTATGTTGCTGAAGGGGGCGAGCTGGAAGGGGGCAGGATCCTGCGCATTGCCGACAACGGCGAGATAACGACCATTGCCGATCATCTCCCCTCACGGGGTGATCATCATACCAACGGTCCGGTCGCGGGCCGTGACGGGCTCATCTACTTCGGTATCGGGACGGCCACCAACTCCGCCATCGTCGGGGAAGACAACCTGAAGTTCGGCTGGCTGAAGCGCTATCCGGGGTTCCACGATACCGCCTGCCGCGACATTAGGCTTACCGGGGAAAACTACCGCTCAAAGGATTTCCTCAAGGGGACAGGGGAGGTGTCGACGGGAGCCTTCGCTCCTTTCGGCACGGCAACCAGCAAGGGGCAGGTGATAAAGGGGCGGATACCCTGTAACGGTGCCGTTTTCAGGGTGAATCCGGACGGCGGGGACCTGAAGCTCGTGGCATGGGGATTCCGTAATCCCTTCGGCCTGGCATTTTCACCCGACGGCGAGCTCTTCGTTACGGACAACGGCTATGACGACCGGGGGAGCAGGCCGGTCTTCGGCGCCGGCGACCCCCTTTGGCTGGTGAAGGAAGGCACCTGGTACGGCTGGCCGGACTACAGTGCGGGGCTGCGCCTGGACGAAGGCAACCAATTCAAACCATTCCTCCAGGAAAAACCGCGCCTTCTGCTGGCGGAGTACCCGAACCATCCCCCCAATCCGGCGGCCATCCTGCCGGTTCATGCCTCGGCCGACGGCTTCGATTTTTCCCGCAACGAATCATTCGGCCACCGGGGCGAAGCATTCATCGCCCTCTTCGGGGACCAATCGCCGGCAACAGGCAAGTCCCTGGGTGCAGTGGGATTCAAAGTGGTACGGGTGGATGTGCGGACCGGGGTGATCAATGAGTTCGCCGCCAACAGCGGGAAAAAGATTGGTCCCGCCTCGGCTTTGGAAAGCAGTGGATTCGAACGACCCATTGCCGCCCGCTTCGATCCATCGGGGGAAGCGCTTTACGTGGTCGATTTCGGTATTCTCAAGGAGACGGAAAAGGGTGCGGAGCCCCAGCGGAAAACCGGGGTGTTGTGGCGCATCACGCGGGAAGTGAAATAACAATGCGAGACTGAAAGCAATCATTGGGGGGCACCATGCGGTACATGACCCTGGCAGTGATGGCGGTTCTCTTACTGTGCGCCTGCGGCACCCCCCGGCGGGGAGAAAACATTGCCGGGCCGCTGACGCTCTCCACGGAAAAGGAAGTCCGGGGGGAAAAATATTTCATGACCTATTGCAACAAATGCCATCCCCTGGGAGAGAGCGGCGTCGGTTTCGCCCTCAACAACAAACCCCTGACCGGTCCGCTGATACGGACCCAGGTCCGCTTCGGGGCCGGGGCGATGCCGGCTTTCTCCAAAGAATTCCTCCCCGACGAGAAGCTTGACGATATCCTCGCTTACCTGCAGGTCCTCCGGGAACACTGATTCATGGAGCAGCCCGAGGACCCATCGGCGGAAGAAAGCGTACCTGAGCGGGTCGTGTGGCAGGAATTCAACGTGCCGTGGCGTTTTCCCGTCGTCTTTACCAGGAATGCCTTCGCTCCCGGCAACGACGCCCTGGCGACTGCGCTGCGATCCTTCGGGCCGGTTGCGGTGTTTCCCGTTGCCGACAGCGGCGTTACCGAGGCCAATGGGGGGCTGGCAGAGGACGTTGCAACCTATGCCGCATGCCACTGCGATGTCTTGCGCCTGGTTTCCCCCTTGCACGTGCTCCCCGGCGGGGAACGGTGCAAGAATGGCCCGGGCCAGGTGGAAATTCTGCACCGCCTTTTTCATCGACACCAGCTGTGCCGCCATTCGGTGGTGCTGGCCATCGGCGGCGGCGCGTTTCTCGATGTGGTGGGCTATGCCGCTGCCACCGCCCACCGTGGGCTGAGGCTGGTCAGGCTGCCGACGACGACACTGGCCCAAAGTGACGCGGGCATCGGCGTCAAGAACGGCTACAACGCCTTCGGCAGGAAAAACTGGGTCGGCACCTTCGCGCCCCCTTTCGCCGTTGTCAACGATTTCCAGTTCCTTCACACCCTGCCTCTCCGGCAGCGGCGGGCGGGGCTTGCCGAAGCAGTCAAGGTGGCGGTGATCAAGGACGGCGATTTTTTCCACCTGTTGTCGGCAAAGCATCGGGAGCTGGCTTTACTGGAGCCGGGGCTGCTGGAGGAGACGATCATCAGGTGCGCAATGCTGCACCTGCAGCATGTGGCCGCCGGGGACCCCTTCGAGAAGGGCTCGGCACGTCCCCTCGACTTCGGCCACTGGTCGGGTCACGCTCTGGAGGAGGCGAGCGGCGGCGAGATTCTTCACGGCGAGGCGGTGGCCATGGGCATGGCGCTGGATTGCCTCTATGCCGCAGAAAAGGGGTTGATGACCGAGGAGGAAGGGGACGCCATCCTCGGCCTGCTCCGGGATCTGGGGTTCCGGCTTTTTCATCCGCTCCTGGCCGGTCTCGACCTGCAGGCGGCCCTCGACCGTTTCCGTCAGCATCTGGGGGGTGGTCTCAGCATTACCCTTCCCGTCGGTATCGGTTGCCGGACGGAACTGCACCAGCTGGACCCGGAGGCCTTGCACCGGGCACGGCGCCGGTTGATGTCACTTCCATTAAAAAGGCGGGAATCCTCATGAAGATGGGACAGCACCGTAAACCGACTGCCATGGAGCTCCTGGAGCGGGATTTCGTCAAGTGCCGTGCCCGGATCCTGGAGATAGCAGCCTTCATCGACCGCATCGACCGCTTCGAAGGGAGTGATGGGGCGAGGAAGGATTTCCGCTACCGGGCCATATTCCAGGCGCTGGAAATCATCTCTTCCGTGGAGGGGAACCGGGTGCGGGAGATCCTGCTGCTTTTGAGCGATCCCACACTGCAGCCCCTGGAAGACGTCCTGCCGCCACAGCGGGCGCAGGGTGCATGGAGGCCCCCCCGGTGATCATCGAGCCCCATATTCACATGGTTTCCCGCACCACCGACGACTACCGGGCCATGGCCATGCATGGCATCGGCATCGTTACCGAGCCGGCATTCTGGCCCGGCTATGATCGAAAAACCGCTGCAGGCTTCGCCGACTACTTCGAGCAGTTGACGGTTGTCGAGCCGAAGCGGGCCGCCGGGTTCGGCATCGGCCATTACTGCTGGCTCTGCCTCAACCCAAAGGAGGCGGTCGATCTGGGGCTGGCCATGGAGGTGATGGAGATACTCCCGGAATTCCTGGACCGCCCCACGGTCCTGGGGATCGGAGAGATCGGCCTGAACCGCAACGGCAAGAACGAAGTCAAGGTGCTGGAGTGGCAGGTGGAGCTGGCGGCCCGGCGCAATGAACTGATCCTCGTCCACACGCCCCACCTGGAGGACAAGCTCAAGGGGACCCGGCTCATTCTCGACATCATCCGTGCAGATTCCCGCATCTCACCCGACCGGGTCCTCATCGACCACGCTGAGGAGCATACCATCGGCCTCATCCGTGAGCGGGGCTTCTGGGCCGGGATCACCCTCTACCCCCATTCCAAGTGCTCGATAGAACGGGCTGTGGATATCCTTGAAACATCGGGTCTTGAGCGGGTCTGGCTCGATTCGGCGGCGGACTGGGGGGTGAGTAACCCCCTGGCGGTGGTGGCGGCCGGTGAGGAGATGCGGCGCCGCGGCTTCAGCGATGAGGCCGTGGACACGGTGCTTTTTCAAAACCCCGCCTCATTCCTCGGCCAGTCGCCGCGGTTTCGGCTCCGGTGCTGACCTACTGCACCAATATCCATCCCGGCCACAGCTGGGATGAGGTCCTGACCGGGGTCTGGCCCCGGGTTCTCCAGGTAAAGCGCGTCGTTGCCCCCGATGCGGCATTCCCGGTGGGGCTGCGTCTTTCTGCCCTCGCCGCCGGGCAGGCCACTCCGGCGGCGGCCTTGCGATTCGTGGACTGCTGCGCCGACAACGGCTGCTTCATCCCCACCCTCAACGGCTTTCCCTATGGTCCCTTCCATGGCGGCTCAATCAAGGAAAGGGCTTACCTGCCCGACTGGCGCAGTCTGGAGCGGGTTCGCTATACCCTGGACCTGATCCGGCTCCTCAGGCTCTGGCTTCCCCCCTCACTGACCGGGTCCATCTCCACCCTTCCCATCGCCTGCGGCCGCCATATTTCCCGGGCAGACCTGGCGGCAGTCCGGCGCAACCTGATTACGGTGCTGAGAGCGCTGGAACTTTCCGCCTCGGCCGGCAAACCGATCCTCCTTGCCCTGGAACCGGAGCCGGGATGCCTGCTGGAAACGACCCGGGATGTGGTTTGGTTCGTGGAAGCAATGGCTCTGCCCCGGGACCTGCGGCGGCTGATCGGCGTCTGTTTCGATTGCTGCCATGCCGCCGTGCTCCATGAAGAACCGCGTACGGCCTTCGCCCTCCTGGCGGAGGCGGGCATCCCCGTGGTCAAGATCCATCTCTCGTCGGCGGTCCGCATCACCGCCAATCACCGCCAGGCAGCGGCCCTCTTCAGAGATGACTGCTACCGGCACCAGACCACCGTCAGGAGCTATACCGGCACTGTCCATTTCACCGACCTGGCCGACGCCCTTGACGATACCCCCCTGCTGCCAGGAGAATGGCGCATTCACTATCACCTCCCCCTCTACGACGATGGTAATGCCCTCTACGGCACCACCAACGCCTTCATCAACGAAGTGCTCGCCTGGGCGCCGTCCCAGACACTTTTGGAAATCGAGACCTACAGCTATGAAAACATGCCGCCGGAGCTGCGCCGGGGGAGCGTCGTCGATTCCATTTGCCGTGAATTCGCCTGGGTCGGAGGTATCCGATGAAGCGGACCGTGGTGATAAATGTGGCCGGACTCAGTTCTTCCCTCCTAGGTCCCCATACGCCACGGATTAACGGGCTTGCCCGGAGCGTCTCCTCCATCCGGCCGGTCTGCCCGGCGGTCACCTGCACCATGCAGGCGACCTTTCTGACGGGAAGGCTTCCGGCACAGCACGGCATCGTCGGCAACGGTTGGTATTTCCGCGAGCTGGCCGAGGTCTTCTTCTGGCGCCAGTCCAACCGCCTCATGGAAGGGGACAAGGTCTGGCAGGTGGGGCGGGCGATGAATCGGGACTTCACCTGCGCCAACAGCTTCTGGTGGTACAACATGGCCACCGATGTCAACTGGAGCGTCACCCCCCGTCCCATCTATCGTGCCGACGGACGCAAACTGCCTGATTGCTACACCCAGCCGCCGCACCTGCGGCAGATATTCACCAGGCGTTTCGGCACCTTCCCCCTTTTCCGCTTCTGGGGTCCAGCCACGTCCATCGCTTCTTCCCGCTGGATCGCCGATGCCGCCATGGCCGTCGAGGAACTCTTCGCCCCGGTCCTGCACCTGGTCTATCTGCCCCACCTTGACTACGTGCTGCAGAAGGAGGGACCGGAAGGGGCAATCCATGGGGACTTGCGGGAGCTGGACCAGGTCTGCGGCTCCCTGCTGGATTTCTTCCGCGACCGGGGGTGCCGGGTCATCCTTCTCTCCGAATATGGCATTTCTAAGGCAGACCGGCCGCTTCACCCCAACCGCATCCTGCGGGAGGCCGGGCTGCTGGCGACGAAATCGGACCTGGGGCGGGAGTACCTGGATGTGGGGGCAAGCCGGGCCTTTGCCGTGGCCGATCACCAGGTTGCCCACGTCTACGTACGGGAGAAGCGGGAGGTGGAGGGGGTGGCGGCCCTCTTTCGACAGGTGCCTGGCATCGAGCATGTTCTTGATGCCCGAAGCAAGAAGGAATGGGGGTTGGGACACCGGCGCTCGGGAGAACTGGTGCTGGTTGCCGGCCGGGAATACTGGTTCAGCTACTATTACTGGACCGACGACGGGAAGGCCCCCGACTACGCCAGGACGGTCAACATCCACGCCAAACCGGGCTACGACCCATGCGAACTGTTCTTCGACCCGAAGCTCCGCTTTCCGGCCCTGAGGGTGGGATTCTCCCTCCTGAAGCAGTGCCTGGGCCTGCGTGCGCTCATGGAGCTGATCCCCCTCGATGCCGGGCTGGTGAAGGGCTCCCACGGCCGGCTGCCCGAGGACCCCGGGGAGCTTCCCCTGCTTATTTCCTCGGAACCACATCTCCTCGGCTCCGACCAGATTGCAGCCCAGGATGTCTTTCATGTGATCCTCGACCATGTTTTCAGGGAGTGATGCCATGGAACCTCTTCGTATCTATCTGGAACTGTGCCGGGTCAGCAACCTGCCAACCGTCTGGATCAACACCCTGGCGGCATGCCTGCTGGCGGGGGAGGGATGGCAGCTGAAGAAGATCGTCCTGCTGCTCCTGGGGTTTTCCCTGATGTACGGCGGCGGCATGGCGCTGAACGACTGGCTCGATGCCGATACGGACCGGCTGCACCGGCCGGACCGGCCACTCCCATCGGGGAGGATCGGGGAACGGGAGGTGCGGATCTGCTGGCTTTCCCTCTTTACCGCGTCCCTCGGTGTTTTCTACGCCGCCGGAGGATTGAACGCCTTCTGCGGGGGGGGCATCCTGCTGCTTTTCGTCATTACCTACAACCTGAGTCACGGCTTTTCCTCTCTGGCGGTCGTTCCCATGGCCGGGTGCCGGTTCATGATCTACATCGTCAGCGGCATTGCCTGTGCCGGACGACCGAATCTCCTGCTCCTGGTTCTGGCTGCGGTGCAGTTCGGCTACATTCTCTACATCACCATGGTGGGGCGCCGGGAAAAACATGCTGGCGAAGCCCATTCACGGGTGCCGGTGCTGCTGGCCGGCGTGCCGCTTTTGGACGGCGTGGCACTGGCGCTGGCCATGGGGATCGGCTGGATCTTTGCCGGTCTTGCCGGCGGCATCGCCACTCTGGCAGCCCAGACGAAAATTAAGGGGGACTGAGCCCGATAGCCTGCCAAGGCGACGTCAGGGTGTAACTGCTTGAATTGGCGCCGGTTGCTGCCATACTGTCTATATAAAAAACCTATCCAAGGGAGAATGGCCATGGAAAAAGCGATGTTCTGCAGGCAATGCGAGCAGGCGGCCCAGGGTGTGGGGTGCGAGGTGATGGGAAACTGCGGCAAGAACCCCCAGGTCGCCGCCTTGCTGGACCTGATGATACACGGCCTGGAAGGGGTGGCGGTCTATGCTCACCAGGCGCGGAAGCTGGGGGCGAAGGACCCGGAGGTGGATCGCTTCATGCTTGATGGCCTCTTTACCCGGGTGACCAACGTCAACTTCGATCCGGAGGACATTGCCCGGCGCCTGCAACGTTGTTACCAGGTGAAGGAACGGGCGCGGTCTCTCTTCGAGACGGCCTGGCAGGAACGGAAAGGGGAGAAGGCTCCCGAATTCGATGCCGGGCCGGAGGCATGGAAAGCTGCCCAGGATACGGCGGGGCTTGTCACCCAGGGAAGACAGTACGGGGTTCGTACCTGGCATCAGGACCCGGATGTGCTCTCGGCGCTTGAGCTGGTTATCTACGGCCTCCTCGGCATGGGGGCCTTTGCCTGGCACGCGGCGGAGATGGGCAAGGAGGACGACGAGATCTATGCCTTCATCCACCGCGCCCTGGCGGCTGCGGCGGACCACAGGACGACCCTCCAGGATTTCGTCGCCCTGGCCCTGGAGTGCGGCAGGATGAACCTGCGGACCATGGAGCTTCTTTATCAGGGGCATGCCGAGCGCCTGGGCGATCCCGAGCCGATGAAGGTCAACCTGGGCACTCGTCGCGGCAAGGGGATCGTCGTTTCGGGGCACGACCTTCCCATGCTGGAGGAACTCCTCAAGCAGTGCGAGGGGAAGGGGATCAACATCTATACCCACGGGGAGATGCTCCCCGCCAACGGATACCCGGGGCTGCGAAAATATGCCCATTTCGCCGGCCACTTCGGCACCGCCTGGCAAAACCAGACCCGGGAGCTCCCCAATTTCCCCGGGGCCATCATCTTCAACACCAACTGCATCCAGCGCCCCGATCCCGCCTATGCGGACCGGCTCTTCACCTGGGGTGAGGTGGCCTGGCCCGGGACGACCCACCTGGAGGGGTTCAATTTTTCTCCGGCGATCGAAAAGGCGCTGCAGCTTCCTGACCTGCCGGAAAATCCGGGGCAGGAGATCCTGGTGGGGTTCGGTCACGGGGCGGTCCTCAAGGTGGCCGGAACGGTGGTGGATGCGGTGAAAACGGGGGCGATCCGCCGCTTTTTTCTTATCGGCGGCTGCGACGGGGCCAAGCCGGGGCGCAACTACTATACGGAGCTGGCACAGCAGGTGCCCAAGGACTGCGTCATCCTCACCCTGGCCTGCGGCAAGAATCGTTTCAACCGGCTGGAATTCGGCGATATCGGCGGCATTCCTAGGCTGCTGGACGTGGGGCAGTGCAACGACGCCTACTCGGCGATCCGCATCGCTCTGGCCCTGGCTGAGGCATTTGAGTGCAGCGTCAATGACTTGCCGCTGTCCATGATCCTCTCCTGGTACGAGCAGAAGGCCCACGTCATTCTACTGACCCTGCTCCATCTGGGAATCAAGGGGATCCGCCTCGGCCCGTCCCTGCCGGCCTACGTTTCACCGGGGGTGCTGGATTACCTGGTCAGAAACTATGAACTGGGGCCGATTACGACGCCGCAGCAGGACCTGCAACAAGCCTTGGGTGGGTAGCGTAGAAGAGTTCCTGAACCGAAAGTGGTGAGCGACGCGAAAGGGGACCGGGATCGGTCCCCTTTCGCAAGGGAAAATAAGCGTTGACGTACCTGCTGCGGCAATTACATCCTTGGGCGTGCCGGTTTGTAACCGGCAAGGCTCTACAACTGCTCCACGAGCTCGATCCCGTGGTGCTCCACCTCGATCAGCTCGATAACCACATCGTGACCCGTTGCCTTTAACTGCAATCCCCTGACCTTGACCGGAAAAGCACTGGTAACCTGCCAGGCGGCGATCTTCTGCCCCCCTTCATTGTGGAGGGTTATGCCGATGGTGCGGCGCTCGATGGTCTGGGGCTTGACACTGCAGAGCCATTTATAGAGGTCGGTGCCGAAGGTGATCATGCCGTTGGCCAGGACCAGGTTGGCAGTCTGCTGTTTCAGCGCTTCCCGGTCGTGGAGGGCAAGGTCTTCCTGGGCAAGGGTGACCTGTGAAAAGCCCGCAAAGAGGCCATGGCTTTCCACGTGGTAGCGGTATTGGGGAAATGGCAGTTCACCATCCATAGGACTTTCTCCTCAGGTAGCCGAATTATTAAAGTAAGCTTATCATAAATGTCTGGCAAATCAGCTGCGCATATGGGAAAAATATCCTACCGGCTGGAGCCGGCGGTGTCGATGACACCAGGTGATTGTACTGTGTCGATGAAAGGAGGAAAAAATGAAAAAAGCGCTCTTGTTGATCCTAGTAGTGTGCATAAGTGGCTTGTCTGTGACAGTTTTGGCAGCGACGCCGAAAAACGTGGGCCCAGAGATCATCAACCTGAAAATGGGGGTGATGATTCTGCCATTCTCCCACCGTAAGCATCAGAAAGAACTGAACGGCGAATGTTTTCACTGTCATCCCAAGGCCAGTGCAGGAAAGATCGACAACTGGGGCAAGGAGACGGCCCATAAGATCTGCATCAGCTGCCATGACCTTGAAGAAAAGGGCCCGGTGGAATGCAAACAGTGCCATAAGAAATAGCTGCTTTTGCAGATGGCGAAGCAAAAGAGGCTGCCCCCAAAGGGTAGCCTCTTTTTTTGTGTCTTTCCCGGGAATCGCTGGGAAAGAAAGGCAGTAGGGTCGTTGTCCGTTCGCTCTATCGCCACAGCTGCGGACCTAGCGGTGTCGCCCACATCATCCCATCCGATGCTTAAAGGGCCACCCCTCCTCCGTTCCGTACGCGGCGGGTGTCCGCTCGCCGCTGTGGCTCGTCGCTCATTCCCAACGCCCCTACTGCCTTCTCCGGAAACGGTTGAAACAAGATAAGGGCCAGACGTTCCGGCCTTATGCCTGATCCACGATTGCCGCCCAGTCGTCGGGGAGCTGCGTTTCAATCTCTTCCATGATGTCGGCCCCATCATCGCTTTCCTTGACGCAGTGGAAAACCTTTCCCACCAGATCCCTCGCCTGCTGCCAGTCCAGATGCAATTCCGTACCCACCAAGGCGAAGAAATCGTCGATGGACAGCTGGACCGGCGCCTGCTGATGGCTGCGCAGGGTGGCGAAATCCAACTGGGGAGGGAGCGTGTTGGTCAGCTCCCTGGCCCATTTCTCGTCGATCTTGCTTGCCAGTACGCCGAGGACGATCTTGAGAGCGGAATCGGCCGCCTTTTCGTCATTGATGAAAGGGAGTTCCATTACCTGCTCAATGAAGCTGTGATATTCCATAAATACCTCCTTTACCGGTGCCTGGTGCGGTTTTAGTCAGTCCAGCCCATATGTCTGCAGAATCTTGCGGAACGACGGCGACGAAAGGGAAACCTCCGGCAGATACTCGCCGAGCAACTCCCTGTGCCAGCGCCTGCCGGTGCGCCGGTACTCTTCCCTATCGGTGAAATGGTAGCGGTAGTAGCGGGCGCGGACTTTGAGCGGCGGTGTGTCGGAGAACGGGTTCGTCTTCAAGAGCCCCAGTACCTGCCGGTCCCCCTGGAGCAGCTTGGCGAGGAAATGGATGAACCACAGCGGCCGGGTGCGGGAAGGCATGGCCGCGAACCACATGAGCCAGTCGAGCCGCAGGTGATACGGAGCGATGATCGGCGGCAAGCGCCGCGCGTCCCCGGGCTTGCCGCGAAATTCATACTCCTTCCAGCCCGTTGCGCCGTCAACCGCCCCTTCCACGACGATTTCGTACCGCTCCCGTGTGATGCTGCCGAAGGCGCCGTAGGTGTTGACCAGGTGAAAGGGGTCGAAGCTGGTGTTCATGATCTGCGCAGGTGAGATCATGTTCAGCACCGGCCGGATGCTGCGGACCGCCACCAGGAGCACCACTCCCCAGCAGGCGACAGCAAAAAGCGGCGGTGGCGGTGTCAGGGGGGGAGGCTGCAGCCCTGCAATTCCCAGCGTGCCGCTGACCGTCGAGCAGCAGAGGATAAACGCAAGCCAGTTGAGCCAGGCGAAATTGCCACTGACGATGATGGAAAAGAGGAAGAAGGCGGAAACGGTTCCGGCTGCCAGGGCCATGGGTTGCGGGGCGAGGTAGAAGACCGGCATGACCAGCTCCGCCAGATGATTGAAGGCAACCCCCATGCGCCGCAACCAGGCGGGCAGGAGGTGAAAAAAACGGCTGGCCGGATTCGGCATGGGCTGGGTCTCGAAGTGGTAGTCCAGGCAGGAGAGGTCGCGCCAGCACGGGTCGCCGCGCAACTTGATCAGTCCGGCACCGAACATGACCCGGAAAAGCACCCAGCGATAGAGCCAGACAATAGCCACCGGCGGCTCCACATGGGTGGGGCCGAGAAAGATTGCCAGGAAGCCGCATTCCAGCAGCAGCGATTCCCAGCCGAAGGCATAGAATTCCTGGCCGATGTTGACGTAGGAGAGGTAGAGCGCCCAGAGGAGAAACCAAACGAGCATGGAGGCCGCGGTGCCGAACTGCTCAGAAAGCCCGGTCACGGCGAGAAGGGCGAGGCCGGTTCCCAGCCAGGCGAAGAGTCGAAAGGCCCGATCATGGGGAAAGAGGTAGAAGATGCTGGGGGCCGACCGGAACGGTACCAGCTGCATGTACTGGGGAGCCGGCAAGAGCCCTTTCTCCCCGCACAGTGGGCGGAACTGGTTGAGAGCCACCAGAAAGGCCATCAGGTAGATGATGCCTAGCCCCCGCTGCAGCAGGAGCCGGGGCAGCCAATATTCCGAGGGTTCCATGGAACCTCCGAATCGCGGACCTGCTGCCGCTGTCACTGTAATTTCAGTGGATGGTCTTAGACCATTTTCCGAACAGCTTCAGATACTTTTTCGGCAGCTGGGAAACGACGTCTTCCATTTCTCCTCCGCTGACAGCGTTCCCTAGCACCGACAGGACAGCGGTGGCGTGCCGTTCGGCATTCTCCGCATCGGTCCCCTCGCGTCTGGCGATCCGCTGCAGGAATTCGTCCAGCTCCATTTTGCTCCGGCTTTCCACCTCCTTCAGGTATGGTTGCAATTCCCGCGGCAGTTGTGCGGCGAGCTGATCCGCTTCTCCCATGAAAAGACGCTCGCCGAGGGTCTGCAGTGTCGCCCTGACTGCCCTTTCTGTCTGCTCCTTGTCGCACCCGGCCTGTTCCTGAACGTTTTTGATGAATTGATGGTAGTCCATGTCTCCTCCTTTACGTTCGGTTGCAACGGCCTATTTAAAAAGCTTAACACAGGGGGCATGGGGGTCAACGGCGGCACGGCAGCCGGCTATCCAGCCGTACAGGTCACCCTAAGCCAAGGCGCTGCTGCGGTGACAGCAGTCACAGTCCCTGGGAACCTTTTGGCGGTATCCTGCAGGCAACGTAATACCGGACAACAGATGGAGATAACTATGCTGAAAAAGAAGATAACTGCGCTGTTCCTGGGCCTGCTGGTGCAGGTCGGCCTCTTCGGCGCCGCTCATGCCGATTCCCCCATCGGGAAAAATCCTCTCCAGGAGCGGAGACCGCTAGTGCGAAATTCTTCCGCAGCCACTGTCGCCGACAAGCGGCAGAATGCCACCCTCTACAACGCCAACTGCGCCATCTGCCATGGCCAAGCCAAACGGGGGCAATCCCCCTCCCTCGTCAGGAATGCCATCAGGAATAATACGGGAGGGATGGGTTCACTCAAGTTTCTCAGCCAGGAGCAGGTCGACGTCATAACCGACTTCTAAAGGCGTTGTTCAAGCCACGGCAGCCATATCAACTGCAACAATGTCTGTAATTGATAAAAAAGGTTAATTAGATATAATCTCTGGAGAATGCCCATTCAAAGGGGATTTTTTTATGCGCCGAGCTTGGCTGACAACTCTATCGGTCGTCATTCTGATGCACCTGCTTGTCCCTGCCGGCCGGTGCCAGACCCCCCCGGCAGAGCTGCAGCTTACCAATGCCGCTGCCATTGCCATGGCTATCAGGCGGAATATAGAGGTGCAGAACGAATCCCTCTCTTCGTTTATGGCTGAAATCGACCTATCGCGCAGCTGGGGCATATACAATCCCGTCGTCAGCCTTTCCGCCAACAGCGGCATTACCGCCACCCCGGGCGAGATGTTCAGGACCAGGAATACCCTGACCACCCTGGGGCTGACCCAATATCTTCCCACCGGCGGCAGCATCTCTGCCACAACCCAGACCGGCTATACAACTGCCGAGTCGGACAATCCCGAGCAATTCACCAAGGATTGGCAGTCATCCATGGGGCTGACGGTCAGCCAGCCCATCCTGCGCAATGCCTGGAAGGAAGCGACCGGCTTTCCCATCTTCGCCGCAGAGAAAAGTCTCGACGAATCCTTCGAGCGTTTCCGCTCCTTCCTCAACGATACCGTTTTCACCGTCAGTGCATCCTACAATCGCCTCTTCACCCTTCGCCAAGTGCTGGCGGCGCGAAAAGATGCCCTAGAATCGGCGGAAAAGTTCCTGGATGAGATACGGAGGAAGGTGACGTCAGCAAATCCTCTCGCCATGGAGATTGCCGATGCCGACTTTGCCGTAGTCCAGCGGCGCAGGGAGCTTGTCGAGGCGGAGCGGAACGTCAGGGATCACGAAGCAGGGTTCCGCTACCTGATCGGCCTTGAAGGGAAAGCAATCATTGTCCCGGTGGATCCCCCGTCCAGGGAAGAGCCGCCGGAGACGGAAGAACAGGCGGTGGCAGCCGCCTTGAGCCGTCGTCCCGACCTGTTGCAGCTGCAGACGAGCCTGCAGGTGCAGCAGGTACAGGAGCGCATCGCCCGGGGCCAGGTCCTGCCGGAGCTGAACCTTTCCGCCGGGGGCGGACTGAGCGGCACCGCCCCCACCATCGGCAAGGACTGGCGGGACCTGTTCGAAGGGCGGCGGCGGTTTTGGACGGTGGGTATGCAGTTCAGCTATCCCATCGGCAATACGGCGGCGATCGACGACTACCGCCGGACCAGGATCAGGACTGAGCAATTGCAGAACCAGATCAAGTCCCTGAGCTGGAGAATCCGCAACGACGTGGAATCGGACATGCGGTCGCTGATTTCGGCCCGCCTGCAGCTGCGCATGGCGGACCGCTCCCTGAAACTGGCGGAGCAGCGGGTGGATGAATACCGGAAGAAGGTCGGGACGGGCGCCATCAAGGTTCAGGATGTCATCAATGCCGAAAATGACCTGACTGCGGCGCGCAATGCCCAGACCGATGCGGTCGAAACTTTTGCCAATGCGGTTGCCCGCTTGTGGCGGGATATGGGAACGCTCCTGGATCGCAACGCTGTAAAGCTCGACCCGAAACACCCGGGGAAGGTGGTGGCTGCCGGGCCCGGGGAGCACGCCCTGTGAAGGCACTACTGTCAGGCTTGCAGGCGAAAGACCTGGCGATCATGGCTGCCATGGTTGCCGGCTATCTCCTGGTGGCTCTCTGCAACCTGGGAAGCTTCAATGTCCCGGCAACGTCCTGGCAACCGCTGCAGAAGGGAGAAAGCCTGGTCATCGATCTGGGGCGGCAGGTCAATCTGGCAAGGATCTACTATTATTGCGGCATCGACCGGCACCATTCTCAAAAGGGAACCTTTTCCCTGGCATACGAGCGGGACGGCCGCTTCCAGCCTTTAATCATGCTGGAGAAGGATGACTGCAGCGTCTGGAAATACCGGGAAGCGGCTGTCGCCGCCTCACGACTGCGATTGACGGCGGATACGCCCGGCGCCACCCTGAACGAGCTGGTGCTGGTGGAAAAGGGGAAGCGCACCCCCCTGACCGGGGTCGCCATCTCCGGTCGTCCCGCCGCAAACGCCCCCCCCGGAAATCTCCTGGACGAGCAGCAGACCTTTGCCTATGTTCCCTCCTTTCGCAACGGTTTCTATTTCGACGAGGTCTACCACGGTAGAACTGCCTTCGAGCATCTGCACCGCATGGAGCCCTTTGAAAACACCCATCCCCCCCTGGGGAAGGTCTTCATTGCGTCGGGCATCGCCCTTTGCGGAATGAACGCGGTCGGCTGGCGGATTGCCGGTACCCTGTTCGGGGCAGCGCTTTTGCCGGTCATGTACCTCTTCGCCCGGAAGCTCTTTGATGGTGCTTTTTTCGCCTTTGCCGCCGCCTTTCTCGTGATGGTGGATTTCATGCATTTTACCCAGTCCCGCATCGCCCTCATCGACATCTTCGCCGTCTTCTTCATCACCCTTATGTACGCATTCATCCACGACTTCCATGTGAACGGCAGCTTCTCCGGCGGCTGGCGGCAAACGGCCCGGCCGCTGCTTCTGGCAGGGGCCTGCTTCGGCCTCGGCGCGGCCTGCAAATGGATCGCCGTTTATGCCGGGGCAGGGGTAGCCCTGTTGGTGGGGCTGCAGGTTTGCCGCAGTTATCGGCAATCACGGGGGGAGCCGGAACGGAGTCGCTTTTTTCGGGGCTACCTGATGCCGCTCCTTTGGGTTTGCTCCGTTTCGTTCGTACTGATTCCGGCAGCCATCTACCTGCTCTCCTACATCCCCTTTCTGCTGGTTGACGGGGGCAATCACGGCATAATGGACGTCATCCGCAACCAGCGGTACATGTTCGCCTATCACAGCGGGCTTACTGCTACCCATCCCTTTGCTTCCCCCTGGTGGAGCTGGCCCCTGGATCTGACCCCGGTCTGGTTCTATACCGGGGCAGGTCTCCCCCCCGGCCGGGCTTCCACCATTGCCTCCTTCGGCAATCCGCTCATCTGGTGGACCGGCATCCCTGCCGTTATAGCTGCCGCCGTCATTGCCCTGCGCAAGCGGGAGCGGGGGATGACGGTGATCACTGTCGGCTTCATCTTCCAGTATCTGCCGTGGGTTTTCGTCACCCGGCCGGCCTTCATCTACCATTTTTTTTCGGCGGTGCCGTTCATGATCTTCTCCCAGGTCTACGTAATGGAGCAGGCCATGGCACGGTGGCCCAAGGCACGGTACGGGGTGGTGGGGTATCTGGCCGCTGCCGGGGTGCTGTTTGCTGTTTTCTACCCCGTTCTCTCCGGGATGGAGGTCTCAGGCGGCTATGTGGCAGGGCTGCGGTGGTTCAAAACGTGGGTGTTCTAATCTGCATCTATTTTCGTGACCGGGGGTTCTATGATCGAGGCAATAAGCTTTTCCGTGGTGGTGCCGGTATTCAACGAAGAAAAAGTCCTTCCCGAGAGTTACCGGCGGCTCACTGCCGTCATGGAGGGGCTGGGAGAGCCCTATGAGATCATTTTCGTCAACGATGGCAGTTCAGACCGGACCATGTCCATACTGGACGAGCTCTGCGAGCGGGACCGCCACATCCGCATCATCGACTTCGCCAAGAACTTCGGCCACCAGACCGCCATCACCGCCGGGATGGATTATGCCGACGGCAAGGCGGTGGTGGTGATCGATGCCGATCTCCAGGACCCGCCGGAACTGATACCGCAGATGATCCAGTGCTGGCGGGAAGGATACGATGTGGTCTACGGCAAGCGGAAGGAACGCAAAGGGGAGACCTTCTTCAAAAAGATGTCAGCGGCCCTCTTCTACCGGCTGATGCGCAAGATGACCGAAGTGGACATTCCAGTGGATACGGGCGATTTCCGGCTCATCGACCGCAGGGTATGCGATGCCCTCAAATCCATCAAGGAGCGGAACCGCTATATCAGAGGGATCATCAGCTGGCTCGGGTTCCGGCAGATCGGTGTGGAATTCGACCGGGAGGAGCGTTTCGCCGGCGAAACCAAGTATCCCCTGAAGAAGATGCTCAAGTTCGCCTTCGATGCCATCACCTCCTTTTCCTTCAAGCCGCTGAAACTCTCCTCATACCTGGGATTGACCCTCTCCTTCTGCAGTTTGATCTACCTGCTGTTCGTGATCTGGCAAAAGCTCTTCACCGGCAACACCGTGGCCGGATGGGCCTCCAGCATGGTCATCAGCCTCTTCTTCAACGGTGTCGTCCTGATGATGCTGGGGATTGCCGGGGAATACATCGGCAGGATCTATGACGAGACCAAGGGGCGCCCCCTCTATGTGGTGCGCCGCGTGCGGAACTTTGCCGTGGAGAAGGACTGCCGGGGGCGATGAGTCATCCGTTATCCAACGGTGCCGGGATGCCTTCCCGAAACCGGATGCGGGCGAGGTGATAGACAAGGTAGCCGAAGAGCAGCAGGTTCACTGCCGCCGTAGCCAGCAGGAGCGGATCGGAGCTGGGGATTTGGTGAACATCGCCGGTGCTGGCGAGTAAGACCTGAGCCACATTCAGATAATGGGTGATGCTGAAGCCGGTGAAAAGGAAAAACATTACCCTGCTCCTGCCCCGAAGGGCGGCCAGCAGGGTGAGGGCGAGTACCGGAAAGAGGTAGCGCTCGTGCATTCGAGAGGCGAGGGTGAAGACGGCGGAAATGAGGAACGCCCCCATCAGATAGAGCCGGTCCTCCTTTTCGCCGCGGAAATAGATGCGCATGGAGCAAAGGGTAGCCAAGACGATGAAAAAGGTCCCCCAGTTCCGGTAACTGAAAAGGAACCATGGGGTGGTTTCGGAGACGAAATTGGCTCCGCTCAGGGCAAAGAGGTTGTAGGCATTGACGCTGGCGAAGGGATACGAGGTGAGGGTTGTCCTGTAGTGCCTGAAGATCCACAGTATCCCTTCCGTAAAGACAAAGGGGGAAACACCTACGGCAAAGACAAGCATGCCGGCCGTGGTTGCGAGTGCCACCCGTCTTGCCGCATCCCTTTCCGGCCTGATGAGCACCAGCTCAGTGGCCACAGCCAGAAATAGAGGGGTGAAGATAAGTGCCTGGGGCTTTATCAGGAGCGCCGCGGCGAAAAGACCCACCGACGGAGTGAGCCGATTCTCAGACAGGCAGTGAACAGAGAGAACGATGAACAGGGTAAAGACTCCATCCACCTGCCCCCAAACCGAAGAATCGAGAATGACCGCCGGATTGAGGCCGTAGATGAGGGCAAGGGCAAGGGCCGGCCTCCTGCCCACCTGCCGGTCACCCAGGCGGTAGATAAACATCACCAGGGCCAAGTCGGCAAAAATGGCGGGAAGCTTGATGAGCAGCTGGAATGCGATACAGCGGTCGGGCAGGAGCAGTAACTCCTTAAGCTTGCCGATGAGGTAGAGGACATACATATAGCCGGGGGGGTAATCGGCGAAGAATTTTCCCGAATAGAATCCCCGGAAATCTTCCGCCGCCCGCATGGCCCAGGCCTGAAAGGTCTGCACATCGCCGGCGTGCCCTTCCAATGAGGCAGCGAGCACAACCCGCACCAGCAGCAAAATCACCATTATTCCGGCGATAATCCACCGCGACCCGCCTTCCCCGCTTTGAGTACGGCGGAAAAACCGGCTGATTATGAGAGTCACAGCCAGGGTGTAGCCTGCGGGGACCAGAGCGAGTGTGAAAAAAGACGCCATGGGGATCATCTCGCAGGCCCCGGCGAGCGGGCAGCATTCCTGAAGACCCAGAGCCTGTTGCCGAAAAAGCTGAGGAGCATGGTGAAAAAGGTGGCCGCCGTTTTTGCCGGAAAAAGGGTCAGGCCCAGCAGCCCATGGAACAGGTAGACAAGCAGGAGCGAGATGCCCAGCCCCGCCAGATTGACAGTGACGAAGCGCATCATCTCACCCGCCTTGAGCCCCGGCGTGCCGAAGGTCCAGTATTTGTTGCAGAGGTAGCTGTTGACGATGCCGCAAGCGTAGGAGCAGGCCTGCGCCGGCAGGTACGGCAGGCCCAGGCTGTCGAGAAGAAAGAAGACGGCGAAATCCACGGCGGTGTTGACAATGCCCACCAAATTGAAGCGTGCCAGTTGCCCCAACAAGAGGACCGGCGATTTGCCGTGCAGGGACTGAGGTTTTTCGTGATCGGTATCCATTTTAAGAATTATAGCCGCAGAGCGTGAGAAAACCATCCTCTTAATATAAATTTACTAATCATTGCCTTGACGCCCCTGACGGCGGCATGCATAATTTGAGTAGTACAACGCCTTGAGCGGGCATTAACCGGGCAGCACGGCACAATGTGGCCTACTACATAAAAGGGGGTACAGCATGTCGCATAGAATCAAGCAAGCACTGGCGTTTCTGGTATGCATGAGCTTCCTGCAGTTGGGGGCAGTAGCCGTTGCCGATGAGAACGAAGAAAGGGGCGCCGCCACCGGTGGCAGTACCTATGAGCGTGAAAGGGACCAGGACCGGGACCGGGATGAAGATCGGGCCCGTGAGCGTGAACGGGAGAAAAGGGAGAAGGATCGAGAGCGCGACCGGGAAAGGAGAAATAGGATATCACCGTCGCCGACGCCTGGTGCAACATCAACCCCGACACCGACACCAACAGCGAAGCCCACACCTACACCTACGCCGACACCGACTCCAACACCAACACCGACTCCAACACCGACACCGACACCGACTCCAACACCAACACCGACTCCTACAACTACTTCCGGCGCGACTCTGTATCAGACCTACTGTTCGGGCTGTCACGGAACTTTGACGAAGAAGGGCTGGACCACCACCCAGATCCAGAACGCCATCAGCTCCAACATGGGCGGCATGGGCTTCCTTTCCACCCTGACCTCCAGCCAGATCCAGGCCATTTCCGCTGCCGTTCAGTAGTCTTCATTGACCTAGACAACGCAAAAAAGGCTCCCAGTCGAGGGAGCCTTTTCTTATTTATCGCCAACACCGGGGTGTCAAAGATTTCACCCCTTTTGGGCTGCTTTGATTTCGAAAATCCGCACTAGCCCCGGGGTGAGCTTGACCCGTTCCAGGGTTTTGCCGTCGTATGCCCTGAAAGGGGTGGGCGTGCCGTCCAGAGCGTATTCCACCACGGCCGATCCGGGGCGCGCATGGATCCGTAGCGTCGGGTCCCCCTGCTTGTCCCAGACGAAGAGAACCTGGCTGCCATCGGGCCTGACGAAGAGATGTTGGAACAGCTCGTCTTTTGTCCCGCCGAGGACCTCCACCTTCAGTTCCCGGTCGGCAATGGTCAGTGTACCCACGTCGAGCAGGGCGATCAGGCGCTTGATGGTGAAGAATGCCATTTTCCGCGTCCGGTCGGGGCGGCTGATCCCCAGGTAGTAGTTTTCCCCGCCGCCGATGACCGGTTCCGACTGTTTCCGTTCCTTGATCTGATAGATTCCCAGATGCTCAATCCGCGGCGTTGCCAGAAACGTGGCGAAGGCCCGCGCCCACCAGTTGGCCTGGTCCAGCTCGCTCTTGCCGGGAGTATTGGCAAATCCCGCCTCGTTGATCCAGATAGGTTTTCTGCCGCAGTATTGGTCCGCCCAGGGGACAAATGTTCCCTGGAAGTGATTGGGATAGCCCTGGTCCAGGTAGTTTTCCAGCACGATGTTCTTCTCGGTCCAGGTTTCCGGATAGGCATGGAAGGGGAGGATATGGAAACTGTCGCCGCTGCCGTACTTGTCGCAGGCCTGCTGCACCCAGTCGGCGTCCGGGTAGACCATGCCGCCAAAGAGGATCTGTTTGCGGGGATCGGTCCTGCGGATCGCCTCAGCCCCCTTCTGCAGTACTTCGTTATACTGCTGTGCCGTGCCGTCCCACCACTGGCGCACATCTTCCTCGTTGTAGATCTCGTAGGAGCGGATGTTGCCGTGGCCGGCAAGGGCTCCAGCCAGGCGGGAAACGAACGCGGTCCAGTCTTCGATACGGGCGGGGGGATCGTTCCAGTCCTCCCGGTCGGTGCCGCCGGCGGCGGCCCATGGTGCCGTATAGCCGATATAGGGGCGCAGGGTAATGCCGTTTTGCGCAGCCAGAGCCACGAAACGGTGCAGCCATTGGAAGTCATACTGTCCCCGGGCGGGTTCGTAGTCTCCCCAGGGCAGGCTCCCCCTCCAGGTGGTCAATCCCAGCTCCTTCATCAGCCGAAAGTCCTTCGCCACCTCCTCCAGATCTTCACCCTTGACGTAATCCTGGAGGATGCTGAAGGAGACCGGCTTGGTAAATACTGCGGCGGTAGGTGCCGCGATCGTGCTCCCACCTCCGGCCGTACCTTCGGCACCATGGGGAATGTGGCAGCAGGCGCTGGACACAAGCAGGAACATTGAGACGGCAAGGGATGTCAGTTTTTGCATCTTGTCACCTCGGCAGTTTATTGGACTTCCGGCAAATCATTTCCCTCTCCCCCGCTGAGAGAGGTCGGGCGAGGGGGAAATGGAATAATGATTCGGCGAAGCATTATCGATTACTGAAAGTATAGCAGAGACAATGGTTACTTTCGCAGGGGGGTGACCCGGCTCACTTCAATGGAAGGTGGATTGCTGCAGACTGGTGGCATGAAAACGTTATGCGCACGCCTCAAAGAGAGAATCATCGCCAGGGTTGCCGCCGTCGCCGGGCTGGACGGGAAGAAACTGCTGCAGATGCGGCGGGCAATCGGCTTCGTCACCCCCCACCGCCGGACCGTTGCCGTCATCCTGGCCATCATGCCGGTCATTGCAGCCCTCGGCGCCCTTGAGCCGCTCATTTACAAGCTGGTCTTCGACCGGCTGGCTGGCAACAGGGGATTGTCCAGCATCCTTCTGGCGGTCGGCGCCATCATGGCGGCGGCATTGGCCCGGGAAGGCTTCAACGCCCTTTCCAACCGGCTTAGCTGGAAGGTGAGGCTGGCAGTGAACTACCAGCTCCTCGATGCCACCACCAGCCGTCTCCACTCCCTCCCCCTTTCCTATCACCGGGGGGAAACGGTGGGGGGGCTGATGACTAGGCTCAACCACGGCATCAACGGCTTTGTCGCCGCCGTCGCCGAAATCACATTCAACATCCTTCCCGGACTCGTCTACCTGGCCATCTCAGTGGTGGTCATGGTCCGACTCGATTGGCGGCTGTCGCTGGTAGTGATCCTCTTCGCCCCGCTCCCGGCATTGATCGGTGTCTTCGCCTCGAAGGAGCAGACCGCCAGGGAAAGCGCGCTGCTTTACCGCTGGGGGGTGATCTTTTCCCGCTTCAACGAGGTATTGGCGGGAATCGTCACGGTCAAGAGCTTTGCCATGGAGGAAGCGGAGCGGAAAAAGTTCATGGACGAGGTTGCCGATGCCCACGGTATCGTCAGGCGGGGGGTCGCCACCGACACAAAGATCGGCGCCGCCCAGAACCTGGTGGTGATGCTGGCCAAAGCCGGCTCCATCGGCTGTGCTGTCTACCTCATTTCTCGCGGCGAGACTACCGTCGGTACTCTCATGGCCTTCCTCGGCTATCAGGGAGGGCTCTTCGGCCCGGTCAACAGTCTGACTACCATCTACCAGACCCTGCGCAAGGCGACCATCTCCTTCGATATAGTCTTTTCCATTCTCGATGCCGAGGACCGGCTCAAGGATGCGCCACATGCACTGCCGGTGCAAGAGGTCAAGGGAGAGGTCGCATTCCGCAACGTCTCCTTCGCCTACAACGAGGAGCGGACCATCCTCAGCAACATCAACGTCAACGTGCGGCCTGGGGAAACGGTGGCCATCGTCGGACCGAGCGGCTCGGGCAAGACTACGCTTATCTCGCTCCTGCAGCGCTTCTATGATCCCACCTCCGGCTCGATCAAACTGGACGGGGTTGACCTGCGTTTCCTCCAGCAGCGTTCGCTCAGGCAGCAGATCGGCGTCGTCCTCCAGGATGCCCTGGTTTTCAACGACACCATTCGCAACAACATCGCCTACGGTAGGCCCGATGCTACCGATGAAGAGATTCAGGCGGCGGCCATGGCGGCCAATGCTCATAAATTTATCTGCCGGCTCCCCGGGGGCTACGATTTCGTCGTCGGCGAACGGGGCAGCCGCATCTCCGTAGGTGAGCGGCAGCGGATCAGCATCGCCCGGGCGCTCCTGAAGAACCCCTCCCTCCTTATCCTCGACGAAGCCACCTCGGCCTTGGACGCCGAGTCGGAGGTCCTGGTGCAGGAGGCCCTGGAGCGGCTCATCAAGGGACGCACCAGCTTCATCATCGCCCACCGCCTCTCCACTATCGTCGGCGCCGACCGCATCCTCGTCCTCAAGGACGGCCGCATCATCGAGTCGGACACCCACCAGGCGCTCATGGAGCAGGGCGGCTACTACGCCTCGCTGGTGGAGTGCCAGTCGCGGGGGCTGCTCTTGGCGAGCTGACAAAGTAGCCACAGATGAACTACGAAAGGTGAGGGAAGAAGAGATGATTTACAGGCCGGATCTCACCCTGCCCATTGATCGGCAACGAAGGTGGTCATCAACATGACCATGAACGGCAGGTTAACCATGACCCAGGCCCGATCGAACCAGCTATGGCGGCCAAGGGCGGCGGGCAACAGGAAAAATGACGGGAGGGCGAGCACGTAGCGATGCATCCCCTGGGCGACTCCCGATGTGAGGGAGAAAAACAGGATTGCGCCGCTATATAGCGCCAGCACCTTGTCGTGGCGGAACATCCATATTACCGAAATAATTCCTGTCGCGAGACAGGCCATCTCCACCATGTAATAAGCTAGAGACTGGGGGCTGGTGATCATGAGACCAAGAGCTCCCTTCCAGGCTGCCAGCGTTCCCGCAAGATCCAGCAAATTCCTGCTGAAATAAACACTCTCCACAAAATGGAATGGCCGGCCCATCAACAGATTGAAAAGTGCATATGCCAGGGCCGGGGCCAACACGAAGATGAAATCCCAGTACGCCCTTTTCTTGCCACCAAACAGTGCTTTTCTGCCCTCGCTTCGATACCAGTACAGGAAAAGCGGCAGAAGGAGCAGCGCCCCTGCCGCCTTTGTCAGAGTTGCCGCGAAGGCCAGGATGCCGGCCGGAACGAAACAACGCTCACGGGCAAACATGAGCGCTGAAAAAGAGAGTCCAAGGAAGAGTCCCTCCGTGTAGACCATGGCCAGGAACATGGAGGCAGGCGCAACAAGGAGATAAAAGGAGGCCCGGAGGCCCGCGTTTCGGTCGATGATGTCGCGTCCGATCCGGTACAATGCCACCATTCCCGCAAGGGCTCCCCCCAGGGAGATCAAAACTCCGGCAAGGGTTGCGGCGGCTGTCTCCTTCACTCCCAGAAACGTTAAAGGTAGTTTTACAATGCGGATCAACAGCGGGTAACCTGGGAAAAAGGCATGGTTGACCGATATCCAGGAAGGCTGTTCTCTCTGGCTGCGCATAATGCGGGTTTTCCAACTGAAATCGGGGGGGATTGCCCTCATGGCCGGGTCGTGATATCCGGCAAGGGCGATTGAAAGGTAGTATTCCGAATCCCAAGCCACATGGCCGTTCATAAATGGGGTGTTCAGATAACGGTGCGTAGCCAGTCCCGCTGGGCCTGTATCTTCAGCCGTCCAGGACAGGACTCTGTCGGGGGCGGCGAGGCTGAAACGGGCACCCAGGTACTGTACCAGAACCAGCACCATGCATACCCATATAAGCCATGTCAGAATTATGGTTCTGTATTCGGCCGGAATCATATTTTCTCATACTATCACAGGACTTATTAAATTCAACCAATGTCGCTCTCCCCTGTTTTGCGGGGTCAGGTCTTGAAATATAAGAAAACTTATTTTTCAAGACTTGACCCCGCTGCGGAAGATGGCACTCTGCTTCCTTTTTGTTACACTTTTATCAGTGGTGAGAGTCAGAGTTCGAAAGTTAAGAGGAGGCTGCCGTGAGCGCCAATATCAGGGCATTGAAAAACCCCCGCATTGAGCAGCTATGCCCCCTCAAGGGGCCAAATAGCATAAGTTATTTGTTTGGCTTGCTAAATTTATGCTCTTTGAAACTCAATTTTGCCGGGTTAGCCAGCCAT
>NZ_JAKZFT010000014.1 GCF_022808985.1 Geotalea sp. SG265 | reverse complement strand
TGAAACAAGGTTTGATGGTGCACTCTCGGCTTTGAGCAATGACGGTGCTGCCAACATGACTACCAATAAAACGAAGGATACAAATTTCATATGGGGTATGCCTTTCATCTTTCTCCTCGCTCAACGGTGGGCCGGTGAGCGGGTTCACCGCTCCACTGGCCTGTTGGGCGCTTCGCATATGAACCGCTTAAAAGCTTTCGGTTTTAAAGCAAAAAAGTTCTTTGTGATATTAATTAATACTTCAAATGGAATGGAATGTAGTTCCTTCTCAAAGCTTCCGTCAACTTCAATTCTGACATCAAAATTGTTTATGTCTCCAATGGCAATTTCAACAAATGTATCGTCGCTTCTTGAAAAACCGAACATACTCTTGGAGATAACAGTTTCGCAGTCAGTGTGCATGATGGTACTATTCTCCGCATTTTTCTGGGTAATGATCTTGAGAGCCTGTTCTAGAGACACAACGCCATTTTCAATAATACTTAAGTCACTGTCTATTCCGTAATGCATGATAGGCGCAAGTACTTTAGATGGTTTCTTTGGAGACGCAGTCTTTACTAGTGATTCCTTGATGAGCCTGAGTCCGAGTGGGAGAAGAATTAAGAGATTTCCGAGAGGAATTACCAGCAGCATTCCATTGCTAAAAGCTGGTTTCTGTATCGCTGAGCGGTTTGGGTCTCTTATGTCATAGTATATTATAATCCTCTGTCCAGGTTCATACTGTGCAAGGAATTGAAATATTCCCTTTCTGCCTTTGCCATTATCATAAATATCGATTCGCTTGCCAACGTAATGGTTACCTTGAACAGCAAAATCAAACTGGATCTTCGGTTCGTTCCATTTGCCAGGGTTATCAGCCGAGACAACATTTCTGATGTTTGCTTGAACTGGGCACCAGTGTTTCTGTGCGCTCAAAAAGTCGTACCAAGAAAATACGGAATTATAGAGGTTGCTGCAACTTATCAAGACAAGTGCAGCGCCCAAAGCTAGCACCACCATTCTTTCTAAAAATTGTCGTGTTTTGGGTTTCAATGGAAAACTCATTTTTCTCAGGTGATATGCCTAACGGTGTGGGGGCGCACCAGCGCCTCAGCGCCTGCGTGCCGCCGCCTGGTTATGTGTCCTCAGTTTTCTTTCCGCTACCTCTGCCATGGCGTTGCGCCAGTTCTGGAACACCTGGACCAGGGGAAACAATAGTTGTTACATTAGCATCCAGTTTTCCTACGAGCTTTGCTAATGGCACCCCAGTTGCTTTGCTTTCTTGAATTATTTTATACAGGTCTTCACCTTTAATTGTCTCACCAGGTTTAGCCATCACTAAAGTGTCAAGACTCAAACTGGCCTCAGTTTCGTCCTCTGTAGCCTCTGAGGTGTCAATAAGTGTTTCGAGTGGAATTTCCTTAAACAGATTTTCCATGCTTTCGCCAAAAGTAAAACGGTGCTCAAATCTGGAGTCTGGTTGCATGATAAGTTTTAATTTCCAGATGTCTTCTTCCTTGAAGGGGATGTGGAAATCGTTAAACACAATGAGCGGTCGTTTATCCATTTTCATCTGGAAATGAAAATGAGGATCTTTGCCTGAAGCTGAGTTGCCATGACCCTCAAAGTCACTAGGTGCGCATGAGAATGACCACTCCAAATGCTTATACTTAATGGTTGTTTCAATGATCTTATTAGGATTCTTTTCTTCGGAGAGGTCGTTGATGTTCTTCAGCGGTTTGTCTAAGTTGGCGACCCATCGGAGGTATGATTCGATCTGAAAGTACCCGAAGCGTTGATAGATGAGGGGAAATGACTTTTTCTTAAAGCCTTTGGGATGCAATAACCAATGCAGGCAGGGCTTCGACACGCTAAAGGTTTTCAATGGAGAGTGACAGAGATAACAATAGCCTCTTGAGAAATCTTCGCTGAATCTTTCATACTCAGCGACAACACGTTTGTGCTCAAGTTCCGAAATACGAGCGGCTTCTTCAGGAGGAACTGACTTCGCTTTAGCAACTGCCGCGTCAATGCGCGCCATTATTGTTGGGTCCAAAAATCTCTCCTTCTTTGTCACATAACGGGCCGGGCCTTGACCCGCACTGGGGCGTCTCTCAGCCCCGGTCGGTGTCCAAGGCCCTGGTTATGCGCTGCGTCTTTTATGTCTTCCGATGAAAGAGCAAGCAAAAAGCGAATAGATGCCGAGAACGCTCCACGCTGAGATTCTCCCTTGAAGCTGCATGTTCTCATATACGTCTTTTATGATCGCCTTTTCCCTTTCTGTTGCTGAGTACTTCTGAATGTAATGGCTCTGACTACTTCCAAATGCCGGTAAAATTGAGATTAGGTAGAAAATCACGTAAATAGTTGCGACTATGAAAAGCGTCTTGCTCGTGCCGCCTCCTGGTTTGCCTTCATCTGTCTTGTTCATCGCATATACAGTCGATTCTATTTGAGCCGCAATTCGTTCGACCGTGGAATCAGATACTTTTACTTTTGGTTCAAGCGTAATGGATGATTGGTAATCATCATAGGAAATCCAAAAGCTAATGCCGGAATATTCGACCTCCCATACCCTCTCGTCGATGCTATCAGCTTTGTTGATTAGCTTTGCTCCAATTCGCTTTATCCATTTTGAAGCATCTTGTCCAAAAGAGTCCCAGGACGCCTCCTCCTGCAAGACAATGTATAGCGAACCAGATGCCATTCTTTCGGTTCTCAATTTCATTTTTTCTCTCGCATAACGGGCAGCGGCGCACCGGCGGAGCGAAGCGGAGACCGTGTGCCGCCGCGGGTTGAACACTTTACTTCATTTCAATTTAGCTACGTCATCCATGAAACAGAGTAGGTTGAGTCGCTGCAACTCCTGTAAGTCATTCTTTTCTGTGAATGCACGAAATGTTTGTTTAAGGGCTCGGATGGTCGCGAAGACTGCAATTGTCGGAAGGCTAATTCGTGCCAAACCACAGTTTGTAAGATCATCTATTGATAAGGTTCCAATGTTGTTGGGGAGCCCAGCGGCAATACTTAAAGGGCCGGGGATTTCTTTCGCTAAAGTTTTCGCTTCGTCCAATGTGACAACTGAAGTAACAAAAACCAAATCAGCCCCAGACTCCAGGTATCGAGTGGCGCGATCGATCGCGTCTCTAAGGCCGCTCTTTCGGTCCGTTGCCACAGCTAAAGCATCGGTTCTGCCATTGATGACGAGATCGGACATTTCACTTTCTTCGGCAGCCTTGCGGGCTGCAATGATCTTTTCAACCATTAAATCAGTATCAATCACACCTTTATGCCCGCTTGACCTGAGGATCTGGTCTTCGAGATTAATTCCTGATGCACCGATGTTCACAAACGCTTTAACGGTTGCGGCCACTTTCTCAGGAGGGCCAAAGCCATCTTCTCCGTCGGCCATTACCGGAACACTAACCGCACGTATGATATCCTGGGTTATCTGCAAGTTCCGTTCTAAGCTCAAATCATCTTCTGTTTTGCAGCCTACAGCCAAAGCCATACTGAATCCTGAACATTGTATGGCCTTGAATCCTGCATTTTCTATCATTCGAGCGCTCATAGCATCATATGCGTCAGGCATTAAAAGGGGGCGTTCCGATTTAAGAAGAGCCCGTAATATTTGGCATCGCATCATTCGTGTTTCTCCTATTCCATTTTTGTTGTTCAACGTCAAAAGGCGCACCGGCGGAGCGAAGCGAAGACCGCGTGCCGCCGCGGGTTAGGAACTACTTTGTTTGAAGTTTTCCAACCGGTACCTTGCCTCTCTGGCTAGAATAGGGTCCTCTGCACTCGCGAAGCTCTTAATAGCTTCTATGGCTTCCTCGGTGCCTATTGCTTGCAGCGCCCACATGCACTTTTTGTAATATGCACCATAGTCATCATACTCTAGATACTGCAACTCGGGTTTCAGCAGGGCTGCCCGCCGTATAAACTCCACACTAGAGGGATGCTTTCTGTCCTGAAGAATGCTGATCATATTCTCATGACTTTCATGCCAATCGGCTCCGAGCAAATCATGAATCAGGGGAAGGATCTTGTCCGGAAATGAAAAGCAGAAGCCAAGCATGAGAGCGTACTCAACTTCTTCGGCATCCCTGCTCTCAAGAGCATTGCTCAGTATCCGCTTGACCTCGTCTCCGACTTCATCAGGTGTAATTCCATACCGTTCAAAGAATTCGGCCGGTTCAATGCTTTTTGCGCAGAGTGCTAAGACTGAATCCTTCTGGTGTTGTTTCATCCTCTGTTCCTAACGTGTATGAGCGTGACCGGCGCGGGTTTATCGCGCCCGCGTCCACGCGAGAGTTGGGACATCTTTTACTTTTTAGGGAGAATATGGCGTAAGATTTCATCCTGTTGTGCAATGTCGTATACTGACTTTCCGTTGCCATTCGTGAAAGTTAGATCCGGGTTTTTCGTCATGAGCAGTTTTACTATTGCGTGATGCTTTCCCATTACTGCCATCATAATTGGACTCATACCAAATGAGTTTCGTGCATTTATGTTTGCACCTTCAGCTAATAACCGTGTAACTTTGGAGATATCCCCGTCACGTGCAGCGTTAACTAATTCGTCGTCTCTCTCCCGTCTTTGTTTGTCGCTATCTGATTCACCAGGAATAATTGTCTTAGTATTGCCTCCACCTAAATGCACTTCAAAGCTCAGTTGTATTTTTGAATCTGGAAATAATGTGTAAGTAGTGGTAATGCTCTTGTCCAGATTACGAGGAAAGTATTTCATTGGTTCAAATGTTTCGCTTGCGATAATAGAATCTAGGTCATCCTTGAAAGTTACCGTGATTTTAGTATTCGGGTTAGTTGGCATAAATCCTTCAGTTTTTCCACCCCAGGAACTTATTACTCCATCTGTACCTTTAAAACCATTGTCTAACACATATGATCCATAAACATCTTTATCCGTTTTATTGGCAAGGCATAGATCGTAAAATACCATCTCATGCTTTTGAGAGCTCTCTCTAAAACATCCTGTCAAACATAAAGAGATCAATATTGCTAATGACATCTGTCTCATTCGTTACCCCTTTTTCTTTATGCTCAACGGTTGTGAGGCGTAGCGGCAAGCGAAGCGCAGACCGTCTGCCGCCGAGTGTTGGCGATCTATTTCTAATCTAGCTTGCCCAATTCCCTCAAAATGTCATTCAGGATTTTTTCTTTTAAAGAGTCGATCTCTTCTTGTGAATTGAAAGGGCATGGTGATTTCATATAAGTATTCCAGTGGCTTATGTGGGTATGAATGAAAGGGAACAGCGCTCCATCAGTGTCCAGATATTTGTCCCATCCATATTTCTTTGAAACTTGCCAACCAACTTCATTACCTATTGCGTAAGAATTAGGATACTTTTCATAGGAAACATATTCCCCTAACAATATGTCTATCCAGTCTCTATCGAGGATTGATTTGAAAATATCTTCAGCTCTTTTCGAGTCATATAATCCGAGAATTTTGAAAGCAAAGTGTGTTAGCGCATAGGTGTATGGTTGATTTTTAAGCTGTTCATCATATTGTTTTTTATTTTCGACTATTTCGATCAGCCACGGCAAGACTCGTTCGCTCTTCAGATAACCAAGAGCTATAACAGCATGAATCCCTTTTTCGTTTTCAAGTGAAGCTTGTTTTTCAAGCTCAAGAGTAATGTCCACGCCGTTCATTTGACTCAAAGCGTATGAAGCCCCAAAATACGGAAGCTTACCAAGCGCATCAAGCAGAGGTTTCTCTGTTCGTTTGTCACCTAGTCTTCCAAGGGCAATAGCCGTATTGACACATGACTCATAAATTGTTGTAGGTGAAGTTTCGGGGAGCTTATAGAGATTCATTTGTTGAATTAGGAAGTTGATGGCAATTTCTTGTTCGCCAATTTCATAAAGCCTGATTGCGGCGAGGCGACGCCTGTATGGAATACCTTCACTTTTTACAATCCGTTTGAGCCTAAATTTTGAATATTTTTTTTCATTTTCATCGTCCATAAGAAAGCCTTTCCACAACATGCCAAGAGCGTAATAGCTAAGTGTTCTGGTGCACATCCAAGCTTTCTTAAATTTGTTCATGTTTTCTTCCATTTTCTCGCCAACGGCTTGCGCCCTTGACCCGCACTGGGGCGGCTACTCAGCCCCAGTCGGTGTCCAAGGGCCTTGTTGGAATCTCTTGTTTTCTCATCTTTTACTTGCCTAACGCCAGAAGCAGCTTCAAACCTGAAATGCAAGTCACTTGTTGTATATAGCTACCATAACAATTAAAGCGATTCCGCCTAAAGATCCCGATATGAATAAGTTGAAGTACAGTCGTTCCTTTTTACTAGCCTCTGTCCACGGGATTAAGGTTTTGTATTTTTTTGATAAATAAGCAGAGTAATAAATAAAGCAGATCCAAGAAATTCCAGTGGCAGGCAGTACAAAATCAAAGATGAAATCTGCTAATGTTTTGTTCGTCATGTACTCTTCCTTTCCAACGGGGGCCCGGTTGACCCGCAAGCCCGGCCTTTTGGGACTGGCGGCGTCCAACCGGCTGGTTGAGCGTTCATTGTCTCGGCAGAACCCCTTCTTGCTGTTGAAAATATTCTGGGACAAGAAGCTCCTGCCTTGCTTTGAAGGTTTTATCCGTCTGCTCTTGGTAAGAAGGCTCCTGTGGCGGCAAATATAAACATCAGTGTGAAGGTGACAGCGAAATATATTTTTTCCTTCTTTGTTGTTCCATCTGGGAAAATCCATCCGATGAAGCTCTTTCGGATGATCATGTTCCTTATCAATCCGACCACTATCAACATTTGGCAAGTTAAGGCCGCTATTCCACAGATGCCAGCAATGTACTCAAAACGCATAACTCTCCCAGCTGTCTTATTCCATTGATTAAATCAGCTTTGTTGTCTTTTTCAGTTTTACTTGCTCAACGTCATAAGCCTGACCGGCGGCGGTTTTCTGCCGACCGGTCTTGGCGCAAGTTGAACCTATGGGTTCAGAAAGTAGACCTTCAGATCCTTCTTTGGAACAAAATCAGTTCTCCGTATTCTGTACTCAGCCTCTCCAGTCTTTTCAATGACGCCATCCCAGCAGAAAGACACCAGATCATCTTTCTCGCCTTTCACTGACATCTCGAAATCTTTTATGGGAGTCTGCCAGGTGTTTGCCGTAGTCAAAATGTAACTTACCCAACTGGCAGTGAAATAGTTATTGATTCCTGGCTCTTTCTGCATCTTCTTAGATATGCGATTTTTTGCTTCTTTGAACGCGCTGTCGTTGAGGCAGGTGTCCTTGAATTCCCTCTTAAGTTTTGGAACTTGTACAGGACGATAACCGGGGACGGGGGGATATTCATGCCTAATATGCACAACAGCCCCTGGCGGAAATTCTTGCCGCCAGTGATACGTTATCCGTATTTCCCACTCAGGCCAGTAGTCCAGATCTCTGTCTTTATTACCTGGAGCCTTGAGTGCGCCAATGCTGACGAGTTTCTTTTTGACGGCAGGATTTAGCTTCGTAATTTCGTTGTCACCACCAGGGGCAAAATAACCGAACTCACCAATGGATATTCCAGCTTTACGGAGCTCGGCGGTAACATCTCGTTTCTTCACAAATGCTTTGACTTCTTTTTCAAGCTTAATTGCCTTGCCGTCACTCCAAGCTTTAAAATCGTCGAAGTACCGCCCTCCTTGATAGTCAGGGTTCTCATAGAGAATAGCGGGGAGGGGAAAGGCTACCTCGCTTGAAACAGGGATTTTTGAGGTGTTCCTAAACTCATATTCAACTCTTACAAGTTCCTTTGATATGAAGAGGCGCTCAGTCTCCATTAGCACGCTGTGTTCTTTCCGAAGCTTAAGACCGCCTACTGAAACTTCGACAGCAGAGTCATTCGCATATGCTGAAATCGCCATAAAAAGGATACTTGCAGCAATCATCAGCTTTTTCATCTTTTCTCCTGGGAGTCCAAGGGGACGTTCTTAAAAACTTTACTAAAACCCACAATCGTTCATTTGCCAGTAAAGTTCTTAAGTACGTCCCCTCTAGTTTTCCTACTGGTTGAGTGCTCTCTATTCAGGTATGGCGGTGCTTTCAGAGCGGCTTCATAGTCAGAGCGGCGATAAAATGGCCATACAGATTTGTCGCCTCTTTCTCCTTTAGTCTTTATCCTGTTGCGGATTAATGACGATATTCCGAAAGTAAAGAGGCCAAGGAAAGCCCAAGGGACTTCTTTTATCCCTGTTTTCCTCGGCCATTCGTATTCAAGTTCTGTTTTCAGGAAGAGGATATACCGAGCAGCAATCGGTTTTCCTTCCTCCGGAATTGCCCACTTGCCTGTCAGTTTATGTTCGTGGAGATCGTCGTAAAGTGGCCAAGCTCCGTTGTAGAACACCTCACATACTCCAGCATCTTTGCTTCTTTTCAGCCTGTCTTCAAATTGGTCGTTCGAAATTTGTCCGCATATCAGGTGCCGGAAGTTCTCAGCGAGTATGTCTCTTGCTTTTCTATCTATCATTATTACTCACTCAACGGCTTGCGCCCTTGACCCGCACCGGGGCCTCTTCTCAGCCCCGGTCGGTGTCCAAGGGCTTGGTTGGAACCTCTTTTTTCTCGTCTTTCACCTGCCTAATGACAGAAGCAGCTTCAGACCTGAAATTAAATTCACTTGTTGTAGATGGCTACCATAACAATTAAAGCGATTCCGCCTAAAGATCCCGATATAAACAAGTTGAAGAACAGGCGTTCCTTTTTATTAGCCTCTGCCCATGGGATTAATGTTTTGTATTTTTTTGATAAATAAGCAGAGTAATAAATAAAGCCCATCCAAGAGATCCCAGTGGCAGGCAGTACAAAATCAAAGATGAAATCGGCTAAAGTTTTGTTCGTCATGTAATCTTCCTTTCCAATCCCAGTTTAGTTCTCGGCACCAACGTGGCCCTAGCAGACTGGGTTTCCATCTCTCGCCGTTCGCGCCGCTTAATTACTGCCACTCCCGGCGGCTCTAAAGCAACACCGAGCTACTCATCGGTTTTTCGTCTCTTTTATGTCCAACGGTGATGAGGCGCACCAGCGGCGCGGGGCCTTTCCCGCGCCGACTGAGTGCCGCCGATTGTTAGGCCTTTGTTGAGCTGTAGATGGTCTTCAATTCTGAAACCGTGAGCGGCTCGCCTTGCCTTATGTGCAACATTGCATGGCAATTGGGACAAACAGGAATAAGGTCTTTAATGGGATCGACCGCATAGTTTTCTCTTATGTGAGACAAGGGGGTAATGTGGTGGACATGGATGAAGCCTTTGCCAAGCTCTCCGTAGTTTTTTTCAAAATCAAATTCGCAGACACGGCATTGTGGCCCGAAATGGTCAAGGCATGATTTTCTTGCGGCAGGGTTTCTTTCAAAAGTTGTCAGTGATAACTCTACAACTCTTCCTTCGCTTAAAGCTTCTGGTTTTCGTGGGGTTTGAGAAGGGCCGCGACTATAGAAGGAGCTGACAAGTTGTTTTGAATTAGATAGCAACTGCTTGATTTCAATAGGACTAAGTTGTTTTGCTGATTTTATCGTCAAGGCACAAACGTTTTTATATGGAGCGTCGTACATGCGAGTCCACCCGAATATATCTCCAAGCTCGCCATTTGGGTCTTTGATTATTTCTATGATCTGACATAAATAGCCTTTTGAACCACAAATAATATTTACGGAATCTCCCTTATTTAGTGCCGCCGTTGCTTTTACACCGAAATCCCAAAAATTAAGTTTCTCATGGTCAAGAAGCTTTGAAAAACGTGTCCTTATCTCCGTTGACCTAATTTTACTGAATGCAGAAGCAAGTTGAATCATGCGGTCCAAGGTTATAGCCGCGTTTGGAACTTTCGTCTTATAGACTTTTATATATTCCATGATTGCTCCTTTCTTGGCCTAACGGCTTGCGCCCTTGACCCGCGCCGGGGCGCTTCTCAGCCCCGGTCGGTGTCCAAGGGCCTGTTGGGCCGGTGTTTCGATTATCCTTCAATATAGCTTGATCTCTAATACCAAATCAGTAAGCCTGTGAGGCACTTTCAACTTTTTAAGCTCTTCAGATAATTCCGTAATCTTTTGATTTTTAAAGCCAAATTCAAACTTTCCATCTATGTATTCTTCCCAATAGAATTTCGCAGGGACTACCAGATGAGCCAGGTCTTGATAATGAAAAGATTGGCTCCACAGTCCGCCATCAACGGTTTTGTCATCCAAGCACTCATCCTCTTCTGGAAATCCGCAACTCCAGTAGTGAATGCCGTGCTCAAGGCTGCTAAACGTCGTGTAAGCACACCAAGATTCACTTAAATGCGGATTCCAGCTACCTCGCCCTAAAATACGACGGCAGCATTGCAGAGTTTGTCTCCATTTATCGTCGTCCATAGTTTTTCTCTTTTCTTCTGCCCAACTCGTAATTGAGCAGTTAGACTGCCCTTTATAGATGTATAAATAAATTTCTAATATTATAAAGAAGTTTATAATACTATAAAGGCAGTACCTTTATAATAGTATAAATAATCTAGCAAATCCTGGTCCTCAGAATTTATAGTATTATAAATTTTTGCCGTGTGATGTCCCGGCTTCTATTTCTATTACTATAAACTTTTCCATGTTGGTCCCTCGTATGCAACCATATGGTACTATCCAGACTTTCGTGTCGGGATTCCATCGACCACCGACTGATTTTACCCGGGACTGCATGGCTGTTTCCCGTGGTCCAATTTTCAGTGCTACCAAGGTGCTATCTGGATATTTTGCAGGTGGCGGAGTCCAGTCGGATTCACTCACGATGATTTCGACCGTTTTATACTGTTTGTGCTTTTGAGCATCATAGCGATACCGTACGCAGACAAGAGCGTCTCCATATTTTTCCACGTGTTTTTTCGTGCCATGCTGCCCTGGTTTGAGCTTTACTCGTGTTTTCATCAGCCCTCGGATACGCATTTTTTTGGGATACGCTTTTAGCACATTTGCTCTACCTTCGGAAGTTTATTATTAATCATAGTTGACTGATGTAGGGCATCCGCGGTAAGCATACAGGTGCAAAGGAGAATTTGTTGAGGGGAGTTTGCAATGATTTCCGTACCACACGAGGTGATGACCAATTTTGTGACCCTGTTAAGGGTCCGGGGAGTCCCTGAGAGGCACAAGGAGTATTACCAAAAGTGGCTGCGCTATTTTTACGATTTTTCAGGTAAATACCTGAGTGAGCAGGATCAGATGGTTCAGGTTAAGCTGTTTCTTGACAAGCTCAAAAGCAAAGGCCAGTCAACGGCCCAGTGCCAGCAAGCAGCCCATGCTGTTGCCTTGTATTTCGAGCTTCTGGAACAGAACAAGATAGCAGTAAATAACACCGATGATCAGGCACCGGCCGAGTTTGAAAAGGGGCGTTTCAAGGCCGGCCCCGCATCTGAGCCAATGGCGCCAACGCCGCGTAGCGAGCTATTCGGCTGTCTCAGAGCATCACGGTATTCAGAGGCGGGTTATGAAGAAAAGTCCGACTCTCCGGAATGGGATGAGGTGATTGGCAAGCTGGCGGCGGAGATCAAGGTCCGGCACTACTCACGCAAGACGCTCAAGACATACGCCCTGTGGTCCCGGCAATTTCAGCGTTTCCTGAAGAACAAGCCGCCAGAGGATCTTGGCACGGCTGATGTAAAAGAGTACCTCACCCATCTGGCGGTTACCTGCCATGTTGCGGCATCCACACAGAATCAAGCCTTTAACTCCCTGCTGTTCCTCTATCGCCACGCCCTTAAGCGGGACTTTGGTGAACTGTGTGACGTGCCGCGGGCCAAAAAGTCGCTTTATATCCCGGTCGTGCTGTCGCGTGAGGAGATCGACAGCATCCTGACGCATCTCTACCACCCGTACAAACTGATCGTGAAATTGTTGTTCGGTTGTGGCCTGCGCCTTTTCGAGTGCCTGCAGTTGCGGGTGCGGGACTTCAACTTTGATGCGAAAATTCTGACAATACACGGGAAGGGGAAGAAGGATCGGACGGTGCCGCTGCCGGAATCTATCATCGAAGAGCTACACAGGCAGCTTAAAAGGGTTAGAACCCTGCATGAGAGGGATATGGCCGAGGAGTACGACGGGGTGTTTCTGGATGATGCGGTGGAGAAGAAATTTCCAAAAGCGCCCAGGGAACTGCTCCACCAATGGTTCTTCCCCCAGAAGGAGCTTACCCTGGTGGAGGCGAGTGAGCAGCGACGACGGGCCCATGTGCATGAAAGCAGGTTGCAGAAGGCGCTCTACGTTGCCGTGCGCAGGGCCAGCATTACCAAACGTGTCACCGCTCACACCTTCCGCCACTCCTTCGCAACGCACCTATTGCAGGCCAATTACGACATCCGCACCATTCAGAAGCTCCTCGGCCACTCCAGTCTTAAGACCACCATGATCTATACCCACTGCGTGCCGGTCAGAACCATCCAGGAGCCGAAAAGTCCTCTTGATTTAGCCCCTGACTGAGTGAGAGGGGTGTGATATTCCGACAGACCCCCAACGAAAAAGGACCATCCTACAAGGACGGTCCTTTTTCATTTGTTTTTGAGTTATTTAGAAAGGAGTTGGGGGATTGGGGGAATAGCACTTTAATTCCGAACTCAGGCCTTACTATTCCTTCTCATCAACAGAAGAAACAGCACCAACATCACCAGCGTTGCCCCGCCACCGGCTGCGAACCCACCTGGATAGCCCATTGGGGGAAATAAAAAGGCCGGGCATTTCTACCCGGCCGTACGTATTAAGCGTCCATTTTTGAGTATCACGCAATGGTATGGCGGATATCCTTGCCCTTGACCATGAAGATGACCATTTCGGAGATGTTGGTGGCGTGGTCGGCGATGCGCTCCAGGCACTTGGACATGTAGTTGATCTTGATGGCGCGGCTAATGGTCTTGGGGTCGCTGAGCATGAAGGTCAAAAGCTCCCGCTGGATCTGTTCATTCAGGTCGTCCACCACCTGGTCGTCCGTGCAGACCTTGATGGCCAGGTCTGCATCGGCGCGGACGAAGGCATCGAGCGCTTCCTTGACCATCTTTGATGCGGCCAGGGCCATTCGTGGCATGTCGATGAAAGGCTTCAAGGGAGGTTCCGCATTCAATTCCCTGGCCCGTTTGCAGATGTTGGTGCACTGGTCGCCGATCCGCTCCAGGTCGGTGACGATCTTCAATGCCAGGGTGATGAAGCGCAGGTCGCGGGCGGCCGGCTGGCGGCGGGCAAGGACCTCCAGGCACTTTTCGTCGATCTCCATCTCCAGGCCGTTGATCTGGTGGTCGAAGGCGATGGTCTCTTCTGCCAGGGGGGTATCCCGCTCCACCACCGATTTCATGGCATTGGTGATCATCACCTCCACCTTGCCCCCCATTTCCAGGAGCTTTTCCCGGATGGCGTTCAATTCCGCGTCGTATTGTTTACTGAAATGTTCCCGTTCCATTTTAACCCTCTCAAAGTTCGATGTTCGAAGTTCGACGTTCGAAGTTAAAGGTTCATCGGTTACAACCTCGAACTTCGAACCCCAAACCTCGAACTGTTTTTTTAACCAAACCGTCCGGTAATATAATCCTCCGTCTGTTTCTTGTCCGGAGTGGTGAAAATCTTGCGCGTTTCTCCGGCTTCCACCAGTTCACCCAGATAGAAGAAGGCGGTGTGGTCGGAAACCCGGGCCGCCTGTTGCATATTATGGGTGACGATGATGATGGTGTATTTCTCCTTCAGTTCCTCGATGAGCTCCTCGATTTTCAGGGTGGAGATGGGGTCGAGGGCCGAGGCGGGCTCGTCCATGAGGATCACTTCCGGTTTTACGGCGATGGTCCTGGCGATGCAGAGCCGCTGCTGCTGTCCGCCGGAAAGCTCCATGGAGTTTCCCTTGAGGCGGTCCTTCACTTCGTCCCAGAGGGCGACCCGCTTCAGGGAGGATTCGACCACCTCGTCCGCTTCGCTCCGATTGACCCTGCCGTTCAGTTTATAGCCGGCGATGACGTTATCATAGATGGACATGGCCGGGAAGGGGTTGGGCTTCTGGAAAACCATGCCTACCCGGCGCCGGATGGAGACCGGGTCGGCAACCTTGTCATAGATGTCTTTGTCGTCCAGGAGAATCCTGCCGGTCACTCGGGCCGACGGTACCAGATCGTGCATGCGGTTGATGGCTCGCAGCACCGTGGACTTGCCGCAGCCGGACGGGCCGATGATGGCGGTGACGCTGTTCTCGAAAAAATCCATGGAGACGTCCTTGACGGCATGGGTGGCGCCGAAATGGACATTGAGTTGTTCCAGTTTTACCTTGTTTTGCATTGAAATCTCATCCTTATCAGTTTTTCTGTCTGCTTCTGCCGAAGTATCTGGCCGACAGGCTCAGGGCGAACATGATCGTCACCAGCACCAGCGCCCCGGCCCAGGCCAACCGGTGCCAGTCCTCATAGGGGGAAATGGCGAAGTTGAATATCTGCAGCGGCATGGCGGCCATGGGCGCTGTCAGCTTGCTGCTCCAGAACTGGTTGCCCAGGGCGGTGAAGAGCAGAGGCGCCGTTTCTCCGGCAACGCGGGCGATGGCCAGCAGGACCCCGGTCATGACGCCGGTCATGGCGCTTCTCAGGGTTACTTTCAGGCTGGTCCGCCACAGGGGCACCCCAAGGGCCAGGGATGCCTCGCGCAGGCTGCCCGGGACCATCTTCAGCTGCTCTTCAGTGGTGCGCAGGATGATGGGGATCATGATCATGGCCAAGGCTACGGCACCGGCCAGGGCGGAGAATCCCTTCATGGGCACCACCAGCAGCGTATAGGCGACCATGCCGGTGATGATGGAGGGAATGCCGGCCAGGACGTCGGCAGCGAAGCGGATGACGGTGGAGATGCGGCTGCCACCGTATTCGGACAGGTATATGGCGCCGAAAATGCCGATGGGGAGGCCGATAATCGAAGCCAAGGCGATCATTACCGCCGATCCGGCCATGCCGTTGGCCATGCCGCCGCCGGTTTCGCCGGTCGGTTTCGGTATCTGGGTGAAAAAGTCCAGGCTGATGGAGCTTAAGCCCATCTTGATGATATGGACGAAGATCAGGACCAGCGGCACCAACACCGCCAGAGCTGCCGCCAGCATCAGCCCGGTCATGGCCATATTGGCCCCTTTGCGCAGGATGACGCTTTTCATCGGCCACCCCCGCTCTGTCTCCTGGTCACGCTCCAGATGAGCAGCCGGGCCATGGCGTTGATGATGAGAGTTACCACCAAGAGGATCAGGCCGATTTCCATGAGGGCCGAGGAATGGATCTTGGAGGTCGCTTCGGCGAATTCGTTGGCGATGACGCTCGGCATGGTATAGGCAGGTGAGAGGAGCGACAGGGAAATCTGCGGTGTGTTGCCGATGACCATGGTTACGGCCATGGTTTCGCCGATGGCCCGTCCCATACCGAGAATGACGGCACCGAGGATGCCCGATCTGCCATAGGGGAGGACCGCCATGCGGATCATCTCCCAGCGCGTGGCCCCAAGGGCGATGGCGGCTTCCTTCTGGCTCCTGGGGACTGCCAGCAGCACCTCACGGCTGATGGAGGTAATGATCGGCACCACCATGATCATGAGGATGAAGATGGCCGCCAGCATGCTCACCCCGTAGGGAGCCCCCTGGAAAAATGGGAGGAAGCCGAAATGGTCGATGAGAAAGGGCTGGACGGTGCTTTGCAGCCAGGGGGCCATGACCAGCACCCCCCAGAGGCCGTAGATGACGCTGGGGATGGCTGCCAGAAGTTCAACCAGGGAGGCCATGACGGCGCCGAGTCGCTTTGGCGCTATTTCCGTAATGAATATGGCACTGCCGACGCTCAAGGGGGTGGCCAGGGCCAGGGCGAGGATGGAGGAGACCACCGAGCCGTAGATATAGGGGAGGGCGCCGAATTCCTCCTGCACTGCATCCCAATTCTGGTCGGTGATGAAGCGCCAGCCGGACTTGGCCATGGAGGGCAGGCTCTGTTCGACCATCTCGTAAATCATCAGGAAAAGGATGACGAGAATGCTGAAGGCAAAGAGAACGGTGATCCCCTTGAAGATGAAATCACCATTCAAGCCTGTTTTAATTTTCCATCTGCTGGTTATTGCTGCCTGAGACACTATATACTCCGAAATTAGTCATGGAATGGGGCTGCCGCAACTTCGTCCGTTCGTTTGGTCGCTACAGCTGCGGGCCTTGCGTTTTCTCTTGTGTTCGCTGCTGCATCATCGCTAGCTGCTATTTCCAGCCTTGCTTCCGATCATGCATCGGCGGGTGTCCGCTCACCGCTGTGGCTCTGTCACTCTCTCCCGAAGCCGCGGCAGCCGTGGGAGATGCTACTTGATCGTCCTGACTGTCTTCTCCACCATCTTTGCCACGTTGGCGGGAAGTGGCGCATAGAGGATATTTGCAGCCATTTTCTGGCCTTGCTTAAGCTCCCAATTGAGGAACTCCACCAGTTTCTTCCCTTTGGCCTTGTCCTTCTGATCCTGGTAGACCAAAAGCCAGGTGAAGCCGACGATGGGGTAGGCATCCCTGCCCGGCTGGTTGACCAGGGAGACGCGGAAATCGGCGGGCATGGATTTGGCGGCGCCGGCAGCGGCGGCGCTGGTTGACTTGATGGTCGGCTCTACGAAGACGCCGCTCTTGTTCTTCAGGCTTGCATAGGGGAGCTTGTTTTCCACAGCATAGGCCAGCTCAACGTAGCCGATGGTGTACTGGGTGGTTTTTATCTGGCCGGCGACCCCTTCGTTACCCTTGCCGCCAAGACCGACCGGCCATTTTACCGAGCTTCCCTTGCCCACCTTGCTGCCCCATTGCTGGTTAACGGAAGACAAGTAGTCGGTGAAGATGCTGGTGGTGCCGCTTCCGTCTGAGCGGTGGACGACAATGATCGGCTTGGCGGGGAGCTTCAGCGTAGGGTTGTCCCTGACGATCCGGGGATCATTCCATTTGTTCAGCTTGCCCAGGTAGATGTCGGCCAGGGTCTCAGGGGTAAGCTTCAGCCCTTTGCCCACCCCGGGGATATTGTAGGTGACCACCACCGCTCCCATGACGGTGGGAATGTGGAGCAGCCTGCCGGGTACCCGCCTCAGCTCGTCGTCCCCCAAGAATTTATCCGAAGCCCCGAAATCCACCGTCTGGGCGGTGATCTGCTTGATGCCGCCGCCGCTGCCGATTGACTGGTAGTTGAATTTCACGGTCGGATCGACCTTGGCGTATTCGGTGAACCATTTGGAATAGAGGGGGTAAGGGAAAGTCGCCCCGGCGCCGTTGATGAGGGTTGCTGCCGAAGCCTGACCGGCCATGGCTGTCAATGCGATAATGGTTAAGGACAGGGTAATGTTTCGAACAAAGTTGAACATTGATTGCCTCCTTTTCGTGTTGGCTACGGTGATACCGCTGCAATGTTACAACTGTGTTACAGATGGGGAAAGATCAGGTGAAAACTGCACTACGACAATTTTAACATCGGATCAGAGCTCCGCACGATGGCTTTTGGGGGAAAAGCGGACGGCGATGATCCTGACCAGGGCCAGGGAGAGGACGAGAATGATGACCATGCCCAGCTCCTGCCACTCCATTTCCCGGTACCAGAAGGCCATGACTTCCGTGAGCACGGTGACGATGACCGTATCGATGATGTAGGTGACCTTGACCCGCCCTTCGGTGAAATAGGCGAGGGCTGTCCGCAGTACCTCCACCAGTGAGAGAACGGTCAGGATGTCAACGAGAATGGCCTTGAAAGCTCCATGGAAGTCCTTCTCCACGATCAGCCGCAGATCGTAGATGGTGTACAGGACTCCGGCCATGACTGCCGCCAGGATGGCAACGATCAGAAGGCTCAGGAGAACCCGGGCCGATTGTTCGAAGAAACGACTCAGCTTTAGATCAACGATATCTTCTTTCCACATGATGGCTCCTTTCAGGAAGGAAACATACCTGGTAAATGTTACAGTTCCGTCACTCCCCGGTGAATTATTGGAAAATCTCGAATTGTTCTGGGGTAGCCTGCGAGCGAGTTCTGCCAGATCAAGTCCCTCTGAAACCAATTCCAAGACAGCTGAATTGCCACCATTTTTTGTGAGCATGCTCATTTTTCTGCTTGCCACATTCTTTTTTGTCGATTATTATGAGCACACTCATTTACGGAGAAGGTATGCGCATCAGCGAACAAGCCAAGCAGGAAAGCCGGGCCCGCATTCTGGAAAAGGCTGCGGAGCTCTTTATCGATAAGGGATTCGAGGATACCACCACCCGGGACATCGCCATAGCCGCAGGATTGGCTGCCGGAACCATGTTCAACTATTTCCCCAGTAAGGAAACACTTGGCATGTCCCTTGTTACCGAGGCCCTACATACGGGCATCGGCGATTTCCATTGCCGTCGGACCGGTGATGAGGAATTGTCCGAGGAATTGTTCCTAATGATCAACTCAGGGCTGCGACGGCTGCGACCGCTGCGGTCGTTCCTCGGTCCGGTCCTGGAGCGGAGCTTAAGCCCATTTCCTCGCAAGAACGTCTGCCAGGAGGGTGAAACAGCGCGCTGCGAGCATCTCAAGGCCGTGCAGCAGATCATCGGCCGGCATGGCTTTACGGAAGCACCCGATTATGTTGCCATGACCATTTACTGGTCCCTGTACCTGGGCATCCTTGCTTTCTGGACCAACGACACATCCCCCAACCAGGAAGAAACCCAGGCGCTCGTTGACTATGCTGTCCGCACCTTCGTCCAGGTCATCTCCGGCAGCGAAAAGGAGGCCCTCCATGGGGCAGAGTGATAGAACCGCCACCTCTCACAGTCTATTATTGAAAGCCTTGCCGAAGGACCCTGCCATGGACCCGGCGGGACAGCGCCTTGCGGAACTGGTAAACGGCATTGCCGGCAAAAAGGTGCCAGTCAGCTCGTTTGCCCGGATCTGGAGCCTTGGTTCCCTCAATGCCCGGTTAACCGCCGGGTATTTTGCCTATTGGCTGCGCAGTCTGTTCGTTGGGCAGGACGAGCGGCAGCGCCTGAAGAGTGAAGCCCATCTGGCGGCGGCACTGAAGCTCTTTGGGACCATGGGGTACCTGCGGGGGGCGGTGATGAAGATCGGCCAATTGCTGGCGAATCTACCCGAGGTGGTGCCGGAAGAGTTTGCCGAGGTGCTGTCAGCGCTGCATTTCGAGGCACCCCCCATGCACTACGCCATGGTGCGGGAGGTCGTCCTCGACGAGTTCGGCCGCGAGCCGGAGGAGCTGTTCGCTTTCTTCGATCGCGAGGCTTTCGCCGCTGCCTCACTGGGACAGGTTCACCGTGCACGGCTCAAGAGCGGTGAGGAGGTGGCGGTAAAGATCCAGTATCCTGGCATAGCCCGCACCATCAGAACAGACCTGCGCAATTTCCGCCTCTTGCTCCAGCCGCTCTGCCTTACCAGCGATTGGCAGAACACCCTCGACAAGTTGGCAGATATCGAGCAGATGCTGCTCATGGAGACCGACTATGAGCAGGAGGCGTACTTCAACGAAAAAGCCCGCGAGCTTTTTACCGAGGCTGATCGGGTTGTAGTTCCGCAGGTTTATGGCGAGTATACCACCAAGCGGGTGTTGACAACGGATTACCTGGCCGGCAGCCATCTTGACCAGTTCCTGTCCCGAAATCCGAGCCAGGACGAACGGGACCACTTTACCACCCTGCTGACGGTCGCGACCTTCCGGGCCTACTTCCAGCGGCATTGGTTTCTAGCGGACCCCCACCCTGGCAACTTCATATTCATGGAAGATGGCCGTCTTGGGCTGATCGATTTCGGCTGTACCCGGATTATCACCGATGATGAGTGGGAATTGATCCGCGATCTGGAGCGGGCGATTCTGGACCGCGACGAGGCGGGCCTGAACAGGATCGTTGCTACAGCTTGCCTGTTCGACGACCCTGAACAAATAGAGCCGGAGCGGCTGGACGTTGTCCGGCGCGGGGTCTGCTGGAGCATGGAACCGTGGCTGCACGAGGGACTGTTCGATTTCGGGGACCGGGAGTTTTTCCGGCGCGGCATCGACAACCTCATGGAGATGACGCGCAAGAGATATACCCGGGGGAATCCCCTGTACCTCTGGTCCAATCGCTTCATTTTTGGGGGACGGGCTTTCTGCTGCCGGTTGAAGGGACGCTGCGAGTTCAGGAAGATCTATATGCAGGAACTGGCCTGGGTTCATCCGGATGCAGCCGGGACAAAGGAGAATAAAGGATGCTGAGACTCCAGAATGTGGTTAAAACCTACGGAGGCAAATCGGCAGTAACGGCTTTGGCCGGAATCGATCTCACCGTCACTGGGGGAGAAATGGTGGCCATCATGGGGCCGTCCGGCTCCGGTAAATCGACCCTGCTTAACCTGCTCGGGGGGCTCGATGTCCCCACATCCGGTTCGATTCTGGTGGCAGGAACCGACTTGGCTGACAAGGGGGAGAAGGAGCGTTCCATGTTCCGCCGGACTACGATTTCCTATATTTTCCAGGCCTATCACCTCATGCCGACCTTGAAGGTGAGCCAGAACGTGGCGCTGCCCCTGCACCTGGCCGGAGAATCTTCCGCCGAGGTCAGTCGCAGGGTTGCCCAAGCCCTGAAAGACGTCGGTTTGGAGGGGCGATCGAGTCATCTTCCCGATGAGCTTTCCGGCGGCGAACGCCAGCGGGTGGCAATCGCCAGGGCGCTGGTTACCGGTGCGCCGCTGCTTTTGGCCGACGAGCCCACCGGCAACCTGGACACCGCCCGGGGAGAAGAGATCCTGAACCTGCTCCGCGCCATCCACCGGGAGCGTGGAACCACCATCGCCATGGTCACCCACGACCACCATGCCGCTTCCGCCTGCGACCGGCTCATCAGGCTTCGGGACGGCAGGGTGGAGGGTGACGGTCCCGTGGCCGGAGGTGGAAGATGAACTTCCTGCTCCGCACCCTGTCCCTCTCCTATGTCAGGCGCCACCTGATGAAGACAATGCTGACCCTGTTGGGGGTGGTGGTCGGCGTTGCCACTTTCAGCGCCATCCGCAGCGCCCAGGGGACCCTGGTCAAGGGGATACGTTCCACGGTAGACCGGGTCGCCGGCAAGGCCCATCTGCAGATAACCATGGCCGGAGGGGTGCCGGAGGAGGTCCAGGAGAAGGTCCGTGCCCTTCCGGGCATCCGGGCGATCTCGCCGGTCATCGAACAGATCGTGGTGCCGGAGCGGGGAGAACTGGGGAGCCTGATGGTGATCGGCATCGATCTCCTGGGGGACCGGGAGATGCGGGAATACGGTTTCGAGGGGGAGGATGCCGACTTGGACGATCCGCTCCTCTTCCTCGCCCAACCCGACTCGGCGATCTTCACCCGCGATTTTGCCCAGAGGGCGGGGCTCAAGACCGGTGATACACTGCCGGTGCGGGTGCCGACCGGGGTGAGACGGGTTGCGGCGCGGGGACTTCTTTCTCCCAAGGGATTTGCCGAGGCCTTCGGCGGCAACCTGATGGTGGTGGATGTTTATGCCGCCCAGGAGCTCTTCGGCCGGGGCCGCCGCTTCGACCGCATCGATGTGCGGCTGGCGGAGGGGACAACTGTGGCCCAGGGGACGGCGACGCTGGCGAAGGCCCTCGGCCCTGCTTATCGTGTGGAAACCCCGGACCGCCGGGGCAAGCAGATGGAGCAGACGGTTAACAATTTCGTTGCCGGCTTCAACATCACCAGCGGCTTTGCCCTCTCCATCGGCACCTTTCTCATCTTCAACGCCTTCAATGTGGCGGTGAACCGCCGACGCCGCGATATCGGTACGTTGCGCGCCCTGGGGGCCACACCGCGGCAGGTGCAGTCCCTCTTTCTCATGGAGGCGCTGGTTATCGGTCTGATCGGCGGCGCTGTCGGCTGTCTGGCCGGGGGGGCCATTGCTGAAGGTTTCCTCAAGATGATGGGGCAGACAACAGATACCATCTATGGGGTCACCTCTTCCGGAGGCTCCGTCCGGTTTCCTCCAGGCATCATCCTGGAGTCGGTGCTGCTCGGAATTGTCGCGTCTCTGATAGGGGCATGGAATCCGGCACTTGCAGCCTCCCGGATTTCCCCCACCGAGGCCTTTGCCAAAGGAGCTTTCCAGGCGAAGATCGCCGCAAACCAGGCACCCCGCATCGCAGCAGGCGTTGTTGCCTTAGATTGCGCCATTCTCATGGCCCTCTTTCCCCCCTATGCGGGAAACCCCCTCATCCTTTCCATCATGGCCCTCGGCGGAGTTGGAATGGTGCTTCTCGTAGGGCCGCTTTCCCGATTGATCCTGCGACTCCTTGCCCCACTGCTCATGGGGCTGTCGCCGGTCGCGGGTAGGCTCTGCTCCGACGCCCTCCTGGGGGCTCCCCGCAGGACCTCCGGCACCGTCATGGCCATGGCTTTTTCCCTCACCTTCGTGTTCGGGCTCGGCGGATACATGGGATCGATGACGGCGACGATGGTCAAATGGATGGACGACGTCCTTACCAGCGACCTCTACGTGCGGGCGTCCGCCAACTGGTCGCGCCCCGATTTCCTCTTTCCCGGAACCTTGCGGCAGGAATTGCTGAAGGTGCCGGGAGTGCGGGCGGTGGAATCCGTCAGGACCATCCGTCCCTTCTACCAGGGACATCAGATCGTCATCAGCTCCTTTGAGGTTGGGCCGGTGATGAAACGGATCAAGTACGAATACTTCAGCGGCAATGAGCAATCGATAGTGCAGGGGGTCGGCCGACAGGGGATGTGCTTCGTTTCGGAGAATTTCTGCGGCCGCTTCAACCTTGGGGTCGGGCAGTCGGTGGAGCTGATGACTCCCACGGGACCAGTGCGTTTTCCCATAGCCGCGGTGGTCCGGGACTACGGCTCCGACCAGGGCGCCATTTATATGGACAGGAATACCTATCTGCGCCACTGGCAGGATGACCGGGTGGACATATTCGACGTATCGGTGGCTGCCGGAGCGGATGTGGGCCAGGTTCGCAACCTGATGCGGGCGAAGCTTGCGGGGAAGATGCCGGCGCTGATTTCCACCCGGCAGGAGTTCATCGCCGAGATCAAGAAGGCCATCGACGCCTTTCACGCCCTGACGCGGGTTACCGTGTTCCTAGCTCTGGTGGTGGCCTTCCTGGGGATCGTCACTTCGCTGCTCATCTCGGTGGCCGAGCGTACCAGGGAGATCGGCGTGCTGAAAGCCCTCGGTGCGATCCCGTCGCAGATAGTCCGCAGCGTCGTGGTGGAGGCGCTGGTAATCTCTCTGGTGGCGGTGATCGTGGCGATTCCGGCCGGAAATCTCTTCGCCGCCTTCATGGAAGGGGCGGTGGCGCGGTTCTACACCGGCTGGAGCATGCCCCATGAGTATCCCTGGGAAATTATGGCCCAGCTTCTCGTCACCCTTCCGTTCGTTTCGACCCTGGCCGCCTGTATTCCTGCGCGCCAGGCGGCACGGCTGAAGATTACCGAGGCAATCGAGTACGAATGAATCAGGAGGTAAGAGACCTATGGCAGAAGGAGGCAGAGATGAATACAAGGAAAATATGGATTAGTTCGCTCTTTCTCGCGATGACGGTTATTTCCGGCCTTATGGCCGCTACCGTCTTCGCCGCTCCCGATGCCCGGGCACTCCTCAAGGAGTCGGAAAACAGGCATCGTACCAGGACCCAGCAATATGCGGGGCATCTGACCGTCGTGAACAAGGAGGGGAAGGTGCGCAAAAAGGGGTGGAAGAGCTACCGGCAGGGGTATGCGGGTGACGCAAAGAACCTGGTGCGATTCACCGAGCCCCCGGAGGTGAAGGGTGTGGGTTTCCTCTCCATTTCCCGGCCCGCCGGGCAAAATGCGGATCAATGGCTCTACCTCCCCTCCATGAAACGGGAACGGCGCATTGCCGCTCAGGACCGTGATGCATCTTTCGTGGGAACGGACTTCAATTACGAAGACATGGAGGAGTTCGACCACGAAAAATACAAGGTGGCCATGCAGGGGGAACAGACCGTGGATGGGCAGCCCTGCTACGTGATTACGGCCATCCCATTGGAAAGCGGCGGCAGGTCGATCTACGAAAAGAAGATCCTCTATTTGCGCAAGGACATCCTCTATCTGCTGCGGGAAGATCTTTTTCGCAAAGGTGACAAACAGCCGAGCAAGATATTCACGCTTTCCGACTTGCAGAATGTGGAGGGACACTGGGTAGCAAAGAGATGGGAGATGAGCGACCTGAAGAAAGGCAGCAAAACGACGGTGATCCTGAAGGAAATAACCTTCGACAAGCCGCAGCCGGTCGGCCGCTTCACCCTGCAAAACCTCAACCGCGAAGGTGGCGATTGAATCTTTTTTGCCTTCCCATTTGCCTGGCACTGCTTATTTTTCCCGTTACAGCCACAGCGGCGGAAATTTCCGGCTATGCCGAGGGAAAGGGTTTCCTCTATCCCGAACGGACCCACGGTCACAGTCCATCGCTGGAGGGCTGGGGCACGCTGTTCAACAAGGTGGAACAGAGGCTGGGTGATGCGCAACTGACCGGATCGCTGCGGGGGGAGTGGCTTTCCACCGATGATCAGGGGGGCGTGCTCGATCCCGCCGACCGGCACATCCGCCGCCCTCCCTTTTCGGTGCAGGACCTCTGGCTGCGCCTGCCCCTGTCGCCCGACGTGGACCTGCAACTGGGGCGCTTTCAGCTGGGCTGGGGCAAGACCGACGGGTACTCCCCGGCCGATGCCTTTCTCCCCCGTGATCTGACCGATCCCTTTGCCGACGAGAAACTGCCCCTCTGGGCGGTACGGCTGTCCGGACAAAGAGGCTCCGTGCGCTATGAAGCGGTAGGCAGCCCCATTACCACCCCCTGGCGCCTTCCCGTGCTCGGCAGCAGGACTGCGCCGCTTAACGGGGAGATCCCCGCCACCGTGACTCTCCAAGAAAGGGACAGCTCGCCGCCGGTGCCCGGATTCGGCGCAATTCGCGTGTTGGCCACCATGGACCAGTGGGATGTGGGGGGCTGGGTGCGTGCGGGAATCCGCCCCTCGCCGCTCCTGGAATTCCGGGTTGATCAGGCCATGGAGACTGCCGACGGGCTGGCGATTCCGGTAGAGCGCCGCTATGTGGAGGAAGAAGGGGTAGGGATAGAGCTTTCGCGGGTGGTGGGCTCCTGGGTGATCCGAGGGGAGGTTGCCGGGCTCTTTTCCCGCGACAGGGAGCTGGGCAATGCTGTCATTGGGGCACTGAGCGCCGAAAAAGGCTTTGGCGACGGGACCCTGCTCATAACCGTGGCAGGAAACGCCATCGATCCGCCCGTGGATGAGATCCTGCTCTTCGACCGGGCAATCCTCCCCGCGCTCATCACCGCCTGGACCCGAACCGAGGAGTGGGGGGAGTGGAAGGCGGTCTGGAGCGTGGGGCTGAAGCGCGGCGATGGGCTCGTTAAAGCTGAGCTTTCCTATAACCTCACCGACCTATGGAAACTGGCAGTGGGAGGCGAGGCCCCCTACGGATCTGGTGCCGGAGGCTTCGGCGCCCTAGATGCCGCCCGCCGACTGCGTATGGCTATCCGTCGGAGCTGGTGACACAGACTTAACAACAGGAGGAGCTATGGCAAGCATTCAGAGTTATAAAGGAGGTTTTCACATGCAGAAGCGGAGAGCTTGGGTAGCATCCTTGAAGGCACGCGGACTCATCGTGTTGCTGGCATTGGTCGTGCTGATGGGGCTTAGTGGGTGCGACAAACATTCGCTCTTTCAGTCCATCATGAACCATGAACGTGAAAGTGCAAAACTGACTGTAAAGACAGAGACACTCCCATATGGAAAGATTACGTATCTCACGAATTCAGTGACCGGAAGCGAACCTCCAATTGTGATGCTCCACGGCTTTGGCGGAGAAAAAGACAACTGGAACCGATTTTCGAAAAAGCTGACCGATGATTATCGTGTCATAATTCCGGATCTTCCGGGGCACGGGGAAAGTGTGCAGGATCCGGCTCTGAATTACGGGATCGAAGAGCAGACAAAACGGCTGAAACAATTTCTTGATGCTTTGGGGGTAAAGAAGGCCCATCTGGTAGGCAATTCCATGGGGGGCGCCATTGCCCTGCGCTATGCCTATCTTTACCCGCAGGCTGTTTCTTCTCTTGCCTTGTTTGACGGCGCGGGGGCTGAGCAGACCGCTACCGAATTTCAAACGTACATGAAGACAACGGGGAAAAACCCGTTGCTTGAAATCGAGACTGCCAAGGACTTTCAAGCTACCATGGCCAAATATGTCTTCGTTGACCCGCCCTATATCCCGGGATTCATTATCAACGTGCTGGTGGAGGAAAAGCTGAAGCGGAGGGCCCTGGAGAAAAAGATGTTTGCCGATATCATGGCGGATCTGGACCAAATGAGCATCCTTTCGTCCATCAAGTCGCCAGCTCTTATCCTCTGGGGGGGACAAGACAAAATACTGCATGTGGACAACGCAGAGCTGCTGCACATTAAACTGGTCGGGAGTCACAAAGAGGTCATCGATGGGGTCGGTCACTGCCCCATGATTGAGAAGCCCGAGGTTGCGAGGGAGGCATACCTTAGATTCCTCCATGAGATGGTCCCTCAGGGGAAGCCGGTTACCATGTGATGGATATGGGAGCTGGTTGTGGCCAAGAGCCAGGCTGGCGACTGCGGGATAATCTCGGCCGCACATACTCACGAGCGAAAAGTGGATTGACTAAGGAAAAGTTTTCCGGTAATTTGCGCCGAAATTAAATTTAATTGCTGAAAGAATTACATGATCCTGAACTAGATCATAATCATAGCCCAGAAATGCCCTTGACGCCGCCAGAGTCCGCCGCTGGTGGCGAGGGTCTGCAAGCTCAGTGTCCATAGCCCCATCGGCTCTTGCTGATGGGGTTTTTATTACGAATGGGTGATCACATGCCCGGAAGTTTTTTATGCTGTCCATGTAAAAAGGGGCCGAGATCGTCCGCTACAGGGACCTCAGAGCCATTGCCGGAGCAGAACCTTTAATGCCCTGCACTTTATGGGTAAAAGCCAAATTACAGGGGGGATATGTTCACGAGATTGCTACACATTGTCATGATGCTGGCCTTGGCCGCAGCACTTTCCGGCTGCAGTCTTGTTCGAAGCGGTATTGCTTCGCTGAAATCGACCGCCGATTTCGTTCCTATGGCTGCGGATGGGCGTGTCTTCGCCGAACCCGGATCAGAGGATGTGGCTGCCATTGCGGCCAAGGAGCTGCCTGAGGCCATTGCCACGGTGGAGCGGGAGCAGTATCATCTCTTTGCCGAGCCGGTTCAGGTCTACGTCACCCGCGACGAGGAGAGCTTCGCTTCATTCACCGGCGTGCCCAAGGAGGTGCGCGGGGCGGTGATTCTCAAGCTGTTCCTTTCCGGGGGCCTGAGGAAAGAGCCGGACCGGATCAAGAGGATACTGACCCACGAACTGTCCCATCTCCACCTGGGGCAGCGCCTCGGCATCTATGGCTACAACGCCGCTCTTCCCTCGTGGTTCCAGGAAGGGCTAGCGGTTATCGTTTCCGGTGGTGGCGGGGCGGAGAAGATGAGCGAGGCCGGGGCGGCCGAAGCCATTCTCCAAGGGAAGAGCCTGGCTCCAGAGGATACCGGCAGTTTCTTCTTCAAGAAATTTGCCGCTTCCTATGGGTTGAAGCCCCCCATGTTCTACCGCCAGAGCGGGATGTTCGTCAGCTATCTGCGGAGGATGGACGAAGCACGCTTCAAGGCCTTCCTTCTTGCGGCAGTGGAGGGGCGGGAATTCAGTGAAGCTTTCGAAAGTGCCTATGGAGTGGGGATCGACGTTGCCTGGCAGCGATTTGTAGGCCAGTTGAAGCAGGGGGAGACAATCTAACATGGCAAGAAACATCGAAATCAAAGCGCGCATCGACAGCATTGAGGCGCTGGTACCGAAGGCGGCGGCGATTGCAGACCAGGGACCAATGGAGATCGTTCAGGATGACACCTTTTTCCGCTGCGATTCGGGCCGTTTGAAGTTGCGGGCGTTTTCCCGGGACGAAGGGGAGCTGATCTTCTACTGCAGGGCTGATCGACAAGGGCCAAAGGAGTCCTTCTATCTCCGTTCGCCGACACCTGCGCCCGAGACATTGCGGGATTCCCTATCCCTGGCCTACGGACAGGCGGGCCGGGTGCGGAAGCACCGCACCCTCTTTCTCGCCGGCAGAACGCGCATTCACCTGGACAAGGTGGAAGGACTGGGGGAATTCCTGGAACTTGAAGTTGTCCTGGGTGAGGGGGAATCGGCCGAGAACGGCGTCCGGGAGGCCCACGACCTCATGGCCCAACTGGGAATAGAGCGGTCGCAGCTTATTGATGGCGCTTACGTGGATCTGCTCTTGAAGTGAGTGCGATGGTATTCCGCAAAAGTCTGGATCCGAGGAGGCAAAATGTCGACTGCTGGAACATCCCCTGTTCATCCAGCCGCCCCCCGGTCGGTTCATGAAAACTGTAACCCAGAGGGACGTACAACAATCGGGAGGAGAAAAAAGCCATGTGCCAGTTCTGTCTGAAGCACGGCGAAGGTGAAAAGTGGTACCTGCAGGCCCAGAACTACTCGGAGGATATGCTGAGCGACTTGAAGCGCCTCAAATTCATGGAGCTTTTCGCCGACCCCCAGGCCCGGGAGCGTGAATTCCAGAATATGAACATCGGGCTCGATCGCATGAAGAAGATGCCGTGGCTCATCAGGACCCTCTTCAGTCGCATCATTACGAGAAAGATGAAGAAGGTGCACTTCGGCCAGGTCGTTCCCCTGGAAGATGTGGAGCGGATATTCGAATTCACCAACTCCATCGTCCGTGTTGCCTGCGTCTGCCGCGAATCGACCTTGGGGAAAGAGAAGCGCTACTGCTACGGGATCAGCCTCGGCCCCAATGGTGGAAAGCTTATGGAAATATTTCAGGCTCTCGAAGAGAAATTTACTGGTGGAGTCGATGACGCACGCTTCGAAATGCTCACCAAGGAGGAGGCGCTGGCCGCTTTCCGCGCCCACGAGCGCGAAGGTCTCTGCCACACCGTCTGGACCTTCCAGACCCCCTTCATTGGCGGCATCTGCAACTGCGACCGGTCCGACTGTCACGCCATGCGCTCGACTATCACCCATCAGATCCCGGTCATGTTCCGGGCCGAATATATTGCCGCCATAGATCCGGAAGCCTGCAAAGGCTGCCGGCAGTGCATGCGCCTCTGCCAGTTCGGAGCCCTCAGTTACAGTGCTGCCACCAAAAAGACCCTTGTGGATCAAACCTTCTGTTACGGATGCGGCATTTGCCGTTCAGTCTGCAGCACAAACGCCATCAGGCTCGAAGACCGCGCCGCATCGCCTGCGGCCAACCTGTGGTAGCAGGATACTGGGTGCCGACTCTGATAGCGAGACTTCATGGAAGGAATATCGACATGATAGGGACCTTTTTATGCAGATGATCATTGGACCCGCCGCTGTGGCGGATGCAGCGGAAATACTGGCCCTGCAGCGGCTGGCTTACAGGAGTGAGGCGGAACTCTACGATGATTTCACTATTCCGCCCCTCGCTCAGAGCCTGGACGAACTGGTGGCCGAATTCCACTTACGCACGGTCCTGAAGGCGGTGGACGGAGAGAGAATTGTCGGCTCGGTGCAGGGATTCCAGGTGGGGGATACCTGCTTCGTCGGCCGGCTCATGGTCCACCCGGCACGCCAGGGAAGGGGCCTCGGCACGCAGTTGATGGCTGCCATCGAGAGCCGCTTTACTGCCGTCGATCGGTTTGAACTTTATACCGGCGACAGGAGCGAAAACAACATCCGCCTGTACCAGCGGCTCGGCTACCGGCGTTTTAGAGTTGAGGATGTTAATCCCCACCTTTCCCTCTTTTTCATGGAAAAGTACCGCTCCTGATTATGGAATTTATGAAAGCAGCTGCAATGTCAAACGCTCGCGTAGAACATTTTGATCACTTGTATCGCGACAACGTTGAATTGATCTTCAAGCTTGCCATTGGTCTTACCGGTAACGACCATGATGCGGAGGAGGTCACCCAGGAGGCTTTCCTGCGGGCTTTTCGCTCCTATGACGATTTTCGTGGCGATTGCGCCTTTTCCACCTGGATCTACCGCATTGCCATGAACGTGGCCAATGATTATCTCAAGCAGAGAGCGAAGTTTCCCTGCCAATCTCTCACCGAGGATTACGGCTATGTCCTTGAGGAAATCCTTGATCCCGATCCTGCCGTGAATCCCGAGATGGAACTCCTTGCCGGGCAGGCTAAAGTCAAGTGTCTGCACAGCCTGACCGAATGTTTCACTCCGGAGCAACGCAGGATTTTTTGTCTGGCGATCACGTTAGGCTTACCCCACAAAATGGTTGCTGAAATCCTGGATTGCTCCCTTGGTTCGGTGAAGACAACGCTGCACCGGGCCAGGAAAAGATGGTTCGGCTACATGGAAGACCGGTGTGGACTCATCAAAAAGAGCAACCCCTGTTCCTGCAGCCAATGGGGCCGCTTTGGCCTGTCGCAAGGGTGGTTCAACTCGGATGCTCAGGTTAGGCCGCCTGTAGTCAGCCCAGCAAGGGCCAGGGAAGAGATCGGGCAGATGAAGGCGTTACGGGAAATTTACTGCGAATTGTACCCGGAGACGGCGGATAAAGCCTATGTACAGAGAATCAAGGAGGGGATCAGGAAGAAGGAGTGGGGAATTTTTGTTGAGTGTCGGTAACCTTTTTCTACCTGGTGAGTCTAATGATCAATTACACTCGACAGGAGGCAGAAAAATGGCACCAGACTCAGAATGCGCAACCATGACTTCTTTTAAAAGAAATTCCTTCCGGATCAAGGGGCGGACCGTTCATGCCATCGAAGCAGGTAATGGCCCTTTGGTCATAGCGCTGCATGGATTTCCCGATCTCCCCATTTCCTTTCGCCATCAGATCCCATTTCTGGCGCAGTGTGGTTACCGGGTGGTGGCACCCTGCCTGCGGGGCTACTTTCCAAATGACAATTGCCAGGCCGGGTCGTTGGAGGTCGCCACCCTCGTGCTGGATCTGCTGGACCTGATCGATCATCTGACCGACCAACCGGCAACGCTGATGGGGCATGACTGGGGAGCTACCGTCGTTCGCGGCGCCTCGATCATTGCGCCGGAAAAGGTTGCCCGCATCATCTGCATGTCGGTGCCTACCCCCGGCAATTTTGCAAAGGCCCTGATGAGCAATCCCCTACAGCAGCGCCGCTCCTGGTACGCGTATTTCTTTCAACTCCCCTTTGCGGAATTGGCTGTGGCTGAGAACGATCTGGCCTTCATTGAACGGCTTTGGCAGGAGTGGTCCCCCGGCTGGCATTGCCCGAAGGATGTCATGGAGGAAGTCAAAGGTGCTTTTCGTCATCCATCCGTGCTGAAGGCCGCTTTGGAGTACTACCGCTCCCAATTCAATCCGACCCTTCAGCATCCGGGTCTGGCCGAGATCCGCAAACGGCTTTCGGAACCGATACCGGTCCCGACCATGTATCTCCACGGTGCGGATGACGGCTGTATCGGCGCGGAGACGACCGAGGGGATGGAGAACAGCTTTCTCGGGCATTTTGAAAGATATATCATCTCTGCTGCCGGCCACTTTGTGCATCAAGAACAACCGGGAATTATCAACGAACTTATTGTGGGCTTTCTGTCTTCAGGCTGTTGATTCAGCCCATTTCTCATGAGGCAGGATCATTCAAGCCTGAATCTGGCCACCATCTGCTTCAGGTCCATCGCCTGCTGGGAAAGACTTTCGGCCGACTTGGCCAGCTGTTCCACCGAGGAGAGGTTGTTTCTGGCAAGGTCGCTGATGTTCTCCATTGCCTTGACCACCATCCCCCCTCCCTTTCGTTGTTCGGAGGTGGCGTTGGCAACTTGCTGGGTCATGGTGGCCATGCCGTCAACGGACGAGACGATCAATCTTGCGGATTGCTCCTGTTCGCGGGTGGCTATATTCACCTGTTTGGTGGACTGGTTCATGTTGTCCACCGCAAGTCGGATCTGCTCGCTTCCCTGGGCCTGTTCCTTTGCGGAACCGGCCACCAGCACGGTGCTCCGGCTCATTTTATCCACCGCTTTCAGCACCTGGCTGGAGGCGGTGGCATGTTCCGCAGTCATGGAGGCGATGTCGCTCATCAGGTTACTCGTTTGCTCGATGCTGCTGACGATGTTGGCCAGTGTGCTCTCCGCCTTGGCAGAAAGTTCCATGGATGCCCGGGCCTCTCTTGAGGCCTTTTGGCTGTATTTGATGGAATCCTCGGTGTCGGCCTGGACCTGCTTGATTACCTGTCCGATCTCTTTTGTCGCCCCAAAGCTCATCTTGGCAAGCTTGCGTACTTCGTCGGCTACTACAGCGAAACCGCGCCCCGCATCACCGGCCTGGGCCGCCTCGATGGTGGCGTTGAGCGCAAGCAGGTTCGTCTGATCGGCGATGTCGTTGATAACTTTCACGATGTTGCCGATTTCGGCCGAGCGTTTTCCAAGGGTGACGATGGAGGAGGCCGTCATCTCGATGACTTCGGCCACCTGCTGCATAGCTGCGATAGCCTCTTGGACCGCCTGCTGACCGGAATAACCCTCCTTGGCCGCCACTTTTGCCACACTGTCGGCATCCGCCACATTCTTCGCCACCTGTCGAATGGAAACCGCCATCTGCTCAACGGTCACCGCGGTTTCCCCCGCCACCTGCTGCAGCTCTTCGCTGCTTTGAGCGACCTGTTCAATGGAGATGGTCATCTTTTCGATTGTTGCCGACGTTTCGGCCACGGAGGTGGCCATCATATCGGCGCTTCTTGCCACCTGCTCGCTGGATGCCCCCAGCTCCTGGATGGAGGAGGATACTTCCTCGGCGTATCCCGCCAGTGATTCGGCACTCTCTGCGACTGTCTGGATCGATGCCGACATCTCCAGCATGTTGCTGGAAGTCTCCTCGCTTGCCGACGCCTGGCTGTGGGCTGCCGTGGTCATTTGGGACGAATTGGCGGAGATCCGGTCGGCTGCGGAGGCCACTTCCCCGGAGGTTTCACGGATTTTGCCGACCATGGTTCGCAAATTTCCCAGCATGACATTCATTGACCGTGCTATTTCGCCGATCTCGTCGTTTGCCCTCACCTCCATGGTTTGGGTCAGGTCTCCGTCGGCTATTCTTTCCAGCCGGTCTTTCAGCTCCCCGAGAGGACGAAGCGCCAGACGACGGAATAGCAGGTAAAAGACGATGGAAATACCCACTATGGAGGCGCCTGCCAGGCCCAGTATTATAAGCAGCGCCTCGCGGAACCTCTCCTTACTGGCCTTTGTGCTCAGTGCAATTTGTGCGGCGCCGATTTTTTCGCCGCTTTGCTTTACCGGGCTGGTGAATACCAAGAGGTGTTCTTTTTCAGCTTTTGCCCGGGAAGCATGCTTTTCGTCAAGGGGGGTGAGAATATTTCCTTGCTTGTCCATGAAGAGGGCATAGACAATCTCCCGGTCATTTGCCGAGATGTCCCGTACATAATTCTCAAGATAGACATAGTTGAAACTTAAAATCGGCTCCATGCCGATGGTGGCAAGAAACTGGACAAGGTTTTTACCCCTCCGGTCCATATCCTCCATGACGGAATATTTCTGATAAAGGGTGAGCGAGATGCTCATCACAGAGAAGACCAGGACAAGTGTTATCAGGATTCCTGCTAAAAATTTTCTCGTAAGATTCCATCTCTGCATCTCTCAGTTCCCTCCACGGAAGAATAGCTATGCTGAAAATAAACACCCGGCATTCCTTCAGGCTGCGAAGGAATGCCGGGTGACTTCTCTTTTTCTTTATTTTGCGGGTATAACGATACTGATGGCCCCGCGCACATCCCCCTCTTTGTAACCTTCCTTCTTTCTGCCCGTGATGTCATTGTCCCCGACTGGTGCGCCATGGCAGGTGAGGCACATCTGGGTTATGTAGACGGGGACCATGTAACGGAAGCTCTTTTTGCCGCCGCTGCCCGTTGTTTCCGAATAGGATTTGCCCCGTACCCAGCCGGATTCGAATTTTTTCAGGGTTGCCGTTTCGAATTTGTCAGGCTTGTTGGCAGGGTTGCGATATTTAAGACTGGTCTGCTTGATGGAGATACCGGTCTTCTTGAAGAATTTATCTCCCGTTCTCTTTCCGTATATGGCGGGAGAAAAGCCTTTAAATGCAATTCCCGGTTGATTGATCTGGGGTTGCGCCTCCGTTACCACTTCTTTGGCTGAATTGTGCAGTTTCAGCAACAGGTTGCTGTTATGGTCAGAGGTATCCAGGTTCCTGATATCCAGGCCGGTCATCTTCTTGAAATCGCCGGCAAGCTGCGCTTCATATGCTGCCGCTGTAAATCCTTTGTCTGCTTTACCGGACGTATTGATGATCGACTGATTGTTGGCGACAACTGCCCTTCCTTTCAACAAGTAGTCTGCAAGGAGTTTTGCGAGTTTTTCGTCATCCTGCGCGGCACATGCGCTTTGTACGAACAGCACCGTTGCCGACAGTAAGCCCACCATCAATACCAACAGAGATTTTTTTTTCGTCATGAGGTTCCCTCCTTGTAAATAAGTTGCAGTAGAGTGAGCAGATATATCTGTAAAGCAAATAATTTATTGCCCAGATTGGCTGCAACTTTAATGGTAATAATGAGAAATTTTTACCTACCGTTTTAGTCTTATATGCCAAGTTGATGGTAAATTTCAAGAAATAATAGTTAATTAACCATATCAGGCCTAGATGCATTACCGTTCGGCCAGTCCTTTATGACCCAAAGATCGGCTCAATGCAACGATCTAACGGTGAATTGCAAGGGCTTCCCCCGTGCAGGACCTTTTTTGTTCTGCGGCATTTGACGTTTTCACCATCCCTCCCGGGACAGAAGTCCCCGTACGGGGAAACGGGTCCATGGGATGGTGTGACGTCGAGGAAGTAAATAAAAAGGCCCCCAGCTTTGACTGGAGACCTTTCTTTGGCGGTCGTTCTTTTCGACCGAACGACCGGACGAAGTCGCGGCAATCCGTCACCACATTACACTATTTCCCATTCTCCAGCTTCAATTCCCGCACCGGCCCCAGTGTCGACAGTGGTTTGTCGAATTTCTGCTCATCCCCGACCACCACCACTATCATCTTTTCCGGGTGCAGGTATTTCCGGGCCACGCGCAGCACATCCTCTTTCGTTGCTTTGGCCAGGTTATCCCGGTAATTTTCCAGGTAGCCGGCCGGGTAGCCGTAGTATTCCAGCCGCAGCTGCTGATTGACCACCGCATCGGGGCGGGCGAAGCCGAAGATGAAGGAGTTGATCAGGTAATCCTTGGCCAGCTTCAGCTCCTCGTCCGTTACCGGTCCCTTCGTCATCCCTTCGATGATGTCCCGCATCAGCATGGTGGCCTTGACCGTGGATTGGCTCTTGGTCTCGGTTTCGGCGACAAAGGTGCCGACGAAGATTTTTCCCACATCGAAGCGGCTGTCAACGTTGTAGGCGAGCCCTTGGTTGGAGCGGATTTCCTGGGTCAGGCGCGAGGTGAACCCACCCCCCAGGATGTAGTCCATGACTTTCAGGGCGTAGAGGTCGGGGTTGTTCTTGTCTATACCCAGTTCCCCCATGCGGATCACCGACTGACTGATATCTTTCCTTGCCAGCAGGACCTCCGGTTTCAGATCGCGCTGTACCGGCGGCACGACGGGGTACTGGACGGCAGTCTTTTCCCAGCCGGGGAACAGCGTCTCCAGCTTTTCGATCAGTTCCTTCTTGTCGAAATCACCGGCAACGGCCAGCATCATGGCGTTGGGGTGGTAGTAGTGCTTGTGGAAATTGACCAGGTCGTCCCTGGTAATCCCTTTGACGGTTTCTATAGTGGGGATGCGCCCCAGGGGGTGGTTGGGGTAGAGGGCCTTCTGCAATTCCCGGTCGGCCACTTCCTTGGCGTCGTCATTCTGCCGGCGCAGCCCCTCGATGGTCCTGTTTTTGGCGAGAGCAACCCGGTCTTCGCGGAAGGCGGGATGCATGACCACATCGGCGAAGAGCACCAGGGTCCTGTCCAGATTTCGTTTCAGGCAACTGATGGAGACATTGGCCGCATCGGTACCGGCGGAAGATTCGATGGCCGAGGCCATGTATTCCAGTTCCTGGTCAAGCTTTTCCGGCGCCATGGAGGTTGTGCCGCCGCTGCGCATCACTGCCCCGGTCAGTGCGGCCAGCCCCGCCTTGTCGGCCGGCTCGTAGATGCTGCCGGTCTTCACATATGCGGTCATGCTGACGATAGGGAGCTCGTGATCCTCCAGCATGTAGACGATCATGCCGTTCTTCAGCTGCACCCGTTCGCTCCTGGGAATCTCGAACTTGAGGGGGGCGAAGGTCATGCTCCGCGGGGTGGTGACCGGGGGCGTCGCGGCGCAGCCGGAAAAAATCAGGATGGTACTGAGAACGAGGCAAAGGCTGGTGGTGAATCTTCGTATATGTTTCATGGCGGTTTCCTCGGTAAAATTTGATGTCTGCTACTTGGACTGCCGCTTGACGATGGTGCCCACGGTCCGATTGGTCTGCACCAGGTATTTCTGCGCGACACGCATGACGTCGTCGGGGGTGACCTTGGCAACGTGACGTCGGTGCTCGATCAGATAGCGCCAGCTGCCGGTGGTCGCCTCGTATTCGGTCAGATTCCGGGCAAGACCGCCGTTGGAGATCATCTGCCGCGACTCTTCATACTCCAGCTTGTTGAGGATCTGCTGCAATTCGGCGGTGGTGACAGGCTCTTTCTTCAGGCGCTCCAGCTCGTCGTAAATGGCACTTTCAACTTCCGCGGTCGTGTGGGGATCGCGTGGGGTCGCTGCCAGGATAAAGAGGTTGGGATAACGGCTACCGGGGGCGGTGAAGGCAGCCACATCGGTTGTCAGCTGCTTTTCCACCACCAGCTTTCTATAGAGCCTTGAGGTGCGCCCGTCTGCCAGGAGCATATCGATGACGTCGAAGACATAGTCGTCGGGGGAGGGGAAGGTTGGCTTGTGGAAGGCGATCATCAGCTGCGATTCGGCTTCCGCCTCCACCTGGATGCGTTTTTCACCCAGCTGCTGGGGCTCCTCGACGGTAACAGGGGGCACCGGTACGCCGGGGGGGATGTCGCCGAAATATTTTTCCACCATGACGATGATCTCGGCAGGCTTTATATCGCCGACAATGGCGATGATGGCATTGTTGGGGGCGTAATATTTATGGAGAAAGGCCTCTGCCTTGGTGCGGGAGAGGTTTTCGATGTCGGACATCCAGCCGATGGTGGGCTGGCCGTAGGGGTGGGCGACAAAGGCGGTGGCGGCAAAATTCTCCCAGAGCTGCCCTTCCGGCTCCGTATCATAGGAGCGGCGCCGCTCCTCCATGACCACGTCACGCTCGGTGTAGAATTCGCGCAGCACGGCGTTTTTCATCCGGTCCGATTCGATGGCCGCCCACAGCTCCATCTTGTTGGCCGGCATATTGATGAGATAGGTGGTGCCGTCCTTGCTGGTGAAGGCGTTGTAGCCGGTGCCGCCGTTTCTGGCATAAATCTGGAAGAATTCTTCCTTCACAGTGTATTTTTCAGCTTCCCTCTCCAGGGCATAAAGCTCCTTCTTCAGCTTGTCAAGGGTTGCCGGATCGCTCTTATCCTTTTTCGCCTTTTCGGCCATGAGCGCCTGGGCAGTTTGTTCGATCTTGTCCAGGATCGGCTTTTCCTCCGCATAATTGATGGTGCCAAGGGTCTTGGTACCCTTGAAGAGCATGTGCTCCAAAAGGTGGGCCAGGCCCCGCTCGTCGCTGCGCTCGTCGACGCTACCGACCCGGTACCTGATCCAGGCAGCGACGGTGGGGGAGGTATGCCGTTCTACCAAGAGGAGTTTCATGCCGTTTTTCATGGTGTACTCCTGCACCTTGTCCTCAAGCCCCTGGCAAAATGCAAAAGGGGCGGTCAAGGAGATGCACAGGACGGTGAACAGGACGACTCGCTGCGCGGCGTTCATGGTGGTGGACCTCTCAGTGTGATGGATTTTTTTCAGGCACTATAAATACCACCAAGGGATTGGTAAGGCAATGGCTAAAAATGTATCTATTGAGCTGATCAGGCTTCAGGGTGGGTTCTTGTCTTTATTTTTTCTCATTATTGGGTTGCTGCGCTAATCGTGGGGGTAGATGCTGGTGATATGCCGTATGGTATCCAGCGTCTCAAAAAAGGCCTCGACCACCTCCGGGTCGAACTGTTTTCCCGATTCGCTGCGCAGGTTGTCCAGCACCTCTTCCTCGCTCCAGGCCTCCTTGTAGCAGCGCTGGGAGCAGAGGGCGTCGTAGACGTCGGCAATGGCCACGATCCTGCCAAACAGAGGGATTTCCTCCCCCTTCTTGCCCAGGTGGGCACCGTTCTCATCCACATGGCCCGGGAGTGGCAGACCGGTCTCCCGGTCCACGTGGCCGGGATAGCCGCGGCCGTCCCACCTTTCATGGTGATTGAGCGCCACCACGTATGCTGCCTCGTCCACATCGGAATAGAGCTCGGCAAAGAGCCGTGCCCCCAAAACCGTGTGTTGCTTCATGATGTCGTATTCTTCCGGAGTGAATCGCCCCGGCTTCTTCATGATGATGTCGGAAATGGCCACTTTGCCCACATCGTGGAGCATGGCCGCCATGGTGAGGATATCCTTGTTCCGTTCGATCTCGGCAGGGGGAATGTTCCTTTTCGCGGCCCAGGTTTCATAGATGGCAGAAGAATAGGCCCCGACCCTTTTTACATGGGGACCTGTTTCCTTGGGGTCGCGCAACTCGGCCATCTTGTTCATGCGCATAATGATTCCCCTGGTCAGCTTGGCCCGCTCGACGGCATTGGCAGCGTTGTTGGCGAAATGCACCAGGAGTGGTTCATCCTCTGCTGCAAAAGGCACCGGTTCGCCGGCACCATCCTTGGCATTGATCAGCTGCAGCACGCCGGTGACTTCGCCGCGAACCGTTTTCAGCGGAAAGGTGAGCATGGACCTGGTCCGATAACCAGCTATGTCATCATAGCTTCTGTCGAACGAAAATGGGTCATCACGGTTGAGCCGGTAAACATCGGCGATATTAATGGCCTCACCCGAGGCGGCCACATGCCCGGCGATTGAATGGTGATCGATGGGGATGGAAAAGGTGGAATAGATCAGCTTCCTGCTAGGCGGCAGGTTCCTCTGCAGAGTATCGTTCTGGGTGTAGCTGAAGTGCAGCCGGTCGTCTTCACGGATGTAGATGGAGCCGGCGTCTGCCCTGGTGAATCTTCTGGCTTCGAGAAGGATCTTTTCCAACAGCAGGTCGATGTCGTTGATGCGGGAGATTTCCAGACCGAGGTCGATGATGCGCTGCAGCTTTTTGCTCATGTCTATCATGCTTCACCTCCCGGCCAGCACTCATGAAAAACAATGTGGTTTCATTATAAAAAAGTCTATGGATCTTGCCAAAGTTTTTTCCAATCATCTTTGGGAAAAATAATTTTTTCAGTTTGCTAAGCAGATGACGATTTACTGTATAGTGACCGATATGAAAGGGATGCTCAACAGTGAGGAGACACGGATGTCACGGGGGGCTAAGCTTTTACTTGTTGCTCTCGTATGTGGGGCCGTTACAGCCAATTGTCTCAGGCTACCGCTCTACTTTAAGCTGGATCTGTTGTTCGGCAGCATCTTTACGATGCTGGTCATCCAATTGTTCGGTTTCCGCTGGGGAATTATCACTGCCGTCTTATCCAGCGCCTCTGCCTGGTTTGCCTTCGGTCATCTTTCTTCCGGCATAAATGCCGTATGTGAGGCTGCCTTTGTTGGGTATCTGTTGCAGAAGCGAGAGAGGGGATTCGTCTATCTTTCCGCCACTTACTGGATTCTGCTGGGAATGCCCCTGGCATGGCTTTACTTTACCTTGCGCTTGCCGGCAGGTGACGACCTTCCCTGGCTGATCATGCTTAAACAGGGGATCAACGGCATTTCCAACGCCCTTGTAGCCCAACTGCTGGTAAACCTCTTTCTCCTTTCCCCCGGTCTGTCACACATTACCCACCGGCGGCATACCTCTTTTCAACAACTGATTTCCACCATTCTTGCCGCATGCGTGCTATTTCCGCTCCTGACGTTGACCATTTTAAGCATTCGCGAGGAATTCGAGGATGAAATGGCTGTGCAGGCTATACGGGAGCTTGACCGTGTTGTTGCCCACAGTCAAGGGACGGTGCAGGCGTGGTTGAATGAACGGCTTGCGGATTTCAATTCCCTGGCCCAGTTGCAGAGCAGTTTCGCAAACGTAGCGGGAAAGCGCATCAATATTCACCAGATCAACGAGCTGGACCGGAACATCGTGCAGATTGGGTTTATCGATCGCCGGGGAATCAGTATTGCTTTCGATCCACCGGTTGATATGGTGACCGGGCGGGCTAATGTGGGCCTCAGGTTTGCAGACACGGCAAAACTGAAGGCCCTGCATGCCGCAGCGAAGCCGGTCCTGTCCCCTGTGACACGGGGCTTGGATCAGCATCCCCAGGTTGTTGTCAATGTGCCGGTTTTAACTGCAGGCAAATTTCAAGGCTTCGTGACCGGCGTTGTGGACCTGCAGGGGGTGAGCGGGCTGTTGTCCCAGTTAGCGCGCGACTGGTCCTGCAGGGCGATCCTGCTGGACAGTCAGCGGAGGATCATTGCAGCCAGTGATGCTTCCTGGCCATTGCTGGAGAAATTCGACCGGCACGGCGGGAGAATCGCTCAGCTGAATGATGCAACCTACCGGTGGAGCCCAGACAGCATGGAAGCTTCCGGTCAGCCTGAGCGGTGGCGGCACTCGTATTATGTCCGGGAAATTCAGCTCAGTCCCGACATCTCGTGGCGGCTCATCCTGGAAGTGCCGCAGGGACAGCGGTTGCATGCCTTGAACCAGTTGTTCATAAAAGACCTGTTCTTCATGATCGTCGTAACCATGCTGACGCTGGTGGGCTCGCACCTCATAGGCAAGCGCCTGGCATTGTCGCTGGAACGGCTGCGAAATGCCACTACGGGCCTGCCGGACACGGTATCATCCCAGAAAAAGATTGATTGGCCTGTCAGCCATATTGCCGAGATTGACTCCCTCATAACCAATTTCCGCAATGTGGCTGCCTCCTTGTCGGAGAAGTTTGGCGAGCTTTCTGCAGGGAATCGGGAACTTTGCCGGGAGAATCAGGAACGGCGGAAGGCTGAAGAGAAGCTGGGGCAGGCGGTCTCTGAGCTAATGGCCATCTTTCAGGCCTTTCCGGACCTTTGCCTGGTCGTGGACCGGGAAACGACAGTGCTCGATTGCCGTGGCAGGATGCATGACATGATCCCTCCGGCTGGTGGAATAGCGGGCAAACGCCTGACCGAGACCTTTTCCAGAGATGTGGCCGCACGTTATGGCGGCAAGGTAGAGCAAGCCCTTGACTCCGGCGCCATGGTAACATTCGAATATTGCCTGCCGGGAGATACTGGCGATAATCATTTTGAGACACGGATAGTTCCATTGGCCCGAGACCAGGTGGTGATCATCATCCGTAACATCACCGATCTGAAAAAAGCTGAAGAACTGCGGCTCGCCAATGAACAACTGCGCCATCTCTCCATGTATATAGAGGATGCGCGGGAAAACGAACGGGCCTGCATTGCCAGGGAGATCCATGACGAACTTGGGCAGCAGTTGACTGCTCTGCGTTTCGATCTGGGATGGATAAGCAAAAGACTGGACGGCACTCAAGTGCATGTCGCCTCAAGGATCGCTGAAATGGCGCGGTTATTGGACGGCACCATAAAATCGGTACGGCGGATTGCCACTGAGTTGCGTCCCAGGCTTTTAGACGATCTAGGCCTGGTGGCGGCTCTGGAGTGGCAGGTAAGTGAATTCACCAAGAGGACGGGTATCCCCTGCGAACTGCAGCTGGAACGGAACGACATGGTAGTGGAACGTCGGCGTGCCACGGCCCTTTACCGGATCCTGCAGGAGGCTCTGACCAACATCATCCGCCATGCACAGGCAAGTCGGGTGACCATTGCCTTTCGGGAAGAAGGCGGCATGCTCCTGCTGCAGGTGATGGATAACGGCAAAGGAATTTCTGCCGGGCAGATGAAAGGGGAATCCTCTTTCGGCATGCTGGGCATGCAGGAACGCGCCCGGGAATGGGGGGGCACCATGATGGTGTCCGGCGAGCCGGGGCGCGGCACCAGTATCTCGGTGGCTATTCCCCTGGAAGACAAGGAGTTGTGAGCATGTTCAAGGTTGCCATATGTGATGACCACGCCATAGTGCGCAAGGGGGTGCGGGAGATCCTGATAGAGACCAGCGATATACTGGTTGTCGGCGAAGCGGGCAACTGGCTGGAACTTCTTACTCTTCTGCACGACAACGAAGTGGATCTGGTTCTGTTGGACATATCCATGCCCGACCGCAACGGTCTGGATATCCTCAAGCAACTCAGGCACGAGTATCCGGAGGTGAGGGTATTGATGCTGAGCATGTACCCGGAGGAACAATACGCCATTCGGGCTCTCAAGGCCGGAGCGTCTGGCTATCTGACCAAGGATAGTGCCCTGGATGAACTGGTGAAGGCAGTCCGGCGGGTATCAGGCGGCGGTAAATACGTCAGTTCGGCGCTGTCCGAAAAACTTATTGCCGAATTCGGGGAGTCAAGGGACGCCCTGCCACACGAACTTTTGTCCGACAGGGAATTCCAGGTGCTCACCATGATCGCCTCGGGAAAATCCTCGGCCGACATGGCCCATGAGCTTTCCATCAGTGTCAAGACGGTCAGCACTTACCGCTCGCGCATTACAGAGAAAATGAGATTAAAAAACGATGCCGAAATCACCGCCTATGCCTTAAAACACGACATAGTCAAATAGTCTTCCAAATTTCCTGCCTTCGCTACGGGTTCCTTCCGCAAGTTTGTAAGATTTCGCCTACAAATATTTAATCCCAGTCCTACAAGTAAATAAGACCTCCCCTACATACTAATCGGTGTCACTTGGATATATTAGCCCGTAGTCTCGTGAAAAGTGCGCACAGCGGCCCGTCCGAATACAGCAGCGCCGGGCCTGGATCTCTTTGATCTATATATTAATATGCATTGGAGGCAGCGGATGAATGTACAGAATCCCACATGTGCCGGCAAGCAAAAGCATTGCCTGAAGTTTTCGGTTTATTTTGCTTTGCTTTACGCTTTAACCCTGATCGTTTTCGGGTGGGCGAAACCGGCGCAGGCGGTAAGCCCTTTGTTGCACAGCAGCGCCAACCTCGGCACCAAGTACGGTAACTGGGGTACCACATACGACTGTACAACCTGTCACAGCACCTCCACTGCCAATATCAAGAGGGTCAGCCAGGCCATCAATACCCCCATCGGTGCACGGAACGTGGTTTTTGCCCGCACGACGACAGCGTCGAGCAATAACGGCACGACCGGTGTCTTCGGCAATGACCTGCGAACCTATTCCCAGAATGGTTCCCAGAACGTCTGCGAGGTTTGCCACCATCAGACCCTTCACCACCAGTATAGTTCAGCCAAGATTGCCGACCGGAGCACGAATCCCCATTTCAACAATCAGGACTGTGCAAGTAGCTGCCATATGCACAGCAATGGTTTCAAGGCTGCCGGCTGCGACGGCTGCCACGGCAATCCACCGATAACTGCCAGCATTGGCGGCGGCGCTCTCAATGGTCTCGCCACGCCGGCCACCGGCGCCACCAATCCGGCCAGTCCCGGTGCCCACCAGCAGCACGCCATTGACATGGCAATGAGGTGCGCCACCTGTCACAGCAATACCGTCATGCCCACACTGAACAACATGGTCTATATGGGGTTTGCCGCCAATTCGGCAAACGTGCCCGGCTTCGTGGGCAACGTGGCCTATGGTTCCTATACGGGGCACACCTTGACCGCTCCCTATACCGGGTTTGCCGCTGCACCCGGTACGGCGGTGGGGGTCAGCTCCACCAGCTACCAGAACAGCTGCAATGTCTATTGCCATGGGAACTGGACCGGTAATGGCGGCTCGATCGGCAACCCTTCCTGGGTCGGCGGCTCCAGTCAAGGGGCCTGCGGCACCTGCCACGGCGCAACACAGGCAGCTCCACCCACCAAGGCGAACCATCCCAAGCACGTGGGCACCTATGGGTATTCCTGCACCAAGTGTCATCCCAACGTGACCAATACCAAGAGCCACGTGCAGGGGAGTGTCCAATGGCGCCTCAGCACCGCCACCAACGGCCTTATCGGCAGCAGCGCCACGTATACGGCAAACGGCAAAGCGGCTGCATCCAGCGGTGCAACCGGCAATCTTGCCCCCAGTGCCGTTTACGGCACCTGCAACAATCTCTACTGCCACAGCAGCGGCCAGAACCTGGCCACCCCCGGTGCACCGCGCACCGTTCCCCAGTGGGGCAATTCCCTTACCTGCAGCGATTGCCACGGCAACAGCAGCACTACCCTTACCTCCGGCTCCCACGTGAAGCATGTGGCAACCTTCGCCTGCGACAAGTGCCATGCCCAGACGGCAAGCAATGCCACGACCATCAAAAACACCGCCAACCATGTCAGCGGAGCCATCAATGTTGCTTTCGAGATCAGCACCTCAGCAGTGAGCGGCGCCCAGTACGGCGGCGTGGCCACACCTCGGACCAAAACTCCAGATGGCGGCGCCACTTATGGTTCATGCACCAGCATCATCTGCCACAGTAACGGCCGCGCCCTCTGGCAGGGAACCGTCGGCACCGGCAGCACCCTTACCTGGGGCACTGCCGGCACCTGTTCGGCCTGCCACGGTAACAGCAAGTCCTACTATACCGGTACCGACTGGCGTAAGGCATTCCCGCTCTATACCTCTTATCCGATCGCCAGCGTCAACAAGCCAAACTCGCACCAGCACCATGCGGATGTGCGGGCAACCAACGCCGGTCCCCTCTGCCGTCAGTGCCACTGGGATATCACCCAGACCGATACCTCCATCAACAGCACACTGCCTGCGGATTCCGCCACCAACGGCCCCCACAGCCTGAGGAAAAACGCCTATTCCGTCACCGGGTCCGGTTCCGGTTCCCAGTACAAAAAAGGTGACGATGCAACATTTGTCTCCGGCGGCACCCTGGCCAACGTGACCGTGACCTACACCGCCGGCGCCAAGCCCGGCGCAGCCACCTGCAGTGCTGTTTCCTGTCATCCCACCGGCCTGGGGACCAACCCCAGCTGGAATGAGCGGCATAACTGCACTGACTGCCATAAGGTGGATCTGCAGAATACTGCCGGCTACCACCATGCCATGAACAACTACTCGACGGGCTCCGGCTATCCAACAGCCATTCCCGATGGTAGCGCCACCTCGGGCACCAATGCCGCCTCACGGCGCTGCGTCATGTGCCATGTCAATCATGACATCTTCAGCCCGGCGTTAAACAGCAATGTTTCCAACCGGTCCGGCAATCTGCGTCTGTCCATCGCCACTACCCCGACCGCGACCAGCGGCTATGCCTCTTCCGACTACGTTTCTAAAAACGGCACCGGCGGTATCTGCATCAGCTGCCACAATACGGAACGGACCAAGAGCACGGTGAACCGGAAGAACGAAACAACCTCCACCAAGACACCGGCCATTGTCTATGCCGATTACAGCTCCATGACCAAGACCCACAACTACGCCATTGCCTCGAACATGAAGAACGACGGCGGCAGCTTCTCAGCGAACTGCACCAAGTGCCACAACGGCCGTAACGGCGAAGTGGCGGTCTTCTCCCAGATGACCACCGGTCTCCATGACCGGAGCGTGCGTCGCAGCTACAATACCCTCGGCGGCAATTCAGTGGATGGCCAGAACAACGACGCCAATTTCTGCTTCCGCTGTCACAGTAACGCTACCGGTACCGGGTCCCCGACCAGCACCTATATTACCACTAAAGGGAATAAGGATATCTTCGCCTTCAAGAACATGACTGCCCGCTCGAAGAACCTCTATGCTGCATTCAACGATTCGACCCTGACCAGCAAGCATAAGGTGCAGTTCGCTTCCTATACCACCCACAAGCCGAGTCCCACCGACGAGACCAGGAGCTACATCTCAAGTAAAAAGCAGGTTACCTGCGCCGAGTGTCACGACCCCCATGCGGCGGGCAACACCGTGCATGTGGCCGGCACCACCGGCAATGCCGTTGCGGCGGGAAGCATGCTCTACGGCACCCCGGGCGTCGGTACGGCGCTCACCTTCAACAAATGGACCTCGGCCACCGGCTTCGCCACGACACCGACACCGGCAACTGCAGAATACCAGATCTGCTTCAAATGCCACAGCTCCTACAACACCAGGCTTTCTGCCTGGAGCCCGTATTCCACAGCATCGGTACGTAGTTGGACCAAGGTGGACAAGGAGTTCAGCACCGCCAACAACGCGGGCTTCCACCCGGTAGCAGGGATCAACGCCAGCCGCAACACCACCATGGCCCTCAAATCACCCTGGGCTGACGGCAAGCTTATGTACTGCTCTGACTGCCACGGCAACAGCAAGCAGACGGTCAACGACCCCCGTGGACCCCATGCCTCGGCCAATGCCTTTGTGCTGAAAAAACCATGGACCGGCGCCAGGATCAACGGCACCTCCGACACTACCAACATTGCCGCGACCATCTGTTTCGACTGTCACGATGTGCAAGCTTACGTGAGCGGCGGCACCAACACCACCAGCAGCGGCTTCGGTCAGCAGGGCACCCATACGCTCCATGCGGATCACAACGGCTGGGGGGTCCCATGCAAGGTCTGCCATGTGGCCCGTCCCCATGGCTGGGATTACAGCGCCGGCCGTTGGGCAACACGGGCAACCGCACTTTCCGGCACGCCGCGGGGTATGCTCCTCATCGACGGCGGACAGGTGAAGCCCCCTTACCGTGGCACCTATTCCGGGCAGGGCTTCGGCACCGGCGGCGCCTGTACCAGCAATGCCGACTGCTATCTGGTCATCAAGTCCTTCGCCACCAGCGGCCAGTGGACCACCAGTAACTGCGCGGCGACGCCATCCACCTACACGGGTGACCCTAGCACCCAGACCCATACGTGGTAGCTGTAAACTGACAGGCACGGCAGCCGGGGAGCACACTCCGGCTGCCCTGGGGGTTCCGACGAAAAGCACATGCTGAAAAAGTCACTCCAGTGCATAAAATCCCTCCGGCTCTCCATGGGGCTGATGATCCTCCTGATCCCGGTGATCATGGCGGGCAATCTTTTGCCGCAAACTGGGAGGGTCTCCCCGGCTGCAATCCAGGAGTGGCAGCAGGCTCATCCTTTGGTAGGGAAGGCGGTTCTGGTCGGAGGTTTCCATCATGTCTATACCTCGTGGTGGTTCCTGTGTATTTTCAGCTGTTTGTTTCTCAATATGGCCCTTGTTACCTGGGATCTGGCCAGGACCACCCTGGTAAAAGCGCGGGGGCTCCATCGTTATAGCCATGAGGCAGTCAGCTATTTCACCCTTGATGAGACCGCTTTCAGCCGTGAACGTCTCGACCGATTCGAAGCGGTGCTACGCGGTAGAGGGTATGTGTTGAAGCAGGGCACAGATGAAATCTATGGGCGCAAGGGCTGGCTCGGTATCTGGGGGGGGACGATCCTCCACCTGGGATTGGTTGTCCTGCTGGTAGGGGCGCTGATCAGCGGCTTGTCACGGTTCAACGGCTATATGGAATTGGGTGCGGGGCAGGAGGTCCCGGAGAACGACCAGGCATATGCGCAGAAAAACAAGGGCATTTTCTTTCCCGGTCATTTGCAGGATGTGACCCTGCGCCTGGACGGCACGGAAGAGCACAGAAACGGCAAAATGAACATTGTTACCAGTGCGGTTGCCGTTATGGATCATAAATCTGGGGAGGAAGTACACAAGACCCTGACCATGAACGATCCCTTGTATTTTCACGGGCTGAAGATGTATCAATCGGATTTTGTCGGTCCTGCCGCGCTTTTCGTCGTTACCAGTCCGGGGGCACCCGAGTCTGTTGCAGGTTACGTCAATCTCCAGTCCCGAAACGGCAGTAATGCCATCTTCTCTCTGCCCGGTACCCCCTTTCAGGCGAAGATCGATTATCATGCCGCTGACCGTTCTCTGGAGATGGAAGTTCATGACCGGAACGAAGTGGTCTACAAGGGGCCCATCGCCATCGGTCAGACACTCAAGGCCGATGACTTTCTGATACGGCTTGAAGCGGTTAACAAATGGACCGGTCTTCTGGTCGTCTACGACCGGGCGGTGCCGGTTATCTTCACCGGCTTCATCCTGGCGATCCTGGGAATTGCGGTAATGGGGCTCTTCGACCCACGGGAGATCTGGGCGCGGAGGGTGAGCCGGGACGGCACTGATATCCTGGAAATCGTCGGCTGGGGACGGTGGCGGAACATGTTTCTCGACGAGTTTCACGATATGAAGGAGAAATTGGGATAATGACGGGTCTGATAACATATCAGCGGGTGATTTTCTGGGGGGTGATTTTCCTCTACCTGGCATCGTGGCTGCCGATCATGTTCGGCGTCATTTTCGACAAGGAACGCTGGATCCCCATGGGGGTTCGCCTGAGCATTGCCGGTGTAGCCCTCCATCTTGTCTGGGTGGCGGTGCGCTGGGTACAGGTGAAACACGGCCCGTACATAAACCTCTATGAGGTGGCCTCCTCGAACAGCATCATCGCCATGATCATCTTTCTGCTGGCCCAGTGGAAGTACCCGAAGGTGCGCATACTCGGTATTTTCATTCTGCCGACAGTGTTCCTTTTCATGGGGTTCGGTGCCCTTTCCGTCAAGGACCCGGTAGCTCTCTCCCCTATGCTGGACAGTTCCTGGCTCGTGGTGCATGTCTTGACGGCAAAGCTTACCTTTGGCTCGTACCTGATTTCCTGTGTGCTGGCCGCTGCTTACATCATGAAAGAAAAGGGACGGGACAGCCGGCTGCTCAGACGGTTTCCCGTGAATCCCGTCAACGAGGAACTGAACCGGAAATTCGTCACTCTGGGCTTTCTCAATCACACCGTCATGCTCGTTTCGGGATCGGTCTGGGCAAACGTGGCTTTCGGCAGCTACTGGAGCTGGGATCCCATTGAGACCTGGTCCCTGATTTCCTGGCTGACCTACGGCATTTTCTATCACCTGATCACCATTCATGGCTGGAAGGGGAACAGAATGGCGTGGATGTCCGTCGCTGCTCTCGGCTCGGTACTGTTCGCCTTTTTCTGCGTGCCCTATATTTTTGTCAACTCCCATAATATCTTTCTCTAGCAGGTTTTGCCATGGCTCGTACCCGTAACATAATAATGCTGCTCTTGATGCTGCTGGTTGCCGCCGGCTGTAAAAGGACCGACATGGAGACCATGAAAGCCGAAGATTTCCTGCCGGTGATTCAGGCATACGATGATCGGCTGATAAAAGCTTACGCTGCCGGGGATGCGGGCATCATGGGGGAGCTTGATTCACCTCGGGATAAGGAAACGATCGGAGAATTGATTGCCGGATTAAAGAGCCACAATGTGCGGATGATGGCCAAGGTCAAATCCATCTCCGTAAAAGGTCTGGAGAAGCCCGAGCGGGGCAGGGCGGTTGTATTCACCGAAGAAAACTGGGATTACACCTATAGCGACCTTAAAACCGGCGAGATTAAAGATGCCAGGCGCGATATACAGTACCGGATGGCCTATGTGCTCAGTGTCCATGACGGCCGTTTCGAGGTTGCCCTTGCCGCCTATCGTGAAGATTACGAGAAAACCAAGAAAAACGCAGTGTTGAAATAGACAAAGACCCCCATAAGCTTTGCTCTATTTCTTTTGCCCCGGCGTATACCCCTTAGAATACGCCGGGGATTTTTTATCTGTAACTACAACAATCTCAGGTACGATGGATGGGGTGGGTGCAATGGCCATGTCCCGCTGCTACTTGTCATGGCAGGTCAGGCAGAGCTGTGAATCCTTGAGGGGCGCATAAACGAAGTAGTTTTTATCCGCGCCACCGTTATTGTTGTCCCGGTTATGCACATCATGGCAGGTGGCGCAGGTCATGATCCTTCCCTGATACAGTTGATCCCTCACCAGCACCGCCGGATTTCCCCTGAACGTCAAAGTGCCGTCAGCCGCGAAAATGCGTTTGTCTGTGCCATCCGCGTTTGCTCCGGCACCGGCTACCTTCGTGTAATCGAAACCGATAGGATGATCCCGGGTCAGATCGCCTGAGGCACCAATGGCCATATTTGCCTCCGGTGTAAAGCTGTCACCGGTGAGAAACTTCGTCCCCGTGGCCATATCTCCATAGTGCTGGTCAGCGGCAATGATGCCGTCGTGGCAGCTCATGCAAAGGCGGCTGGGTCCCGCCAGCGGATCGGTGATGTTCCTGGCATCCACCTCGATGGTGGGGGATTTGTAAGAGATGTAGTTCTGTTGGGTCAGGTTGTGGGACCAGAGGGGCATGTAGTCTTGGGCGCTGGGGTCCATGGCGTGGTGAGGGGTATGGCAGAAGGCGCAAATGCGTTGCTGGTCGTCTCGGGCAGCGCCCGCCAGGGTATTGATATCATGCTTTGACAGGGCGATTCCCGTACCCGAAGCCACCCCGGCAAAGGCGTCCGCCGGTGCAGTACTTGTTGCTACCACAGCTATCATCAGCAAGTTCAAGATCCTCATAGGCGCTCCTTTCGTTGGCAAAGGTACCCTCTTGATCGTCTGCTGCGTAACTGCCTTCTTTGAATGTGCCCCCTTCCTTGCGTTAGGTACCCACACTTGTCAATTATATAGTATTTGTCCTGAGAGTGAAGGTGATGGGAAAGGTATGGGGAAAGACGGATGGCTTATGAATTTGCAGGTTGGGACGTTGAATATAAAAAAAACCCCCGCTTCGAGGGAAGCGGGGGCAAGGTATACAGCTTTATCATTGAACTATCTGCGGGTGTAGCCACCAGTGCCAGATCTGGTCAGGTATGATTTCAGTGTGGTAATGCTGACATCGGGTCCGACCTGGCCAGGATAGCTCGTCGGACGAGCAGCCGAGTAATCGGAGAACTTGATTACCTGGTTCTGGTCAGGGTAAACCACGGTCCGATCGCCAACGTCGCCCTTCTGCAGATAGACGATGGAGTCAGCGATGAGAGCGCGGCCGAATGCGCGGTTATGAACATGGGAACCCTTCTCGGCAAGAAGGAGCTTCAGGTTCATGGCTGCACCGCGGGTCTTGTTGTTGTCGACGATGCCGGCGCCGCCGAAGGTGGTGCCGACCGTCACATCGAAGCTGCCGGAGAAGTATGGATAGGCGTCGGCGTAAATGATGTTGTACTGGGCCAGTTGCCATTTGAAGAAGTCGAACATGCGGTACCAGATCTCCTTCTCCTCGTCGATGAACTGCTCGATGCTTGCCACGGGTGAATCCGCATTGGCTTTGTGGCAGCCGTAGCAGGTGCGGGTCATGGGTTTGTCACTGACAAGATTGGTAGCCCCTGCCATGGTGGCATTAGCTACTTCGGCAGCCCCGAATGTATGAGTGTTTTTAGGCCCAAGGTGGCAGGCAACGCATTGCCCCTTGTTGCCCGTGTCGTTCGACACCCCGGCCAAGTCATTATTGCCACTGCTGCTGTAGTTATCCATGCCGAGACGGCCATGGCTCCAGTTGGCATTTTTGCCCACTTTTCCGGCGGCGCCGTATTCATTGTAGCGGACACCGGAGGTGTAGAACTTGAAGCCGCCTTTGCCGTAGAACACTGCGGCAGCGCCCAGATAGTGCGGGTTGGTGAAGCCTTTGCCTGCTGCGTTGGTCGGGTTGCCGGCGACAAGTGATTCACCGTTCTCCCGTGAAGCATGGCAAAGGATACAGACGTTGGATTCACCCACGTCGGCAAAGTTCATGACCGCTTTCGGGGTATTGCCGCCCACACCCATGGGTGCGGTGACGGCGCCGCTGTTGCGGATACTGGTCTTCCAGGCGGTGCTGCTGTGGCAGGCGTTGCAGCCCAGTACCTGCTTGGTGGCATCGCCGGTAATACCATAGGCATTTATACTTGGTGCGGCGGTGCCGGCGGCAAAGGCTGCGCCGACGTTGTCAACGAAACCTTTGGTGGTGTGACACTGGACGCAGCCCTGGTGGGTCTTGAAGTCGTAGTCGGTCCAGGCCATACCATCGATGCTACCATGGCCGGAAGCGGCATACTCGGTGATGACGGTGCTGCCCGGACTGTCGGTGCCGTGGCCGTAGCCGTGGCAGTAGTTGCATTGTGTGTTCGGCACCACATACTGGGCCTGGGTGAAGGTCTGACCGGGGACCAGAGCGCCATTGGTGTTGAAGTGTGGTGCCTGCTCGATGCCGGGTACTGCTTCGGCGCCGAGGGTGCTGCCGGTACCGAAGTGGCAGCCCATGCAGCCGGGGTTGTTCAACTGGGCCACTGCCAGGTCTTTCTCTGCAGCGGTGATGGTTCCGGCGGTGGCCAGGTTCTGGATCGTTGCTGCTGCCGAGTCGTTTATGACATGGTCATCCAGCCAGTCGATGGAGTCGTTGATGAGCCGCCTGGAATAGGCCGGGTTGTGAACGTAGGCGGCCGAGTCGGCGGTCTTGAAAAGGTACCAGTTGAACCAGGCGCCGATGTTCTTTTCGGCAATGGCGTTGTCCTTGGTGCCGAGGCTCATGTCGAAGGCCTTGCGCTCCGGCAGGACATTGACGCCGTCCTGGGTGAAGCCTTTCTGTACCAGCAGTTTGCCGAGTGCTGCAACAGAAGCATTGAATGCATCCTTCTTCTTCTGGATGTCCTGGTAGGTGAAGGCCACCGGATGGCAGTTGGAGCAGAGGGTGGTGGCGATGCCGTTGATCTGTCCCGTTGTTGCATCTTCGGTTACTGCTTCAAGTGCATGTGTTTTTTCTGAAGTCATATGACAGCCGGCGCAGTTACCGGAGGTGATGCCGGTGTTGTTGTAGCCGGTGCCGGTGCCATAGTTGCCGATGCGGATATGACGCATACGGTCCTGGTATCCCTGGGCGGAAGCAAACTCGTAACCGCCCTTGCCGTCAACGATGGCGGCAGGTTGTGCCTCGTGGGGATACATGGCGGTACCGACGGAGTACTGCTTGAAGGCACCCTGGGCAAACAGCGCTTTGATGCCCGTTCCTGCAGCACGCTGGCTGTGGCAGGGGAGGCAGATGTTCGAATTCTTGTTGTCGGTAAATTCCAGTGACGTAGTCATTTTTGCCCCAGCAATGGTGGCATTGCTGTAACCATAGAAAGATTTCACCTTGGTGAAGCCTGTGGGCATCGGTCGTACGGCACCCCTGACACCTTTCGCGCCGGAATGGCAGCCGTCGCAGGTGAGCGGCGCGCTGGCCTTGTCCAGGGTCTTGGCGACCGGGTCAAGATAGACCTTGTCGATGTTGCTGAAACCGGAATCCCAGAACTGGGCAAATCCGCGGGAGCTGTGGCAGCGGATGCAGTTGGTCTTCTGGGGTGAGACTTGGTAATTGACGCCGTCAGTGCCTTGGCCGTTCCAGTTGTGGGTTGCATTGCTGACAAATGCAGGTGCATCGACTTTGCCGTGGCCACCTTCGGCCCATCCGGCGTTGACACTGTTGTTGTGATAATGGCAGCTGGCGCAGGTCGCGCCCCCTTTCGTGATGTAGGATGCAGTCGGGTAGTAGCCGCCGGCATCGGCTGTGCCGGTCTGGACATGGGGTGCTTTACCCGTTTGGTCGGCGTTGTAGATGCCATAAGGGGCGCCGGGTGTATGGCAGGTCTGGCAACCGGTGGCTGCAACGGGGGTCAGGGTGCTGTAAGCGCCGAATGTGGCTTCGGTTGAATGGGCATTGTGGCATGCAAGACACGATTCCTTATCCATGCCATCCAGTTTGGCATAGGTGCCGTTAAAGTGGCTCGACTTCTCAAAGGCTGCCACCGACCAGCCGTGATTGCCGCCGGCATGGCAGGTGTAGCAGGTGGATTGTGCTGTGGCCGTATCAGGGTTGTGTGAATCGTGACAGGCCATGCATGCGTCGCCACCAGGACGAGAATAGACGGTGTTGGCAGGACCATATTTGCCGGTGCTGTCCGTATAGGTTATGTAGCCGGTGGATTTGCCGTTAGCCAGCACCGTTCCCACATTTTGTGAGGGACCCATGCCGGGGCGGAAATGGCAGCGGTAGGCGCAGGTGACGGTTGTGCCATTTTCCGTTGTGGTGTAACTGTCATTGGCATTGAGATACTCATCGGTATGTGAACCGTCGGAAGTGACAATGCCGCCGCTGACCGTGGTATTCAGTTGGTTGGCAAATTCGGGGCCATACTCGAAATTGTTTTGCCAGTGCTTGCTGCCCCAGAACTCAGCGGGAACCACTCCATGACCGGTACCGTTTGCTCTGATGCCGGTATGGCAGTACATGCAGGTATTCTGGTAGGTGGCTACTTTTTCCTTATGGGCCGAGGAGGCGTTCTTGAACGAACCACCCGCCTTCAGACCATCGGAGTGGCAGGCGCTGCAGCCATACACCGACTTTTGGGTGATGTTCCTGAAATGGCAGCGAATGGAGCAGGTGACCTGGACGCCATTTTCAAGGGTGGTATAGCTTGTATTGGCATTGAGTACGCCGTTTATTCCGGTGCCCGGATCGGTAAATTCAGGACCGGTTTCAAGATGATTGTTCCAGTGATAGCTGGCGGTAAATGCATTGTCTTTGCTATAGTGACAACCGGCGCACTGATTGGAATCCAGAGCGTTGGTTGCGTAAGCGCTGACGGCGACGATATCGGTGACGCCATTGCCCAGGGTGTCGCTGACCGTGAGCTGGATGGCATAGATGCCGGTCACGTCAGGAGTGAAGCCTACATTCGCTCCGGAACCGGTAAATGTGCCTCCAATGGAATTGGACGGTTTCGACAGTACGGCCCAGGCAAAGGCGGTCCCATCCCCGCTTCCGCTCAGATTGGCTGTTTCCCCAAGCACGATCTTTTGGTCCGGACCCGCATTTGCCGTGTTACTGGCGAAGGTAACCGCAACCGTGTGCGGCGCCGTAAAACTGGCGATGGTGTAAGTCATGCCGGCCGTATTGGTTACTGTCTGCGGAACATCATTATCTATTACGGACAGGATCTTAAAGCCCACATTGGGTTTGATGCTAAAAGACTTGGATTTCCCATAGGCTACCGTGTTGCTGGTGGCGCTGGTGACACCGCCTCCGGCATTGGCCGTGGCCGTTACCAGAAACGTCTTTGCGGCAAAATAAGCGATTATCGTCTGCATGGTGGACCTGGGAGAGACACTGACCGTGGAGACCGCCCCCAGACTGACGTTGTTCAACAATACCTTGGAAATATCATTGCCGGTGGCTGGAGTGATCTGGAACGATTTTGCCGAACTGCTGGTATAGTTTTGATATCCGCTTGGGGTCACACTCCCCATTGCAGGCTGAGCGGAGGTCGCCTTTACCGTCCATGTTGCTGCATTGGCAAATGCCGGCAGGGCAAGTGACAATGTTAATAGATACGTGAGTCTTTTTAACATTGGATTCTCCTTGCTTGGGATTCTGTGAATGGGTTAGGTGCTCCTATTTGTTGTGACAGGTGGTGCACAGTTGCGACCGCTGTTGTGGTGCATAGACGAAATAATTGAAGCCGGTTTCGGTGCCGCCGGTGTTATCAAGGGCGCTACCTGTTTTGCTGGCAACGTTGTCCTTATTATGAACGTCATGGCATGTGGCGCAGGTCATGGTCGTGCCAAGATGCAGCGTATCCTTGATTGTCACGCCGGCGGGATTGCCGTTGAAGGGGGTGCTTATATCCCTGATGCCCTGTGCCAGTTTGTTTCCGGCCGCCTTGTCGGCATTCATGGCATCCAGATAGTTGAACCCGATCGGGTGGTCACCGATGAGGCTGTCTCCGGCGCCCACTGCTCCATGTTCAGCGTCGGAGTCAGAGAAGATATCGCCGGTCAGTTGTGCCGGGTTGAGGGTATCGGTGGACTTCCGGTAATGGGTGTCAATGGCAACGACCCCATCATGGCAGCTCATACAAAGACGGGATGGGCCGATGAGGGGATCGCCGATGGCTGCCTGAAGGGTGTCACTGATATAAGGTGTATAGTTTTTTTCAGTGAGGTCGTGGGACCAGAGGGGGAGGTAATCGGCATTGTTCGCTGCTGGATCAAAAGCATGGTGAGGAGTATGACAGAAGGCGCAGGTTCGCTCCTGCTCATCACCGGAAATTGCGGAGGGAACCCCGTTATAGATCTTGGCGTAAGCATTGATGTCATGCTTGGACCCATATACACCCCCGCCTGGAGCGGTAAAGGCCAAAGCGGTTGCCGTAGTGGCGGTTACGACTGCGGTAAGACTGAGCAGTGCCAATAGGTTTTTCTTCTTCATTTTGTTATCTCCTTTTGTGATCTTGATTGGATTCTGTGGCGTCAGGTTTTCCCATCTTTTCTGCTGTCTTTTGTTTCTGGTTGTATCCATCATCACCTCCTCTCCCGAACTTAAAAATGGAAAACTGCACGAGACCTTCTTCTAAGGAAGCCAGGCAGTGTTACGCTGCTGTAACACTGGCGGCGAAATAACGTCTTATTTTCTCGAAGATTTAAAAAATCTCCATCCCCAAGCATTTCTTGTCTGCTGCCTTATTTCACGGGCCTGAACAGCCAGTGACAGAATATTCTTGTGGACCGCGAGCACCTCTTCCAGTGAATCAGCATCATTGATGATCATGGTGCTGTCTGCCAGTTGCGTTTCTGCCGAATGTCGGCCATTACCGTAGGCATAGACAGCAATGTGGTAAGTGCTGGTGCGGATCTCCAATTTCGAGCTGTGTACAAGTCTTTTTCTCATCATATGTCCCATCCCGTAGCAGTTCGTACGAAGAAGGGAGCATTATTGGTGCCAAATAATTAAAATAAATAAATTAATGTAGGGGTGGGTGATGCGAGATTCGGTCAGGCCGATGGTGAGGCAGGGTGATAGGGAGATCAGGATCGCGTTTTTTTCAACCTTTCCCACAGTACTTTACGGGAAAGGCCGAGAATGCTGGCGGATTTTGATTTGTGACCACCTACGCTTTCCATGACCTTTTCAATGTAGCGATTTTCGAAGTCAGCAACCGCATCCCGCAGCGGTTTGCCAATGCTGATGCCTTCTCCTAGACGGTCAGCCATGACAGGGTTCTGCATGGAAAGGGAAAGGTGGTGGGGTTTGATGTTGCTACCCGGGTAGAGAATGAACAACTGCTCGATCATGTTGCGCAACTCTCTGACGTTGCCCGGGAAATGGTACTTGCAAAGCATCTCCAAGGCCTCTGGGGAAAAGATCGGCTTTTTTCGGGTTGGGTCCTGATTGGAGAACGTCTTTTCAAAATAGGCAATGAGAAGCGGGATGTCCTCGATCCTGTTCCTTAAGGGGGGAACGGTAATCGGTACTACATTGATGCGGAAATAGAGGTCTTCCCGAAAGGCATGTGAAGCGATCAGCTGGAGAAGGTTCTTATTGGTTGCTGCAATGAGACGGAAATCTACGGAATATTCCCTGCTGCCGCCGATCCGGTAAATCCTCTTCTCTCCCAGCACCCGCAGAAATTTGCCCTGCAGGAAAAGGGGCAACTCCCCGATCTCATCCAGAAACAGCGTCCCTTGGTCTGCCTCTTCGATTCGACCGCTACGGCTCCTTTCGGCTCCGGTAAAGGCGCCTCGATCCACACCAAACAGTTCGCTTTCGAACAGTGACTCGGGAATGGCGGCGCAATTAACCTTAATAAATGTTTTGCTGCTTCTTCTGCTGGTTTGATGAATGATGTCTGCCAACAGGTCCTTGCCGGTGCCGCTTTCTCCTAAAAGCAGAACTGTGGCATCGGTGGTGGCGACAACGGCGGCCGTGTGCAATATCTCTTTCATGATGGGACTGCGGGTGACGCAACTTTTGTGGAAGGTTTGCTCCAGATCCATCAGGTCCACCTGGTGTTCAATCTGTCGCAGGTCGGTAATACGCTGCAGTTTCTGAAAAAGACTCTCCATGGCAAAGGGTTTGGTAAGGAAGTCACAGGCGCCGATTTTCATTGCGGCCACAGCTTTTTCAATGGTGCCATGGCCGGTCATGACCAATGCCCGGCAACACGGAATTCTGCCCAGAATCTCAGCCATGATCTCAAGGCCATCGGCGTCCGGCAGCCCAAGATCCTGCAACAACAGATCAAAGCTGCTGCCGGAGATGGTTCGCAGTGCCTCGGCACCGTTCCGGGCAATGGTTACCTGGTAGCCGGCACCCTCCAGAGACCGCTTCAGAGGCGCCCCCAAGAGCGGTTCATCGTCAACAATAAGAACCCGAATTTCCATGGTGTTATTCCTTGTGCAACGGAATGGCGACGGTAAATACCGTACCGCTCGGCCCGCTTTCAAATTCGATGCTTCCCTGGTGCATGTCAATGATGGCCTTGCAGATGGCCAGACCGATGCCACTGCCAGATCCGGCCCCCTTGGTGGAGTAGAAGAGCTCGAAGATCTTTTCCCGGTTATGGTCGCTAATGCCGCTACCCTGATCGGTGATGGAAAAACAAAACCGATCATCCGCCACAAAGGTGGCGAAATGAATGTTGCCATCAGGGGGCGAGGCGTCGGCGGCATTGACAAGCAGATTGAGCATGACCTGATGGATCTTTCCCCTGTCCATGGGGATCAAGAGCTGCGGGACACAACCATCGGCAGCACTCAGAGTGACCGGGTATTTTCTGAGGGCCATGCGGGCAAAGGAAGTGGCCTCATGAAAAAACAGATCGCTGGCTACAGGATGCAGGTCAAGCCTGGCGGCGCTGCTCAAATCGGAGAGCTGCTTGACGATGTTGCCGATCCGGTTGAAGCCCTGCTTGACAATATCCAGGTCCCAGCGCATTTCCTCCGACACCCTCATTTCCAAGTTGTACAGGCAGGTGGCAATAGCTGCCAATGGATTGTTCACCTCGTGGGCGACCCCTGCCACCAGCTTGCCCGTCATGGCAAGTTTCTCGCTTTGCACAAGGGAGTCGATCGCCTTGTGCCGCTCGGCTTCGCTCTGTTGCAGGCGCTCAATCATGGCATTGAAGCTTCTCTGCAACAGGCCTATCTCGTCACGCCGCTGGCCGGAGGGGGCTGTTGCCATGGATTCATGGGTTATCTCGGCCATGGCCAGTGAAAGATGCTGCAATGGTTTGGTCATTGTAAGGCCGATCAGGTAGAAGATGCTCGTGCCGATGAGAAAAAAACATAGTGAGAACCACCAGATGGTGCGCTTCATGGCCTTGAGCTTGGCCTGCAAAGGAGCAAGGGAGAAGCCCACTTGCAGCACTCCCCAGCTCTTGCCGTAGATTTTTAGGGGGAGGGCCATGTGCAGCACGGGCGCCCTTCCCTTGGTGGCCGGAATGGTTACCATGCGGTAATCATCATCAGCCAGGGCTGCCATGGTGAATGGATCTCGATAGATTTTGCCATATTCCCCCATCCGGTTGTGGGCGATGACTTTGCCCTGTGCATCGATGATGAATGCATACTCGGTGGTGAACTGGGGATTGGCCATGATGTCCGCCAGGATGTCATCGAGAAAACCGGTGGGGTCGCGGGAGCCCAGTTCTTCGTTGATAATGGTGTTGATGACCGGGACTTTCACCGAAGAAAGAACCAGCCTGCCGCCGCTTTGCAGTTTTTCCGTCATCGCCTGCTCTTCCATGCGCAAGAACCAGCTTCCGCCGGTAAAGGAGGTAATGGCGACAATCATTGCCGCTGCCAGAACAAATTTCGTTTTCAGGCTGAAGACGAAGTGGGTCTTCATCTGTGGCAGCCCTTGCCGCAGCTGTAGGGGATAGTCTTGAACATGCGCGAGATGAGCCGGTAGTCGGACAAGCTCGCCGTGGTGAAACCATTTTTTAAGGAATCATCCCAACTGGCCATGAGTTTTTCGTGGGTGGGATTATTCCGGTCCAGCTTGAGCAGGGCGTCGGTAACCGCCTTTGTCAGAGCCTTCGGTGCATCGCTTCTGACGACAATGGGGGAGGTGGGGATAGGGTCGGAATAGGCCAACACGCGCAAGCCGGAGGCGCTGTATTTGTCGGCGGTTGTGTCATTGACTGCTCCGGCGTCATAATCCCCCCTCAGCACAGCCTTGGCCACTTCATCATGGTTGCTGAAGTTTGTAAAACCGCCCAGTTCCTGGAGGTAAACCCTTTTGTTCAGCAGCATGTAGCGTGGGAAAAGGTTTCCCGAGGTGGAGTGCAGGTTGCCAAAGGCAACCTTCTTTCCCTTGAGGTCCTGCAGGGAATGAAGCGATGAAGAGCTGGAGACTACGATGGCACTCCGATATGCAGGACGGCCATCCTCACCCAATGGTTTCAGGATGGGGATGGCTCCGAACCGAAGCCGCGCCTCCACGAAGGCGATATCACCGAGGAAGCTGATCTGGGTGGTGTTGTACTTCAGGTACCGTAAGCATTCCAGGTAGTCGCGGCTGATTTTCAGTTCAAACCGATAGGGGGTATTCTGGGTCAGGTAATCCATCAGTGGTTGATAGCGCTTGTACATACTGATCGGGTTGTACTGGAGGTTGACCCCAAAGCGTATCACCGGCTTCTCGGAGTGTGTGGAAGAGACTGCCGAGGGGAGCAGGAACAGGAAAACCAGGAAAACAGCTGCAATGCGCAATATGTTCTTCATGTGCCCCTCCTTGTGTTGATGGTATGGTTAATAACTGCGGGGGTTGCTGCCGTGGCAGCTTACCGAACAGCTTCTCGAGGCGAAGGACGGCGTCAGTCCTGCGTACCGGGTGTCGAAGTTGATAAGGTACTCATTTGCTGCCACTCCATGGGGATCATGGCAGGCAGAACAGGGAGCCTCCTTGCCTAGATGGTCAAGCACATGGGCCTTGTGCAGGGCAACAGACGGAGCATTAGGGGGACGCATCGGGTTCAACAGGTATTCGGCATCATGGCAGCGGAAGCAGAGGGGATAGGTCTGATCCATGGCGGGGAAGGTGTCGCTGTTTCTCTCCCGCAGCATGTGTTTCTCATCGGCACCCATGGGGCTGTGGCAGTCAGCGCAATAAATGCGGGTCATGGTGAACTGGTACTGGACGAGCAGGCTTCTCCCCGTTCCTCTCCGGTTGCCGGTGACCGGGTGATAGGATTGATTAGCGGTCGAGAAACGGGCGCTCTGGTCCGGATTATCCCACTGTCGCACCGGCCGGTCCCCGTATTTGGCGAAAACGGCATTGGTGTAGGCGTGACACTTGTAGCAAACCTGATATTCGGCCGTTGCCGGTGTAACCTCAGTCTTGCCCCATTCGTCTACCCCCCTTGCGCCTCGTAAAGGGCCGTTGATGGCCGGTGCCATGGAGGCTGGCGGCACTGCCGGATCCGCCGAACCCAGTGGAACTCCCTGGTAACTGGCCTGATGTGGATCGTGGCAGTCCGCACACTCCACATGCCGTATCCTGGCGGGAAGCGTTTCCGTTTGCACGTGGACGCCACTCTCCGAAAAGAGTGCATGGGTATAAGGCTTTCTGAAAAGCGCGGCGATATTGCCATCATTATTTTTGCCGTTATGACAACTGCCCACTTCCTCGGGCTGGTAGCAGTTGGCGGCGGGCACGGCACTTTTCAGCAGATGGGCTGCACCGGGTGCATTGTGGGGCAGGTGGCAGTTGATGCACCCCCACTGGGCGATTCTGGGACCATTGGCGCTATCCCTCGTCCCGCCGGTTCGATGACTGCTGTCGTCGAGCCAGCCAGTCTTTCTATGGCAGGTTGTACAGAGCGGCGTGCCCGGGTTTTCCTGGGGCAGATTGTTGATGACGGTGAAATTGTCATTCTGGTTGTTATGGGGATTGTGACAAGAGGTACATTCCAGGTAGGCCCCCTGCGAGAGCTTGATGCCGGCGGCGGCAATAGTTGGCAGATCCGCGATCTCCCCATTTTGTTCCGCAGAATAGAGGAAGGAGATGGGGTGATCATCGGAGAGGTCCCAGCCGAGGCTGGTCTTCGTGGCAGGTTCGGCTTCAGGTTTGTTGCCCATGTTCGGCAGCCCCTCATCCAGATTGAAAGAAGGATTTAGCGCTCCCAGGGCGACGGTGCCGTCGTGGCAGCTCAGGCAGAGACGGGATGCCTCCCTGGGTTGCCCTGGTTTGGCCTTGAGAGTCGGCGATGCATAGGGAATATAGGCGGTCACGCTTGAAATGCCGCGACTCCACAAAGGGCCCTCGCTATTGGCATGATGGGGGGCATGGCAGAAGATGCAGATGCGTTCCTCTTTGGCGGATTGGTAAAGAGACCCGTTGCCTTTATCCTCAGCACCTTTTCCTGAGACGGAGAGGTTATGGGGGGTATCCGCCACGTTTACTCCCCTTGCCGATGCCAGTGCCTCATTCACCTGCCATGGCATGGTTGTGACCAGGCTTGCAAGCATTATTACGAGGCTCCGTCCGCTCATTCACTGCCATCCTTCTGCCGATCCGCTGCTTTCAGATATTTGAAGACCTGAACGCGACGATTGTAGGTGTCCGCCACATAGATCCGGTCTTTGCCGTCGATGTAGATGCCTGACGGCATCCAGAACTCCCCTTTTCCGCTGCCATTACCGCCGAAATCCAGCAGGAGCCGTCCGGACCGGTCAAAAACCTGTACCGCATCCAGCAGGGCATCATTGACGTAGATATGGCCATCGCTATCCGTGGCCACCCCCTTTGCCTTGGCAAAACTGCCTGAAGAGTCCCCTGCCGTGCCCATTACAGACAAGAAGTGCCCTTCAGCGGAAAACACCTGGATTCTGAAGTTCAGAACATCGGTCACCAGCAGATTCCCCCCCCTATCAACAAAGAGATCGGTGGGATAGTTGAATTGCCCGGGAGCATCGCCCCGAAGCCCAATACGCAACCGTTCCCTGCCGTCGAGGCCGAAAGCGACAACCTGATGGGCCTTGGTGTCTGTAACGTAGATCAACTGTTTCTTGCGGCTGAAAGCGATGCCGGTTGGTCTTCCCAGTGGAAAGTTCAACCAGGGGGTGAGTTCTCTCTCTTTCAGGCTGTAACGGTAGACAGTCGCCGCTGCCGCATCAGTGATGTAGAGATTGTCCTGTTCATCTTCAGTGATGGCTATGGGCATTTTCAGCAGAGATTGACCCTCCTTGATGCCGATCCTGAAATAGTCTTTGTTTTTCATGTCCATGACATGAACGACAGCCCCCCCCGCATCGACGATGAAAAGCCGGTCCTTCTCATCACATAAAACCCCATATGGCCTGATGATGCGGCCTTGCCCCTTGCCGAACAGAAGGTCACCCAGGCGCTGCCAAAAACCGGTATTGATACCCGCATCCCGAAAATCGCGGATCTCCTTCACCCACTGTATCCTTGGCTCCAGGGGCTTTTGGGGCCATTGCAGTGGTCTTCCCACTGAATTTTCCGTAATCCCCGATGATGCACAGGCTGTCAGCCACAGGCAGCAGGTCAGGGGGACCATCATCCATATACGGGCTCCATTGAAGGTCATCGCTGCTATTCTCCCTGAGTCAAAAGAAACGGGTCAGCTCCAGCCGGATCTGTTCATTGCGATTGCTGTAATTCCCCTGGTCCTGCCAGTTCACCTGGGAAAAAAGGAAGATGTTCATGTTTCTCAAGGTCATCTGCATATTGACGCTGACAGAGAACAGATCCATGTGAACCGGACCGCCGGTGTTGTTGGCATAGTCCCCCTTGAGTCTCATATCCACAAATCCAAACAGCACGCGCCGGTACAAAGCCCCCACCTTGAGCAGATTTTCCCCATAGGCTTGTGTTGTGCCGGCGCTGGCGAACCTTCTTTCATCATAGCTGTTGTAGGCATCTTTCACATAGAGAGACAGGGATCCCCGGGCAAAGGGGCGGTCGTGGTTGATGAAGCACTCCACGGTCCAATGGCTGTCATCCATGGCCACATAGTTGAGATAATGGGCGCCAAAGGAATTACTTGCCGTTCTTCCGTCAAAACCGACGCGATAATAGTGTTGTGAGCCCAGTCTGATCACATCGTCCCGCCCGGCGAGCCGCTCATGGTTCAGGACACTGTACTCACTGAACAATCTGAACCTGCCGTCCAATACCGAGAAAGAGCCCCCCATACCGCGGTTGTAGGTTGCATAGGTAACTGCAGGGTTGACGAAGCAGCTATAGGAGACGAGCAAAGAGTCTCCATCGTTGATGGTGGGGCTGCCCATGAAGATCAGCCTCGTCCGGGTGCCCACCTGCTCGACCCAATAATCCATGCCCGCCACATAGGAAATAGAACCTTTTGCCGGATCGGCATTGCGAAGACTGATGCTGGTCGCTACCACATTCGGGCTGGCCAGAAAGTTCTGCTCGAAGTACCGTGCGGTCAGCGGCTCGTCGTTTATCTTTGCCCTGCTTTCACCCCGGTTGCTGTCCGTCACGTGGATTCCCTGGGTGAAGTTGAGCGTCAGCTTTTTTCCAAGAGACAGGTTCTTGTGATAGGCCAGATTCAGCGACCCGCCATAACCGCTTTCATTGCCGTCGTTTATGTCACTGCGTCTGCCATCTACGGCGATGCGGGTGGAGAGACTTTGATAGAGCCGGTGTTGCAGCCATCCATCCGCCCGGTACGAGAGCTCCCGTTGTCCCTCACCCCAGTTGTGGGTGTTCTCATAGTCAATGCCAGCGTCCAGGGCCCTGCCGAGCACGGCGCTGTAGTTCTCGGACCAGATCACGTACTTGCTGTCATCGAAGCCAGATGCGTCACGGTATTTGTAAATGGAGATCAGCTCGCTTTTTGCACCGTTCCAGGTCAGTTGGTTCCTGGCTGAATACTCGGTATTAAGGTAGCGGACGCTGTCTCCCCCACCGATCAGGCCGGAACGGTTATCGGTGTGGTAAATGTAGGCATCGGTCTGGCTGAGGTTTGCAATCTTGTTGGTGGCCCGTATGGAGAAATTTTCCGTGTCCTGGGTCCTGTCCTGGCTCTGGCCACTGGTTCTGCTGTTGACGACGGAATAGCTGGCTTTGACCGGCACATACTTGTTCTTGTAAGTGATGTCGACGCCGTTACTGTCGCTCAGCAAGTCATAGCTTCCTGAAAAATCACGTTGCACATGATTTCTGGCTGAACCGGAAAAAAACCTGACCGGCACCGGCTTCCGGTCCAGCAGGATGCCATCGATCATATATTGAAAATTGATTCCGGCTCCGGTTCCCGATGACATGCCGCTGCTGGAAAAGTTTTCCTGGTAGAAGCCCAGGTCGACACCCAGTCCACCCTTGAGCAAATGCTGTGAGTAAATGGCATAGGGTATCTGAAAGTGGTAGTTTTCCTCAAAGCGATGGTCCGATGAGGAAAAGTCGCGGCTTTTCCCATAGGATGTTCCATCGCCATCGTATTGGTATTTGAAATTCACCGATTGCTGTACATCCCCTAAGAGGAAAAGACTTCTCTGTTGGCACAAGGCGGTGTCGGATTTGGCTGCAATAAGGATGATGGCCATGGATATGAAGATTATTTTCAGCCGCATCCGCTTGTCCTGTCAGTCAATAAAGTAGAGACTGTTGCCATAGTGCGGGTTGTGGCAGTCTACACAGTTGACCTTCCGTTGTGAGACCTTGTCGTGCATGGCTGCAGACAGTCTTTTCTCTTGGTGGCATACGGAGCAGGCCTGGTCTTTATTTGTCTTGAGCAATGACTGGTACTGGGAAGTATGGGGCTCGTGGCACGCCAGGCATTCTCCCACTGCCACCGGGCCGTGGACAAATGAGCCCTTGATGAAATCATCGTGGCACATGGAGCACAGCTGGGATTTCCCAACAACCAGCCCATTCTCCTTAGTTTTGTCGTGGCAGTCGTCGCACTTTTTCTCCTCGTAGGGCGCATGCCGCGACATGAGCTTTTTGGTGTCAGCCGCAGGCTTTTCGCCATTTTGAGCCAACTCGGCCTTCTCCAGGTACTCGCGACAAAATTGTTCCGGGGGCGGATAGCTTGGAACACCGTCAAAAATGGTCGACATGACCTCATGTCTGGTAATTTCACTGCATCCCGTCGACTGGAGGCAGATGAGCAGTGAAAGAACTGCCAGCATTATTTTCCAGCAGTTGGATGTTCTCACTCCAGCTCCTCAGGTCATTTCTTGGTGTCCGCACTGCTTTGCTGTTCCTTTGCCTTAATATCACCAGTGGCAGGGTCCAGCTCGTCACCTTTCCGGTGTCCCAGGCCATAAACGGACAACTTGTTGGATCCGTACTGGTTGATGACGAAAATGACATTCTCCAGTTCAAAGGAGGGGTCGGCCATTTTTTGGTAAAAATCCAGGTTCTCTTTGGATACGGCCACACTTGTGGGCAAATTCATGGTGCCGCCGGGTGCTGAGCCCGGATCGCCAAAGAACATCAGCAGCCGGCCCTTTTCATTGAACAACTGAACGTTCTGATGGGCCGAATCAGCCACGTAGATGCGGCCGGCGTCGTCAACGGTGATTCCCTTGGGCCTGCCGAACTGGCCGAAGCCGTCCCCAAGTTTCCCGAAGGATTGGAGTAGATGCCCATCCCGGTCAAACTTCATTACCTTGCCGGAAAGGGTGTTGGTTACATAAAGAAAACCTTTGCCATCCATGGCCAGGTTGGACGGCAGGGCCAAACCATCGGTGGTTTCCGTTCTTTTACCGATCTGGTTGAGCAGTTTTCCACTTTTGCTGTCCAGCACCTTGATCTCGGAGTGGGCCATATCAATGACATAGAGAAACTTGTCGTCCACCGCCACATCGGTAGGCTTCATCTCCAGGTCTTTGCCAAAGGCGGTCTTGAAATTCCCCTCCGGGTCGTAAACCAGCACCTCCTTTCTTTCAACGTCGGCCACGTACATGGTCCCATCGTTGCCAAAGGCCAGGTTCACCGGTTTCCGCAGTTTGCCGGTACTGAAATTTCCTTTCAGCGGCAGAAAGGTCTTAGCCACCGGGTCTATTATGGAAATGGTCCCACCCCCCGTATCGCAGATAAAGATCCTGCCCTTGTGGGTGGTGACGCCATAGGGTTTGATGATGTGTCGGACCTGGTCGTCCTTCTGGTCTTTGCGGGCAAAGAGGGTGAAGCTGCTTTTTTTCCCTTCGATGTCCTCAGAATTGGAAACCTTCATCAGATACTGAACGCGGGGGGGATTGGGTGCCATGGGGAAAAATACCGGCCCGGTGGCAGTCTTGGCGCCGGAACAACCGGAAAATACCATGGCGGAGATGAGTAACATCACTGCTCGTCGGTACTGCTGCATAGGTCCTCCCTGTTATGATGATGTGCCGGCTATTTCTTTTGATCTTTGAGATAGTCCACCGCTTTCTCCCGGTCATAGTCGAATTTGCGATGGCAACCCGGTGCGCAGCTGCCGCCGGTGGGGGTCATGGTGTGACGGATGGGAATTCTCCAGTCGCCGAACCGTGGGCCGTTTTTGCCGATCAGTTTCAGGCCATCGCCGGCATGGGGCTCATGGCAGGCCCGACAGGTTCTGCCTTTGCGCTTATGGACCACGTGGACATAGTGCAGGTTTCGATTGCCGTTGCGAAATTTGGTGTAGATTGTCGTTTCCGGGAACTTGAGCATGCTTTTGTCATGACAGGACAAGCAGAAGTCGTAGTCACCTTCCTTGTACGGGGCATAGAACTGTGCCGGATAGGGGCCCTTGAGGATCTTGCCATAGGGGGAGCCATGGGGATCATGGCAGCTGTCGCAGGTGCCATTCTTCACCGGCGCGTGCAGGTCTTTCTTGCTGGCCAGCTCCTTTTTCAAGTTGCTCAAGGGGGGGGAACCCAGGCTGTCGCTACCATGGCAGCCAAGGCAGACCTCCTGCTCTGTGTTGGGCAGCAGCCCTTTGGTGGTGGAAAAGTGCGGTGAATGGCAGCTCCCGCAGCTTTCTTTCGATTGCAGGGGCTTGTGCTGGACCGTTGCTTCAGACAATTTCCTTGCCACCTGTTCGTGGCAATCGGTACACAGGTCGGGCATCTTTTTTTTCAAAATGTGTGCTGCCGGCGAACTGTGGGGGGTGTGGCAGGAGGTGCAGGGCCGTTCACTGACGGGAGGATGGACGACGGTGGCAGCGGCCATCGCCTTGGCGAAATCGGCATGACACCTGAGGCAGAGATCGCGTCCTTTGGCGGGCAATAGTCCTGGCTCCGAAGATTCATGCGGGTTGTGGCACTTGGTGCATTCCCCCGTGGCAACGGGACCATGCATGAACTGCCCTTTAAATGAAGCCGGGTCGTGGCATCCCAGGCAGAAGGAGGTCTGATCGTCGCCAACATCCAGAAGCTGTTCGCCGCTTGCCCCATGGGCTCGGTGGCAGGCCAGGCATTTGCCTTCCCTGACGGGACCATGGACGACTCTCTTCCTTCCCAGGGCATCATGGCATTTTTCGCACAGCTTTGCCCCTTCGGCCACGAGTCCAAAGGATTTGCCGTTGCCGACAAGAATGGGATGGGTGGTGGTGATCCTCACATGGCAGGCGAGACAATTCTCATCCCTGACCGGCGCGTGCAGGTGTTTCAGCTCCATGATCGCCCGATGGCAATTGGCCGTAAAGCACGTGCTTTCTCCAGAGGCCAGGGCCGGGAGACAGCACAAGCAAACAAGGATCATCAAGGGCAATGGCATGGGCATATCCTTGCATCAAAATAATTAGTTGTTTTTAATAAGCAAAGAAAGTACCGAAAATTAAATTATGCTAATTTATTTGTTAACCCTTTGATAATCAATGACTCTTGACGCCCATGAACAGAATCTATTTTTAGTACAATTCCAGCCATCTGGCTCGCTATAGCTTGACAGAAGCCGGTTTTGGTGCCAAAAGTCAGAGCAGGGAAAGTGGCTAAAAGAAGAAAACCTGAGGTTATTTAACCGACTTCCTTAGCCCCATGGCTGGATGAGAAATCGGAGAGACCAATGAGCTTATTTCTGCTGACATTCTTTGTGTTGTATGGCGGCGTCCATGTTTACGCGTTTATCAAGATACGCGGTGCCATCTCTTTAGGCGCCGGGGTGTCCGGAGTGCTCGCGATTTTTTTCCTACTGATGGTCGTGGGCCCTGTGTTGGTGCGAGTTACCGAACGGCACGGGCTGGAGTCCCTGGCAAGTTCCATTGCCCATATCAGTTACACATGGATGGGCTTTCTCTTTCTCTACTTTTCAGCTTCCATTGCCGTGGACCTGTACCGCTTCCTGGTCTTTATCCTGGGCAAGTTGCTGCACCACGACATTTCCTTTCTTGTGCCTGCCACTGCCGTGTCATTCTATCTGCCGCTCCTTTTGGCTGCGGCCATTTCCGTCTATGGATTCTTCGAAGCGCGCAGCATCAGAACTGAGCGGGTAACGCTCGCTTCCTCGAAGCTGCCTGCTGGCATAGAAAAGCTTGTTCTGGTGCAGATATCCGACCTGCACCTGGGACTGATGGTGAGGAAGGACCGGCTCATTCCTGTGCTAGAAAAGATAAAAGCCGAGAACCCAGATGTAGTTGTGTCCACCGGTGACCTGGTTGATGGCCAGCTGGACGGGCTGGCGGACTTGGTGCCGCTGCTTCGGGATCTGAATCCACCCCTGGGGAAATTTGCCGTTACCGGCAATCACGAGTTCTATGCCGGCTTCCCCCAGGCACTGTCATTTACGGAACAGGCCGGATTCCGGCTGCTGCGGCAGAAAGCGGTACCCATGGGTGATGCGTTCATCCTTGCCGGTGTTGACGATCCTGCCGCCCATCGCGGCTCTCCGCCCCTTTTCCCGGAGCATGTCTTCCTTTCCAGCCTGCCGCGCGACCGGTTCATCCTGCTTCTCAAGCACCGGCCCGTGATGGATCCTGCCTCCCTAGGGCTGTTTGACCTGCAGTTGTCCGGGCACGTGCACAAGGGGCAGATATTTCCCTTCAACCTCCTGACACACCTCTTTTATCCGGTAAAAATGGGTCTTTCTAATTCTTCCCTCTATGTGAGCCGCGGCACCGGTACATGGGGGCCGCCGATCCGCTTTCTTGCCCCGCCGGAAATCACGGTCATCACCATTGTCCCTTCTTGTTAACCATATTTGCCTGGTTGGTTGACGATGACGTCGCTCTATGTTAAAACAACTGGGCCTATTTAACCCGAAAGAGGGAGTGCTTTTGTGCAAATCTTTGGCGAAGAACTGGAATCATTGCGAGAAGCGGGGTTATTCCGCTCCATGCGCCTGATAGAGGGTGGACAGTCCAGCCGGGTCATCCTGGACGGCCGGGAGGTCCTGCTGCTGTGCTCCAACAATTACCTGGGGTTGGCCGATCATCCCCAGCTCAAGGAAGCTGCCATCAAAGCCGTAGAACGGTTTGGCGCGGGAAGCGGCGCCGCCCGGCTGGTCTCCGGCAACATGGAGCTCCATGTGCAGCTGGAAGAGCGTATTGCCGCCTTCAAAGGGACTGAGGCGGCGCTCATCTTCAATTCCGGCTATGCCGCAAACACCGGCATCATCTCCGCCATTGCCGGCCGGGGAGACCTGATCTTCTCCGACCGCCTCAACCATGCCAGCATCGTCGATGGAGCCCTCCTTTCCCGTGCCAAGGTGATTCGCTATCCCCACAACGATATTAAAGCCCTGCGCCGCCTTTTGGAGGAGCATCGCGGCACAGTGGGACGTCGGCTCATCGTTGCCGACGGTGTCTTCAGCATGGACGGAGATCTGGCCAAACTGGCCGGGTTGGTGACCCTGAAGGAGGAATTCGGCGCGCTGCTGATGGTGGATGATGCCCACGGCACTGGCGTCCTGGGTGAGCATGGCCGGGGAAGCGCCGAGCTGTGCGGGGTCATGGACCGGATCGACATCCATATGGGAACTCTGGGCAAGGCATTGGGGAGTTTTGGCGCCTATGCCGCTGCATCTAAGGAAATAATAGATTTTCTAGTGAACAAGGCCCGCAGCTTCATCTTTTCCACCTCTCTGCCACCGGCGGTGCTGGCTGCATCCATTGCTGCCTTCGACGTGGTCGATTCGCCGACAGGAGCCGATCTGCGAAAACGATTGGCGGCGAACAGCTGTCAGTTCAAGGAGGGGCTTGAAAAGGTAGGCTTCAATACCATGGGAAGCGAAACGCAGATTGTGCCTGCCTTTGTCGGCGGCGCGGAAGAGACCATGGAGTTTTCCAGAAGGCTGCTGGATGAGGGCATATTTGTCCAGGGGATCAGACCGCCAACGGTGCCGGTTGGGAGCTGTCGCCTGCGCTGTACGCTGATGGCGGCCCACACAGAGGCGGATGTGGACAGGGCAGTAACGGCCATTGCCCACGTGGGCAAACAGCTCGGCGTAACAGGCTGTTGAAAACTATTGTGGTGCCAATCTGCTGCATTACCGCTCACTCAAAACCTCAACGTACAAAAGGTACGCCTCGGGTTTTTCGTTCGCTTAAGCCTTGCATCTCGGCATCCTCTTAACGTTTTTCAAAAGCCTTCTAATTTTAGGTGTGAAGATGTCTTTTTTCGAAACAAACGATGGCGTGGCCATTCATTATGAAGAGTTGGGCCAAGGGCGGCCGCTGGTCTTCGTCCACGGCTGGGCCATGTCCGGTATGGTCTGGAACTTTCAGCGGGAGCTGGCCGACCGTCACCGGCTGATCGCCATGGACCTGCGCGGCCACGGCCAGTCCGCATCCTCGGCAAATATTACCCTGGAAGCGTTTGCCAACGACCTGATCGAATTTTTCACCCGGCTGGACCTGCACGATGCCGTCCTCGTCGGCTGGTCCATGGGGGTGCAGGTGGTATTGCAGGCTTTCCAGCCCCTGCGGCCGCGCCTTGCCGGGCTGGTCCTGGTGGGGGGGACGCCACGCTTCAGCGCCGTCGCCGATTTCCCCCACGGCTTGCCGCCGGTGGAGGTGAAAGGGATGGGGCTCCGCCTGAGGCGGGATTACCAGAAGACAATGGGGGATTTCTTCAAAAGCATGTTCGCCGAAGGGGAGCCTGACCGGGAGCAGTATCAGCGCATCGTTCACGAGATGGTCATGAAAGGGCGCTCCCCTGAGCCGGAGATGGCGCGGAAAGCGCTGCAGGTGTTGGCGGATGCCGATCTGCGGCCGATTCTTTCCGGGGTAGACCGGCCGGTACTTCTCATCCATGGCAGCAGGGACACCATCTGTCTGACCGATGCCTCCCGTTACATGGCCGAAAAACTTCCCATGGCGCGCCTGGCAATAGTAGATGGGGGCCACGCGCCGTTCCTGGCCCGTCCGGCGGAATTCAACAACCTGATCAAGGGCTTTTTGGAGGAAATCAATGGGGGGCATTGATCGGGAGAAGGTAAAAGGCTCCTTCCATCGCCAGGCGAAAACCTATGACCAGTACGCCAGGGTGCAGAAGCGGGTGGTGGCAAATCTTCTGGATCAGGTGCGGAAGGAGGTCGGCACTCCCGGCAGGATCCTCGATGTCGGGTGCGGCACCGGAAAGCTCCTGGCCGAGCTGCATCGTCTCCACCCGGAGGCCCAGCTCTTCGGCGCGGACCTGGCTCTGGGCATGTGCATCACTGCCGGCGCCCATCTGGCCGCAGGGGCCTTTGTCACCGCCGATGCGGAGTCGCTCCCCTTCATCGACGGTGCCTTCAACCTGGTCACTTCCACCTCTACCTATCAATGGCTCCCTGCCCTCGATCATGCCTTTGCCGAGGCACGCCGGGTTCTGGCTCCGGGGGGGATCTTTCTCTTCGCCCTTTTCGGCGAACGAACCCTTTTTGAGCTGAAGGATGCCCATTATCAGGCCCTGAAGCGGGAAGGGGAGGTGGAGGATATAACCCACCGTTTTTTTCCCCCTTCCCGGGTCGAAGCGGCACTGGCTGGTGCCGGGTTCGACCAGTGGCGGGTGGAATCGACGCTGGAGGTGGAACTTCATGCAGATGTCCCGGCTCTGCTGAAATCTCTTAAAAAAATTGGCGCAGGAAATGCTTCGCCAAGGGCCTCAGCAGGTCTCTACGGTCGCAAACGCATGCTGGCAATGATGGACATTTACCAGGAGAAGTATGGAACTACCGATGGTATCCCTGCCACCTACGAGGTCATTTATGGTGCAGGCCGGTGCCCCTGAGCTGCATAATGGTTGACACGCGGAGTGCCGCCGGTGTATTAGAAAGTACTTTTTCAGAAGTAAGACCAAGGAAGGATGTATTCATGATCAAGATCGATTTCGAGAAGATGGGGGGGCTGATTCCTGCGGTAATCCAGGATTATCAGTCGGGGGAAGTGCTGATGGTGGCCTTTATGGATCAGAAAACCCTGGACTTGACCCTCAAGGACGGCAAGACATGGTTCTTCAGCCGCACCCGCAACAAGTACTGGATGAAAGGGGAGGAGTCGGGCAACACCCAGGAAGTCATGGAAGTTCTCACCGACTGCGACGCCGACACCGTCGTCATCAAGGTGAAGCAGAACGGCCCTGCCGCCTGCCACACCGGCAACAGGAGTTGCTTCTACCGGAGATGGGAGAATGATGAGTGGGTGGAGCATTCGAATCCATTGTTCGACCCAAATGAAGTATATAAAAAAGGATGAATCCGCCTTTTCTGCCTACATTCCCTCTCCCGAGGGCCCGCAGGCCGAAAGGAGATGGTCATGGTGAGGGGTGAGGAGAAGGGTTGGTAAAACCAAAATTCAATCGAGAAAGGCTATATAAATGTCTGATGTATTGAAATTCGGTATTCCCAAGGGTAGCTTGGAAGACGCCACCGTCGATCTTTTTGCCAAGGCGGGCTGGAAGATTTCCATCTCCTCGCGCAGCTATTTTCCCGGCGTTGATGACTCAGAGCTCAACTGCAAGCTGATCCGCCCCCAAGAAATGGGCAAGTATGTGGAGCGCGGCACCATCGACGTGGGTATTGCCGGCCGCGACTGGGTCCGGGAGAACGACTCGGACGTGGTGGAAGTTTGTGAGATGGTTTATTCCAAGGTCTCCCGCCGCCCGGTGCGCTGGGTACTGGTGGTGGCCCAGGATTCCAAGGTGCAGAAGCCGGAAGATTTGGCCGGAGCAACCATCTCCACGGAACTGGTCGGGTTTACCAAGCGCTACTTTGCGGAAAGAAATATTCCGGTGACGGTGGAATTTTCCTGGGGGGCAACGGAAGCCAAGGTGGTGGACGGCCTCTGCGACGCCATCGTTGAGGTGACGGAGACCGGCTCCACCATCCGCGCCAACAACCTGCGCATAGTCTGCGACCTCATGGAATCGGTGCCGGTGATGATCGCCAACCGCAAGTCGTGGGAAGACCCCTGGAAACGTGACAAGATCGAAACAATCGCCACCCTGCTCAAATCGGCCCTGGCAGCCGAGGGAATGGTGGGGCTGAAGATGAATGCTCCAGGCAGCCAGGTTGAGGCCATCACCAAGGTCCTGCCCAGCCAGAAAGCGCCGACGGTGTCCCACCTCTACAACTCCGACTGGGTCTCCATCGAGAGCATCTTGAATGAGAAAGAAGTCAGGTCTATCGTCCCGGCACTGTTGAAGCTTGGTGCTGAGGGAATTGTGGAGTATCCGCTGAACAAGATTATCTGAGGGACGGATGGTACCAAGCCCGCTCAACCGCAACCGGTTCAGCGGGCTTTTTTGCATGGAGGGTATGATGAAAAGACTCATACTGGGGATACTCCTTTGCTTCTCTGTCTGTACCGGAGCTTTTGCCGAGTCATCCGTCTGGAAGGCGCAGAAGAGAGGCTCCACCATTTACCTAGGTGGCACCTGTCACATCCTGCGTGAGTCCGACTATCCTTTGCCCACCGAATTCGAGAAGGCTTACAATGCCTCGGATCTGCTGGTCTTCGAAACGGATATCGCCGGACTACTGGAGCCTGCAGTGCAGCAGAAGTTACTGGCAAAGGCTCTCTATACCGATGGGAGCACTCTCGATAAACACCTGTCCTCCCCGGTATACGGGGAACTGAGCGCCTTCTGCCAGGCAGACGGCATACCGCTGCAGGCGTTGAGCCGGTTCAAACCGTCGATGGTCATGGTGACCCTGACGGTCCTGGAGCTGAAGAAAAAGGGGGCTACCGAGCAGGGGGTGGACCAGTATTTCTACGGACAGGCCGTGAAGGACAAGAAGCCTGTGGAGGGGCTTGAGATCGTCGATGAGCAGATAGAATTTCTCACTACCATGGCCGACGGCAATGAAGACGACTTTGTTCGTCATTCCCTGAGTGATATGAAAACCATGGAGGGGCAGTTAGGGTCGCTTGCCGATGCATGGCGCACTGGGGACGTGAAGAAACTGGACGAGTTGATGGTTGCAGACATCAAATCGCGGCAACCGAAGCTCTACAAGAAACTGATCACCGATCGAAATCTTAACTGGCTCCCCCTGATCGACGCCTATGGCAAAACGCCGAAGACCGAGTTCATCCTGGTCGGTGTCGGCCATCTGGTGGGTCCGGACGGGATAATCGAGGCGCTAAAGAAGAAGGGGTATAAGGTAGAAAAACTTTAGATGATATCCTGACATGCCATAAAAAAAGGCCACCGTTTCCGATGGCCTTTTTTCGTCACGCCCTGGTCAGCTGGCGGTACTTGATACGGTGGGGCTGATCGGCTGCCGTGCCAAGGCGAGCATGGCGATCTTCCTCGTATTCGGAGTAGTTCCCCTCGAACCAGACTATCTTGCTCTCCCCCTCGAAGGCCAGGATGTGGGTGGCGATGCGGTCCAGGAACCAGCGGTCGTGGCTGATGACCACGGCGCAGCCGGCGAAGTTTTCCAGCGCCTCTTCCAGTGCCCGCATGGTGTTCACATCCAGGTCGTTGGTCGGTTCGTCCAGGAGGATGACGTTGCCCCCCTCTTTGAGCATCTTGGCCAGATGGACACGGTTCCGTTCACCGCCGGAGAGCAGCCCGACCTTTTTCTGCTGATCGGCTCCGGAGAAGTTGAAGCGGGAGACGTAGGCGCGGGAATTGATCAGCTGCTTGCCCAGCTGGATCTGCTCCTGCCCGTCGGAGATGGCTTCCCAGATTGTCTGGTCGGGGTTAAGGCTGTCGCGGCTCTGGTCCACGTAGGCGAGCTTCACAGTCTCACCGACGCGGATGCTGCCGCTATCCGGCTGCTCCTGGTTGGTGATCATGCGGAAGAGAGTTGTCTTGCCGGCGCCGTTGGGGCCGATGATGCCGACGATGCCGCCGGGAGGGAGACGGAAGGTCATACCCTCGACGAGCAGCCTGTCACCGTAAGCCTTATTGACGTTGTCCGCTTCGACAACGATATCTCCCAGCCTTGGCCCTGGCGGGATGTAGATTTCCAGATCCTTGGCCCGCTTTTCGCTCTCCTGGGTCAGAAGCTGCTCGTAGGAGGAGATACGCGCCTTGCCCTTGGCATGGCGCCCCTTGGGCGACATTCTGATCCAATCCAGCTCCCGCTGCAGGGTCTTTTGCCGCTCGGTCTCGGCCTTTTCCTCCTGGGCCAGGCGCTGTTGCTTCTGCTCCAGCCAGGATGAATAGTTCCCCTGCCAGGGGATGCCTTGACCCCGGTCCAGCTCCAGAATCCACCCCGCCACGTTATCCAGAAAATAGCGGTCATGGGTGACGGCGATGACGGTCCCCGCGTAGCGCTGCAGGTGGTGCTCCAGCCAGGCGACCGATTCCGCATCCAGGTGGTTGGTGGGCTCGTCCAAAAGGAGAATGTCAGGCTTCTGCAAAAGAAGACGGCACAGGGCGACGCGGCGTTTTTCGCCGCCGGAGAGTACCTTTACCGGCGTATCGCCGGCGGGGCAGCGCAGGGCGTCCATGGCCATTTCCAGCCGGGCATCCAGATCCCAGGCATCCAGGTGGTCGAGCTTTTCCTGTACCTCAGCCTGGCGGGCGATGAGCTTGTCGAAATCCGCATCGGCCTCGCCAAATTTGGCGGTAATCTCGTTGAACTCATTGAGCAAGTCCACCGTTTCCTGCACCCCCTGCTCGACGATCTCCCGCACAGTCTTTCCCTCGTCCAGCTGCGGTTCCTGCTCCAGGTAGCCTACCGTGTAGCCGGCGGAAAGAACTGCCTTGCCGTTGAAATCCTTGTCTACCCCCGCAAGAATGCGGAGCAGCGAGCTCTTTCCCGAGCCGTTGAGACCGAGAACGCCGATCTTGGCGCCGTAGAAATAGGAAAGGTAGATATCTTTCAGGACCGGTTTCTTATCGTAGAATTTGCTGACGCCGATCATGGAATAGATGACTTTATTGGGTTCAATTGCCATAGGATTTTCTTTACAACCTCCTCATAATTAATGGCCTCATTTTTACACGGGCTTTATTGTGCCTGTCAACATCTCTTTGCCCACATGACGCACATTTATGCTGACTGTTCCGCCGGCTTTTTCCTTGACTAAGAGCGAGCAAATACGTTAATTTGTCGGTTTGGAAAATGGACAACAAAGCTTTTTTCATGAAAGGCAGAAACGTGGCAACTGAAGAATTGAGTGAATTGCTATTGCAGAGAAGACGCAAGGTTGACAGCATGTGGGAGGCAGGGATCAATCCCTATCCCAACGATTTCAAGGCCAAACATACCTCGGCCGATCTCATTGCCGCCTATGGCACTGTGCAGGAGATCGAGGCCGATCCGCAGCATTTCATAGTGGCAGGGAGAATCATTGCCCGCCGTTCCTTCGGCAAGGCCGCTTTCGTGCAGCTCCAGGACCGCAAGGGGCGCATGCAGCTTTACGTGAAAAAGGATTCCGTGGGCGAGGATGCCTTCGAGCAGTTCGAATCCTTTGACATCGGTGATATCGTCGGCGCTTCCGGCTATCCCTTCCGTACTAAAACAGGTGAGTTGTCCCTCCATGTGGAGAGCATCCGGCTTCTGACCAAGTCGCTCTTGCCGCTGCCCGAGAAGTTCCATGGCCTGACCGATGTGGAGACTCGCTATCGCCAGCGCTATGTGGACCTGATCGTTAACCCCGAGGTGCGTGAACTCTTCACCAAGCGGTCGAAAATCATCAACCTGATCCGTGAATTCATGGTGAACAACGACTTCCTGGAAGTGGAAACCCCCATGATGCAGCCCATTCCCGGCGGCGCTACGGCGCGTCCCTTCGTCACCCATCACAATGCCCTGGATATGGAGCTCTTTCTCCGCATCGCTCCTGAGCTCTACCTGAAGAGGCTCGTGGTCGGCGGGCTGGACAGGGTTTTCGAGATCAACCGCAACTTCCGCAACGAGGGTATCTCCGTCCGCCACAACCCCGAATTTACGATGATGGAGTTCTACCAGGCCTATGCCACCTTCGAGGACCTGATGAACTACACCGAGGAGCTGCTCTGTCACGTGGCTCAGAGTGTCCTCGGTACCCTGGACTTCAGTTATCAGGGAATGCCCATCAGCTTTCAGCGCCCCTGGAAACGTTTCACGGTCAAGGAGGCGATTCTTGAATACGGCGATATCGATGGCAAATCCCTTGAAGATCGTGACATGGCGTACGCCTATGCAAAGAAAATCGGCCTTGATCTGCCCGAGGACATCGGCTACGGCAAACTGATTACCGAAATTTTCGAAGAGGTTGCGGAAACGAAACTGATCCAGCCGACTTTCATCACGGCTTACCCGACTGAGGTTTCGCCCCTGTCGCGGAAGAGCGACCAGGATCCCGAGATTGTCGACCGCTTCGAATTCTTCTGTGCCGGTCGCGAAATGGCCAATGCCTTTTCCGAGCTGAACGATCCGGTGGACCAGAAGGAGCGCTTCCTGCTCCAGGTGGCGGCCAAGGCCAAGGGGGATGAAGAGGCCCACTACATGGATGAGGATTATATCCGCGCCCTCGAATACGGCATGCCCCCGACCGCCGGCGAGGGAATCGGCATCGACCGGCTGGTGATGCTCCTCTGCGATGCCCCGTCGATCCGTGACGTCATCCTCTTTCCCCAGCTGAGAAAAGAAGTAAAATGATGATGGATTCTTTCATCCGTCTTTAAGGACATATACCGAAATGCCTTTTGAACTCTTCATCGGCCTCCGCTATCTCAAGGCCAAGCGCAAGGCGACCTTCATTTCGCTGATCACGCTTATTTCCGTTGCCGGCGTGGCATTGGGGGTGATGGCGCTGATCATCGTCCTGGCCGTCATGACCGGCTTCGAGGAAGACCTGAAAGAGAAGATTCTCGGCACCAATGCCCATATCGTCGTCCTGAAAAGCGGCGAGGGGATCGAAGACCATGCACAGCTGATGGCGCGGTTGAAGAAATTCCCCGGCGTGGTTGCCGCTACCCCGTTCATCTACAGCCAGGTGATGCTTTCCACCGGCAAGAACGTCTCCGGTGTGGTTTTGCGCGGGATAGACACCAAGACCGACGCCCAGGTAACGAACCTGCATAAGGCGGTGGTAGAGGGAGCCCTGGCGGATCTTGACCGCCGGACGCCGGTACCGCTCAAGGGGAACGAGCCGCCACTGCCCGGGCTGGTCATCGGCAAGGAACTGGCGAAGAACCTCAACCTCTACCTGGGGGACAGCGTCAATGTGGTTTCTCCCATGGGCAACATCACTCCATTCGGAATGATGCCGAAGATGAAGCGGTTCCGCCTTGTTGGCATCTTCAATACCGGCATGTTCGAGTACGATTCGACCCTGGCCTACGTGGGGCTCGGCGAAGCGCAGGATTTTCTCGGTATGGGATCGGCAGTCACCGGCATTCAGCTGAAGGTGGCCGATGTCTACAAGACCGGAGAAATCACGCGCAGGATCAACCGTGAGCTGGGCTTCCCCTATTTCGCCCGTGACTGGATGCAGATGAACAAGAACATTCTCTTTGCCTTGAGGACGGAAAAGGTGGTCATGTTCATCATCCTGACCCTGATCGTCCTGGTGGCCGCCTTCGGCATCGCTTCGACCCTCTTTATGGTGGTCATGGAGAAGACCCGGGATATCGCCATTCTCAAGTCCATGGGGGCGACCAGCAGAAGCGTCATGCGCATTTTCGTCTTCGAAGGGCTCATTATCGGCATTTTCGGTACGGCTATCGGCGTGCTCGGAGGCCTTGTCGTGGCGCTGAACCTGGAGCCGATCGTCAACGCGGTACAGAGAGTCACCGGTTTCCAGCTCTTCAGCAAGGACATCTATTATCTCGACCGCTTTCCGTCCCTGGTCATTCCTTCGGATGTCATCCTCATTTCCGTTACTGCCATCGTCATTTCGTTCGTCGCGACCCTTTATCCGTCGTGGCAGGCATCGCGACTCTCTCCGGCCGAGGCACTGCGCTATGAGTAACCTACTGGAGGTCCGCGACCTTTATAAATCTTACGGCAACGGGTCAAAGGTCGAGGTGCTGAAGGGCATCGACCTGGATGTGGCCACAGGTGAGACCATTGCCCTGGTGGGTGCTTCGGGTGCCGGCAAAAGCACTCTGATGCACGTGCTCGGCACCATCGACACCCCCACCTCCGGGGTGGTCAGGTTCGACGGTGAGGAGGTTTTCAAGCTGGGGGGAGCCGCCCTTGCCGCATTCAGGAACCTCTCCATAGGCTTCGTTTTCCAGTTTCACCACCTGCTGCCGGAATTCACCGCTTTGGAGAATGCCATGATGCCGCTTTTAATCGGCGGCACCAGACGCAGGGATGCTGAACCTATAGCTGCCGGGCTTTTGCGGGATGTGGGCTTGTCCCATCGCTTGACCCACAAGCCGGGCGAGCTTTCCGGCGGTGAGCAGCAGCGGGTGGCCATCGCCCGTGCCCTGGTTCGTTCGCCCAAACTGCTCCTGGCCGATGAACCGACCGGAAACCTGGATATGAAAACCAGTGACGAGGTCCATGACCTCCTCATGGATATTCATGCCAAAAGGGGATTGACCCTGATCATCGTCACCCATAACGAAAAACTGGCGGCCAAGATGGCCAGGACCATCCGCATGGTGGATGGCAGACTGAGCTGATCGGTGCCAGATTTCTTCAACCAGTGAACAGATTTTTATCCGGGGGAAGCTTGCTACGCATAATCAATATATTTGCTTTCGTTGTGACGATGACGGTCATCTTCTCCGGAGCTGCCTTCGCCGATGGGGAGAAGATCGCAAAGCTTCAGATCAAGGGAAACCGCAGGATCGAATCTGCCGCCATCCAGAAGGTCATTAAGTTGAAGGAGGGGGACACCCTTTTTGCCGACCAGGTGGATAGCGATGTGCGCGCTATCTTCAAGCTGGGCTATTTCGAGGATGTGCAGGCAACGTTGGACAAGACCGACACCGGGGCGGTCCTCACCTACCAGGTGACGGAAAAACCGGTGGTGCGCGAGATAAAGATCGAAGGAAACAAGGAACTCTCACTGGAAAAGATCAAGGAAGCCCTTGAAATAAAGCAGAACACCATCTTTTCTCCCAAGGATCTGACCAAGAGCATCAGGAAGGTAAAAAAACTTTACGCCGATGAAGGGTATTACCTGGCTGAAATAGACAGCAGCATCGAGAAACGTTCTGCCGCGGAAGTGCGGATCGTTCTTAAAATAACCGAAGGGAAAAAAGTCCTCATCGAGACCATCCGCTTCGAGGGGAACAAGGCGTTCAAGGACAGGCGCCTGAAAAAGGCCATGGAGACATCCGAGAAATGGATGTTTTCCTGGCTGACCGGCGCCGGCACCTACAAGGAAGAGGTGCTGAAAAACGATGTCAACCTCATTGCCGATCTTTACTTCAACGATGGGTATATCAATGTCAAGGTCGGTGAACCGACGGTCCGGGTTCTGGAGGATAAAAGCGGCCTCGAAGTACTGATCGGCATCACCGAAGGGGACCAGTACAAGGTGGGGACCATCGGCTTCAAGGGGGACATGCTTGACACCCAGGAGGCCTTATCCAAGATGATCAAGATCAAAAACGGCGAGGTCTTCAACCGCAGTACCCTGCGGACCGATGTCTTCACCCTGACCGATTTTTACGCAGACAAGGGCTATGCCTTTGCCAACATCACCCCCCTGACCAAAGTGAACCCCGAGGCCCGGATCATCGACATCACCTTCGACATGGAAAAGGGAGAAAAGGTCCATATCGACCGCATCAATATCAGCGGCAACACCAAGACCCGCGACAAGGTCATTCGGCGGGAGCTGAAACTTGCCGAAGGGGATCTATATGGAGCGACCCCTCTGAAGCGGAGCAAGCAGAACCTGATGAACCTGGGCTTCTTCGAGGAGGCCAATCTGGTCACGGCCAAGGGAAGCGCCGACAACAAGCTTGACCTGAATGTGGACGTGAAGGAAAAAGCAACCGGCACTTTCAGCATCGGCGCGGGCTACAGCTCTCTCGACGGGATCATCGGCCAGGGGTCCGTGCAGCAGGCGAACTTCCTTGGGCTCGGACTAAAGGCGACACTGTCCGCTTCATTGGGGGCAAAGTCCCAGACCTACAACGTGGGATTGACCGACCCCTATTTCCTCGACACCAAGTGGACCGTGGGGGCGGACATTTATCGCACCGAGCGCGACTATACGGACTTTTCCCGGCGGGTTACCGGCGGTGACATCAAGGCGGGCTATCTCCTGAGCGATACCCTGAGCACCTTCTGGATATATAAATATGAGCAGAAGGATATCTATAACGAATCTGCTTCTCTGCTGGAAAGTATCAAGAATGGTTCCGTCACCACCGAGACCACCGGCACCACCAGTTCCATAACGGCAAGTCTCACCAGCAATACCACCGATTACCGCCTGGATCCTTCCCGGGGGATGATGAATACCGTCTCTGTTGAATTCGCCGGATTGGGCGGCACCAACCGCTTCGCCCGCTATATCAGCGAGAACGCCCTCTACTATCCGGTGGGCCTGGGCACGGTCTTTTCCCTGCGCGGCACCTTCGGCTATATCCAGAGTGTGGGCAAAGAGGTTCCCATCGACGAAAAGTTCTACCTGGGAGGGATCAATACCCTGCGCGGCTACAGCAGCAGGACCGTCAGCCCCTTCAAAATCGTCGAGACCACCAACGGAAAGGTCTACCTGGGAGGGGACACGGAACTTTTCTTCAATGCCGAATACCAGTTTCCCCTCTTGAAGGATGTGGGGCTGAAAGGGGTTGTCTTCTTCGATGCGGGCAATTCCTATGCCGGCCTCGGCGATTTGGGCAGCCGCTTCCAGACCAGTTACGGCGCCGGCATCCGCTGGTTCTCGCCCATCGGGCCCCTCCGTCTTGAATACGGCATCCCGATCAATCCCCGCACCGGTATCGACAGTGCCAGCGGCAAGCTGGAATTTTCCATAGGTAGCTTTTTCTAACCTTTCTTAAGGAGAAACAGATGAAAAAAGCCATTATTCTTGCAACAGTCTTTCTCTTCTCCCTTGGCATGGCTTCGGTCGTTTTTGCTGCCGACAGTGCTAAAATCGGATCGGTGGATGTGCAGAAGGTGCTCCTCCTCTCCAACTCGGGTAAGGATGCAAAGGAGCTGCTCGCCCAGAAGGCCAACAAGTATGAGGCGGAGAAGAACGCCAAGGACGAGGAACTGAAAAAACTGAAGGCCGACCTGGAAAAGCAGAGCGTCCTTCTTTCGGAGTCTGCCCGCAGCAGCAAGGAGCGTGACTACCAGCAGCGCCTCAAGGAGTACCAACGCTTCCTCAAGGATGCCCAGGACGACCTGCAGTCCAAAAACGACGAACTGACCAACCGTATCGTTGACGAGATCGTCAAGGTGACCCAGGACTTCGCCCGCAGGAACGGCTATACCGTCATTTTCGTCAGGAACGAGACCATGATTTACCTTGAAGATAAGGCTGATCTGACCGACCAGATTCTGAAACTCTTCAACGAAAGCAAGAAAAAATAAGGTCGTGAGGAGTAACGGGTGAGGACCTCACTCCTCGCTCCTCACCATGAAGGTGACGACGTGGGCAAGACACTGAAGGAAGTGGCCGAATACCTAGGCGGACGGGTAATCGGCGACGAGCAGGCCGTTGTTTCCGGCCTCGGCACCCTGGATGATGCCGGGGAAGGGCAGATCACCTTTCTGGCTAATCCCAAATATGCGCAGAAGGTGGCAACGACGAAGGCTACGGCGGTCATCCTGCCCCCGGGGGCACCCGGACATGGCAGGAATGTGGTTGAAGTCGCCAATCCGTATCTGGCCTTTGCCAAACTGCTTACCCTGTTTTATGTAACCCCTCCGAAACCGCTCGGTGTCATGGATGGGGCCATCATCGGCAAGGGGGTCGTCATGGGTGAGAATATCTCCATCCATTCCGGTGCCCATGTTGCCGATGGGGTAAAGATGGGTAACCGCGTGACCCTCCATCCCGGCGTTGTGCTTTATCCGGGGGTCGAGCTGGGCGACGACGTGACGCTCCATGCCAACGTAGTCATTCGTGAACGGTGCCGGATCGGCAGTCGGGTCACGGTCCACAGCGGTACGGTAATCGGTACTGACGGCTTCGGCTATGCACCCGACGGCAAGGAGTGGTATAAAATTCCCCAGATCGGCATCGTTATTCTGGAGGACGATGTGGAAATCGGCTCCAACACGGTCATTGACCGGGCCGCGCTGGAAGCGACCATTGTCAAGCGGGGCACGAAGATCGACAACCTGGTGCAGATCGCCCACAACTGCGTCATCGGCGAAAACTGCATGATCGTCTCCCAGGTGGGCATTTCCGGCAGCACCAAGGTGGGCAATCATGTGACCATGGGGGGACAGGTGGGTGTTGCAGGCCATATCCAGATCGGCGACAACGTTATGGTCGGCGCCAAATCCGGGGTGCCGGGCAATATTCCCGCCAATCAGATCGTCAGCGGCATACCGGCCTTTGCCCACCGGGACTGGCTGAAGGCATCGGGGGTTTTTCCCAAACTGCCCGAATACCGGAGAACACTGGCCTCGTTGGAAAAAAGGGTCATGGAGCTGGAAGAAAAGCTGAAGGCGGCTGAAGGCAAATAGCCATATCAACCTGTTAATTGTATTGTAAGGAGCCTGTTATGATGGATATCAATGAAATCATGAAGATATTGCCCCATCGCTACCCCTTTCTCCTCGTGGACAGGATTGTGGAGATGGAACCGGCCAAGCGCATAGTCGGGCTGAAGAACGTGACGATCAACGAACCCTTTTTCCAGGGGCATTTCCCGGGCCATCCGGTCATGCCGGGCGTGCTCATTGTGGAAGCCATGGCACAGGTAGCCGGGATCATGGCCTATCTTGCCTCAGACGAGGAGACCAGGAAGAAGGTCAGCTATTTCATGTCCATCGACAGCGCCAAGTTCAGAAAACCGGTATTTCCAGGAGACCAGCTGCGGATCGAGATTGAAACCATCTTCCATCGCCGCGGTATCTGGAGTGTTGCCGGAAAGGCCTTTGTCGGCGATGTGCTGGCCACTGAAGCTGAACTGAAAGCCACCTTTGCCGAAAAATCAAACTAACCGCCGGAGATCAGTATGATACATTCGACTGCAGTAATACATCCGGGGGCAGAGCTTGCCGCCGACGTGGAGGTCGGTCCCTATGCCATCATCGGCGAGCATGTGAAGATCGGCCGCGGGACCAAGATCGGCGCCCATGCCGTTATCGACGGCTGGACCACCATCGGTGAATATAACCAGATTTTCCATCTGGCTTCCGTCGGTGCCGTACCCCAGGATCTCAAATACAAGGGAGAAGAAACCTATCTGAAGATCGGCGACCGCAACATCATCCGCGAATTTGCCACCCTGCACCTGGGGACGGTAACCGGTGACGGCGAGACGACGGTGGGCAGCGGCAACCTCTTTATGGCCTATTCCCATGTGGCCCATGATTGCCATGTACAGAACGGGGTGGTAATGGCCAATGCGGCTACCCTGGCTGGCCACGTCACCGTGGAGGATTATGCCATCCTCGGGGGATTGACCGCCATTCACCAGTTTACCCGGATCGGCGCCCATGCCATGATCGGCGGCGGCACCCTGGTCGGCACGGACATTCCACCTTATACCATTGCCACCGGTGACCGTCGGGACGCCAGACTTCGCGGCCTTAACCTGGTGGGGCTGAAGCGCCACAACGTCAGCGAAGAGGTCGTCTCTGCCCTGAAAAAGGCTTACAAGATACTGGCCCTCTCCGATCTGAAGCTGAAGGACGCCATCGACAAGATCAAAGCGGAAGTCTCTCCATCCCCTGAAATCGATCATTTCATCCAATTCATCGAATCGGCCCAGCGGGGTATCTGCCGCTGATCCTGTGATATTTCCCGGCTCATGTCTTTCTGAAGGTGACGGTTGTTATCGTCGCCTTCACCAGTTTTAACGGCAGTTTTCAAAATGGTGAATCAGTGCCCGAAAACCCCATAAAAATCATGATCTCTGCAGGCGAGGCTTCCGGCGACATGTACGGTGCCATGGTGGCCCGGGAGATCCAGGCCCTTAACCCCCAGGCGCGCTTTATCGGCATGGGTGGGCCGGGCATGCGCGCTGCCGGCGTGGAGACCGTTGTCGATGCAAACGACATGGCGGTCGTCGGCTTGGTGGAGGTGGTCGCCCATTTCCCGGTCATTGCCAGGGCCTTCACCACCCTGAAAAACATCCTGCGCCACGATCCGCCGCAGCTCCTCATTCTTATCGATTACCCGGACTTCAACCTGCGCCTGGCCAAAGTCGCTAAAAAGGCTGGGGTAAGGGTGCTGTATTTCATCAGTCCCCAGGTCTGGGCGTGGCGAGCAGGGCGGGTCAAGAAGATCGGCCGGGTCGTGGATCACATGGCGGTATTGTTCCCATTCGAAGTGCCCTACTACGAACGGGAGCGGGTACCGGTCACCTTTGTCGGCCATCCGCTGCTGGACATGGTCCGGCCCAAAATGACCAGGGCCGAGGCCATGGCCCGTTTCGGCCTGGCGGAAGACCGGAGGGTCATCGGTCTATTTCCGGGCAGCCGCCGCAGTGAAATAAAGAATCTTTTTCCGGTGGTTCTCGATGCTGCCAAACTCCTCAAGGATCGTTTCCCCGACGCGCAATTCGCCCTTCCCCTTGCTTCTAGCTTGAAGAGGGAGGAGATCCAGCCTGCCATTGATGCTTCCGGTCTGGACATCGCCGTCGCGACCAATGCCACCCACGACGTGATCCAGGTCTGTGATGCCATCATTACCGTTTCGGGGACGGTGACCATGGAAATTGCCATCCTCGGGATACCCATGGCAATCATCTACAAGGTATCCCCCTTCACCTATGCGGTGGGTAAGCGTCTGATCAAGGTTGACCATATAGGAATCTGCAACATCGTCGCCGGCGAGCGGGTGGTGAAGGAACTGATCCAGCACGACGCCGAGCCGGAGACGGTTGCGGCGGAGATTGCCGCCATAATGGAAGACCATGAATATGCCGCCCGGATCCGCCAAGGTCTTGCAGCCATTCCGGCAAAGCTCGGCAACGGCGGGGCTTTGCAGCGGGTGGCTCAACTGGCACTGGACCTGATTAAACAAGAAACGGAAGAATCATAGCAATGTTCACGCGCATCATCGCTTACAGCCGCCCTTACTGGTGGCGGATATTTCTCGCCGCTGCGGCCTCGATCGGGGTCGGATCCATGGACGGCGCCTTCGCCTACCTGGTGGAACCTATCCTGAAGAAGATTTTCGCCGGGAAGGACATGTTCATTTTCACCCTGCTCCCTTTCGGCATCATCTTCCTGTTCCTCCTGCGGGGTGTCTGCCGCTATACGAACGATTACTTCATGCGCACGGCAGGGCAACTGGCGGTGCAGGACGTGCGCAACGAGATCTACAAACGCAACATGGGGCTCAGCCTGGGGTTTTTCAACCGGAACCCTGCGGGTGCTTTGATGTCGCGGGTGCTCAACGACGTCAGCATGATGCAGGAAGCGGTGGGCAATATCATCACCGGTCTGTTCCGTGACGGCTTCTCTGCAGTTTCCCTGTTGGCGGTCATTTTTTACCGCAACTGGAAACTGGCCCTCATCACCTTCGTCGTTATCCCCCTGACTGTCTACCCGGCCCAGAAGATCGGCCGGCGCATCAAGCGGCTGGCCAAGCACGGCCAGGAGAAAATGGGGGAGATCGCAAGTATTCTCCAGGAGACCTTTTCCGGCATCAAGGTGGTCAAAGCCTTCGGCCTGGAAGAACGGGAAATCGCCAAATTTTTCGATAGAAATCGTGATTTTTATTTTTTCACCCGCAAGAATATCAAGTATGAAGCCCTGTCCGCCCCGATCATGGAGATCATTACCTCTTTCGGTGTTGCTGCAGTGATCTGGATCGGCGGCAATGACGTCATGCACGGAAGAATGAGCGCCTCCGAGTTCTTCTCCTTCGTCACGGGCATGGTGCTGGTCTACACGCCGATCAAACGGCTCATCAATTCCTACAACGCCATGCAGCGCTCCATGGGAGCCGCAGAGCGTGTTTTCGAGATCATCGATGAAAAGCCGGAGATTGTGGATCGCCCCGATGCGGCGGAACTGGAGCGAGTTGGCGGCAACGTGACGCTGCAGGATGTTTCTTTCCGCTACAACGACGAATATGTGCTGCGCAATGTGAATCTGGAGGCGCGGCGGGGCGAGGTGGTCGCCCTGGTCGGCCCGTCCGGCGGGGGAAAGACGACCCTCGTTTCCCTTATCTCTCGCTTTTACGAACCCAATGAAGGGGCTGTCCTCATGGATGGCAAGGACATCCGTCAATTCAAGTTAAAGAGCGTCCTCAAACAGATCGCCCTGGTGGACCAGGAGACGATCCTCTTCAACGACACCCTGGCCAACAACATCCGTTACGGGATGCCTGAGGCCACAGACGCGCAGGTGGAGGCCGCAGCCAGGGCTGCCTTTGCCCATGATTTCATCATGACCATGCCCATGGGCTACGAGACCGGCATCGGCGATCGTGGGGTCAGGCTGTCCGGGGGGCAAAGGCAGCGGATCTGTATTGCCCGCGCTATCCTCAAGGACGCCCCCATCCTCATCCTCGACGAGGCCACCAGCGCCCTGGATACGGAGAGCGAGCAGATGGTGCAGAAGGCCCTCAACAACCTCATGGCCAACCGTACCACCTTTGTCATCGCCCACCGTCTTTCCACCATTCTCCATGCGGACAAGATTGCTGTGCTGGAAAAAGGGGAGATCGTGGAAACCGGCAACCACGAGACGCTGCTGGCCCATGGGGGGATTTACGCACGACTGCATGACATGCAGTTCCAGGACTCACAAAAGGGTGATGAGTGAAGGGTAAGCCAGGTGTAGTCAAAAAATTACGGTGGCGGTTGGAGACGGCGGCTTTCCTGGTTTTTTCCTTTGCCGTGTCGCTGATTCCTTACCGGGTCGGTCTTTGGTTGGGGGGCATGACCGGACGCCTGTTCTTTCTTCTGCTCAAACGCCGCAGGAAGATTGCCATCGACAACATCCGCGCTTCTTTGCCCTTTCTCCAAGGACAGCCGGGATGGGATCCTGTGCACGGCACGCCTGAGACTATCGCCAGGCGGGTTTTCGAGAATCTGGGCAGATGCCTGGTGGAGGACTGCAGGATCTACCACGGCCGTGGCGGCAGAATGATCGACACAGTGCGGTTCGAAGGGCTTGAACACTACGAGATGGCTTTGGCCAAGGGGAAAGGAGTGGCCTTTATCACCGCCCATTGCGGCAACTGGGATCTGATGGCCTTATCCTTCGGTGCCCGCCATCGGGAAATATCCGTTGTTGCCCGGCGCCAGGACAATGCCTACCTGAACAGGGTCCTGGAAAAGATCCGCAGCGGCTACGGGAACCGGGTCATCTATAAGCAGGGTGCTCTGAGAGCAATGATCGGCGAGTTCCGGAAAAACAACATCGTCGGTGTCCTCGTCGATCAGGCGGTCATTCCCGAAGACGGCATTCTGGTCGAGTTCCTGGGACGCAATTGCTGGGCAACAAGACTGCCGGTGGTACTTGCCCGGAAGACTGGCGTGCCTTTGATCCCTGTTTTTGGCCATCGGGAGGGTGAAACCCACGTGGTACAGTTCTTTCCAGAGGTGCAGCTTGGCCTGGAGGAACGGCAGGACACGGACAGTGTCGACATGGCGCGTGTTTTTGCTCCCTTGGAGGATTACATCGTCAGGTATCCCGACCAGTGGTACTGGATCCACAATCGCTGGAAGAGGGCGCCCCAGAGTTGACGGGAGGCGCGTACCCCCTCTGCCCGAGGCATTCATGATACATCTGCTGTACAACCTAATTGCCGTCATTTCCATCCCCTTTGTCGTCTCCTACCATCTTTACCGGTCCCTTTCCCGTGGCAGGAGAACCGCCTTTGCCGAACGTTTCGGCTTTATCTCCGCCACTGAACTGGAGACGCTTCGGGGGAGCGATGTGATCTGGCTCCACGCTGTTTCCGTAGGGGAAACCATCGCTGCCGTGCCGCTGGTAAAGGCACTCCGCCGTCACTACCCTGAAAAGAAGATCGTTATCTCGAACGTTACGGAGACCGGGCGCGAGGTGGCGCGAAAGATGGCAGGCGTCGATCTCTGCATCTATTTTCCCTTCGATTACCCATTTGCCGTGGCGCGGGCACTGGAGGCGGTCAACCCCACCCTGGTGCTTATCATGGAGACGGAAATCTGGCCCAATTTCATCCGCAAAGCGCGGGCCCTCGGCATCCCGGTGGTGCTGGTCAACGGGCGCATTTCCGACCGCTCCTTCCGCCGCTATCTCAAACTTTCCTGGTTCTTCGGCCCTGTCTTGCGGCAGCTGAGCGCGATCTGCGTGCAAAGCGGCGAGGACGCCCGCCGCATCGAAGCCATCGGCGCCCGGCCCGACCAGGTGCAGGTGACCCGCAACCTGAAGTACGATATTGCCGTGCCGATTCGTTCTTTGGCGGAGTGCGAGGAGCTGAAGAGTCGCTACGGCCTGCCCGGCAACTGCCTTATCTTTACCGCCGGCAGTACCCATGAAGGGGAGGAGCAGCTGGTAATTTCGGCTTATCAGGCTGCCCTCAAAGCGGGAATCGTCGTAGTGATGGTGCTGGTGCCCCGCCATCCGGAACGTGCCAGACAGGTGGCAGAACTTTTGGCTGCTGCTGGAATTTCCTATCGCCTTCGCTCCACTTTGGCAGAGGTGCCGGGAAAACTTGCCGTCGGCGAAACACTGCTAGTGGACACGGTCGGCGAACTGCTCAATCTCTATGCCGTATCGGATGTGGTTTTAGTGGGTGGGAGCCTGGTGCCGACGGGGGGGCACAACCTTCTCGAGCCTGCCGCCCTCAGCGTGCCGGCCATCTTCGGCCCCCACATGGACAACTTCAGGGAAATATCCTCGCTGGTATTGGCCGGTGGTGCGGGCATCCAGGTGGCGGACGGTGGCGAACTGGCCGTGCAGCTGCAGGACCTATTGAAGGATAGTGAGCGGCGGCGGCAGGTGGGAATGTATGGAGCCAGGCTTATAGCGGAAAACAGCGGGTCTGCGGAACTGCATTGTGCGGTCATTGAAGAGATCTGTGATTGGTGAGGAGTGAGGAGTGAGGAGTGAGGTTAAAACCTCGAACATCGAACCCAGAATATAGAACATAGAACATAGAACAAATTTTTATGGCTGATATGGAACGTTATTACAAGGAGCTAGTGGAGGGTAAGAGAAAAGGCACTGCGGATCGATGCCTGCTTGTGCTTCTCATCGGCTGCTCGTATATTTATGCCCTGGTTATGCGCCTGCGAGCTTTTGCCTACTCTTTAGGGCTGTTGCCGGTGCGACGACTGGACAAGCCGGTCATAGCCGTCGGCAATCTCGTTGCCGGAGGCACCGGCAAGACGCCGACCGTTGCGTGGCTGGCACGGCGGTTCATGGCGCAGGGGAAGCTGGTCGCGGTCCTTTCCCGCGGATACGGCGGCAACCTTGCCGGTGCCATTCATATGGTTTCCGATGGGCAGAATATCCACGCAACACCTGAGGAGGCTGGCGACGAACCTCTGCTCCTGGCCCGCTCTATTCCCGGACTGATCGTCATCGTTGGTGCGGACCGGCACCGGGCTGGGCTCCTGGCCCAGGAGCGCTGCAATCCCGACGTCTTCATTCTCGACGATGGTTTTCAGCACATGGCCCTGCATCGGGACCTGAACATCCTGCTGATGGATTGCGAGCGGCCGCTGGCCAATGGCAGGACCTTTCCTGCAGGGCTTATGCGGGAGCCACCATCTGCCATGGGGCGCGCCGACCTGATATTGCTTACCAGGTGCAAGGATAACCGCCAGGTGTCGCTCCCGTTCATGACGGACAAACCGGTCTGCCGCGCCAGCCATGAGCTTTCCGGCTATGTTCCATTGAGTGGCGGACCGGTGGTCCCGTCCAGTGACCTGAGCGGAAAACGGGGACTCGCTTTTGCCGGCATCGCCGACCCAGCTTCCTTTTTTGATTCCCTGGAAAAGTCTGGGGTCCATCCGGTGGCTACACTGGCCTTTCCCGATCACTCGGATTACGGGGAGGATGAAATTGCCGCCCTTTGCCGGCTCATGACCGCATCCCGCTCCGAATATCTTATCACCACCGAGAAGGATGCCGTTAAACTTCACCCCCATGCTTCCCGGCTGGGCACAGTTCATGTGGCCCCGTTGGAGCTGCGCTTTTCCGATCCCGGTATGATCGATGCCCGGCTGGACGCACTTTTCAGGAGGTAAAGCCGATGACCCTTTCCCAGGACCTGCTCGCTATTCTCGCTTGCCCAGCCTGCAAGGGGGTGCTTGCTGTTACAGATGACGGCTCCGGCCTGGTCTGCGAAGCCTGCCGCCTCAGGTACCCCGTTCGTGACGGCATTCCGGTGATGCTGGTGGATGAAGCGGAAAAGCTGGATGGCTGAAACCATCCACCGAGCCTTGCAATTCCCCGCAAGATGTGGAAAAATGCACCTTTTCGTCGTCAGTTGGCGGCGGTGGTGGAGATGACAATAACCAGCAAACAGCGAAAAAATATACTGGTGATGCGCTACCGCTTCATCGGTGACACCATTCTTACGGTCCCCTTTCTGCGCAACCTGCGCCGTGCCGAGCCCGAAGCTTATATTGCCTGGATGGTGGCGCCCGGCTCATCGGAAGTGGTGAAAGGCATACCCTATGTGGATGAACTGATTTATTGGGACCCGGTGACGATCCATGCTGACAGCAGCGGGACTCACCGCAGTCTGGCGGCCAAATGGCGATTTATGCGGGACCTGCGGGCAAAGCGCTTCGACAAGGTTTATGTGTTGAAGCGATCCTTCACCAGTGCCGTCATGGCGCTTCTGAGCGGCGCCAGGGAACGGATCGGTTTCAGCACTGAAGGCCGAAGCTTTTTGCTCACGAAACCGGTACCGTACCGGCATGACCGCCACGAGGTGCAGAACTTCCTTGATGTATTGCGGGCTGATGGGGTGAAGGTCAGCGACGATCATCTGGAGGCGTGGATTTCGCCAGAGGAGCAGGATTTCGCCGACCGCTACTTGGCAGAGCATGGCATTGGTGCCGGAGACTTGCTTATTGCGATCCATCCCTTTGCCGCCAACCCGGTCCGGGGGTGGCATCAGGATAACTTCATCGAGACGGCCAACCGGCTGCAGCAGTTATCCCATGCACGAATCGTCCTCTTCGGCGGCGGCCGGGATGTGGAGCAGGCACAAGTCCTCAAGGAAAGCATCTCTCCCGAGCCTGTGATGGTGGTCGGCAGCACTACCCTCCGCCAGACCATGGCGATCCTTGTCCGGTGCTGCCTTCTGGTCTGCAACGACAGTGGCATCATGCACCTGGGGGCGGCCCTTGGGGTCCCTCTGGTGGCTGTTTTCGGCCCGCAATCGCCGGTTAAATTCGGTCCATGTGGACAAGACTGTCGGATTCTGCACCATCGGTTGCCCTGCAGCCCCTGCAAACAAAAATTTTTCACCGAGTGTAGCCCATCTGTGCATGGGAAGCCTGTTTGCATCGAGGCTATCACGGTGGACGAAGTCGAATCGACCTGCCAGCAGATTCTAGTAGAAAAAGGTGGTCGCCAGTGAATGCTCCTGTTCAGAAATTGCCCATTTCGGCATTTGTTATCACCAAAAACGAACGCCACTCCATTGACGACTGTATTGCTTCGCTCAGTTTTGTAGATGAAGTTGTGGTGGTAGATGATTTCAGTGACGACGGTACTCCAGAACGATGCGCCGACTTGGGGTGCCGGGTGATCAGTAATTCATTTGCCAGCTTCAGTGCCCAAAAGCGGTTTGCCATGGAGGCGACCCGCAACGAGTGGGTGCTGGAACTTGATGCCGATGAGCGTATTTCGCCGGCATTGCAGCAGGCTATCCTTGCGTTAAATTCTAAAGACTTTACCTGCTACGACGCCTTTGCGTTCCGACGGCTTACCCGCTTTTGGGGAAAATGGATCCGTCATTCGTCATTATATCCCGATTACAAGGTGCGTCTCTACCATAAGGGGCGAGGTTCGTGGACCACATCCAGAGTTCACGAACATTTCCAGCCCCGCGGAGCGGTGCGCCGCATCTCCCAGGACATCCTGCATTGCCAGGATTTAGATTTGAAGACATATGCCCAGCGTACTATGCGTTATGCAGAACTTTCGGCTGTAGATATGCATGATCGCGGTCGCCGCCCCCTCTGGTTTGATTTTTTGCGCCCTATCCATATGCTATTTTTGCGCTATGTCATCCGTCTCGGGTTCTTGGATGGGGTCCATGGCGCAGCTATTGCCGCCATGGGGGGATTCGGCACATTTTACAAATATTTTCGGCTGTACGAGCTTGAAAACGGACAACGTTGCCTTGTCCCAGAAAATCATGACCGGTGAATTCGCTCTGACGGTTTTGCCCTTTGAAGTCGCTCCTTGGGCAACTTCAGCCCCAAGAGGAAGGGATTATGAAGCAACAATGTACAACTGGAGCTAAGAATGGCGTATGACCAAAATCTTGCTGGTGAAGAAGAGTTATCAGGTTTAAGCGTGGGGTTAAGTGTCGTAATTCCCACATACAACGGTGAGGACTTGTTGCGCCAGAACCTGCCATCCATTGTCGAGGCATTGGGACTTTGGGGGGGGGACTCCGAGATTATCGTTGTTGATGATTGCAGTTCGGATAAAAGCGTTCAATTTTTGAATAAGAATTATCCTCAGATCAGACTTATCATCAATGCCCAAAATATGGGTTTCGCTGGTACCTGCAATGCTGGCATGGCTGCAGCAAAGTATTCACTTGCGTTGTGTCTGAATAATGATGTCAAGGTTGAGGCTGGTTTGATTGAACCCCTTTTCTGTCATTTTGAAGACCCTGACACATTTGCGGTCACACCGAATATTTTAGCAGAACGTGAGGGGAGGAACCAGGGCATAGTTTTCGGCATGTATGGCAAAGGTTTCCTGAAGGGGGGATTTGCCAATATAAAAGAAAATTCAGGGGCAAGGGAGAACCTTTACGCCGTTGGCGCATGCGTCGTCTATGATCTTGCAAAATTCAGCGCTTTAGGCGGATTCTCGCATATATTTACACCCTACCTGTTCGAAGATGTGGACATCTCCTATCGTGCATGGAAGCGGGGCTGGAAAAGCATATATGAACCGAAAACTACGGCTTATCATTACTCAAGCGCCACTATTGGCAAAGTAAAGAAAAGGCTTAAACGCACTATCTACTTCCGCAACCGCTTTCTGTTTCACTGGATCAATTTGACAGACCCACGTTTTATAGCCCAGAATGCAATGCACACTTTATTGCGCTTGGCGATAAGTTTCCTCTGGTTTGACATTCCTTACTATGCGGCTTTCTTTGGGGCTTTACGCCAGATAAAGCTGGCCAAGTCATATCGCAAAAGCGTGATCGATAACCTGAGTATGAGTGATGGGGAAATACTGCATCGGACTGAAAGGCATCCTTCATGACCAGCCCGCGGGTCACCGTCTGCATGCCGGTATATCAAAATGCTAAATTTTTACCGGAAGCTATTGAATCTATTTTGCAGCAAACCTTTACAGACTTCGAGTTGCTGATAGATGATGACTGCTCAACCGACGCAAGCCAAGAAGTCATAAGTCATTATGCAAGCCTTGATGACAGGATTGTCGCTTGTTTTAACAATACTAACAAGGGAATGGTTACCAACTGGAATGCTTGTCTGGAAAAAGCGAGAGGAGAATACGTCAAGTTCCTGTTCGGTGACGATATTCTGGCTTCCAAAGAAGCATTGAGCCGAATGGTGGCAATTTTGGATTCGGAGAGATCAGCCTCTCTTGTGGCATGTGCAAGGAACATTATTGATGTTGATTCCAATATCATCAAGGTAGCTTCTTCATTCCCGGACGGCGTGATTAAAAAAGGTACCGAAATAATCTACAACTGTCTCCTTACTCAGAAAAACCTGATTGGCGAACCTTCAGTCGTAATGTTCAGAAAGAAGGATGCCTTTAGATTTTTTGACGCCAGGTATAGTCAACTTGTTGATCTGGAGATGTGGTTTCATCTGCTTGAGCAGGGTGAATTTTCATTTATCGGGGACCCTCTCGCCTCATTCAGGGTCCACGCGGACCAGCAGACAAAGGAAAATGTGCGGAATCTGGTCCATGTTGATGAAATGCTTGATCTGTTGGATGAATACGGGGCCAAGCCATATGTGACGCTGGGGCGTATGCCGAGGAAATTTCTACTCTACAATCAGCAATACAGGATATGGAAAGCTTACAAAAACAAAATGATAAGCAGGGGGACGGCGCTGGCGAAAATTTCGCATCACTGCCCTCCCTGGAAATTTCTGGCGTTGGTACCAGTGTACAAAATACTAAGTCCGATTTGGAAGATTTTAAAAACGGTGTGTTTGAAAAAATTGCACCTAAAACTCTAACAACAAGGGGAGCTGGTATGAAGCCAAAACTGATTGTTTGGGGGGCTTCCGGCCATGCGATGGTGGTTGCTGATATCATTAAACAGAGTGGCGATTACGAATTAATCGGTTTTCTTGATGATATCAATCCCAACCCGATTAATAATCGTATGAGCGGTCTTCCTGTCTTTGAGGGACGAAATTGTCTGGAAGACCTTAGGCGCAGAGGCATCGATCATATCATTTTGGGATTTGGCAATTGCGAAGCCCGGCTCAAGCTAGCAAAGTGGTCTCTCGAGCAGGGATTCTCCCTCGCTACTGCAATCCATCCAAGAGCTACAGTGGCTGAAGGCGTTACAGTCGGACCGGGGACTGTAATTGCCGCCGGTGCGGTAGTGAACCCAAGGGCAGTGATTGGAGATAATGTAATTGTTAACACGTGTGCCAGTGTGGACCACGAATGTATCATTGGAGAGGGAGTTCACATTTGTCCAGGTGTTCACCTGGCTGGTAGGGTCTCTGTCGGGAAGGCGACTTGGGTTGGCATAGGGGCTACCGTAGTTGATGGGGTTCGGATCGGAGCGGGTGTTATGATTGGTGCCGGGGCGGTCGTTGTGACTGATATTCCCGATGGTATGCTTGCTTATGGCGTGCCCGCAAAAGTGATTAAGAGGTTATGAACAAATGGATAACAAAAACTGTATCAGCGACTTGGCGATTTTCACAGGCAATCCCCTTTTCGACGAGAAACTCTTTGTTGGCCGCCCGAACATAGGAAACCGTGCCAGCTTCATGGAGCGGATGAACGACATATTTGACCGGCGCTGGTTTACCAATAACGGTCAATATGTGCAGGAGTTCGAGCGCAAGCTTGCAGATTTTATCGGTGTAAAGCACTGCATAGCCATGTGCAATGCCACCGTAGCTCTGGAAATAGTCATCCGGGGACTCGGGTTGACAGGGGAGGTTATCGTGCCTTCGTTTACCTTTGTCGCCACACCCCATTCGCTCCAGTGGCAGCAGATAACACCGGTTTTCTGCGATATTGACCCGGAAACTCATAACCTCGACCCTCGACGGGTCGAAGAGCTTATCACTCCCCGCACCACTGGCATCATCGGGGTACACGTCTGGGGAAGGCCCTGCTCCATTGAAGCCCTAGCGGAGATTGCAAAGCGGAGGCGGCTGAAGCTCCTGTTCGATGCGGCCCACGCTTTCTCCTGCTCGCACCAAGGACGGATGATTGGCAGTTTCGGGGATGCCGAGGTTTTCAGCTTCCACGCAACGAAGTTCTTTAATACGTTTGAGGGTGGGGCTGTTACTACTGACAATGATGAATTGGCTGCAAAGATTCGGTTGATGAAGAACTTCGGGTTTGCCGGCTATGATAATGTTGATTACATAGGGACAAACGGCAAGATGACTGAGGTTTCTGCGGCAATGGGACTTTCTTCTTTAGAGGGGTTGGATGGCTTTATTGATGTAAATCGACGGAATTATCAGCATTATCGGCAGGAGTTGGCTGACATTCCAGGTATTAAACTAATGCACTATAGCGAAACAGAAAAATGCAACTATCAATACATTATTCTTGAGATTGATGAGACTGTCACCAAGATTAATCGTGACCAGCTAGTCAGCATTTTGCATGCGGAGAATGTCTTGGCCCGTCGTTATTTCTATCCCGGTTGTCACCAAATGGAACCATACCGTTCGCATTTTCCTCATGCCAGACTGTTGCTTGCCAATACTGAGCAATTAGCGAGTCGTGTCATGTCTTTACCAACAGGAACAGCCGTGAGTCTTAATGATGTCGGCAACATCTGCGGGATTATTCGGATTGCGGTCAACCATGGAGCAGGGATTAGAAACAAGCTGAATTTGCAGGGATAGGCGATGAAAGTAAGTGTTTTGATGATTACCTATAATCACGAGCAGTTCATCGCTCAGGCGTTGGATAGCGTCTTAATGCAGCAGGTGGATTTTGACTATGAAATTGTCATTGGTGAGGACTGCTCAACTGATGACACTCGAAAAATCCTCATTGAATACCAACAAAACTTTCCTGATAAAATTCGCCTACTGCTGCCGGAAAAAAACCATGGAATGATAAGGAATTTCGTCGGCACATATAGAGACTGCCGTGGTGAATACATTGCCATACTCGAAGGAGACGACCTTTGGACTTCGCCGTTAAAACTGCAAAAGCAGGTAGATTTCCTGGACGCTCATCCCGACTGTGCTGCTTCCTTCCATAATGTCACAGTCATTTATGAGCACGACAATAAACCAGCCCATCTGTTTCATAAGAAAAGATTGAGACCGTTTTTCACTCTGAGAGATATAGTTTCCGATTTCTTCATTCCAACCTGCTCTACGTTGTGCCGAAACGGTCTGATCGAGCAATTTCCGGAATGGTATTTCGATATGGCAATGGGAGACTGGCCGTTGCATGTCCTGAATGCGGAGCACGGACATTTTGCTTACATTGATGAATCACTTGCATCCTATCGAGTTCACAGCGGCGGTATCTGGTCCCAGAGCAAAAAACGCGATACTTTACAAAAAAGTATATTTGCAGCAGAAACCATAAACCGGCATCTTGGATATAGATTTGACAAAATAATAAGAAAAAAAATAACAATGCTGGAATATGAAACGGCAGTGGTCTTCGTTGATGGAGGGGATGTAAAAAGTGCGTTCTCACATGCCTGGAAGGCTTTGCTTGCTTCTCCACTTTATCTGAAAGTGTATCAACGAATTATATTCAAGGTTTTTGTAAAAGGACTGCATGTCAAATTTAAAAACTGTCGATAATCTCAGGGGGCGCTTCTCTGCATTGTGCCTGCTAACTAACCTGCTATAAAATTTAAATTCGCTTTGCCAATTATATTTTAGAACAACAGCCAATTCCTTATGCATAAGCCAATCAATATCCTCATTATAAAACCAGGCGCAATGGGTGATCTTTTGCAGATGACCCCTGTTTTCAGGGCGTTAAAAATGAATTTTCCTGAAGCGTTAATTTCTGTGCTTGTCGGTAACAGGGCTTCCACAGAACTGTTCCGACATAATCCACTGATTCATGAGACCATCGTCTTTGACAGAAGGGGAGAACACCGTTCCCTGTCTGCTCTGTTCAGGTTGTGGCAACGTCTACGAAGCAGCCATTACGATATGGTCCTCAATTACCAGCGGAGCAACCTGAAGGCATGGTTTCTTGCCTCGGCGACTTTCCCCTGCCAGGTGTTGGTCTATAACAAGGCTAGGGGCAGAATAGTGCATGCGGTCACGAACCATCTAGAACCCCTGGTACCGTTGGGTATCGATGCTGCTGGGGTGGAACAACGGCTGGAGCTTTTCCTCGGGGACGAGAGCGAGAAATATGCACAAGAGCCGTTTAGCTTAAGTGGTTTTACCGGCAAGACAGTCATTGCCCTCAACCCCGGGGCCAGCCACCCGGTGAACCGCTGGGGAGTAGAAAAATTTGCTCTGCTTGCCGACAGGCTTGCGGAGCAACTATCTGCTAAAGTAGTTATTGTCGGTGGCAAAGAGGACAGGCCGCTTGCGGATGAGATTGCCGGAATGTGCCGGAGCAAACCGCTCGTTTTGACTGGGCAGACGGATCTGTTGCAACTTGGGGCAGTTTTAAGGAAATGTGCCATTCTCGTCAGCGGCGATACGGGTCCCATGCATATGGCTACCGCTGTGGGAACGAGGGTCGTTGCCCTGTTCGGTGCAGCCGATCCAGCCAGGACCGGGCCGATTGGCCCTGGTCACCGTGTTGTTCAAGCCGGCGGTGTCGATTGCGTTCCCTGTCGAAGCAGGCGTTGCACCAACAAAGATTTTTTACGATGCATGGAGAAGATTACGGTGGCTGAGGTCTTTGACGCGGTTGCCGCCATGCTGGCGGAAGGTAACTGACCGTGCGGGTCCTGATCGTCAAGATGAGCGCCATGGGAGACATCATCCATGCCCTGCCGGTATTGGATTACCTGCACCAGGTCTGTCCGGGCATCGAGATCGACTGGCTGGTGGAGGAGCCCTTTCTTGATGTGGTGGCGGGAAACCCGCTGATCGCAAAGGTCCAGGTAGCCCGCAGCAAGGCTTGGCGGAAAAGTCCTTTTTCCTCCGCCACCCTGGCCGAGGCCGGTGCCCTGAAGCGCGCCCTGCAGGAGCGGGACTACCAGATCGTTTTTGACATCCAGGGGAACATCAAGAGCGGCGTCTATGGCTGGCTGACCGGCGTGGAAAGCCGTATCGGCTTCGATGCTGAAGCTCTCCAGGAGCGGCTGAACATGGTCTTTACCACCCGCCGCATCCCGCTGCGTTCGTACGATTCCCATATTACCGATCAATATCTGCGCTTGGTGAGCGTTCCGTTCGGTCGCGACTATCGGGAGATGAAGCTCGTCTCCGATATTTACACCGCACCCGAAGATGATGCCGCTGCCGAGGCGCTGCTTTCCACCTTGGGGGACGGGCTGGTTTTTCTTTTCCACTACGGCACCACCTGGCAAACTAAGTTCTGGAGCGAGGAAAGCTGGATCGACCTGGGCAGGGAGCTCATTGCCCGCTTTCCCGACTCGTCAGTGCTCCTCTCATGGGGTAGCGACAAGGAACACCAGGTGGTGATGGAAATTGCCGCGGCCATCGGCACCGGCGCGCGGGTGACGGACCGCTACAGCCTGAAGGGATTGACGGCCCTGTTGAAGAAGGTGGATCTGGTGGTCGGCGGGGATACGGGACCGGTGCACCTGGCAGCGGCGGTGGGGACGGCGACGGTTTCCTTCTACCGCGCCTCCGACGGCAAACGGAGCGGCCCGAGGGGTGACAATCACGTGATTATCCAGTCGCCCATGCAATGTTCCCGGTGTTTCCGCACCAAATGCGATCGGGACCGGGAATGCCGGCAGAGCATCACGATGGAGGCGGTGGTCCAGGGGGTAGAGAAGATCCTGAAGTGAGCTAATAGCAGCATCCTTGTTCAGCCATTACGACGAAATGCGAGGTGACCATGTTGAAGGTCATGACTGTATTCGGTACCCGCCCCGAGGCCATTAAGATGGCCCCGGTGGTCAAGGAACTGGAGAAACACCCAGAATCCTTCAAAAGCGTTGTCTGTGTGACGGCCCAGCACCGGCAGATGCTGGATCAGGTGCTGGAGCTCTTTGCCATCCGCCCGGACCATGACCTGAACATCATGAAACCGGGGCAGGACCTCTTCGACATTACCTGCAATGTCATGCAGGGGCTGAAGCCGGTGCTGGAGCAGGAACGCCCGGACGTTGTGCTCGTCCATGGGGACACGACGACGACCATGGCAGCATCGATTGCCTCCTTCTATTGCCGGACCAAGGTGGGGCATGTGGAGGCGGGGCTGAGAACCCACAACAAATTCGCCCCCTTCCCAGAAGAGATCAACCGCCGCGTCGCCGGTGCCGTTGCCGATCTGCACTTTGCCCCGACCGGGGCGTCCCGGCAGAACCTGCTCAACGAAGGGGTTGCCGACCGGGATATTCATGTCACCGGCAATACGGTGGTCGATGCCCTGCTTGCCGTATCGAGACGTATTGAGAGCGATCCGGCACTGACGGAACGGTTCAGGGGGGAATTTTCCTTCCTCGATCCCGGCAAGCGCCTCATTCTCGTCACCGGGCACCGGCGGGAAAACTTCGGCGAGGGCTTCGAGCACATATGCGAGGCTCTGGCGGAAATCGCCCGGACTAACCCTGATGTGGAGATCCTCTATCCCGTTCACCTGAATCCCAATGTCCAGGAGCCGGTCAAACGCATCCTGGGCAACAGCAGCCTCACCAATATCCACCTTATCCAACCGGTGGATTACCTTCCTTTCGTCTATCTCATGAATCGTTCCCATCTCATAATCACCGATTCGGGCGGGGTGCAGGAGGAGGCACCATCCCTGGGTAAGCCGGTTTTGGTCATGCGGGACACCACTGAGCGTCCCGAGGCAGTCACTGCCGGGACGGTGAAACTGGTGGGTACCGACAAGGGAAAGATCATCGCTGAGACGCAATTGCTGCTCGATGATGCCACTGCCTACCGCACCATGAGCATGGCCCACAACCCCTATGGCGACGGACTGGCAGCAGAGCGAATTATAGAAGTGCTGAAAGCTTTAAAGGCTTTGTTTAACCACGAATAGCACGAATGTCACGAATAAAGACAAAGGGCCTGAATCTTAGGTTTAAAACAAAAAACGTTAGATTTTAAAGTTCTCCATTCGTGTTGATTCGTGTCATTCGTGGTAAAGGCCTTACGGCTTTTAAAGAAAGGTTACCCCATGAAATACAACCCCATGGATCTTTCCGGCGTCAAGACCTATCCCATTGCTGAACGGCAGAACAAAGTCAGCATCGGGCACGACTTTGCCTCCCCCATCACTGCCGGCATGTCGGTTGCCGACCTATTGGCGGCGTTGCCGCCACAGCTGGGCTCCCAGGCACTTATGGGGGTGATAGATGCCGTTGTCGCCGCGCGGGCCAAGGGAAAACCTGTGGTCATGGCCATGGGCGCCCATGTGATAAAATGCGGCCTGCAGCCGGTATTGAAGAGCCTGGTTGAAGCCGATGTCGTTACCGCGTTTGCCCTGAACGGCGCCGGGTCCATCCATGACTATGAAATTTCCCTCATCGGCGAGACCAGCGAGGACGTGGGGGCGGTACTCCACTGCGGCACCTTTGGCATGGCCGAAGAGACCGGCCGGGACATCAACTGGGCACTGAAGGAAGGAGTGGCCAAAGGTTTGGGCTATGGGGAGGCGGTCGGCCGCTTCATCATCGGCAATAACAATCCCTACCGAGAACATAGCCTGCTTGCGGTTTGCGCCGAGCGTGATGTTCCGGTAACTGTCCACGTTGCCCTGGGGACGGACATCATCCACCAGCATCCCACCGCCGATGGCGCGATTATCGGCCAGGCCTCTTACACCGATTTCAGGATATTCACTTCCGTGGTTTCGGAGCTGGGTGATGGTGGGGTCTACCTCAACGTGGGAAGCGCCGTCCTGCTTCCCGAGGTCTTTCTCAAGGCCCTTTCCATTGCCCAGAACCTGGGGCACCACGTTGATCACTTCACCACGGCCAATTTCGACATGCAGCAGCACTACCGCCCGCTGCAGAACGTGGTCAAACGCCCTACTTCGGGGAAAAGCCGAGGCTACACCATCACCGGCCATCACGAGATAATGATTCCGCTCCTGGCGGCGGGAATACTCGATAGAATCGGTTCTACGTTCTAGGTTCTATGTTCTAGGTTGTGAAGCGAGGGCTGGGTGAAAATTGAGCGATTTGAGGATATTGAGTCGTGGAAGGAAGCGCGAATCCTGGTGAGAGAGATATATAGTTGCCTCTCTGCTTGTAATGACTTTGGTTTTAAAGATCAGATGCAACGAGCAGCAATTTCGGTGATGTCGAATATCGCTGAGGGATTCGACAGGGCCAGCAACCGAGAGTTCATTCAATTTCTGGTTATTGCTCGGGGCTCGGCTTCCGAGGTGAAAAGCCAAGCCTACGCAGCTTTGGATATAGGCTATTTTGACGGGGATGCCTTCAAGGCAATAGTTTTTCGATGTACCACAATCACTAATTTGATCAATGGATTCATCCGTTTCCTGAAAACCTCCGACAGAAAAGGCTGAAGTATTACCTGGAACCCAGAACATAGAACATAGAATATAGAACATAGAATATAGAACATAGAATATAGAACATAGAACCTTTTCCCGGAGGGAAAAACATGGAAAGAAAAGACCTGGAATCACTCTTTACCCGCGCCAGGGAGGTCAACGCCCTGGTTATCGGCGATTTGATGCTGGACGAGTACCTGTGGGGGAAAGCGGAACGGATTTCGCCCGAGGCGCCGGTACAGGTGGTGGATGTGACGCGGGAAGACCTGCGTCTCGGTGGCGCCGGCAACGTGGTCAACAACCTGGTGGCGCTGGGCTGCCAGGTCGCGGTCTGCAGCGTCATCGGCGGTGACGAGAACGGCACCCATCTACGCCATGCGTTCACCGGCAAGGGAGTGGACATTTCCGGCGTCTTCGAGGACCCCCTGCGCAGGACCAGCAAAAAAACCAGGGTGATCGCCGCCAATCAGCAGATCGTCCGAATCGACCGGGAATCAAAAGATGCGATCTCGCCGGAGTTCGAGGAGAAGTTGCTGGCTTTCATTGCCTCCGAGGCTTCCCGCTTCCACGTCATCCTCGTCTCCGATTACCTCAAGGGGGTCCTGACCGGCAAGGTACTTGCGGCGATCACATCCGCCGGCAGGCGTCTCGGCATCCCGGTGGTGGTCGATCCGAAGGGAATCGACTATGCCAAGTACCGCGGCGCCACCATCCTCACCCCCAACCGCAAGGAGGCGGAAGCGGCTTCCCATATGGCTATCACCGATGAAGCGACACTGCTCAAGGCGGGGGACAAGCTCCTCTCCAGCCTTGACCTGGATGCTCTGCTCATCACCCGCAGTGAACAGGGCATGTCCCTCTTTCTGCAGAATGCGGCGCCTACCCACATCCCCACCGTGGCTCGCGAAGTTTTCGATGTGACCGGTGCTGGCGACACGGTGCTGTCGGTTCTGAGCCTGGGGCTTGCCTGCGGCCTTTCCATGGCCGAGGCGGCGGGGATCGCCAATGTGGCTGCCGGGATTGCCGTGGGCAAACTGGGCACCTCGACGGTTGCGCCGGCGGAGATCATTGCCGAGATCGGTCATGGTCATCCGGACAGTGATGCAAAGATCAAGAACCTGGATGTGCTGGCTACGATCATTGCCGAAGAGAAGGCAAAGGGCAAGCGGGTGGTTTTCACCAACGGCTGTTTCGACCTTCTCCATGTGGGGCATGTGAAATATCTGCAGAAGTCTCGGACTTTCGGCGATCTGCTCATCGTCGGCCTCAATAGCGATGCGTCCGTCCGTGGACTGAAGGGGGAGACCAGGCCGTTAATCGGTCAGGACGAGCGTGCCCATATCTTGGCAGCCCTGGATTGCGTCGATTACGTGGTGATCTTCGGTGAAGATACGCCCTTAAGGCTCATCGAGACCCTGCAACCCCTGGTGCTGGTCAAGGGTGGGGATTACACGCCGGAAAGGGTGGTAGGCAAGGAGGTGGTGGAATCCTATGGCGGCAGGGTCGAATTGGTGACCTTTGTCGATGGCAAATCCACAACCAACATTATCGAGAAGATTCGCAAATGCCATTAATTATTAACAATGAACCCAGTATTGAGTTGCCTTTGAGGTCGTAATATGGTAACAACACTAGCGTTTTAAGAAGATGCAAATTAATTGGAATGCGGGAAACTATGAAAAGAGCACTTATTACCGGCATCACCGGTCAAGACGGTTCCTATCTTGCAGAGTTTCTTCTTGAAAAAGGGTACGAAGTACATGGCATCAAGCGCCGGGCCTCGTTGTTCAATACCCAGCGCGTCGATCATATTTACCAGGACCCTCATATTCAGAATGCCCACTTCAGGCTTCACTACGGCGACCTGACCGATTCATGCAACCTTACCCGTATCCTGCAGGAAGTTCAGCCGGATGAGGTGTACAATCTGGGTGCTCAATCCCATGTTGCTGTCAGCTTCGAATCGCCTGAGTATACTGCTGATGTTGACGGGACAGGAACTCTTCGGCTTCTGGAGAGTATCCGACTGCTGGGCCTGGAGAAGAAGACCCGTTTTTATCAGGCATCCACGTCTGAGCTCTATGGCCTGGTACAGGAGATCCCGCAGAAAGAGACCACACCGTTCTACCCCAGGTCCCCTTATGCCGTAGCGAAACTGTATGCCTACTGGATCACGGTCAACTACCGCGAGGCATACGGTATGTATGCATGCAACGGTATTCTTTTCAATCACGAATCGCCACGTCGGGGTGAAACATTTGTTACCCGAAAGATCACCCGTGGACTTTCCAATATAGCCCAAGGACTTGATGAATGTCTGTATATGGGGAATATGGATTCGTTACGCGACTGGGGACATGCCAAAGACTATGTCAGAATGCAGTGGATGATGCTGCAGCAGGAAAAACCTGAAGATTTTGTTATTGCCACTGGCGTTCAGTACAGTGTCAGGCAATTTATTCACTGGGCTGCGGCAGAACTGGGTATTACCCTTCGCTTCGAAGGGGCAGGGGTTGATGAACATGGGATAGTGGAACGGGTTGAAGGAGACAAGGCTCCTGCACTTAAGCCCGGAGATATAATTGTTCGCGTTGATCCTCGCTATTTCAGACCAGCGGAGGTTGAGACACTTTTGGGCGATCCTACTAAGGCCAAGGAGAAGCTTGGATGGGTGCCGGAAATAGCTGTGCAGGAATTGTGCGCCGAGATGGTCGCTGAAGATCTCAAAATTGCGCAACGTCATGCACTGCTGAAAATGTATGGTTATGAACTGCCAGTTTCACTGGAAACCTAATTGCTGCAGTGTAGCTAAGAGCAAAAATATATAAACAATTGGAGTTTGTCTTTAATGGACAAGAATTCGAAAATATTCGTTGCCGGCTCAAACGGCTTGGTTGGTTCTGCTCTGGTCAGGCAGCTGCGCGCTGGTGGATATGCCAATTTGCTACTGCCCGAAATCAAGGAGCTTGATCTCACCAACCAACAGGCCGTGTCTGATTTTTTCCAGAAAGAGAAGCCAGATTACGTTTTCCTGGCTGCAGCCAAGGTGGGCGGCATACATGCCAACAACACCTACCCGGCCGAGTTCATCTATCTGAATCTGATGATCCAGAACAATGTGATTCACCAGTCATACCTGCATGGCGTCAAGCGCTTGCTCTTTCTCGGTTCATCCTGTATTTATCCCAAGCTTGCGCCACAACCCATGAAGGAAGAACACTTGCTAACCGGCCTGCTGGAGCCGACCAACGAGCCTTACGCACTGGCTAAGATCGCCGGCATCAAGATGTGTGAATCATACAACCGCCAATATGGTACAAAATTCATTGCCGTCATGCCGACCAACTTATATGGACCTGGCGATAATTTCCATCCTGAAAATAGCCACGTTCTGCCCGCTCTGATTCGTCGCTTTCATGAGGCCAAGGTGCAAAATGCTGCTGAAGTTGTGGTATGGGGCACCGGTACACCGCGCAGGGAACTGCTCTATGTGGATGATATGGCAGCGGGGTGTCTTTTTCTCATGGAGCAGCCTGACGACCTGATCAAACCAGAACTGTTAAGCTATCCGAAACCGTGCTTTGTGAATCTAGGTACGGGGCAGGATGTTACCATTCGGGAGCTTGCGGAAACCGTTGGTAATGTCGTGGGGTTTTCAGGTAACCTGCGTTTTGATCAGTCAAAGCCAGATGGCACGCCTCGGAAGCTTCAGGATGTGTCCCGGATGCACAGTCTTGGCTGGCGGCATAAGGTGAGTCTTGAAGACGGGCTGAAGAATACCTACCGCTGGTATCTTGAGAATATAGAGCGTTAGGCGTTAGCGATGAGGGGCTAGGTTTAAAGGCTTTTTGTTTAACGACGATGGGTGCGTATGTGCACTAATACAGGCAGCGGTCTGAATGTCGTCCATTAAATGTGTCCTGAATGCACTGGTTGGTTTCCGCAACACTGCGGTGTACGTTACCGGAAGCTCAATTCGAGATTTTGAGATAGATTGTCAAAGAGCATTTGGCGGAATATTCTGAAGGTGGAAGAGTAAAAACTTTTGAGTGCATGTGTCGGTGTTTCTCACTCCTTGCGAATTCATCCCCACTCACTGCTGTCCCATAGTTTCTAAAGCAACACCAGTTGCGGCGAAGCCTCTATTTTCGGGGGGTTGAATAGGCTTTCGAGGTCGCGTCGCTCGAACAAATTCAGCTGTAATAACCGTAAGATCTGCT
>NZ_JAKZFT010000013.1 GCF_022808985.1 Geotalea sp. SG265 | reverse complement strand
AGTTCAAAGAGCTGGAAGCAAAAACAGGGCTGAAAGTGTACTTCGCTGATCCCTATGCAGCCTGGCAGCGAGGAACCAACGAAAACACCAACGGCCTCTTACGGTTCTACTTTCCTAAAGGTACCGACTTTCACGCAGTTACTGAAGAAGAACTGCATTTCATAGTTGAAAAGGTGAATCATCGACCCAGAAAATGCCTTAACTACCAGACACCACACGAAGTCTTCTTTCAAAATTCACGTGGTGCACTTGCAATTTGAATCCACCAAGCTAATTATATAAATAGGGGGAGTGTCCCTAGTTTTCCTCAGGATAATCGGCGTGGTGGGTAGTGAAACTAAGGTTGTAGCTGGCCGGAGTAATCAAACTGTTTAGCTTTAATTTACTGAATTAGGAGTTGAATATGTGGCCGGATAATGAAACGAAAAATGATCTGCTCGGGTTTAAAGTTCACTCTGATCTTGTGCGCACAGTGATAACGAATCCAGCTATGTTGCCAACAACAATAGGCGTATTTGGTGACTGGGGGGGCGGCAAGACCAGTATAATGAAGATGTTGGAATGGGACCTTGAACCAGAAAACTGGCCAGAGGGCTCTCCTGAGCGAAAACAATGTGAAACAACGGCAGTGGTTTACGTCAACACTTGGTTGTTCGAGGGGTATGACGATGCAAAATCTGCATTACTCACGGCTGTAATTAAAGAACTGGCTGAACACAAACGATTTGGTCCAAAAATTAGAGATGCTGCGATTTCTCTTTTAGAAAAAGTGGACCTTATGAGAATGGTTCGTTTTGGTCTTAAATATATTGCACTTCCAGCAGCTGCAGCTGCTGCATCAGGAGGATTGACTGCTGTTCCAGCAGCAATAGCATTGAGTAGCGGATTGTCCAGTCTTACTGATTCGTCAAAACCTGAATCTTGTGATGATGAGGAGGAAGAAAAAGAGAAGCCAGACACTAAAGGTCTCTTGAAGGAGAAATCCACAGATAAGAAAACACTAGATATTAGGACTTTTAGGAAAAAGTTCAAAAAAATGCTTTCAGACGGAGGCATTTCAAGTCTAGTAGTTCTTGTTGATGATCTGGATAGATGTACGCCAGAGCGGATCATTGATAATCTTGAAGCAGTAAAACTCTTCTTGAGTGTTGAGCAAACTGCATTTGTTATTGGAGCTGATCCTCGCATAGTCGAACATGCAATTCGCAATAGATATGCAGAATTTTCAACCGACAATATTAAGAATGAAGATACTCAAAGATTGGTAAAAGATTACCTTGAAAAACTTGTACAAGTACCATATTCGTTACCAAGACTATCTTCAACTGAAATAGAAACCTATATGACCTTATTGTTCTGTCAAAAGCATTTGGAAGCAGAGCAATTTAATATTTGCATAAAGGCCTGCAACGAAAAAAGATCAACAAATAGATATTCAAGTTTTGGTTATTTTGATGCGCGAACTGCTTTAGGCATTCCGGAGCTAGAATCAGATTTTTCAAATGCTCTTGCATTTTCTGCAAGTATTGCTCCTCTAATTGCAGATGGGTTGAAAGGAAATCCGAGACAAGTCAAGCGGTTCCTAAATGCTTTGATGTTGCGTAAACAATTAGCTTACGTAGCCAGATTGGAGAACATAAAGGACTCAGTGCTTGTGAAGCTAATGATATTGGAGTATGTCCACCCAGAACTTTTTGCTCAAGTATATTCTTGGCAATCACAGCAAAACGGTTATCCAAAAGAACTTGCAGAGCTTGAAGAAGCAATTTTGGGTGCTGCGGCAACCCTCGATAGTACAGATGCAGTAAAGAAAGACTCCAAATGGGCAACGGCAGCTGTCCGTAGGTGGGTCGTTACCGAGCCACGGCTTCGTGATGTCGATTTACGCGATTATTTTTGGGTGGCGCGTGATCGACTTGAAACTACTTTTTCTGGTGTTGCCATGGTCTCTCCTGTTGTTAGAAGGGTATTGGATGATCTTGTTTCTGGTCTAGCTCCCAAAAGAAATGCGGCAATGAAAACAGCACAGACGCTCGACCCTGATGAGATAGCCAATCTATTGACTCTGATTAGCCAACAAATATTGAGACAACCTGGCGAAAAGATAGGATTTGATGCAATACGATTCTTGATTGAAGCGGACATTGATCAAGCTGCTGAGGTTATGGCGAGTTGCTTGCTACAGTGTCCTTTAGATAAAGTTAATCCTGCTGTAGGAATGGATATCATCACCGTTTCTAATGCTAAACCAAGATTCACGGAGATTTTAAAGCCAGCCATAGAGCACCTATCTAGATCAACGACGCCAGTTGGTCGAGCAGTTCAAAGAGCTATTAAACCTAAGGAGCGTTGATTTATGGGAACTTCGCAAAGTTATAGCGCACCACCTTCTTGGACTGATATCAAAGGTCAAGTAACTAGACTAGCAAAAGAGGATACCATCTCTTCCTTTAAGTCGAAGAAATTAATAAGCAGTTTTATCGATCATAATGGTGGGTCACGTGTGTTATCAGGTCGTGCCAGAGGTAGAGCGGGCGGTGGTGCTATTGCCACAGGAGGGGCTGCGAGAAATATTGCAGGGCGATTAGCTTCATTTATTTCCGCTGTTGGCACGCATGGGTTATCAGATTCTTTAGGTAGATTTGGCTGGACGGATCTAATTGGTAAGCCGGTTCAAGAAGTTCTAAATGCACTTCTCGATCGTTTGGGTGGTGACTCCAGTACCATCGAAGATGTCGATGCTAGAATGGCTCTGTCCAAGCTGCAAGAGAGGTATTTTGCTGAAGCGGACACACCAGAGAGGCTTGAGGAGATTCTAATCCAACAGGTGGATAGATTAGAGCCATTGCTGGAAGAATTTTTCGGCTTTTATCTGCATGAATTATTCTGTCGAGTTTTTTTTGAGCGCCTTGTTCAGAGAGTTGGTGAGGCAAAGGCACATTCATTCCTTGAAGTAATCGGAGATGTTATAAATTCAACGTTTACTAATCGTACAGCGGAACGTGATCTAACAAATATTGATTGGAACGGCCCTGATGGAACGTCGATGATTACGGACATAATGGAAACTACATTAGAAATACTTGGAGGGGCGGAATGAATATAAGAGCTGAAATTCAATATAACGGACGCCCTAACGCTTCTGGCTTTAAGCCTGTAAGATTGTTAAAAGATGACGGTAGTTGTTTATGTCAACTTGATGTAACTTTTTCAAATCTGGCATCGCTCACGCAGACAAATTCGCGAGCTATAGACTTTTTACTACTTGCAGCAGTCGTCTATTCGATGGACAAGAAGTTGCTTCGAAAAACAGCAGATGACTCATGGACTCGGAACTATTCGCTAATGCTACCAGTTTCTGATGTTGAAGCCTGGAGATTGGGCAAATCAGAACTGGATAGCTGCCTTTCATTCTTAACTGGTGATGTATGGGACGTTAATTATTATGCTCAAACAGGGACACCTATTGAACCAGTTCAACAAGCTTTAGCTTTGCAACCAACCGCTAACGCAGTCTGTTTGTTTTCAGGTGGGCTTGACTCATTAATAGGCGCTATAGATTGGCTAAGTGAGAATACAGACGGTTCTTTAGTAGCAGTTGGTCATTATGATGAACAGATGAAGGGGCCAAAATCCGACCAAGAACAATTGTTGCCAAGAATTCAACGAGCATATCCAGATCGTTTTGATTTGATTCAAGTACGCATCGGACACAGGAACGATCTGGAGCGTAAGTCTGAGATCACTTTAAGAAGCCGATCTCTAGTATTTATTGCACTCGGCGTTTATGTTGCCTCCGCTCTTGGGCGTGACGTGCCTATGCTCATACCGGAAAACGGTACGATCGCTTTAAATGTCCCTCTAAGCCCATCACGCAGAGGCTCTTGTAGTACGCGGACTGCCCATCCGTATTATCTTGTAAAACTTAGGAGAATCTTAACTGGGTTGGGTGTCTTGAATGCCATATCAAACCCGTTGGAGGAAAAAACAAAGGGTGAGGCTGTAAGTCAATGTCTGAATCCGCAACTTCTTAACGAATTAGCGCGATTATCTGTCTCATGTGCAAAAAGGGGGCACAGAAGATATTTCACAAATCGCGACGCCAAATCTTGTGGGCGCTGCATGCCATGTATCTATCGCAGAGCTGCTCTGCATACGATTGGGTTAGATAATGAATTATATGGAGATAACTTTTGTACTGGCGATGTGAATATCAATGCGAATGGTATTAAGCCAAATGACCTTCGTGCTTGCTTAGCATTTTTGAAAAACAATGCCTCTTTATCTGAAATTTCATCATTGTTAATGACCAATGGTAGCTTGGATGCTACGAAACTGCCTGCATATTCAATGATGGTTCAAAGAGCGATGAGCGAAATTAGAAACCTACTCAGAGACAAGGCGACAACCGAGATCAAGCGATTAGCTGGTTTGTAAGCAGGGATAATATATGCTAGATGCACATTGTCATATAGATCGATACAAGACTCCGATAAAAATAGCAAAAGATGCTGAACGAAAAAGCGTTTTCACAATTGCTATGACTAATTTACCCAGTCATTTTTTGGCAGGATTACCTCATGTTCGAGGCTTCAAGATGATACGCCTTGCAATGGGTCTTCATCCACTTGCAGCCATTCAGCATGTGCAAGAACTAAAGCTATTTGAACAACATCTTTCGCTTACGTCATTTGTTGGCGAGGTAGGTTTGGATTTTTCAAGAGAAGGGAAAAAAACTCGTGAAATACAAACTGAAACTTTTCGTTTTATCGCAAAAAAATTGTCAGGTGAAAATAAAGTAACTTCTGTACACTCAAGGGGCGCGGAGTCTGAAGTGCTGGATATTTTGACAGAGTTCAATATTTCGGCTGCTATTTTTCACTGGTTTACGGGAACTCCTTTATTACTTAATGAGACAATAGTGCAAGGTCATTATTTTTCCGTTAATCCTGCTATGATACGGTCTGAAAATGGCGTCAAAATAATTGAAAAAATACCAAGGGATCGCATTCTAACTGAGTCAGACGGCCCGTATGTGAAAAACGGCAAGTTTTCTATCCGACCCTGGGACGTGATTGATGTCGAGAAGTATTTATCGAGTGTTTGGGATGTGTCTCCAGATGAAGTAAGGGCAATAATTTGGGGTAACTTTAGGCGCCTGCTGGCAAAAAATAATCTTTTACAAGAGAGTTGACACAAGATTTCTACATTACGGAATATGATCGATCTCACCACCTCCCTCAAAATCTTCTCCTCCCTCTCCCGCGCCCCCGGCGGGATCTGGACCGAGGTCAGCAAGCGCAAGGCCCCGCACAAGCCGATCTTGCTGCTGGCGGTGCTGGACCTGGTGCATCGCGGTGTCATTACATCCCCGTTCATCGACGTCACTGGCGATTTGATCGAGCTCAACGAACTGTTCAACCTCTACTGGCGGCGCGTTGTTCCCCTTGGCCAAACCAGCAGCATTGCCTTTCCCTTCTCCCGCCTGGATCGTGAACCATTCTGGGAACTGGTCCCCCTGCCGGACAAGACAATCACCCCCGCCATCATCAACAACACCTCCTCCGTCAGCTATCTCCGCAAATACGCCCTCGGCGCAAAGCTGGATGAAAATCTTTTCCAGGTAATGCAGACCTGGGAGGGGAGAGAGGCACTGCGGGAAGCGCTGCTTCTTTCCTGCTTTTCACCAGAAGCGCAGGCTCAACTACGGGACCAATCCATCATCAACCGCGAAGCCTACGACTACAGCCGAATTTTGGAAGAGAAATCCCATCTGCCACTGGTAAAGGAGATCGTCGAGGCAGATAACTACCGCTCCATTGCCCGAGATCAAGGCTTCCGTCGGCTGGTCGTTACCACCTATGACCACCGTTGCGCCCTGTGCGGTGTCAGGATCATAACGCCGGAGCAATACACGGTGGTCGAGGCGGCGCACATAGTTCCCTGGAGCAAAAGTAAAAATGACGACATCCGCAACAGTATGGCACTGTGCAGGCTTTGCCACTGGGCTTTTGACAACGGGATGATGGGGGTGTCGGAATGCTATGAAGTCATTACCTCCCGCCATATTTCCGCGCAGCCGAATGCGCCTGGATTCCTGCTGACGCTCACCGGACGTGGTATTATCGGGCCGAAAGATAACGATCTGTGGCCGGCACAGGAATATCTTGCAGAACACCGCCGTGAATGGCGGCTTTAGGAAGGTTTAAATGGAACAGATCCCAAATCCTGAAAATACTGCTGCAACCCCGCAATCAACCAAGCGAGACTGGAAGGAGTATGCTTCCATTGCGGCGCTAGCTATTGCACTTATAACTGCAGTTGCTTCGTATTACGGGCGCATCTACTATGGGGCTTATAACTTATACTGGGGATTGCCTGCGGACATGTTCTCATTGTCTAAGGAACAATCTGTTATAGGCGGTATTATGGCCTATATTTTGGTGTTTTTTAAAGTGCTGCTCGACTATGTGACCATTGTGTTCTTTATTGCTGTAGGGCTTATGTTTTTAGCAATGCTGTGCTGCCTTCGAGTCATACAACGAAAGTTGGAACTGGCCATCAAAAATGTAGCTGATTGGTTACAACCAAAGGTTGTTGAACATGTGCATATAAGTGATGGTATCGACAGGTTTGTTACTAGGTTGTGGTTTTTTCTCATGGCAATTTCAGCTTTGATCTTCTCAGTCCCCATTATGGCTGTGACATATTTATGGGCAGGCGAGCGGGGCGACGAACTCGCTCGCCAGGTTCACAAGGAGATTATTTCCGGCAAACCCAGCACCAAACCTTTCTCCTCCCGCGCCACCCTCCTCATCACCAACCCATCCAAAGGCTTCGACACCTACACTGGCCACCTCATCCAAACCTCCGCCACTCACTGCGCCTTGTACCAGAAGGGCAGGGGAGTCATGATCTTTCCCCTGGCAAGCGTCGCCAGGATGGAAATCGCCGAAAACAAAGCCAATGAAAAACGGTGAGTGTCAAACCACCATGAATAATCACTGATTTTTTGTGTTGGCTTTGAGCACATAATAGGTATAATTATGTGTGTGAAATGAAGGAGACTCTTATGGCACGTGCAACAGTTACCCTCCCGCAGGACCTTTTAACCGAACTCATGTCGTTGGTAGACGCCAAGACCAAGACTGAAGCTGTCGTTACCGCTGTCAGGGATGAGATACGCCTGCGCAAGGCAGCACGTATAAAGGCCATGGCCGGAAAGATGGAGTTCATAGCGGAGGCTGATGAACTGAGACATGGAGACCACCGCCTTGGCTAAGGTTCTCGTCGATACTTCCGTCTGGATCGAGTTCTTCCGCAGGCATGAGCCCTGCTTCAGCTTGGTGACGCGGCTGATCGACGAAGAACAGGTCTGCTGCACCGGGATCATCCTTGCCGAACTTATGCAGGGGGCAAAATCAGATAAAGAGCTTGCAGTACTCGCAGACTTCCCGCAGGTCTTCGAATTTATTTCCGAAGACACGGAATTATGGGCTGCAGCCGGACGGCTTTCTTTCAAGCTGCGCCGCTCGGGACAAACCATCGGTCTTGCCGACTGCTTCATCGCCACCGCTGCCGCACAAGCCGGCGTCCCGTTGGCCACACTGGATGCCCATTTCGAAAAAGTTAAAAAAGCAGCTAAAATCTCGCTCTACCCAGTCCCAGGCCGGAAGTGACCGGCTGTCTGCCTGCAGCAACCCCCACCCATCTTCCCGTTTGACAGATCACCGACTGCTGTTTCAATTGTCTTATAGCCTGCTTGGGCTCAATTGCTCCCAAAAAACCTGCAAAACCGGAACAGGAGGTCAATCATGGGTATCCTGGATGACATTACCGGTAAACTGGGTGGTCTGACTGGTGGTCTGGATGCAAAGGGTAAACTTCTAGGCGGCGTGATGGAGATGTTTTCCGGCCGGGAATCGGGCGGACTGCAGGGACTGATCGGCTCGTTCCAGCAGAAAGGGATGGGAGACATCGTCTCCTCCTGGGTCGGCAGGGGAGAAAACAAGCCCATTTCTCCGGACCAGGTCAGGGAAGGACTTGGTAACGACAAGGTCAGGGACCTTGCTGCCAAGGCAGGGGTTTCCGAGGACGAAGCCGCCGGGCACCTGTCCAGTCACCTGCCTGATTTCGTGGACAAACTTACCCCTGACGGCAATGTCCAGGAGGGGGGATGGATGGAGAAAGGGATGGAATTCATCAAGGGGCGGTTTTCGCGGTAAAGGGCCAAGTGAACTGCTGACAATGGATTTTCAGTTCTTTTTCCGCCACGGCAGCATGAACCACAGGGCAGAGAAGATACTGAGCAGCAGCGCGCTTAATAGGGCACTGAGCGCATGATGACGGGTTATGACGGTGGCGATGATGTAGAAGTCGAGACAGATGCCCAGCATCAGGGGGAACATGGAATAGAGCAGGAGCCGTGTTGAGATGGTGATGAAATCAGCCGTCGCCTCCTCGGGGCTGGACTGGCGGTGGTATGCGGCCGGTGTCATTACGAGCGCTACCGCGATAGCGACGAGCCCGATGGCGGCAAGGTGAAGATACTGCTCCATTGACGTCAGCTTTTCGGCAAATCCCTGGTTGAATACCGCAATCAACTGGAATCCGAACAGTGCCTGGATGCCCGGCAGAACCATCCGGCATTCCTCGAGGATGTGGGTCACCACTTCCGGCAGCGTCAATTGTTGCTTTTTCCCCTCGCGCACGAAGTTTCTCCTGTGTAAATTATACCGCGCGCCGCTGCGGGCACACCTGAACGATGGTGCCCTATTGCAGAAATCAGGTAGAGGAAGGCTGTTCAGGAAAGAGAGGATGTCGCGCTGGTATCCTGTTGAACTTACCGCTGAATTCTGTATACTGACCGTCATCCCAATCGGTGAGAAGGAGTGATCATGGCGAAGCTGACCGTCATTGCCAAGGTAACGGCAAAAAAGGAATCCATCGAGGCATTAGAGGCGGAGCTGATCAAGCTGGTCGCCCCGACCCGCCAGGAGCAGGGCTGCATCGAGTACCGGCTGCACCGGGACAATAATGACCCAGCCGTTTTTATCTTTTATGAAAACTGGGAAAACATGGCGGCTCTTGAGCGCCACATGAACTCGTCCCATTTCCAGGCCTATGTCAAGGCAACCGAACCGCTGATCGCCGATAAGGCGGTCAATCTCATGACCGGCGTCATGTAGCGTTCCTTGCCGGCCATTTGCATCGGCAAAAAAAATTGAGAAATTTTTTATTTAGCTTGACTCGGTACGAACAATGCTGTTAAGGTACCTTTGGTCCGGATTGTGCCGGACAACAATATCAAGCAGTAAAGAAATCGGAGAAAAGTAACGAATGGTAACCGGAACAGTAAAATGGTTTAACGACAGCAAGGGTTTTGGGTTTCTTGAGCAGGAAAATGGCGAAGACGTATTCTGCCACTTTTCCGCTATCACCGGCGACGGATTCAAGTCCCTTACTGAAGGCGATAGGGTTCAGTTTGAAGTCACCAAAGGTCCGAAAGGCCTTCAGGCAGCAAACGTCACCAGAATTTAACGCATCAGTACTTCGTTAACGCAGAAAAAGCCTCGGAGAAATCCGCGGCTTTTTTTTTGGAAAAAAGGATTTATATGCATTTTCAGTCTTTCAATTTTCACCCGTCGATCAGTGCCGCAGTAAAGGAGGCAGGCTATGTGACGCCGACGCCGATCCAGGCCCAGGGCATACCTGCCGTCATGAAAGGAAGCGACGTCATGGGGCTGGCCCAGACCGGCACCGGTAAGACAGCCGCCTTCGTGCTGCCGATCCTGCAGCGGCTTGTTAAGGGGCCACAAGGGAAGATCCGAGCCCTGATCATCGCGCCGACTCGCGAACTGGCCGAGCAGATCAACGAGAGCATTGCCGTGCTAGGGAAACAGACCCGCCTGCGGAGCGCCACCGTGTACGGCGGTGTCAACATCAAACCGCAGATACAGAAGCTGCGCAACGGGGTCGATATCGTTGTTGCCTGTCCCGGGCGGCTTCTGGACCACATGGGGCAGAAAACCATCGATCTGGCCAATCTTGAGGTACTGGTTCTGGATGAGGCCGACCAGATGTTCGACATGGGCTTTCTTCCCGATATTCGGCGCATCCTTGGGCAACTGCCGAGCAAGCGGCAGACCTTGCTTTTTTCGGCAACCATGCCCCCCGACATCAAGCGTCTGGCCGCGGATATCCTGCACAATCCGGTAACGGTGCAGGTCGGCACGACGGCACCGCCGGTGACGGTAAGCCATGCCATTTATCCGGTTGCGCAGCACCTCAAGACCCCTTTGCTCCTGGAGCTGCTGCGCCACACGGACAAGCAGTCGGTGCTGGTCTTTACCCGGACGAAACACCGGGCAAAACGTGTCGGCGAGCAACTGGAAAAAGCGGGCTACAGGGCCGCATCGCTCCAGGGCAATCTTTCCCAGAACCGGCGGCAGGCTGCACTGGAGGGCTTTCGTGATGGCTCGTTCCAGATACTGGTCGCCACAGATATCGCTGCCCGCGGCATCGACGTCAGCCAGGTCTCCCATGTGGTCAATTACGATATCACCGACAAGGCCGAAACCTACATCCATCGCATCGGCCGCACCGGCCGGGCTTCCAGAACCGGCGACGCCTTCACACTGGTAACGGCGGATGATGCGGCAATGGTGCGCACCATAGAAAAGACCCTCGGAGCCCCATTGGAGCGTCGGCTGGTGGAAGGCTTCGATTATAACGTGCCGGCACCTCGACAGGATGCGGAATTCGCCCGGCCGCCGAGAACGCCACAGGTCAGGAAACAGCCGAGGACAAAGCAGCCGGCCAAGACCACTGCTGCGCCCCAGATAAAACAGGCGGCACAACCGGCCACAGGCCATTCAGCAAAGGAGGCACGTCCCAGTGCAGCTCAGTCCCGGGTTCATCGCTCCCGACGCGCCCGTTAAGGTTGTACGTTGCCCGGTCACTGTGTCGATACCCTTGTTGAATCCTGTAATCCATGATACTTTCCAGATAATGAAGATAACCCTTTTGACCCATTTCAGGGAACTAGGCAAGCGCTCCAATACGGGGCGCCTCGTTATGGAGGTTATGGGGGATGCTGCGGAAGTGGTGCGCTGGGATCGGATCAATCCGCCAGCCGGGCTGGTGGAGGAGATCGAAAGGGGAGGGGTGGCGCTGGTCTATCCCGGGCCGGTCGAAGTTGAAGATAGTAATGGTGACCTGTCCCGCATCTCCCGCTTCATTTTCATCGACGGCACCTGGAACCAGGCCCGCAAAATCCACCAGCAAAGCCCATACCTGCGCAAGGTCAGGCGGATCAGTCTCAAACCGGACGGTCTGTCGCGCTACAACCTGAGAAAGAATCAGAAGGAATCCTGCCTCTGCACGGCGGAATGTGTCATTGAGATCCTGCGGAGCACCGGGCATGTAGAGCAGGCCGAACGCCTGCAGGAGCGTTTCTCGGCGTTTATCAGACCCCCTGGTGCCATGCGCGGCGCCGCCATGGGTGAGTAATCATCACTTTATTCAGCACATACAACAGGAAAGGAGCTCGAACATGGAAGACTTCAACATCAATTATCCACGCACCGCCGACCAGGTCGCCATCGCCCAGAATACCCTCATCAGGCAGGTTTATGCCTGGATGGCCGGCGGACTTTTCGTTACCGCACTGCTGGCCGTTTTCACCATCTCTTCGCCGGCCATGCTCAACGTCATCTTCGGCAACCGTCTGGTATTCTACGCCCTCATCCTGGGCGAGCTGGGTCTGGTCGTAGCCATCTCCGGCGCCATCAACCGGCTGAGCTCCGCTGCCGCATCGGGCCTTTTCCTGCTCTATGCCGCCCTGAACGGCGTCACCATGTCCGCCATCTTCGCCGTCTATACCGCCGAATCAATCGGCTCGACGTTTGTTATCACCGCCGCCACCTTCGGTACCATGAGCATCTATGGGACTGTGACGAAACGGGATCTGAGCGGTTGGGGGAGCTTCCTTTTCATGGGGCTGATCGGCATCGTCATCGCTTCGGTGGTCAATATCTTCACCAAGAGCAGCGCCGCGTCGTGGATCATTTCCGCCATCGGCGTCATCGTTTTTACCGGCCTGACAGCCTACGACACCTGGAAAATAAAGGCCATGGCCGCAGGCGGTGCACATGGGCGCAAGCCGGCCATCCTCGGCGCACTTACTCTCTATCTGGACTTCATCAACCTCTTTCTCATGCTGCTGCGCCTGCTGGGAAACCGGCGTTAAATTAAATTTATTTTCTTTCAAATATTTTAATGCTACTTTCTGGAGAAAATCTTCAGGAGGGTTCCCATGGATAAAGGGAGGTTGTTGAAAGTAATCTGGATCGCTGTTGTTACGATTGCACTGACCGGAACGCTTGTCATTGGCGCCGACAGCCAAGGCACCATGACTGCCGACGAGGCGTTGAAGAGCCTGCTGGATGGCAATCAGCGCTATGTTTCCAATCAGATGACCGGGCATAAACTGTGCGACCTGACCACCCGTGAAAGCCTGGCCAAGCATCAGAAACCATATGCCATCATTCTTTCCTGCTCCGATTCGCGCGTGCCGCCGGAAATAATTTTCGATAAGGGACTCGGGGAGATATTCGTCGTCCGCGTTGCCGGAAACGTTGCCGATCCGGCTATCCTGGGGAGCATCGAATACGGAGCGGAACACCTGGGGTCACCGCTGATCATGGTTCTTGGCCATGAACGCTGTGGTGCAGTAACCGCTGCGGTTGAGGCAAAAGGCAAAGCAGAAGGAAATCTGGGCTCGATTGTCCGTGCCATAACTCCGGCAGTGCAACAGGCCAGGAAGGAATCTGCCCGCAAATCAAAACCGGAACTGGTGGAAACCGCCATAGACGACAACGTGAAACTAGTTGCCGCCGCCTTGACCAAACAATCCAAAGTCATCGAGCACCTGGTTGCCGAAAGCAAGGTCAAGATTGTTGCCGCCAAGTATGATCTGGACGACGGCAAGATAACACTGCTCAAATAGAGCCAAAGCAACCGCAAGCCCTGAAAGCCCTGCAGATTTTCTGCACGGGCTTTTTTTCTTGTCCACTTTTGCTTAAATTGATAACACACACACTCGAACGGACAAGAAACCTCAATCATATATCGTACTTTACATAATATATCTTATCGGACATAAGTGGTCAGTTTGGGGCAGTCTGCCCAAAATGCTCTTCAAATCGGTTCAGGCTTCCCCATGGGCGGAAAAGAAAAACGGCCCTACAGGGCAAATTTGGAAGTTTGCCTTGCAAAGCCGCTTCTGGACTTACTTTAGTAGCTAATTGACAGAGCCGGTTCAGATTTTTCGCTTGTCGATGACCCGGCTGGCTTTGCCTTCCTGCCGTGGAATGCTGTTCGGTTCCACCAGCTTGACCGTTGCTCCGACGCCGAGCATGGAGGCGATCTTTTTCTCCACCATCTCCAGGAAAGCACGCTGCCTTTTCATCTCGTCGAAGAAGATGTTTTCCGTGACCTCGATGCGCACCTCCAGGTCGTCCATGGCGCCGACCCGGTCTACCACCAGTTGGTAATGTGGCTGGCACCCCTCGATGGCAAAGAGCACTTCTTCGATCTGGGATGGAAAGACGTTGACCCCCTTAATGATGAGCATGTCGTCGCTGCGCCCCATGGTTTTCTTCATCCGTACCAGCGTCCGGCCGCAGGCGCATTTGCTGTAGTCCAGGGAGGTTATGTCACGGGTGCGGTAGCGGATCATGGGAAGTGCTTCCTTGGTCAGGGTCGTCAGCACCAGTTCGCCGACGCTCCCCGGCGGCAGCACCTGGCAGGTTTCCGGGTCGATAATCTCGGCAATGAAAGCATCCTCGAAGATGTGCATGCCGCATTTATGCGGACACTCACCGGCGACACCGGGGCCGATCACCTCGGAGAGGCCATAATTATCGGTAGCACTCAATCCGAGCCGCGTTTCAATTTCCTTGCGCATGCTTTCCGACCAGGGCTCCCCGCCGAAAAGGCCAACTTTTAATGAGAGGGAGTTCGGATCAACCCCCATCCGCTCCATCTTGTCAGCCAGGGTAATCGCATACGTGGGCGTACAGACCAGGGCGGTGGATTTGTAATCCTGCATGATCATGATCTGCTTTTCTGTGTTCCCCGAGCTCATGGGAATGACGCTGGCACCGATGGTCTCGGAACCGTAGTGGAGCCCGAAGGCGCCGGTAAAAAGCCCATAGCCGAAGGCAATCTGTACCACGTCGTCGTGGGTCACGCCGGCAGCGGTCATGAACCGGGCCACCAGTCCTGACCAGGTCTGGAGATCATGTTTGGTGTAACCGACGACGGTAGGTTTGCCGGTGGTTCCCGAGGATGAATGGATTCGCACTACTTCCCGAAGGGGCACGGCGAACATGCCGTAGGGATAGTTCAACCGCAGGTCTTCCTTGGTGGTAAAGGGAAGCCTGGCGAGATCGGCCAGGGAGCGGATATCCTCGGGGACTATACCCAGCTCGTTGAACTTGTTGCGATAACAGCTCACATTCTTGTAGGCGCGGTTCAAGGTGGCCTGCAGCCGCTCCAGCTGCAACTGCTCGATTTCTTCCCGCTCCATGCACTCGTATGTCGGGTCCCAGATCAGTTCCATAATTCCCCCAGCAAGATTACCTTTCCCAGAGCTCTTTCTTTTCCCTGCCCAGGTAAGCACGTTGCACATCTTTATTTTCCAAGAGGTTCGATGACAATCCCTCAAGTATTACTTTACCAGTTTCCAGCACATACCCCCGGTCGGCCAGATTGAGCGCTGCCTTGGCGTTCTGCTCCACCAGGAGTATTGTCGTCCCATGCTGTTTACGCAGGTTGTCGATGACCCTGAAAATCTCCTGGACCACCAGTGGCGCCAACCCCATGGAGGGCTCGTCAAGGAGCATCAGCTTCGGTCGCGTCATCATGGCCCGACCGATGGCCAGCATCTGCTGTTCCCCCCCTGATAGCGTTCCTGCTGACTGCTTGCGCCGCTCCTCCAGCCGCGGAAACAGGCTGAATACCTCCTGCTTATCCTGTTGGATGCGGCTTTTCGCCTCCCTTTGCCGGTAGCGGAGATAGGCCCCCAATTCCAGGTTGTCCTCCACGGATAGGGGCTTGAAGACCTGGCGCCCTTCGGGAACCTGGGCAATGCCGGTCCTGACGATGCGATCGGGAGACAATGCCTGCACCAGCTCCCGTTCGAATAGGATCTCTCCTGCAGCTGCGGGAGTGACTCCGGAGATGGTGTTGAGGATGGTCGTCTTCCCTGCCCCGTTGGCGCCGATGAGGGTAACGATCTCTCCTTTTTCCAGGTGCAGGGAAACGTTCTTTAGGGCATGGACCTTGCCATAGAAGGTATTGACGTTCTTCAGTCGCAGCATGGCTAAAGCTCCTCCCCGAGGTAGGCGGAGATGACCTCCGGATTCTCCTGTATCTGCCGCGGGGTCCCTTCGGCCAGTTTTCTCCCCAGGTTGAGGACGATGATCCTGTCGCAGATGTCCATGACCAGTTCCATGTCGTGCTCCACCAGTACCACCGACACCCCTTTTTCCCGAACCGCCCGGATCAGCCGGGCCAGCCCCAGGGTTTCCTGGCTGTTCAATCCCGCGGCAGGCTCGTCCATGAGGAGTATGCGCGGCTCACAAGCCATGGCCCGGGCCAGTTCCAACAGTCGTCCCTTGCCGAAGGGAAGGTTGCCGGCTTCCACCTGGGCCAGGTCGGCGATGCCGACGAATTCCAGCCATGCCATGGCCTCCGTGCGGATCCTCCGTTCTTCGGCCACTGTCCAGGGCATCTTCAGGGCACAGGCGAGCATGCCGCTTTTGCTGCGGGCATGGAGGCCGACCATGACGTTTTCCAAGACGGTCATGTGGGAGAAGAGCTCGATGTTCTGAAAGGTGCGTACCATTCCCAGTGAGGCTAGCCGCTCAGCGGGCAGGCCGGAAATGTCCCGGGCTTCGAGGAAGACGGCACCGGCGGTACGGGAGTAAATGCCGGTGATGATATTGAAGAGCGTGGTCTTCCCTGCCCCGTTGGGGCCGATGACGCCGGTGATCTCGCCGCGGTTGACGCGGAACGAGACATCGTCCAGGGCGGTTACCCCGCCGAAAACCTGTCTGACTCCCCTCACCTCAAGCATCGACGGTCTCTCCTTTCTTCCGTCCGGTCATCATTCTGCGCAAAAGCGCCGGAATGCCGCGAACCAGCCCGCCGGGCATGAACATTATCATTACCATGAGCAGCAGACCATAGAAGACGATGTCGTAATCGTGGAGAAAGCGAAGAAACTCGGGAAGCAGCGTCAGCAGAAGCGCGCCGAGGAAGGAGCCATAGATGCTGCCGAGACCTCCGATCACCACCATGGTCAGAAGCTCAACGGAAAAATTGAAGCCAAAGGATGCTGGAGCGACAAAGGCCATGGTATGGGCATAGAGACTGCCGGCAAGGGAAGAAATAACGGCGGAAAGGGCGAAAATCTGCACCTTGAGCAGGCGGGCATTGACCCCCATTACCCGGGCGGCGACTTCAGAGTCGTGGATTGCCCGCAGGGAGCGCCCGATGCGGGAATCGGCAAGATTTACCGCCAAAAGCACCACGAGCAGCGTAACGATCCAGACCAGGTAGTAATTCTTCAGGTCGGAATCGAAGGCCACCGGTCCCAGTTTGAGATTGGGTATGCCTGACAGGCCGGAAGGTCCTCCGGTGATATCGACCGTTTCGTTGAAGACGATATAGACGATGATGCCGAAGCCGAGGGTGGCCATGGCCAGGTAATGTCCTTTAAGCCTGAGGATGGGGAATCCTATGACAAAGGCCAGGAGACCGACGCCGACAGCGGCCGCGACCATCACCAGCCAGGGATTCATGCCGTGGGTGGCGGTGAGGACGCCGGAAAGATAGGCGCCCAAGCCGAAGAAAGCGGCATGCCCGAGGGAAATCTGCCCCGCATAGCCCAGCAGCAGGTTTAAGGCGATGGCCAGCATGGTGTTGATGCCGACGAAGACCATGACATTGATCAGGTAGCTCCCCTTCAGCACAAAGGGGATGATGAGGATCAGGGCCACAAAAGCAGTATATTTGCACAGGGGGTGCTTGATCATGTTTATACCCGCTCCGTTTCGGCCTTGCCGAACAGCCCCTGGGGGCGAATGAAGAGAATGAGGAGCAGGATGATGAAGGCAATGGCGTCTTTGTAGCCCGAGGAGATCAGCCCCGCTCCCAGGGATTCCAGTACCCCCAGGAGAAGGCCGCCGACGACGACTGACATGCCGGTGCTCATGCCGCCGATAATGGCGGCACAGAACCCCTTGAGGCCGAGCATGACTCCCACGTCATAGGCGGTCATGGTAAGAGGGGCGATGATGATGCCGGCTAGGGAGCCCATGGCTGAACTGATGACAAAGGAAAGGAGTACCATCCTTTTCACGTCGATGCCGACCAGACCGGCAGCGCGCGGGTTGTAGGCGCAGGCCCGCATGGCCTTGCCGTTGATGGTATGGTAGAAGAAATATTTGTTCAGGCAGATAACCGCCAGGGTGATGCCCATGATCCAGAGATGCTGCGGCAGCAGTGTTGCACTGCCGATGGCGATGGGATTGTCACCGGAAAAGGAGGGTACGGAGTGGGTATCCTTTCCCCAGATGAGCATGGCCAGCCCTCTGATGAGGATGCTGCCGCCAATGGTGACGATGACCAGGTTGATTGGTGTTGCTTTGGCCAGGGGGCGTATGGCCAATCGTTCGAAGAGGAGACCGCAGAGGGTGGCACCGGTCACTGCCAGGATGATGGCGCCCCAGAGGGGGAACTGGAGGATGTCCAGGAAGAAGAAGGTGAGGATTCCGCCAAGCATGACGAATTCCCCCTGGGCAAAGTTGATGATGCCGGTGGCGTTGTAGATGATGGAGAAGCCGATGCCGATCAGCGCATAGATGGCCCCGGTGGCAATGCCCGAGAGAGAATACTGTAAGATCTGTTCCAACTGCATGTACCTCGACATCATACGCACAAAGAGACACGGAAACGTGTCTCTTTGTCGATTAAAAGCGGGATTCCGGCCCCCGGTCGCCGTTACTTGACGATTACCCAGTCCTTGTTCTTCACTTCCACCAGGACGAAGGCGTCTTTACCCAGACCGGCATGGTCCTGGGACGTAAAGGTGAAGGTCCCGCCGATGCCGTGGAACTGTCTGGTTTTTTCCAGTTGGTCGCGAATGGCTGCAGGGGTGTCCCCTCCCCGCTCGATGGCCCCTTTGAGTAACATAACTGCATCCCAGGCATGACCGCCGAAATGGTCACCTTCAGCCCGGTAATGTTTCTTGTAGTCGTTGACGAAAGCCATGAGTGATTTTTTCTGGGGGTCGGACGCCGGCAGCAGATCGGCAACGATCACTTTGCCGGAGGGGAGTTTGAGCCCTTCGGCCGCATCTCCCGCAAGCTGGATGAACTTTTTGGACGAGACGCCGTGGCTCATGAAAACGGGCATTTTCAGCCCCAACTGGCGTGCGTTCTTGGCGACGACTGCGGGTCCTGGATTGGTACCCCAGCAGATCAGGGCCTGGGCTTTGGAGCCCCTGATCTTGGTCAGTTGGGGGGACATGTCAGTATCTTTCGGTCCATAGGTGTCGTCGGAAACAACAGATATGCCATATTTCTTCGCCTGGGCTTTGAGCTGTTCCCGACCCGACTGGCCAAAGCCGTCGGAAACGGTGAGTATCGCCACCTTGTTCAGGCGGTTCTTCTGCAGGTATTCGTAGATCCGGGCAACGGCAAGGCTGTCGTTCTGGGCGGTCTTGAAAACCCATTTCTTCACCGGTTCGGTAATTTTTATGCCGGCCGCACAGGAGATGAGCGGCACCCCTGCCTTTTCCACATCATTGATGATGGCCATGGATTCACCGGTGGTGCTGGGTCCGATGATGGCCGAAACCTTGTCGTTCTTGATCAGTTTGTTGACCAGCTGCTTTGCTTTGGTGGCATCGCCGTTGGTATCGTAGACGATGAGTTCGATCTTCTTACCCTTGATGCCGCCCGCCTTGTTAATCTGGTCAACGACCATCACCGCGGTGTTTCGTTCCGGCTCTCCAAGGAAGGCGGCCGGACCGGTCACGGAGAAAAGCGCGCCTATTTTTATGGTCGGCGCCGCAAAGGCCGATGCACCGGATAGCATAAAGACTGCTGCTAAAAGGTATGACAGTAATCTGTGCCCCATGGAACCCTCCGAAATGATGATTTCATGGCTCGCCGTTCGGGACGAGCCAATCACTTACATGGTATAAAGCCTCTCGCCGGGCAGGATACTGAAATTATTGCTCTGTAGCGTGGTGATGGCCTTGGCCGTTTCGTCAAAACGGAAAATCATGACGGCATTCTCCCCACATCGCTCGACGAAGGCATACATGTACTCAACGTTGATTGATGCACGGTCAAGGGCCTGAAGAATGGCCGATAAACCACCGGGACGGTCTGGCACCTCGACAGCGACCACCTCGGTCCGGTTGACGGTGAACCCGTTGCTCTTGAGGACGCTGCACGCCTTCTCCCGGTCGTTGACGATCAACCGCAGGATGCCGAAATCCGAGGTGTCAGCTAGGGACAGGGTGCGGATATTGATGCAGTTTTCCCCCAGTATCCTGGTAACTTCGGCAAGACGTCCCGATTTGTTTTCGATGAAAATGGAGATCTGCTCTACCTGCATAGATACCTCCGTTACATAATAATGACTGCAGTTCCGGTGATCATTTTCCCAGGCTTCTGTTGTCGATGACCCGTTTTGCCTTTCCTTCGCTGCGGGCGATGGTCTTTGGCTCGACCAGCCGTACCTTGCAGCTGATACCGAGCATATCCTTTATTTCCTTCTCGATGCCATGGGAAAGGGCTTGAAGATGCTTGACCTCGTCGGAAAAGATATTCTCCCCGACTTCCACCTGCACTTCGAGAACATCCAGGTTCTCCTTGCGGTCAACGATCAGCACGTAATGGGGTTCGACCCCTTCGATGCCCATGAGTATCGACTCGATCTGGGATGGAAAGACATTGACGCCGCGGATGATGAGCATGTCGTCGCTGCGACCGCTCATGCGGGCGATGCGGGCGTGGGTCCTGCCGCAAACGCAGGGCGCATAGGTGATGCTGGTAATATCCCTGGTCCGGTAACGGAGCAGCGGAATGCCCTCCTTGGTGATGGTGGTGATCACCAGCTCGCCAAGGGAGCCGGGGGGAAGGACTGCACCTGTATCAGGGTTGATGATCTCGGGAATGAAGTGGTCCTCCCAGATGTGCAGCCCCTGCTTGGCCTCCTGGCATTCGATGGCTACTCCCGGCCCCATAATTTCGGAAAGACCGTAGATATCGATGGCCGACAGGTTCAGCTTGCCTTCGATTTCCTTGCGCATGGAATCTGACCAGGGCTCGGCGCCAAAAATCCCTACCCGCAGGCTCAGGTTCCTGAAATCCACATTCTCTTCAACGGCCGCCTCGGACATGAATAGGGAATAGGACGGGGTGCAGGTGAGTACCGTCGAGCCGAAATCCTTCATGATCATGATTTGCTTCTTGGTGTTGCCGCCGGACATTGGAATGACCGAGGCTCCAAGTCGCTCCGCTCCGTAATGGGCACCAAGGCCGCCGGTAAAAAGGCCGTAGCCGTAGGAGTTATGGATAATGTCTCCCCGGTGGACGCCGGCAGCGGCAAAGGAGCGGGCCATAAGTTCAGACCACGTCTCGATGTCCTTGCGGGTGTAGCCGACGACGGTCGGCTTGCCGGTGGTGCCGGAAGAGGCATGAATGCGGACGATGTCCTCCATCCTGGCGGCAAAGAGGCCATATGGGTAGCTATCCCGCATATCCTGTTTATAGGTGAATGGGAGGCGCTGCAGATCCTCCAGTGACTTGACCTGGGAAGGCTTTATCCCAGCCTTGTCCAGGGCCTGCCGGTAGAAGGGAACATTGGCGTAGATTCGCTCCAGCATAGTCTGCAGGCGTTTCAGTTGCAGGGCTTCCAGAGCGGGACGGGGAAGCGTTTCGAATTCTTCATTGAACATAGGGAAGACCCCCTTTCCAGTCTGCGATGTCAGGCAGCTTCTCTGCCCAGATAGAACGCCTTCCGGTTTATTTCCAGCGCTTTTGCCGGCACCATCTTTTCTATTGCCGCCAGCCAGTATTTCTCGTCGATGTCGATCTGCTTCGATAAAGCACCGATCAAGACCGTGTTGGCCGTTTTGGCATTGCCCGCCGAAATGGCGAGTTTTTCTCCGTCAAGGAGGACGCAGTCGGGAAAGCGCTGCCGGATCTTCTCTTCCAGCCCTTCGGGATAGGGTTCTCCTCCAGTGGAAACGATGGATGGATTTATCTTCAAGTCGTTGACAACCAGTTTGCACCCTTTTTTCAGCAGGGGGAGATAACGATAGGATTCGAGCAGCTCGAAACCGAGCAGGATGTCCGCCTCCCCTTCGGGAATGATGGGGGAATTCACCTCTTTGCCGAAGCGGACATGTGAAACGACACTACCGCCGCGCTGGGACATGCCGTGGATCTCGCTCTTTTTCACGTCGAAACCGGCCTCTTTAAGGACCTCCGAGAGGATCTCCGAGGCAAGCAGCGTCCCCTGCCCCCCCACACCGACCATGAGTATATTGGTAACCGCACCGCTCATTTTTTTGCCCCGATTGCGTTGAATTTGCAGACCTGCTCGCAGATGGTGCAGCCCGTACAGAGCTGCGGATCGATCGTCGCTTTCCCCTTTTTCTCACCTTCCGCCTGCCAGATAATGGCGGGGCAACCCAGCTTGAGGCATGCCCGGCAACCGGTGCAGAGTTCAAGGTTAACCTCAAAGGTACTGCCCCTCTTGAAGACCCCTTCCCTTTTGATGAGCACGCAGGGCCTCTTGGTGATGATCACCGACGGTTCAGGACGGTCCATTTCCTCCTGCAGCGCCTTTTTTGTCTCGGCAAGGTCGAGGGGATCGATAACGCGGATGTTCTTAACCCCCAAGGCGCCTACCAGTCGGGGCAGATCCACTTGGAAGGTTTCTTCACCCATGAGGGTATAGCCTGAAGCGGGGTTTTCCTGTCGCCCGGTCATGGCTGTAATGCGGTTATCGAGGATGATGACCGTGGCGGGAGCCTTGTTGTAGACCATGTCCAGAAGCCCCGTGATACCCGAGTGGAGGAAGGTGGAATCGCCGATGACGGCAACGACCTTTTTCTGTTCCTCGGCAGAAAGGACCTTGGTAATGCCCGTGGCATTGCCGATGCTGGCCCCCATGCAGACGCAAGTGTCCATGGCGGAAAGAGGGGGAAGGAAACCGAGGGTGTAACAGCCGATGTCGCCGGTAACAAAGGCTTTCAGCTGATTAAGAGTAAAGAAGACGCCGCGATGGGGACAGCCGGGGCACATGTTGGGGGGGCGCCCAGGCAGTTTCTCCACCGTGGAACTCTCCGGCTCGGGCAGTTCGAATGACCTGCGCAGGATGCCGGGGGTCAGTTCGCCGCAGATGGGGATGATTTCCTTGCCGGTAACGGTGATTCCCAAAGCCTTGATCTGCTCTTCAAGGAATGGATCCAGTTCTTCAACCACGTAGAGCCGGTCAACCTTGGCCGCAAATTCGCGAATCAGTGCTTCCGGCAGAGGGTAGACCATGCCCAGCTTCAACACCGACGCATTGGGAAGCACTTCGCGCACGTACTGGTAAGGGACCCCGGAAGTAATGACGCCGATGGCGGCTTCCCGCATCTCCACACGGTTGATAGACAGAGTCCGCCCATATTCCTTGAGCTTGTGGGTTCGCTCCTCGATGAAGGGATGGCGGACCTTGGCATTGCCGGGGAGCATGACGAACTTGGCTGCATTCCGGGCCAGCTTAGGTGTGGGCAAACCGGCAACGGGCTCTTCCAGAGTGACGATGGATTTGCCATGGGAGGTGCGGGTGGTGGTACGGAGCATAACCGGGGTGTCGAACTGCTCGGACAGCTGGAAAGCAAGCTTCGTAAAATCCTTGCATTCCTGGGAGTCAGAGGGTTCCAGCATGGGGATCTTGGCGAACTTGGCGTAGTTGCGATTGTCCTGCTCATTCTGGGAAGAATGCATTTCAGGATCATCGGCACTGACAAGGACCAGACCGCCGTTGACACCGGTATAGGAAAAGGTGAAGAGCGGATCGGCGGCAACGTTGACCCCCACGTGTTTCATGGTGACCAGAGCCCTGCCCCCGCCGAACGAGGCGCCGATGCCCACCTCCAGTGCCACCTTTTCGTTGGGTGCCCATGAGGCATCGATATTTTTGTATTGGACAATGTTTTCGAGTATTTCTGTGGATGGAGTACCCGGATACGCGCTGGCAACCTTGACCCCCGCTTCGAATGCACCGCGGGCAATGGCCTCGTTGCCGGAAAGAATTTCCTTCATTGAACACCTTCGTACATGGAAATAAGAGGAATGCCTCCGTTAAAGAGCCAAAAGAATACAGAAAGAAGCTGTCTTAGTCAACCCAATCCATGCCACCGGCCCGCCCCCCTTGCCGTTCGCGGCACATTGCCTGACAGAATTCTCAATCAGCCAGCAGCAGCCCTTCAAGTTGCCCGAAATCGCTAACCTTGAGCCGGTCAAAGCCGAAATGTCTCATGGTATTGATGGTAATAAGCGTCCCTGCCACAATCAGGTCCTCCCTCCCCTTCTCCAGACCTTTTACCTGCAGCCGCTCCTTGGGGGACAGAGGGAGCAGGCGTGCATGGATCGCTTTGATGTCTGCCAGAGTCATGATGTGGTTGTTGACACGCCGGTAATCGTAGTCCGTCATCTCCAGATGGATCGCGGCAAGGGTGGTCGCGGTGCCGGCGGTACCCACCAGGACAGCATTATGGGGATCGACTGACGCTCGTTGCATCTCTTCGCCCAATGCCCGCAGTTCCCGGCAGATCTTTTCCGTCATTGCCTCGGGATTGGGTTTTCCTTCGGTGAGACGAACCACCCCCAATGGGAGACTGCGAGTGAAGAGGGGGGTGCTGCCCTGGGCAAGGGTATATTCGGTGCTTCCACCACCCACGTCAAAAACGAGAAACGTGCCTTCCCGGTGGTCAAGTCCGGCCAGTACGCCGCGCAAGGTAAAGAGTGCTTCCTCTTCGCCGGAGATGACCTGAAGCTGAATGCCCGTCTCTTCGAAAATTTTCCGGCAGAATGCCGCTCCATTAACGGCATCCCGAACGGCGCTAGTGGCCACGGCGCGAATATTTTCCACCTTGTGGAGTCGAATCTCCCCTGCGAACTCACGCATGGCGGCAAGGGATCTGGCTTCGGCTTCGGTAGAAATGCCATGCTCACGGGTAAAACCTCCCCCAAGCCTGGTGATCTGCCGTTTCAGAAGGACCGGCTTGATGGTCTGCTCGTCTTCCTTGATGGCGATCAGGAGCCTGGCGGTGTTTGTTCCCAGATCGATGGATGCTTTGAGATCGGTCATTGTAATTCCCTGCTTTTCTTGATGGTAGAGTAGGCAATATAGGCGATTTTCTCGAAGGAGGCGATGATGTCGGAGAAAAGAAGGCCTGCAGAGACACTGCATTTGCCGCTGTGAAGTCTCTTGGTATGGTTGAGGTGGAGCGTTGCCAGAGCTAACTCGATTTCCTTCATGGCTGGGCCAGGGTCTTCTCCCTCAACGGGAGTCTGTTCAGGATCAAGGGAATTCACCGCCGTTGCCACCACCCGGGAAACGAGAACCGACAGGGTCCTGATCTCAGCCATGGCCGCGTTGGAGAATCTGAGCTTGTCTTCTTTCTTCCGCCGCAGGTAGTCCATGATAGCTTCGACTTGGTCCCCCAGGTGCTCAAGTTCGTTGATGAGCTGGAGCAGGACCGGCAACTCCATGGCATTTTCTGTGGAAAGCTGCCGTCGCGAAAGAGTGATGAGAAAGGCGGAGATATCCCGCTGAAGGATATCAAGCACCTCTTCCTTTTGTTTGAGGCGGCCGGCGGTGCGGGCGTTGAAGCCCTCGAACTGTGCCGCCATCTCTAAAAACATGGTGCCGGCAACTTCGCCCATTCTTTTGACCTCTTTTTTTGCCTGCAGCAGTGCGATCGTCGGTGTGTTCAGGACCCGTTGATCCAGATATCGCGGCCGGGGGTCCATGTCACCGTCACCTTCTCGGCCGGGAACGATCAGGGGGGCCGATCTGGCAAAAAATCCCACCAGCGGCAGAAAGAGGAGAACGGATAATGCGGTGAAAATGGTGTGGGCATTAGCCAGGTGTCGGGCAATATATGGCTTTGTCTCGGCAACGAGAGGCGCAACCGTGAGAGTTCTCATCCCCTGTACGGCAAAATCTGCCTCCCCCGGGGAGAAGTGTCTGACCAGCTGGAGTAAGAGGGGAAACAGGATCATGGCGAGGCTTACGGCCGCAAAGTTAACGAGGATATACAGCAGAGCGGTCCGTCGTGCTGCCAAGGTGCCGTTTATGGAAGCGATGGCGGTAATAATGGAACTCCCCAGGGATTCTCCGACAACCATGGCTACTGCTGTATTGAAACCGACCAGCCCGCTGCCGGCAAAGGCGATGACGATACCTATGGCGGCGCTGCCGGACTGCATCAAGAAGGCGATGAGTGCTCCCAGCAACATGGCCGGCAACCGCCAGGAGAGAAAATGCTGCCCCAGACCGTGAATGAGGGTATTGTCCTTCAGGGGAGCAAAGCCGTTTTCCATGAGATGAAGGCCGAAGAAAACCAGGCCGGCGCCCAGCAGCATCGTTCCCACATTGACCCAGCGTCTTCTGCTGCTGAAACAGCGCAGGACCACCCCGGCAAAGATAAGCGGCAAGGCAAAAAAGGAAATCTTGAAGGCAATGAATTGGATGGCTATTGTGGTGCCCAGACCGGTGCCGATAAGGACTGCCAGTGCCTGATATAACGATATCAGCCCAGCATTGACGAATCCTATGACGATAATGGAAGCGGTGCTGCTCGACTGGAGAAGGGATGCCAGGGCACTTCCCGTGAGAGCGGCGGCAAAGCGGTTACCGGTGATTTTTTCCAGTACCTGCCGGAGTTTTTCACCGGCCAGCTTCTGCAACCCCTCGGACATGAACTTCATACCGAGTATGAAAAGTCCGAGACCACCCAATGCCTCCATCAGGAAAGAAAAAGGCATGGAAGCCGCTCTCCGATCATGTTACTGGATTTTGAAGGGGAAGGTGAAATCGGCTGGAGACGATTTTGATGTTCCCTGCTTGTAGACGAGGAGTTTGACATCTTTTTTGCCGTGCAAGTCGATCTTGAAGTAGACAAGTCCCGACATCTTCGCTTTGGGAATGAGTGTTCCCACGGCGAGAGCCTTTGTATAGATATCCTGGGGGTAAACCTCAAAATAGTAAGGTTTTTCTGAGGTGAATGTGTTGTAAAAGGAGGATTTTTCGTAATCTTCCAGGTAGTAAAAACCGACATAGGGATAGGGAATGAGATAGTAGGAATCTCTGGAGATTATTTCTTTTACCTTGTCAGGGGTCAGCGGAACATACTGCTTCCCTTCGTTATCCATCAGCAGGAACATGCCGGGGTCGACAGGCAGCTCACTACTTCCCCGATTTTCTATAACAACGGAAAAAGCGGACACGGCACCGTCGAGATTGTAATTGTAGAGCTGGGATTCGGCACTGCCGGCTGTTACGGAAACGTTATCCCTGCTGAGGGTTTGGGAAAAATTCTTCTCATCGATCACACCTGACTCGACCTGGACCGGCACGACCTTCATGGAGCAACCCGCCGAAAGAAAGATGCATATCAAAAGGACAGAAAGTGATGTCTTCATGGTTTTTCTCCCTCTGAATCCCGGATGCTATTGAATTTTAAAGGCTGGCTTCGCTGAATTCCGTCTGAAGTACAAGAATACGCACGCACCGATGAGAACGTTTATCAACAATATCATCCTGGGCGGCTATGTACAAGTCAAGGGGGAGATTGTGTTTTTGGCGAAGATATTGCTCCACTTCCTTTGCAAGATTCAGCGACTTTCTAACCTTTTCGTCCTTGCTCAGGCTTGGCGCAAAGTTCCCTTCAATCCGTACGACCTTCCCCTTACCCAGCCTTTTAAGGACGGGAACCATGGCATCGATGGTGCGCATGGCTTTCTTATCTTTCTTGAAGGAATCGGATTTTACAATTGTTTCCCCCACCAGACGGCTTTCTTCCGGAGGCAGACCTTTATCTTCTTCGGCACTAGCCTGGCTATACAAGCTTAAAACCAGCAGACAGCAGATGAAAAAACCTTTCATTTTTTTCCCTTCGGTACCAGGAACAGAATTTCGAAACGACGATTCAACCTTCTCCCTTCGGTGGTGCTGTTGTCGCCGATCAATTTCGATTTGCCGAGTCCTTTGATAAAGACTCGCGAAGGTTCGATGCCTTCTTTGATGATCAGGTAACTGGCAATGGCAATGGCGCGTTTGACCGACAGGTCCATATTGTAACCGGTTGAACCGATGCTGTCCGTATGACCGTCGATGCGCATATAGGTCCAGTTTTTATCGGTACGCGCCTGTTCCGCCACCTCCGAGAGAGATTTTTTCACCTCCTCGGACAGGTCAGCTTGGCCGAATTCGAACATTATATCGGCGAAACGGAATTTGCGGTAAACCACCATTTTTGCAGAAATCGGCGCAGCTTTGGCAGCGGAAATTTCCAGGCTGTCTCCCCGCATCTCCATCCCGTACAGGGGCGATACCCCTTCAACGGTCGATTCCTCAACGGGATTGAGATCGGTGGGAATTTCCTTTTTCGGCTCAATGGTGATTTCCGTTTCCAGCTTGGTTATCTTAGGTTCCTGGACCTTGGGCTGGACCGGCTGCACCTTCGGCTGAACCTTCGGTTGTACCGGCTGCACCTTCGGCTCGCGTGGCATCAGGGGCAGCACTACTGGAGGAGCAACAGGCTGCGCAGGTATGACAATCTGGCCGAAAGGTTTAATGACTATTTCTTCCTTGTCCGGATCCACAGGAATTTCCAGTTTGCTCACCGGCACCGCCGGCAATGCTGTCCTGATCAGAGAGCTGATCGGCATTATCTTGACCGGCTTCACCAACTGGGCCTTTTTGTTTTTTTCCTCTTCCTCGGAGGCAATGGTTGGAATCGGCTTGATATAGTTACCGATGCCCTGGCAGGTGCTGAGGCCGACTATTGCCCGCCAGTCGGGGCTGCCGGAGGTGATCCCTCCACCACCAGCCAGATTGAGGGTAAGATGGGGTGAGAGGTAGTACTGGAGACCGGCAAGCGCTTCCACCGGTGCAGTCCCTTTTCCCGAGACTTCCAGGGTGAGCTTGGTTTTCGGCGTAAGCAGGTATTCCAAACCTCCACCGTAGATATATTCCTTGCCGTCAATATCGGAGGAAAGGTAACCGCCATTGATGTGCACGCTCACCGGATCGAGCTTCAGGGATGCAATGAGCCGCCCTCCAACATCGGTCATACCGTCTTTTGAAAGATCCTCGGAAATGTGTTTCTGTACGAAAACATCCCCAGCAAGCTTGAAAGTGGAGCTCCGCTTGCCGAAAAACCTGATTTTAGAGCCCGCATCAACGGTTCCTCTGCCCGATCGGGTCTCCCGGTCGTTGAACAGAAGGTTCGGATATGTGCCGTAGATCTCCCAGAACGAGCCCACGCCAAGGGTGATCGTTGCTGGCATGATTACAAAGTCTTTTCCTTCGGCCTTGCCGAAATTTCCCCAAACACCGACGCAAATATTGCCGGCATCGAGGGTGTCGGCGGTCGGAACGGTGACAAGCCCTGTCACGCCGGTTTGTGTGGGATTCGCCAACGCCTGTGCTGAAAAAACAAAGACAATGAATAGTAGAAGAGATATTCTCATGAAGTCAAATGGTAGCCATGTTCCAATGGGACAGCAGTTTGCACAGTGAAAGAGCCGATTCAGCCGGAGACCTTTTCTTTAAGCTCTTTGCCTACCTTGAAAAACGGCAGTTTCTTGGACTTGACGGCTATGGACTCGCCGGTTTTCGGGTTTCTACCCATATAGGACTGATAGGACTTGACGACAAAACTGCCAAACCCTCTTATCTCAATTCTGTCACCGGCCAACAGCGCATTGGTCATGGATTCGAAGATGGAGTTTATTATCTCTTCAGCTTTTTTGTAGGACAAACCCTTTTTTGCCGCCAGAGCCTCGATTAATTCCGACTTGTTCATATTCAACGGCCTCCACCAGAGTTGATGTTACAACCTTATTGTTCAACAGCACCCTTTCAGATACTGTTTTTTGATGTATTCGGCATCGGCCGGCCGGCCCTGTTTGACCAGCAAGGGTAGCAATCTCTCGGCTGCCTCGCGGGAAATGCCGTGCACGGACAAAGCTGTGGAAAAAATATCTATAGCTTTGTCGTCTTCACCAAGCATGGCAGTAACATCTCCGAGGATGATTCGTGCCTGACCTGAAAGAATGTCGGACTGTATCATTTGCTCCAGCAACGGGATGGCGTCTGCTACTTGTCCAGTCTCTATCCTCAGTTGAACGAGTGCCAGATAGCATAACGGGTTTTGAGGGTTTATTGCAATCGCTCTTTTCAGAAGGTCTTCACAAGAACTGAAATCGTTTTGCCTGAATTTTATTAAAGCTAATTCATAAAATAAAATATCATCTTCAGTGCTGCGCAGAAGTCGTTCCAGTATCGGCTGTGCTTTGTCATCTTCTCCGTCATGGATTGACAGGTAACAGCATGCAAATTCCTTTCCCAAAGAGGCATAACGCTCGGGTAAAGGAGCAGGCAGCGTACTGACCAGAAGCTCGAATTTCTCCTCCATGGAAAGGTGCGAATCCGCATGAAAACTACTTTCCGTCCCATGAGATGTATGGCAACCGGAACAGCCATTATTATTGTTTAAGTTATGGAAATCATTCCGGCTCGCGATATTGGCAGCAAATTTTTCAGCCTTTTCCCTAAGAGCTACGTCTTCTGCCAGTTCAAGGACCATCTGCAGATGCTCCTCAGCTTTTATGGGATTTCCTGAGTTCAAGGCATATTCCGCTTCCTGCAGATTGAGGTTTGCCAGGGAATTGTTGATTTCTGACAATTTTGCCAGCACCAGCGCTTCTTCGCCCCTACCGTCGCTGTTGGAGGTATTGATCTTTTCCAGTGCGGTGTTAAAGGAAAATTTCGCATCCACGTATCGCCCCTGCTGGAGATACCTTTCTCCTTTAGCAATGTGGTGCCGATAATCACTTTTAAAGAAACTGAACATATGCCTCCCGTCAACTTTTTGTCAGCAGCGTGACGCTTTCCAGATGATAGGTCTGGGGGAACATATCTACCCCCTGGCTCTTCCTCACGTGAAAACCATTGTTTTTCAAGATGTTCAGGTCACGGGCCAGGGTCGCCGGATCGCATGAGACGTAAATGATCTTTTCGGCTTGCAGCGCCCGGATGGCCGATACTGTTTCCGCCGCTCCGCTTCTGGGTGGATCGAGCACGATCACCTCGAAAATCTCTTTTGCTGCGGCAAGAGATCTGACTGCTGCCGCCGCATCGCTGCAATGGAAAGAAATATTCTCCACCCCGTTATGAACGGCGTTTTTTTTGCCGTCGAGAACGGAAGGTTCATACCCTTCATAACCGGTGACGTGACTCGCTCCATGGGCAAGGGGTATGGAAAAGTTGCCGTTACCGCAAAACAGGTCGAGAACCCTTTCGGTGCCGGTCAGCGCGGCAAACTCGGCCACAAGACGAATCAACTGCAGGTTCTGGCGATAATTGATCTGGGAAAAAGCACCTGTGCTGAAGAATAGTGTCCGTTCCGGCAGTCCCGGCAGCGTATTTTCCGGTATGCGATATGAAAGGGGATCCTCTCCGAAAACCTTGATCGTGCCTTTGTGATGCCTGATATGCGCGGAGCCGATCGATTCGCGCTCCTCCCAGTGCAGGAGGTGCTCCGCCAGAGATTCCGGGGAATTTCCGGTATAGGTGAAAACGACACTGACATGGTCGTCGTCGCTTCTTGCCAGGTCCACCTGGTTTACGCCAGCCGCGCCAGGAAAGGCTTGTAGCAGCTGGCGCAGACATTCAAGGGCGAGATTGATGCTTCTATGACTGATGGCACATTTTCCCGGCCAATCGACAACCTGGTGTGATTTGGGCCGGTAAAAGCCCAAGTCGATCTTCCCACCGTGACAGTGGACCTTTACCTGGACCCTGGACCGATATCCGTAGACTTCCGGGGCCGGTATGACCGGCGAAACAAGAGCCGGCTCAACCCGGGCGCTTCGCCACAAAAGATCGGCAAATATCTGCGATTTTTCCCTTAGCTGGCTTGCATACGCCACATGTTGCCAATTGCATCCGCCGCATACGCCGAATATCGGGCACGGCGGGGCTACCCTTTGGTTCGACGTTGTGAGGAGATCGATCAACGCTCCTTCTGCATAGGAGCTTTTTTCAACAGTGGTCCGAACGAGGGCGACATCCCCTGGGGCGGTGAATGGTACGAAGAAAGCCTTGCCGTCGCAACGGCCGAAGCCGGCACCGCCATTGGCAAGCTTTTCGATTGCGACCTTTATTTGGCGCATAGAGAATCGATGGCCTCAGTGGATATGCGACACGCCTTTCCGGATTTTCGAATCTCAGCCCAAATAGCCTTTGCTGGAAAGGAAGATGACTTGAAGTAAGGAAGCGAGTTCTGCTTGAAGTGGTGAATGAGATCATCCTTTACATGGCTTACTCTTGCCGAAGGAACCCCCATCTGCTGAATCTTCCTGAGGAGTGTGATCTTTTTGCCGATGGCGGCGGTTATTTCTTCATGAAACGATGCCTTTTTAAAATGACGAGGCAGTATATCCATTTCGCATATAATTTCAAGAGAAACCACATGAAAATCACCAAAATATCTGCGTGAGATATCACGGCAGATTACGGTCAAGTTTTCGTCCTGAAACAGGTTCTTTTCGCTACTATTGTGCATGCACACCTTTCCTTTGCTCTATCCTAGTGTAAGTTACTAATAATATGGTTTTTATTGTTTTGTAAAGGCATTTATCGCAGGAATTGTCGTGGCGGGATGAAAATCAAAAAAGAAAACAATGGTTGCAATTAGTTGCTGCATCTCGTATAATTTGCGGTTGAAAACAGAACTCAAGGAGTTGAGATGAGTAAAGAAGAAGCAATAGAAGTTGAAGGAACCGTCATCGAGCCATTGCCCAATGCAATGTTCAAGGTAAAACTGGAAAACGACCATATCGTTCTCGCCCATATTTCGGGTAAGATGCGTAAGTATTTCATCAAAATCCTCCCCGGCGACAAAGTAACCGTTGAATTGTCCCCCTATGATCTGAGCAGAGGCCGCATTACCTATCGCGCCAAATAATCCCGCCTCCGATTATCGTCGAAAACACCACTGCGTTACCACGTACCGGTCACGATCAGCCTTCTGATATAGGCATAAAATCCATCTAAAACAGAACAAAGGAAGCAAAAATGTACACAGTTGCAGATTTGAGAAAAGGTTTGAAGATCACCCTCGACGGCGACCCGTACATCGTCATCGCCTTCGACTTTGCCAAGCCGGGCAAGGGGCAAGCCCTTTACCGCACCAAAATGCGTAACATGATCAACGGCACGATCCTCGACAGAACCTATCGTTCGGGTGAGACCTTTGAACCGGCCAGTCTTGAGGACCGCAAAATGCAGTTCCTCTACAAGGAAGACGACCACTACTGTTTCATGGACAACCAGTCCTTCGAGCAGTTCCATGTGGACGAGAGCGCCCTTGGTGATGCCAAGAACTACCTGATCGACAACCTCCAGGTGGATGTGTTGCTGTTCAAGGAAAAGGCAATCGGCATCGATGTACCAAACTTCGTCAACCTGCGCGTCGTCCAGACCGATCCATGGGCCAAGGGTGACACCTCTGGCAGCGATTCCAAACCGGCAACGGTGGAAACGGGCTACGTGTTGCGTGTTCCTCCTTTCATCGAGGAAGGCGAGCTTATAACCATAGATACCCGTACCGGCGAGTACTCGACTAGGGTCAAGGGATAAGATATGGCGAAAAATCGGTCCTTGGCCGCCCGTAAGGAGGCACTCAAGGGCAGAAGCTCGGTAATACGAAAAATCAGGGAGTTTTTCAACGAAGGGGGGTATCTGGAAGTGGATACCCCCCTTCGCATTCCCGCCCCTGCCCCGGAATCCTATATCGATGCCGTTCCTTCAGGTGAGTGGTTCCTGCAAACTTCTCCTGAAATCTGCATGAAAAGGTTGCTGGCAGCAGGATACGAGCGCATCTTCCAGATATGTCCCTGCTGGAGAGACGGCGAACGCGGCAGGCTGCATCTCCCCGAGTTCACCATGCTCGAGTGGTATCGACTGGATGCGGATTACCGCGACCTCATGAATGATTGCCAGGCGCTGGTGCGGTTTCTGTCACAGGCGGTCAACGGGACCCGGGTTATCTCCTACCAGGGCACGACCATTGAGCTGGAAGCCCCCTGGGAAAGGGTCACCGTGGCGGAAGCCTTCCGCCGCTACACGTCCATGTCCATGGAAGAGGCAGAAGAAAGGGATCTGTTCGATGAGTTGATGGTTAAGGAAATAGAGCCCAATCTGGGGGTGAAGCATCCTGCTTTTATCTACGATTACCCGGCTGCACGGGGGGCGCTTGCCCGCCTGAAACCTGAAAATCGAAGCCTTGCCGAGCGGTTCGAGCTGTATGTGGGAGGCATTGAACTGGCTAATGGTTTTTCTGAGCTGGACGACAGCCGGGAACAGCGGGAACGATTCGAAAAAGAAGCTGCGTTCAGGGCTGCACTGGGCAAAACATCCTATCCGATGCCGGACCGGTTCCTCAATGAGCTGTCGGAAATGGGACCGGCCGCCGGCATTGCCCTGGGCATCGACAGGCTTGTCATGCTCCTTCTGAACAGTGCCGATATCGGCGAGGTGGTATCATTTACCCCCGAGGAGCTATGATTCGTCCACATCCCGATAGCGCACCACCTCACCTCGATAACTCCTGAACAGAAGAGCGTCGTCCTCCCGCCTGACATAGCCGGGCAAGAGCGGCACCTTCCCCTTCCCCCCTGCCAAATCCACTGCGTAATAGGGCGAGGCCATGCCCGAGGTATGCCCCCGCAAACCTTCCATGATCTCCAGTCCTCGATTGATGCTGGTACGGAAATGGGCAGTACCCTTGACCAGGTCCATCTGGTGAAGATAATAAGGCCTGACCCGTATTGACAGCAAAAGCTGCATGAGCCGCTTCATAACCTGCGGGTCGTCGTTCACCCCTTTCAGCAGTACGGACTGGTTTCCCAGGGGAATTCCCGCATCGGCCAGGCGTGCACATGCCCGGGCAGAGGCGGCGGTAATCTCCCTGGGATGATTGAAATGGGTATTGATGTACAGCGGGTGGAATTTTTTCAGCATGCGGCACAGCCCTGCGGTGATCCGCTCCGGCAGCGTCACCGGAACCCTCGTGCCGATCCGGACGATCTCCAGATGGGGAATCAGTCGCAGGCCCGCGAGTATTTCCTCCAGAACGTCATCCTCATTGAGAAGCGGGTCTCCCCCTGACAGGACAACATCCCTGATTTCAGGATGCGCCCCGATGTATGCCAGCGCTGCCTGTCGTGTTCCCGGGCCGGCGATTCCCGTGCACCCAACCCGACGCTTGCGCATGCAGAAGCGGCAATATACGGCGCAGACAGATGAAACAAGCCAGACGACCCGGTCCGGATAGCGATGGATCAGTCCGGGGACCGGGCTGAGCTGCTCTTCATCCAGGGGATCTTCCGCCTGGGATTCATCCTCCAGCTCGAGCAGATCCGGCACGCATTGACGCCAGATGGCATCCCCCGGCTTCTCGATCAGCCCCAGATAATGACGGGTGATCCTCATGGGATACCGTTTCACCACCTGGACGAGCGGTTCAGTATCAACTGTGAAAAGCGAGGACAATTCATCGGGCGCGACAACGCTACCCGCCAGAAGTTTTTGCCAGCGATTCATGGGATTTCCTCAAGAAAGCAAAAAGGCGGGGAAATCAATCCGCCGCCTTTGGGATACGGTATATAACGCCCGCGCTAGACTCGCAAGGCGCCGATCAACTCCTTGATGTGACCGATGCCGTTCTTCGCCAGGTAATCTTCAATGCCTGCGGCAACGGTCTGGGCGGCTGAAGGGTCAAGGAAATTTGCCGTTCCCACCTGGACGGCAGTTGCCCCGGCAAGAATGAATTCAAGGGCATCCGTTGCCGACATTATACCACCGATACCGATTATGGGAACCGTGACCGCCATTGATACCTGCCAGACCATGCGCAGCGCCACCGGCTTTATGGCCGGGCCGGAAAGGCCGCCTGTGACGTTGGCAAGGACCGGACGGCGCTTCTCCAGGTCTATGGCCATGCCCGTAAGGGTGTTGATGAGCGACAACGCATCTGCGCCTGCCGATACACAGGCATCTGCCATGCGGACAATGTCGGTCACATTGGGTGAAAGCTTGACAATCAAGGGTTTAGATGTGGATCTGCGGACAAGCCCAACCACTTCGGCGGCGGCGGCTGGATCGGTACCGAAAACAATTCCCCCCTGCTTCACATTGGGACAGGATATGTTCACCTCCAGGCCTGCGACCTCCGGCAACCGGTCCAGCTTCTCCGCCAGTGCCCCGTATTCTTCCAGGGTATTCCCATAGAGGTTGACAATGACCGGCGTATTGACAGTGCGCAGGAAGGGCAGCTTTTCCTGTATAAAGGCATCTATACCCACGTTCTGCAGACCGATGGCGTTGAGCATCCCCCCCGGTGTTTCTACGATTCGCGGCGTGGGGTTGCCCGCTTTGGGCCTCAGGGAAAGTCCCTTGGTGATAATGGCACCGATTTTTTCCAGGTCCAGGTATTGGGAAAACTCCTTGCCGTAGCCGAAGGTACCGGACGCCGTCATTACCGGATTGCGCAGCTTGATGCCTGAAATTTCAACCGAAAGATCGGGTTTTGCCATCACATCTCCTTCATTCTTTTAATCCCATTTCAATTCCCGGTACGGGAATACCGGGCCGTCCTTGCATACACAACGGAAATCGGGAGTTTCTTCGGAGTGGTTCTTGCCTTTTGTGACGCAGCCAAGGCAGGCACCGACACCACAGGCCATGTACCCTTCAAGGGACACCTGGCACTCCAGGTTGTACCGGTCGGCGATTCCTGCAACGGCCTTCAGCATGGGAAAGGGGCCGCAGGCAAAGAGGGTTTTACTGCCGCCGGTGGCAGCCAGGTGCTTTTCCAGAACCTGGGTGACCAACCCCTGGTCCCCCAGAGTACCGTCATCGGTAGCCACATAGGTTTCCACCCCAAGCCGCTCAAATTCGGTGATGCAGAGGATGTCCTCCTTGTTGCGTCCCCCGGCAAAAAGGCGGACTTTGGAGGTCTTTGCCAGTTCCTTTGCCAGAAAATACAGTGGGGCGAGCCCGACACCGCCGCCGACGAGAATCTTTTCTTCGGCAGGCTCGCCTGCAGCAAACCCTTTTCCCAACGGAGCCAAAAGATCCAGGTGATCGCCATGATGCAGGGATGCAAGCATCTCCGTCCCTTTACCCACCACTTTGTAGAGGATTTCGCAGAATGTCTGCCGACCGCAATCGGTGTATTCCGTGGTGAAGGTGCCCAGGTCGAAAATGCCGAAAGGGCGCCTCAGCAGCGGATCGATGGCATCACGCACCCTGACCATGACGAACTGGCCGGGCGTTGCCGCAACAATGGCGGGAGGGGCCGTCATTCTCATCCTGAAATAGCCTGGTGAGACCTGGACGTTTGATATGACCATGGATTTGAACTGCATTAGGGACCTCATCAATATTAGTAACTATACTCCATCAGGAGTGCATCTTCGCCATTTTCATAGTAGGCTTTCCTGCGGCCGGTCTCCGTGAAACCGAGTCGCCAGTAAAGGGCAATGGCAGAGGCATTGGAAAGCCTTACTTCCAGAGATACGAACGCAGCCCCCCTTTCACCGCAATCCAGGAGGACCCTTTCGACGAGCAATCGTCCAATCCCTCTGCCGCGGTAACATCTATGAACAGCCACATCGAGGATATGCCCCTCGTCCAGGACCAGCATGGGGCAAATATAACCGATGACACGATTATCGGCACCCAGCGCTACCAGGGGAAAAGAATGGGTGGCTTCCAGTTCGGCAAGGAAATGTGCCCTGGTCCAGGGCCGAGGAAATGAGTCGGACTCGATGGCGAGAACCCCGTCGAGGTCCGATTCGGACATGGGACAGATTGTAAGTTCTTCAAGCCGGTTGTCCATCTTCGGGGCATCATATGCAAAGAGCGTTTCAATGTAAACCCTTTTTTGGTCACCAGTTTGAATTTGACATTTACCGTACGATAGTTTAGATTTTTCGCTCCATATAACAGGGAGGACAGTTTTGAGCAAAGCCAGAATCACTTACAAAGACGCCGGTGTAGACATAGATGCCGGCAATACTTTCGTTAAACTCATCAAACCACTCGTCAAAGCCACCTCAAGACCGGAAGTGCTTGCTGACATCGGCGGGTTCGGCGGACTTTTTTCCCTTAGTTCCGGCAAGTACAAAAATCCAGTTCTCGTTTCCGGCACCGATGGTGTCGGCACCAAGCTGAAAATCGCCTTTCTCGCCGACCGCCACGACACCATCGGCATAGATCTGGTGGCCATGTGCGTCAACGATATCATCGTTCAGGGTGCGGAACCTCTCTTCTTCTTGGATTACCTCGCTACCGCCAAGCTGCATCCCGAAAAAGGCGCCTCGATCATCAAAGGAGTTGCAGAAGGCTGCATCCAGGCCGGTTGTGCTCTCATCGGGGGAGAAACAGCCGAAATGCCCGGATTCTATGCCGGCGATGAGTACGACATGGCCGGCTTCACGGTGGGCGTTGTGGAACGGGACAAACTTATCGACGGCTCGACCATTACGGTCGGCGACAAGCTAATCGGCCTTGCCTCCAGCGGTCTGCACAGCAACGGCTATTCCCTGGCCCGCAAAATCATCATGGATGTCATGGGACTGGGAATCAACGATGCGATCCCCGGCCTCAACAAGACAGTTGCCGAGGAACTGCTGACTCCGACCCGCATCTACGTCAAATCGATCCTCAACCTGCTCAGGGATTTCACTATAAATGGAATCGCCCACATAACCGGCGGCGGCTTGCTGGAAAACGTGCCGAGGATTCTGCCGAACGGCTGCAAGGCGATCATCGACAAAGGGACGTGGCAGGTTCCGGAGATATTCAGTATCATCCAGCAGGCGGGCAACGTGGAAGAAAAGGAATTGTTCAGGACCTTCAACTGCGGCATCGGCATGGTCCTCTCCGTCCCTGAAAAGGAAGCGGAAGAGATATTGATCAGGCTTTCCGGCCTGAACGAGAACGCTTTCGTCATCGGCGAGATCGCCAAATGCGATGCCGGCTCCGAATGCGTGGAACTGGTATAGCCGACCATGGGCACACAGCTTAAGATAGGCGTACTGGTATCGGGAAGCGGCACCAATCTGCAGTCGATCATTGACCGTTGTGAAGATGGCTCCATCCCCGCTGCCATATCCTGCGTCATCAGCAACAACGAACAAGCCTTTGCACTGGAAAGGGCACGCAGCCACGGAATTCCTGCGATCTGCCTGAGACACACGGAGTTCAGCGGCAGAGCCGCTTACGATGCGGAGCTGGTCAGGGTATTACAGGCCCATGGCGTAGAGCTGGTGGTTCTGGCAGGATTCATGCGCATCATCACCCCCGGGTTTATCGAAGCATTCCCCAACGCCATAATGAACATCCATCCGGCCCTCTTACCAGCCTTCCCGGGTCTGCACGCCCAACGGCAGGCGCTGGATTATGGGGTAAAGGTGACCGGGTGCACCGTCCATTTTGTCGATGCCGGGACCGATACCGGGCCGATCATCATGCAGGCCACGGTTCCGGTGGAGCAGGAGGACACCGAGGAGACCCTGTCCGCCAGAATACGGATGGAAGAACATCGCATATTTCCAGAAGCAATACGGCTTTTTGCGGAACGGCGCCTGAAGATCGAAGGAAGAAAAGTCAATCGTCTCCTGTAATCTCCCCCCACCCCCTACCTCAGTCCCAGCTTGCCCAGCAACAGTCCGATGAACTTATTAATTGGATTATCCCTTCTCATAAAACGAATAACGGGCTTCTTGCGAGCACCAAGCCTTTCCAGCTGCTCCGATATCTCCGGGCATACCCCGCGGGCCAGGCCTTCCCTGAAAGCGAGGATGGCGTCCGGCTTGTTGCCCATCAACACGTAGATCCGGCCAAGGTTGAGATAATGGGCATGTTTGTCCGGCTCTTTCTCCATGGATTCCTTGCAGAGCGCTATCGCCTTTTTGTACTGTCCTCGCTCCTTTGCAAGACAGTAGGCCAGGTAGGAGAAGAAGCCTGGATTGTTCTCAAGCTGGCAGGCCTTTTCAAAAAGAACCAGGGCCGTCAGGGTATCGTCGCTCTTAAAAGCTGTCAGGCCCCGTGTAAAAATTTTCTCCGGTTCGGTGGAAGACATGGTCACCCCTCCTTGATTGCATGATGGAAGCCGCTCGGTAGCAGGCTCCATGGAAAAATCATCTGGTATACTACTTCTTACTGCCCATCCGGCTCTTTCATATCGTTTTCCCAGGAGCCCCCGCCTGCTGTTCCAGCTGATAAAGCCATGCAAGCAATTCAGCTACCGCCCGATACAGCTCCGGGGGGATAAAACAGTCCTGGTCCACCTTGAGCAGCAGGTTTACGAGCTCCGGCGATTCATGCACATAGACACCGTTTTCCCGGGCGAGGGCAATGATTGCTTCCGCAGTAATGCCGCATCCTTTGGTCACCACTCGCGGAGCGTAGTCCCCGGCGGGATTGTACGCCAGGGCCACCGCTTTTTTTAGCTCATTCTCCGCCTTTTTCATCGTTCACCACTATCCCGATCAAATCGATCCCCATGCCGTCTACCCGCTCTTGCAACAGGGAAGCACCCTGGCGCAGGATTGCCTCGGTCGATGCTTCATCTGTCCGCAGAGCAATATGCAGGCCTGTTGCCGAAAAATGCAGGGTCGCGGAAATTCCTCCAAGAACGGGCATCTGCAGTTTGATGGTGGTTTCCCATTCCCGCTCCAGCCGGTCGGAACCGCCGGCTTCACGTTCCTGTACCGCCAGCTCCACATTTTGCCCCGGCCATGCCTGGCCGCTCCAGAGGATCATGCCGGAGTTGAGGGCCGCCAGCTGGTCCTTGATGATGGGAAGTGCCTGGTGATCGGCAATAGGAGGGGCGGATGCTTTGGAATTCACTTTTTCTTCGGCAATCCCCTTCATCACATTACCGTGTGTTTCGAGGTTTTCGGGCAGCCCCCCTTCCCGATTCTGCACCTTCAGCCGCGGAGACAATTTCCCCTGGGGTTCCATCATGAGCTGATCAAGGGGACGTTCCCCCCTCGCCCACTCCGCTAGATGCGATTCATAGAAGAGACCGCTCGTGGACAGGGCCTCCTTCAGCCTAGTTGCAAAATACCCTGTATCGGTGGGGAGCCCATCCAGAATCTGCGCCGAGGAACCACTCTGATTGGCCCTGCCCGCTTCGCCAGCGGAACCGTTGACAAGCGAGCTGAGCCACTTGCCGGTAGTACTGATGGTCACTGGAAGCCGGCCGTTTTCGGGTCTTGCCAGTTCAAAAATGAAACGGGGCTCGGCACTGACAAAGGTCAGGTGCATGGTCTCCCCCGGCTGCACATTCAGGGGGAGTTCCATCTTGAAGAGTTCGCCGGCAATGCGCGCCAGAAAAAGATGGTTGGGAAGCTTTGCCATCACCTCGGCCTGGACCTGCTGCCCTGGTGTCAACTGCAGCTGCGAGGCCGACTGCTGCTCGGCTTCGATCTTCGGGATGTTCGAGGACCTTGCGAATAACTGGAGCAGCTGCCTCTGCGCTTCGTCGTTAATCAGCATTCCTGGCTCCTGTCAACTCACGTATGGTGGATCCCGGAGCCGATGCGCGTTTCACCACCCTATTGCGGAGAAACTGCTGAAAGCGGTCCATGTAATAATAGACGACCGGCGTGATAAAGAGGGTCAGAAGCTGCGATACCAGAAGCCCCCCGACAACCGCCAAACCCAAGGGCCGCCGGGATTCCGCCCCGGCACCGAAACCGAGGGCGATGGGAAGCGTCCCCATCAATGCCGCCATGGTGGTCATCATGATCGGCCGGAAACGCACAAGGCAACCCTGATATATGGCGTCCAGGGGGGGCAGGCCTTCGTTGCGCTGGGCATCCAGGGCGAAATCTATCATCATGATGGCGTTTTTCTTGACGATTCCCACCAGCATGATGATGCCGACAAAGGAATAAAGATTGAGGTCCTTGCCGAATATTAGCAGGGTGATCAGGGCTCCGAAGCCTGCTGATGGAAGGCCCGAAAGTATGGTCAGCGGGTGGATGTAACTCTCGTACAACACACCAAGCACGATGTAGATGACCAGAATGGCCATGACCAGCAGCAGCGCCAATCCTTTGGTGGATTTCTGATAAACTTGGGCCGTCCCCTGGAAACCGGTGGTTATGGATGCGGGCAATGATCTGGCTTCGTTTTCAACCGCTGCAACTGCATCACCCAAGGGAGTTCCCGGTTTGATATTGAATGAAATGGTTACCGAGGTTATCTGCCCCAGGTGATTGACCGACAGGGGACCGAGTCCGTTGGTGAGGGTCGCCAGGGAAGAAATTGGCACCAGCTGGCCGACATTGGATCTGACGTAGAGCATGGACAGGGCTGACGGGTCTGTCTGGTATTGGGGAGCCAGTTCCATGATGACGCGATACTGGTTGTTTGGCGTATAGATCGTCGACACCTGACGACTGCCGTAGGCAGAATAAAGGGCATCCTCGATACGTTCCGCCGTTACTCCTAGGGCTGCGGCCCGATCGCGATCGATATCCATGTTGATTTGCGGATTCTTGATTTGCAGGTCGCTCGTTACTTGCTGCAACAGGGGAAGCCCACGCAACTTTCCCTCAAAAGCGGCAGCATTTTCGTAAAGAGTTTCCTTGTCCGGAGACTGCAGTACAAACTGATATTGCAATTTGGATGAGCTGGCTTCAAGGCGGATCGGTGGAGGATTGTTCATGAACATGGTAATGCCGGGAATACTGGTCACTTTCGGTCGCAGCTTTTGAATGATTTCATCAGCGTTAAGCTTCCTCTGGTGCCGTGGCTTCAGCTTGATGAACATTGAACCGCTGTTGGACCCGACGCGGGAGCCGGTGGCTCCCACCGATGACATGAAGGCCTCGATATTGGGCTCCTTGAGTACCTCCCGAGCCAATTCCTGCTGGTGCCGTTTCATCTCCTCGAAAGATACGCCTTGGGCACCCTCTGTGGTGGCCTGAATCGCGCCTATGTCATCGGGGGGCAAGAGGCCCATGGGCATAGTCCAAAACAACCAGACCGTTATTCCCGTCATGATTACCGTTACGGCAACGGTCGTCCTCCGGTATTGGAGAACCCTCGACAACATCTGCCTGTACAGCTCAAGCATCTTCTCGAAAAATGCTTCCATGAGATAATAAAACTTGCCGTGCTCGATGTCGGCAGGCGGCTTAAGGAACCGACTGCACAGCATTGGGGTCAAGGAAAGGGAGACAAGGCCTGAGATAAGAATGGCCACGGTTATGGTAACCGCGAATTCGTGGAGCATGCGCCCCAGCATTCCAGACATGAACAGCACTGGGATAAAGACCGCCACCAGCGAGATAGTCATGGAAACGATGGTGAAACCGATCTCCTTTGAACCGCGCAACGCTGCCTGCCGCGGATTATCGCCATGCTCCATGTGACGGACGATGTTTTCAAGCATGACGATGGCATCATCCACAACGAATCCCACCGACAGTGTCAAGGCCATGAGTGTGATGTTGTTGACGGAAAAGCCGAAGGCGTACATTGCGGCAAAGGTGCCGATGATGGAAAGGGGTAATGCGAGGCTGGGAATAACCGTAGCGGACAAGTTGCGTAGAAAGAGGAAGATGACCATGATGACCAGGGCGATGGTCAGGAGCAGGGTGAATTTAACATCGGCAACCGATTCCCGGATAGTCTCCGTTCGGTCGAAGAGAATGTCCAGGTTTACGGAAGCAGGAATCTGACTGCGGAAACTGGGAATCTGTTTTTTAATGCTGTCCACCACTTCGATGGTGTTGGTGCCTGGCTGCCGCTGAATGGCCAGGACAATAGCCCGGGTGGATTTTCCCTTGGTGTTGTACCAGGCAGCGACCTTGTCGTTTTCCACACTGTTGGTAACGGTGGCGATGTCGGCAAGTCTGACGGGAGAATTGCCCCGGTAGGTGACAATTAGGCCTTTAAATGCTTCTGCGTCATACAACTGGCCGGAAGCTTGGATGGTAAAAGCCTGACGTTCTCCCTGCAAGCCGCCGGTAGGCAGATTTACGTTCCATTTATCCAGTGCCGCGGCAACTTCGTCCAGACCGATTTTCAATGAAGCCAAAGCATTGGGGTCCACCTGGACCCGCACCGCATATTTCTGCGAGCCGTTGACCTGAACCTGGGCAACGCCGCTGATCATGGATATGCGCGGTGCGATAATGGTATCGGCGTATTCGTTGACCGCGGAGAGCGGCAAGGTCTGTGAGCTCAGTGCCAGATAGAGCACCGCCTGATCCGCGGGGTTGACCTTCTGGAACGACGGCGGCGTGGTCATGTCACGGGGCAGCTGACGGGCGGCCTTGGATATTGCCGCCTGCACGTCCAGGGCGGCAGCGTCAATGTCCCTATCCAGATCGAATTTAAGGACGATGTTGGAAACGCCCTGGCCATTGGTGGAACTCATGGAGTCCAGGCCGGAGATGGTGGAAAACTGCCGTTCCAACGGTGTCGCCACGGCGCTGGCCATGGTCTCGGGACTTGCCCCCGAGAGATTTGCCGTGACCTGAATGGTTGGGTAGTCGATGCGGGGCAGGTCGTTGACCGGCAGGAGCCGGTAGGCAAACAGGCCGAAAACCATGACCGCCAGCATTACCAGCGATGTCATGACCGGTCGTTTTATGAAAAGTTCCGAAAGGTGCATTTACCGAATTCCGAAGTGCATGTGACGGTCGTTACCGCGATACTCCTGCGCCCCTTTGGTTGGCCGAGGCCTGGATAGTAACCGGTCCTTCTCTTTTTACTTCGATTCTTGTCCCCGGCGTCAGGTTCATGATGCCGTCCGTAACGACGACTTCACCGGGACGCAGCCCACGGTCGATGACAAGTCTGTTGTTATCCATGATGCTGGTTACGACGGGCCGCTGTTCAATCCTTTTATCGGTGCCGACGACAAAGACGAACTGCCCCTGCTGGGCGTTCTGGACTGCTGCGGCAGGAGCCAGCACGGCATTCTGCCTGGAACCCAGAATCAGCGAAACGTTAACGAACTGCCCGGGCCACAGCCGCCGGTCCCCATTGTGGAAGGTGCCTTTGAGACGAATGGTGCCGGTAGCCGTGTCTACCGAATTGTCCAGAAAGCTGACCACGCCCTGCTCGCCCTCCTTCGGGTCGTTGGGCACCCTGGCCTGGACGACCATCCTACCCTCCGCCGCCTTGGGTTTGATGACGGCAAGCTGTCTCTCGGGAACGGTGAAACTTACATAGATGGGAGAAATTTGATTGATGGTCACCAGTGCAGCGGTATCGTTAGCTTTGACCAAAGCCCCCACATTTATCTGGAAACTCCCGGTACGGCCAGAGATGGGTGAGCGGATATAGCAATATGATAGCTGTATTCTGGCGTTATCTACTGCCGCCCGGTCTGCAGCCACCGTTGCCAAAAAGGCCTCTGAATTGGCCTTGAGTTGATCGTACTGTTCCAGGGTGACGATTCCATCCTGAAGAAGGCCCGCGTAGCGCCGCGCCTGTTCCGCAGCGTTCTTTGACTGGGCCAGGTCCCGCGCCAGGTTTGCCTCGGCCTGTTTCAATGCGGCATTGAATGGACGGGGATCGATGGTAAAAAGCAGGTCGCCCTTCCGCACATCCTGCCCTTCGCGAAAATGGACCTGAGCAATGACCCCATTGACCTGGGTTTTGACCGGAACGCTGTTAAAGGCTTCCACAGTGCCGATGGCATTGACCGTTACCGGTACGGTTTTCTGCTCGACAGCAGCGACGGCAACAGGTACCGGCGGCCTTCCCTTGGGCTTTTCCTTTTTACTTGAACAGCCGGCCAGCAGGAGATAAGGCAAAAGCAGCACGAAGACGATTTGAATACACGGGGAATAGCCCGGTTTAAAGAAAGATGCAACCACCCAGATCCTCCGACGATGATAGTCATCTGCTTTTAGCATATTTATCGGATTTGTTAAACAAGTTCTCCTTATCTGAGGCATTCTTCCTGTGCAGGAAATCCAATCCGCAGCAAAGCATGAACCGGCATGAATCGGCAAAAGCTCATCATTGTTGCTGTCATGGCAAACAATTTCCTAAATATATTCCGGTTCTGTCCCGATAAGAGCTGTGATCGTCTCCTTTCATAGCCAAGCCATTTGCCAATAGAATGCTGGTGGATAAAATAAACGAATCGCTCGCTAATCATACCGCTAAAACCGAACTAGGAGTCAAGAGATGAAAGAGCACATACTCATTGCCGATGATGAGGAGATGATCAGGGACCTTCTCAGTGCCACCCTGGGGAAAGAGGGGTATCACTGCCATCAGGCGAGCAATGCCGATGAAGGACTGGCCATGCTGGAAAGCGAGCCCATAGAAATTGCTTTTCTCGATATCATGATGCCCGGGCGCTCCGGGGTCGAGCTGCTCAAGGACGCCAGGAGCAAAAAACCCGACATCAGCGTCCTGATGATAACGGCGTTGAATGACATGGATACGGCTCTGTCCTGCATCCATCTGGGCGCCGAGGATTACATCACCAAACCCTTCAATCTGGACCGGGTTCTGCTGACAGTGCGGAATATCTCGGAAAAACGTCGCCTGATAAAGGACAACAGGGAATATCAGACAAATCTGGAATTAAAGGTCCGCGAACAGACAGAGGTCATTCGGGAAGCCATGGGAGAAGTAAACCTCGCCTATGAGCATACCTTGACCGCCCTCATTCGGGCACTGGATGCACGGGAAAAAGAGGTCGGCTCACATTCTGAACGTGTCATGACCTATACCGTGCTCATGGCGCAAAGACTCGGCATCGACAAAGAGGATTCCACTGCCATGGCAAAGGGAGCCCTCCTCCATGACATAGGCAAGATCGGCATTTCCGACAACATACTGCTTAAACCGGGTAAGCTGAGCGACGAAGAGTGGCAACTGATGAGGCGCCACCCCCAGGTGGGCTACGACATCCTCAAGGGAATCAGGTACTTCAAGGGTGCGGCCGAGCTGGTACTGTGTCACCATGAACGTTTTGACGGCAATGGTTATCCCCATGCCCTCAAAGGCAAGGACATTCCCATAAGCGCCAGGATTTTCGCGCTGATCGACACCCTCGATGCCATGACATCGGATCGGCCATACCGGAAGGCACTTCCCTTCCAGGCAGTCATCGATGAAGTCGTCAGATGCAGAGGTTACCAGTTCGATCCTGAACTGGTGGACGTCTTCCTTGGAATCGGTAAAGGGGAATGGGAAACTGCGGCAGGGAAAATGTTCGCATAGACCCTGAAGCCACGGCAGATACCGTCGGCTCAGGAATAACGGCAACTACTCGTTCAAGCCGATCTTGTACCGCTCCAGACGATCGCGAAGGGTATTTCTACTGATGCCGAGCAGCTTGGCTGCAAAGACCTGGTTGTTGTTGCTCTTCTCCATGGCCATATGAATGAGCGCTTTTTCAAGTCCCATGTTGACACTCTCGTAAATGGTTCCCTTGTTTTTCAGACAGATGCCGTCGAAAACCGGCTCCAGCATCTTCCAGAAGACCTCGTAATAATCATCCCCGGCGCTATCCAGATCCACTTCCTTGAATCCGGCTTTGGCAGTTAAAAACGACTCCAGGTCTTCCGGCATGAGCACGTCGCTTTTGCAGAAGACGGTCGCCGAGTTGATGACGTTCTTCAGCTCCCGAATGTTACCCTCCCAAGGATGCTTCTGCAGCAGATCCATCGTCTCCGGAGCAATCCGCCTGATGGTCTTGCCGTATTTGCGGGAAAACTTCTTGACAAACAGATCTATAAGAAGGGGAATGTCCTCTGTCCGGTCTTTGAGGGGGGGAAGGAAAAAATTGACCACCCGCAAGCGGTAGAAGAGATCCATCCTGAAAGTCTTTTCTTTGACTGAAGTGACGAGGCTCCGATTGGTGGCGGCAATGATCCGCACATCCACCCGTATGGTTTCGTTCCCCCCTACCCGCTCGAACTCCTGGCTTTCCAGCACCCGCAACAGTTTACCCTGGTTGGCAAGGCTCATCTCTCCTATCTCGTCAAGGAAGATGGTGCCGCCGTTGCATTGCTCGAACTTGCCGATCCTCCTGGCATGGGCATCGGTGAATGCTCCTTTTTCGTGACCGAAGAGCTCGGATTCAAGCAGTGCTTCGGGAAGTGCCGCGCAGTTGACGGCCAGAAAGGAGCGGTTTTTGCGCCGTGAATTGTTGTAAATGGCGCGGGCGAGGAGTTCCTTGCCCGTACCGCTCTCCCCCTGGATGAGGACGGTGGCGTCGGAATCGGCAACCTTCCCCACCATCTTCCAGATCTCGATCATCTCCGCGGAGGAGCCGATCATGATGTCATCGGCGTCTTCTTCCATCCCCAGCTGGTGCGTATCTTTGGTATACCGCACCTTCCTGTTGAGCAGGTTGCATTCCAGCGCCTTTTGCACAGAAGATCGGAGCTTTGCGTTGTCGAAAGGTTTTGTAACATAATCGTACGCGCCAAATTTCATGGCTTCTATGGCGTTCTGTGTGGTTTTCTGACCGGTAGTCATAATAATTGACAGTCCCGGGTCAATTTTTTTTGCCTCATGCAGCACCTGAAACCCGGACTTGCCAGGCATGTTGATGTCGATGATGGCCACATTTGGGCGTTCCGTCAATATCAATTTAAGAGCGGTTTCGCTCTCGTTTTCCAGCATGACCTCCATCTCTTCGCTCTGAAAAACGGCCTTCAGCATCCGGAGAATATCAGGGTCGTCGTCGAGGATCAGCAGCTTTGCAAACATGGGCAGGATTCTCCTTTTCTTGGGATACGTATCGGCTGCAAAATGCACTCCTTTAGCAGGCTTTGAAAAACTATTGCTGGTTCATTGAAAATAGACGTCAATAATGGCACATAGAAAAAAGCCGCCTTAAGCAAAGGCGGCTAAAAGGGGCCTTTTTTTCATTTTATAGTGTATAATCCCATGGCAATGCCCATAGAACAGGTGAGGCAGGCAAATCAAACAGCGGATGGACGGGAGCTATGAAAAAACAGTTGGGTGACCTTTTGGTAGAAGCGGGAATCATTACAAATACCACTCTGGAACGGGCCCTACAGCGGCAAAAAGGTACCGGGAAGCGGCTCGGGACCGTCCTTGAGGAAATGGGAGTGGTCACCGGCGATGAACTGGTTACAGCCGTTGCCGCACAATTCGCCATGAAGACGGTGAAAAACATCGCATCTTTCAGCTATCCTCAGGAGCTACTGGACCTGGTCCCGGAAGACATGGCTCTGCAGAAACTCGTGTTTCCTCTGAAGCTGAAAGACGGAATGCTGGCCATTGCCATCACCGACCCCTTCGATACTGACACCTTGGAGTATCTTGGGAAGAAAACCGGCTGTAAAACCATACCGGTTCTGGCCACCCCCGAAGATATCATGGCTGCAGTGAAAAAATTCTATCTGAAAGGGGTGGAAAAATCGGAAAGGACCTTGATCCTGGTGGTGGATGATTCAAAACCAGTGGCGACCATCATCCAGGTGGCACTGGAGAAGGAAGGGTACGACGTGGTTGTCGGCAGCGACGGGGTGGAAGGCCTGAAACTGGCCATTCACCACAAGCCCACGCTCATCATCTGCGATTCCGTCATGCCCCGCATGGATGGCTTCGCCTTCATACGTTCCCTCAGGGCCAATGCCGATACCGTCGATATTCCCGTTATCCTGCTGACTTCGAAGGCCTCTCCCGAGGAGGAACATGCAGCCTTGAAGTCGGGTTTTCTCGACTTCATCGCCAAGCCGGTCATGCCCATGCGGGTCGTTTCCCGCGTAGAAAGGGCAATGCATCTACTCAAGCAGATAAAAAAATAGGCTGCCTTCCTTTCGGCGGCAGCCTAAGCAACAGGAGACCGGGGGCATTAACCCTTCTTTTCCACGAAAGCAGCCGCCCGCTCCAGCCTCAGGCAGGTTTCCTCTTTCCCCAGGACAGCCATTACTTCATAAATACCTGGTGCGGCAGTACCTCCGCAAAGTGCAATGCGGGCCGGCTGGGCCACTTGCCCCAACTTCAGGCCTTTCTCCTCGCAGATCCCCTTGAAGATGGACTCGATGCCGTCATGGTCGAATGAAGCCAGTGAAGAGAGCTTTTCTATGAGCAGACGGTATAGGGAGGGAGTATCAGCAGTTAAAAACTTATCCACCGCTTTTTCTTCGTAGGCAAAATCCCGCTGGTAATAGAATACCGCCCCTTCGGCCATTTCCACAAGGGTTCTGGCCCGCTCCTGCAGGGTTTTCACCACCTGGACCAGGTCCGGGCCGGTGCCCGCATCAATTCCTTTCTCTGCCATAAACGGTTTCAGCAGTTCGGAAAGACGGACAGCGTCGCCAGTCTTTATGTAATGGGCATTGAGCCAGAGCAGCTTGTCCGGGTTAAAAACCCCGGCGGACCTCCCCACCTGCTCAATATTGAACTTCTCGATCAGGTCTTCCTTGCTGAAGATTTCCTCGTCGCCATGGCTCCAGCCCAGCCGCACCAGATAATTCACCAGGGCCTCAGGAAGGAATCCCATATCGCGGTAGGCCATGACGCTGGTGGCACCGTGGCGCTTGGAGAGCCGCGTCTTGTCGGCGCCGAGGATCATCGGCACGTGGGCGAAAGCAGGAACCGAATAGCCGAGTGCCTCATAGAGAAGGATCTGCCGCGGGGTGTTGTTCACATGATCGTCCCCCCTGATGACCGTCGTAATCCCCATGGTTGCATCATCGATGACGACGACAAAATTATAGGTGGGGGTACCGTCGCTCCTCTGGATGATGAGATCGTCCAGCTCATCGTTATTGAAGGAGATTCTCCCCTTGATGAGATCGTCAAAGGCAGTAACACCTTCCTGGGGTGCCCTGAAACGCACCACGTAGGGCCTGTCGTCGGCAGCACCGGCGGACAGATTGCGGCAGGTGCCGTCGTACTTCGGTTTCCGCCCTTCCTTCAGGGCCGCTTCCCGTTTCGCCTCCAGTTCTTCGGCAGAGCAGTAACATTTGTAGGCCTTGCCCGAATCGAGCAATTTCTGGACGAACTCCTTGTACACGGTGAAGCGATCCGACTGGTAGAAGGGGCCTTCGTCCCAGTCCAGCCCAAGCCACTCCATCCCCTGGAGGATAGCATCCACCGATTCCTGGGTCGAACGGACCACGTCCGTGTCCTCGATGCGGAGAATGAATGTCCCCTTCTGCTTCCTGGCCAGAAGCCAGTTAAAAAGAGCGGTCCTCGCTCCACCGACATGGAGGTAGCCGGTCGGGCTGGGAGCGAAACGGAGACGAACGTGTGACATGGTGGAACTCCTTCCGGGAAAATTATGCGCAGCTAATGGCTGTCTTCTTCGGCGGGTTTTTTCTCGCCGGGTATGGTGTATTCTTCGGCAATCCAGGCACCCAGATCTATCATCTTGCACCGTTCGGAGCAGAACGGACGATAGGGGTTGTCCTGCCAGGTTGTTTCTCTGTGGCAGTGGGGGCAAAGATGATGAGCAGTCTCATTCATGGCAGCGTTGTTTCGTTTCATGATACCAGTCGATGAAGCGGGAAATGCCATCTTCAATGGCGGTCGCCGGTCCATATCCCAGGATCGAGGATGATTTTTCCAGGTCGGCGAAGGTGCGCTCCACATCCCCCGCCTGCATGGGCAGGCGTTCCAGGATCGCTTTTTTCCCTAGCCTAGCTTCGATCATCGTAAGGAGCCGATTAAGGGAAACAGGACTGGAGCCCCCCAGATTGAAGACATCATAGCGCTTTCCGCCGCCGCTTATCCAGTGCAGCGCCCCTTCTATTCCGGCAACGATGTCGGCAACATAGGTGTAATCCCGGCTGGTGCTGCCATCGCCGTAGAACGGCACCGGTTTTTCCTGGTCGATCAGCCGGACGAACTTGCTGATGGCCAGGTCCGGACGCTGTCGTGGTCCATAGACGGTGAAAAACCTGAGACAGGCGATGTTGATGTGGTACAGGTGATGATAGGCGTGACAGATGAGTTCTCCCGCCTTTTTCGTGGCAGCATATGGCGAAATGGGATGATCGACGGGATCGGCCTCGGCAAAGGGCACTTTCGGGTTGTTGCCATATACTGAAGAACTGGATGCGAAAAGAAAAAGCCGCAGGCCTGCTTCCTTTGCCGCCTGAAGCAGGTTCATCGTCCCCCGGATGTTCACCTCTTCGTACAGGAGGGGGTTCTCTATGGAAGGCCTGACGCCGGCAGCCGCTGCAAGGTGTATCACGGCATCGGGCCGTTCCTGGGCGAATATCGCCTGAACGAATTCACCATCACGAATATCCCCTTCGCAGACAAGCAGTGTTTTTCCGCTGGCGTCGGCGTTCCCGGCAATCTCTGCCACATTGCGCCGTTTAACGGCTGGCGAGTAGAAATCGTTGAAGTTGTCGATTATGACAATATCATGGCCGGAAGTAAGCAGCCGCTCTGCAAGGTGAGATCCTATGAAACCAGCGCCTCCGGTTATCACTATTCGCATAAGAATCCTCCGAATCTCATTCGGCAATAACGATGGCGCCCTTGCCTGCCTTAGCAGCAAGCTCGCCCGCTTCAGATTGGTTCAAATGCCTGCCCAAGCGCACCCGGTACCAGACTCCCTTATCTGGCACAGTGGATTCCAGAATGTAAGCCGCTTGTCCTTTGGCCAAAAGTTTGGCTTTGATGGCCTCGGCTTCTTTCTTGTCCTTCAATGAAGCTACCTGAACACAGTAGGAGCCTCCTCCGGCCTGTTGCCCCTTGACCATGGGCTTGGGATCGGCGGCTGCCTCAGGACCGGTACCAGCGGCGGTCGGCGGAAGAGGCTTGCGTTCAGGACTCGATGGCTCGGCAATCTTTTTCTGCTCCTCATGCGCCTTCGATGGATTAAGGCCGCTCCCTATGACCGCCTTCGCTCCGTTCGGCAGCGTCTGGTAGAAGGTTAAGGGCACATCCTGCCCTGCAGGCTTTGCCTGGGGTACAGTCGCCGCCGTTGCCACAGCCTTGGTGACGGCGGCCGCTTCGATGCTCTTTTTTGCGGCCCGGCCGCCGAAATACCAACCTCCGGCAAAGCCTGCCGCGAAGGAAATGGCAGCCCCACCGACAATAATGAACACCAGCATGCCGACCGGCTGCTTTTTGGGACGGTTCTTACTTACTGGTCTGCGTTCGCAATAATCCAGCACCATACAAGCCTCTGCTACATTTTCTCCGGAGCTGAAATCCCCAGGAGCGTCAAAGCGTTTTTCAGGGTCAGTGCAACGCACTGCAACAGAAAGAGCCTGGCTGAGGTCAGCTGGCTGTCTTCGGTAATGACCCGGTTTTTATTATAGAAACCATGGAAAAGACCGGCCACTTCCTGGAGATAGTTGGCGACGCGATGGGGTTCGAAATTGGCGGCACTTCCTTCAACCACTTCGGGAAAGGCGGCAATGGCCTTGATCAGCGCCATTTCTTCAGGCTCCGTCAGACGGTCGAGATCCACGCTACCGGCATCGGGCACGGCAAAGCCCTTTTCTGCGGCGTTTTCGAAGATGCTGCAGATCCTTGCATGGGCATACTGGACATAATAGACCGGGTTGTCCAGGGATTTCTGCTTGGCAAGGTCGATGTCGAATACCAGTTGCGAATCTGGCTTGCGCATGACGAAAAAGAAGCGGGTGGCGTCGCGGCCAACCTCGTCGATCAGGTCGCGCAGTGTAACATAGCTGCCGGCACGCTTGGAGATCTTTACCTCTTCACCGCCACGCAGGACTGTCACCATCTGGTGCAGCACATACTCAGGCCATCCGGCTGGTATACCTGCTCCGAGAGCTTGCAATCCGGCCCGGACGCGGGTGATGGTGCTGTGATGATCCGCCCCCTGCTCGTTGACGACCCTAGTAAACCCCCGCTCCCATTTGCGCAGGTGATACGCCACATCGGGAACGAAATAGGTATATCCCCCACCCGATTTCCGCATAACCCGGTCCTTGTCATCGCCGAAGGAGGTGGTGCGCAACCAGAGGGCGTCATCCTGCTCAAAGGTATGGCCGCTTTCCACGAGACGCCGGACGACCATGTCCACCGTTCCATCCTTATAAAGATCGGATTCCAGGGAGTAGACATTGAAGTGCACATCGAAGGCGGTAAGATCCTGATCCTGTTCGCGGCGAAGGAAGGCGACGGCAAAGCGGCGGATGGCCTCCAGGTCCAGGGGATCGCCTGCGGCAACCACATGCTGATCGTCGGCATCCACTTTCTCGCCTGCCATATAGGCACGGGCAACGTCGATGATGTATTCACCCTGATAGCCGTCTGTCGGCCAGGAGGGGTCCTCAGGTCCCTTGCCCAGGCAGCGTGCCTGTACGGAAAGCGCCAAGTTGGCGATCTGTTGTCCGGCATCGTTGTAATAAAATTCGCGGGTTACGTCCCACCCCGAAAAGGCGAGCAGCCTGCAGATGGTGTCACCCAGGGCAGCCCCTCTGCCATGCCCGATATGCAGGGGGCCGGTAGGGTTGGCACTGACGAATTCCACCTGAATCTTTCGGCCGCCACCGACGGCACTTTTGCCGTAATCGCCGGCGAGACGGTCGATATCCAGCAACGACTTTCTCCATGCGGCGTCTTTCAGGTGGAAATTGATAAATCCAGGACCGGCAATCTCCACCTTCTCGCATATTCCGGCTTCATCGGTAAAATGCCTGACCAGCGTGTCGGCAACCATGCGTGGCGCTTTTTTTTCCGCCTTGGCCAGCAGCATCGCCACATTGGTCGCAAAGTCACCATGTTCGGCATGGGCAGGCGTTTCCATGACTATGGATGGGAATTGCCCGGAAGAAAGGCTGCCATCGGCATAACAGTCGGCAAGCCCCTTGGAGATCAGCGTGCGGAGTAGTTCCTTCATTACTTCTCCTGTTTCTCTTTGGATGAACTGTTCTCGTGAACAGGATGTTTGATGGAAATATCCCTGGTAAAGTCAGGGCAATGGGCGCCGCCGTCGGGAACACAGAATTTTTTGGCGCAATTTTCACGCCATGCACAGATGGCGCAGCATTGCAGAGAGTTGTTGCTACTCACGGTTCAATCCTCGAATTGGTCTGCCTAGTTGAATAAATGGAATCGACGTCTAACAGTCAGTGGGGTAATCAGGTGCGGCTTCCCTCACGGGCAGACCCGGCTTATTTCTGCGTCAACTGATCTTTTTTCTCCTGGGGAAACTGATAAATGACTTCGTTTTGTCTCACGAGACCGAAGTCCCGCCTGGCAATGCTCTCCAGGTAGCGCCGGTCGCTGCGCAACGCCTCGATCTCCCGCTTCAGCTGCTCATTTTCCGCCGTCAACAGCCGGAGGTGTTCCTGAATCTCCTTGTTTTCCTTGTTCAGGTGGTATATGCGCAACAGTCCCCTGTCACCAAAAACGGTAAAAAACAGGATAAAGAGGATGATGCCGGCTGGTAGAAGAAGCATCCGCTTCCGCATGGTTCACGTCCCCTAGGATCAATGCCCCTTCGGAATGAGAGAGGAAAAATAGTCAATAGTCTTCTTCAGTCCCGTTTCCACATCGACTTTCGGCCGCCAGTCCAGTTTTTCCTGGGCCAGGGAGATATCGGGTTGCCGCTGCTTCGGATCGTCTGCCGGAAGTTCTTTATAAACAACCTTGGAGCTGGAGCCGGTCAGGCGAATGATCCAGCGTGCAAAATCCACAATGGTGGTCTCCGCGGAATTGCCCAGATTGACCGGGCCGGTGAAGCCGTCGCATTCCATCATCCTGATCATTCCGTCCACCAGATCATCCACATAGCAGAAGGAACGGGTCTGCTTGCCTTCTCCATAGACCGTTATATCTTCCCCCTTCAAGGCCTGGACGATGAAGTTGGAGACAACCCTGCCGTCGTTGACGGCCATGCGCGGCCCGTAGGTGTTGAAGATGCGGATGATACGAATATCCACCCCGTTTTGCCGATGGTAATCCATCATCAGGGTTTCGGCCACCCTTTTGCCTTCGTCATAGCAGCTTCGTATGCCGATGGGATTGACGTTGCCCCAGTATTCTTCGCGCTGGGGATGAACCTGGGGATCGCCATACACTTCCGATGTGGAAGCCTGGAGTATCCTCGCCCTCACCCGCTTTGCCAGCCCCAGCATGTTGATGGTTCCCATGACACTGGTTTTGATGGTCTTTACCGGGTTGTACTGGTAATGGATGGGAGAAGCAGGACAGGCCAAGTTGTAGATACGGTCCACCTCCAGCAGGATCGACTCTGTAATATCGTGACGGATTAGTTCAAACCGGTGATCGTCACACAGTTTTTCAATATTTTGCTTGCTGCCGGTAAAGAAATTGTCGAGGCAGATTACCTCGTTGCCCTCGGCAAGAAGTCTTTCACAAAGATGGGAACCAATAAAACCGGCGCCGCCGGTAACGAGTATACGCATGGTAGTTGCTTTCCCCCCGATTCAGCTGGCCGTGCTGAAATGCTTGCCGTTCCGCCCTATGGGCAAGTACTCAAAGCCGGCTTCCTTGATACGGGATGGTTCATAGAGGTTCCTGCCGTCAAAGATGAGCGGCCGGTTCAGCAGGGTCTTTATCCTGTCGAAATCGGGAGTCCGGTACTCGTTCCACTCGGTGACAATGGCCAGTGCATCGGCCCCTTTGAGGATCTCGTACTGGTTGTTACTGTAAATAATGCGTTCGCCGAAGATCTTACGCGCTTCATTTATCGCCTCCGGGTCGTGGGCGGCAACCTTTGCGCCGAGCTCAAGCAGCCGGTGGATTATGACGACGGATGGCGCCTCCCGCATATCATCGGTCCGGGGTTTGAAAGAAAGCCCCCAGATTGCGATTGTCTTCCCTTTGAGTGACTGGGTCGAGCAGTCTCCGAGGCAGCCGGTAATCTTGTCGGTCAGGACCAGTTTCTGCCGCTCGTTGACCGCTTCCACCGCCTTGAGGAGCATGAAGTCGTAATCGTTCTCTTCGGCGGTTTTGACCAGGGCTTTCACATCCTTGGGGAAACATGACCCGCCGTAGCCGACACCCGGAAAGAGAAAATCGTAGCCGATGCGGGAATCGGAGCCAATCCCCTCCCTGACTGCAGAAACGTCGGCACCCATGCGGTCGCAGAGGTTGGCGATCTGGTTCATGAAGGAAATCTTGGTGGCGAGCATGGCGTTGGCTGCATATTTGGTCATCTCGGCACTACGGATGTCCATGATGATCAACCGGTTGGTCTTGCGCATGAACGGAGAGTAAAGTTCCTTCATGATTTCGGCGGTGCGCACATTGTCGGTGCCGATCACGACCCGGTCCGGCTTCATGAAATCGTCGATGGCGGCCCCCTCCTTCATGAATTCCGGATTGGAAACCACGTCGAACTCGATATCCCTGCCCCGTTTTTCGAGCTCCTCCTTGACGACGCCGCGGACCTTGTCGGCCGTGCCGACAGGTACCGTCGACTTGTCCACCACGATCTTGAAACTTTCCATGTTGCGGCCGATCACCCGGGCCACATCCAGCACATATTGAAGGTCGGCGGAACCGTCTTCACCAGGCGGGGTTCCAACAGCGATGAAATTTATGAGGGATGCTTTGACGGCTGCAGCAAGGTCGGTGGTAAAGGAAAGCCGCCCCTCGCCGAAATTTCTGACGACCAGTTCCTTGAGGCCGGGTTCGTAGATGGGGATGACACCTTGTTTAAGCCCTTCGATCTTGGCTTCGTCCACATCAACACAGATAACGTCATTACCGCTTTCGGCAAAGCAGGTTCCGGCAACCAGTCCCACATAGCCTGTTCCGATAATGCAGATTTTCATGACAGAATGCCTCCTAGCGCGGATAGTGTAGCAGTTTTATATACCACAGAAGATGCCGTTCCGCCACCCCTTTCGGGATAAAAACGTGAAATGTTCAGCACTTCAGAACATTCCCTGTTTTTGGGCGTGCATAATTTCTTTGGTTAACCGGGCGTATTCTTCCAGAGAGAGGGTCTCCCCCCTGCGTCCGCCGTCGATGCCAGCCCGGCAAAGAATATCATTAATATCGCTACTTCCGGCAATCCCTGCTGATTTCAGACAGTTGATCAGGGTCTTGCGGCGCTGGCCGAAACCTGCCTTGACCACCTGTCTGAAGAGGGCCTCGTCTCCCACATCCTGCCGGGGTGCCGGCAACGGCACGAACTTGAGCACCACCGAATCCACCTTGGGAATGGGCCGGAAAGACCCCGGCCTGACGATCAGAACCCGTGACACATCGAAATGGAGATTGCAAAATACCGAGAGGATACCGTAGTCCTTGGTACCGGGAGAGGCGATCAGGCGATCCCCTACCTCCTTTTGCAGCATGAGCACCAGCGATGAGAATAGGGAGACGTTGTCGAGAAATTTGAAGATCACCTGACTGGAAATATTGTAGGGCAGGTTGGCGGCCACTTTCCATCTGCCGCTCCAGCGACTGCCCAACACAACAGGAAGCTCAATCCTGAGAATATCCCCCTGGACAAATTCCACATTGTCCGAGGAGGAGAATTCCTTTTCCAGCAAGGGAACCAGCTGCCGGTCCAGCTCAACGGCCAGCACCTGTTCGGCTCTCTTCACCAAGAGTGAGGTCAAGGCTCCCCGGCCGGGACCGATCTCCAGCACCCGGTCGCCCGCTGCCAGGTCAACTGCCTCGACAATCCGTGCCAGCACATTCCCGTCCACCAGGAAATTCTGCCCCATTGATTTTTTGGCTCGAAAACGCTCCATTTCAGGGTCCTTCCGGTGAAGAGATGGCATCAAGGGGCCATACGGGAAGGGCATCCAGATCGAAACCGGCTACAGCTCTGCCGGAAAGATAGTAGTCGCCGGGTACGGCAAGCATGGCGGCATTGTCGGAGCAGAGCGACGGTGAAGGGATGAAAAGCTCCGCCCCTTCTTTGTCTGCAAAAGCGGCCATCTCCCGGCGCACTCCGCTGTTACAGGCGACACCGCCGGCCACGACTACCCTTCTGATGCCGCTTCGAAGGACTGCCGCCCGGGTCTTGCTCACCAGCACGTCGCAGACGGCAGACTGGAATGAGGCACAAATATTATGCAAGGCGGCACCCTCAGCGACGGACGGATTCTTTTTCACATAGTTCAGAACTGCAGTTTTCAGCCCGCTGAAACTAAAATTGCAGGTATCATCATGCATCAACGGCCGCGGCAATTTCACGGCCCGGGGATCGCCATCGGCAGCGAGGCGATCGATGAGAGCACCACCTGGATAGGGCAAGCCCAGAAGTTTGGCCACCTTGTCGAAGGCCTCTCCGGCAGCATCGTCCAAGGTCTGGCCGATGGTCCGGTACCGGCCGATGCCGTGAACTTCGTAAAGATGTGTATGCCCACCTGAGACAGCCAGGGCAATGAAGGGAAATGCCACATCCCGTTCCAGCTTGACGGCCAGGATGTGGGATTCGATGTGGTTCACACCGGCAACGGGAATGTTCAGTCCATAGGCCAGCGCCTTGGCGGTGGAGATGCCTACGAGCAGAGCGCCGGCCAGACCGGGGCCGCGAGTCACGGCAATGCCCTCAATGGCAGGCAGGGAGACACCCGCCGTGCGCAAAGCCTCTTCGATGACCAGGGAAATGGCCTCCAGGTGTTTGCGCGAAGCGATTTCGGGCACCACGCCGCCGTAGTCGGCATGGATACTGATCTGCGAAGCAACGATGCTGGAAAGGATGTCTCTCCCGTCCCTGACCACGGATGCCGCAGTCTCGTCACATGAAGATTCTATGGATAGCAGGAGCATAAACGGGAAGGGCGTGGATAACACGCCCTCATACCTCGCAGTAGTTTGGAGAAAATCTGTCGATTACAGCAGATTGGCTGCCAGTTCGGCAAGCTCGGAACGCTCACCCTTAGTCATGGTGATGTGTCCGGCAATATTTTGCCCCTTGAATTTCTCCACCACATAGGTCAAGCCATTGCTTGAGGAGTCAACATAGGGGTTGTCGATCTGGTAGGGGTCGCCGGTCAGGACGATTTTGGTCCCTTCGCCAGCACGGGTAATGATGGTTTTTATTTCGTGGGGAGTCAGGTTCTGGGCCTCATCCACGATCATGTACTGGTTGGGGATGGATCGGCCGCGGATATAGGTCAGAGGCTCTATATCCATGATGCCCATGGCCATCAACTCCTTATAGCCCTTGCTGTGGCGTTTTTCACCCTCATGACCGGTGAGCAGAAGCTCCACGTTATCGAAGATGGGCTGCATCCAAGGAGTGAGTTTCTCTTCGATATCCCCAGGCAGAAAGCCCAGATCCCTTCCCATGGGAAACACAGGGCGGGAAACGAGGAGGCGGTTGTAGACGTTTTCTTCGGCAGTCTTGTGGAGACCTGCAGCTATGGCAACCAGCGTCTTGCCCGTACCCGCTTTACCCACAAGTGTCACCAGCTTGATATTATCATCAAGCAGCGCTTCCAGGGCAAAGGCCTGCTCGCGATTTCGGGGATGAATGCTCCAGATACCCTCTTTGCCGGCCCTTTTGATGGCAACGACCTTTTTCTCCTTTTCGTCATACCTGCCGATGGCGGTGTGGGTAGCGTTCAATCGATCCCTGAAGGAAACGAACTGGTTGGGATACATGGTATCTTCCATGGGTAACCATCCCTGTCCATGGAAGCGGTCTATCAGATCGGCTTCGGCATCTATCTCCAAAAAACCAGAATAAAGGTCCTCGATAACAACCTTGTCCGACTCGTAATCCTCGGCGACGAGGCCGATGGCGTCGGCTTTGATACGCAGGTTGGTATCCTTGGTGACGAAAATGACCGGTGCGTTTTCATTCTTCGCCTTGACATCAAAGGCTACGGCAAGAATCCGGTTGTCCCCCCGCTCCTCGCGAAGTTCGGGAGGGAGTCTCTTCATCACCTGCTCCTCATAGATCTCGACCCGTAGATTGCCGCCGTTTTCCAGCTGTATTCCTTCCGACAGCGATCCTTCCTTGCGCAGGTCGTCAAGAAGGCGGGATATCTGCCTGGCATTGCGCCCTGTTTCGTTCATGTCCTTTTTGAAACGGTCGATTTCTTCGATCACGGTAATGGGAATGATGATGTTGTTTTCCTCGAACTTGAAAACCGCCTGGGGATCGTAGAGAAGTACATTGGTATCCAGTATGAAGTGTTTCATGCAGTCCTTTCTGTTTCAGTTATCTTTCCGAGACGGAGAGCACCAGCCCCTTTGATGTGGCGAGAATCTTCAGGTAGAGCGGCTGCTTCTTGTATTCCACTTCCAGAACGACCTCCCCGTCCTTGTTCAGTGCGGCAAGCACCCGCTCTGGCGATTCCTGGATCTTGTAATAGTTGTAGATGCCGGTGCGATACAGCTCGTCCTTTTTCACCGGGCGCTCCGGAGGCAGGGAACACCCCATGATAAACAGCAAGATCAGGGAGACAACAGCATAGACAACTCTTTTCATATACCGTCCTTTCCTCAATGAACCATACTCTCCACGGCATCGAGAAAGAAAGCGATCTCTTTCTCGGTGTTGAAGAAACCGGGGCTTACCCTGACGGTGCCATCGGGAAAGGTGCCGATGGTCCTGTGGGCCATGGGCGCACAGTGCAGGCCGACTCTGACGCTGATGTCGAAATCGGCATCCAGACGAAAACCCAAGGTCGAAGGGTCCATACCGTCAACCGTGAAGGAGACGACTCCGCCACGCGCTTCGGCATCAGCCGAAGCATAGGTATTCACTCTTGGAAGCCGATTCAGGCCATCGATGAGCAGCGAGACCAGCCGCATCTCCTTCTGCCTGATGGTTTCCATGCCGGTTTCCAGGATGAATTCCACTCCCGCTTTGAGTCCGGCTATGCCCGGCGTATTCATTGTGCCGCTCTCGAACTTTTCCGGCATCGTTTCCGGCTGGGCCGCATCCGATGAGGAAGTACCTGTCCCCCCAAAAAGAAGAGGCGATAAATCCACATGCTCGGCCACATACAGAAGGCCCGTTCCCTGTGGTCCCAGCAGCCCCTTGTGACCCGGTACAGCCAGCAGATCGATATTCTGGTCCGCCACGTCCACGGGCAGGTATCCGGCACTCTGGGCCGCATCAACCAGGAAAACGACGCCTGCTTGTCTGGTAATAGCGCCGATCTGGGCAATTGGTTGAACAGTGCCGGTCACGTTACTGCAATGGGACAGGGCTACCAGTTTCGTTTTCGAGCGAAGAGCCGCAGCAACCGAGGCAGGCTCGACCCTGCCGCATGTATCGGCAGGAATCCAGGTTATTTCGACGCCTCTGATCTCTGCGTCATGCAGCGGTCGAACGAGGGAATTATGCTCCATGGTCGTCGTAACGACATGATCCCCGGGCTGCAGCAGCCCCTTAACGGCGATGTTCAGACTTTCGGTGGCATTGTGAGTGAAAACCAGGCGGGAAGAATCGCTAATTCCGAAGAAAGAAGCCAGTAACTCGCGAGCCTCGAAAACCAGCCTCGATGCAGCCAAACCTCTTTTATAACCACCTCTGCCAGGCCCTACGCCAATCTCCCTGAGGGCATGTTCCACAGCGCTGTAAACAGTATCAGGTTTCGGAAAAGTTGTGGCTGCATTGTCCAGATAGACTGACATTCTTCATTTAGTAACATTTTAAGGTCTGTTTGGCAACTCTTTCATGGGCCTCAGATGTATCAGTTTTTCCGGCTTTTCCCTGTGAATGGCAAGAGCCTCGAAAAGTCGGTCGGTCAGTATTCGTTCCAGTTTCAGCATCTCTTCCGGCGAATCTGAGACATTATCCACCTTGCCCCCCGCCATCATGCCGTGACCACCGGCTGTGCCCATTCCTTCCACCAGCTTTTTTATGATCTCTCCCACATTGGTATCGTGGCGTATGGTGCGCATGGAGAGAATCATTTCCTTATTGTAATGCCCTATGCAAAGCACCGTCTTTATTTTTTCCAGCCTGAGCAGGAAATCGGCAAGTTCGGCGACAATTTCCGGGAAAACGACCGAACGCAGGTTGGTCACCAGCACTTCACCGTAGATCCTGGTATGCTTGAGGGCGTTATTCAGGGACAGAAAGTATTCAACGGGAAGTTTCGGGTGACAGATCTCATAAAGAAGCAGCTTGTTGGTAAGGGGAAAAAGCCGGTGGTAGGCCTCCCGATCGGGCCGGTTCGCTTCACGGCCCAAGTCCTGGGTTTCTGATTTGATGGCATAAAACAGAGCAGTCGCAAGCTTGGTGCCGATGGGAACATTTTCAGCCATCAGATATTCGTAGAGGATGGTCGCCGTCACGCCGTAGTCCGGGCGTATATCCACAAAGCGGCAGGTATTGCTGGTTTCCCTGATAGGATGATGGTCGATGAGGATATCCACCGATATTTCGGGGGGCAACGAATTATTGCCCACTCCCGGCTGAGTGTCCACCATGCAGATTACCTGGAAATCGCGAATATCGAGAATGGCCAGGGGGGTAAGGGGTATTTGCAGCTCCTTGGCCATGGCCAGGTTTTCACTTCGGCCGATCATACCGGAAAATGAAAGGACCGCCTCTCTGTTCAACTTCATGACAAAGAGATGATTGAGGGCCAGTGCCGAAGCAAAGCAATCGGGGTCGGGATTGTCGTGAACGACTATGAGAATCTTGCCTTTTCCCGTCGCCCACCTCAACATCTCGTCCACATACTCTTTGAGGCTGGGAAAAGTGGCTGGTATGGACATGAATTCTCCCATGGGAACGGATTCCTTCAATTGTAGCCGAAGGCGGTTCCGATACAATACCCTTAGAGGGTAAAAGCACACAAAAAAGGGGCCGGAAACGGCCCCTTTCAGAATACCCGATATTCTATTGTCGTCACCCTAAAAAGCTGTTGTGGTTCCGTGCCCTGTTTGCCAGAATGGTCGGATCCAGAACCTCTCCGCAGCAGGTGCATTTCCAGGCATCGAAAGACCTTACGAAGTCATAGTATTTCTCGGCGAACATGCGACCTTTACACTTGGGACATTGCATAGTAATAACCTCCAGAGAGTTGAGTTGATAAGCAAAGTGTCCCTGGTATTATTCATCATGCATGCCACGAATAGCGGTTGGATCCGTAACGAAAGGCAAACCGCCGAACAGACAGTAAAAATCTTTTACAATTTTATATAGTTATTTAGTCAGAAAAAAATTGCCTTATCTTCATTATTTTCCCTCCAGACATCCCCTTTACCCTTTCCAGGTCCTGGATAGATTGAAAATCGCCATATTTTTGACGATAAAAAATAATAGCCTTGGCCGTTTTGGCACCGATCCCCGGCAAGGCATCCCAGTCCTCCTCATTCATGAGCTGGAGATCAAGGGGGATTCCCAGGATCATTCTTTCCTTGGCCTTCATGTAACTAACCGTTAACGCGTAATTTTTTCGGTCTGTTCGTGTCACATCCAGAACCATGCCGGGCCGCAGCACTACGGGTAATTGCGCTTCAATGCCACCTTGAAGTGCCTGTCCAGGCATCGTCATATTTATGACGGTCCCGACGGTGGCACCGTCAGGTAATCGATAGATGCCCGGTTTCGGCACATCACCCTTCACCCTGACAATGGTTCTGCCGGTGGATAAAGAACGAAAGGCCACTGCCGACCCGGTTTCGGTCCGGGAGCAGTGGCCTTTATAGATAAGGGGTGAAATAAGAAAAAGTGCAAAAAGCCAGACGATGAAGCGTTGGCTTCTGTCCATCACTTCCTGGGCGCCTCCTGCTCCTCGTCCTTGTGCAGTTTGAACTCGATGCAGTCGATGAGGGCTTGGTAGGAAGCATCGATGACGTTATCGGACACACCGACGGTGCCCCAGCGGTTCTGCTTGTCACCGGACTCGATGAGGACGCGGATGGCAGATGCCGTACCCTGCCCTGCGGGTAAAACTCTGACCTTGTAATCCAGCAGCTTGACCTCTTTGAGCCGCGGGTAGAACTTCTCCAGCGCCTTGCGGATGGCGTTGTCCAGGGCGTTGACCGGTCCGTTTCCTTCCGCCGCAGTATGTTCGACCTTGCCCCCCACCTTGACCATAATCGTCGCTTCGGAGATCATCTTCTGGTCTTCGTGGCGCTTTTCATCCATGACCCGAAAACCGATCACCGAGAAGAATTTTTTGTGGCTGCCAAGGGCTCGTTTCATGAGCAGCTCGAAGGATGCCTCCGCCCCTTCGAATTGATAGCCCCTGTTCTCCATCTCCTTGATATTGTCGAGAATTTCCAGGGTCACGGGGTCTTTGCTGTCCAGGTTGATCTGGAACTCTTCCGCTTTGGCCAGGATGTTGGCCCTGCCAGAAAGATCGGATACCAGCACCCTGGTGCTGTTGCCGACCAGTTCCGGCCGCAGGTGCTCGTAGGTCTCCGGATGCCGCTGTATTGCACTGACGTGGACACCACCCTTGTGGGCAAAAGCGGAGTTTCCCACGTAGGGCTGATGTTTGCTCGGCGAAAAATTGGCCAGTTCATATACAAACCGGGATAGTTCGCGCAGTTTTTTCAACTGCTCCGGCGAAACGCATTCCTTTTTCATCTTCAGCTGCAGGGCAGGAACGATGGAGCAGAGATTGGCATTGCCGCAGCGCTCGCCGAAGCCGTTAATGGTCCCCTGCACCTGAACGATTCCCAGGGATACGGCCGTGAGGGAGTTGGCAACGGCACACTCGGAATCGTTGTGGGCGTGTATGCCGAGAGGAGTCTTGATGTGCTTCTTCACATCCTTGACGATCTCCGCCAGATCGAAGGGCATGGTGCCGCCGTTGGTGTCGCAGAGGACGATGCAGTCCACCTTTGCCGCTTCCGCAGCCTTGAGAGTCTTGATGGCATAATCTGGATTGGCCTTGTAGCCATCGAAGAAATGCTCCGCGTCGTAGAAAACTTCCGGCGTATGGGCCTTGAGATACTCAAGGGAGTCGAAGATCAGGTCCAGGTTTTCGTCCAGGGAAATGCGCAGCGCCTCGCGCACGTGGAAATCCCAGGTCTTGCCGAAGATGGTGACCACATCCGGCTGTGCCTGAATGAGGGTGATGATGTTCTGGTCTTTGTCGGGGGTTATCTTGGCGCGCCTGGTGGAACCGAAGGCGGCAATCTTGGCCTGGGACAGCTTTTCCTTTTTAATGTCCTTGAAGAAGGCCACATCCTTGGGGTTGCTGCCGGGCCACCCCCCCTCGATATAGTGGACACCGAATTCATCCAGTTTATGGGCGATGCGGACTTTGTCCTCAACGAGGAAGGAGACATCTTCAGCTTGGGTACCATCTCGAAGGGTGGTGTCGTAGATTTTAACCAGACTCATGTGCTCACCTTTTTGAAATGTTGATTGAACTTCGGCAAAACAAAAAGGCACAGAAAACATCGATGTAATCTCTGCATTTCCGTGCCTTTTCGGTTATGTCATTATTATGACGACTGGCTTGCGGATTATGCAGCTTTCCCGGACAAGCCGAAAATGTCGTGGAGCACCCGGACCGCCAGCTCCGTGTATTTGCCATCGATAATCACCGAAACCTTGATTTCGGAGGTGGAAATCATCTGGATATTGATCCCCTCCTTGGCCAGGGTCTGGAACATTTTCGTCGCCACACCCGCATGGCTTCTCATGCCGACGCCGACCACGGAGACCTTGCTGATATTCTCGTCGGTGACGACCTCTTTCGCGTCGATCCCTTTGGCGGCTTCCTTGGTGATAGCCAGGGCCTTCTTGAAATCGGCCTTGGTCACGGTAAAGGTGAAATCGGTGAGATCGGCGGCACTGACATTCTGCACGATCATATCCACCGAGATGTTGGCTTCGGAGAGGGGGGACAGTATCTTGGCAGCAATGCCCGGCTTGTCAGGCACCTGCATCACGGCAATCTTGGCCTCGTTTTTGTCGTAGGCGATTCCTGAAACGAGAACTGCTTCCATATCTTTATCCTCCTTGGTAACCATGGTTCCTGGATTATCGTTGAAGCTGGAGCGCACGTGCACATCCACATTGTATTTCTTGGCGAACTCCACGGAGCGTATCTGGAGAACCTTGGCTCCCAAGCTTGCCAGTTCGAGCATCTCGTCGTAGGAAACCTTTTCGATCTTCCTGGCATCTTCGCAGATGTTGGGATCCGTGGTGTAAACGCCATCCACATCGGTAAATATCTCACAGACATCGGCCTTTAGCGCCGCAGCCATGGCCACCGCTGACGTATCCGAGCCGCCGCGCCCAAGGGTGGTAACGTTCCCGTCGCTGTCTACCCCCTGAAATCCGGCCACCACAAGAATGGTGCCGCCCTTGATGTCGGAGCGGATCTTTGCGTCGTCGATCTTTTCGATGCGAGCCTTGCTGAAAGCGCTGTCCGTAATAATGGGAATCTGCCAGCCATGATAGGACTTGGCCTTGTAGCCCATGGATTTGAGGCACATGGCCAGAAGGGCGATGGAAACCTGCTCCCCCGAGGCCACAAGAACGTCATACTCCCTATTGTCCGGGAATTCGCTGATGTCATTGGCCAGGGCAACCAACTTGTTCGTCTCGCCTTGCATTGCAGAAACGACGACCACCATGTCGTTGCCTGCATCGTATGTTTTAGCGACCCTCTTGGCAACATTGCGGATTCGCTCTATCGTTCCCATTGAACTGCCGCCGTACTTTTGGACCACCAGTGCCATGCAAGTCCTCCTTCACTATCTTAATGAGCTAGTTGCCCCTATTTATGCGGAACATTCTTATTACCAAGAATAAATCGCCGGGTCAAAACATTTTTTCATTTATGGTCGGACATGAGGAGCCCTGCCAACTCCTCTCCCCTGCTCCCGGATGGGGTAAAGGAGAGCGTCCTGCAGTCATCGCCGTCATGAGACATCGTTATGAGGAGATGATCCTCCGGCAGCGTCTCCTCCAGGCGCTCGGCCCATTCCACAAGACAGACGCCGTCGCCGTGGAAATATTCCTCGAATCCCAGGTCGAGCAGGTCCTCACTACCCTGCAATCGGTACAGGTCGAAATGATAAAAGGGCACCCTGCCCGGGTAGATGTTGAGCAGGGTGTAAGTGGGACTGGTTATGGGCGTGGCCGGGTCAACACCCAATCCTTCGGCAATCCCCTTGGCGAACTGGGTTTTTCCGGCCCCCAGCTCACCGGTCAGGGCCAGGAAATCGCCGGCGCCAAGCAGTGCTCCCAGCCGTTTTCCCGCAGAAATCGTCTCCTGGACGCTCTTGCTGACGATTATCCGCGTCACGGCTCGATCATGCTGCGGATAAGATCGATCCGGCTGACGACACCGACCAGCTTCCTACCTTCCACAACGGGAACGGCGTGAATCTTCCTTTTTGTCATGATGTCCGCCACTTCGCTCAATGGAGTCGACGGAGCGACACTGGTCACGTCTTCGGAGAAGATATCCCCCACGGTCTGGCCGGTCATCTTCTTTAGTTCTTTTTCGAATTTCTTTTCGCTCTCCAGGTAAAGAACCCAGTCGAAGATGGAAATGACTGTGGGAATGTGCAGGCTCTTGTCCTGTTCGATTAAATCGGTCTCGGTAACGATGCCGATGAGGTTGTTGTTTTCATCGACTACAGGAAAACTGCTCACCCTGTGCTTGGTGAACAGTTCGGCCAGGGTCCGTACGGTCGTTTCCCGCGTAACGGTAATGATAGTATCTTTGGTCATCACATCGGCGGCAGTCAGCATGGTGTCTCCTCTCGATTGTTAAAGCCCATGTTAAAGCAGTTCATTGAAAGCATAGGGGAGCGACTCCTGCACATCAACCGCCGATATGCCGATCTCCCCTTTTGCAGCAGCAACCAGATCCCCGGAGAGGCCGTGGATAAAGGCTCCGAGGCAGCAGGCGGTGAAAGGTGCATATCCCTGGGCGACAAGAGCCGTGACGACGCCGGTCAGCACATCGCCCATCCCCCCTGAGGCCATGCCGGGATTGCCGCTGCCGTTGATGGCGATCTCGCCGTCGGGGGAGGTGATGATGGTCCTCGCCCCCTTCAGGATCAGAAAAACCTGATATTTTGAGCAGAATTCCCGGGCGATGCCGATCCGATCCTCCTCCACCTGAGCCACGGATAGTCCCGTCAACCGTGCCATCTCCCCCGGGTGGGGGGTAAGGATTGTCACCAGCGATTTTCGCGCCATAAGTATTTCCGGCCGGGCGGCGACGGCATTCAGCCCATCGGCATCGATAACCAACGGCAGCGGGGCTTCAGCAACGACTTTCCGCACCAGATCGCCGGTTTCCCCCCCAAGGGAAAGTCCCGGGCCGACGGCAAGAACGTCCTTACCCACAGCGGCAGTCATGATCTCCGGAAAAGAATCGCCGCCGAGAAAGCCGGATTCTCCCTCGGTCAGGGGGAGGGACATGGCCTCGGTGGTTTTGATTTCCATAATCGGGTTAAGGCTGGCCGGAATGGCTACCGTAACCAGCCCGGCACCCCCCCGGACCGCCGAGTTTGCTGCCATTGCCGCAGCGCCCGTTTTTCCCGTCGATCCGGCAATGATCAGGCAGTGGCCGCAGTGCCCCTTGTGAGCCTGCCGCTCCCGCCGCCGCACCAGTTTGCGAGCCGCCACACGGTCGATGAATTGGAATCCAGGGGCATCGGCAAGGACCTGTTCCGGCATGCCGATATCCACCACCTTGAGCCGGCCGCACAGCTCTGCCCCGGGATAAAGAATAGTACCCAGCTTGGCGGCAGCGAAGGTGACAGTCATGTCCGCCCGGACCGCCTTGCCCAGGATTTTGCCGTTTGCGGCATGGACCCCCGAAGGAATATCCACGGCAAAAACCGGTGCGTGGCAGGAATTGACCAGATCGATGGCCTCGCCGTAAATACCCCGCACCTCCGATTTCAATCCGGTGCCAAGAATGGCGTCCACCACCACCCCGGCATCGGCAAGTTCGGAAGCATGCCGGGCGAGATCGCCGGAACCGGCACAAACGGTAACAAGGAGAGGATCGAGACGCTGCAGGTTTACTGCTGCATCGCCACCGATCTCTTCGGTGGAACAGAGGAGAAAAACCTGCACCTGCCAGCCCTGTTGGACAAGAAGCCGGGCGATGACAAAGCCGTCGCCGCCGTTATTTCCCTTGCCGGCGACAATGAGCGCCCTCTTCTTACCGCCGTATTCCGCAGCTATGGCCTCGGCGCAGCAACGGCCGGCATTTTCCATGAGGATCAGCCCCGGAATCCCGAATTCGTCGATGGTTCTCCGATCCATCTGCTGCATGGTTTCGCCGGTCACGACCTTCATCTATTTCTCCAGTACCAGCATGGCCACGGCCATGTTGCCGTCATGGGAAAGGGAAAGAAAAATCCTCTGCAGCCCGGCTTCGGCGAAAAGCTCAGCCGCCTTGCTGGAAAGGACAAGGTCCGGCTTGCCCAGGGAATCGTTGACCACCTCCATATGCTGCCAGCTGAGCCCTCCCCGCAGGCCCATGCCCAAAGCCTTGAGAAATGCCTCCTTGGCTGCGAAGCGCAGGGCGAAGTGCTGGGCACTATGCTTTTTGCCGGAGCAGTAGTCCAGCTCCCGCGGGGTGAAGACCCGCTGCAGAAGCGGTGTATTGTTTTCGGCCACGAAGCGTTGGAAGCGTGAGATGTCCACTATGTCGACACCGGTGCCGTAGATCATTCGAACGTCGTTGTACCTTGTGCACAAGGATCGGTTGTCGATTTGAAGGAAGCCTCCTTGCCGGCAATCCTCAATGTCGTGATGACTATTTTTGAGGTGGCGTCGGGGGTCGCGGCTTGATGAGTCACCGAGACACTCTGACCTGGGCGTATGGTAGCTGGAGCGGTCCGTGGGCTATTCTCGCCAATTATGGTATATCTACTCGTTGTAGCCCCTGAAACACTGATGGTAGCTGTAGTTTGAAGGTTGAAGATTTCTATCGGCCCTGAGTCTACGTTGGAACCCGCCGGGACACTGCATTTATTTTTTCCTGCAAATGAGAAGGAAACATCTTTGTTTTTGTCCCCTGAGGTAGCGTTATCCTCAGGAAACCACTCAATGCCGCATCCGGCAACGACCCCAATCATAAGCACTGCCACAATCCATTTATTCATGTCCATATCTCCAGATCCGCATAAGGTTTGAATATTTGAACCTTATAACACGATTCCGGCCATCGTTAAACCCAATTTTAAGGGGGATGTGGGGAAAAAGACAGGTTCGCAGGGAAGACTAGCGCTGTTCCTTGAGGAGGATGTACTTGTTGTCCAGGATCTCGATCTTGCTCTCCTTGGCAAACCGGTTCAAGAGGCGGGTTACCGTCTCCCGTGAAACGTTGGCGTAGCCGGCTATATCCTTGTGCATCAGTTTCAGGGCGATGATGATGCCCCGCTCGTCCCTGATGCCGTTCAGTTTCCCCAACTGGTCGAGAACGGCACGCACCCGCTGCTCGGCACTGGAAAAACTCATCACCTTCAGCATCAGCCAGGACTCCCTGAGCCGATGGCACAGCATAGAAATAACCTGGGTCATGACCTTTTCGTTCTGCAGAAGAAACTTCTCGAATGTTTCCCGCGCAATGAGCTGAATCACCGAATCTTCCATGGCAATAACCGTTGCCGGAGCGGTTTTCCCATCGAGAATGGCCATCTCGCCGAAGAACTCCCCCTTCTTGTGGATGGCGATGATATGCTCCTTGCCGTCTTCGCTGGTCTGGATGACCTTCACCTTGCCCGAGGAAACGATATACATGTATTTCTGGGTATCCTCCTCCCAAAGGATGACGTTATTCCGGAAAAACTTCTTCTCTTCAATGATTTCCATGAGATTGGCCAGTTGCTCGTCGGTCAGGGGGGCGAAAATGGGAATGCTGCGGAGAAAGGCATAGGTCTTGGCATTATTGCTGCCCACATTGGTCCCGGTCATCGGTATCCTGCCTTTCCGGATGGATTATGATGTAATCCTGCTGAGATTGTATTTTTTCATCAGGTCATAGAGGGTCGGCCTGCTGACACCCAATGCCTCCGCCGTTTTTGCAATGTTGCCCTCCTGGCGGCCCAGGGCGGAGACGATCATCTGGCGTTCGAGTCGGTCCCGTGCATCTTTCAGGGTCATGGAATCCAGCGGTGTCATAATTTGCGCCTGGCTGCTTTCGCCAATACCCAGGTCGACCGGCTCTATCAAGGAAGAATCGGACATTAGCACCGCCCGCTGCACCCTGTTTTCCAGCTCCCGCACATTTCCGGGCCAATTGTAGCTTTTCAGGAGCTTTAAAGTGCTCGCACTATATCCTCTGATCTTTTTGCCGAAATCCCTGGCAGCCCTTTTCAGGAATATATTGGCCAGAAGCAGGATGTCGTCCCCCCGCTCCCGCAAGGGAGGGAGATTGACCGTTATGACCGAGATCCGGTAGTAGAGATCCTCGCGGAACAACCCCTCTGTAATTGCCTTGGCGATGTCGATGTTGGTTGCCGAAATGATCCTGGCATCGACGGCGATATCTTCCCTTCCCCCGACCCGTTGCAGAACCTTTTCCTGGAGAAAGCGCAGAAGTTTTACCTGGAGATTCGCCGGCAGTTCACCGATTTCGTCCAGGAAAAACGTTCCCCTGTGGGCATATTCCGCCTTGCCGAGAATCCTGGCATGGGCACCGGTGAAAGCCCCTCTCTCCGTGCCGAAAAGTTCGGATTCCAGGAGGTTCTCGGGGATTGCGCCGCAGTTTACGGGGACAAAAGGCCCGTTCCTCCTCAGGCTCATGGAGTGTATAGCCTTTGCAACCAGTTCTTTGCCGGTGCCGCTTTCGCCTGTTACGAAAATCGCTATGTCCGATGAAGCCACTTTTTCGATGGTGGAAAATACCTGTACCATCTGGGGGCAATGGCCAAGCATGCCTTTGAAGCCGCAGCCCTTCAGTTCCGGAGTCGTCTGAAGCAGTGCGTTCTCCTCTTCCATGTCAATCAGATGAAAGGCCCTATCAATGATCACACTCAGTTCGCTCATCCGGATCGGTTTCCGGCAAAAGTCAAAGGCGCCTGTTCTCATGGCCCGAAAGGCACTGCTTCTGTCGCCGTTGTCGCCCATAACGATTGTCTTGGTGGCAGGTGCATGGGCCAATACCTGTTCCAGGCAGCGGAAACCTTCGCTGGTTCCTCTTTCGTCCGGGGGCAGCCCGAGGTCGAGAATGATCACCCGGGGACAGTACCGGTAAAAAAGCGCGAGCGCTTCCTTGACGTCCCCGGCAAACATGAGGTCGTACTCCTTGCCGATACTCCATTTCAGCTCTTTGCAGGTATCGCCGTTATCTTCAATGACGAGCAGCTTCTCCATCCGTTCTCCCGTCAACTCCATGAACCACCATGAACCCACTACGACAACGGCAGCATTGGGACTGTTTCCAGAAATGCAACGGTTTGCCAATTAATTAAATTTATATAATATACTCCTATAGGATAGTTTATTTGGGACAAAATTCAATGATCGAGAAGTTGATAATTTTGCTCCTCCCAGAATGAAAATAGGGTGCCGGGATTACCCCGACACCCTATTCCAAAAAAGTATGGCAGCGCGTCATTTACCAGCTGACCAGCCCTACAGCTCGCTGCAGGATCAACCGGGCATCGTTCAGATCGATGACGCCGTCCCCCTTGGGTTTGCCGTTGGCATCCAACGGCCAGACGTCTCCTGCCGCCAGCACCGCCGGCGTCTGCAAAGCCGGATTCAGCGCTGCCTGCAACACCAGGAGCGCATCGGAAATGTTCACCGTTCCGTCACCATTGGCATCTCCAGAAGGTGCGGTTGCAGGGGGAGTTGCCGGGGGAGTTGCAGGTACCGCCCCGTAGGACTCGACCATGTTGGAAAATGCGCTTTCATCTCCCGCAGTATCATAGGCGGTCACCTGGAAATAGTAATCCTTGGCCGGATCAAGGCCGTTCAGGGTGAAGGTGGTCAGGTCCTTCACATCCACAGGCGACTTGCCCTGCACCGCATCGGAACCATCGAAGGTGCCGGTGGACGAATCGGCTTTGTAATACAGCTTATAGCCGGCCACGTCCGTCTCAGAGTTACGGTCCCAGCTCAAAGTTACGTCCTTGGCGAACACATGGGCACTCGTACCGAAACAAGAGGCAGCCAACAACAACAGGCACAGGCTTTTTTTCATGGTTACTCCTTTGTCCTTAACAAATGAATTGCCGAACTGCCGGCTATTGCCGATTTCCTGCCCCTGCCATCCGGGCATGGTTCAGCTTGTGTTCCTAAACTACCCTCAAAGGGCGTTTCATGTGTGTGACAGGAATCACCGGGTTTGCAGGCTCGTTCACTTGCGAACAATGGAAGGGCTCCCTACCTTGGTCATAAAAATCCGGAACAGTTGACAACCTCCGGTTTTGTGGAAATACTTTAATAAATTCAATTTAACGACAACTCGAACACCTGGTTCTGGCGCTGCTAAGAACGCTGCCCCCACCCCGGTTCCTGCCGTTGATCGAGCGGTCCTTCTCCTGGAAAAGCAGGTATCTTGAATGTGCGGAATAGCAGGCATATGTAACCCCGGACCTTCATCTGAAGCTCTGGTCTCAAAAATGATCGCCGCCATACGACACAGGGGTCCCGATGCTGCGGGCATCATTGTCGATCCCCACAGGATGGTCATGGGACATGCCCGCCTCAGCATCATCGATCTGGGCGGCGGCACCCAGCCCATCAGCAACGAAGAGGGGCGGCTCTGGATCGTTTATAACGGTGAGATCTTCAATTATCCCGAATTGCGTGCGCTGCTTGTGGCGAAGGGACATGTCTTTCAAACGGCATCGGATACGGAAGTGCTGGTACACCTGTATGAAGAATACGGCGCCCATGCTCTTTCCATGATCAACGGCCAATTTGCCTTCGCCATCTGGGATGCCCAAAAGAAGGAACTTTTCCTGGCACGGGACCGGGTCGGCATAAGGCCGCTCTTTTATACCCTTGAGGGTAGCCGGCTGATCTTCGCCTCCGAAATAAAGGCCCTATTCCAAGATCAGACAATAAAGAGGGAGTTGGATCTCCAGGCATTGAAACAGGTTTTCACCTTCTGGACGACCATCGGCAACCGGACCATGTTCAATGGTGTTCACGAATTGCAGCCCGGCCATTTCATGATCTTCAGGGATGGCAGAATCGTTGAAGAAAAACCGTTCTGGACCCTCCCCTTTTACGGCAAAGAGGAACGGTGGCAGGGAACCTTCGGTGAAGCCTGCGAGGAACTGCGCGAACTGCTGTTGGATGCGGTCAGAATAAGGCTGCGGGCCGATGTGCCGGTTGGTGCCTATCTCAGCGGCGGATTGGACTCCTCCATCATCACCTCGCTCATATCGCGCAGGTTCGACAATAATCTGCGGACCTTTTCCGTCGGTTTCGACGAAAGTCCCTTCGATGAGACCCTATTTCAGGAGGAAATGGTCAGATTTCTCGGGACGGAGCATACCAACAGACGGATCAGGAACAGCGATATCCGCGAAAATCTGCCGAAAGTGATCTGGCACTGCGAAAAACCGCTGCTGAGAACGGCTCCCGTGCCACTGTTCATGCTCTCCGGAGTGGTTAGGGATAAGGATTTCAAGGTCGTATTGACCGGAGAAGGAGCCGACGAAATCTTCGGCGGCTACAACATCTTCAAAGAGGCGAAGATTCGCCGGTTCTGGGCCGGCGATCCGGGTTCACGGCTTCGTCCACTTCTGCTGGAAAAGCTTTACCCCTACATCTTTCAGAATCCGGGGCGGGAAAGGACATTCCTGCAGAGATTCTATGCGGTCGAAGCCGGAGAACGGGACGATCCCTTTTTCTCCCATGGCATACGCTGGAAGAACACCGGCAGGAGCGCCATGTTCTTCTCGGAAGAGGTCAACGACGCCCTCAGGGGCTATTCACCGGACCTGGAGCTGAAAGCGGCGCTACCGGACAATTTCAACGGACGGGATTATCTGGCGAAGGCCCAGTACCTGGAAACAAGCATCTTCCTCTCAAATTATCTGCTTTCTTCACAGGGAGATCGGGTAGCAATGGCCAATTCGGTGGAAATGCGCGTGCCGTTCCTGGATTACCGCGTCATCGATTTCGCCATGAAACTTCCTCCCCAATGGAAAATAAAGGTATTGAACGAGAAATACATTCTGAAAAAAACCTTTGCCGACCATCTGCCGCCACGGATTACTGTGCGCCCGAAGCACCCTTACCGGGCGCCCATACAGGATGTATTCTTCCATAATCTGCCCGGCTATGCGGATTATCTGCTCTCTGACCGGTATCTGAAAAAGACCGGCCTCTTCGATCCGGGCAAAACGGCCTTTTTGGCAGCCAAGTTCAGAAAGAAACAGAAATTTGGTGAAAGTGAGACTGAAAACATGGCCCTGACCGGGATTATTTCAACGCAGCTCATATATCAACAGTTTGTGGAGGATTTCCCCAGCGTGGATATTACCGATTTCGAGGCGCAAAAGATCATTCGGCTCACCTAACCTAAAAATCCGATTACTGGAGACAATGATGAGCACACACGGCACTTTTTCCGCGGAGTCATTGAAAACAGACGTTGAGCACGAAGTCGAGCGGATCTGCACGAAACTGCGCACTATCCTCAAGGAAGACCTGAAAAGAAGAGGCATCGTCATCGGTGTATCTGGGGGAATCGACAGCAGTGTTACGGCAGCGCTGGCAGTAAGAGCACTGGGCAAGGACCGGGTTTTCGCCCTGGAGATGCCGGAAAGGCATTCGGCAGGCGAGACAGAAACCTTGAGCTCCATGATCATCGAGCACCTGGGAGTGCCATCCGAGCACCGGAACATTACCGGCATACTGGAAGCGGTGGGTTTCTATCAGCTTTACGACGATGCTGTCAGGATGGTCATTCCGGAATACGGCAAAGGGTGGAAATCGAAAATCGTCACGTCAAGCGTCTTCGAGAACAACGGCTTCAATCTTCCCTCGCTGGTGGCCCAGTCGGAATCGGGATGCACCATCAAGAAGCGCCTGCCGCTGACACCTTATCTGCACATCGTTGCCGCCACCAACTTCAAGCAACGCATCCGGAAGATGATCGAATATTACCACGCTGACCGTCTCCATTATGCCGTCGCCGGGACCCCCAACCGCCTTGAATACGACCAGGGCTTCTTCGTCAAGCTCGGTGACGGTGCCGCCGACATCAAACCCATCGCCCATCTGTACAAGTCCCAGGTCTACCAGCTAGCCGAATATCTTGGTATTCCAGAGGAGATACGGAGGAGGCCACCGACCACGGATACCTATTCCCTCTCCCAAGAGCAGGACGAGTTCTATTTTTCCCTTCCCTACCGCTCAATGGATCTGTGCCTGCTGGGGAAAAACAGCAGCGTTCCTCCGGAAGAATTGGCAGCCCTGCTGGACTTCAATGTGGAACAGGTACAGAAGACCTACAGGGAGATCGACAACAAGCGCAGCACCACGCGGTATTTGCACCTTCCGCCCCTGTTGGTCCAGGAAGTGCCGGAAGTGTCGGTAAAATGAAGATGCCGGTACAGAAAAATTCCCTTCAGGAAAGGTGATGACAATGCATAAGACAAAAGAAACCATCAGGAAATACATCGTGGAAAATTTTCTTTTCGGTGAGGAGGAAGGGCTTAAAGACGATACCTCCCTTCTGGAAAAGAAGATCATCGATTCCACCGGCATCCTCGAACTGGTTGCATTTCTCGAAAGAGAATTCTCCATCCGCGTCAGCGATGAAGAACTTGTCCCCGAGAACTTGGACTCCATCGACAACATGCACCAATACCTGCTGACCAAGAAAATGCCCCCTGTAGACTGCAGCAGCGCAGGCACATGGATAGCGATCTGACCCTCAGCCTGATCGAAGGAAGATTAACGCAGCGAACCGGTCCCGTTTTTTCAACAAAGGAGGAGATAATGCTGGTACATGAATTCCTCACCAATTCTGCGGCACGAAGGCCCGACAAGACAGCTCTGGTTTGCGGCGACCGGCGGCTTACCTACGGGGAACTGGACAGCCTATCCGACAGACTTGCGGAATCCCTGGTGGAAATGGGCATAGAACGCCAGGACCGGGTGATTATCTTCCTGGAAAACTCAGCGGAGTCGGTCATAGCCCTGTTTGCCGTTCTCAAGGCTGGGGGCGTATTCATCATGCTGAACCCGGACATGAAGGCCAAAAAGCTCAACTTCATCCTCAAGGATTCGGAGGCGAAGGCGTTGATCGGTGACACCGGCAAGTTTGCCGTCGTCAATGAAGCCATAGGGGATGCTGACGCTCTCGGAAACCTCATCTGGTGCGAAGATGGGGAGATGGACCTGCACCTGATGGAACGATCCAGCAGATCCGATCTGGAAGCGGTGCTCTGGTCAGGGATCGTGGAGGGTAAACCTGCCGTTACTCCCACCAGGCTCCCCCGGTGCATCGATGTGGATCTCGCCACCATCATCTACACATCCGGGTCGACGGGCGAGCCCAAGGGGGTCGTATCCACCCATTACAATATGGTTGCAGCAGCAACCAGCATCACCTCATACCTGCAGAACCGGGAAGAGGATGTCATCCTCAACACGCTGCCGCTCTCCTTCGACTACGGCCTGTACCAGGTAGTCATGTCTGTCCTGTTCGGCGGGACCATCGTCCTGGAAAAGTCCTTCACCTTCCCCTACAAGATAATCGAGCAGCTGGTACAGGAAAAGGTCACCGGCTTTCCCATCGTGCCGACCATGGTGGCCATAATGCTGCAAATGGAAAAACTCTCCCGCTACGATTTCAGCTCACTCAGATATATGACCAACACGGCCGCCGCGCTGCCAGTCTCCTATATCGAGAAACTGCAGGCTTTCTTCCCCCATGTGACGATCTTCTCCATGTACGGCCTGACCGAGTGCAAACGGGTCGCCTACCTACCTCCGGAGGAGCTGAAACGAAAGCCGTCGTCGGTGGGTATCGCCATACCCAACGAGGAAGTTTTTATTGTGGATGCCGAGGGCCGGCGGGTCGGACCGAAAGAAGTGGGCGAACTGGTCGTGCGAGGCTCCAACGTAATGCAGGGCTACTGGAGAAGACCGGAGGAAACGGCCAAGACCTTCAAACCGGGCAGGTACCGGGGCGAGACCCTGCTCTATACCGGCGATCTCTTCACAATGGATGAGGAAGGATTCCTCTATTTCGTCGCCAGAAAAGACGACCTGATCAAGACTAAAGGGGAAAGGGTCAGTCCCCGGGAGATAGAAAACTGCCTCTGCTCGTTGCCTGGGATCGTGGAAGCCGCAGTCATAGGCGTGCCCGACGAGATCCTCGGTCAGGCCATAAAAGCGTTCATCGTCACCGAGAAAGGGGCAGAACTCACCCAGGAAACCGTCCTCAAGCACTGCAGCAGGAACCTGGAATCCTTCATGGTTCCCAAGTATCTGGAATTTCATGACCTTCTACCCAAGTCACCGAGCGGCAAAATCGACAAGAAACTGTTGAAAACGATGACTGAGTCCAAGGAAGTGACTGCGGCATTGCCGGCCCAGCAGTAGCCGAAAAGCGGTTGCAAACGGGAGAATAATGGCGCTTAGAGTCAGAAGATACACTCCGGACGACGAAGATGCCTTGTTTGCCTTCAGGGAGACCATCTTTCCCAAAGGGCACAAAAGCCTGGACCGTCCCCATTTCCGTTGGAAATTCCTCAAACATCCCTATGCCGTCGAGCTCCCCTTTTTCATCATGGAAGATGACGGCAGGGTAGTCGGCACGCAGGGATACTGGCCTTTTTATCTCAGGGTCGGTAACAAGCGCATGACGTGCGGGCATCTCGTGGATTTCAATGTGAAAGACCCCTACCGGGGATTGCCGACTCTCAGGTTGTTCAAAGCCGTTTCGGCTTGTTCTCAGCTGAATTTCGGCGCGTACATATCCCAGGATGCCCAGCGTTTTTTCACAGCCGCCAACTGGGTGGACATGAGTTCGAACCTTAAAAATTACTACATGTATTTGCGCGCACCTGGAAAAGCAGGGATTACAAGAAAGGGTAAATTCTTCTGCCAATATCTCTGGAATAATGTAAGGCACAAAAAATTGTCTAAGCTGGCAAGATTATATGAATTTAAAGTGGATTTGCGATTGCCCCATGATCTTGAGCAACTGATATCGCTAGATGCCGAAAAGAACCAGCTTAATTTTATCAAGCAGAGAAAGTTTCTTGCCTGGCGTTATGAGGAATCCGAAATCAATAAATACAGATTTGCATCAATACATGTAAATGGGAAACTCAAGTGCACCATTGTTTTCAATGTGTTGAAAGATATAGAAGTAAATCGCTGTTTCATTATGGATATCTTTCACCTTCCGGGAGACGAGCTGTCTATCAGAATATTGCTGTTTAAATTGATTGCCTATCTGAGGCAATACCGGGATATCATTACCATCCAGACAGCGGCCTTACCTCTTTTGGGAGAAGTCTTCAGAGACTTCGGGTTCCGATGTTACCAAAGCCCGATCGGTTTCATGTGCTCAAAGAACTATGCAGGCATTTTGAACGAATCGAACCCTCCATGGAAATTCAATTTCAATCTTGGCGATACCGATTTTCTTTAATCGAGGCAAACATGAGAAACCTGATCAGGAATATCAAGTTCAACATCAAAAAATCTTTGATAGAGATGAAGCCGGTTATTCTCACATATCACAGTATTCACAGCGGCAATCTTCCCTTCCCCATCTGGACTCAACTGGATTATCTATATTTCGAACAGCATTTGCAGTTCTTATCATCCAACTTCAACTGTATCAGCTTGGAGAGCCTGCAGAATCAGATACAAAAAGGTGAACTTGAACCTTATTCCGTTGTTGTAACTTTCGACGACGGTTATCACAATAATTTTTTTAATGCATATCCGCTGTTGCTCAAATACAAAATACCGGCTACCATTTTTGTAACGGCAGGTTTGGTAGATACCGATGAATATACCTGGTCGGACAAAATAGCTGCCATATTATCGCTCCTCGATAAGGTCACCATTAATTTGAAAGATGTGGATGTAAAAGTAGAATCCGTTCAAGACAGGGCCGTCGCCTACCGGATGATAGTGAACCGCTTCAAGGCGCTGCATCCCAATGAAATAACCGCTTCCATAAAAAGCATGATGGATTGTTTCGGCATAGGGGAAGAGGACCTGAAAACGCCGCTGCTGAAGTCCTGTTTCGGCCATCTGGACTGGGACGAGATCCTGATCATGCGCGATTCCGGCTTGATAGAGATTGGCTCCCACGGCATGTCCCATTCCATTCTGGCTCGTCTGTCCGACAACGAAGCCAAGGCGGAAATCCTCCAGTCGAAAAACACCATCGAGACCAAGCTGGCTCATTTCGGCCCGGTCAAATTCTTTGCCTATCCCAACGGCGGTGAAAACGATTTCACCAAAGCCCATAGAAACCTTCTCATCGAATCACAGTATCAGGGGGTATTGACCACCAGAATAGACCATGTTGACAAGAGTTCGGACTGTTTCGAACTGCCGAGGGTCTGTATCGGAGATGAGTGCGGCGTCAATTATCTGAGCTACCTCATGTGTCATTAACCGGGTCCCAATTCAATGTGGCTTTAAGAGAACGTTGTGGAGTCCCGCAATCGCTTTTAGAACCTGACAAGGACAATCTATGAAAGAAATGGTCAATGAGCTTATTCATTACCGGGAATTACTGTATATACTCACCTGGCGGGACATAAAAATACGTTATAAACAGTCGGTGATGGGCTTCATGTGGGCTGTTTTCATGCCCATGCTCATTGTCGCGGCCGGGATCATCATGAAACTGGCCTTTTCATTCATCTCCGGCAAACCGTTCAATGTCATGGACCTGGCATCCATTTCCGTCAAGGCTCTTCCCTGGTCTTTCTTCATCGGCTCGATCAGGTTTTCCACCATCTGCCTTACCGCCAACTCGAACCTTGTCTCAAAGATATATTTTCCCCGGGAGATATTTCCCCTTGCAGCGATTCTGGCCAATCTGTTCGACTTTGTCATTGCATCCAGCGCCCTGGCCGTGATTCTGGCAGTCGGTAATATAGGCATCAGTTTGAACATTCTGTGGCTGCCCATACTGCTCTTTCTCCTGGTCGTATTGACTGCCGGCATTGCATTCGTCCTTTCCTGCGCCAATCTTTTCTTCAGGGACGTGAAGTACATCGTCGAGGTTGTCCTGACATTCGCCATCTTCTTTACGCCGGTTTTTTATGAAGCATCCCTGTTCGGCAAATGGTCGAGCCTGCTTCTGGCCAACCCTGTGGGGGCCATCCTGGAGCAGATCAATAACGTGGTCGTCCTGCATCAGCCCCCCGACCTGTTCTGGCTCAGCTATGCGGCAACCTTCAGCTTCTGCCTCTTTATCGCCAGCTGGTTCGTCTTCCACCGGTCCGAGTTCCTCTTCGCCGAACGAATTTAACCCTAAAAGGAAACGATTATCGTGTCTGAAACAGCACTTGAATTGAACAACGTCTGGAAGAAATTCATCAAGGGAGAGCGCTACGATTCCCTGCGGGACCTCATTCCCGCCGTTTTCAGGAATACCCTTTCCGGCAACAGGTCCTCGGAGCTGTCGGGAATGGAGTTCTGGGCATTGAAGGACATCTCTTTCCAGGTACGCCGTGGTGAAGCGCTGGGAATCATCGGCCCGAACGGTTCCGGCAAAAGCACCACCTTGAAGATTTTGAGCGGCATCCTGCGCCCCACCTCGGGGAAGATCACCGTGAACGGCAGGCTCAGCGCCCTCATAGAAGTGGGCGCCGGATTTCATCAGGATCTGACCGGCAGGGAGAACATCTTCCTCAACGGCTCCATACTCGGCATGAAGAAGGAAGAGATCAAGAGGAGGATGGACGAAATCATCGAATTCTCAGGCATCTCCGAATTCATCGACACGCCGGTCAAGCGCTTCTCCTCTGGCATGTACGCCCGTCTCGGTTTCTCGATCGCAGCCCATGTGGATCCGGAAATACTGCTGGTGGACGAGGTTCTAAGCGTGGGGGATATGTGGTTCCAGGAAAAATGCCTGGAAAAGATGCTCTCCTTCAAGAACAAGAACATCGCCATCATCTTCGTCTCCCACAACCTGGAATCGGTCAACGTCCTCTGCAGCAAAACGGCTTTGATCAAGAAAGGAACTCTGCGAACGATCGGCGACACGGCCGAAACCATCAGGGAATACATCTGCTCCAACCAGGAAGAGGCAGTAGATGTGGCAACGGAGAATTCCATTTCCAACGTCAAACTGCTGAACATGAAAAACGAACTGGTCTCCATTTGTTATCCCGAACAGAAGTGCCGGCTCACCTTCAAGATCAGATGCGACAAACCCTTTGAAGAGTGCCAGCTGGGTTTTCTAATCCACCGGTTGTCCGATGGATTAAGTATCTGCGACTATAATTTGCCATTGAATTCAATAAAAAGGGCGGACAGCAGCGGGGATACGGCAGACGGCGCCATTGATTTCGACATAAACCTGCTGAGAGGATCGTATTCCGTATCCTTGCATATGTATCACTATCCCAGTGCCACATTTCTCACACGGGTGAAGAACATCGCCTATTTCAGCGTCGAAGAACGGGTAAGCTGGCATGGGGTTACCCATATCAGCCCCCTCCTTCATTCCATCGGATAAATAATGCCCGCTATCTCAGTGATAATACCGGTTTATAACTGTGAAACCTTCATTGGTGATGCCATATCCTCTGTCCAGGCCCAGACCATGCAGGATTTTGAGATAGTAGTCGTTAATGACGGTTCAACCGACCGTACCCTGGCCGTGGTCGAATCAATGGCCAGGCAGGATGAAAGGATCAAGGTCGTTTCCCAGGAGAATTCGGGCAAACCATCGATTGCAAGGAATGTGGGCATCAGGCATTCCTCCGGGGAGTATCTCTGTTTCCTCGATGGTGATGATTTTTATCTGCCGACGAAACTGGAAAAGGAACTGGAGGTTCTGCGCAAATATCCCACAGTGGACCTGGTCTTCCATGATGTCCTGGAGCAGACCGATCGCCATGTCCCCATGGAGGGGAGCTACCTGGGACGTGCCGATTTTCCCGCCAGTGCCGCCGGCTACCTCTCCATGATGGAGGACCGCATCTACCTGTGCAGGAAAAACTTTTACAATTTCATGTCCGCCTATTGCGCAACCATCCTCATGTCGGCGCCCATGCTGAAAAGAGCCTGCCTGGACTCCCAATTGGTCTGGTTTCCAGAATTCATGATCATCGGTGAAGATATCGATTTATGGTTCCGGCTTGCCATGATCTATGGCTTTGCCTACCTGGACGAATCCCTGAGCTGTTACCGGCGTCATGACAAGAGCATTACCAAAAACCTGGAGGGTTTTCTCAAAGGCTCCATAGAGGTCCATAAGCGGAACTATCAGCGGGGATGCAGCCTGTTAACAAAGGCGGAAAGGATCAGGTACAAGAGCAGGATCGGCGCATTGCATTGGCATCTCGCCTATTTTTTCTACAGTAAATATGAAATGGCAGCAGCCAGAAAGGAAATCATCAACAGCTTGAGGCTGAATGTCACATTGAAGGCTGTGGTTACTTTCTTCAAAAGCTTATTGCCGACCAACATCATAAGATTGTGTAAGGCATATTCCAAGAGACAGATTGCCTGAAATGGAGGTATTCAATTCACTGAAAGATAACGGAGGGCATCAGCATATGACAACCCGATCTGCACACATGAGGTTATATCTATGCCAAAAATATCTGTCGTTATCCCGGTTTACAATTGTGAATCCTACATCAAAGAGGCACTGAAATCTGTTCAGAAACAGAGTGTACGAGACCTTGAAATAATTGTCGTAAACGACGGATCGACCGACGGTACTTTATCCGTCACCGAAGCGCTTGCCGAAAGGGACGAAAGGATCAGGATCATCTCCCAGGCGAACTCGGGGAAGCCTGCCATTGCAAGAAATGTGGGCCTCAGGCATGCCGGGGGCAAATACGTCTGTTTCCTGGATGGAGACGACCTTTTCATGCCAGGAAAGCTGGAAAAGCAGCTTGAAATTTTTCTGCGGTTTCCCGAGTTGAACCTGGTCTTCCACGACGTACGGCATCTATACGAAGACGACCGCCATGAACCAGGCAGCTACCTGGGCAACGCCCGATTCACCCACGTGGCGAAAGATTACATGGCACAAGTACAAGAAAACATCTACCTGTGCGGAGAGAATTTCTACAACTTCATCTCCGCCTATTTCCTTACCATTCACACCTCGGCGGTCATGGCCACAAGATCGTGCCTTGAAGCCCAGAGCACCTGGTTCCCCGAGGACGCCACCATCGGTGAAGATGCCGACCTCTGGTTCAGGCTGGCATTGTCGAACCGTACTGCCTATCTGGATGAGGTTTTGAGCTGCTACCGGCAGCACAGTACCAGTATCACCAGCAACATGGCCAACTACCTCAAAGGATCGATCCTGGTGCATCGCCGGAATTTGGAGCGGGGCGAGCACGTGCTCACCCGCGAGGAAAAGAAGCTGTATGAGAAAAAAATCCAGGGGTATCACTGGCACTATGGCTATCTCCTGTACAGCAACTACGAAATGAAGCTTGCACGAAAGGAGTATCTTGACGCACTGAAACTCGGGTTCTCGCCAAAGACAGTCGTCGCCATCGCCAAGACCATGCTCCCCAGGTCTTTTGTCAGATGCTGCAAAACATTCCTGAAAGCATGACGTGAGGCCCCATGCCGAAAGTTTCCGTCATCATTCCAGCTTTCAACTGCGAACGATACATCCGTCAAGCAGTGGAGTCCGTACTGAGCCAGACGGAACGGGATCTGGAGCTGCTCGTCGTAAACGACGGCTCCACTGACGGCACCCTGTCCATTGTCGAAAGACTTGCCGAAAAGGACAACAGAATCAGGGTCATCTCACAGCCCAATTCGGGCAAGCCCTCCATTGCCAGGAACCGGGGGATCCGTCATGCGTCGGGAGAGTTCGTCAGCTTTCTCGATGCAGACGATCTCTTTTATCCACGCAAGCTGGAAAAACAGCTCCGGGTCTTTCGGCACTACCCCCACCTCAACCTGGTATTTCACGATGTGAAGAACCTCAGTCAAAACGGCGAAGTGGATAGCGGCAGTTACCTGAGCAGGGGTGAGTTTCGTGAATACCTGGACACCTATACCCGTCGAGAAAGAGACGGCGTCTACCTGTGCAACGGAGATTTTTACAATTTCATGTCCGCCCACTGCACGACCCTGGCCATTCAGAACGTCATGGTGCGGCGCTCGGCCCTCCATGCCCAGGAAATCTGGTTTCCCGAAGATATGACCATCGGCGAGGACATCGACCTGTGGTTCCGCCTGGCTCTCGTCAACCCAATGGGGTGCATACTGGAGCCGCTCAGCTATTACCGGCGGCACGACAGCAACATCACCAACGACCTTGGGGGATTTTTCAGGGGCTCACTGTATGTACATGAGAAAAACCTGGCCCGGGGAGGAAAACTGCTGACCCGGGAGGAGAAGAAGATCTACCAGGGGAAGATTGCCGATCAGCACTTCCATTACGGCTATTACCTTTACCGGAACATGGACATGAAATCCGCACGGCTGGAGTACCTGAGATCGCTCAGGCTCAGGCCGAGCGGCAGGGCATTTTTCGCCTTTACCAAAACGTTTATGCCTGCGAGATTGATCAGGTCCTGCAGGTGTTACCTGAGGTTGGATGAAGCCTGAAATGGAAATGAACCGCCTGCCCCGCTACCTGCTGGTGGTCCCATGGGACCTCTCCCACGTGGGAGGGGTCAACGAGGTGGTACGGAATCTTTATCGGGAGTTCCAGGAGCAGGATATTGCCGTTCCCTCAGTCCTGATTCCCCGCTGGGAGTGTAAGAGGCTGTCGCGCCAGCATCTCGACGGCAGGACCACCTTCAATCTCAGGATGCCGGCGCCCCCGTTGCCGGGCAGCGACCTTGCGAAAAAGTGCGCGTCGTTTCTTGCCGGAGCGCCTACGGCTCTGCTGCAGCTGTACCAGCTCTTGAAAAATGACCGCATCCATGTGGTCAATGCCCACTACCCCGGCCCCTATCTCTTCCATTTCACTCTGTTGAAGAAGCTGTTCCCGGACCTTTTCCGCTTCGTCATCTCCTGCCACGGCAGCGATGTCCTGGCCATGGAAAACGGAGCCCCCGGCACAGCCGTCAGCCGCCTGGTGCTCCGCTGGGGAGACGCCGTCACAGTCCCGAGCCGTGCCCTTGCCATGAAGCTCGCCACGGCCGTACCGGAAATATCGGAAAAGATCACCTGCATCTACAACGGCATCGGCCGGGACAAATACCTCTGCCGCGATGGTCTAAATGCCGGTTCTGGGATGCAGGGCAGATACATCACTCATGTGGGGTCTTTCGAGAAGGTCAAGGGGCAGGACGTTCTTCTTCATGCCTTCAAACGCGTCCGGGAGGTCCACCGGGATATCAGGCTGCTGTTGGTCGGGCGTAGCGGCAGCCTCCTTCCCGATATAGAATCGATGAGCGCCGCCATGGGGATCGCCGATGCCGTAACGGTGATGACCGACCTGGCACCGGAGCGGATTCCCCCTTTACTGCAACAAGCGCAGCTTGTGGTCCTTCCTTCCCGTTACGAGGGGGGCATCCCCCTCGTCCTCCTTGAGGCGGGGGCTGTCAGGAAAGCAGTCGTCGCTACCGATGCAGGGGGCATCGGCGAATTGATCCGGTCAGGGCAAAACGGCCTTCTTGTCCCGCCGGAAAATCCCCAGGCCCTGGCACTGGCAATACTCACCCTGCTCAACGACAGCGGACTTATGGAGAAAATGGCTAACAACCTCCATGATGCGGTCTCCGGATCTTTTTCCTGGAAGACGACCGCCAGTCGTTATCTGGAACTGGCCCTGCAGTAATCTCTATCGCAGTCAAGCGTCCCAACAGTGCGGTTATGAAAGAAAAATCATAGCAGTCCCTCTGGTCAAGGGCCTTGCAAGGGTTGGGAATGTCGCTGGCCGATTACGGCTTCGGGACGTGGATCCGGCTGATCATCAGGGAACCCGAGATGGCGAACATGAACGCTATGGGGTGCAACGTGAACCCCAGGATGGTGACCTTGCCGAACCACAGGTTTTCGTCCAATGCGCCGGACGATGCAGCTAATGCCAGCACAAGGACAAGGACCAGGGACGTGGGTATGGGTGTGCCCTCGAAGTATTTCACCTTGTCGGCCCCCTCCGACAGGGCTTCTGCCGTGACATTGTAGCGAGCCAGGCGCGAAACGCCGCAGGCGACGAAGAAAGCCAGGATGATGCGGTCGTAGAGCCCCTGAAGACCGCAGCCGTAACCGATGATTGCCGGCGCCACCCCGAAGGAAATCACATCGGCAAGGGAATCCAGTTCTTTTCCAAGCAATGAGCTCTTATGGCGCCACCGGGCAATGCGGCCGTCCAGGAAATCGAAGACCACTGCGGCAAGAACCAGGACCGATGCAAAGTAAATGTGTACCACATCCGGCGTCTGCAGGTAGGTCATCATGGAGAAGATTGCACCGGTGCCGCAGACGGCGTTTCCCAGGGTGAACCAGTCCGCCAGCTGAAACTCGCGAATCATGGAAAAGCGTTTCTTGGGATTACTCGTTGTCATGTTTTTCCGTTCCTTGAGTAGAGTGGGCGTGCATCCCATCACTACACCAAAAATGGGCTCACCTCAATGGGAAAAACAACATGATAAAAGCCCGGATCGGAATTCCAGCGGATTGGGAAACGAGAAAAGCTCCCCCGGTCGCCGACCGAGGGAGCTCTTTTCGTTCTTATTCCTTTCGGGTTATGTGGTTACTGGACGATACGCAAGCCGGTGGGAGCCGCGGGGGGCACGGGAGCGGTGGAGCCTCCCGTCGTTACCAGGACGTCATCGATCCAGAATTTCTGGTTCTGTTTGACACCATTATGGAAGTACGGAGCAATCATGAAGGTGTTCCATTTCATGTTGGGGTTGGCGCCGGTGCGGATCATGATATTCTTGTTGTCGATGTAGGGCACGCCGTCAAGCCAGTACTGCATTACCCCGTCGGCCACCCCTACTCCGTTGACGATGGAGTTCATCTTCAGGTGAACTTTTACCGCATGCCATACGCCGTTGGAGATTACCGGCATGGATGCCGTCCAGGTTTTGCCGTTGATCTTGTTGCCCGTATCACCATAGCAGGTACCGGCAGGGTAGGAATCGGAGGTACCGTTGCAGCCGAAGACGCCACGTTTTTCGGTAATGCCCGAGAGGGAAGTGCCTATCTTGCTCTGGTCTATGTTCAGGGCATCCTGGAAGGCAATGGTCTGCTTACCTTCCACCGACTCCAGGTAGGTGGTGGTATGGGTCTTGGCCGGGCCAATCCAGCTGTCATCCAGGTTGGTGAGCAGGTATATTTCGTGTGGACCGTATCCCAGGCCGGTCCATTGCCAATTGCTATCGTATTTTATGTAGTAGGTGATGGTGATGTCATCGGACTCGGGGAAGTTCTTACGCAAAGCACCGGTTGTGGGAGTGCTGCTCCCGGTCAGGTAGGAGTACTGGAGCACGCTCCCCCTTGTTGAATCGGTAACCACGGTGGAATTGGTGGATCCACCGTCGAACCAGCCCCGGGACGACAACAGGGCATCATTGAAATTCTCCTGCAGCAGTGTTATTGCGGCCGGTGTGGCGGCATTGGCTGTTGCGGTGGTGTCGGTGGTGGTTGTCGGTGCTGCAGGGGCAGGCTCAATCGGTGCCGGTGCAGATGTGCCGGGTGCCCCGATGAAATCGTCCACTTCCGCCTTGGTGGTGGCTATGATGTAGTCATCCCAGTACATGTACTTGGTCGGGCCGTTGTAATCGCCGGAAAGATTGCCCTGCATGTAGAAGAAGTTCCAGCTCGTCACATAGCCGTACTGGAAAAGGGTTCCGTTCTTGATGGACCCGTAGCTGTTCCATTTGACGTTGGTCTTTTCCCAGACCTTGACATCATCGACCCATAACCTGATGACACCGTCGGCAGTGCCGGAAGCGGACTGGGCGGTGAATTCCCACAGGTACTTATGCCAGTTGTTGTCGGGGGTATAAATACCCGTGAAGGCGTTACTCGTACCTATGAAGACCATGTACGTTCCATGGTCCAATTCGGGAATGACGTCGTTATCTTCCATGTTGAAGCGCAACATCTTCAGTTTTGCACTGTTGGATCCCCAGCTGGTGTTATCGGATAACTTTGAATAATAGCCGAGGAACTGTGACCTGCCCTGCCAGGCGCTCTGGGGATAACCACCCATCTGGCAGCCGATGGTGGTGGTGCCGTTGCCGGGGGCAACCTGGAACCTGAGGCCGCGGCCGGTATCTCCGTGGGCTGCCGCCTGATTGATCTCTACGGGATAATTAACGCCGATGGATGCCCACTTGTTGCCACGGGGGTCGGTCGAAGTTATCCCGGAAAGTGAATCCACGGTACTTCCCGACCAGTCGGTGCTCATATCGAAATGGTCGGCAACAATGATCGTTGCATTGGCCGAATTGACAGAAACCAGGCCGATGACTGACAGTAACAATGTGATAATCTTTTTTCTCATGCTGACTCCTTGCTCGTACGATTATAACAGACCCAATCACATTGTCTGTTAGTATGGATCAGTCTGATCCTATGCAGCGGGCGCAGTTGGTACTGAGCCTGTTCCTAGAAAAGAATCCACTTCTGCCTTGGTTGTTGCAACAATGTAGTCGTCCCAGTAAAGGTATTTGACCGGTCCGTTATAGTCCCCTGACAGATTGCCCTGGATATAGGCAAAGTTCCAGCCATAAGGATCGATATTTCCATATTGAAACAGGGTGCCGTTCTTGATGTTGCCGTAAGCAGTCCACTGGACACTGGTATTCTCGTACACCAAGACATCGTCCACCCACAGTCTGATTATTCCGTCTGCTGTTATGGGAGAAGACTGGGCGTCGAACTCCCAGAGATACTTGTGCCAGTTGTTGTCCGGCTTGTAGATGTCGGAAAAAGCATTCTTGGTGCCGATAAACACGGAGTAACTGCCACCCAGAAGTTCTGGAATGACATCGTTGTTCTCCATGTTGAAACGCAACATCTTCAACACCTTGCTGTTGGTTCCCCAGTTGCCGTTGTCGGAAATCTTGGAACGATAGCCAATAAACTGAGTCCGCCCCTGCCACGGCTTTTGTGGATAGCTGGTCATCTCGGCACCGATGGTGGTGTTGCCGTCACCCGGTGCCACCTGGAAGCGCAGCCCCCTTCCTGCGGTACCGAATCGGGAAGCCTGGTCGATGACCACCGGGAAATTGACCCCCATGGAAGACCAGGCGTTGCCTCGCTTGTCCGTAGAGGTTATGCCCTGTGTTGCAGGACCGGTGCTACCCGACCAGTCCTGATTCATGTCGAAATGGTCGGCAAGTATGATGTCGGCATGGGCAGGGATGGCGGTTATCATATAAAAAATGGAAAGTATGACGAAGCTGATAATCTTGTTCATGCAATCTCCTCTATTCGATGCCCGCTGTTAAAGCACCGGTTAGTGGTTTTCGATAAACGCGTGCGATGGTTCAATGGTCCCAGCCTAAGAGATCGACCGATAAAAAACTGTGCTGGACATCACAACCCCGACGATTCCCACGCAAGGTGTGCGTTACGGCTGATGGCTTTTTCTATGAACGATTTATGGCGTAAAAGCGGCAGGCGTGGTGTGACAGGAATCACACATGGGTTTGCTTTTTGGCGGATGGGACCTAAGGCGGAGCCGGGGGTGAGATATGGGCAAAGAGGGCAATCCGGGTGTTAAGGGGGATGAAATTCTGAACCGGTGGTAACCTTCAGTTTGGTGGGTTCTTATTGGCTTTCCGACAGATACATCTCTTCAATTTTCCTTATCCAAGTCATCATGTCATAGGTTTCGCCTATGTTTTTTCTCGCTTCCGCAATCATCTTCTCCCTATGGGTATTGCAGTCCAGGACCAGCTTTATTGCTTTCACCAGTGCGTTAATGTCATCCGGCGGCACTAGTATGCCGTTCACTCCATCCTTGACCACTTCTGGCACCCCTCCGACAGCCGTAGCAATAACAGGTACGCCCATGTTCATAGCTTCGAGCAGGGTCAGGGGAATCCCTTCGCTCAAAGACGAAAGTACATAGACATCCAATGAACTGAATATTTCCACAGGATCGGTGAGAAAGCCGAGAAAGCGGATATTTGATGCTGCTCCATGGGCACTGACCAGCCCTTCCATGGCCGCTCGTTCCGAGCCGTCGCCGATGACCACGAAATGGACGCTCTCTCCCTCCGAAATCAGTGCCAGTGCGGCCTGGATGAACTGGGCTATCCCCTTGACTCTTTCAAGTCGCCCCACGAAGCCGATAACCTTGGCCCCGGCAGGAATGCCCAGCTTTTTCTTCACGGCTTCACGATCCACAATGCTGGTCTGGGACAGGGTGGGAATATTTTTCAATACGCGGATGCGCTTCGGGGGAATGCCGCCCTTCTCCAGCCCTAGCCTGATTTCGTCGGAAACGGCGATAACGCTGCTGAAATGCCGCAGGCAGAGCATATTCATCTGCCCGAGCATTCGGGTAATGACCCGTTCGGCATGGAGCCAGCCGTGAACGGTGGAAACGGTGGCCGCCCCGAAGAGCCGGGCAAAGAGCAGTCCCAGGATGTTTGTTTTGTAACCATGGGTGTGAATGATGTGGGGTCGGTGCCTGCACATTATGGCTTTTATCTTGCCAAGCTGGCGATAATCGAAAGGCGACCTGATGGTTATCGGTTCCAGCAGCACGTCAAGTTTTTTCGCCTCGTTCCACAGTGCATCTCTGTCCAGGTCCAGGCCGACGTACATGGCGATGACCAGTTCGAACCGCTCCCGGTCCAGTGCTCCCGCCAGGGTCAGAAGAAGCCGTTCCGCTCCACCGATGCCGGGAGAAGCGATCATATGAAGAACCTTCAGTTTCTCTCTTTCCCGGCGCTGAATCATCCGCTCCCCTATTCTTGTTTGAAAAACATCCTCTTTACTTTGCGTATGAAATCGTTCCTGGTATCAACCATCCTGGCGAACTCCTTCAAGGTAGTGCCATGCAGGATCTTTTCCCGCTTCATTTCGAAATGGTCGGTCACAGCTGAATTACTGAGGACATTGCCGAAACAGAGGGCGCAGTGATACCCGGCCTTTTTCACATTTTCCTTGATGGTCTGGTCGAAAAGACCGAAGGGATAGGCGAAGGGGAAGAAGGTCAATCCGAGCCGCCGTTCCAGGATCGATTTGGATTTGCCCAGTTCGTAATCTAGCTGTCTGTCGCTCATATTCAGCAGGTTTGGGTGGGTCATGGAATGTGAACCGTAGTCGATTCCCTGCTCAAGTGATCGCTCGATCTCCCTCCAGCCCATAATGGGCATGGTGGGACGCGGTTGGCTGTATGAAAACTCGTCGATCCCACCCACATATTTGACCGGAAGAAATACCGTAGCAGGGAAGCCATATTCCTTTAGAACAGGAAAGGCGTTATTCGTAAGGCTTTTAAAACCGTCGTCGAAGGTAATAACGATGTTTTTCTCGCCGACGTTGCCGTTTTTGAGGCTTTCCAGCGCCCCTCTCAGGGAGATCACGCCATAGTTCCGATCGGCAAGAAACTGCATCTGTGCTGCGAAGTCCGCAACGGTTACCTCATAGGGGTCACCGGACCGGACATTGACAGAATGATATGCAAGCACCTTGAATCGCGGCAGGATGATGCTTCTGATCCCTTTCCAGGCATTGCTCAGGTATCGTCGATCAAGTAATTGCATTGGACGCATGAGGGGCTTCCTTGAGAACGAAATTGTCTTCCTGCTCGGCATTCTCCTGGTCCGCTGTCTCTCCGGTCCGTACGAAGAAGATGCTCAGAAAAGTAAGAACAAAAAAGAGAGAGCTGAAGTCCTGATCGAGGAAGAAAGAGCCGACCAGGTAGAGGTAAAGGGAACCTTCAACGGCATTGACTTTGTTACATGTTTCCATGTCGAACGCATCGTTGAATCTGCTCTTGACGTTCTTCAGATTTTTCATGATCCGCCAGACCAACAGCAGGTATAGGAGCAGCGCGGGATATCCCATCTCAACAAGAATCTTAAGGTAGGTGTTGTGGGATGCCTTCCAGGCAACGTTATATTTGTTATCTTCTACCTGCTCGAAATCCCCTCTGCTGAGCCGTTGTCCATAGGCAGAATTGAAGGCGCCGAAGCCGACCCCGGTCAGAGGCCGTGAGTTTGCCATCTTGACAGCTCTTTTCCATATGTATGTTCTGCCCGAACCGGTGGAATTGGCGTCGAAAATAGTTTGAATCCTCAGCATGTACTCAGGGGTAACCACCTTCAGAAACAGGATGCCGAAGATACCGACTATTACCGCGCGTTTCGCCGTCGTTATCAATGAAGCTCTTTCCCGGAATGCATACATGAATGCGGCAAGGATCAGCAGCAGGAAACCCATGCGCGATTGGGTCGATACCACCTGAATGATCGTTGCCACTCCGGCAAGCAAAGCTATGATTTTTATTGAAAGCCCCTGCCCCTTCATATGGAGGGTAACGAAAGGGATGCAGGCAATGAGGATCAGGGCAAGGTCGTTGGGATCATAAAAGGTGCCGACGCTTGATCGTTTTTCTGTGATGCCCGTGAAAACACCCGATATGGACAGGGTCAGCACCGAAAAGAGAAGCGTTCTGCCTACCATGCGGAAATCTTCTTTTGACCTGAAAAACAGCAGCAATCCCAGGTAGAGAACAATCGTTTTCAATAACTCCAGAATGCTACGGCCGGTATGGCCCAGGTGGCTGGAAAAGGGTGCTGTAACCACCATCCACAACAGGATATAAAGGATCAGCCTGTTTTCCGGCCGGGATGGCGGCTTTTCCTCCCCTCCCCGGTCCGATGCCAGCAGGATGAACAACATGGTCATGCCGCCGAAGACCCAACCGAGGCTCAAGGGCTTGAGGAATTCGAGCACATCCTGGGGACGGCCGATGTTTATGTACATGAAGCAGAGTATGACGAGTTTTTGCAGGCTCACTGCGCTTCCCTCAGAATGATTTTCCCTGCTGCCGGGCATCGGCATTTCTTTTATATGGTTCCATGGCCATGTTAGATTCCAGTGCCACATCCCTGGCCAGTCGTGCTATTGCCGCGAGATGCGCCTCGGTATCCAGCCTGCTTGCTCTGAACTTGCCTTTGCGGCCCATGATGAGTGCCAGCTGCCGGTTGTTCAACAGCTTTAGTATGGCCTCCCGCAGCTTGAGCGGATCGCCGGCCGGTACAAGCAGGCCGTCCACCCCATCCTCCACATACCCCCGCGCTCCTTCCGGATCGGTGACGATAACCGGTTTTCCCAGTGCCATGGCATTGAGGAATGTCTGCTGGCCGCCCGAATGAAGCAACCCTTTTCGCAGACAGACCACGTTGATGTGGGAACCTGCCATGAGTTCCATGAAGCGATGGTGGCTGACCCCGACCACCTGCACGTTCGACGGGAAATTGATCCCCTTGAGCGCATCGTTGTTGCTGCAGGCAATGACGACCGGAATGTCCAATCCCCTCACCGCCAGGGCAAGAGTGGCGTAATCGCGGGCGAAGTTGCCGCCGCTGAAGATGTAATCACCCTGCACAGACGGGTACCTGTCGGCCTCGATGGTGGTATGGTACGGCACGAAACAGAACTTTTCCCTGGGCAAGCGAAATACACGGCTGTAGTCGGCCATCTCCCGGTGCGCCCACACCACATATTTACTTACCCCCTTATCCAGCCATCGAAGCAGGCAGGCTTTCAAAAACTGCCTGAATGGTTTCGCTTCGTACCACAGGCAATCGAGCTTCACCACCGGCCGTGCACCGAAGGGCCACAGTCGCTGCAGCATCAGGTAAAACATGTCGATGCGACTTCCCCCTCCGAGCACCACCACCGGAAACCCCCGTCGCTTCAAGAAGAGGACAATGGCATAGCCGAGGTCCCCCAGGAGCCCCCGCCTCGACGTGTTGGAAGCCCCAGGCTGAAATGAAACCCTGGACCAGGTGGCACTTTGTTCCCTTCCAGGGTGATTGGTCAGAATGAATGGAAGATTCGTCGCCACGGCATTACCTCCGTTAGGAATTGTTCGGCTTTTCCCAGACAACGATGGTCTCCTTCCTGAATACTTTCAGCCATGCCAGGAAACAGGCCTCATTCATCTGGACGAAGGATTTCACCAGGGCGAAAACCGCATTGCCACCGGGCTTGATCACCAGGAAGAAAACGACAAGGGCCGCAGTCACAAAGAACAGCAGCTGATGAAAAAGGCTGCCGGCTAAGGCCAGAGAGACTATTACCCCGTAGAGGACAATGGCAAACCAGGGCAAGAGAAAGCGGAGCATCTTGTGGGACCAGAGCATCCAGGCAAAGAGACCGTGCCTGAATGGATTGAGCAGGTCCCGATTGCCGATCAGGGCACGAATGGTCCGGTTGGTGATCCTGATCTGCCGGGAGAATTCCATGTTTTCATCGTCGGCATGCTCTTCCAGACAGTAGACATTCCGGTCAAGGACCACCCGTTTCCCCTGCCGGACGACGTTCAAGGGAATGACGAAATCGTTGATGTCCTTTTCGTCCAGGGGGAGGTAATATTCCCGCTTCATGGCGAATACGGCTCCATCCGCCCCCACACAGGAGCCGATACGGCTTTCCTGCTCCTTGATCCATTTCTCGAAGAGGGTATACCTGCCCATGGTGGCCACCATGCTCCCGTCACCCGCCTTGCTCAGATAACGGGTGGTGCCGGTGACCAGGGCTACTTCATTGTCCGCAAAATTGCGCACCAGCCGGTCCAGAATGTCTATTTCGAACATGGAATCCGCATCGGTAAAAACCAGTATCTCTCCCGTGGCCATACTGCAGGCACGGTTCAGCCCATAGGTCTTGCCCTTTTGCGTGCTGTTTCTCAGCAGCAGTATCCCGGCTTCCGCAAGACTGCGGACTATTTCGTCTGTTGCGTCCGTAGAAGCATCGGAAATGACGATTATCTGCAGAAGCTCCCGCGGGTAGTCGAGCATGAGAGTGTTCTGCAGCTTCTTGCCGATCACCGCTTGCTCGTTGAAGGCCGGAATAAGGATCGAAACGGCCGGTCTCCTTTTGCCGGTAACGGTCTTTTTGTTGCAAATGCGCCCCAGCAGGTAGAGCATTCCCGGGTAGATGATGTACGGGTACAGGATGAGGAATACCAGAACCCAGAAAAGCACCGTCAGAATATGCATGTTCACTCCTAAAAACTCAGGGTAATAAGGAACAGAAGAGCTCCTTGTAACGGCTCACCGACTTCTCCAGCAGATAATTTTCACTGACGAAGCGATACCCGCGGGCGGTAATCCGCTGCCGCAGGGAGGCATCGCTCACCAGGACGGCGATGGCCGCAGCCAGATGTGAAGAGCTGTCGTCAGGCACCAGCAGCCCGTTAACATCATGGTTGATCACATCGGCAATCCCCAGAACGCGGGTTCCTATGACCGGCACCGAAGCGGCCATGGCTTCGAGCAAGGTCAGGGGAAGACCTTCGTAGCGGGAACAGAGGCAATAGATGTCAAAGGCGGCATAGAGGGAAGGGGCATCGTTGCGGGTGCCGAGAAAGATGATCTCTTCCCCCACCTCCAAATCCGCCGCCAAGTCCTCCAAATCTTTGCGACAGGGGCCGTCGCCGACGATCACCCCCCGGCAGCCCCTGCCCCACTCCTTGAGCAGGGCAATGGCGCGTATGAGGAGGGCCTGGTTCTTTTCCCGGCGCAGGTTACCCACTGTCCCCACAACGACATCATCTGCCTTAAGCCCCAAAGACTCCCTCAGTACCATCCTGTCCCCCGAAGGGTTAAAACGGTCCATGTCGATACCGTTCAGGGTCAGGGCGGTCCTGGCCGTGCTCCCGGGATACGCTTGTTGCAGGTGGGCGAAGGAGGCTTCCGATACGGCATTGACCAACTCGATGTTCCGCAGGAAAAACCGGAACCAGCCGTTCCAGAAGGGGGTCCTGCCTTCCATCTCCCACTTGGAGTGCTCCGTGTGCATGATCGGCAGCCCCATCCAGCGGGCGGCCCAGAAGGCATAGAAGAGCGAGACGAAGTGATGGCTGTTCACCAGCCGGATGCGGTATTGGCGCATCAGCCTTACGAGTTTCAAAATCAGACTCAGATCGATTCCACCGCGGCGGCCGAGCACATGACTGCAGATGCCGGCGGCGGTCATCTCCTTGCGAAGCGCTCCGTCCCGGAATGCGGCAACAACAGGAAAGAATTGTGGCCCTCCATGGAGGCAGAGGTTGAAGACGACCCGCTCCGATCCACCAGTGCCCAGGGTCGGCAGGACGAACAGCACCGGTACTGCCGCTTGATCGGGAGTTCTCATAGTTTCACCACTCTGGCGAAGAGCCGCCGCTTCAGGTAGAAAGCGATGCCCGGGCGTTCCCTGTTGAGCAGCCGCAGTTTCCGGTGGGCCTCCCGGGAAATCGGCTGCCGCTGTTTCAGTATTTCCGGCAGGTGCAACAGGGCGTCCCGGACCGCTTTCAGCCAGTAGTGGAAAAAACCGTCCCGCACTGCATAGACAAATGTTGCGGGCAAGCGTCGCATGAGATGCAGCGCCATGGCCACCGGCCGATAGTTGCGGACCGCCAGCCAGAAGTCGTTCCGGGTGTCGTAATAATAGCGGCGCCAACCGGGACGGGCATTCCGGGCATACTTATGGCTGACGGTAACCCGTGGCGAATAGTGAATTTCAAAGCCGTTGTCTATGATTCTCGCGGCCAGGTCGGCCCCCTCGTGGCTGATGAAGAAATCCTCCGGATACAGCCCCACCCGGTCCAGCATCTCCCTGCGAAAGGCAACCGCCCCCTCGGTTATCTCATTGGTCTCGAAGGATGATCGGCCATGGAGTTCGGGGTCCCGGGGATGGCACCAGTTGCAGACCTGCCCCGTATAGTGATCGACGACCCTGAAGCAGAGTGCCCCCAGCGCGGCATTGCCTGTGAAACGGGCGGAGATTGTATCCAGGGCGTCGCCGTCGAGCCCCAGGATGTCGTCGTCGATGGTGATGACGTACTCCCCACGGGCAATGGCCATGCCCCAGTTCCTCCCCACGGCGCCCCGGTTCTCCTCGAGCAGGACCAGGGTGAACCGGGGAAAGGCCGAACGGACAAACGCATTGGTGCCGTCGCTGGAGCAGTTATCCACCACAACCACCTCCGCGTCCGGGCGAGCCAGCCTGTCCAGTTGCTGCAGCAGCTCAGCCAGGACCTCTTTTCTGTTGTAGGTCAGGACAACAATGGTGAATTGCGGCACTCTCTCCATCATTCCCAGATCCCCTCCAGCGATTCGTGGCTTCTCGATTTGCCCCCCCTCTTTTTCACCGAGCGGTACAGGGCGTCGGCCATCCAGTACATGAAAGGTAATGGATCGGAAATGCTCAGGTCGTCGTAATGGCTCGCCCGCCGATGTGGCCAGAAGTATTCCCTCAAAAAGGCAATCTTGCTTCCAGCCTCTTTTAAAGACGGCACGAAGGCGGCCATGTCCCCCCCGATCCAGCGGGTAATGACCCCGGTTCGGAACGAGTCCTGGGGCGGGACATCACCCCTGGCTGCAATCTTGTAGACCATGTAGGGAAAATCGACGCCACAGGCGATCCCCTGGGCCAGGGAACCCCAGAAACGGGGATTGACGTCTATCAGGTACGCCGCTCCACTGCGATTTTCGATGATGAAGTCCGCCTGGCAGACCCCGTGCCAGTTCAGCGCCTCAAGCAGCCGCTGCAGGCTCTCTTCCGCCCCCCGGTGCTCGACGCTGATCCTCAGGGTGGCCTGGCCACATTTAATGGGATAGCTGCGCAGCTGCCGGTAGCCCACTCTTGCCCGGTACTCCCCCTGGCGGAATAGCATGGCCACACAGTGGGTCTGGCCCTGAATCTTTTCCTGGACGAAGAAGCGGTCCCATGGACGCCCCCAATGTTCCTGGCGGCCCAGCAGGGCCTCCAGTTCCCGTGGGGAATCCACCTGGACTATGCCCCACCCTCCCCCACCCTGCTTTGGCTTTATCAAAAGCGGAAAGGGCAGGTCCGCCACCCTTCCCTGCCTGATGTCATCGATTGCAAAAACTGCCGGACAGCGAATATTGAGCTGTGCCGCCAGGGCTCCCCACTGGTCCTTGTTATGGGCGGCGAGTATCTGGTCGTAGTCGGGGATCGCCATGCCGGTGTGCTGCAGAAACCGTTGCTTGTGCTTGGCGATGAGATAGGTCTCCTCCCCCACCGGAATAAGCACGTTACAGCAGTGAAGTTTGAGCTTTTCGATGAGCGTTTCCACGAAGCCGCTCTGCTGGCTGAAAGGAGACGGGTAGAGAAAACTGCCGCTGCTGTACCGCGAGGCGGAAGACATGGACCCGGGGAGGAAATCGGCGGTATAGACCCGGATGTATCTCCTGCCCAGGCTCCTGGTGACGGCGTAGGCCATCCTATTTCGTGCATTTGTGACTATTACCGGCATGATTCACCCGTTCTCGAAGCGCTCAGCCCAGGAAAACCTACATCTTCGCAGCGTTCGCTCATCCACCCGCCCAGAACGGAATCGAAGACATCCGCCAATTGCCGGGTCAAGGCATGGCCGTTGAACCGGTTGATGAACTCGGAGTTGACCTGCGGCTTTAAGTTGCCGCTGCTCCATTTTTCGTAGAGGTCTTTCAGGGCCAGGTGGATCTTATCCGGGTCCTTATCGGTAATGATGTGGGAGTTGCGGGAATATCGCTGCAAAAGCTCGGCGTTATCCCCTTCCGGAATATCGGCAATGATCGGCTTGCCGGTTTCCAGGTATTCGAAGGTCTTGTTGGCGATGGAAATGGAATAGTGACGGTCGTAATAGGGCAGCTGGGTCAGAAAGAGGGCATCGGACTCGGCAACATGAGCCAGCGCCCTCTGGTGATCAACACTGCCGTAAACCTCCACCCTGTCCTCTATGCCGTATTCCTGAGCCATGGTCATCAGTCCTTTATAGGTATCGCCGATGGAGCGAAAGACGATGTTGCAATCCTTCAGTCTCGCCATTGCGGAGAATAACCGTTGCGGGTTGCGTTTAAGCCCGTACAGATGCCCCACGTGGGAGACGATCATGCTGCCACTTCGCCGGAGTTTTGGCTGTGAGCGGAAATCGAAACCGTTGTGAATGGCCCGTATGGTGAGATTGGGGTAATAGCGCTGGTAGAGCGACTTGCCCCCATCGGTGTTTATGACCAGGCAGTCCGTGTTGCCTAGAACGTACTCTTCCGCCTTCTTCCTCATGAACGAGTAATAGGCGGGAACCTTTTCATAGAAATCATAGGCATAAGGATCCCTTAAATCCACCACCAGCGGCAGGTTGAGTCTCTTTTTCAGTGCAACCGCTGCAATAGCCGTGGAGAACGGCTTGCAAGTCACGTACAGCAGGTCGTAAGGGTGTTTTTCATAGATCTCCAGCCCCTTGCGGATGGCAGCAGGCACGAACCCGCAGGCATCATCGGGAAAGAGGAACACCCTATCGAAGAATTGGAAATCGGAGCGCATGCCCAGGAACTTCAAGATCTTCCGCACCACTCCATCGGCCAGGGCCACCTTGTCGTAGTCGATCCGGCGGGCACGGAAAATTTTTCTTTCCGGGTCCGTTGACTGTTGATTCGTGCCTTTCACGGTGAGCACCAGCGGCTCGTAGCCGAACTGGGGCAGGTTGTCCACAAAGCGCTTTATTCTGGCACACCCCGATGCAACCGTGGGGGGATAGAGATAGGAAAGCATCAGCACCGGAACGATCATCGGTTCACTCAAGCGTTCACCATTCCTTGACGAATTTTTCGATGGCTGCGGCATCCCGAGGCGCCATCAAGGGATGGACCGGGAAAGTCACCAGCTCCCGGGCAGCTTTTTCGGCCGCCGGATATTCTTCCCCCAAAAAAAGATGGGCAATCTCACCTATCTTGTTGATCGAGGCGGGATAGCCCCCCATTATTCCCAGTCCCAGCCGTTCCGACTCCTGCAACAGTTTTTCCCTGCGCCTGCTGTCGGCAATGCGCACGGGAAACCTGATCAATTCTGCCGATGCATATGGGCCGGGCAAACTTCTCAAGAACCGGCTGAAATCGGTTACATTCTGCCAACGCTGTGCAAATTCGCGGCGGACACGCCTGAAACTGCCGATCCTTTCCCGCCAACCATCGGCCAGTCCAGCCTGAAAAGGGGAGATGGCATGAAGGTCGAATTCAGGGTCATAAATGGTCTTTCCCAACCCCAGAAACGGCAGGGCTTTCGGCAGCCAGAAGAGGGACGGCCGGAGAAAAAGGCACAGGACCAGCGCCTTGGCGAAGAGCGATATATTTCCCGGCACCCCACAAGTCGGAAGCTTTTCCATCCGGCGGTGCAATTGGGCGGCAAGGTCGTCCCGGGAGGTAACGATTATCCCCCCCTCGACAGTGGAGAGCGCCTTGCCCCGACCCAGGCTGAAGAATCCCGCATCTCCACTGCATCCAAGCTTTACTCCGTCAATTTCGCTACCCATGGCCTGGGCGGCGTCTTCCACGACCATCGCCCCACTATCCCGTGCCATGCCGGTGATACTGTCCATGGAGCTGGGCAGGCCGTAAAGATGAGTCGGAACCACGCAAAGGGGGTGCCGCTTCTCCAGAAGGGATGCGAGCTTTGCGCTGTCCATCCCCAGGGTGCGGTCGTCGATGTCGCAGAGGACGATATTCAGTCCCGCCCTGATCACCGCTGCCGGTACCGAGTAACAGGTGTAGGCAGGGATCACCACCTCATCCCTGTCGGGAAAGAGCTCCTTCAGGCATTGGAGGATCAGGGTCAGAGCCGCCTTTCCCGAAGAAACGAGGAAACAGTGCTTAACCCCTAAATGTGCCTTCAGTTCCTTCTCAAACCTCTCAATCCGGTACCCACCTTCGCAGATGCCCCGGATGCCCCCCATGAGGTCCGCAAAGGTAAGGGGGGCGGCGGCTGGTGGTATGGATCTGCCTATGCGCATGGCAGTTCAGGGTATTCCGCGGACGATTTTCGGTCCCATGTAATTGGCCAGGTGGAGCGGCAACAGCTGCCAGATCCTGATCAAGGCCCGGTACTTGGGGTTTGAAGGGTTGAGCTGCGGCAAAGGGGTACCCTCCTCCATCAGGTACTGCCAGTAAAGGGGCACCGGCTCCGCCCCCCACTGCTTTTTGAACCGGTAGGTCCCTTCTCCCGGCGTGGACCGGCCGAAATCGAACCTGAGGGCCCGCCTCTTGATAGAGATCCGGATCGCTTCCCAATAGAGGAGATTGTTGGGACAAAGATTCCGGTATTCCTTGATGGATGAGGCCCACGGTACCTCCACCGTGTCCTTGAAGCGGATCATGATGCCAGAGGCCACCGTCGTGCCGTCCAGGAGCACGGAAACTATCCTGGTGGTGTCAGGAAAAGTATCCAGGACGTTGCGGAAAAACTCCTTGCCGTAGACCGGCGTCCCCAGATCCCGCATGTTCCGGCAAAAGACCCGATAAAAGGGATCGAGCAGTTCCGAGTGGCCGGTGATCACCTTGAGGCGGCTTTTCTCAGCCTTGCGGATCTGGTTTCTCACCTTCGCATCCAGAACCTTCCACTGTGCCGCCTCATCCTCAGCCAACGGCAGGACCATGGTCACCTTGTGGCTTTTGGTCGCCATTCCCTTGAGGCATTTATCCAAATGTCGCAATTCCACATCCTTGCAGCCGAACCTCTCACGTAATCCTTCAGCTTCATTGATCAGGCGCCTTTCCACCGTACGGTCGTCGCAAAGGACCCCGCCGTAATTGCAGAAGGGAACCGATACCAGGTGCCTGCCAAAAAGGGCGCTCTGCATCTTCACCAGTGGCAATATCCCGCAGATTGCCCCCGATTTCTTCCTGGCAGCCAAAAAACAGGCTTCATGACCGAAACTCTTCTCGATGACCTCTTTCCAGCCGTACTGGTGATAGCAGGTCGCCTCTGAGTGTCCCATCACGTAGGCATCCCAGGCCGGCTCTCTCTGTGTGATTACGTCTACGTTCATTGGCATGGATAATATCCTTGTCGCCTCATGGGGTGACCACTTGCCCTGCCTGGATGTTGGCAGGGGTGCCCCGATCCGTCACACGCTGCTGCAGGACCGCACCCATACTGGTAAAATCAAGCTTGTCCAGCAGATAGCCGATCTTCCCCTCCATCTTTTCCAGGTGCAGGTAATGACGGAAGGTCGATCTGAATCCTGCCCTGATCCGCGGCTGTTCCGGGTCAATTTCCCATGGATGGAAGTAAACCACGGCCGGCTGCCGCTCTTTCCTGTTAACCTGCCCGATGGCCCATGCCACCAGCGGCGCCGGCAAAAGCCTCAAGTAGCCCCCCCCTGCCACCGGCAGTGCCCACTTCTGAGAACCGAGCTGCAGGGAAAGGGTGGTGATGGGAAATTCCCGCAGCCTGCCCGATTTGGTGTCGATGTCATGGATGAAGCGGTTCCCGCCGGGAATGCCGTAGATATCATGGATAATGGGAAAGATGCTCGAATCGAAGGTGAAACCTTCCTCCACCAGTATTTCCAGGGCCCAGAGGGACCTGGCGGTAATGGAATAGCTGGGCGCCCGGTAACCAAAGACCGCCGTACCGGTAATATCCTCCAGGATCGCCTTTGCCCGGCGGATATCCTGGCGGAAACGTTCGCGCCCTATTTCGTATACCAGCTGATGGCTATGGCCATGGCAGGCGATTTCGTGGCCGCGTCTCTGGATATCCCGCACCAGGCCGGGCACGCGCTCGGCCACCCAGCCCAGGACGAAGAACGTGGCCCTGAGAGAGCGGCGATCCAACAGTTCCAGTAATCTCCAGGTATTTTCCCTCACCCGCAGGGGATAACTGTCCCATTCCCTGATTCTCACGCGGCGGGAAAATGCCGTTACCTGGAAGTAATCCTCCACATCGATTGTCAGGGCGTTGTGCATTGGACCTCAGAAAACCTTTTGGAATTCCAGGGAAATCCGGTTTACTTCTCCCTGGATTCCGGAGAAATAGTTGACGTAGCGATAGAGGGCGGAAACTTTCATTCCTTCGCCGAAGGAATAGACGACGGCAGTCCCCACCAACAGCCGTTTGGTATCGCTGTCGCTGGATGAGAGCGTATCTCCCCCGGTCAAGAAACTGTTATTGTCATAGCGGGAACCTTCCACGGTAAGGTCGGCGGTCAGCCGGCTCATCAGCTCGTACCGCCCCCGCACAGCAGCTGTGGCACGCCGGGTTACCAGCCGGTCCAGTTCCGTGTCCGTAAACCGGGCATAGGAGACCATGCCGCCGATCAACCCCTTGGGAAGGAGCAAATCCACAGCACCCGAGTAGCTGGTCTCCTGGGTGACGGCCCTCAGAGGGTCTTCACCGTAATACACCCTGGAATTCAGGGTCGTGACAATGTTGCCAATCTGGTGCTTGATCTCCGCAACCCAGAATGGCGCGTTGTAACGCTTGCCCTGCTGGTAGTTGATGGTCGTCCAGCCCCCCCTGAGGGAGATGACCGACGCATCGTCAGGACCGTATTTCTTTTCCAGCCCAAGGTAGGCGTCCTGCTGGTTGGAACTTCCGGCAGACCGATTGGTGCGTGTAAAGGAATAGCCGCCACTGACCTTGGCGCTCCTGCCGAACTCGTAGGCAATCTCCCCTACCCCCGTATGCTCCTTCCGGGAGATGTCGTCCACCTCCCGCAATGTCAACTGTTGCAGGTCGTCCGGCTGCTTATACCAGATGTAGGTATACCGGTACCCCACGCGCGCTATGGTTCTCGGCGAAAGATTGAAGGAGAAATAGGGGTTGACGAAAAAGTTGTTCTGGTCTGTCTGATTGATGAAGAGACTTTCCTGGGTCACATCCCGCGACACATCCAGCGATACCCGCTGGTAATTGTCCGCCGCATCCAGAAAAAGAAGCTGGTCGATGAGGGCGAAGTGCCCATTGACGTTGGCATAATGGGTATCGTCGTTTTTTCGGGACTGGCGCAGATAATAGCGATAATCATAGCGGTACTCCCCGTCCAGGGTGCCGATGGGAGCTTCGTACCTGAGCTGTATTCCCGGCATGGCCCGCGTGATGTAGTCGCTTTTTTTATGGTTCTTGTTTTCAAAAACGTTGTCCGTGTACTCCTGGGCCACGGTGATGCTGGGATGGATCTCGAAAGCGGCGTGGGCACCGGCAACGGGAATCAGCGAGAGGCAGAAGAGCAGCAACAGCCTGATGACATAAATGACTTTGTCTTTCATTTCAGTTTCCAAAAATTCGGCGGATAAAGTTAGGTTTCTCTTCTTTCGGCACCACCGGCTGGGTCACGACAGGGCCCGGTTTTTCCATGAGGCTTTCGATCTTGCTCCTGATCTCGCCAATGCTGTTGTCGGTCTCGCCGCGATAGGCAGCAACCTGGTTCTGCACCGATTTGATCCGGTTGCCGATGTCGTTCATCAGGTTGGTATTGAACCTGGTCGATTCCTTTTCCAGGGATTCCAGTCGCGACCTTATATCGAGCAGCACCGAAGCCAGTTCTCCGTCCTTCTCGGCCCGCGGGGCACCGCCACTGTCAACTGGGGCAGGATCGGGGCCGGAGGCACTCCTCCAGTACTGATTCTCGAAGTCAAGCTCGCCAATAATCTCCTCGACCATGGTGCCGTCCAGTTTCTTCAAACCTTCCGCACAGGCTGAAAGCATGAGGAAATCACAGACGATATTGATGAGCCGGGGGATTCCCCTGCTGTATTTGAAGATATTATCCAGGGCCTCCGTTTCGAAGACCAGGGCCGATCGGTCTCCCGCCACATCCAGCCGGTGATGGATGTACTCCTCGACCTCCGGACGGGTCAGGGGCTGCAAGTGGCAGTTGATGCTGATCCGCTGCCTGAGCTGCAAAAGCTCCGTCCGTGCCAGGGTTTTGCGCAGCTCCGGCTGTCCCACAAGAATGATCTGCATCAGCTTGGCGTTGTCCGTTTCCAGATTGGAGAGCAGACGCACCTCTTCCAGGAGGGAGGCGCTCAGGTTCTGGGCCTCGTCGATGACCAGGGTCGGCTGGCTTCCCTTGGCGTACTGCTCGATGAGAAAGACGTTCAGGTCCCGGAGCAGCTCGATCTTGTCCTTGCCGTGCACCGGCAGACCGAAGTCGTCGTTGATCATGGAAATGAGCTGATCGGAATTGATTCTGGTGTTGAAGATTTTCCCCAAAAGGACCCGTTCGTGATTCTTCTTGATCAGGTCCCTGATGATGGTGGTCTTGCCCGACCCCACTTCGCCGGTCAGGAGAATGAAGCCGGTGCGTTCCTTGATGCCGTAATTCAGGTAGGTCAGCGCCCGTTTGTGGGATTTGCTCAGGTACATGAAGTCCGGGTTGGGCAACAGGTCGAACGGCTTTTTGGTCAGCTTGAAATAGGATTCGTACATGCCTTCTCCCCTGTGGACGTCTCTGCGGCTGTTCAGGCATTGTCACCAGGCATACTGCTTGTGCTGGTAATAATCGTGGTAGTGTCCGTTGTGGCTTTCGTTCACCGCCTCGTTGTAGACGATCCCCAGGAGACTGTTTTTTTCCAGGGCAGCCAGTGCATTGTTGACATCTTTGAGATCGGCGGCTCTTTCCTTGACGACGAAAACGACGCCGTCCATCAGAGTGCTGATGGTGCGCGTTTCGGCAAAGAGCAACACCGGCGGAGTATCGACGATGACGTATCGGTCAGGATACCGGCCCTTGATCTCGGCCATGAGGTTCTTCATTTTCGACGACGAAAACAATTCCCCCGGACTTTCCGATTTTTTCCCGTAAGGGAGGATGGAGAGCTTGCCGATGCCGGTCTTGACCAGGGCATCCCCCACATCGGCCCCCCGGGCAAGGCAATCGGCGAGCCCCAGCTTCGGCTCGAAACCGAAATACTTGTGGATCGAGGGCTTTCTAAGGTCTGCATCCACCAGGAGCACCGTATGATCGAATTCCTGGGCCAGGCTCACGGCCAGGTTTATGGCAGTGATGCTCTTTCCCTCGCCGGCAAGGGCGCTGGTGACCATGAGGGTATTTCTGAACCGGTCGGCTGTGGTAATCTTCACCAGAAGCGACTTCAGCTTGCGGTATTCTTCGGCCACCGACGTCTGGGGTGCGGTTATGCTTACCAGCAGCGGATTTTTCACCTTCAGCCGTTCGTTGGGCAAGGGGTGCTGGTAGACATGCAAGGGTGCCTGGGGAAATGCCAGCGGTGCGCCGGGTCCTTTGACCGCCTTGCCTTCCGTGCCCCGCATCTTTGCAGCTTTTTCCAGCGCTTCTTCGATTCGGCTCATATAACCTCTCCTCTTGTTCTCATCCTGTTTTCAGAACCCGGTACGATACGGTCACTTGAATTGCCCTACCGCCTGAGAAAAGTATTGTTTCAACTGGAGCGAGTCGATTGATGACGAAAAAAGCGGCACTTGCAGGAGCTCCAGCAGCAGGACGATGAGTATGAGCGAAAAATAGCAGGCCGAAATGGCATAAAGCCGCGCGTCATATGCTTTCTCCTGCTGTATTTCAACAGGAACCCGCATTTTGGGAATGACCGCCAGCACCGGCAGCCCAAGCCCCTTGAGGCCATCCAGGCTCTTCACCGATTCGTCGTAATAATCAAGAAGCAGGACCAGGCCGAAACCGGCAACGATGCCCCCGCCAATACCCATGAGAATGATCGCCACCCGGTTGGGGCTTGTGGGTTGAATGGGCAACACAGCCGGATCTACGACCCGGAAGGTCGTGCCCTTATCCTCCGCCTCCATCCGTTTGGAAAATTCGGACTGCCCATGGCGGGCTACCAGCTGGTCGTAGACCTGTTTCTGGCTGGCCTTTTCCCGTTCCAGCTGCTCCAATTGAGCCCGTGCCGAGGGAATAGTGCGCAGCATGGCCCGGGCCGAGGCAATACCGGCGTACTGCTTCGCCTCGGCGGATCTCAGGACCCTCAGTTCGGCTTCGACCCGCTCCAGTTCCTGCAGTTCAGCCCCTCCCGGTCTCGCTTCCGATGAAGTGAGCGCCTGTTCGCGCAGGGACTCGATTTCCGATTTCAACCGCATCACCTCGGGATAGCGGTCCGTGTACTCAACGCGCATCTCTTCCAGCCTTTTCTCCAGTGCCAGCAACCGTAACTGGGCCGGGTTGTGCTTTTTCAGCTGGCTGCGGGTTGCTTCCAGCTGTGCTTTTCGAAGCTGGATCTCGTCGATCCGCTGCTGGGACATGGAAATCTCCCGTTCCAATGCAGCCGGATCGGCCGCGGCAGCCGGTCCTTTCTCCATTCTGAACCTGCTTACTTCGGCATCAGCCTTGTCCAGTTTCTCCTTCATGGCCGCTATCTGTTCAGAAAGGAACTTGCTCGCACCATATGATTCGGCCCGGGTCGAGGAGGAATTTTCCTCGATATAGCGCTTCACCAGGGCATTCACGTAATCCCTGGCCAGCTTCGGATTCTCACCGGAGTAGGAAATGGTGAAAAGTCCCTCCTTATCCTTGAGCTCCACCTTCGTGTCCTTCTGGAATTGAGCGATCAATGCATCGGCGCGGCCCCCGTTCAGGTTGAGATCGGCCACCACCTTCTGCAGCAGGGGCCGGCTGCCCATGGCATAGGTCAGCCCCTTGATCTTGTCCTCCATGGATGGGGTCACGGCAAACCCCTTCACCAGCTCGTTGATGAGGGTTTTTTCGATGAAGACCGTGCTCTTGGCCTCGTATTTTTCCGGCAGGAGATAGCTGACGATGACAGTGACGGTCATGACCGCCAGCGCAGCAACAAGGAACAAGGTTTTATGCTGCCTGACCAGATTCAGATATCGCTTGTAATCGAAATCGCTCGTCTTTGACATGACAACTCCACTTTCTCTGTTTATTTGCAGGATCCGCAAAGTTTCAACAAGCTGTCAGAACATCCCCTCCTTGACGATAATGTAATCCCCCGGTTTCAGCTTGACGTTCTGGGCAAGGTCACCATCCATGATGAGATCCTTTGCCTTTATGGAGATGGCCAGATCTTTCTTGCCGTTCTTCCGCAAAATGGAGGTGTCGTTCAGCTTGGCGAAGCGGGTGAATCCCCCCGATTCGAGGACCGCCTCCATGACGGTCATCCCCTCCCGGTACTCGATAACTCGGGGCACATTGACCGCGCCAAGCACGTAGATATTCTTGTCCATGAGTTGCGGAATGAAGATGGCATCGTTGCTCTCGATAACCAGGTCTTCACTGACGTCGCCATCCACGAACAGTTTGTGGAAGTCCTGTTTGATCTTGGCGCCGTTTCTCAAAACATAGGCACTCTTGTAGTCGGCGACACGGGTATTGGCAGCTGTGCCTCCCCCCCCGGGTCCCCTTCCCGCCGGAGCGGCAGATGCGGCGGGAGCCGAGTTGCCGATGGCGCAGAGAAGTTGCAGCAAAGTCGTCCGCCGGTTCAGGTCAAAGACCCCCGAACTCACCCCCCCGCCGAAGACGTAGACCTTGCTGTTGGTGATCTCACGCACCGCCACGGTAACGATGGGATTTTTCACCAGTGATCTGAACTTGACCGCCAAGGTGGACTGCAGTTCCTTGGGGGTCACCCCCGAGGCCGTGACATCGCCCAAACCGGGGATGGTTATCTTGCCGTCCGGCCGCACCCGCACCGACACGTTCAAGTCCCGCACCCCCCATACGGAGATATCCAGGCCATCCCCCTCCCCTATGACATAGTCGCCGGCAACCGCAGCCATGGGTAGCATCATCAGAACAGTCAACACAAAAGCCATCAATACCATGCATCCTTTTCTCATCGTCCACCTCTCCTGAATAGAACCACCTTTATTGTCTCCAGAATGATCATCAGGTCGAAAACAAGGGTCAGGTTCTTGATATAGTAAAGGTCGTACCTGAGCTTCTCTATTGCATCTTCCACCGAGGCCCCATAGGGGTAGCTGACCTGCGCCCAGCCGGTGACCCCCGGTTTGACGAAGTGCCTGCTGGAGTAATAGGGGATAATCTCCTTCAGCTTCTCCACGAACTCCGGGCGCTCGGGGCGGGGTCCCACCAGGCTCATGGAGCCACCCAGTACGTTGAACAGCTGGGGAATCTCATCGATCCTGGTCTTGCGGAGAAACTCACCGACCCTGGTGATTCGGGGATCGTCCATGCTGGCCCAGACGGCACCGGTCCCCTTTTCCGCATCGGCCCTCATGGTCCTGAATTTGTAGATGGTAAAGTTCTTTTCCCTTGCGCCGACCCGCTGTTGGCGAAAGAGGACAGGCCCGGGAGAATCCAGCTTGATCATGAGCACGATGAACGGCAGCAGGGGCAAAACCACCAACAGAATGAGCATTGCGCAGGCGATGTCGATTACCCGTTTCATGATGCGCAGGATGAAGGTAACCTTGAATCCCTGGGAAAATATGAACCAGCTGGGGGTGATGTTTTCCAGCAGCAGCTTTCCCGTCATCTGCTCGTAGAATGAAGGAGCATCCACCACCTCAATGCCGCTGAATTTGCAGGTCAGCACCTCCTGCAGGGGAAAAATTCCTCTCCGTTCCGACAGGGAGATGACGATCTTGTGCGCCTTCGAGCTTTTCACCCTTTCATAGAGAGGCTCTGCTAGAACGGGAATATCTGCTGGCGTTAGCTCCACGTTTTCACTGGCACAGCCCACATATCCGGAAAGCACATAATTCTGACTACCGGCGGTAATAAGGCTGCCGATCTGCCGCGCCAGAGGGCCGGTGCCGAGAACCAGCACCCGCCTGGCAAAAGCGGAAAACCGGGAGCTAAGGTAACAGAGATAATGCCAGCCCAACTGCAAACAGCCGAATATGATCAGTGCCACCACCAGCATCCATCCCCCATACATGTAAAGGGGCTGGAAATGGAAGATCCCCGACAGGACGAAGAAGGAAAAAATGACCGCTGTACCTATCCTGACGGCGCATTCCTTTCCCCCCAGAAACCTGTTCAGATAGTAGATTTCCAGAAGGAACGACGAGATGAGGGTGGTAAAGATGAATAATGCCCCTCTGACCAGGTGAGTCTCGACCAGCTCTTCTCCCGTAGGCAGATCACCATAGTTCAAGTAATGGGATATGAGCAGGGCAAGACATGCGGCAATCGCATCCCCGGTTATTAACGTGAGGACCCTTTTGACCATTGAGCTAATTCCTTTTTCCAGACCTGCGTAACGTTGTCAGTGGTTCTTGCATAGTCCTGTACGGGGAATTCTCCCGGCTGAAGGGCCATCTTCAGCGTTTGTCCTGCCTGATACCTGATTCCTGTGTCATTTAGCGCCAAAGCTCCGCTTGCAAAACCAATCCTCCAGCCATGAATCACCAAGGTATTTCGCCTTACCGGGGAGTATGCAGAAACGGTATTGGAGGACTCCTCAGGGACTGAACCCGTGCGGGGGATCAACTTTAATTAGCTTGACTTTATTTAAATGACTTAATTTAATGTACCGCAGCACGATTCAATGTCAAGACAGGGGCATGGGAAATGGACGGGAGTTCAGAGACACAGGATTTGATGGGATAAAAAGGGAGACGAGAGGCAGGTTCTAACACGGTGAAAGGGAATTAACAGGAAAACCACCATAATTAAGAAAATTTATTGACATTTGAATTTATATCTTAAGTTTTATAAATTACAGACGAAATAATATACACAGACATTCCAACAATTTCGACAAAAGGTGGTGTTTTTCCAGCAAGAACCACGACAGAGGGGGAAGTAATGGGCAAACGAGGTATTTTCTCCAGTGGAGTGATCAGCAGTATGGTTGGAAAAATTTTTCATTCCATGTGGGGAACGAAAAATAACGGTCAGGACCGAAGGCAAAAATTGCAGCAGATCGCAATGCTCCTGGAAAGAGGATCTTTTACCAGACACAAATAGACTACCCCGAAGCATCTCCGGCATTGGGGGCGATAGACAGGCTGCCTTCACATTTTAGATTGAAGACAGCCCACCCTGCTCTTATGTCCGCCGATCTACTTGGCCCTTTACTCGCCCTGCACCACCCCAACGGCATACCACCAGTCCGTCACCGGCGATTTTTTAAAAACGACCGTCCTGGGCTTGCCACGGAAGGTGTACGAAACCGTACCCTGGTCCTTTTTGAGCATCTCCTTGAAAGCTTTATCCACTTCCGGCCCCAATTCCCCCGGGTCCCGCAGGATCAGCCGCGTATCCCAGTCAAGAGCCATGAGCGGTCTGGAATCGAAGGAATAGAAGATCACGTTGGACGGCAGGGCCATCTCCTCCTTGACCTGTTCGCTCAGCTTGTCCAGATAGACCGAGCATCCCAGCACCCCGACCACATCCTTATCCTTCAGCACGGGCACTGCAACTACGGCTACGTTTTTCCCGGTGGATTTGCTCACCACCAGATCGCCGATGACCGTTTTGCCCGCCAGCGCCCGTGTAAAGTAAGGCCGCGATTTGAGATTTCCCTCGACTCCGTCATGCTCGACGGTTTTATAGTCGCCCGAAGGCTGCGCAAACCACATCATGCCAGGCACATTCTGCTCGGCAACCTGGGTGAGCAATGCCTTGATCCTGTCCCAGTCTGCCGAGATAACCTCATCCCGTGTCGCCAGGAGCTTGAACTCATCGGCAATCTTCACCAGATGCCCGTCGCCGATGGTTGTCAGGGAAGCCAAAGCAACCCTGGCATCGACTACCAGCTCCGCCCCCTTCGCTCCGTTTGCGGCAAAAGATTTGCCGTTGCCCCCCAATATCTGCCCATAGCCGCTGCCGGCGCACATGAACAACAGCAGCAACAAAGACAACCCTGCAGACAATGCCCTTTTTCGCATCATTACCCCCTTTGCTGCGGGAGATGATGGGAAACCGACCTTAATACTTCAGCCCGCAGCATCCCTTACCTAAAGGGTAGCCAGCTTCGGGTGCAAGTCAAAGCCTGGCGAATGGAGTACTAAGTTCTCAGAGAGGTGCAATCAATAGGGGCGCAGCTGCTTTCCGCTGCCGATGTGCCAATGGAGGTGCTTGGATGACTGGTAGTCCCCCAGATTGGTGTAGACGCGGGCGGCGCCGAAGCGGGCCATGAAGTCACCGGCGATCAACTTGGCGATCCGCATCAGTTCCAGCAGCAGGTCGTTGTCCCCCTCTTCCAGCGTCAAGAGCGATTCCACATGCTTTTTCGGCAGGAGCACCACGTGGTTTTCCCACAGGGGATTGGTGTGATGAAAGGCAAAGACCCGCTCGTTCTCGAAGTAGATCGGGACGTTGAGCAGGCCTTTGAGGATCTTTTCGCAATAAAAATCACAGCTGGGATCAGGCATGGGTTGTGGTTTATCTCCTCGTTTTACGTGAGCATGGGGACGTTCTTAAAAAGTTAAATAAATGCGAGCTTAATAAAGTTGACTGCCATAAAAAAACGAGCTTTTTCTCATATATCCTCCTGTGAATCAATTTGTCGAACAGGTTGCCTTCATAATTCTAATTCCTTACTCAACGCTTTAACAGCAACATCATCCCGCAGAAAAAAACAAGTAATACTGCCAGGAGGAGCAACTTTCCCCTCGTGCTGTAGGTTGGTGGATGGTTGTCCGGCATCATCAGGTGCATAGCCGCCGGACCGCACACTCTCTCGCCGTCAAGCACATGCCGTGCCTCATCTTCCCGGTCTTCCGGAACCAGGAGAGTCCAGAGGTATGGTGCCTGGGCCACCTTGTGAGCCCGGAACTCACCGGTGAACTCCTCCTGGCCGGTAAAGGGTATGCCTGTCTCGCGCAAGGCCTCGGCGGCGGTGAGAAATTCGTACGAATCGCCGGTCTCCAATATAGCGACCATGCTTGCATGGGGATCGATGGTAGCCGCAGCCTTCAGCGGGCTTACAGGAAGCCGGTGGACGAGGGGAATTCGGCAGTCGGCGCATTGACGGATGCCTTCAACATACTCTGTTTTGCATTGGGGACAGAACAAATCGGCTCCTTGTATTAAAGGCGTTATCAATACCCTCGCCGCAGGTTGGACAACTTCCCTTCTTCCCCTCTGCTAATAGTCAAAAGCCGGACATGGCAAGTCTTTACCGGACAACCACCCATGAACGGCGTCCATCAACCCACCATACCCGATGTTCGGGCCGTAAAGTTCAACCTGCGCCTGCTTCCCTTTTCTTGCAATATCGGCAGCGATCAGGAACAGCCCTTCTTCAGGCTCCCTTGTCGGCCGCGGCAGATGGTTAACTTTAAGAGTGAACTCCGCTTTCTTGCCGTGTCGTTCAATCGAGGGGTGGTAGGTCGACCGGTTGACAGTCAAGTTATTTCCGCTCATTACCGAGCCCTTCACGCTAATATTGAGGCATTCCTGCGATTTCTTTGCTAGAAGGGAAACCACACTGTCGTAGCTCTTGTCGGACACGAAGCTGTCGTGCCGCATAAAAGCAGCTCCTCCGGCGACAGCAGTGACAAACTCGTGTCTGGTCTTAGGGATCGGAGCGCAGCCTTCAACAAACAGCATGGCTAGCAGAACAATTGTCAGAATATTCTGGTTCATTGTTACCTCGTTTTGAATGATTTATTTAATAACAGGAGGTGAAGTTGATGCCATGAAGCTAATTATTTCGCCCCTTACTCCCTTGGAGTTGTCAGAAGCGCCAGCCACAGTGGTAAAACGCTGCCTACATCCCGTGATCTGGCCCATTACAGACCGATAGCCACTTCCGTCCCCACCGGGACCATTTTTGCCAGTTCCATCCCTTCGGCATTACGTAGCCAGCAGGATCAGCGACATATGGAATCGCAGGGCATGGCGGCGCTTGAAACGCTCGGCGAGCTTGGTTTTGTGTTTGGTGCGGTTGGACATGAAGTTGCTACTCTTTGGTGTTTTTCTTTAACATACTACCGCTTGACAATACTAACGTCTCCCAGTACTATTTTCCCATGATCAAGACGTTTGCCTGTAAAGAGACTGAAAAGCTTTTTCACGGCCGCTTTTCCGGAAAGTGGCCACAGGATGTGCAGCGTATCGCCCAACGGAAACTAAAACAGATTCATGGCGCCGCCACCCTCGATTTTCTCCGCGTACCACCCGGCAACAGGCTTGAGCAACTTTCAGTGAGCCGCACCGGCCAGTGGAGCATCCGGATCAACGATCAATGGCGCATCTGCTTTACCTGGCAAGACGGCAATGCAACGGACGTCGAAATCGTCGATTACCATTAAAGGAGCCCTCTCATGACCAACCGAGATCTTCCACCAGTACACCCCGGAGAAATCCTCCTGGAAGACTTTCTGAAACCACTCAACATAACCCGCTACAGGCTGGCCAAATCCATCGGTGTGCCACAACGCCGTATTGATGAAATCTGCGCCGGCAAACGGGCCATCACCGCCGACACCGCCTTGCGCCTTGCCCGATTCTTCGGCACAGACGCCCAAAGCTGGATGAATCTTCAGGCCGAGTATGATCTTGAATGTGCTGAAATCACTTTGGCTGAGCGAATCGAGCAAGAAGTAAAACCTCTCAGAGATGCGGCTTAAGCGGGACAGCCATGGCGGAACCTAGCATAACTCCTGCTGCCCAATGACAGAGGGCAGCCGTTTGGGCACCTTGATCCGCAGCTGTTTGTTGACATTCATCCGCCCGAACACGACCTGAATATCGCTGACGGAGACGCCAAACTCTTCGGCCAGAAACCGCACCATATGGTCGGTCGCCCGCCCGGCACGGGGAACCGCCGTCACGCTGACACAAAGCTGATGCCCCTTCACCTTGCCGATAGCGTCCCGTTTGGCATTGGGAGTGCCGAGAACATTAAGCACCAGCGTATCGCCATCCCAGAAGCAAAACTGTTTCTTCATATTCCTACTTTGTCCCGTGTCGCGGGCTGACCCTTTCATTCTTTTGAAATGAGATTTTTCTCCGATTTTTCCTTTTTCAAGGGCTGCCCCCTTGGCCTCTCTTGACGTGACCACAGCCATTTATATTCACTTCTGTACCTTTGCCTTGCGCTTGGCTTGTTTTTTCGATCCAACTACTTTGTTGCTCGAAATCATCTGGTCTTTCTCAATAACATGACAGTCTCCAGCATCGTTGTGACAAAACTCCATGGGAAATGAAACATAATCAAATCCTGTAGTTTCAGAAACTGTGTTTAACGAGGTCGTAGATAATAGATCCGGACGCCAGACTGTAAGCTGGATGTAACCTTCCTTTCTGTCAGCCGTCCTGCCGACTATACCGAGGATGACCCCAGCTGATACCATCTTCCCAATCGTGATGTCATCTGCGATTTTCTCCAGGTGTCGGTAGCTCGCAATGGTTGAGTCGTCATGAAGGATGTCGACGTTGTCATTCCTTACTCTGACGACAACACCCTTTCGTGCCGCACGCACCGGAGTCTTCACAGGCATAGAAAAAATGACCGCATAACGGGTAAAGGGCGAGGTATTGGTATCGGCACTGACAGTGGCAAAGGCTTCTACATCTTTGGCAAAGGGAAATCGGTAGTGTTCAGGGCAGTTATGACGAGCGGTATAGTCGCCAATATTCCACGAGTATGAATAATTGAAACTATAACTTTGACCCTTCACCTTCGGCCCGACACGCACCAGGACCTGCTCGGAGTTTGGCGGGACAACGCCAAAATGCGGCAATGCCTTATCTGCAGCTATATTTTGTGATGACAGATCGAAACGGACAATAACAGACACCGGAGAACTGCTGTGGTTATAGGCGGTGATTTCATGGACAGATCGAAATGTTTCTGACGGCAGGTAGGATGGTGGCGCGACTTTCACGTCCCGCACCGCAAACTCGTATTCCCGCTTTGCCTTTACGTCGTGGGAGTCTGAAATGGTTCCACCCTTAGCCTCTACCTGTGATGAATGGATCTTGGCAGGTGTATCAGGGGCAGCGCTCCCATCATCCTTACCAGGTTGCAGCGACTCAGGGTTGATAGGCTTTACAGGTTTCGGCGGATCACCGAAATTGGCCACATTGCCGCGAAAGCTTAAATAATCACCTGTCTGATGATTAGCGTAATCCTTTGCGTGCTCCCACGGCCATGCAGCGGGCTCGGGCAACTGCCCATTGGCACAACCATAGATCAAGCAGCTTAAGAGTATTAGAAATATGCTAGAAGTTATTTCCTCACGTCTCATAGGTCTCTCAGAAGCTAGACCTACACATTTTACTTTGTCAATTGTGTAGGTCTGACCCTTTTGTTCCATACTTTTGTTCCATATTGTGTAGGTCTGACCCTTTTGTTCCTTTCAGATGGAAAGACCTTCTAGTGGCTGCATAAAGGCAATTTCACGGTTTTTTGCAGGTCAATAGGGCCGCAACTGTGTACCGCTGCCGATGTGCCAGTGGAGGTGCTTGGATGACTGGTAATCGCCCAAGTTGGTGTAGATCCTCGCCGCACCAAAGCGGGCCATGAAATCTCCTGCAATCATTTTCGCCGTCCGCATCAATTCAAGCAGCAGGTCGTTGTCCTCCTCCCCCAGAGTCAGCAGCGATTCCACATGCTTTTTCGGCAGAAGGACGACGTGGTGTTCCCACAGCGGGTTTGTGTGGTGAAAGGCAAAAACCCGCTCTTTCTCAAAGTAAACAGGCACGTCGAGCAGGCCTGATAGGATCTTTTCGCAGTAAAAATCACATACAGCATTTGACATTGTCTGGGTTGAACTCCTTTGTGTCAGCGAAGGTTCAGCGGGGAAAGCTTGGTCGGTGCAATTCAATTAAGTATGCTGGCCCGTGAATTCTAAGTATGTTGTCCCCGGAACTCCAGGCTCTTTTAAAAGAGTTCGATCTGGTCATCAGGGATGTCAACAAAATTCATTATAAGCAGAGAGGATATTCGCTCAACGCCAGAAGTATGAATTTCAATCTCTTTATGGATTTCGACAACTACTTTCTCTCTTGCCATAGCCAGTATCAGCCGGCTTGAATCGCCAGAACGTACTTGCTTAAATTGGTACTCTCTTGCCGGAATCTCTTGACCATCATAAAGAAAAAGCTTTCCCCTTCTCGAAAATTTGTCATAACGAATAATATTACATTCAATTGTAAATATCTTTCTATCAATTATAGTTTTTGGATTGAATAATTTCTTATCGGATTCTGTGACAACTATCCCATAGTTGTCTGCAGACAATGTAGATATAGTGTCAATATGGTCCTTACGAATTAGCGAGGTTAGCTTTTTAAAATTTGGTTCTGACCTATCAGCAGCCGCAAAGACGACATTCGAAATTGTTATGTTATTGCCAATTATAATAGGCGCAAGATTATCTCCATTGACAGTAATATTAGGTTCCACCCCTTCACTTCTTTTAGTTGCAAGCAACTTTAGGAAGTCATATGAATTTTTTGCTACGTCCCAAACATCCTTTATCTGGATGCCTGGAAAGTTTGGTAGTGTTTGGGCAACAGCCAGACAGAGCAACTGGAGATCAGCTACAAAAGATCCCCGTCTGAAATCCTTTACTTGCAGACTTAGATTGAACCTATCTCTAGCAAACATTCTATGGCCATTTGTTACAGCAAGGTACGATTTATCGAGGATAGTCTGGAACTCCTGAAGCCCAGCTAGGATATCTTGAAGAGGCATTTCCTTTTTGAAACCAGGACCTGCAATTTTAAATTCAATTTGTCTTCTCATTGCCTGCCTCCACTGACTTCTCCCAATGGGAAAAACTAAAAAATTAGAGAAAACTACAGACACTCCTCGTATTTACGCTGACAAACTGAGACAGTACCGGCTTTTCAATCGCATTGGCGTGAGGTTATGGTGACAAAATCAAGTAATCGAAACATCCGTTAGCCTCCTCCAGCTAAATGCACTGTTGCAAGCCTGGCATCACTTTTCTTACCGAAGCCCTACCAACAGGGGCTGGCCTCACTGCAAAAAATAATTTCGCATGAATTCCTGTGCCCAAAGTTTCTCATTCCGGTTTGAGACAATTAGAAGGTCATTGGTAGCCCGTTTAGATAGTTTGATTTTAAGTGATAATCGTACAGGGATATTCTTTCCCTGGAAATAGTTATTCAGAAATTGAATTTCTTCAAAAAAAGAACGGTAGGCTGAATTAAGAAAAATGCAATGAAATCTGCAGATATCTGTGCTTGTACCTGCGAGTTCAATAATGGCATCTTTAGCAGAGATAAATTGACAAATTTCGGAACATTGTTCTTTGATAAGACTTTCATCGAGGTGCATGTTGGGCAAATATCGATGGAAGATATTAATACAGACATTAGCTTGCTTTTGAACTGAACTGTGAGCTTTCTCTATAGTTATTTTCTCAACACTTAGGAAAAAATAGGGAAAAAATAGGGACACTCCCCATATTTTCCCTTAGTCTTCGGTAGATTCTATTCGTAAGTGCACCACGTGATAAAAAAGCAGGACATGATGGTTTTCTGGTAGTGTGTGAAGCGCGACCAACACTCACTACGGAAAGGAACCCACCATGTCCTACAGCCATTTTACT
>NZ_JAKZFT010000012.1 GCF_022808985.1 Geotalea sp. SG265 | reverse complement strand
GTGTATTCTGTTCTTCCACGGCAGTGTACTCCTTTCGGGTCGAATTTTCGTTTGGCGACGCAATTCTAACCGGAATCAGGCACTGCCGTGTTGCTTTTTATAAAAGCGAAAAATATTTTACGTTATCGCTTTGCCTGTGCCCGCACCGGCGCCGGCTGGCTGCCGGTGATCGGCTCGTGCGTTTCCACCTACGCGGTATTTACCATGCAGGGCATCCCCATGCGGCTGGCGATCCTCTCCAGCACCTGCTGCTGGCTGGCGAACAACATCATCAGCGGCTCCATCGGGGGCACCCTGCTGGAAGCCGTCATCGCCACCGTCAATACTTACACCATTGCCCATCTGTGCAGGCCCGCAAAAGACCGTTCTGCAGAGCCCACCGGGGGCTGCCTCCCTCAGTAAGAGGTGCCTGCTTGTCACCTGATACCGCGCCCAAAGGATGAGATCCTGGACCGGCACCATGGATTCGAACAAGGCCCATCAGCCCCCCCGCGCAGCTGCACGGTATCATGATGACCGCATCCACGAGATTGTCCAGGACCGCATGCGCCGGGGGATGCCTTTTTAGCGGGATACCGATCAAAATGAACGAGCATCTGAGGCGAAACGATCACCGCTATCAAAACTTGTAGGTTATCCACGTCGTCACGTAATCCACATCTTTGCCCGGTCCTGACTCACGGAGAAATGGGCCGGCCAGGAAGTGGGCATAGATAACCACGAGCGTCATATGTCGATCAAGGTTCCACTCCAACTGCGCTTGGGGCTGACTGCCGATATATCGGGCGTGGCTGTTTTTGCCCGACCTCACCAACGTAACCGCATTGTTGTATATCCCGTCATGCATGCTCTCCCGCCAGAAGAAATCCCAGTTGACCGTTGCGGTCACCTCCTTATCGAAGTGGAGTTGGACCGAAGGGTTTACATTGATGAAGTTGGCGGGGCCGATGAGGCCGTTCTCGCTGAAGTATGCTCCCTTGGGAAAGAGGGGATTGAAGGTCTGGAGATCGGTGCTTTCCGGGTCTTCATCACCACTGGCAATGTCGGCCCTTAGACCGAACCGTGGACTCAGCGGGAGAGAGTGAGTCGTATACCCTGTATCTGAAGCGGCGGTCCAGGCGCGGATGTCCCCGCTGCCAAAGCTCCCCCACTGGTAGAGAAACTCGAAGTTGTAGTCAAGCGGCTTTTTCGTGCGCCACAAGCGGGTACCAACGGAATGACGGGCTTCCCGACCGACACCCTTATCGAACCGGGCCTGGCGGCGATAGAGGCCGAGGTAGTAAAAGTCGGCGTTTCCGCCAGGAAGAAACGGCAGGGGAAAGACCGAATATATCCCCCACAGAGCCTGGTTGTTATCAGGCCCATCATCAAAGACATGCCGCCTGGTTTCGGCAGGCTCTGTCGCAATGCCGTCGATACTGAGGGCATCGGTGCGGTACATGACCCGAAAGCCGTCAAATGCCTGGCGCACATTCGGCCCCTCCCGCACGGAAATTATCCGCTGTGAACCATAAGCCAATTCCTGTCGCCCCGACCGTAGTGTAAGTGCCCCACTGTCGTCGAGCCCCATCTTCAGGTCAAGAAACCCCTGGTGCAGGTCGAGCTCGTCCTCATCGGTGCTGCGGGGGCCGCCCCTGCGACCGTTTTCCAGACTGCTCTGAAGCTGGCTGAAAAGACGGACGTTATCTCCGAAATGCAGGTCGCCATGGAGGAAATAGCGCTGCAGAAAGTACCCATTGGGATCTTGCGCCCCTTCTCCCCATTTGTCGTTTTTGAAGTATTCGTACCGTTCCCGCGCTTCGCCACCAATTGACAGATACCACGAGCCGTCCCCGTTGAGGGGCAGGTACTTGACGGGGTCCCAGAAATCGGTTCGGCGGCTGGGGGCGCGCAGGTACTGGTAGTCCTCATCGGCACGGTTGAGCTCATAGGGAGGGGCGGAAGGCCCGGTTTCCCGGCCTTCCGCCATAGTGCCGCATAACAAAGCTATGCCACACATCGCTATGGCAATTAGGCAGTTGCTCATCGTTCCCCCATACCTCAGAAGGCGAAACAGTCACACCCCAGGCCCCAGAAGTCACCATAGCGGGGGGCTGCGGCTTTGATTTTATCCAGGAACTGATGTGCAGCATGGCTACAGCCGTGGGAGCTGCACCCGGCGGAGTGCGCCGGCATGGGTACGCCGGCACGGGCTGCTTTGCGGACATCCAGCGGCGCACCATACCCGCCATAAACCTTGATGGGCGACCATTCCGGCAGCACCGGCAGTGGAGGTGGTCCAAAGTTCCCGAACTCTCCGGCACCGTAAACGATCCTTCCGTCAACGACAGTAAGAACTGACTCTATTCCCTTGATCCGTTCTTCAGGTACCGTAAAGTAATCATCGGTGAGCACTGCCATATCGGCCAGCTGACCGACGGCAATCGCCCCCTTCTTGCCACTTTCACCCGAAAACCAGCTGCTCCCCTGGGTGTAGAGCTTCAGTGCCTCTTCCCTGCTGAGTCGGTTCGATTCGGTGTATAAGGGGGCACCCCCCACCGTCTTCCCGGTTACCATCCAGTAGAGGGAGAGCCAGGGGTTGTAGCTCGCAACCCTTGTCGCATCGGTGCCGGCCCCCACAGGAATGCCGAGATCGAGCATCTTTCTTATGGGAGGGGTCCTCTCCGCCGCCTGCTTCCCATAGCGCTCTAAAAAGTACTCCCCTTGGAATGCCATGCGGTCCTGAATGGCGATGCCGCCACCAAGCGTCCTGACCCGTTCCATGCTCCTGTCGGAAATGGTCTCGCAGTGATCGAAAAACCAGTTCGTCCCCCTAAAAGGTATTTCGCGGTTTACCTCTTCAAAGACATCCAACATCCGCGAGATGCTTTCCTCATAGGTGGCGTGAATGCGGAAAGGCCATTTGCTTTCAGCCATCAGCGAAACGACATCTTTCAGGTCCTTTTCCAGATTTACGGGAAGGTCCGGGCGGGGCTCCAGGAAATCCTCGAAGTCCGCCGCTGAGTAGACCAGCATTTCGCCGGCGCCGTTGCAGCGGTAGAAGTCGTCTCCTTTGCCAGGCGCAGCCAGTTTCATGCAGCGCAGAAAATCCGCCTTTTCCTCTTTGGGCCTTTGGGTGAAGATGTTGTAGGCCATGCGCACGGTCATTTCGCCGCGCCGGTGCAGTTCCTCCATGATCCCATAGTCGTCCGGGAAGGTTTGCGATCCCCCCCCCGCATCCACAAGGCTGGTGAGACCGAGGCGATTCAATTCACGCATGAAGTGACGGGATGAATTCATCTGATGTTCCGGCGGCAGTTTGGGTTGCTTGCCAACCGTGGCATAGAGAATGCCGGCATTGGGACGGGCAATGAGCAGCCCCGTGGGGTTGCCGCTTCGATCACGCTGGATTTCTCCCGCCGGGGGGTCAGGCGTGTCCCTCGTGTAGCCGCACGCCCTCAGCGCCGCCTTGTTCAACAGCCCCCGGCAATAGAGGTGCAGGATAAAGACCGGTGTATCTGGGGAAACGGCGTTGATCTCTTCAAGTGTCGGCATGCGCTTTTCCGTGAATTGGAATTCGCTCCAGCCGCCGATAACGCGGACCCATTGCCCCAGCGGCGTGCGCTCAGCCTGTTCTTTAAGCATGCGCAGGCCGTCGGCGAGAGAAGGGACGCCGTCCCAGCGAAGTTCCAGATTGTACGTGAGCCCGCCGCGGATCACGTGCATGTGCGAATCGTTGAGCCCGGGGACTGCTCGACGTCCCTTGAGATCGATTCTTTGGGTTTTATCGGTAGCAGAGTTAAGAAGCTCCTCCCCTCCGACGGCGGTTATGCGTCCCCCTGCAATGGCAACGGCCGAAACCTCGGATCGTGGTCCAGCCAGGGTAGAAATCTTACCGTTGTACAAAATCAAATCAGGAATATTCATAAGGATTACCTCCCGTTAGTGCAGCCACGGCTTCAAGATTTTGACCAGCACCGGCATGACTGCCCAGGTCAATAGGATCACTATCCCCACAGCTATGAAGAGGGATGGAGATTTCCTACCAGCGGCTTCACCAGCCGAGGCACAAGAATGCTCACCGGCCATACCCCAAGCGCAGTGACCAAAGCCATCTTCCAACGGGGCGGCTGAGCCGCTCCCGCTCGTCCAGGGAGAGTGAACCAGGCTTCAAGTCCCGTCAACTCCTGGCGGACAGGGCCTCCTTCCGTCAACTGCGCGACTTTTTGCTCCCACTGCCTGAACATCGCGGAGTCGTAAAAGCGGTCACGGGCCTGACAGCTGCTGAAACGGCGCACGATCCCGTATTCGCGAGACCTGCTTCCGGGAGGAGGCCGAACTACGTGCACCCCCAGCTGTCCCTCTGTCTCGAATGACGCCGCTATGAAATCGTGCAGTGCAGATTCAAAATCCTGCTCAAGGCCAGGCTTGGCAGTACGAAGTGTCAATACAGCTACCTGATCCCCGACGTCTGTGGACTTGTCTTTCATGGCGCACCCGCTAACGAAAAGGGGGCGAATTACCGCCCCTTGGAAACTGCTAGTGGTCATCCGGAGTTTCCGGGATGACCACTAGCTATTTCCCCAAATCCTTCTGTGCTTCGCTGGCGTGCTCCCCGAGCATGGCTTTTGCGTAGTTAATGCCGAGACCATACCCTCCGGCATGTTCCTTCGCCACGCTCATTACTGCGTTGTATGTTTCCTGGCGAGCCCAGTCGCGCTGCCATTCCAGGAGCACCTGCAACCACGTCACCGGTACCGCTCCCGCCTGCACCATTCTCTGGATCGCCATTTCGTGAGCCTCCATCGTCACCCCTGCCGAGGCATCAGTGACAATATAGACTTCAAATCCGTCATCAAGGGCGGAGAGTGCGGCTGTGGCAAGGCAGACTTCCGTCCACAGGGCGGCCATGACCAGTTTCTTTCTATCCGTTTGCTTTACGGCTTCGACCACTTTCGGATCTTCCCAGGAGTTCATCGTCGTGCGGTCGATTGGGTTGTATTCCGGAAACACTTCCTGGACATTGGAGAAAATGGGCCCGCTGAAACTCTTGGCGGCAACGGTGGTCAGGACCGTCGGTACCCTGAAAATCCGGGCTGACTTTGCCAGGCCCGTGACGTTGTTGACCAGGAGCTGCACATCAATGGAGTGCGCTGCAAATGCCATTTGCGGCTGGTGGTCGATGAGCAGCAGCATTGAGTTTTGCGGAGTTAACAGACGCTGGCTTGGTCCACCTTTTCCTATAATGGGGGCCATGATCTTGTCTCCTTTGTTTTTTTGATCCGAATAGACTCCATATTGTTAAATTATACTAACGCACCATGGAGACGCCAGGAACAAACAATTTACTTGACCAGGCACGGCAATACAGTTTAAGTTTAAACTATATTATATGAACGTAATTGGCGTCTGAAGATGTGGCATCTTTTCCATCTATTGCTTTTATCTGCAGCACTGATCAATACCGCCTGGGCCGAATGGTCGATTCTCACCGAGGCGGGACTGTTGCGGGGACTTTTCTTCAGCCTGTTTTTCATCCCCTTCGCCCTGTTTGCGACAATAGGGTTTCCGCCAAAAAGGTGGTTTGCACGGGATTAGGGACAGGACGAAAAGATAAGTCCGGCGACAATAAATACCCAACAAAAGGAGAAAAAATGAGTACTTACTGGAATGCCGTGAAGGGAAGAAGAAGTTACTATGCCATCAATAAAGAGCAGGTGACCAATGATGAGCGGATTGAGGAAATCGTGGGCGAGGCTGTAAAACACGTGCCGTCGCCGTTCAATTCCCAGAGTGCCAGAGTAGTGGTCCTGCTTGGCGAGCAGCATGACCGGCTGTGGGACCTGGCCAAGGCCGAGTTGAAGAAGATCCTGCCTGCGGAAGGTTATCAAGCCACTGAAGAAAAAATCAACGGCCTTTTCCGCAGCGGCTACGGTTCGATTCTATATTTCGAGGATCAAAGCGTCGTCGAAGGGCTGCAACAGGCATTTCCCTTGTACCGGGATAATTTCCCGGTGTGGTCCAACCAGTCGTCGGGCATGCTGCAATTTGCAGTATGGTCGGCACTGGAACTTGAAGGCTGGGGCGCATCACTGCAGCACTACAACCCGGTGATAGACGAGGCAGTCAGGGCAGAGTGGTCTCTCCCCGCCAACTGGAAGCTGGTTGCGCAGATGCCCTTCGGCAAGCCGGTCGGACAACCCGATCAAAAAGAGTTCGCACCCTTGGCGGAACGATTGAAACTGTTCAAATAACGCCCCTCGGGCGCGCTCACAAATAGTGTCCACCGCAACGCAACAGCCCTTTCAGATTATCTTGAAAGGGCTGTTGCGTTGGGCGGCTCGGAAGCATCGGTAAACAGTCCGCCATAATGGGAGGAACGGGAATTGGTTGTCTTGACAACTATTGTTATGACATCTATTATTGAGGAGATATATTTCTTAGGAGACGTCACATGCCCTTCCTGCTCGATGAGTCCATAGGTTTCGTCGTCAACCAGACAGCCCTGAAACTGCGCACCGAGATGTCCCGCCGCCTGAAGCCCTTTGGGCTGACGCCGGAGCAATGGTCGGTCTTGAACCGGCTGGCGGAACAAGACGGCATTTCCCAGCGGGAGCTGGCCGATCGCACCTTCAAGGACCAGCCGACGATCGCCCGCATCCTGGACAAGCTGATGGCTTTGGAGCTGGTACGGCGAGATGACAGTACCAGCGACCGGCGGGCTTTCACCATCATCATCACCGATCGGGGACGGGAGCTGCGACAACGCATCCTTCCCGTTGCGGAGGCCATGAACGACGACGCAGGACGGGAATTGTCCGACGATGAGCGCCGGCAACTCTTCCGGATGCTTAAACAACTGCAGAAGAACATGGGGAGCAAATGACCCCGAGAAGGAGTAGCTATGGAAATCAAAGGTACGGTGGTAATGGTGACCGGCGCCAACGGCGGTATCGGTCAGGCATTGGTCAAGGCATTCATTGAGCAGGGTGCTGGAAAGATCTATGCTGCGGCACGGGATACATCAGCGCTCGCATCCTTGGTGCAACTGGGCCAGGGGCGGGTCGTGCCGGTGCAACTTGACATCCTGAACGGCGGCCAGATTGCACGAATTGCCGGAGAGTGCGCAGACGTGGAGATTCTGGTCAATAATGCCGGCATCAACCGGGGCTTGTGGTTCCTGGCGCCGGCAGGTGCGGACGCGGCACGGGATGAAATGGAGGTGAATTTCTTCGGCACCCTCGCCATGTGCCGGGCTTTTGCTCCGGTGATGGCTCATCGAGGCTCAGGGATCATTGCCAATGTCTGTTCAATCCTCGGTCTTGTCAACATGCCCGCCAACGGCACCTACTGCGCATCAAAGGCTGCCGGCCATTCGCTGCTGCAAGCCCTGCGCGGGGAACTGGCGCCGAAAAACCTGCGCGTCGTAGGCATATATCCCGGTCCTGTGGATACCCGATTGACAGCAGGGTTGGAGATCCCAAAGGCTTCACCGGAAGGGGTGGCGCAGGCAATCGTCGAAGGTCTAGCCGCCGAAGCCGAAGACATTTTCCCCGACGAGATGTCCCGGCAAGCCCATGCCATGATGCTGCAGGACCCGAAGCTGGCCGAACGGGAATTCGGGAAAATGGTCCCCGCCTGAGATCATCCCCATTGCAATAGAATTAGCCTGAAGCGAAGAACGGCCCGGGGACTTAGTGCCCCGGGCGTTCTTGCACCGGTCAGAATGTGAAGGTCTGGGGAGGGTTGCCGCTGAAGTCGGCAATGGTGGCACCGGCCCCTTCCAGGTAGAAGATCTCGAAGGCAGGGTTGTCGGCAGTTTTGTAGATGGACTTCACCAGGGGATTCCCTTCCAGAACCTTTTCCTTTATGGGTCGATCCTGGGAGAACACGACTTTGCCATACAGTCGCAGCCAGGCGAACTTCTCGTCGCAGATGCTGAATTCGACTGCAGGATGCTTCTGCATCTCCCGATAAACGGGCTTATTGTTCGCGGTGCAGAAATAAAGCCTGCCGCCGTCCTCCAGCATGAACTGGAAGGGACGCACCTTGGGATTGCCGTCGAGGCCTACGGTGGCCAGGTAGACCGTCCGGTTCTTGGTGAGAAATTCCGTTACCGTTTTCATAGTGTTTGCTCCTTGTTGTGTGATCGCTGTGGAGAACCATCAGCGTAAGGCCATGATTGGACATCCAACCATTTGCCGAAAAAAAATCAGAGGTTGCTGTCGATCTTGCTGAGAATCCTCACCACCTCGTTCCGCTCTTTCTCGGAAACATTCTTGAAGATCGTCGCCAGCAGGTTATCGGATATTTCCCTGAAAGCTGGCTCCAGCGCCCGTCCATCCTTAGTCAGACTGACATAGGAGTAGCGCTGGTCGGGACCGCTGCTGTTTTTCGTCACATAGCCCAGATTCACCAGTTTATCCACCAGGACTGTAACCGTAGATTTGTCCCGGCCGACCACCTCCGCCAGTTTTTTCATGGATACTTGCTCTTCCTGAAAGAGATGATAGAGGATGCTGCCATGGGAGGCCACGAGCCCCTTGACGGCACAGCGCTCCAGTTCCCTGGCCAGGTAGCGGTTGATCTTTTCCCTGACGACACCGATAATGTGGGCAATGTTGGAACCGTTCATGCCCTTAAAAATAGTTGGACACCCAACTAGTGTCAACATGTTTTTTCCTTCACCTGTTTTTAACTTGGAAATATCTATGCTATAAATGCCTTACATCTGTTTCCATCCGATAAATCCACCTAAATGAGTAGCCATCAATCAATGCATGCACATGACAATCACGTCCTGATACGGGACTGCGCGGCCGATTGCTGGCTTCATTTTGATCGCCCCGTTGAGGTCGTACAGGCTCATGCCGTCGCTGAAGTGCTCTCCTGTCTCAGATATGTGGAGGAAGCTGTTGATCGACGCGGATTGTACGCCGCAGGAATGGTCGCTTACGAGGCTGCGCCCGCATTCGATCCTGCGCTGCAGGTGCGACCTGATGACAGCGATCTGCCGATCCTCTGGTTCGGGCTGTACCATGGGCCACAACAGGCTACCGGTTTCCCTCCATCGGAATCGACCTGGCTCAAGGTGCCCTGGCTTGCCACAGTTTCGCCTGAAGCGTACCGTTCGGCTTTCGAGCAGATAAAAGAGCACATCAAAAGTGGCGACACCTACCAAGTGAACTACACCTACCGCCTGCGCGGCCCATCATCGACAGCCACCATCCATGACTTCCTCGGCCTGCTGCAGGGGAAGTCCGCACCGTTCGGCGCCGCTATTACCACCAAGTCGTTTTCCATCCTCAGCGCTTCACCGGAGCTTTTCTTCAGCCTTGACGGCGAGATGATCGAGTCCCGGCCCATGAAGGGTACCATCGCCCGGGGGCTGACCCAGGAGGAGGACTGGCGCCAGGGGCAAGCCTTGCAGAATTCGGAGAAGGACCGAGCGGAAAACCTGATGATCGTGGACATGGTGCGCAACGACCTGGGCCGGATCGCCGAAACGGGCAGCGTCCATGTTCCCCGCCTCTTCACCCTGGAGAAGTATCCGACTCTCTGGCAGATGACCTCCTCGGTCAGAGGGCGGACAAGGGCATCGGTCACCGACATCTTTGCGGCCATGTTTCCTGCCGCTTCCATTACCGGGGCACCCAAAAACCAAGCCATGCAGATCATCGCCAATCTTGAGACATCACCGCGGCGGATATATACAGGCTCCATCGGCTTTATCGCCCCCGGACGCAGGGCCCAGTTCAATGTGGCTATCAGGAGCATGCTTTTCAGCGGGCAGGAGAATGCCGTCGAATACGGCACTGGCGGGGGAATTGTCTGGGATTCCCAGTGGCAGAACGAGCTGGCCGAATCACGTACCAAGGCGGCGGTGCTCCGGGCGCGCCCGGTCGGTTTTTCGCTTCTGGAATCCATTCTCTGGACGCCTGAAGAAAGATACCGGCTGCTGGAACACCACCTGAAGCGCATGGCACAGTCGGCGGCATATTTCGATTATTCCATGGCTGAGGACGACCTGCGCCGGCATCTGGCCGACCTCTCCCGGCGGCTGCAACCATTCCCCCACAAGGTCAGGCTCCTCCTGGAGCAGGACGGCACCTTCACATCACAGGTCGAGCCGCTGATCCAGTCCGGCGATACATCACCCAAGGAGGCCGCCGTTGCCCCCTTTCCGGTGGATAAGTCGGACCCGTTCCTCTATCACAAGACCACCTGCCGGGATGTGTACCGGCGATGTCTCGCCGCCTGTAGCGGGTATGACGATGTGATCATGTACAATGGGGATGGCGAGGTGACCGAATCCACCATTGCCAACGTGGTGGTCGATCTGCATGGGGTGCTCTGTACCCCACCCGTTCAGTGCGGCCTGCTGCCGGGCACCTTCCGCCAGTCACTCCTGGAAATGAAGAGGATCGAGGAGCGAATCATCACGCTCGACCAGCTTCACGGTCATGATGTCTACCTGATCAACTCGGTACGGGGCATGTACCGCGTCAAGGTGGCGCCCCCAATTAGCTGAAATAGCTGCCGGGCAGGCTTCAGGGGATGAGTCGTCCAATCGCCTGGAGAAGCGGAGCCGGATAGATGCCGATGAAAAGGATGGCTACTGCCGAAGCAGCGAGGGCGAGGGTTTCCGTGATGGAGGTTGAACGTTCTTCAGGCAGGCGTGTGGGATGCATGTAGAGGTTGACCACCACCCGCAGGTAATAGAATGCCGATGCCGCTGCCGTGAGTATGCCGATGATGGCCAGGGGAACCTCCCCTCCCCTGAAGGCAGCATAAAAGATGAAGAACTTGCCGATAAAACCGACGGTGGGGGGGATGCCCGCCAGGGCGAACACGGCGAGAGCCAGCACCGCCGCCGGAAAGGGCCGGCTGTAGCCCATTCCCCGCAAATCGTCGATCTCCTCCCCAGCCCCCCCTCCGGAGAGAGTGGCCACGGCGCCGAAGGCGGCCAGATTCATGGCCGTGTAGGCCACCACGTAAAGGATCACCGCCGTAAAGCCCTCCCCCGGCCCCCCCAGAAACGCCAGCATCACGTAGCCCATCTGGGCAATGGAAGAGTAGGCGAGCATCCGTCTCACATTTGATTGCAGCAGTGCGGCAAGGTTCCCTGTCACCATGGAAAGCAGGGACAGTCCCCAGAGCGGACCGTGCAGTGCCTTCCCCCCCCCTCCTTCCCAGAGAAGCAGCAGGACGAAAACGATGGCCGTTCCCTTGGAGGCGGTGGAAAGGAAAGCGACCACCGGCGTCGGCGCCCCCTGGTAAACATCCGGAGTCCAGAGATGGGCCGGAACCAGGGATATCTTGAAGGCGATGCCGACGAGGAGCATTCCCCAACCGGCGAGGGCAAGAGGGTCGCTGCCGGTAACCGCCAGGGTCAATCTGGCCGCCTCACGGGTATTGAGGGTCCCGGAAGCACCATAGAGGAGGGCGATGCCGAAGGCAATGCAGGCGGCGGAAATGGCCCCGAGCAGGAGATACTTGAGCCCTGCCTCCGCCGATTCGCTGCGGTTCAGGTCGATGGCGGCAAGGATATAGAAGGCGAATGTCATGGCCTCGACCCCCAGGAAGAGGATGAGGAGGTTGGTCGAGGCGCTGACCACCACCATGCCAAAGGCGGCAAAAAGAACCGTCGCCGGGTATTCTTCGCCGCGGATGCCCCGTCCCCTGTTGTAATGATGGGAAAGGAGCAGGGTGACGGCTGCAGCCAGCAAAAATACCGTGCTGAAGAAGCGGGCAAAGGGGCCGAAGGCGATGCCAAGGGTGGGTGACGTGAAAAATAACGGCATGGCCACAGTCCAGGCGACGGCGCCCAAGGTGGCAACCACACCGAGGCCGGTGCCGAATCCCCCCGGCCTGACCGCACCGGCAAGAAGAATGAGCAGGGCGCCGCCGGCCAGAATTACCAGGGGCATGACGCTCCACAGATCGTTAATGGTCATGGCGCCCCTCCCCCGGACAGGAGTTGTACCGGTGCCCGGACCAGTTCCAGCACCGGGGAGGGATGGACGCCAAGATAGAGCGCCGTCACGGCCAGTACGGTCAGAAGCGCCCCCTCGCGCAGGGACAGGTCGGCCAGAGGCATTGCCGTCCGCTCCCGGACGAAGAGCACCTCCTGCACCAGGCGCACCACGTAGATAAGTCCGAGAACGACGCCGAAGAAACCGAGGACAACGGCCCAGGGAGCGACCGGAAAGGTACCGGTGAGAATGATGAATTCTCCGGCAAAGTTGTTAAGTCCTGGAAGCCCGGCGGAAGCCATGGCAAAGAAGAGGAAGAAAAAGGAGAGCATGGGAACCTTGCCCCAGAGCCCCCCATAGGCATCTATTTCCCGGGTGGCGGCCCGCTCGTCCAGCATCCCCACCAGGGCGAAGAGCGCTCCCGTGGTGACTCCGTGGTTGACCATCTGCAGAATGGCGCCGGAGAGGGCCAAGGGGGTCCAGGCAGCGATTCCCAAGGCAACAAAGCCCATATGGCCGACGCTGGAGTAGGCGACGAGCCGCTTCATGTCCCGCTGGGCATAGGCGACCCACGAGCCGTAGACGATGCCGATCACCGCCAGGATAAAGAGCAGCGTCGCACTTGCCCTGGCAGCCTGGGGAAAGAGGGGAAAACCGAAGCGGATCAGGCCGTAGGCGCCGGTTTTCAGGAGCAGGCCGGCCAGGATGACGCTGCCTGCAGTGGGTGCGTCGGTGTGGGCGTCGGGCAGCCAGGTATGAAGCGGGAAAAGTGGTACTTTTATGGCAAAAGCGAGGAGAAAGGCGGCAAAAAGCCACCCGGCCGTGGTGGGGTCAAGATGGGTCTGCAGCAGTGCCGGCAGAGCAAAGGTATAGCTGCCGCTCTGGGCGCCGTGGATCAGGTAGAGGGCGATGATCGCCAGGAGCATGAGCAGCGATCCCGCCAGGGTGTAAAGGAAGAACTTCACCGCCGAATAGATGCGCCGCCCATGCCCCCAGATGCCGATGAGGATGAACATGGGCACCAGCATCACTTCCCAGAAGAGATAGAAAAGCACCAGGTCCAGGGCGAGGAAAACCCCCATGATCCCCGTTTCCATGACGAGGATAGCGGCAAAATGCAGGGCGACCCGCTCTTCTATGCCGCGCCAGGAAACAAGCACGGCGATGGCGGTAATAAAGGCGGTCAGAAGCACCATGAGCAGATTGATGCCGTCCAGACCGAGGGTGTAGCGGATACCAAGACGCCCGATCCAGGAATAGTCCTCCACAAACAGAAAGGCGAAACCGGACGGGCCTGTGGTGGCGGAACCGGCACGGGAAATGAACAGGCTGCAGACAGCCAGTTCGGCCAGGGCCGTGACCAGAGCAATCCACCTGGCCAGCCCTTCCCGTTTCCAGAATGGCAGCAGGGCAAGCCCCCCCACCAGGGGAAGGAACACCACTATGGAAAGCAACGGATACGCCATCACCACACCGTCCAGGCAAGATAACCGAGGATCAGAGCTCCCCCGGCAGCAAAACTGGCGATGTAAAGGGAGACCTGGCCGCTGGTCCAGCTACCCAGGCCCCGTCCCATCCGCCCCAGAATCTCCGCCAGCCGGTCCAGGGCATTGTCGATGACCCCTTCGTCGATCCGCTGCCACAACATGTCCGCCAGCGCCTTGTAGGGGCGGATAAAGAGCAGGCGGTAAAGATCGTCCGCATACCAGCCATTGAGCAGAAAGGCGGTGATGCCGGTTGCCGGCTGCACCGCTGCGGAAATGGCCCTGCCCCGTCCCCTGCCATACCTGATATGGGCAACGGCAAGGCCTGCCAGGGCCACGACTGTGGCAACTCCCTGTAGCGTCAGCTCGATGGCGTGTCCAGCCCCCGCAGATTCCTTGCTTAAGGTGCCGGAGAGAAAGCGCTCCAGCCAGCCATGGCCTAGGTAGGAAGGCGGGTTGATCAACCCGCCAGCGAGCGCCAGGATCGCTAGAGGTATGAGCATCAGCTCCATGACCCGCGGCACGGGAGAGTTCCCCCTCCCCTCATGGGCCCCCAAGGGCCTAGAGGAGAGGGCTGGGGAGAGGGGACCGAAGAAGACCAGATAGACCATGCGGAAGGTGTAGATGGAGGTAATGAGCGCCGTCACCAGGCCGAGAACGTAGAGCCCGCCATAGAGGGGCCCCCCCTTCTCCCAGGCCGCCAGAAGGATGGAGTCCTTGCTGAAAAAGCCACCGGTGAGCGGAATGCCTGCCAGGCAGACGGCACCGGCAAGAAAGGGCCAGAAGGTGAGCGGCAGACGGCTCTTCAGCCCCCCCATGCGGAAGATGTCCTGTTCATGGTGCATTGCCGCAATGACGCAGCCGGCAGCGAGGAAGAGCAGCGCCTTGAAAAAGGCATGAATCAGGAGATGAAAAGTAGCGGCACTAATGGCGCCGCAGCCGACCCCCAGCATCATATAGCCGATCTGGCTGATGGTGGAGTAGGCCAGGATGCGCTTCAGGTCCCGCTGGGCTAGGGCACAAGTGGCCGCATAAAAGGCGGTCAGGGCGCCGGTAAGGGCGATGGCTGCCTGCACAGTGGTGGACGTGCCGATGAGGGGAAACATTCGGGCGAGGAGATAGACTCCGGCGGTGACCATGGTTGCCGCATGGATCTGGGCGGAAACGGGGGTCGGGCCGGCCATGGCATCGGGAAGCCAGACCATGAGTGGCAGCTGGGCCGATTTGCCCATGGCGCCGAAGAGCAGGAGCAGTCCCAAGGCGGTAACGACACCGACCGGCATCAGGAAACCAAGGCCGTTCAGCTTGGTAATGGAAAGGGTGTGGAAGAGCTGGAACATCCAGAAGATGGCAATGCCGAAGGCGGTGTCGCCGATACGGGTGACGATGAAGGCCTTGCGCCCGGCGGTGGCAAATTTTTCCTCACGGTACCAGAAGCCGATCAGGGCATAGGAGCAGAAACCGACCCCCTCCCACCCCAGGTAGAGAAGCGGCAGGTTCTCCGCCAGCACCAGCAACAACATGGCGAAGACGAAGAGGTTGAGCAGGGCGAAATAGCGGGCGTAGTCGGCATCGCCGGCCATGTAGCCCACGGAGTAGACATGGATCAGCCCGCAGACGAAAGTGATCATCAGCACCATGACCAGTGCCAGCGGGTCGAGATAGAGGCTGAAAGGGGCCTTGAGATCGAAACTCGCCAGCCATGAGGCAAGTTCGACCTTCACCGGCGACTGATAGGCGCCATAGGCAAGGAGACTGCAGACGAAGGCACCCCAGACGACGCCGCAGGCCAACCATTCGCTAATGCGCCGGGGCAGATTTCTGCCGACGACGGCATTGACCACCCCCCCCATCAAAGGCAGGACGAGTATGAGAACCAGGTAGAGTTTCAAGATATCTCAGCCTTTCATGCTGTTGAATTCATCGGCATTGACCGTCTTCCGCCAGCGGTGCAGGTAGACCACCAGCGCCAGAGCCAAGGAAACCTCGGCAGAGGTCATGGCCATGATCATCAGGGAAAAAACCTGTCCATCTGCACTCCCCCAGTAGTTGGCCGCGCCGACAAAGGCGAGCATGGCCGCGTTGAGCATGATCTCGATACCGATCAGCATCATGATGACATTCATCCGCCAGACCATGGTGCAAACCAGGCCGAGGACGAAAAGAACGCCAGCTAAAATCAGTATATGCAACAAGGGCACGATCATGATGAACCTCGAACACCGAACCTTGAACCTCGAACTTTGTTCATCACCGTCGCCTCCCCAGATACAATGCTCCGACAAGCGCGAACAGCAGCTGCATGGAGATGATCTCCACGGCAATGCCGTATTTCTGGAAGAGCGCCCGGCTGAAATCACGGATGCCGATCTCGGCCACCGGCCCAGGCACCGGCTGGGGCCGTGCCACGAGCAAAGCAACGAGCGCGGCCAGAATAATGCTCCCCATGAGAAGGGCCGGCCACCAGTGGGCGAGGCGGGGCAGCCCTACCTTCTCCGGGTGGCTCAGGTCGAGCATCATGATGACAAACATGAAGAGCACCATAATGGCACCGGCATAGATGATTACCTCGAAAACCGCCACCAGTGGAGCGTTGAGAAGAAAAAAGATCACCGCCAGTGCAAAGAAGGAGGTGACCAGGTAGACGATGGCATGGACCGCATGTTTTTCGGTGATGGCGAAGATCGTGGCAACGACCGCCACCACCGCCAGTATGTAGAAAAGTGCCTGTTCCATTGTAAACCTCGAATCGGTCAACCACGAATGGGCACGAATAAACCTGCTTTTATCCGCCCTTTATACGCTCCGTGAAAACCCCTCTGACTTTTCACGTTGCCGGAGGATTTTCTGTAAGAGCTATGACATGCAGTTACTTTCTGCTTTTATTCGTGATAATTCGTGTCATTTGTGGTTAAGAAAGCATTTAAAAAACGGCACATTAAGGCATAAGTCCCCGCGGGTCAACCGGTGGCTTTTCATCGCTATTGCCGCCGCGGGGGTTGACAACGCCGATGCCGGCATGGCGGTAATAGTTGTAGTTCGGGTCTTTGCCGCAGCCGTCGATGAGCAGGTCTTCCTTCTCGTAGATGAATGCCGAGACATCCCGCTTGCAGAATTCGTAATCGGGGGTCATCTGGATGGCCAGGGTCGGGCAGGCCTCGGCGCAGAGGCCGCAGTATATGCAGCGGGCGAAATTGATGCGGAACCACTCGGCATAGCGGCGACCGTTGGCCCCCTCCGCCGACTGCATGGAGATGCAGTCCACCGGACAAGCGGCAGAACAGAGGTAGCAGGCAACGCAGCGCTCGCCGCCGTCCGGGTCACGGGTCAGGACGATCCGCGCCCGGAAACGCGGGTATGGCGTCCGTTTTTCCTCCGGATACTGAATGGTCACCGGTCTGCGGAAGATGTGCTTCCAGGTGGTCCACAGGCCGACCGACAGCGCCTTTATATCCCCAAAAACAGACATGCATCTCCTTGCTTCTATTACTCAATGAGTTTCTCCCCATCAAGGAGGAGGGGCTAGCCAATAGCGTGGGGTTTTGCCCGTAACACCTTCTTCAATATCTCCGCCGTATCTTGGTGACTGTTGTTCTCGGCATACATGAGGGCGGTGTTCCCCAGCAGGGTTCGGGCATTGACGTCGGCACCGGACCCGAGCAGGTCCTGGACGCATTCGTTGCAGCCGTAAATGGCGGCAAGCATGAGTGGCGTATGCCATTCCCGGTCCCGCGGGTCCACCTCGGCCCCCGCCGCCAGCAGCTCCTTGATGGCAATGGCCCTGCCGTTGGCTGCCGCATAGTGGAGGGCGGTCTTGCCCTTGTTGCTCTTGGCATTGAGATCGGCTCCGCGGCTGATGATATCCTTGATTGCCCCCACGTCCCCTGACTTTGCCGCCTCGATCAGGGGCGTGTGCCCGTTTTCATCCATCTCGTTCAGATTCTCGCTCATTGCATTTCCCCCTTTTCATGCATCTGGCTGATGGTTAGTATTGGAAGCTCCCGGAAAGCATTAAGTACCAGCCGGTTACCACAATGTTGACCAGCGCCAGTGGCGTCAGCAGCTTCCATCCCAGGTGCATGAGCTGGTCGTAGCGTAGCCGCGGCAGTGTGCCGCGAACCCAGATAAAGAAGAAGGTGAAGGACAGGGTCTTGATGAGAAACCAGACCACGGGAGGGAGCCACGGTCCGTGCCAGCCGCCGAGAAAGAAGGTGGTGGCCAGCGCGCCGAGAACGATGATGTTGATGTATTCCCCCACGAAGAAGAGGCCGAAGCGCATTCCCGAATACTCCGAGTGAAAACCCGCCACCAGCTCCCCTTCCGCCTCGGGAAGGTCGAAAGGGATGCGCCGGCATTCAGCGATGATGCTGATGAGAAAGATGACAAACGCCAGCGGTTGGTAGACGATGAACCAGACCCCCGACTGGGCAGCGACAATCTCCGACAGGCTGAAGGAGCGGGCCAGCATCACCACCGGCACCAGCGAAAGCCCCATGGAGAGTTCGTAGGAGATGAGCTGGGCCAGGCCGCGGATGCTGCCCAGGAGTGCATATTTGGAGTTGGAGGCCCACCCCCCAAGTGCGACGCCATAGACAGCAATGGAGGAGAAGGCCATGAAAAAGAGCAGGCCCACATGCAGATCCGCCACCTGCAGGGGAAGCTGCCGCCCCAGGATGTTCAACGGCGCGCCGAAGGGGACGACGGCAAAGGTCATGATGGCCGGGATGGCCGCCATTGCCGGAGCGAGATAGAAAAGCCAGCGGTCAGCCGCCGCCGGCAGCATGTCCTCCTTGGTCAGCATCTTGATCACGTCGGCCACCGGCTGCAGGAGCCCCATGGGTCCCACCCGGTTCGGCCCCTTCCGGTCCTGAATCCAGCCGAGAATACGCCGCTCCGCATAGACCAGGCCGGCAGCCGTGGTGAGAATGACGGAGAAGACGACGCCGATCTTTGCGGCAATCAGCAGTATGTACAAGGGGTCACTATTCACGCGTCTTCACCGTCATAATATGCTCACACCCCCCCCATCCGCATTCAGGTGGCGCAGCTTCTCCCACGGTCCGGAAAGCGGCTCGACGATCTTTACCCCGCCAAGTCGCTCTATCAGGGCGGCAATGATCTGCCAGGAGGGGAAGACCTCCCCGCCGGGAGGGGAAAGCCGGTGCACGTGAGGCGGGTGGAGCGCCGGGTCGAGCCCCTTCACCGGCACTCCAGGCTCCATCACCTTCTTGAACCGCTGGGCCCGCCCCTCATTGTTGACAAAGGTCCCGTCCGCCTCGAAGGTTGTGGTGGCGGGAAGGAAGACGGCGGCATCGACCATGAGGTCCGAGGGGAGGTAATCGGCCGCAGCAATCAGGGGAAGGTTTGCAAGCAGGTCTGCCGCCACATCCGCCTCAAAGGCAATGATACCCTTTATTTTCCCACCGGCAACGGCAGTTCGCAGATCGCACACCCCCAGCTCGGCCGACAGCCGCGCCGCGGCAAAGGCATTGGCTCCCGGCAGAATAAATGCCACCTTTGCCCCGGTGTCTGCCGCGGCTTCGATGGTCGCCGGGTCCGCCCGGCCCGTACCGCAGATGATCACCGGGTTTTTGAATTTCCCAAGGGGAACCTGGGCAAGGGAGGCGGCGCCTGTGACGGCAACGCCCAGTTCCGCGGTCAGTGCCTCGCCGCCGCCTTCTACGGCAAAGATCTGCGCCCCTTTGCGCCAGGCCTGGCGCACCGCCAGGGCCATCATAGCCCCTTCAGCCGGCAGGTCGCAGGCCATGACGATCACCCCATCGGCAGCCTGGACATCGGCCATGGATGCGGCATTCGATGGGGTCAACCTTCGAACGGCCGCCATAGTCCTTTCCGCCTCCTTCGTCTCCGTAAAAAAGCAGAGGGTGGCAGTTCCCAGGGCCTCCGCCAGTCGGGGCAGCATGACCAGCCCCTCCAGGGGAAGCCGCGTAGAACCGACGAGGGCGATGCTGTCCCTGCCATGGATTGCCGCAACTTCCCCAATCCTCCCCACAAGGGCATCGAGGGCCTGATCCCAGCCTGCCTCCCCCCCGGCAATGCGGGGCGAGCGCGGTCTCGCCGGATCGTTGACCGGAGATTTCTCGAACCGCCCCCGGTCGCAGATGAACCAGCCATTGACCGCGTCGTTCCTGCGGGCCATGATCTTGAGCAGTTCCCGGTAACGGGCAGCCGGGATGGTATTGCAGCCGAGGGAACAGTGGGGGCAGATGGAGGGCGCCATCTGGTAGTCCCAGTACCGTGCCCTGAAGCGGGCCGTCTTGTCGGTGAAGACACCGGTCGGGCAGATGTCCACCAGGTTGCCGGAAAAGGGGGACTGCAGGGGTCCATCCTGAAAACGCCCGAAGTAGACCCGGCCGGCACTCCCCATGACCCCGAAATCGCTCCCGCCGGCAAAATCCTGATAGAAGCGGGCACAGCGGTAACACTCGATGCAGCGGTTCATCTCATGCTCGATATACGGCCCGAGGAACTGGTTGTTGAAGGTCCTCTTCTTCCCCTGGTAGCGGCGGATGCCGTGCCCCCCGGCGATGGTGTAGTCCTGGAGCAGGCATTCCCCCCCCTCGTCGCAGACCGGGCAGTCGTGGGGATGGTTGATCATCAGCCACTCGATGACCAGCTGGCGCATTCTGTATGCTTCCCCGTCGGTGGTGGAAACGACCATGCCGTCCTGGGCGGGGATCATGCACGACATCTGCACCCCCTTCACCGGCCCCTCCAGGAACTTCATGGCGCAGAGCCGGCAGGCCCCGACGCTCCCCAGGGCGGGGTGGTAGCAGAAGTGGGGAATCCAGATCCCCACCTGCTTGGCCGCTTCCAGGACACTGGTTCCGGCAGGCACCTCAACGGGTATGTTGTCGATGGTCAGTCTGGGCATGGCCGCCGCTGGCTTCTCCTTCGGAATATCTGTCAGGCAAAGGGGCAGCGCCCCGTGCCGATGTGCGCCCGGATCTCGTCCTCGAAAAGGCGCAAAAGCCCTTCCACAGGCCCCATGGCACCTGGAGCAAGAGCGCAGAAGGAATAGTTGAGATATTTCACATGCTCCCGGAGAATTTCCAGGTCTGCCTCCCTTCCCTGGCCGTGCTCCATGCGGGTCAGCACCTCTTGGACAAAGGGGAGTCCTTCCCGGCAGGGGGTGCACCAGCCGCAAGATTCACGGGCAAAGAAGCGGATGAGGTTGAGGGTCGCGCCGACCATGCAGGTATTTTCGTCGAAGACGATGATGCCGCCGGTGCCGAGCCGGGACCCGGCCTTAGCTACGGCGTCGAAATCCATGGGGACGGCAAAGTGGTCGGCGGTGAAAAAGGGGGTGGAGGCGCCACCGGGGATGCACGCCTTGAACCGCCTTCCAGGGAGCATGCCGCCGCAGGGGCCGTCGATGATCTCCCCCAGGGTCATGCCCAGGGGGAGTTCCACACAGACTGCATTGCGCACATGGCCGCTGATGCAGAAGAGTTTCGTTCCCGCCGCCTCTGGCACTTTGGCCAGCCCCTTGAACCAGGCGGGGCCTTTTGCGGCGATGGCGGGAATGTTGGCCAGGGTCTCCACGTTGTTCACCACCGTCGGCCCTCCCCAGAGCCCTTTCACCGCAGGGAACGGAGGCTTGGAGCGGGGATTGGCCCGCTTTCCCTCCAGGGCGTTCATCAAGGCCGTCTCTTCGCCGCAGATATAGCGACCGGCGGAAATATGGAGATCGATGACACAGCTGAAGCCGCTTCCGAGGATATTGTCGCCGATGAAGCCGGCGGCCCGCGCCTCGCCGATCCCCTGCCTGAGGTTGGCCGCCGCCGTCTCATAGCCCCGGCGGATGAAGATGAAGGCATGGTGGACGCCGATGGCATAGCAGGCCAGGAGAATCCCTTCGATGAGGGAGTAGGGGTTTGCCTCCAACAGCGCACGATCCTTGTAAGTCCCCGGTTCCATCTCGTCACAGTTGCAGATGAGCCAGCGGGGCCCGGGCAGGTTGCGGGGAACGAAGGACCATTTCTTGCCAGTGGGAAATCCCGCACCTCCGCGCCCCCTGAGCCCCGAATCGATGACCATCTGCTGCACCTGGTCCGGCGACAGGCTCTTCAACGCCTGCTTCAGGGTATCGAAGCCCCCCTCGCCGCAGTATTCGGCAAAGGTCACCGCCCGCCCTGGGCGGTTATGTCGAAAAAGAACCTGTTCCATCCATTCCCTATGCGTTGCCGATCAACTCCTTGAGCACCACCGCATTGTTGTGCTCATCGTCCTTTGCCGCGTAGAGCAGTGTCACCGTCTCCCGTTCAGCCTCGGCATGGAGCTTCGCCAGCTGCTCCCGGTGGCCGTTCAGTTCTTCACTGTACCGGCGGCGGAACTCTTCCCATTTCGCCGGGTCATGGCCGAACCAGGTGCGCAGCTCGCTGCTCGGGGCCAGGTCCTTGATCCAGTCATCCACGTGGGCCTTTTCCTTGGCTAGTCCCCGGGGCCAAAGGCGGTCAACCAGCAGCCGCTTGCCGTCACCCGGCTGGGGTGTGTCGTAAACCCTCTTGATCTTGAGCATGGCCTGCCTCCGTCAGTGGAATTGTCTATTTATTGAAGGCTTTCAGCACGTATGCGGCAATAACCTTTGCTTCCCTGTCCGAAATGGTGCTCTCATCGAAGCGGGTCATGCCGGGGCCGGGATTGCGCATCGTCTTGATAATGTCCCTGGCCGTCCTGATGCCGTTGGCTGCCATCGCCTGCTTGTGCAGGGTCTTTGCCTGATTGATGGTGTTTCCCCCATTGGCGTGACAGGAGCTGCAGTGTTTTTCGAACTCCTTCTTGCCGCTGATGGGCTTGCCCGGTGTGGTGTCTGCCAGAGAGCAGGTTGCCGTCACAACAATGGGCACGATCACCGCAAGCATTCGAAAAATACTCTTCATAGCGCCTCCTTTGCTGGATACCGGTCTGAGCCTCACCCCTTCGCAATGCCGACGATCCCCTCCAGGACCGAAGGGGTCAATTTGCCGTAGATTTTTTCATCGATCATCATGGCCGGACCGTTGCCGCAGTTGCCCAGGCAGGCACAGGGGAGCAGGGTAAACCGCCCGTCGGCCGTGGTTTCTCCCGGCGAAATTCCCAAAAGCCCGGCCAGATGGGCCATCATCGTTTCCCCTCCCATGGCCCAGCAGGAGATGGAATCGCAGACATGGATGACCTGCTTGCCCACCGGCTGCCGGTAGATCATCTCGTAGAAGGTTGCCAGTTCCTCGACCTGCAAGGGGGAGAGATCGAGCAGCCGAGCAGCCTCTTCGACAGCTTCGTCGGTAAGCCAGCCATAATGGCGCTGCAGCTCCTTCATCACGTCAACTGCCGCTTCCCGTTTGGTAACCGCAGCTGCAATACGCCTCTTCAGTTCTTCTGCCAGCGGTGGTGAAATCATACGTCTCGGTCAGCCTCCAGATGAAACCGGTGCAGGAAGCGGTGGAGAATGGGTGCGGCCATAATGCCAACGGCAATGATGGCAATCAAGCCGCTGTACAGGGCATAGAGACCTGCGAAAAGCTTTCCCGCCTCGCTATGCAGCTCTCCGACCGGCCCCATCCCTCCCAGTATCATGGCCGCGTTGACAAAGGCATCGGTCCAGGGCATGCCCTCGAAATGGCGATAGCCGACAATTCCCACTGCCAGGGAAGCGACGATAAAGATCGAAGCCAGCATGCCATGGCGAAAGAGCCTCCAGAGAAATTTGGACCGGGGCAGCAATGCCTCCTGGCGACGTTCATAGCGCTTCATGCAGCTTGCCCTGCTCTCACCGGTCGATATCGGCCAGCACAAAATCGATGGAACCGATGATGGCCAGGAAGTCGGCCAGGAGCCACCCCTTGCTCATGACCGGCAGGGCCTGGATATGGGGAAAGCTCGGCGTCCTGATCCGCACCCGGTAGGGAATGTTGATGCCGTCGGAAACGACGAAATAGCCGTTCTCCCCCTTGGGCGCCTCAATGGCGGCGTAAGTCTCCCCCCGTGGCGGCGTCATCCCACGGGTGGAATTAACGAAGTGATGGATCAGCGACTCGATGTCTTCCAAAGAGTCCCGCTTCCGGGGAAGTGCATAGCGGTACTCCTCGGTAATCCAGCGTCCCCCCGGCATCTTCTCCAGGCATTGGCGGACGATGCGCAGGGACTGGCGCATCTCTTCCAGGCGCACCAGGTACCTCGCCCAGCAGTCCCCACCCTCAGCCACGGCAATGTCAAAATCGAAACGGTCATAGCCCGCATAGGGCATCTTCTTGCGCAGATCCCAGGCGAAGCCGCAGGCCCGCAGGTTGGGACCGCTGATCCCCCATTCCATGGCCTCCTCGCGACTGATCGCCCCGACCCCCTTGAGGCGGGCGGTAAAAATCGGGTTGCCGTTGAGCAGGTCCTCGTATTCTTTGAGCCGCGGGGGGAACCATGACAGAAATTCCCTGACCGGCACCTCCCAGCCTTCCGGCAGGTCCTCGGCGACGCCACCGATGCGGAACCATGCCGGGTGCATACGGCCGCCGGTGATCATCTCGACGATGTCGAAGATCTTTTCCCGATCGGTGAAGGTATAGAAGACCGGGGTCATCGCCCCCACGTCAGCAGCAAAGGTACCGAGCCAGACCAGATGGCTGGCGATGCGGAAGAGCTCGGCCAGCATGACCCTGATGGTAACGGCCCGATCGGGAACGGTGATGCTGCACAATTTTTCGACGCTGTTCACGTACGCCAGGTTGTTCTGCACCCCGGCCAGGTAGTCGATGCGATCGGTATAGGGGATGTACTGGTTCCAGTGCTGGCGTTCCCCCATCTTTTCCGCAGCCCTGTGGTGAAAGCCGATGTTGCTGTCCAGATCGGCTATTTCTTCGCCGTTCAGCTTGAGGATAAAGCGGATGACGCCGTGGGTTCCGGGATGCTGCGGCCCCAGGTTGAGGATGAGGGTTTCATCATCCACCCGTTCGAAGAATTCCCCCCCCGGCAGCGGCTGCAGTTTACGGGCATCATCCACCGTGTAAGGGGCCATTTCCGTGGCACGGAACGGATGATCCTTGCGCAGGGGATGCCCCTGCCACTCATCCGGCATGAGGATACGGCGCAGGTTGGGATGGCCGGTGATGCCGATGCCGTACATATCGTAAACTTCCCGTTCATACCAGTTGGCGGCGGGGAAGATGCCGGTAACGGTGGGCAGGTCGGGAGAGGTGCCGGAAAGCTCCGTTTTGATGCGCAGATGGCCGGGGGTATCGAAGCAGAGCAGGTGGTAGTTGACGGTAAAATCCCGAAAATTCTCCCGCTGCCGCCGGCACGAGTCATCGACGGAGGCAATATCCTCCAGGCGCTTGAAGGAATTGGCGCTGCGGTTTTTCAAGTGCCTCAGCACCTGCGGCACTAGCTCCGGCGAACAGCGATAGGTGAGCATGTCCGTCGCCTCCGGGTCCACCGTCACCCTGCCCTCGAAGACCCCTTCCAGCTCCCCGGCAAGGCCGAAATCCGGGTAAGGATGCTTTTCCGCCGGGGGGCGCCACATCTCATCGGAACGGGACAGCCAGAAACGCGGATGATTGACCGACGTGCCACGCTTCATGGTCCCTTCCAGACCGGGGCCGCGAGTGTCCCGGGACTTGGTCACCCCATCGACCAGGATCGGCGCAGTCGTCCCCTGGGTTCCCCCCTGCAGATGCAGGACCGGCCGGGCCGGCCGCTCATCGCTGCGGATCTTTTCCTGAAGCAGCATCAACCCCTGCATGAAGGCCTCGGGGCGGGGAGGGCAACCCGGCACATAGACATCCACGGGCAGGATCTGATTGACACCTTGAACTACGCTGTAGACATCATACATCCCCCCCGAATTGGCGCAGCTACCCATGGAGATGACCCAGCGGGGCTCGGCCATCTGCTCGTAAAGATTAAGGATGGAGGGGGCCATCTTCTTGAAGACAGTGCCGGCAATAACCATGAGGTCCGCCTCCCGCGGCGTGCCGCGCAGCACTTCGGCACCGAAGCGGGCGATATCGTAGCGGGAGGTGAAGGAAGTCATCATTTCCACGAAACAGCAGGAAAGGCCGAAGAACATGGGCCAGAGCGAATTGGCCCGTCCCCAGTTGATCAGGTCGTCCAGGTTGGTCAGGAGGATATTGTCTGCCGTACCGGCGTTTGTATGCATGCCTGTTCCTGACTGCACAACAGTTCTATGTTCTAGGTTCTATGTTCCAGGTTCTAACCTTGAACATCGAACTTAGAACCTCGAACCGCTTTTGTGGGTCCCCACTCAAGTCCACCCTTGAGCCAGAGCCAGAAAAGCCCAAGGAGAAGTATGACGATGAAGATGGTGATGTGGATCAGTCCGGCAAAGCCCAGCTCGTCCCAGGCGACCCCCCAGGTGAAGATGAAGACTGCTTCCACATCGAAAACGATGAAAAAGATGGCCACCAGGTAAAAGGGCACCGGATAGGCAAGGCGGGCGGTTCCGGTCGGAAAGACGCCCGATTCGTAAGGGATCTGCTTCACCACTGTCCGTCGCTTGCTCCCCAGCCACCATGCCGCCAGGAGCAGAAAACCGACCAACAGTACTGCAGCCGTTGTATAGAGTGCCATGGATAAGATGACGTCTGTCTGGCCGGATACTTTGTCCGCGGGGAGTGGCATGGCTGAACCTGCTCATTTGAATTATTTATTAAAATGTAATGATAGCCTCAAAACGCTCCATGTCAACGTCCGGAGCCGCTTCGTAGGGGATCAGAAGGCGTTTTTTCGCACCCATTCCAGGATTGTCTGCTTGGGACGGGCGCCGCTCATCCCGGCGATGTTCTTTCCATGTTTAAGGATGAAGAGCGCCGGTATGCCCTGTATGGCAAAGCGTGCGGCCAGGGCCCGATTTTCCTCCGTATCGATCTGCACGACAGCAGCCTTGCCCGCCAAATCCCGGGCGATTTCCCGCACCACCGGTGCGAAGTCGCGGCAGTGAGGTCACCAGGGTGCCCAGAATTCGGCAAGGATCGGGCCCATATAGGTGGAAACGAAGGAGTCGAAGGACCGGTCGGTGAGCTGGACCGGTTGCAGATAGAGGGGGGGAAGCAAGGCATGGCAATTGCCGCATCTGCCCGCCTGTCCTTCCCTGGCAGCGGGGATTCTGTTCTCTGCCTTGCACGACGGGCAGGTGACGAGGTAGGTTCGACTGGTATCGGTCATGTATCCTCCCATGGAGATCTGGATAATACCGCAGTCTTGGTATCAAGCATCGGAGGAGCGGGCAGGTTTCTGGACCCCCACAGACAAAAAACCCCCTTCCGGATTAGTCCTGAAGGGGGTGTCATTCAGCCGAAGCAGACGTTTTGTTCCCGCGCCGCCTTGGTCTCATCGAGCCGGCCGACCGGCATCGTCCGTGGCGCCTCGTGAAGCCTTTCCGGCTCCTTTTCTGCCAGGTTGGCCGCCTCGATCATCGCCTCGATGAAGGCATCCATGGTTTCCTTGCTCTCCGTCTCGGTCGGTTCGATCATGATCGCCTCCTTGACGTTGAGGGGGAAATAGACAGTCGGCGGGTGATAGCCGCGGTCGATAAGATATTTGGCGATGTCGATGGCATGTACCCCGTGCTTCAGCTGGCGGGAAGCGGAAAAGACGCATTCGTGCATGCAGGTCCGGTCGAATGGGAGGTCGAAATGTTCCCTGAGCCGGGCAAGCATGTAATTGGCATTGAGCACCGCCTGCTCGCTCACCTCTATCAAGCCTTCCCTTCCAAGGAGAATGATATAGGCATAGGCCCTGGCCATGACGCCGAAGTTGCCGTAGAAGTTGGCCACCCTGCCGATGCTCTCGGAAGTGCCCTTTTCCAGGCCGCAGCGCCCGTCGGCATGCTTGATGATTCGGGGACCGGGCAGAAAGGGTATCAGCTCCCGCTTGACCCCGACCGGACCGCTCCCCGGGCCACCACCCCCGTGAGGGGTACCGAAGGTCTTGTGCAGGTTCACATGGATGACGTCGAAGCCCACGTCCCCCGGGCGGACCTTGCCGAGAATGGCATTGAGGTTGGCCCCGTCGTAGTACATGAGGGCATCGTGCTCGTGGGCAATGTCGCAGATCTCCCTGATGTGCGGGTTGAAGAGCCCGAGGGTATTGGGGCAGGTGAGCATGACCGCTGCCACCTCTCCGTTCATGGCAGCTCGGAAAGCATCCAGGTCCATATCCCCGTAAGGGGCAGACGGAATGGTGATGATTTCGTAGCCGACCATGGCGGCACTGGCAGGATTGGTGCCGTGTGAGGAATCGGGGACGATGACGTATTTTTTCTTGTTCCTTTTCGCCCGGTGGTAGGCGGCAATGAGCATGATGCCGGTCATCTCGCCATGGGCGCCGGCCAAGGGCTGACAGCTCACCTCGTCCATGCCGGTTATCTCAGCCAGCAGGCGGGACAAGCCGAGAATAAGGCACAATGCCCCCTGGGCCGAGGTTTCCCCTTCCGGCAGCAGGGGGGTCATGGGATGGACGTCGGCGAAGAGTGCCGCGGCATTCTCGGTAACCTTGGCGTTGTACTTCATGGTGCAGGAGCCGAGGGGGTAGAAGTTACCGTCAACGGAGAAGTTACGGCGGGAAAGGCCGGTGAAGTGGCGAACCAGGTCCAGTTCGCTCACCTCGGGAAGCTGGGCCGGCTCGGTGCGCACCAGGTTCTCGGGGAGTGCGGCAGCCCTCGGCACATCGGCGACGGGAAGCTTCAGCCCGCGCCTTCCAGGTACGGATTTCTCGAAGATTAGATTCATAGTGCGGCCTCCAGCGCATCGGCCAGTGCGTCGATTTCCCCCCTGGACCGTCTTTCCGTCACCGTCACCACCATGCAATTGGCCATGCCGGCGTAATATTCTCCAAGGGGCATACCGGCGGCGAGTCCCTTGTCCAAAAGGGTATGCACCACCTCCGCTGCATCCCTGGGCAGTTCCAGGGTAAACTCGTTGAAGGTGGCACCCCGGTTCAGGACCCGTACCCCCTTGATGGAACCGAGCCGATCCTTGGCATATTCCGCCTTGTCACGGTTGAGTTGGGCCAGCTCCACCAGCCCCTCCCTACCGACGGCGGCAAGAAAGATGAGGCCGCGCAGGGCGCAGAGGCTCTGGTTGCTGCAGATATTGGAAGTCGCCTTGTGCCGCTTGATGTGCTGCTCCCGCGCCTGCAGGGTCAAAACGAAGCCGCGGCGCCCTTCCCGGTCGATGGTCTCGCCGATGATGCGGCCGGGAAGATTGCGGATGTATTTCTTCGTCGTGGCAATGAAGCCAAAGGATGGACCGCCGAAAGCAAGGGGATTGCCCAGGCTCTGGCCGTCGCCGACGACGATGTCGGCCCCCATCTCGCCAGGGCTCTTGATCAGCCCCAGACTGATGGGATAGACGGATGTGACGAGCAGGGCGCCTTTGGCATGGGCAGCATGGGCAATGGCGGTCAGATCCTCGATGGAGCCGAAGAAATTGGGATTCTGCACCATTACCGCCGCCACATCATCGGTCAGGGCTTCAGTCAGGGCCGAGCGGTCGGCACTGCCGGAACTGGTAGGGATTTCCACCAGCTCGACCGCCAGATTCTTCATGTAGGTGGTGACGATCTGCCGGGCAAAGGGATTGACCGAGGCATCGATGACGATGCGATTCCGCCCGGTGATGCGCAGGGCCATCATGGCCGCCTCTGCCAAGGCGGTACCGCCGTCATAAAGGGAGGCATTGCTCACTTCCATGCCGGTCAGCCTGCAGATGGCCGTCTGGTACTCGAAAAGCGCCTGCAGCGTTCCTTGGGAACATTCCGGCTGGTAGGGGGTATAGGCGGTGTAAAACTCGGCGCGCCCTGTCAGGTGATCCACCACTGCCGGAATATGATGGTCGTAATAACCGCCACCGATGAAGTTGATCAGGTGCCGGTTACAGGCCGCCATCTCCTGCAGTTGCACCAGCAGTTCCTGTTCCGATACGCCGGCAGGGAGGTTGAATGATTTTGCCCGCAATCCCCGGGGAATCGGTTCGAACAGCTCGTCCACGGCGGTCTTGCCGATGACGGCAAGCATCTCCCGGATCTGCTCCGGCGTATTGGGACAGTAGCTCATCAGGCAAGCCCTTTCAGATAGGTGTCGTACTCTTCTCTGCTCATGAGGTTCTTCACCTCGCCGGGATCGGTCGGCTCAAGCCAGGCAATCCACCCCGCCTCTTCGGCCGCCTCGTTGACGATTTCCGGTGTCCCGTCCAGGGCCTCGTTAACCTTGATGACCTTGCCGGAAAGGGGAGCATAGATGTCGCTGGCCGCCTTCACCGATTCAATGCCCGCGAGAACCTCGAACTGCTTGACCGTCTTCCCCACCTGGGGAAGCTCGACAAAGGTAATGTCACCCAATTCGTGGGCAGCATGCTCGCTGATGCCGACGCTGGCGATGCCGTCCTTGATCCTGACCCACTCGTGCTCCTTGCTGAAGTACATTTCCATGACATCCTCCCGAACGTTATTTCACAAAAACAGCTGCTAAGAGCGCAATGATCCCCCCTTGTAAAAGGGAAGCTCCACAACGGCGGCGTCCATGGTCACCTTGTCGTGCATGATGGCGATCTGGGCGCCAAGTGTGGCTATTTCCGGCCGGACGTAACCGATGCCAATGCCGCAGCCGAGCATGGGGGAAAAAACGCCGCTCGTTACCGTACCGACAGCCTCCCCTTCGAAGCAGATCTCGTAATGGTGCCGCGGCGAACGGCGCGAATGGACCTGGAAGGCAGCCTTCACCTTCTGCAGCCCTTCCCGCTGCTGTTTCTGTAGGGCTTCCTTGCCGATGAACTTTTTGTCCATGTTGACGAACGCCCCCAGGCCAGCTTCCAGCGGTGTCGTCGCCTCGTCTATGTCGCTGCCGTAGAGGCTGTAGCCGACCTCCAGGCGGAGCACGTCCCGTGCGCCGAGGCCGGCCGGCTTCACCCGCTGGTCGGCAAGCAGCAGGTCCCACAATTCGCCCACCTTGTCCGCCGGGAGGAAAATCTCGTAACCCAGTTCCCCCGTATAGCCCGTGCGGCTGATTACGGCATCGACGCCGAGCAGGGTGGTCCTGATGAATTTGAAGTAGGGGAGTACCGCAATCTGCTCGCCGAATTTCTCCACGAGCACCTGGCGGGACAGCGGGCCCTGGAGATCCAGCTTGCCGGTAGCCGCCGAAATATCGGTAAAGGAAACGCCCGGTTTCAGCCGGGAGCGGATGACAGCGAAGTCGTTGTCGCTGGTGGCAGCATTGACCACGACCATTGCCTCGTCCTCACCGAGACGGAAGACGATCAGGTCGTCGATGATCCCCCCCCTCTCGTTGAGGAGGAAGCCGTAGCGGGAGCGGCCGATGGGGATCGATTTGACGGAAAAGGTGAAGATATCCTCCAGCCCGCTTTCCTCCATGTCACCCCTGAAAATGAACTCCCCCATGTGGCAGATGTCGAAAAGGCTCGCCTGCTCCCGGCACCACCGGTGCTCGGCAATGATCCCCTCATACTGGATCGGCATGTTCCAGCCACCGAACGGGGCAAGCAGGGCATGCAGCTGCTGGTGTCGCGACAAGAGAGGAGTGTTTCTCAGATTTTCCATGGAGGACTCCGGCGCTATAAAATTGGCCAAATTTAAAAAAATTATACCCGTTTGTAAACAGGTTTCTCGGCATAAGCCATTGATGCGCATGAACATTGAAAAAAAGGTTCGTCCGGGGATTCTGTGAAACAACAGGCAGCCGCGACATCGTCCGTTCGCTCTGTCGCCACAGCTGCGGACCTTGCGGTGCCGCCCACCTTACGGCTCGCAGTGCTTGAATAAGCGAATTGCCTTCGCTCCACATGCGGCGGGTGTCCGCTCGCCGCTGTAGCTCGTCACTCTCTCCCGATGCCACGACTGCCTTCCCCGAAAATGTTTGAAAAACAAAAAAAGCCCCGGAATCCGGGGCTGGCTGAGAGGAGTGTCACTGCAGCTTGAAGCGATTGACCATCTGTTCCAGGTTTGCCGACGAATCGGCCAGGACTGCAGCAGCCTTGGCCGTTTCGTGGGCTCCCGCCGCCGCACTGTGAATGATCCGGGCAATGTGCTGCATGCTTTCTGTGATGCCGGCGCTGGTAGCCGACTGTTCCTCTGCCGCCGTCGCCACCTGGGAGACCCGTGCCACGAGGGGAGCCATCTGCTCGGCAATGGTACTGATGGCCTGGTTGGAGAAACGCACATCTTCGGCCCCAGTGCGAACGCTGTCAGCGCTTTTATCCATCAGCGTCACCACGTTCTTCACATCCCCCTGAAGCGTGGTGATGATCGTCTGGATTTCCTTGGTGGAAGCGCTGGTCCTTTCGGCAAGGCCCCGCACCTCGTCGGCGACGACTGCGAATCCCCGCCCCTGCTCTCCAGCCCTGGCCGCCTCGATGGCCGCATTGAGGGCAAGGAGGTTGGTCTGATCGGCAATATCTTCGATGGCATCGATAATGGTGCCGATTCGCTCGGAATTCTCACCGAGGGCCTTGACCGCCTCCATGGTGCTGACCACCATTCTTTCTATCTCCGCCATGACCTGGGACATGCTTGCAGCCGTCTCCGCCCCTTTTTGCGTTGCCGCTTCCGTTGCCGCCGCACTATCGGCCATTTCCTGGCAGCTGCCGGAAATGGTGACGGCAACCGTGGACAATTCGCCGACGGCATAGCTGACACTGTCGGACTGGCTGGACGCATCGCCGGTTCCCTGAACGATGTCCGCAGAAGTGGTCGAGAGCAGCCGGGATGCATCGGTAAGCTCCCCTGCCGTCCCCTTGATCCCCGCGATGATCTCACGTATGGATTTCTGCAACTCGATCATCGCCGTCAGCATCTTGCTGAACTCGTTCTTGCGCAGGACCCGTATCTCCTGGCTCAGGTCACCACTTGCCATGGTCTGCAGATAGTTTATGGACCGCTGGATCGGCCTGTTGATCGACCAGATGTTGATCCAGCCGAAGATGCCGCCGAGCGTGATAAAGAGCAGCATCGAGCCGTACTTGACCAGCAGTGAGCCCGATTGGGCGGCAATTCCGGTGGCGACGATACAAGCGCTGTAGCAGAGGCAAAGCGTCGCCAGCCTGACCTTGATCGAAAAATTCAGATACCTGTTCCAGATCCATTCCATGGCTTCCCTCCGATCAGCTGCTGCTTCACATAGACACTTATCGACGGAGAACAATGCTTTATTAGACCTGGAAGCAACTTTTTTTACTTCATTGAACAGATACGCCGAATTCGACCCTGCTCGCCGGCTGCCCCTCCTTTTTCTGCGGCTGCGACACATCCCCCCCTTTTTCAAAGATCCTTTCTGCCGGCAGCTTTCCTTCGCCGACGAGCAGGGCACGAACGGCGGCGATCCGCTCGCGGGACAGGGCCTGGAGCTGAGCTTCGCCGATGACGGTGTTGGCCAGGATCAACTTTTTCATCTCCGGAGCAGGGATATCCTTGACGAAGCCCAAGGCATTGCGCGGCTTGGGAAATTTCTCCTTCTTGTAGACCGCCTTCAGATACAGGTCATGCTCTGCCGGCAGGATCTCCATCTTCTCCGGCGTGTCTCCCGGGGCATTCTTGCGCTCTTTCACCAGGGCCGCAAATTTCTCCCCCTTCATCTTCCTTGTCAACAGCTCGTTGCGATATCCCTCCGCGTCTTTCTCCCTGTCCACATAGGCGCTCATTTCCAGCTTCACTCCCGGCCGCTGTCCGAGCGCCTCAGCCAGCTTAAGCACTTTGCTCCGCTCCCCATTGGCCAGTTTCTGGGATCCGGGGGCAAATACGACGCTGCTCAAATCCTCTCCACCACCGAACGCCGATTGGAGCAGAGCGAAGGGCGCCGTCGCCGCCTTGACCAGAAGATTCTTCAGCACCTTCAACACCAGCCGAAAGACGCTGAACTCGGGATCGTCGGTCCGTCCTGTGACCGGCAGATCCAGGTGAATCTCGCCATGACGATCCTTGAGCAGGGCGACGGCGAGCCGGACCGGAAGTTTCGTCGCCTTCCCGCTCTCCACCCCCTTGCCGAAGGTGAACTGGTCGATGAAGACCTTGTTCTCGGCATTGAGCGCCTTCTTTTCGATCTTGTAGCTGAGATCGAGAAAGAGCTTCCCTTTATCAATCTCATAGCCCAGATAGGTACCGGCATAGGGAGTGACCGGGCTCAGCTCGATGTCGGTGAAACGGACCTTGATGTCGGCAAAGAGGTCCCTGGAAAGGGGGTTGATCTTGCCGGTGATGCGCAGCGGCGAATGATTGTCCAGATTGCCGCGCAGGTCCAGGTCCGCATAGCGGAAATCCTCCGAAGAGAGGCCGCTGATCCTTCCTCCCAGGTTGTACATGGTGGTGCCGAACTCCTGGGGGGTGTGCCGGTCGAGAAAGGCAACCGTTCCCTCCTGGAGGGTGACCGTATCGATACGGATCTGCGGCGGTGCCGCTTTGACGTTCGCCACTGACGGCGTTACCGGGGTGGGCGCAACAGCGGCTGGAGCGGGCGCCGTTCTGGCATTGGCCTCAGCGACTGCGCCGGTCGGTGCCGACTTGATTTTTTTCAGGTTGATGGTCCCATCCCGGTCAACCACCAGCCTGGCCAGGAACCTGTTGAGCGAAATGCCACCGATATTTATCGTCAGTGGTTTGAGCGTGCCCCGCACCTCTTCGACATGCAGGCTTTCCCATTTGAGCAGGTCGTCCGTGTCCACCGTATCGAGAAGGTAGAGATTCCGCAGACCGGCGCTGCCGGCGAAGCTGCCGGTTAATTCCTCCCCCTTGGCCAGGTCCAGGGTCGCCGTCAGGTCCAGGTTGCCGTCCGCCAGGTAGAGATTGAGATCCTCGGGGAGGTAGGGGCTGAAATCGGCGATGGGCAGGTTTCGCACCTGAATGTTGCCCCGGTAGCGAAACGGTTCCCGGATGACGGCTCCTTTCAGGGCAAGCTTGGCATCACTGCCGTAGGAGGCGTTGAGGCGAACAGGGATCGATGCCTTGAGCAGGTCGCTGATATTGTTCGCGGCGAATTCGATCCCCCGGAATTGGAAGCGGGGGGCGGAGTCCCGGCTCTCGTCCCGGAAGGAGGCATCGATCCCCTTACCTGTGATCGATGCTATCTTATAGTGAAAAGGCGATTCTTTTGCCGCTGTCCCGGCCGGTTTGGCATTGGTCGGATCAGGCTTACTCTCCCGCAGCAGGGAAAGAAGCGAAAGCTTCCCGCCGGCATCGCGAGTGACGAAGACCTTGGCGCCGAGCAGCGCAATGGAGTCCAGCGCAGCCGTCTTCTTCTTCAGGTCGAACTTCCCTCCCGCCAGAACCGCCTCTGCGACGCGCGCGCCGTCCCCCTTGCCGAAACTGGCCCTCAGGCCCCGCAGCTTCAGCCCAAAATCGTCGATAACGAACCCGTCTTCTTTCGACCACGTCGCCTCGGCGTTGAGATCTGCCCTGCCGCTTACCGGAGACGTCAGCCGGTCCGCCAGGTAGGGATAATAGGCTTCAAGGGGAACATCGGAAACACTGAGCAGGGCCGATCCTTCCATGGCCTCCAGGGCCATGTCGCCGGAAAGTTCCAGGCGTTCCCCCCTAGCCGTTGAAAAAGAGAGTTCGTAATCGGCCGTCTCCTCGCCCCTGGTGGCAAGACCCGTCACCAGGGCAGTCAGGTCACGGATTTCGGTGCGGAATCCACCGGTGGGCAGCCGGTCGTCAACCCGCACCGTTCCGCTATTCAGTCGGATCTCGCCAATGCGCACCAACGGCGCCGGCTTCTTTTCTGCCGGCTTCTCGGCTTTTTCACCTTTCGGCGGAGCGGCCGCTGGCATGATGCGCTGGTTCGGCCAGCGTCCATCTGCCGTCCGCAACAGGGTAACCAACGGCCGGTCAAGGGTGACTGCGGCAAGGTCGTAACTCCCCCCCATCAGGTCCGCCTGGTTGATCCTGACTGCCAGGCGATCAAAAGCCAGCAGTTCCCCCCCCTTTTTTTCGGCAAGGGCCAGCCGCGCCACGGCTGCATCTCCGGAAACCGCTATCACCGGCTTCTTGTCCGGCGTCACCCGGTAGGAAACGACAAGTTTGGATGAAAATTTTCCCGAACTTACCGCCACCGGCAGCTGGGCGGGAAGGTAGGCGGCATAGTAAGGTATATCCAGGTCCGTCAGATTAACGTCCAGCAGCGTCTCCATCCCCTTCTGGAACGGTTTTAGCCGCCCTCTCAGGTCCAATGAGGCACCGTTGACCTGGGCGGCAAAGCGGGGCTGGACGTACTTGTCCACCAGGTAGGGAATATTGCTGATGAACGGCACGGCAATGTTCACCTTGCGCAGGGTATGCATTTTCGGCGCTTTTGCGGCACGGTCGTCGAAATCGATGGAGCCGCCGCTGACGGTGATATTGTTGAGGGAGAAATAAGCGGGAGAGTCGGATTTTTTCTCGTTTTTCGGCAGTCGCTCTGGAATATCGGAAAAATTATAACTGTTGGCTGCAGTCCTGACGAGGTGCAGATAGGGGGAAACCAGCCGGATATCGGTGACGATGGGTGCCCGGCGCCAGAGGGAGGCGGGGCTCAACCGGGCGGAGGCGCTGCTGAAGGAAACGAATGTCACCTTTCCTCCAGGTTCCTGCATCTGCAACCCCTCGATGCCGACCCGCAACGTCAGAGGGTTGATGGACACATGGCGGATGGCAAGCTTTCTTCCGGTCAGCGCCTCCACCTTATTTATGGCTTGGCTGCGGACGATGCCTGGAAGGACAAAGGCAATGATCAGGACCAGCAGGGAGCAAAGGGCAGCGGCAGCAATGGTGGCTTTCTTCCATGGGGACATGGTGGTGCCTCCTTCTGAAACAACATTGCATGGGGCAAGTGTACAACCGGGAAATAAATACGCAAGAAAGGCCGAAGGGAAACGGTTCAGCTTTACAGTAGCAGAAAAAATCGATATCTTCCATGACATTGATTCCCACCAAGGAGAGCCGATGAACGACCTTTCGCGCCAGAAACTCTATGACATGGCCAATCTTCTAGCCCTGTTCACCATACTCTACAACATCATCGAAGGATGCGTCTCCGTCTGGTTCGGTGCCGCCGATGAAACCCTTTCCCTGTTCGGCTTCGGCGTGGATTCCTTTGTCGAGGTAATTTCCGGGGTCGGCATCTGGCACATGGTGCGGCGGATCAGACTGAACAGCGGTGCGACCACCGACGAGTTCGAGCGGCAAGCCCTGCGGATTACGGGGGGTTCGTTCTATCTCCTGGCAACAGGACTGGTCATTTCCGCAGGTTTATCGCTCTACCAGGGGCACAGGCCCAACTCAACCCTGTGGGGGATCATCGTTTCCCTGGTGTCCATATCGTTCATGTGGCTACTGATCCACTATAAAACGAAGGTAGGCGTCGCCCTCGATTCATCGGCCATTCTCGCCGATGCCGCCTGTTCAAGGGCCTGCCTCTACCTCTCCGTTGCCCTGCTGGCCGCAAGTGCCGGGTTCGAATTGACCGGGGTGGGAAGTCTCGACGCCATCGGCTCGCTCATCATCGCCTGGTTTGCGGCAAGAGAGGGGAAAGAGGCATTCCTGAAGGCAAAGGGGATTGCCTGCTGTTGCTGCAAGACCTCCGACTGCCATTGATAAGCAGCCGGACGATCACCGAACAAACAAAAGGGGTTGCCGACATGTGCCGGCAACCCCTTTTCTGCAGCGCTGGAAACGTGAAATTACACTTCGGTTTTTTCAGCTCTCTTCTCGAACCAGCCGTAGACCGATGGAATGATCAGCAGGGTCAGCAGGGTCGAGGTGATCAAGCCACCCACGACGACAGTCGCCAGCGGTTTCTGGATTTCCGATCCTGTGCCTCCGGCCATAAGCATGGGGATAAGGCTGAAGATGGCAATGGATGCCGTCATCAGCACCGGCCGCAAGCGGTCCGCCGCCCCTTGCTTGATGGCCTCCTGCAGGTCGAGTCCCTCCTCACGCAGCTGGGCAATGCGGGATACCAGCACCAGGCCGTTCAGTACCGCCACCCCGAAGAGAACGACGAATCCAACCGATGCGGGCACGGACAGGTACTGGCCGGAGATGAAGAGGGCAAAAACACCCCCGATCAGGGCGAAGGGGAGATTGCATATGACCAGCAGCGCCAGGCGGATTGAGCGGAAGGTTATGTAGAGCAGCAGCAGGATGAGGGCGACGGCCACCGGTCCGATAATCATCAGCTTTTTCATGGCCCGCTGCTGGTTCTCGAATTGGCCTCCCCAGGTGAGATAGTAGCCAGGGGGGAGCTTGACCTGGGAGCGGATCTTCTCCTTGGCCTCGGTGACGAAACTCCCCATGTCGCGGCCAGTAATGTTCATCTCAATGCCGATGCGCCGCACCCCGTCCTGGCGGCTGATCTGCACCGGCCCCTCCACCATTTTCACCTCGGCCAGCTGTTCCAGGGGGACGTTGACGCCGGTTTTGGTGGTAATCAGCAGGTTTTTGATCCCGTCGAGGGAATTGCGCTTCTCCTCGGGCAGGCGAACCATGATGGGGAAGCTGCGGTTCTCCTCGTAAAGCTCCGAAGCCGCCTTTCCGGCTACGGCAATCTCGATGACCTTCTGCACGTCGCTGATGTTCAAACCATAGCGGGCAATCTTCGACCGGTCAATATCAATGGTCAGGTAGGGCTGCCCCGCAACTTTTTCCGCATTGAGGTCGATCCCCCCCTTGATCTTGGAAAGCACCCGGGCAATTTCCGCCGATTTGCCGTTGAGCGTCGTCATGTCCTCGCCGAACAGCTTGACGATCAACTGCGCCCTGGTGCCCGCCACCAGCTCGTCGATGCGGCACTGGACCGGCTGGCTGAACCCCACCGAGATCCCGGCAATGGATTCCAGCGCCTCGCGCATCCCATTGGTCAGTTCCTCCTTGGAGATGTCCCGTTTCCATTCGCTCTTGGGCTTGAATATCCCCACGTAGCCCGTCTTGTCCGAGCCACGGGTGTCCAGGGCGACGCCGGTCTGCCCGGTCCGTCCCACCACCGTTTCCAGCTCAGGGAACTCCATCAGCTTTGCCGCAGCCCGCTTGTTCACCTCCAGGGCCTTTTCCAGGGATACCCCCGGCAGCATGCTCACGTCCATGTCGAATGAACCCTCGTCCAAGATAGGAATGAATTCCGTCCCCAGCCGGGTCACCATCAATAGTGAGACGATCAGCAGGGCGCCAGCCGTTCCCAGCACCACCCTTTTTTTGCCCATGGCATAGTCGAGCATCGGCCGGTAAAGCCGGTGGGCGTGCCCCATGATGAAGCTTTCCTTTTCCGGGTGCGGCTTGAGGATAAGCTTGCAGAGTACCGGGATGATGAAGATGGAGAGAAACAGGGACGACAGCAGTGCAATGGCCACCGTTACGGCCAGCGGCCCGAACATTTTCCCCTCGATCCCTTCCAGGGCAAGGATCGGAATGAAGGTGACAGCAATGATCAATTCGCCGAAGATACTCGGCTTACGCACCTCCATCACCGCTTTCAGCACCGTCTGCAGTTTGGATCGGCCTTCTGCCGCTTCGCTCAAATGGCGCTGGACGTTCTCCACCTGAATGATGGTGGTGTCGATGATCATGCCGATGGAGATGGCCAGCCCCCCCAGGGACATGAGGTTTGCCGAAATGCCAGTAAGCTTCATGACAATGAAGGTGGCGAGAAGGGAGAGGGGCAGGGCGATGAGGACGACGATGCTGCCCCGTATGCTGTTGAGCAGCAGGTAGAGCACGATCAGGACGAGGATGGAGCCCTCCACAAGGGCCTTATTGACCGTACCGACGCTCGCCTTCACCATGTGGCTGCGGTCATAGTAGGGAACGACCCTGATTCCCTCGGGCAGAATGTTGTTTTCGTTGATCTCTTTTACCTTCTCCGCAACCCGCCGGACCACCTCCCGGCTGTTCTCTCCGCGGAGCATCATGACGATGCCGCCGACGCATTCGTCCTTGCCGTCCTTGACGGACGCGCCCATGCGCACCGCCTCTCCCACCTTGACCTGGGCCACGTCGCGGATGTAGGTGGGGGTCCCCCCTGACGACTTGAGAACGATGTTGCCGACGTCATCCAGATTCTTGATCAGCCCCACCCCCCGGACGATGTACTGGTCCGCGCCCCGCTCAAGGAGGTTCCCCCCCACGTTCTCGTTGTTGCCTGCGACGGCATCGTGAACGTTTTCCACCGTGACGCCGTATTTGACCAGCTTTTCCGGCGACACCAGCACCTGGTATTGCTTAAAGTAGCCACCGTAGGAGTTGATCTCGTTGACCCCGGCAATGCTTTTCAACTGCGGCGCAACGATCCACTCCTGGATGGTGCGCAGGTTGGTGAGATAGGCGATCTTCTGCTGGGGGTCATCGGGCACCTTCCCTTCCAAGGTGTATTGATAGATCTCCCCCATGGCCGTGCCGATGGGCCCCATGGCCACCTCGACCCCCTTGGGGACCTTCTCCCGCGCCTCGGCCAGCCGTTCGAAAACCAGCTGTCTGGCGAAGTAAATATCCACATCGTCCTTGAAGACGATGGTGACGATGGAGAGGCCGAACTTGGTCACTGAACGCAGTTGCTCGATCCCCGGAAGTCCGCGCATGGCAGTCTCTATGGGATAGGTGACGTTGCGCTCGATCTCGATGGCCGAAAGGCCGTGGGCGTGGCTGACCACCTCCACCTGGATGTTCGTCACATCTGGAAAGGCGTCAATGGGCAGTTTGGCGTAGGCATACAAGCCGAAAACCACGATCAGCAGAGCCAGGAAGATGATCATTCCCTTCTGCCGCAAGGTAAAGGCAATTAGTTTTTCAAGCATAAAATCCTCCGGTTAGGCTGAAGACTGAGGGCTGAAGGCTGAAGACTGAGGAGGAAACGTCCTTCAGTCCTAAGCCTTACACCTCGGACTATTCATCAGTGGCCATGCTCGTCCTTCATCTCCCCCTTCTTCAGTTCCGATTTCAGGATAAAGGCACCCTTGACGGCGAATTTCTCACCCTCTTTGAGGCCGGCCACGATCTCTACCAGTCCGCCTGCCGTCCGCCCGGTCTCCACCGGGCGGGGGACGAATTCGGTTTCCTCCTCTGGGACAAAGACCACCTTTTTCCCGTCCAGTTCCTGTATGGCCTCTTCCGGCACCGCCAGTACCGGCGGTGCATCGGCAGCGATGCTCAGATCCACGGTGGCGAACATTTCCGGTTTCAGTTTGCGGCCAGAATTCGGCACCTCGACACGCGCCTTGACTGTGCGGGTGTTGGGGTCCACCAGATCGGCAATGTGGGTGATCCGCCCTTTCAGCTTCAGGTCGGGAAAGGCGCCTACGCTGACTGCTGCCCCTTGGCCGCGCTGGATCTTTGCCAAGTCCTTTTCGTTGATGTCCACCAACACCCAGATGGAAGAGAGGTCGGCGACGGTGTAGAGACTTTTCGAGGGATCGGCCAGTTCGCCGACAATGGCATGCTTTTCGGTGATTACTCCCGAAATGGGGGAGCGCACAGGCAGGAGCGGTTTTTTATGACTGTCGCCTTTTTGTTCTGCGAGGTTGACCCCGTAGAGCGAAAGCCGCTCTTCGTCCGCGTGCAGTTCGGTCTGGGCGGTTTTGTAATCGGTTTCGGCCAGGAGGATATCCTTGCGCGCCGCGATCTTTTTCTCCACCAGTGCCTTGATCCGCTCCATGTTGGATTGGGCCAGGGCCAGTTTGGTTTTCGATTGGCGATAGCGGCTCAATGCCTCGCCGAGCTCGACGCTGTCGATGATTGCCAGCACCTGGCCAGCGGCGACACTGTCCCCTAGGGAAGACCTGACGGTGACGATCTTGCCCGGTATGCGCGGCGAAACGTGGGCGATCCTGTCGGCATTGGCCTCTATCTTGCCGGTGGCGCTAACAACACCATTGAGCCGCTGCTTTTTCGCCGGGGCGACCACCACGCCGTTTTGCTTTTGCACCTCGGCAGGCATTTTGACCTTCCCTTCTTCGCCATGTCCGTCGTGGCCTTCACCTCCACCCTTCTCCCCTTCATGCTCGCCATGGTCTCCAGCGGCCTCCCTGTGGGCCGTTTCCTTGTTTTCTCCTTGTTCTGTTCCGCTTTTGTTCCAGCTTGTGCCGTAGTAGATGCCGGCTGCAGCCACGGCCACAATCAGCCCGATAACCAATGCCTTTTTCTTCACTTCTCACCTCCGGTAAGTTCCGACGCGGTAACTGCTTCCAGTTTCACCAGGGCCGTCTGGCGATCATGGAGCGCCGTCAGGTGACCGTCGCTGACCTCGAAAAATTTTTTCTGTTCCTGAATCACCTCCAGGATGCCGATCTCGCCGAGACGGTAGGCTTCCTGGCTCAGTTTCAGGTTTTCCTCCAGTTGGGGAATGATCTCGGTTTTGTAGATGGAGAGAATCCGCTCGCTGTTCTCATAGCCGGCGTAGGCCGCGGAAAACTCCCGCTCGATGCTTCGTTTTGCGGCCGATAACCTTGTCTCTGCGCTGTTTCGCCTGGCTCGGGCCTCCCGGACTCCGGCCCCGTTCCGGTCGAAAATGGGAATGGGCACGGAAAGCCTCACTCCCACCAGGTAATCGGTGTCCGTAACCTCTTCGCTTCCCACGTCCAATGCCGTTCTCTCACGGCTAAAGGTCAAAGCCGCCGTGACGTTGGGTATCCCCTCTGCGCCGGCCAGGGCAATCTCTGCATCACCCCTGCTTTTCTCAGCTTCTAGGGCCTTCAGGTCCGGTCGGTTGTTGTAGACCCGAGTCAGCAGCTCTGCGGGTGTCCCCACCCCAGGCCCACCGGCGAATTCACCGGCTATGGCCACGGGTGCTCCCGGGGGCAATCCCATGAGTATGGCAAGGCTCGCCTCCCTTTGGTGCAGAGCGTTTGCCGCTGTGATTTTGTCGGCCTCGGCACGATTCAGTTCAACCTTGACCAGGTTCAGTTCCAGTTCCGGGATGTCTCCGGCAGCCAAACGTTCCCCCGCCACATGGAGAAGTTGCCGGTTGAGCAGAACCACCTGCTCGGTCAGCTCGACTCGCTTTTTTGCCAGAATGGCAGCATAGAATGCCATCTTCACCTCTTCCCGAATTGTCCGTTCCCGGTCGGCCAGCTGCAGGCTGTAGATCTCCAGCTCACGTTCGGCAACGTTCTGCCGTTTTCGGCGTTTATCTGCCAGGAGAAATTCCTGGGAAACTCCCAAGGAAACGCTGTTTTCTGCGCTGCTCTCGGTCAGGGCTCCGCTAGCCGCTTCCACTTCGAGACTTGGATTGGGAAAAAGCCCGGCCCTGACCAGGGCCGCATCACGGATGCCTTTCTCTTCCCGAAAGGCGCCAAGTTCGCCGTTATGACGCAGGGAATAGTCGATGATCCGGGAAAGCGACAGTGGCTCCGCCGCCCCCACGGTGGCTGAAAATGTGAAACAGGCCAGCACAAGGAGCAGCGCTCCACGCGCACATGCAGAAGTGCCCAAGGTAGGACCTCCATTGTTTTCAATTTGTTTAGATGGGAAATCGACAGTGATGGCGGGCATAAGGATCCCGGAGTCGGGACGCACTGCCGCCGCTAAGGCAGATCAGGCTTGGTTCTGAGGGGGGATAAACTTGGGAAGGTAGACTTCCGGCAAGAAGGTGAAAGGTTCGTGGAATTTCAGAGGTGCAACGAGTTGCAGACAGGCAATGGTCAAGGGTTGTGCCGGCAGCGGCGCATGGCACGCGCAATCGCAAGAGAGGCAATCGTCAGGATGGGAATGGTCGTCGGCAGGGCAGCATGGGCAGTCGTCGCCGGCAAGGTCGGGGAGAGAATCACCCTGTGTCCGATGCAAGCCGGCAGTGGATTGCGGTGCGTGGAAACCCAGGCATAAGTCGCCAAGCGACAGGATGACAACAACGGCCACCAGGCAGAGGGACAGATATTTTCGCACCAGGACTTGCGGCATATATCTCTTCTACAGAGAATTGGGATGGATGGGAACCGTAGCAGGAAGAGGTTTTAAAGTCAAGGAGGATGGGGTGCTGGGGCAAAGTGCTTTTGAGCCGGGAGAAGCAATGGCAGGTAAAGTTCTTATTAAAGTAATAATTACGCAAGTACAAAAGAAAAAGGCCTCGCGGTCGGTATCGCGAGGCCTTCTTGTTTTCAACTGGTGCCCAGGGACGGAATCGAACCGCCGACACGAGGATTTTCAGTCCTCTGCTCTACCGACTGAGCTACCTGGGCAAAAGGAACCCACTTTATAGCGGCTATTCCTTTCTTTGTCAATAAATTTTTCCCTGTGTGCCGGTTTTACGCCCTGGAAATGAAGCGGCCATCCCTGGTATCGACCTTCACCCTGTTGCCGGTCTCCAGGTAGGGGGGGACCTTTATCTTCAATCCCGTCTCCAGCAGGGCGTCCTTGGTTTCCGCGGTGGCGGTGGCGTTCTTGATCACCGGTGCGGTCTCGGTTACGGTCAATTCAACCGTCATGGGCAGTTCCACGTTTACCATCCGTCCCTCGAATAGCCCCAGGACCACTTCGGTGCCTTCAAGCAGGTACGGTTGCGTTGCCTCGAATGCTTCCGGATCCTGCTCGAACTGATCGTAGGTCTCCAGGTCCATGAAGATCCCCTTGTCGCCGTCGGCGTAAAGGAACTGCCCCTTGTGCCGCTCGTAATCGGCCTCGTCCACCTTGTCGCCCGAGCGGAAGGTCTTCTCCAGCACCTGACTGGTAATGAGGTTGCGGTACTTGGTCTTGACCATGGTGTTGGCACCGCGGGCGGAGGGGGACTGGAAGGTGACGTCCACTATGATGCAGGGGGCTCCATCCAACTGAATGACGAGCCCCTTTTTGAAATCTGATGTGGTAAACATGGCTATCTCCTTGAAAAATAATTGTCCATCTTTAGCAGAAAAAGGTGATAAATTCAACCCGCGACACAACGGTCCGATGGAGGATGAAATGAAGATAGATACGGAATACATCAAGCTTGACAGTTTTCTGAAGGCAGTCAATGCGGTTTCTTCGGGAGGGGAGGCCAAGATCATCATCAGCGAGGGGCTGGTTGAGGTCAACGGCGAGGTGGAGCAGCGGCGCGGCAGGAAACTGCGGCCCGGTGACCGCGTAACCCTGGAGGGGGCCTCGTACCAGGTGGAATAACGTTACCCACCTGCCCGCTTGACCTTGTAACCTTTCTTTTCCAGCTCCGCCAGCAGCAGTTCCCGGTGGTCTCCCTGGATCTCGATGACCCCATCCTTGACCGTGCCACCAGTGCCGCAACGGCGTTTCAATTCCCCGGAAATTGCTTTCAATGCGTTGTCATCTCCCGGAAGGCCGGTAATAACTGTCACAGTCTTGCCGCCACGCCCCTTTGTTTCCCGCTGGACTCGGACGATGCCGTCGCCGGGGCCTTTCAGCGCTTTCTTCCGACAAATGCATCCGCCGACCGCCTTGCCGCATTCGGGGCAGATCCGCCCCTGCTCCGATGAATATACCAGTCTTGAGTTTTTCTCTGATCCGTTTTGCATTCCTGCCTTGTAGCAAAAAAACGACCCGATTTCCACTACAACCGTCATGGCGCCCCGGGGGCCCTATTCGAGGAGCCGCACTTCCGCCCAGTGCAGCCATGGACACCATTTCTTTCTCCGACATTTTTGTATTGACACCCCCATTGCACGAGTCTATTTTGATGTAGAAAATTTAATCCTCTCTACCGGAGTGCGAATTGGTCTCCATCCCTTATCGGCAACATTGGGTAAAACCGCTTTCCTCCAGCTGACGCTGGTTGAAGCGGTTTTTTTTAACTTCCAGCCGAGGCACCGATGCATTGGTCCATTCACAACAAAATGGCTCTTTTCTTTTCCGCCATTGTCATGATCCTGATCATTATCAGTCTGACCTCCTACCGGAATGCCTTCAGGCTCTTCGATGCCAATCGCGACATCGTGCGTTCCTACGAGGTTCAGAAAGAGCTGGAAGCGATCCTTTCGGTAATGAAAGATGCCGAGACCGGCCAACGCGGTTTTATCATTACGGGGGACGAAAAATACCTGGCACCGTACCTGGCCGCTGAGGCATCCATTGCCGAAAGCCTTGCCAAGCTGGAGCAGCTGATATCCGCAAACCGGCCGCAACTGGAGTATTTCAACCAGCTGAAACCGATCATTGCCGCCAAGTTCGCGGAACTGGACAAAACCATCAAACTGCGCAAGACCACCGGTTTTGCCACAGCACAGCAAATGGTCCTTGTGGGAAGCGGCAAAGAAAGCATGGACCATATCCGCAGAGTAACCGAAAGAATGGAAAAGGCAGAAGCGGAGCTGCTGGAAAAAAGGATTTCCTGTTGGAAGCGACAAAACAGCATCACTATGATCACCATCATAGCCGGAACGCTCCTCTACCTGCTGCTTCTGGCCTCCGGTTTCTATGCCATCAACCGTTTTGTCAACGACCGTAAGGAGATCGAGGCAGAGATTCGGCACCTGAACGACGATCTGGAGCGGCGCGCCTCCATGCTGGAGCGGGCCAACCGCTCCTTGGAATCGTTCTGTTACTCGGTCTCCCATGATCTGCGGGCGCCGTTGCGGCACATAAATGCCTACAGCCAGCTGCTGCTGGAACAATACGGCCCTGTCCTGGACGATGAGGGGCGGACGTACCTGAACCGCCTCTGTTCCTCCAGTGTCAGCATGGGGACCCTCATCGAAAATCTTCTCGACCTGTCCATGGTGTCGCGCACGGAAATGAGGCGCGAGCAGGTGGACCTGACCAGCGTGGCACGCGCCATCGCCCACAACCTTCAGGTGCAGGCCCCTGAACGTGTTGTCCGCTTTTTTATAGAGGACGATCTTACCGCCTGGGGCGATTCGCGATTGTTGCGGAAAGCGCTGCTCAACCTGCTGGACAATGCCTGGAAGTACACCGCCAACAACCGGGAGGCCATCATCCGGTTCGGCTGCATGGAGCTCGATCGAGGCAGAACCTTTTTCATCGGCGATAACGGCATCGGATTCGACTCCGCCTTTGCCGGCAAGCTATTCGAAGCATTCCAGCGCCTTCACAAATCCGACAGTTTCGAGGGAACAGGAATCGGCCTCGCCGCAGTGAAGCAAATCGTCGAACGGCACGGTGGAGATGTCTGGGGAGAAGGCATGGTTAACGGTGGAGCGACTTTTTATTTCACCCTCGGCTGATTTTCCCATACACGTCACCGGCTCTTCCGTACGACAGTCATTGCCTGAAAGGAGACATCCGCTATGACCGAAATTCTGGAAATACTTGCCCAATTCGGCGGAGGAAAGGGTGGCGAACCGGGCAACGTCGTCGTGCGTTTTCTTCTGCCCACATTCTTCTGGGCCGTTCTTGCAGGGGTGGCATACCGGGAATTTCTGAGGAGCAGGAATAGCAAAGACCTCTGGGTCGGCATTGCTTCCACTCTGGGCATGGCGCGGGAAATGCTGATGTTCACCGCCGAATATGGTGCCTGGCGGCAAGTGGTACCTTTCGACTTCATGTACAACTATTACCCGCCCCTGGAACATGCCGCCACCATGATCTCGGGCCTTTTCATCGGCTACGCATTTCTCAACTACCAGCTGAACTCTCCGAATTTCTCACGCCCTTTCCTCGCATTCAGCACCTTCACGACCCTGGTGTTGTACCTGCTGACGACCTTCCAGTGGCCTGGCTTCCTGGCCGACCACCCAGGTATATCTTTCGGCCGATTTTGGGGCGACATGGCGTTCCGCTCTGCTGCAGCCATCTTTATGGGGATCGTCCTGGGGGCCTTCATATCTTCCGCAGCCCAGGGCAAACAGGTCTCAAAGGCACTGCTGTGTGGCTTCATCTTCCTGTTTTTCGACGAATTCCTGATGATCTTCAATATCATCAGCAATGAAAGGCATGTGGCTGTCTACGCCCCAATCCGGCACAATCTGCACATCTGGGCCATTCCGTTGTTTCTGGGGACTTACTTGGGAGACCTCAGCAGACGCATGGCTGAAGCCGAACGGATGGTAAAGAACATCTTCAACCTGAGCCCGGGGTTGCTGGGGCTGATCCGTTTCGACGGCACCTTCATCCTCGCCAGCCCGGCCTCCCGCCAGATTATCGGTGTACCTCCCGATGAACTCAAGGGGCGCCGGCTGACAGAATTCGGCTTTGAAACCCGGCAGGATGGCAATCTCTCCTTCATACCCGAAAACGGTGAGCTATTTCCCCTCTGTTTTGAAAAGAAATACGCGCCACCCCACCGCCCCGAGCGCTGGCTACAATGGCACCTCCAGCCGGCCCCCCAGGAAAGCATTCTCTACGTCATTGTCGCCGACGTCACCGAGCAGAAGATGGTTGCGGAAAATCTTCTGGATGAACGGAACAAGCTCGAAGCAATCCTATCCTGCCTCGGCGACGGTTTGACCATCCAGAATGCCGACCATAGAATCGTCTATCAAAACCAGATCCATAAGAAGCTTTATGGCGATCATCTGGGCGAATACTGCCATCGGGCATACGAAAAACAGCCCCAGGTTTGCCAGGATTGCCCGACAGCCATGGCGATCCGCGATCTGCAAGTACACAGCACCGTACGGTTGATCCAGCATGAAGGACAGGCCAAGCATGTGGAGATTACCGTCTCTCCACTGAAAGACGGCAGCGGCGCCGTTGTCGGGGCAATTGAAGCAGTACGCGACATTTCCGCACGCAAGGAAGCAGAAAGAGAGATCCTGCGGTTGAATTCCGAACTGGAACGGCGGGTGGCCGAGCGGACGGAGATGCTCGTCGAGGCCTGCCAGGAACTGGTATCCTTCAGTTATTCGGTTTCCCACGACCTGCGCTCGCCGCTGCGCACCATCTATGGCTATAGCCAACTCCTGCTCGACGACTGGGGGAAAAAGCTCGACGAACAGGGGCAGAAATACGTGGAGGTTATCATCAGCAGCGGCCGGCGCATGGAACAGATTATCGACGCCATGCTCGGTTTTTTCAGAATCAGCCAAAGCGAACTGCAGTACGAAGAGGTCAACCTGAGCGAACTTGCTACCGTTGTCACCGCCGAACTGCACATTACCCATCCTGAGAGAAAGGTCTCCTTCCTAATTAAGGAGGGAATGGCGGTTAAGGGGGACCCGAGGCTGATTCGCTCGGTTATTGAGAATCTCTTCGGCAATGCATGGAAATATACCGCCCAGGTCCCCGATGCACTAATCGAGTTTTTCAGTACGGATGAAGAGGATATCACGGTTTTCCATATCCGTGACAACGGGGCCGGCTTCAGCATGGCCCATGCCGATAAGTTATTCATTCCATTCCAGCGACTGCACAGCGAGCATGAATTCTCGGGAAACGGTGTCGGTCTTGCCATCGTCCAACGCATCATCCAGCGGCACGGCGGCAGGGTCTGGGCAGAAAGCGCTCCCGGCAAGGGAGCCTCCTTCTTTTTCACCCTCGGCTGTCAACAGGGCTCCACTCCGGCTGAGGAACCTCCCAGGCCGCAAGTGGACGGGGCGTCACTCGATCCGTTACTTTCAGCACGGTCACCCCTGGGGGCGCCATCAGTTGCCGGTATACAAGCCGACTCCGCTCCAGATATGCCTTCGATAGGTGCATGGGTAAAACAAAGCGGGGCCTGAGACGTTCGATGATGCAGTTCAGGTCCGCCGTGCAGAGGTGGTAGGAAGCACGTGCCTTGTCCCGGTCCTCGGCAATGAAGGAGCACTCGCAGACCAGCAGCGTGACCCCTCCCAGGAACCTCTCCATCCGGGCCAGATTTTCTTCGGTAAAACCCACATCGGTTACATAGCCTATGGAAGCAGGCCGCTGCCTCCGGCGAATGGAAGCATAAAGCCCATCCAGGTCGTGAACCTCCTCGGAAACGATCTCTCCCCCCTGTAGCCTCGCCACCCTTAACAGTCCGTCCCCACCTGCCCTGCCATAAAAATGCTTCTTCAACTGCCTGAGCCACTCCCCCTTTACCAGTCCGGCCGCGGCCATTTTTTCCTCGTCAATGGCAAACGATTCCCGCTCCGTTACTTTAAAGATCAGTGAGGGGATCTTGTGATCGCACGAAATTGCCTCCACCTTGAGCCATGGATTTTCATAGACCGCTTCGCCCTCCAGTGGCCGGCTTTGCGGCGGTTGACGCCGGAAGCCGCCGGCACCGGAAAAGGCCGTTGTGGCCCAGTGGCCGGCATGAATCTCGTGGACGCGAAAGGTACACCAGTAGGGCTCGGAAAGATTCCAGTCATAGCTTCGCAGCTTCGACTCCATCCGCTCGGTTATGCCGGGAGGGCCGAAGATGTCGACGCTTCTGGGGGAGACATGGTTGTGGCGGATGAAGGTATCCATGCCCATGAAGTGGTCCATATGGGCATGGCTGATGAAAATGGCATTGATGGATCTCAGCACACGCTTTGCCAGATGGTGAAGTTGCCCGCAATCGAAGAGCAGAGCCCTCCCCCACGGCCGGACATTGACCAGCAGCAAAGGGTCGTCCAGCAGGCCGGCGAAAAAGGTGGGCTCAAGGTAGCGGAACGGCAGACGTCGTTTCATGATGCAAATATAACATATCTTGACCTGCATCAATTGAATTCAATGGCACTGGGGCTAAGCTTGAAGTCAGCAGGAAAGGGAATTTTTCGAGAGGAGAAAGAGATGGGAGAGAAAAGAGAGGGATTGATCGGCAAGGCTCTGACCTTGAATGATTTGGTCGGCTACCAGGAAGGGACCGTGGTCAGCAGGACCCTGATCGACAAGCAGGTGGGAACCATCACGGTCTTTGCCTTCGACGAGGGGCAGGGACTGAGCGAACATACCGCCCCCTTCGACGCCTTCGTCCAGATACTCGACGGCGAGGCGGAGATCACCATAGCAGGGGAACCGCACAGGGTGAACGCCGGGCAGATGATCATCATGCCTGCCAACAAGCCCCATGCACTGAAGGGGATAGAGAGCTTCAAAATGCTGCTGGTGATGATCCGAGCGTAAGAGATGGATTCCATAGTGCTACAGATAAGGCCGGAGGCGGTGGAGGCTGGGGAATGCAGGGTGAGACTGAGCTGCGAGCGGACACTCGCCGTTAAGAATTCAGCGGACAAAAGCAGCATTAACTCTTATATCTTCGGCATTGAAGGCGTTGGAACAGGTCCGCAGCTCCGGCTCCCCCGGAATGGACAAGCCTCCACCGCCGTCTGCTGCCATTAGTGAAGACGGCAATAAAAAAGCCTGCGGTGCTCGCAGGCTTTTTCAGTTCCTTCTTTTACATTTTTTACGGGCAGCCACAGCGGCTTGCGCGATCTATTTCATACCCCTTGTGCAGGAGTTTGGCCACTTCCTTGGCGTGATAGGTAAGGATCAGATCGGCGCCGGCCCGCTTGAAGGACATCATCGTCTCCATAGTTACCCGGTCCTCGTCGATCCACCCCATTTGCGCCGCCGCCTTGATCATGCTGTATTCGCCGGAAACGTTGTACACAGCCACCGGCAGGTTGAACTGATTGCGCATCTCCCTGACGACGTCCAGATACGGCAGTCCCGGTTTGACCATGATGATGTCCGCACCCTCCTCCACGTCCATCTGGGCCTCGCGGAACGCCTCCAGGCGATTGGCCGGGTCCATTTGATAGGAGCGGCGGTCGCCGAACTGGGGAGTGGATTCTGCCGCTTCCCGGAATGGGCCGTAGTAGCCGGAGGCATACTTCACCGCGTAGCTCATGACCGGAATGTGCTTGTAGCCGTTATTATCCAGCGCCTCGCGGATGGCCATGACCCGACCGTCCATCATGTCCGAAGGGGCGACCATGTCGGCACCGGCCTGGGCATGGGAGAGCGCCTCCTTGGCCAGGAGTTCCAGAGTTTCGTCGTTGTCCACGTCGCCATCCTTGATGATGCCGCAGTGGCCGTGGTCGGTGTACTCGCACATGCAGACGTCGGTGATGACCGCCAGCTTGGGTACCTCTTTTTTCAGGGCGCGGATTGTCTCCTGGATGATGCCATGCTCGGCATAGGCGTCGCTTCCCACTGCATCCTTAGTTTCGGGAATGCCGAAGAGGATCACCGCCGGAACCCCCAGTTCATAGGCCTCCTGGGCTTCGGCGACGATATTTTCAATTGATTGCTGATAAATGCCCGGCATCGAAGAAATTTCCTTCTTGATCCCTTTGCCGAAGGCGGAAAACATGGGGTAGATCAGATCGTTGGTGGAGAGGGAGGTCTCGCGGACCATGTTGCGGAAGACTTCTTTGCCTCTGATGCGACGGGCACGGAATGTGGGATAGAACATGACTGTTTCTCCTTTATCAAGAATTGCCGCTCAATTTTTTGGTTCTTAAGAAATCCCAGGGACAGCAGTCGTGGCATCGGGAGTGAGCGACGAGCTACAGCGGCGAGCGGAAACCCGCCGCATGTTGAGCGAAGATGATCCGTCACTTTAAGCACCGTGCGCCATTACACGGGCGACACCGCAAGGTCTGCAGCTGTGGCGACAGAGCGAACGGACGATGTCGCGACTGCCTTAACGTCCTGGAGCTCCCGATGAACTAATTTTTCCTGAAGTATCAATCATACATCAACTGCCGCTGCTGCCGAAACCATTTTCCTAAAGGATGCGGCTAGCAGCAACTTACCATTCTTCTTCGACGCTTCCCCAGAGGTTGCGGGCTATTTCGTCCAGAAGCGCCGGGATTCCCTCACCGGTTGCCGCGGAAATGGGGAAGACCTTAAGCCCCCGCTCCTGGAAGTAGGGAAGCACCTTCGGCAGGTTCTCCTTGACCACCGGCAGATCGATCTTGTTGATGACAATGGTCTGTTTCTTTTCCGCCAATTCAGGGTTGAAAAGGGCCAGTTCCCGGTTGATCGCCTCGTATTCCCGCAGCGGGTCCCGGTCGGGCATCCAGGAAATATCCAGGATGTGGAGCAGATGGCCGGTGCGCTCCAGGTGCTTTAGGAAGCGGTGGCCAAGGCCTGCTCCCTCGTGGGCGCCCTCGATAAGACCGGGAATATCGGCCATGACAAAGGACTTATAGTTCTTGTAGGCAACGACGCCGAGGTTTGGTTTCAGTGTGGTGAAATGGTATTCGGCGATCTTCGGCCGTGCTGCCGAAACCTTGGTGATGAGGGAAGACTTGCCGACACTGGGCATGCCCAAAAGTCCCACGTCGGCCATCAGCTTCAGTTCCAGCCTGAACCAGCGCTCTTCTCCCGGTTCCCCCGGTTGGGCGAATTTGGGTGCCTTATGGGTGGCGGTGGCAAAACGGGCATTACCCTGGCCGCCGCGCCCGCCCTTGAGCAATACCAGCGATTGCCCCGGCTCGGTCAGGTCTGCCATGACCTCATCCGTTTCCGCATCCCTGATGACAGTCCCCACCGGCAACAGCAAGCGAAGATCATCACCATAGGCTCCATGCCGATCCTTGCCCATGCCGTTTTTGCCGCGTCCCGCCTTCTGGTGGGGATGCTGGCGCAAGTCGAGCAAGGTCGAGAGATTGGCGGATGCCTCGACGATAACGTCCCCCCCCTTGCCCCCGTCGCCACCGTCGGGTCCCCCGTAGGGAATAAATTTCTCTCGGCGGAAGGAAACGCAGCCCGCGCCGCCGTCACCGGACTTAACGTGTATTTTGACCTCGTCGATGAAACTCATGTTTTCCTCAAAGAAACAACAAAAGCCCGGAACCACTGGTTTCCAGGCTTTTGCAGGTTTGTATCAACTGCGCTTTTAGCTGGCGGGGTAAACGGAGACCTTTTTCCGGTCACGCCCCATCCGCTCGAACTTCACCACGCCCTCGATAAGGGCGAAGAGGGTGTAGTCCTTGCCAAGACCAACGTTGTTGCCAGGGTGGATCTTGGTGCCGTGCTGGCGATAGATGATGTTGCCGGCTTTGACGTGCTCGCCGCCAAATTTCTTGCAGCCAAGCCTTTGGCCGTCTGAATCGCGGCCGTTCCTGGAACTGCCGACGCCTTTCTTATGTGCCATTTTTCTACTCCTCCTGACGGCGCCACGGTTGCAGCCGCCGCTTAATCTATTTCCTAGGCGTTGATCTTCTCGATCTTGATGATGGTTCTGAGTTGACGGTGCCCGTTAAGTTTCCTGGAATCCTTCCGGCGCTTGGACTTGAAGACGAGGATCTTCTTGTCTTTGCCCTGCTCGACGATTTTGCCGACCACAGAGGCGCTGGGCACTAAAGGTGTTCCGATTGCAACCTTATCGCCGCCAACCATCAGGACTTCAGAGAGATTAACGGTATCGCCTACCGCACCCTCAAGTTTTTCGACTTTCAGAAAGTCGCCTTCGGAAACTTTGTATTGCTTCCCTCCGGTTCTCACTACTGCGTACATGTACTTCACCACCTTTATCGCAAGTTTTTACAAAGAGCAGTCATAGATAACGAAAAAAGTCCAGTAAGTCAAGGAGTTTTTTCGCCAGCGTTAACCGAGTTCCACCAGTATATCTTCACCCTCTACCTTGGTCGGATAAATTTTCAGAGTGTATTCTGGATATTCCGTGCAGGCACCGGTCTTCAGGTTGAAGTGATAACCGTGGCGTGGACAACTAATGCGCTCTCCATCTTTGACCAACCCACCCGCCATGGGCGCCCATTGATGGGGACACTCGTTGTCGCAGGCGTAGATGGTGCCTTTTGCATTGACCAGCAGGATTTCCCGTCCCTCTACCGTGACCACCTTCTTTTCCCACAGGGGCACTTCTGAAACTTTGGCAGCAAATACCATGGAGATCCTCCTAGCAACACTTTACGAAATTAATTTGCCACTTCGAGGAGATGTATCAGCCGGTTACAATCACTATCTTTACCGCATGGGCAGCCTCTTCCGCATGGCTGCGCGCCTCATCGGTATCCGCACCAAGGGAGAGAGCAACCCCCATGCGACGTCCGGGGCGGGTGTCCGGCTTGCCGAAGAGACGGATCTTCGTCTCCGGTACCGACAGCGCTTCGGAGAGCCCATCGAAGGCCACCTCCGCTGCCGCATCTTCAGCCAGGATAACATGGGACGCTGCCGGGGCAAGATTGACGATCTCCGGCACCGGCAGGCCGAGAATGGCCCGCACGTGCAGCTCGAACTCGGACATGTTCTGGGAGACCATGGTTACCATGCCCGTATCGTGGGGACGGGGCGAAACCTCGCTGAACCAGACCCGGTCCCCCTTGATGAAGAGTTCGACACCGAAGATGCCGTACCCTCCAAGGGCATCGGTGACCGCCTTGGCCTGACGCTCCGCCTCTGCCAACACCTGGGGAGTCATGGGCATGGGCTGCCACGACTCGTGGTAGTCCCCCTTGATCTGCACATGGCCGATGGGTGGGCAAAAGCGGGTGCCGCCGTTGTAACGCACCGTCAAGAGCGTGATCTCGTAATCAAAGGGGATGAATTCCTCGACAATGACCTTGTCCGAAGCTCCCCGCGCCCCTTCAATGGCATAGGTCCAGGCCTTCTCCAGTTCGACCGCATCCCGCACCACGCTCTGTCCTTTACCGGAGGAGCTCATGATCGGCTTCACCACGCATGGAAGGCCGATTTTTTCCACGCAGGCGCTGAATTCATCCATAGACGAGGCAAAGAGGTACTGGGCCGTCGGCAGCCGCAGCTCTTCGGCTGCGAGTCTCCTGATCCCCTCCCGGTTCATGGTCAGGTTGGCCGCACGGGCGGTGGGAATGACCGTAAATCCTTCCTTCTCCAACTCCAGCAGAAAAGGAGTATTAATTGCCTCGATCTCAGGAACTATGAAATGAGGGCGTTCCTGGCGAATGACCCGGGCCAGTTCGTCCCGGTCTAGCATGTTGATGACGTGGCTGCGATGAGCCACCTGCATGGCCGGTGCATCGGCATAGCGGTCCACGGCGATCACTTCCACCCCCAGCCGCTGGGCCTCGATGACCACTTCCTTGCCCAGCTCCCCCGACCCGAGCATCATGATTTTTGTTGCCGATTTTTTTAAAGGTGTTCCAATCATTTTTTATCCTTCTTAGGTTTTCCGGAAGCGTCGATTTTTAGTCAAGATCAAGGCGCCACGTCGCACAAGGAACCCTGACGGGCAACGAAGATATTGGCAAAAAGCGGCGCTTCCTAAGAGATGGCAATTTCGAATTGCTCCTGATGAAACCCCGGCTTCGCCCTCACCGTTATGCGCTTCTTGAAGTTCTTTTCCAGTTCCTCCAGACCGCGCCGCTCCTCGTCATAGAGCAGGTCCGCCACCTGCGGGTGGACGGTGAGGGTAATCTTGCTGCCGCGGATTTCCAGCATCTCCCGGCGCAGCTCCCGGAATATCTCATGACAGACGGTGGTCTTGGACTTGACGTAGCCCCTCCCCTCGCAGTAAGGGCAAGGCTCGCACATCATCCGACCGATGCTTTCCCGGACCCGCTTTCTCGTCATCTCCACCAGTCCCAGTTCGGAAATCTTGAGGATGTTGGTCTTGGATTTATCGCTCTTGACCGCCTCTTCCAGGGCGGTAAAGACCTTTTCCCGGTTCACCTCCCGCTCCATGTCGATGAAGTCGATGATGATGATACCCCCCAGGTTACGCAGCCGCAACTGGTAAGCGATCTCCTTCACCGCCTCCAGATTCGTCTTGAGGATGGTGTCTTCCAGGTTGTGCTTGCCGACGAAACGCCCGGTGTTGACGTCGATGGCGGTGAGCGCCTCGGTCTGCTCAATGATGATGTAGCCCCCGGACTTGAGCCAGACCTTGCGCCCCAGCGCCCGGCTGATCTCCACTTCCAGCCCGAAATGGTCGAAAATAGGCTCCTCTTCGTCATATAGTTCGATGGAATACTTCATCTTCGGCATGAAGGTGCTGATGAACTGGACTATCTTGTCGTGCTCCGGCTTTGAGTCGACGATAATCCGCTCCACCGACTCGGTGAGAATATCCCGCACCACCTTCTGGGTCACATCCAGATCGGAATGGATCAGGCAAGGGGCGTTGGCCTTCTCCTTGCGTTTGACCACCTCGTCCCAGAGCTTGATCAGGTAGTTCAGGTCTGAGACCAAATCCTCTTCACTTTTACCTTCGGATACGGTACGGACGATGAAGCCCCCCCCGGGAGGTTTGATCCGGTCGATGATCTCCTTCAGCCGCTCCCGCTCCGCCTCATCCTCGATACGGCGAGAGATGCCCACGTGATCCACGGTCGGCATATAAACCAGGTGCCTGCCGGGGAGGGAAATGTGGGCGGTGATGCGTGCACCCTTGGTACCGATCGGCTCCTTGGATATCTGCACCAGGAGTTCCTGCCCTTCCTGCAGAAGCTCTTCAATGGGATGGAGAGGATGCAGTACCGGCTCCTCCCCCTCCACAGGCTCATCCTTCTTGCCATTGCCTTCCATGAAGGCGTCGTATTCGTCCATGGCGTCAAAGACATCCGCAACATAGAGGAATGCCGCCTTCTCCAGACCGATGTCCACAAAAGCGGCCTGCATGCCGGGCAGAACGCGGATCACACGCCCTTTGTAGATATTGCCCACGATCCCCTTGACCCTGCTGCGCTCAATATAAAGTTCGGCAATAGTGCCGTTCTCGATGAGGGCGATGCGGGTTTCGTGGGAGGTGGTATTGATGACCAGCTCATTTCCCATGATAACCTCGTTTACTTTTGAATTTAAGGACCTATTTATATAAAAGTTGAAAAGTAATTTCGTTCATCAAGGAAACGATCAGGTGAACAGCACCTCAAGCTTTTCTATGGTTGCCCGGTTAAGCTGTTCCGGCAACTGACCGGTTATGGCGGCCACATATTCCATGGGCTTACCGCGACGGATATCCATGACCACTTCGTCCGTCGTTGCCGAGAGGTTTATCAACTCGTGCCGCAGGTCGAACTCCACCAGCTTGCCCTTTTTTTCCCGGCGATGGGGAAAGGAATCCAGGGCAAGGAAGCGGTCCGTCAGCTGCGGAAGCCTATGGACGGCGCCGGCAGGAAAGCGGACCCGGTAGCGGGTCCCTGTAATGATAACCGATAGGGAATCACTCTTCAACGGGATGAGCTGCGATTCCATGACCCGCACCCCTTCCGGCAGGACCTGGTTCAATGCTTCCATGAGCCGCTCAGCGCCAAAGCCCGCATCCACTTCCATGTCCATATATTCAGCCCACGATTCGACCCCCACCGAAAGGGCCGTGGCAAAGGAAAATTTCGGGTGGGGATGGAAACCTTGGGAATAGCGGATCGGGATACGCGCCCTTCCCACCGCCCTGATGAAAAGATTGAGCATCTCCAGATGGCTGAGAAACCGCATCCGGCCCACCTTCTGAAAGCGAAGCCTGATTCGTTCCACATCGGCGGTCTCGATCGGCCTCGCTCCCTCTCCGGCGGCGACGGCGGACGTTGGATCGTTAAGGCGCATGCGGATCTCCTCAAAGTCGCAGACTCCGCAGCCGGAACACGCGCCATGACGGCAGTCGGGGGTATAGATGCCACCCAGCGCCTTCTCTCGCTCGGCCAGCAGAAATTTCCTGCTGACGCCGCTGTCCAGGTGGTCCCATGGGAGTATCTCATCCAGTTCCCGCCTGCGATGATAGAAAAGGGGATCGATCCCTGCAGCGGCAAATGCTTGCTGCCAGCGGGCAAAACTGAAGTGTTCCCCCCAGCCGTCGAAACGGCAACCAAGGCGCCGTGCCTCCAGCAGGACCTTCCCCAGTCGCCGGTCCCCCCGGGCAAAGACCCCTTCCATGACCGTCAACGGAGCATCGTGCCACTTGAGGTTGAGCTTGCGCTTCTTCAACTCCTGGCGCAGGAACTGCTGCTTATCCAGGATCTCTTCGTAGCTGATCTGGGGCTCCCACTGGAAGGGGGTATTTGCCTTGGGAACGAAGCTGCTGACGGCCACATTGACCTCGCCGCCGTTGCCGGAGCGCTTACCCTGGAATTTCACTTGCCGGGCCAGTTCGGCGATCCTCAAGACATCCTCCATGGTCTCCGTCGGCAGGCCGATCATGAAGTAGAGCTTGATCAGCCGCCAGCCGGCGCCATAGACCTGCGATGCGGTCTCCAGCAGATCGGCCTCGGTGATTCCCTTGTTGATCACCTGGCGCAGCCTGTCGCTTCCCGCTTCCGGTGCAAGGGTGAACCCGGTCTTTCGCACCTTGTTGATCTCTGCCACCATCTCCGGCGTCAGGCTTCCCACCCGGAGTGATGGCAGCGAAACGGCAATCCGCTCCTCGGCGTAACGGTGCATCAGCCCCTGGAGCAATGGAGTAAGACAGCTGTAATCGCCGGCGGAAAGGGCAAGGAGCGATATTTCGTCGTAACCCGTGTTGCGCAGGGTCTCTTCGATTTTTTCCATGACCTGGGCCGGAGTCCGCTCCCGCAAGGGGCGATAGATGTAGCCGGCCTGACAGAAACGGCACCCCCGGGTACAGCCCCGGGCGATTTCCATGCTGACCCGGTCGTGCACCGTCTTCAGGAAAGGCACTACCGGAACAGTGGGAGAGGGCAGGGCATTGAGATCGGGAGCAATTCGCCTCCGCACCCTCTCATAGCCTGGCTTCAGAGAGGTGATGGTTGCCACACGCCCATCCGGGGCATGGGAAACCGAAAAAAAGGAGGGAATATAGACGCCATCGATCAGCGACAGCCGATGGAGCAGCTCATCCTTGGTGCCACCGCCATGCTTCCATTGGCGGTACGTTGCTGCGATCTCAAGAACAGCATCCTCTCCGTCTCCAAGGAGAAAAGCGTCAAAAAAGTCGGCCAGTGGCTCGGGGTTGCAGGCGCAGGGCCCGCCACCGAGGATCAGGGGAAATTTTGCCCCCCGTGCGGAAGCAAGCAGGGGAATGCCTGCCAACTCAAGCATGTTGAGGATATTACTGTAGGAAAGTTCGTACTGCAGGGTAAAACCGATGATGTCCGTGTTGCAAAGGGGGGTCGCCGTCTCGAGGGTAGCAAGGGGAATGTCGTCGGACCTGAGATGCTCCTCCATATCGGGCCAGGGTGCATAAACCCGCTCAGCAGCTACCCACGGCTCCCCATTGAGGATATTGTAAAGAATGCGCAGCCCCAGATGGCTCATTCCCACTTCATAGACATCCGGAAAAGCAAGGACGAACCTGACCTCTGCGTCGGGTCGGGTAACGGCCCCCATTTCACCACCCATGTAACGGGCAGGTTTTTCAACCGAAAGCAAGAAATCTCTCTGCAAAAATCCTCCAGGCAAGCATTTGTCCATGTCTTGCCTCATAAACATAAATGGTCATGGCGGAAGCTTGCCGCCACGACCGGCACGCATAATATCAAATTTATTCAATACCTTGCAAGGGATATCCAGAGAGGACAGATTAACCGCACCACATACCCCAAATAAGGCATACTTCTGACTATTTCGGGTTAACATTTTGCCACCCCTGAAGGCAAATGCAACAAGCCACTGTGTTTTCAACAGGTTAGACCAGCTGAAAAATTTGGCATGCTCCCTGCTATAGGTAAAAACATCTTATATCTTCAAAGGAGAATCACCATGAAAAAAGTTCTGTCCTCTGTTGTTGCTGCACTCGTTGCCGTTGCTTTCGCTGGCGTTGTTTTCGCTGCTGAGCCTGCAAAAACCGAAGCTCCTGCTGCTGCCGCTCCTGCTGCTGGCGAAGTGAAAGAAGTTAAAAAACCTGCTAAGAAGAAAGCTGCTAAGAAGAAAAAAGCTGCTAAGAAAGCTGCTGAGAAGAAAGAAGAAGCACCTGCGGCTGCTCCTGCTGCTCCTGCTGCAAAGTAATTTCCCTTTAAGGAAATTGAAAAGCCGCATCCTTCGGGATGCGGCTTTTTTTATTACTGAATGCAGCGTTGACTGTTGAGCCCGCCGGTCCCTTCGGCCTGGCTACTCCTTCTGCCAGACGTAAGCCGGGTCGAAGTACGGGTCGTAAAAGCCAGGATACGGAATAAAAAAAGTAACCGTCTCCAGAAGGCCCGATGCCGTTCTCACCAGTGTCATTCCCACGCCCTTAAGCGGACCGACAAGCAGCCCCTTGGCAATGCCGTCGTCCTTGGCAGTCAAATAGATCTGCTTGGGAAACTCGCCCCATCCTGTCGCCGTATTGGCCAAGCCGCGCGCGGCCTTGCTTGCCATGGCATCAACCACTTCCTGGGGGCCGGCATTCTCAACCGTCCGGTAATCATCGGCTCCGGCCGGAGGGGCAGTTACCGCAAGGAGCCAGATCAAAACCGTCGCTGCAATAAGGAAGCTTCCCCTTTGTGGCATGCTCATTCTCCCTCTTCCACAGGTTCGGTCTCTTTGATGACAACCAGTTCCGGCCGTTTTTCCCAACCTTGCCAGACATATTCAGGATTTACCATCGGGTCGTAATATCCCGGCTGTGGCACCATGAAAAATACGGTCTCCACCGCACCCAGCAGTGTCCGATACAAGGCCATCGCCCCCCCTTTGATCGGTCCCACCACATAGCCGATCTTCCCCCGATCACGTACGGTCAGGTAGGACTGTTTCGGGATCTCCACCACCCCGGTCACCACATTGGTGAGTCCTCGCACCAGCTTGAAGGACATTTTTTCGGCGATGGCTTCGGGTTGCTGCGCCTCCTGGGCGAAGGAAGGTACAGTGAAAACAAAGAGCAGTAAAAGCGGTAAACCTGCAACAACGATACGCATGGCGATGCTCCTTTTCCCATCATTATGCTTGCAGATTTTATCCTTTTAACATAAATACCCCCCACTGGCAAGGTCAGCATTTCCAGGCAGAATGCAGAACGGCGCGGAAAATAGATTTCCGCGCCGCGGTTGTGGTGCCCATATCCGCCTTCTCAGCCATGCTTTGCCAGGTATGCAGCAACCCCTTCGCTCGATGCCGTCATTGCTTCATCTCCTTCCTGCCAGTTGGCTGGGCACACCTCATCACCGTGGGTTTCCACAAACTGCAAAGCACCGACCATACGCAGGGCCTCGTTGACGCTGCGCCCCAGAGGCAAATCGTTGATCACCGCGTGGCGCACCTTACCGTTAGGATCGATGAGAAACAGACCGCGCAGGGCAACCGAATCGTTGAAGAGGATTCCGTAGGACCGGGCGATGGACTTGTTCAGATCCTGAACCAGAGGGTATTGAATTTTACCGATCCCTCCATTCTCCAGAGGTGTATTTTTCCAAGCCAGGTGGGTGTACTTGGAATCGACCGATACGCCGATCACCTCGCAGTTTTTCCCCTTGAAGTCAGGTAACCGCTTATTAAAGGCAAGTATTTCCGAGGGGCAGACAAAAGTGAAATCGAGCGGGTAGAAAAAGAGAATGACATACTTGCCGTGATAGGCCGACAGCTTGATTTCGGCAAAGGTGTTGTCGGGCATAACTGCCTCAGCGGTAAAGTCAGGGGCATCCTGGGTAACCAGCGTGCAAATGCTCATGGTTTTCTCCTTTTGTATGGCAATCAATTGAATCTGTCTGAAAAATACCAGCGCCGCCCCCCGTTGTCAATGCAAAAAAAGACAAAAACAATCCTTTTTATCCTTTTAGCAAACCTACTGGTTTTCTTAGAAAAAAAGCCGAGCCTAAACTTAGGCCCGGCCCCATCACCCCAATGTCTAATTCCCGATTAAGGCTCCAACACCTGCCCGCGAATGCCGATGGTAACCTCTTTGAAAGGAATGTCCTTGCCCGAGGCTGCCAAAGCCTGGCGGGCCGCCATGACGATGCCGCCGCAACAGGGAACCTCCATGCGCAATACCGTAATGGACCGGATTGCGGACATGGTGAAGAGCTCGGTAAGCTTGTCCCGGTAATGCTGGTTGTCGTCCAGCTTCGGACAGCCCACCACCACGGCTTTGCCGGCTAGAAAATCCCGGTGATACTCTGCGTAGGCGAAGGGGACGCAATCCGCAGTGATAAGGAGGTCCGCATCCTGAAAATATGGGGCCGTCGTCGGGACCAGGTTCAGCTGTACCGGCCACTGGCGAAGCTGGCTGGGTGCACGTTCCACGGTATCGCCGGAGCCCTTTGCAGGGGAAGGGGCAAATGACATGGCGCGTGAGCCTGGGCAGCCCCCGTGATGACCGCCATGGGTCTGGGCAATTGCCTGCTTTTCCACAGCCTTCTTCAGGTGTTTTTCCACTGCGGCCTCATCGAATTCCTCCGCCTCTCGTTCGATGATGGCTATGGCATGCTGGGGGCAGTCACCCAGGCAGGCACCCAGCCCGTCGCAAAGATTGTCCGCCGACAGGACAGCCTTGCCGTCGATAATCCGTATCGCCCCTTCGGCACAGGCAGGGACACAGAGTCCGCAGCCGTTGCATTTCTCACGGTCTATCTGTACAATTTTTCTGATCATTCTGTCTCCTTCTAGAATAGGTAGTGCCACAACAGGTCGAGCCTGCCGCGCATGATCATCCGCCTGCCGGAAAAGGCCATGACTTCCCTGATTCTGGCCCGGTATTCCTTGCTGTAGCAATGGATCGGGCACTTCTTGCAGGATGGTTTCGGGTCGAGCGGGCATCGGCGCCGCTTGTCCAGCGCATGGGCAACAAGGGAGGCACACTCGCCGCAAAGATGAATATCCTTTTTAAAAATCAGGCCGGGTTCCGCCGGTAATGGGGTGAGACCCGGTCCATTCCTCTTTTCGCCGTGCCTGGCACGGCAGTAAATATCGACGAATGTTACCAGAACCTTCAGGTCCTTCTTCTGCTTTTCCGTGAACTGTTTCATGGCCCCCATCATACCGGCTGCAGGTGTGGACAGCATATGACCAAAGTCAAATAATCACCTTTTCCTGGCGCTTTGCCTTTCTCGGCCAGATGTGGTAGGGTACTAGCCATATGGAACCACTCAAGCCGCTGATAATTCCCCGTGCAGACCACACCATTTCTCGCCGTTCCCTTAGTCCCAACGCTGTCAGAGTCCTCTACCGCCTCAAAGACAACGGCTTTACTGCCTACCTTGTCGGAGGAGGAGTGCGCGACCTATTGCTGGGAAGGGAACCGAAGGATTTCGATATTGTCACCAATGCAACACCAGTGCAAATCAAGAAAATGTTCCGCAACTGCCGCCTGATCGGCAGGCGTTTTCGGCTCGCCCACCTGCATTTCCACGACGAGATTGTCGAAGTGGCCACGTTCCGTTCTGCACGGCTTGATGATATGCCTGCCGATGAATCGCTGTCCATGGACCAGCCGGAGGGACGCACTTCGACCAGCGATGTGCCGCGCCTGCTGAAAAGTGAGGACGGCATGGTCCTGCGGGACAACATCTTCGGCACCCCTGAGGAAGATGCCGTCAGGAGAGATTTCACCGTCAATGCCCTGGCCTATAATATCAGCGATTTTTCCCTCATCGATTATGTGGGAGGGCTGGAGGATCTGCAGCGGGGGGTGATCAGAACCATCGGCGACCCGGCAGTACGCTTCGTCGAAGACCCTGTAAGGATGATCCGAGCCGTGCGCTTTGCCGCCATGCTCGGCTTCAGCATCGAAGGCACCACCTGGCACACCATTCTCGAACTGGGTGCCACGGTCACCAAGGCCTCTCCCCCGCGACTCTACGAAGAAGTTCTCAAATTGCTCCTGCTGGGAGCGGCTGAGCGGACTTACCAGCTTCTGCGGCAAAGCGGTATTTTTGCCGCCCTCTTCCCCCATTTCAGCCGGTGGCTCGACCGGGAGAGCGACGGCTTCCCCCATACCTGGGTGGGCAAGGCACTGGACCACGTGGACGTCCTGCTGCAGAATGGAGAAAAAGTGCAGCCGCCGCTGCTTTTTGCCCTGATGTTCGGCCAGTACCTGCAGGAAAAGGCGGATCGCTTTCGCAAGGAGGGGCTGCCCGCCCATCCTGCGGTCAATGCGGCTGTCGCCGAATTCATGGGAGAAGTCTCCCCTACTGTGCAATTTCCCAACCGGGTCGCCATCCTCATGCGCGACATCCTGACCAGCCAATACCGGCTGCGCAAGATTCCCGGGCGCCACCCCGAAACCTTCGCCACCCGCCATGGCTTTGCCGAAGCACTGGCCTATTTGCGCTTTATGGCAAACGTCACCGGTGAAGATGCCAAGATCGTGAATTGGTGGGAAAAATTCCGGCTGGAACCACAACCGGAAATCCAGCAGGAAGGGGAGCCCCGGCAAAAGCGCCGGCGGCGCCGGAAACGCAGAAAAAAACCCTCCCAAGACCACAGCGAAGGAGTCGATTAGCCTTAACCGAGCTTCAGAGACTGGTCCTCAAGCTTCCTGACCCGGTCCCGCAGTGCCGCCGCCTTTTCGAAATCAAGCTCCCTGGCCGCCGCCAGCATTTCCTTGCGCAGCTTCTTCACCAGCTTCGGAACATCCTTGGCCGCCACGTATTCCTCCAAGGGTTCGGCTGCCAGCGGCACCGTAACATAGTCATGCTCCTCCACCGATTCGAGAATGTTCCGTATCTGCTTCCGCACACTTTGGGGGGTGATGTTGTGCTCCCGGTTATACTCCTGCTGAATCTGCCGCCGCCGCGAAGTGATGTCGATGCAGGCCTGCATGGAACCGGTAACGTTATCGGCATACATGATGACCCGGCCCGAGAGGTTGCGGGCGGCTCGGCCGCAGGTCTGGATCAGGGAACGTTCCGAGCGGAGAAAACCCTCCTTGTCCGCATCGAGGATCGCCACCAGGGAGACCTCGGGGATGTCCAGCCCCTCCCGGAGCAGGTTGATTCCCACCAGCACGTCGAATTCCCCGAGCCTGAGATCACGGATGATCTGCATCCGCTGAATGGTGTCGATGTCCGAATGGAGATAGCGAACCCTGACCCCTAACTCCCGGTAGTAATCGGTCAGCTCCTCGGCCATCCGTTTGGTCAGCGTCGTCACCAGGACCCGCTCGCCTTTTTCGACCGTGAGCCGCACTTCATGGAGCAGGTCGTCCACCTGGCCGGAGGCGGGGCGCACCTCCACCTGCGGGTCCAGAAGTCCCGTCGGCCTGATGACCTGCTCCACCACCACGCCACCCGCCTGCTTCAGCTCGTATTCAGCCGGTGTCGCCGAGACATAGACGGCCTGATTCAGCTTCCGTGTAAATTCCTGAAAGTTGAGGGGCCGGTTGTCAAGGGCAGAGGGCAGACGAAAGCCGTAGTTGACCAGGGTTTCCTTGCGGCTGCGGTCTCCCCGGTACATCCCCCCCACCTGTGAAACCGTGATGTGGGATTCGTCGATGAAGAGGACGAAGTCCCGGGGGAAATAGTCGAGCAGGGTATAGGGGGGCTCACCGGCGCCCCGGCCGTCGAAATGGCGGGAATAATTCTCGATCCCCTGGCAGAAGCCCATCTCCTCCATCATCTCGATGTCGAAAAAGGTCCGCTGCTCGATCCGCTGTGCTTCCAGCAGCATGTTCTGCTCTCGGAAAAAGCGGATTCGCTCCTCAAGTTCCAGGCGGATCTGCTCGATGGCCCGGTCCAAAGTCTCCTTGTTAGCCACGTAATGTGATGCCGGGTAGATGGCGCATTTTGCCAACTTCTGGATAACCTGGCCGCGCAGGGGATCGATCTCCGAAACGGCATCCACCGTATCGCCAAAGAACTCGATACGTAGCGCCCGCTCATCGTCATGTGCCGGAAAGACCTCGACGATGTCGCCGCGCACCCGGAAGGTGCCGCGGTGGAAATCCACGTCGTTCCGTTCGTACTGGATGCCGACCAGCTTCTTCAGGAACTCGTCCCGGGGTACCTCGTCCCCCTGGTGGAAGAAGATATGCATCTCCTGGTAAGATGCCGGCGAACCGATGCCGTAGATGCAGGAAACCGAAGCGACTATGATGACGTCCCGCCGGGTAAGCAGCGAACGGGTTGCGGAATGGCGCATCTTGTCGATCTCGTCGTTGATGGACGAATCTTTTTCTATGAAGGTGTCGGTGGTGGGAAGATAGGCCTCGGGCTGGTAATAGTCGTAGTAGGAAACGAAATACTCAACGGCATTTTCGGGGAAGAGTTCCTTGAACTCACCGTAGAGCTGGGCAGCCAGGGTTTTGTTGGGAGCCAGAATCAGCGCCGGCCGGTTGACGTTGGCGATGATGTTGGCCATGGTAAAGGTCTTGCCGGAACCGGTGACCCCCAGAAGCACCTGGTCGCGATCGCCGCGAAGGACCCCCTGGGAAAGTTCGTCTATGGCCTGGGGCTGATCTCCCCGGGGTTGGTAATCACTGCTGAGCTTGAAATCCATACAAGCATAGTATCATGGTCGATGGGGTTTTGCATAGCGGGGGGGACGGCAGGAAGTGAGGTTCAGAGATTTTGCCCGGAAGAGCAGATCGCGCGGGGCGGCAGTTGACATAGGGATAGCCAATAACTGCTGATCTGGCGGAGCGCCTCGCAGAACTGTCTGAACTCCACCGGTTTGCGGATATAACTGTTCGCTCCCAGGCCATAACTGCGCATGATATCCTGCTCCTCAGAAGAGGAGGTGAATACGACAATAGGGATGGTCCTCGTTTCCGGATTTGCCCGCAACTGGCGCAGCACCTCCAGGCCGTCCACCTTGGGGAGCTTCAGGTCCAACAGTATCAGTTGCGGCTTGACATGCCCATGGATACCCGCGGCAGGTCCGCGTCCAAAGGCTATATCAAGGGCCTCGACCCCATCATGGGCAATGACTATCTCATGGCTCGCGGCGGCCTTCTGCAGCGCCCGCAAAGTCAAAGCCTCGTCATCGGGGTTATCCTCAACCAGCAAAATCATTTTCACGTGCTTGCCCTCTTTTTTTACTGTCAATTAATATACCGATCTCAAAATTAATGTGCAATTAATTTCGTTTCGCGACAGGCGAGGCCACAAAGCAGGTAATAGCTTGATTTTTTGCCGATGCAATGCAATACTTGCAGAAATTTTGCGCATATATGGAGGATTTATGTTTGGATTCGGCATGCCGGAACTCATTGTCATCCTGGTAATAGTCATGGTCATATTCGGAGCGGGCAAACTGCCGGAGATCGGCAGCGCATTGGGCAAAAGCATCAAGAACTTCAAGCGCGCGTCCGAAGGCAAGGACGAAATAGAAATCAAACCTCGCAAAGATGACGAAGGGAAAAAGGAAGGGTGATCCCTTCCTTACGAATCAGCTCTGAAAACAAAAAGGGATGGCTAATCAGCCACCCCTTTTTGTGTCTTTGCCGCTATCAATTGTCCTACTATATTGCCACCTTGGCTTTAAGTTCATGCTGTTTTAAATTAGACTACTTTGACAAATTTTCTCTTCCCTTGCTACTTGCCCCTTCTTTTAAACCGAGCTTTTTACACAGCACCCCCAGTTGTTCCTGTTCCTTTTCGGTCAATTCCGACATTTCTTTGACGATAGCTGCTTCTACTGCAGTAAAGACCTGGGCGATCAGTTTTTCCCCTCCATCCGTTAAATGAACTGTCAGATAGCGTCTGTCTTCGGTATCCCGCTCCCGCCTGACAAGGTGGCGCTTTTCCAGGTTATCAATGACCATGGTGATATTGCCGGTGCTTTTCAGAATCTTTGCTGCCAGGTCACGCTGACACAGCGGACCCTTGTGATACAATGCCTCAAGAACACCAAACTGACTGATGGTCAGGTCCGCAGCCGACATAAAGCGGTTGACTCGAACGGTAACTGATTCTGCAGCCCGCATTAGCTTGGTATAGGTATTCAAGGCACGAAAAGAGGAATTGTTTTTTTTCTGCATGGGGATCCTTTTAATTCTTCGATATAATTTAATATTAAACTAACTCTATTTTAACTGTCAAGGCGAATTTTCACCGAATAAGCGCTCCTGAAACAAAAATGGTCCGTCGGAATATCTCCGACGGACCATTTTGTTTCGGCAAGCTGTATTATCCTATCTGCTCCCGCCTCCCAATACCTTGTAAAGGGCAACCATGTTGCTGAGCCTTATCAACCGGGCGCTGATCAGGTTCTGTTGGGCCGCATACAGAGAACGCTGCGAATCGAGGACATTCAGGTAGCTGTCGACCCCTCTTTCGTAACGGGCCTGGGAAAGGCGGAAACTTTCGGCAGTGGCATCGGTAAGGGACTGTTGTGCCGCCACCTGCTCATCGATGGTTCCACGCTGGGCAAGGGCGTCTGCCACTTCGCGGAAGGCGATCTGGATGGCCTTTTCATACTGGGCCACGGCGATATCCCGGTCCACTTCCGCCACTTTCAGGTTGGCACGATTGCGTCCACCCTCGAAGATCGGCACGGAGATCCGCGGTGCAAAACTCCAGGTGAAATTTCCCCCCGTGAAGAGCCCGGCCAACTCATCGCTGCCGAAACCGACGCTGGAGGTCAGGGTAATGCGGGGGAAGAAAGCTGCCCGCGCTGCACCGATGTTGGCATTGGCTCCTTTGAGCAGGAATTCGGCCTGGAGGATGTCCGGTCGGTTGAGGAGAACATCTGAGGGCAGGCCGGGAGCCACGTCCTTCAAGGCAGTGAGATTTTCGGAAAGAGACTGGGGCAGCAGGTCCGCCGGCACCGATGCTCCGACCACCAGGCTCAGGGCGTTTTGGTCCTGGGCTATCAGAGCAGTGTAACGGGCGATATCCACCCGTGCAGCATCGACGCTGGTCTGGGCCTGTTGCAGATCCAAGGCCGAGGAGACACCGGAATCGAAACGGCTCTTGGTCAGCTTGTAGGATTCCTGCTGGTTGGCCAAGGTGTCCTTGGCCAGCTGCAGTCGCTCCAGGTCCGATGCCAGGGTCAGATAGGCGGTAGCCACCTGGGATACGAGGGTGATCTGTACGCTGCGCCTGGCCTGCTCCGTGGCCAGATACTGTTCGAGGGCCTGATCCTTCAGGCTTCGCACCCGACCGAAGAGGTCGAGTTCATATGAGCTGACTCCCAGCCCGACGTCGTATTGGTGAATGGTCTTCGCCTGGCCGGTGGCGGAGAGATCCTCGGGAACCCGCTGATAGGCGGCTCCTGCACTGGCATCCACACTGGGAAAGAGGTCGGCGCGCCTGATCTGGTACTGGGCCTGGAACCGCTCCATATTGAGCACAGCAACGCGCAGGTCGCGGTTGTTGTCCAGGGAAAGTGCAATCAGCTTCTGTAGCTGTGGATCGACGAAAAATTCCTGCCACGGAATTTCGGCCAGAGGCTTCTGCCCAGGCTTAGCCGCTTCCGTTTTGTAGGCAGGGCCGGCAGGCCAGGCATTGGGCACCGGCGCGGCGGGCTGGGTGTATTTCGGGGCCATGGTGGTACAACCATTCAGGCCAAGTAATAATCCCAGCACCAGGAAAAGGGATTTTTTCAACTGTTTCATATCATTCCACCTCTGGTAAAACTTCGGCAGCGGCTGGTTGCACGGCAGGCTGTTTCTTTCTGGCAAAGATGCGGGAAACCAGCACAAAGAAAAACGGAATAAAGATCAAGTCGATGAAGGTAGCGGAAAGAAGCCCCCCTGTCACGGCGGTACCGATGGCATTCTGGGCTGCAGCCCCTGCCCCCTTGGTCAGCGCCAGAGGCAAGGTGCCGAAGAAGAAGGCCAACGAGGTCATGATGACCGGGCGGAGCCTGATCTTCACCGCCGCCAGGGTCGCCTCCATCAATTCATGCCCCTGGCGCATCTGTTCCTTGATGAACTGGATGATGAGAATCGCGTTCTTCGTGGAAAGGCCGACGGTTGTCAGAAGGCCGATCTGAAGATAGACGTCGTTGGGGAGCATGCGCAACTTAACGGCAGTGACGGCCCCGACAAGGCCCAGCGGCAGCATGAGCAGGTTGACGAAGGGAATGGTCCAGCTCTCATAGAGCGCCGCCACGGCCAGGAATACCACCAGCAACGAAATGGCATAGAGCGCTGGTGCCTGTTTCCCCGCCGCCTTCTCTTCATAGGAGAGGCCGGTCCACTCATAACCGATGCCCGGCGGCAGCTTGGAAACCATCTTTTCCATCTCCGCCATTGCCTCACCGGTGCTTACCCCTGGCGCTGCCTGCCCCATGATTTCAGCCGAGGGGATGCCATTGTAACGCTCAAGGCGGGGAGAACCGTACTGCCAGCGGGGAGTGGCGAAAGCGGAAAAAGGTACCATCTCTCCCTGGTTGTTGCGCACATACCAGCCGTTGATGTCTTCCGGCAGCATCCGTGATTTGGGATCGGCCTGAAGATAGACCTTCTTGACGCGACCGTTTTGGATGAAGTCGTTGACGTATGCGCTTCCCCAGGCAGTGGCAAGCACGTTGTTGACGTCAGCCAGATTAACTCCGAGAGCACCGGCACGTACATCATCGATGTCCAGTTTGAACTGTGGTGAATCCTCCTGCCCGTTGGGGCGCACCGCAATCAGCTTGGGATTCTTCATGGCCATGCCAAGAAGCTGGCCTCGCGCCTCCATCAGCTTCTCATGTCCCAGGCCGCCGCGATCCTGCAGCTGGAAGTCGAAACCGTTCGCCTGTCCCAGCTCGACAACAGCCGGTGGCGAAAAAGCGAAGGCGAGACCATCGCGGAATTTGGAAAACGCCGCCATGGCGCGACCGGCCACTGCCGGTGCTTTCAGGTCGGGAGTTTTGCGCAGTTCCCAGTCTTTCAGCCTGACAAAGGCAAGCCCCATGTTCTGGCCACGGCCGGCAAAACTGAAGCCGGCAACAGTGATAATCGCCTCGACCGATTTTTTCTCATTCTCCAGAAAATGGTGTTCCAGCTGCTCGATGACCTTCATGGTCCGTTCCTGGGTGGCTCCGGCAGGAAGCTGGACCTGACAGATGATGAAGCCCTGGTCCTCGTCGGGGAGAAACGCCGTCGGCAGATGGAGAAAGAAGAAGGCCATGGCGGCGACGATGCCTCCGTAGAGAATCAGGTAGCGGACCGGCTTGCCGAAGGAGCGCCCGACGATCCCTTCATATTTGCCCCGTCCCCAGTCAAAAACCTGATTGAACCGGTGAAAGAATCCCCGGAACCAGCCGTATTCTCCCGGCTCATGGCCCTTCGGCACTGGCTTGAGCAGCGTTGAGCAGAGGGCCGGGGTAAGGATCATCGCGACCAACACCGAGAGGATCATAGCCGAGATGATGGTGATGGAGAACTGGCGGTAGATGACGCCGGTGGAGCCGCCGAAAAAGGCCATGGGCAGGAAGACGGCAGTGAGGACCGTGGCGATGCCCACCAGGGCACTGGTGATCTGTCCCATGGACTTGATGGTCGCGTCGTGGGGGGAAAGCCCCTCCTCGGACATGATCCTCTCCACGTTTTCTACGACAACGATGGCATCGTCCACCAGAAGGCCGATGACGATGACCAGGGCGAACATGGTGAGGGTGTTGATGGAGAAGCCGGCGATGGACAGCGTTCCCATGGTGCCGAGCAGGACGACCGGGACGGCGATGGTCGGAATGAGTGTCGCCCGAATGTTCTGCAGGAAGATGAACATGATGATGAAGACCAGGAAGACCGCCTCGATCAGGGTATGCACCACCTCATTCAGCGAGATCTTGACGAAGGGGGTGGTGTCGTAGGGGTAGACGACCTTCATCCCGTGAGGGAAGTAGTTGGACAATTCGGCCATCTTGACCTTGACTCGCTCGGCGGTGTCGAGGGCGTTGGCCCCCGCTGCCAGCCTGATGGCCATCCCCCCCATGGGTTTGCCTTTGTAGCGTGCTTCGATGTCGTAGTTCTCGGTGCCAACCTTACATTCGGCTACGTCCTTCAGCCTGACGGCCGAACCGTCCGGATTGGTGCGGAGGATGATGTCGTCGAACTGCTCCGGGGTCTGAAGCAGGGTCCGCGCGGTGATCGTGGCATTCAGCTGCTGCCCGGCCGGTGCCGGGTTTCCGCCGAACTGACCGGCAGAAACCTGGGCATTCTGGGCCTGAATCGCTGCAATAACATCACTGGTGGTGAGACGGTAGTTGTTGAGCTTGGCCGGATTCACCCAGATCCGCATGGCATTCTGGGAACCAAAGACGGTCAACTCGCCGACCCCTTCCGTCCGGCTGATGATGTCCTGGACATTGGCGACCAGGTAGTCGGTGAGGGCCGGGCGGTCCATGGAGCCGTCTTCCGACGTTACCCCGACGATCATGAGGAAGTTCTTGGTCGATTTGACCACCTGAATGCCCTGCTTCTGCACAATCTGCGGCAAAAGCGGCGTTGCCAGCTGCAGCTTGTTCTGTACCTGCACCTGGGCGATGTTGGGATCGGTTCCCGCCTTGAAGGTCAGGTTGATGCCCACGGCCCCCGCCGAATCGCTGGTGGAGGACATGTAGATCAGGTTGTCGATACCGTTCAGCTTCTGCTCGATCACCTGGGTGACCGTATCCTGGACGGTCTGGGCCGAGGCGCCCGGATACATGGCGTTGATGGTAATCTGGGGCGGCGCGATCGGCGGATACTGGGAAACGGGCAGGGTCTTGATCGCCAGCAGCCCGGCCAGCATCACCATGATGGCGATGACCCAGGCGAAGATGGGTCTGTTTATGAAAAACTTCGACAACATAGTAGAAGCTCCTTAGCTAGTTTGCGCAGCAAAAATGGATGGTGCGAATTCCCATGGGCAATTCTATTTCTTGACGGAGGTTGCGGCAGCCGATTGCAAAACGGGTGTGGCATCAGGCTTGGGCACAAAGGCAACCGCTTTGACGAGCGTGCCCGGGCGAGCCTTCTGGATACCTTCCAAAATAATGCGGTCCCCCGTCTTCAAGCCATCGCTGACCAGCCAGCTGTCCGCCACCGTCCGGGAAACCTTGATGACCCGCGGCTCCACCTTTTCTCCGGCGCCAACCACGAAGACCATGGCATTCCCCATGGGATCGCGAGTCACGCCGCGCTGGGGCACCATGACGGCCTGCTCGTTGATGCCTTCTTCCAGAATGGCCCGGACGAACATGCCGGGGAGGAGAACCTGCTGCGGATTGGGGAAAACCGCCCGCATGGTGACCGACCCGGTGCTCTGGTCGACACTCACCTCGGAAAACTTCAGCGTTCCCGTCAGCGGATAGGGAGTCCCATCTTCGAGAAGCAGTTTGACTCGGGCCTGGTTAGCCCTGTCCCGTTTCAGGAGGCCGCTGGCCAGGCTCCGTTTGAGCCGCAGGATTTCACTGTTGGACTGGGTTACATCCACATAGATGGAGTTCAACTGCTGGATGGTTGCCAGGGCCGCAGGCTGATTGGCGGTCACCAGGGCACCGTTGGTAACGGCTGAACGGCCGATGCGGCCGGAAATGGGTGCGGTGATTTTGGTGTACGCCAGGTTGATGCGGGCGGTGTCTACCGCTGCCTTGCCGGCGGCAACTTCAGCTTCAGCCTGTTTCAGCGAGGCATAGGCATTATCGTAATCCTGCTGGCTCACAGCCTTGATCTTCACCAGCTCCCGGAAGCGTTCCTCCTTGAGCCTGGCCGGGACCAGGTTCGCTTCTGCACGAGCTTCAGCGGCCTTGGCACTGGCGTACGCCGCCTGATAGGGGGCAGCATCGATCAAGTATAGCACCTGCCCGGCCTTCACATCAGTACCTTCTTCAAAGATCCGCTTCTGGATAATGCCGCTCACCTGGGGTCTGACCTCGGCAATAAGGAATGGCGAAGTCCGGCCCGGCACCTCTGTCGTCAGAGCCACGCGCTGGGGCTTAACCTCGATGACCCCCACTTCGGGGGGACCCATCTTGGCCGGCCCGGCCGGTTGCTTTTTCCCGCACCCGGACAGCAGCATGAATCCACTGATAATGGCCATGGTGGCAATGAACTGTGCTCTCTTCGTGATCTGCATTGAAACACCTCGTATGATTTTGTTTAATACAACCGCTCCAAGCGCGGCTGCAGCGGCAGGTTCATTTGCGCCGGGTGAAGGCGATGATTATAATCAAGCCCCACAAGGCGGCAAGTAAGAGAAGAAAAATCTTGGCAAGCATTTGCGACTCCGCATAAAAATAAATGAACGTTCATTCTTTGTTCAGCGTCGTACCGCATCCCAGCAGGCACCGACCGTCTGCTCGATCAATTGATCGGAGAGGTTGATGAACCCCAGGATGTGATCCCTGCTCACGTCCACCAGCGGCCCGAATGAGAGGGCGAACAATATGGAGAGATCCAGGTCCTTGAAAATCTGCTGCTGCCTGGCCTCGTCGAAAAGCTCCCTGATGATGTCCTTTTCCTTGTCGCCGAAAAGCTTCTCCCGACGGTGGATCACACCGTAAGGAGAATTGTGAAACTGCTCGATGAAGCGCAGTTCCAACGGAGCCTGGATGAGATGCCTGACCAGCACCGCCCCCATATGGAGAAACCGCTCCCGCACCGAGCCCTTCTCAGGGTATCCCTCCATGAGCGCCGCGACGAATCGTTCCTCGACGATCCGGTATACTTCCTTGATCAAGGTATCCTTGCAGTCGAAATAACGGTAGATGGTGCCGGCTCCGACCCCCGCCTTCTCGGCGATCATCGCCATCGGAGCACCGTGGAACCCCTGTTCGGCAACCAGTTCGAGCGCCGCCTGTATGATGGTTTCCTTTTTGTCACATTTTTCCATTTACATATCCCCTACAGAATGAACGTTCATTCTTTTATAGTCTCGCTCCTGTCCCCTGTCAATCAAAAATTCCCCAGCTCTTTTTATAGGGGGTCAGGTCTTGAAATATAAGTTTTCCCTGCCCAAGACGGTAAACGGCCGTCTTAGCCACTTCAGCTGCAGTTCCAGATCCTTCGACCCGCGGGCTCTCTACTCAGAAAATTCCATCAGCCATGGCCGCACCTTGAGCGGCACCTTCCCCTGCTGCAGGGAGAGATTCTCCCGCTCCCCAATGGCCAGCACGGCGAAATACTTGCGCCAAAGCCTCTGGAACGTTTCCTCCGCCGGAGTCAGCTCCGGATCACCTTCGGCCAACATGGGGAGGAGCAGCCAACGCCGCCGCGTGCAATCGTAGACGATCCCTTCTCCATGGCGCAGGTCGTGGATCACCCAGTGCTGGTCCCGGAAGCGGTCGGCAAAATGGCCGGCAATGAGGGAAAGGACTCGGTGGTCGGGCGCCAGGGAAGCATAATAGTAGCCACTGGTGGTTTCCCGGAAGCGAACGAAGCCCAGGTAGCGATGAGCCTCTCGTCCCACCTGCTGCGCCAGTTTCCAAAAAGGCGCCACATGGGGATTAGCCAGCATGGTCCCTGCCCGCCCCCCTTCCCGCCAGACCAGCAGCAAAAAGCGGCAGATCATCAGCTCCCGCCCGGGATGATCGGCGTACCAGGCCCGGCGCAGCTGCTCCAGGGAAAGCGGTGTCAGCCGGCGGAAGAGTTCGACCCTGAACCGCTCCGCCAGCTCCGGATCGGTGGTCACAGTAACGGGTGCGGTAAAAAGATCCTTCTGCTGCGGCTGCTCTACACCGATGCTGCGGGGTTCGACCCTACGGGGGATGATGTCGGCCAGCAGGGTCAGCAGCCCCACATCGCTGCCGTCGTAACAGTAGTCCCCCCCCATCAGAATTCGCCGCTAATGACGGTGGCTATGGCTTCCACAGCTAGTTCTCGGGCAAAAGGCAGCGACAGCTGGCCATGATCCCGTTTTGCCGGTGCCGCAATGAGCCGGCTGCGGAGCATGGTGCTCCCCGGGGAACAGTCGCCGGCGTAGCGCCCCCGGGCGGTGAGGAAGTAGCGGGCTCGCTTCATTACCACCCCCAGCAGGGGAAGATCATCCAGCCGAAGGCTCCCCTGCCGTCGGGCAGCGACGATCCGTTGCGCCGAACGTACTCCGACTCCCGGTACCCGGAGCAGCACACCATACTCCGCCCGATTGACCTCAACCGGAAACAGCTCCTGGTGACGGAGTGCCCAGCCGGTCTTGGGGTCGAGGTCGCTCTCCAGGTTGGGGCACTGCTCGTCCAGCAGTTCATGGGCACTGAAGCCGTAATAGCGGAGCAGCCAGTCGGCCTGATAGAGACGGTGCTCCCGCCGCAGCGGCGACAGAGGCCGGGCGGGGAGCCGCCGATCATCGTTCACCGGGATGTAGGCTGAATAGTAGACCCGTTTCAGGTCCATCTTCCCGTAGAGCTGCTCTGACAGGGTAACGATTTGCCGGTCGCTCTCGCCGCTGGCGCCGACGATCAACTGGGTGCTCTGCCCGGCCGGGGCAAAATGTGATACTTTGCGCGACTCCTTGCGCTCCGCCCGGTTGGCGACGATGAGGCTGCTGATCTGGCGCATGGGTTCCACCACCGCCTCCCGGCTCTTATCCGGCGCCAACAGGGCCAGGCTCTTCCGGGTCGGCAGCTCAAGGTTGACGCTCACCCGGTCGGCCACCAGTCCGGCTTGCTGCACCAGAAGCGGGTCGGCGCCAGGAACCACTTTCAAATGGATGTAACCGTTGAAGCGATACGCATGGCGCAGGGTCCGCACCGCCGCGATGAGCAGTTCCATGGTCCGGTCTGGAGAGCCGACCACGCCACTGCTGAGAAAGAGCCCCTCGATATAATTGCGCCGATAGAAGCCGATGGTCAGTTCCGCCACCTCTGCGGGGGTCAGGCCGGTGCGGGGGATGTCGTTGCTCCGCCTGTTGACGCAGTAAGCGCAGTCGTAGACGCAGCAGTTGGTCATGAGGATCTTCAGCAGAGAAACACAGCGGCCGTCAGCGGTCCAGGAATGGCAGATGCCGCAGGAGGCGGCATTGCCGATGCCGTCCCGGTTGCGGCGGTGACTGCCGCTGGAAGCGCAGGAAACATCGTACTTCGCCCCCTCGGCAAGGGTCTTCAGTTTGTCCATCAGATCAATAGTTGCTGCCATGGCAGTCCCCCGCGGATTTTTGGGCGCAGCTTAGCAGAGATGTGCGTCACAATATGTCGCAGTTCCTTATCGATCCCAGAATTGCCGATACAAATGCCGGTGCGCCCAGGGCTCTCGATCTCGTCGACTGTCAGCCCCACGCGCATCCATCGAAAAAGCCCCTTGAGCATTCTTCATCCTGTGGGAAACTTTTGATATGCATCTTGGCAGATCATTTTTCGATTACCGGAGGAGCGCCAATTATGGGGATCTTGAAAAGGTTCGGCGAGAGGTACCGGAAGCGGAGAAAGGAAGCGATCCCCTCCGTCAACTGTGAGGTGTGCGGGGAAAGGCTGGACGTGGACAGGGAAAGCGGCGAGGCGCACTGCCCTGTCTGTGAGAACCCGGAGCAGTAACGAGTGCTCATGCTCCATGGGTCGCCCATGACACGTCGGCGGCCGCCACCGGGCCCGGTAGCCTTCGGTTGCTTTGCTGTCCTGGCGGTGATCGTTTTCCTGCTCGGCCAGGCTGTTGCCGCGCCGGCGCCAGCTGGCATGGTGCTTGAGGAAGGCACCGCCTACGGCGCTGCCCCAGAGCAGTCGATCCAGGATAGCATCTCCGATCCAGGGGACATCATCTCGCTGCCGCTCCTCGGTTCGGTCCAGACCTCCCGGCTGTCACTGCCGGTGCTGACCCTTGTCATTGCCGGGCTCGACAGCTTCAACCCGTGCGCCTTCTTCGTGCTCTTTTTCCTCCTCTCGCTTTTGCTGCACGCCCATTCCCGCAAGCGGATGGTGATCATCGGCGGCATTTTCGTGCTCTTTTCCGGTCTCCTCTACTTCGTCTTCATGGCTGCCTGGCTCAATTTCTTTCTGCTGGTGGGGCGGCTGAAGTATATTGCCGCCATTGCCGGGGCGGTGGCGATCGTCATCGCCACCATCAACATCAAGGATTACTTTTTCTTCAAGCGCGGCATTTCCCTGACAATTCCGGAGCAGGTCAAACCGAAGCTGTTCGAGCGGATGCGCAACATCATGCGCGCCGGGTCGGTGCCCGCCATGCTTGCCGCCACCATCTTCCTGGCGTTTACCGCAAACCTTTACGAACTGATCTGTACCGCCGGATTTCCCATGATCTACACGCGGGCACTCACCCTGCAGCCCCTGCCTATGCCGGTTTATTATTTATACCTGGCCCTCTACAACCTGGTCTATGTCATCCCCCTCGCCGGCATCGTCGCCCTGTTCGCCATCACCCTCGGCAGCCGCAGGCTGAGCGAACGGCACGGGCGGGTGCTCAAGCTTTTGTCCGGGGTGATGATGTTCTTTCTCGGGCTCATTCTCCTCATCAAGCCGCACCTGCTCGCGAATGCCGCCGCATCCGCAGCCGTGCTCGTCGTAGCGCTGGTCACTTCATGGCTCATCGTTCGGTTTGCCCCGCCAGACAAGGAAGAAACAGGAATTAAAAAGTGGACAGACTGATCGAACCATCAGCCTCTCTCTCATTTGCGAATTAAGCGGTGCATCGTTGCGCCGTCGCATGGAACTGCTCAGGGTTGATGCTCGCTGTGGCCTGCGCTGAAGCGGTCTCGCGGCAGTGATCTCCTCTTTAACCTGCAGCTTTGGCCCATGCCGCCTCTAAAATTTTTCCCTTTGACATTTAGTGCTAACACTTTATTATTAGTTTCTAACTAATACTTTTTACTTTTTATATCACCCATACTACCCATACCTTTGGGTGAACCGGCTCGGACAAGCATATTGCCTGCTGTGCCAGGCTCTCCTGGCACTTCCCACTAATTGAGGAGGATGGTCATGGCAAAAAAAATTGTCAGCGATGGGGCTAAGTTCTCTTATGCCGCCGGGGAAAAGGTACATCGTGCCATTCCAGGTGCACCGGGCGATGGAGGGACGCAGGCATTTTCTCCGCCCATAGCCAGGAAGGCTCCCGGGAACGTCGAGCCTGAAGACCAGCCCCAGGATGATAAGAAGCTCACCGTTGCGGCAGTCGAAGTAAATGGAGTCGATGGCGCTGTGACTGCAGCCCCGCCGGAACCGACTGCGACTGCAGAGACACGGCCTGCTCACGGCAGCGATGTGGCCAAGACCGGCGATGAGGATGAAGACCGGTCCAGTGGCAACGGAAGCTGGTGGCTGCTTGGGGGAGCCGGCCTGGCGGCAGTAGCCACGGGGATCGGCCTCGCTTTTTCAGGGAATGACCGCGATGGTTCGACGCAGGGCATACACAGCAATGACTCGGAGGTGTTTAGCCCCGCAAACCCGGGGTCCAGCCCTGCCAACCCAGGGTCCACCCCCGCCAACTCTGCACCAAACCTGGGTAACTACGCCGTTACCCTTGCCGAAAACAGCGCCAAAGGTACGACGGTAGAAACGGTTTCCGCTACCGACGCCGACGGCGATAGGATTACCTACACCATAATTGCCGGAAACGACAGCGGCGCCTTCGCCATAGATGCTGCCAGTGGGGCAATCACCGTTGCCGACGCCTCGAAGCTCGATTTCGAGACCATCCAAAAATTCACCCTCACCGTGCAGGCATCGGACGGCAGGTTAAGCGATACGGGCACGGTAACCATCAACCTCACCGACCTCAACGACAACGCCCCGGTCATCACCTCCGGCAGCAGCGGCATCGTCGCAGAAAACGCCCCCACCGACACCGTCATCTACCAGGCAACAGCCAGCGACGCCGATAGCGGAACCACCATCACTTACAGCCTCGGGACGGAAGGGGACGCCTCCCTGCTCAGCATCGATCCAGGCAGCGGCGCAGTCACACTCAAAAACAGCGCCGATTTCGAGGCAAAGAGCTCCTACACCTTCACGGTCATTGCCGGAGATGGGGTCAACAGCAGCGAGAAAACCATTACTGTCAGCGTCACAGATCTCAATGACAACGCCCCGGTCTTCACTTCCGGCAGCAGCGGCGCCGTCGCCGAAAACGCCCCCACGGACACCGTCATCTATCAGACGACAGCCAGCGATGCCGATGCGGGAGACAGCATCACCTACAGCCTCAAACCGGGTGAAGATGCCGAACTGCTCCATGTGGATCCAGCCACCGGAGCAGTCACTCTCCTTAACCCCGCGGATTTCGAGAGCAAGTCAAGTTACAGCTTCACCGTCGCCGTCAACGACGACGTCCACACCATTGAACAGAGGGTAACCGTCGGCGTCACCGATATGAACGAAGCGCCGGTCATCACCAGTAACGGCGGCGGGGCAACCGCAGCCGCAAGTGTCAGCGAAAACCAGACAGCCGTTACCACCGTGACCGCCACCGACGTGGATGCAAGCGATGGCAGGACCTTCAGCATCGCGGGCGGGGCCGACCAGGCCCTTTTCGCCATCGACCCAGAAACGGGGGTGCTGACATTTCTGGCCTCCCCGGATCGTGAACAACCGACAGATGCCGACGGCAACAACATCTACGACGTTCAGGTCGCAGTCACCGACCGGGGGGGGCTCTCGGATGTGCAGAACCTGGCGGTTACCGTCACCGATGTCAGGGAGCATGTGGTCGTGGAAGCCTCTGGGGCATGGCTCGACCTGAACGCCAACGGCATCCGGGACGGGGAAGACCGCATCCGGGCCGATTTAACCCCGGGGACGGGCAATGTGGACCTGGCGGCGGTCCATGGAGTCATCCATTACAACAACATTCCCAGCGGGGCCATTGACCTGAACGGTTTCGGCGCCGACGACCGGATCGAGATAGATGCGCAGGCATTCATCGATAACGGTCATCAGGGTCTGCAGATCCTCACCCGGCCCCATATCCGGACACTAGATGCCTTTGCCGCGTTTGGCACCAGCCATAGCGGCAAGACCGACAACGGCCTGGAGGAACTGGGCACCGGAACCCGCTATTTCAACCACAATACCTATGAAGCCCTGGCTGCCCCGCCGAGGACAGCAGGGCTAGGCCTGACCCTGCACAATGCAGGCAACCTCCGCGTCAAAAGCAATGACGGCCCCACCGCCATTGAAGGGCAACTGGCATCCGGGCTCCCCTCAGGCGTACCGCTGCAGCAGGTGGTCGATTTCGTCCACCTTCCTGAAAAACCGGCTGTCATCCATGTGGTTGTGGAACGGGACGGCGCCGTCATCGACACCGACGGCGACGGCGTCCGTGACAGCAGCGAAAACCGCCTGGCGCTGTTCGATGCCGGAGGAAGCGCGGAGCTGGGGGGCACGGCAGGAGTGACGGTACATTTCAACGACGTTCCCCTCAACGCTCTCAACCTGACCGGCTTCGGCGCCGACGACAAGGTCGAGTTCGATGTCCAGGCACTGGGGCAGCACAATGTCCTCAGATCGGCCACCCGCCTGGCCGGCCTCACGGCCCTCACCACCATCACCAATATCCTTAACCCCATCAGGGTCGGTTATACCTTCAATTCGGCCGGATCTTCCCCGGCACGACTTATTGTCAGAGAAACGCCGCTGTCGAACCCTTTCAACGGGCTACCTGCCAATGCCAACGCCGTAATGGGTATTGCCGACATGGGAGCGAACAAAGGGCAGGGCGCACTCGTCTACTGGAACGACTCGAGCAATGCCCTCAACGAAGCTCGGCACATCCTCCCCGGTTACACGGGCAACAATGAAGAGGGCGTACTGGAGACACTCAACTCGAACGCACCCCATGGTGGATTGGTTGATTTTGTCTGGCCGGAAAACGTGGTCGTTGATGGCAGCGGCGCCTGGATCGACGCCAATGGCGACGGGCGCAGGGATGCGGGGGAGACGACTGCCGTCGATCTGACAGGCGATCTGGCAGCCAATCCCGTTACTGTCCATGTGAACGACATCCCGACGACCCCCCTGGATTTCAGCGGCTTTGGCTCTGACGACCGGCTGGTTGTGGATATGGATGCCTTGGGTCACGGCAACGGAGACAGGGTGCTCGCGTCACAACCGATCCATCAGGCCGGCAGCCGGATCGACGGCTATGGCTTCAGCGGCGGGAATTACAGCACCGGAGGCAAGAGCGGGGTATTCCTGGCAGGAAGCTCACTTAAGTTCGGTCACGAGGCTCCGGGAACAGGGACGGTGTCCCTGCAGTACACCGCAACCGGGCCACTGGAAGGGACCATTGCCGTCAATGCCGGTGCCCTTGCCCATCACTTCGACCAGGTGGTCTTCGTCGATTCGGGAGCGGGACCCGCCTGATGACCGGTGCCGCTCCCCCTTTCACGGCAGGTTCCAGGGATTTATACCCCGGACAGGTTCCGGCATTCCCGCAGGCCTATCGGACAAACAGTGCCGCGAGTCAGCCGGAAGAACCGGCAACGCGGGCACTGCAGGCTCTTGCCGCAGCCATGGGAAACGAGCGGCAAAAGGCCTTGGCGGCACTTGCCGAATTTCCCGCCCCTGAAGACCTGAACGACCTGGAGGCACTGCTCGCCGTGGGAAGCACCTGGTTCAAGCTGGGTGCCCCGGAGACCGCCATTCCCTTTCTCCACCGGGCATGGGAAGACGACTGCAGACATCCGCTCGTTGCCGCCCGGCTGGGGGCTTGCCTGCTGGCTGCAAGGCAGTTGCCGGAAGCCTTACCCATGCTGGAACGGGCGGTGGAGCTAATGCCTGAATCCGGGGGAGCCTGGCTGAACCTGGCGCGGGGATACCTGGCAGTGGGAGAGGCGGGAAAAGCGCTGGCAGCCTTGGATCGGACAGCCCCCCTCGCCGGCAAGGACGAAAGTCTCTATCGCTTTTCCCGCGTTGAAGCGCTCTTCCGCCTTGAGCGCCATGAAGAAGCCGAATCGGTGCTGCGCCAGGCCTTCGACCGGGGGGACCGGGGAGCGACTACGGCGTTGGTGCACCTGCTGGGCGCCTGCGGGCGGCACGAGGAGGCATGGCTTCTGCTGATGGATGCGCTGGAGGATAAGCCCGACGAAACGGAGCTGATGGAACTCGCGGCCGAACTGGCACAGGTGCGGGGACGATTCGGCGAGGCAGCCCACTGGCTGAAGCGGGCGCTGGAAAAGGAACCCGACAACGCCCGCCTCTGGTCGTGCCTGGCCATGTTGAGCAGCCGCCACCTTGGCGTGAACTCTGCCAGGGAAGCCGCCGACACGGCCCTTGCCCTGACCGAGGGGGTGGGTGGCCCCCTCCGCGCCCATGCCTTGACAGCCAATGCACACGTCCTGGCAGAACAGGATCGACGTACTGAGGCCGAAGAAGCCTACCGGGCAGCGCTGGCGCTACCCCCCCGTTTCGCGCCGGCCCTGACGGGACTGGGAAACCTGCTGATGCAACAGGGGCACGTCGAGGAGGCGACCGCCCTTTACAAAAGCCTGAAGGAAATCGCGCCTTTGCAAGGATGGAGCCAGCTGATCCAGGCCCGGGAGTTGCCGGAGGAAACGGAGGTGCTGGAGCAATTGGCCCTGGCGGCACGGAGGCCGAGTCTGGAAGGACCGTTGCAGTCCCACCTGCTCTTTACATTGGCGGCAGCTTGGGAAAAGAAGGAGGACAATGACAGGGCCTGGCAGTTTGCGGCCGAAGCCAACAGGGCAGTACAGGAACACCTCTCCTATCGTCCCGAGCAGCACCGGGCCAGGGTGGAAAGGGAGATGGCGCGGTTTTCCGCCGCGTTCATGGCCAACCGTGCCGGTTATGGCATAAGGAGCCGGCTCCCGACTTTTGTCCTCGGCATGCCCCGCTCCGGGACGACCCTCGTGGAGCAGATCCTGGGGAGCCACAGCAAGGTATTCGGTGCCGGCGAGCTCTCGCTTGTTCCCGAGCTGATCCGCACGTTCAATGCCTGGGAGATGAAGCTTGGAACGAGGCGCTCCTATCCCGAATGCATCGACGATATGGGAAAAGAGGAATCCCGCCGCTTCGCCGCAAAACACCTGGCCCGACTGCAGGGCTATGCCCCCACAGCCGAAAGGATCGTGGACAAGCTCCCCCACAACTTCGAACACATCGGCCTGATCAAGCTGCTGTTTCCCGAAGCGGCAATCCTGCACCTCAGGCGCGAACCGCGGGACGTGGCCGTCTCCAATTTTTTCACGGACTATGCCTGCAAATTCAGCGGCATGGGCTTCGCCTACGACATGGCCTGGATCGGCGAACAGCTGGTCGATCACCAGCGTCTGATGGACCACTGGCACCGGGTCTTTCCCGGGCAGATCCTGGAGGTGGAGTACGATGCCCTGGTCGAGGACGTGGAGGGATGGGCGCGCCGGATCATCGATTACCTGGGGCTGCCGTGGGAAGACGATGTCCTCTCCTTCCGGCAGCTGGACCGGCCGGTGAAAACCGCATCCGTCTGGCAGGTGCGCCAGCCGGTGTATACCACCTCGAAGGCAAAATGGAAGCGATACGCAGAACACCTGGAGCCGCTGGAAAGCGCCCTGGCGGATATCCCCCCCCTGCCCGATCCCCTGCCCCTATCGCGCGTGCCGGCAGGGCTCTTTCTCGATGGAATGGCGCACCTTCAGGCAGGCAGATTCAGGGAAGCGGAAAGCTCCTTCCGGGCGCTGGCAGCGGCCCGTCCGGCACATGCAGCGGCCCATCATTTTCTCGGCGCAGCTCTCTTCCAGCAGCAGAAAGCGGTCGAGGCGAGAAAAGCCATGCGCCGTTCAGTGGAACTGCTCCCCATGCACCGCCAATGGCTGGAGAATCTCCTGGCGGTGGAAGAGACGCTGGGAAACAGAAGGGAAGCCGAAGAACTGGCGGCGATGATTGCCGGGCGCACCGACACCGGACCCCACTTCCCGGAAAACGGTTCCGATCACCTCGCCAGCGGAGCTACCTGATGGCTGTATGGTGTCGCGCGCTGCTGGTCTGCTCGCTCAGCCTCCCGTTGCTGCCCCTGCCGCTCCTTGCCCAGGATACGCCGCCCACGGATGGAATCCTTGCGGCGCTCCGCAATGCCGTTGCCCTCCATCCCAGCATCAAGAGTAGGCTCAACGAGTTGAATGCCCTGGACCTGGAGCTCCAATCGGAAAAGGCGCGTCGTCTCCCGTCCCTGTCCCTCCAGGCACAGGCCTTGACCGACGATCAGTCACAGGTCTTCGCCCGTGTCCAGCAGCCCCTTTGGGTGGGTGGGCGGATCGACGGAGCCATCAAGCAGGCCGGCATGCGCCTTCGTTCTGGACGGGCCTCGCTCCTGGCCTTGCAGCGCCAGCTGATGGAGGATACAGCAGCGGCCTACGCAGTGCTCATCGGCTTCAGCCGACGTCTGGCCGCCATCGACCGGAACGTTGCCGAACACGAAAAGCTGCTGGGGCTCATCTCCCGCCGCCAGGCAGGCAGCATCGCCTCCGAAGCCGATGTGCGCCTGGCACGCGCCCGGCTGACCATGGCCATTGCCCAGCGGGAGCAGACAAAAGGGGAGCTGCAACGGGCGCTGGCCGACCTTCTGGCCCTGACCCAGGAACCGGCGGGCCCGCTGCTCCCCATCCCCGACAGGCTCCTGGTACTGCCCGATTTCGCCGGGATTGCGACGGGCATCGTCGAAGCCTCGGCGACCGTCCAACAGCGCCGGGCCGATGTGGAGGTGGTGCGGACCGAGGTCGAGCTGCGCCGGGCCGACCTGATGCCGAGCCTCTACGCCCGCCTTGACCAGAATATCTATGGGAGGGACGGCAAAAGAGATTTGCCGGTGACCACCAAGGCAGGGGTTGTTCTGGAAGGTAGCCTGGAAGGTGCCGGCCTGGCAGGATGGAAACGGATCAAGTCGGTCGAAGCCCGCATCGATGCTGCCCGCAAGGATGTGGAGACAGCCCGCACCGATGCCAGGCGTCGTGCCGAAACCCTTCTGGCGGTGACGGCATCGCTGCAGAGCGTTATGGAGAGCAACGAGCTGCTGGTGGCGGCAACGGAGGAAACCTTGGCTTCTTTCATGCGCCAGTATGACGCGGGGAGAAAGACCTGGGTGGATGTGCTGAACGCCCAGCGGGAGCTTTCCGATGCCCGCCTCGCCCTGGAACAGACCAGGAGCTCGCTGCAGGAAAACACCCTGCGCCTGTCGGTGCAGATTGGAAGACTGGATTCGATGGTGATCGGCCCATGATGGAGAATGCTGGCATGGCAAATTCGGATGGCTTGAAAGGCCCCCAGGCAACGGCGATCACGGCGGGGGTGCTGGGAAAACTGCTGCTCATGCACGGTTTGCCCGTCCCGAAGGGGGCGTTGGCCGAGGCTTGCAGCACGATGCAACCTGAGGATGCGGATATGCCCCCTGCGGAACGCCTCATGGGCATCCTTCGGGCCGTCCATAAAAATGGGGTGCAGGTTGTCCAGCTGCGCTGGAGCCGACTGGACCGGCGGCACCTGCCGGTGCTGGTCTGGCATGGGGGAGAATGGCAAATTGCCTCCCATGGCAGTGGACGCATGGTAACCCTTGCAGGAGAGAAGGAAAGCGCGGGACCGGTGCCGGTGGCAGAGCTGGCAGATGTGCCGGTCCTGTGGCTGCGGGTACAGTCCGCCGACTCCACGGCTGAGGAGACATTGGAAAGCGGTGCGGCACGGCTGCTGATGCAGGAGGTGCTGCAGGAAAAACGGTGGCTGGTGGAGGTAATTGTCGCCACCGCCGCAGTAAACCTGCTGGCGGTGGCCGGCTCACTTTTTTCCATGCAGGTCTATGACCGGGTGGTGCCGACCATGGCCTATGCGACCCTGACGGCGCTCGTTGTCGGCATGGCCATAGTGGTGGCGGTGGACTGGACGCTGAAGCATATCCGTGCACGCATCGTGGACACCCTGGCAAAGCAGGTGGACCTGGCGGTCTCCCAGCAACTGTTCGAGCATGTCATGGGGCTGCGGCTGGATGCACGTCCCCGCAGCCTGGGGTCGCTGGCAGCCCAGATGAGCGGCCTTGAACCGGCGCGCAGTTTCTTCTCATCCACCATCATCTTTGCCCTGGCCGACCTGCCGTTCTGCCTCCTGTTCATTGGTCTCATTGCCGCTATCGGCGGCAGGGTAAGCGTTGTCTACCTTGTGCTGCTGGTCATCGCCCTGGTATGGGGATGGGTTGCCCAGAAACAGCTGCGCAGGCTTGCCCGCCAAGAGATCACCCGGGGGCACGAGCGCCACGGGCTGCTGGTGGAGATGATCCAGGGGGCGGAAACGATCCAGGCAGCAGGTGCCGGCTGGCGCTTTGCCGAATCGTGGCGGAACATCACCGCAACCATGGGGGCTCATGCGCTGCAAAGCAGGACCATCACCAGCACCACCCTGGCGACCACCGGTACCCTGGGCACCCTGGCCTATGTGGCGGCCATAGTGGTCGGGACGACACGCATCGAGGCGGGAGACCTGACCACCGGCGGGCTCATCGCCTGTACCATCCTCGGGGGGCGGGTCATCGCTCCTATTGCCCAGGGGGTCCAGTTGCAGGTGCAGTGGTACCACGTCCGCGAATCCCTGGCCATGGTCAACCGGCTGCTGGCCCTGGAAACGGGCCGCCCGGAGGACGGAAGCCTGCTCGTCCCCGAAACTCTCCCCGACCGGCTCGATTTGGAAGGAGTCCGTTTCGCTTACCCGAACTCGCCGGTCATGCGCCTGCAGCTGCCGGAGCTCAATTTCACCGCCGGGGACCGGGTAGTCCTGCTGGGCCCCAACGGCTGCGGCAAATCCACCCTCCTCACGGTGGCGGCCGGGCTGTACCGGCCGAGTGAAGGGCAGGTGCGGCTTGGGGGGGCCGATATCTGGGAACTGGACAGCCAGGTAATCAACGAGCGGATCGGCTACCTCCCCCAGGACATCCACCTTTTCAAGGGGACGCTGAAGAGCAACCTGCTTCTCGGAGGGGGAGCCAGTGACGGAAAATTGCTGGAGGTGGCCCAACTGCTCGGCATCGACCGCATCGCCGCCGACAGCCCGCGCAGCATGGATCTTGAGATCAGCGAAGGGGGCGCCGGACTGTCGGGGGGACAGCGGCAGCTGGTGGGGCTGGCCCGATTGTTCCTGGCACGGCCGCGGGTCTGGCTGCTGGATGAACCCACCTCCTCCCTCGATCTGGAGGCCGAAAACCGGATCATCGAGGCCATCAGGAAGCGGGTGCGTCCAACCGACATTCTTCTCATCGCCACCCATAGACCCAGGCTGGCGGTGCTCGCCAACCGGGTGATCCTCATGGGGCGCGGCCGCGTGCTGGCCGACGGCAAGCCGGAAGAAGTGCTGCAACAGCAACCGCGCCGGGGGCGGCGGCTGGTGCAGGCGGTGGAGAGCTGACATGACTAAAATCGACTCCGTGCGCAGGCCTGCTCTCGGCAGCCATTCCCTGATCCTGTGGGTCCTGATCGCCGCCCTAGTCGCGACAGGCTTCTGGGCGTCCCGCTACCGCATCGACCAGACGGCACGGGGAGCAGGCACCGTCATCGCCACCAGCAGGGTCCAGGTCATCCAGGCGGTGGATGGAGGGGTGCTCAAATCGCTGCGGGTACGGGAGGGAGACCCGGTGAAGGCTGGACAGGTGCTCGCCGTGCTGGATCAGACCCGCTTCGCCGCCCAGGTCATGGAGCTCGATTCGCGGCTTGCCGCGCTCTACGGCCAGGCGGCACGGCTGCAGGCAGAGGTAACCGGAGCGCCGGCGATCCGATTTCCCACCAGACTGAGGCATTTCCCCGAGCTGCTGGCGGTGCAGAACGCCCTTTTCACCCAGAAGCGCCACAGCCTGGATGAGGAACTGCGCACCCTCGGGGTTGCCGTCAGCCTCGCCCGGGAGGATGCACGGCTGGTGGCGGAACTGGCCAAGACCGGCGACGTCAGCCGCGCCGAGGTCATCAAGGCGGAGCGCGCCTTAAACGATGCCGAAGCCCTGCTCATCAACAGGAAGAACAAGTATTACCAGGATGCCAGGGCCGAGCTGGCCAAGACCGAGGATGACATCGGCCAAAACGAGCAGATACGGACTCCCCGCGCCCAGCAGCTGGCGGACAGCGTCATGCGGTCGCCGGTCGCGGGAATCGTCAAGAATGTGCGCATCACCACCCAGGGGGGAGTGCTCCGCGCCGGCGAGGAACTGCTGCAGATCGTCCCCCTGGACGATGTGCTCATCGTCGAGACGAAAATCCGGCCGGCGGATATCGCCCTGGTGAAACCGGGACTGAAGGCAACGATCCGCTTCGATGCCTTCGACTACACCATTTACGGTTCAGTTGCCGGAACGGTTGCCTATGTGAGCGCCGACACCATCAAGGAGGAGGGAAAGGCAGGAGAACTAACCTACTACCGGGTCCATGTGGCCACGAACGCCAAGCCGGTCAGAACCGCCACAGGCAGGAGCCTGGATATCCTCCCCGGCATGACCGCCCAGGTGGATATCCGCACTGGTGAGCGGACTGTGCTGGATTACCTTCTGAAGCCGCTGCGCAAGACCCTGACCGAATCAATGGGGGAGCGGTAGCAGGTATCCATAGAAAATAGACAGGAAGGGTGTTTTTTGTTCGCACGGGAGGGATGAATAGGCTAAACTTAAGCATTTCCCAGAGGAGGTGGGTCGTGTTCCTTTCCGTTATCCTCATGGCTGCCATGCTTGCGGCCGCCCCCTGTCCGGCAGGGGCGCATCAGGAGGCTTCTCCGACGGAAGCCTCTCCGAAGGAGATGAAATCGGTCGAGGAAAAACCGGTGGTCAGCAGCCATCGGATCACCCTCGGAAAAAAGGAGCTGGCCTACACCACCACCGCCGGCTATCTGCCGGTGACCGGCGACAGCGGTGAAACCGAAGCCCGGATCTTTTTCATTGCCTATACCCTCGAAAGGAAACAGCCGGATATCCGCCGGCCGCTCCTCTTCATCTTCAACGGCGGCCCCGGATCAGCCTCGGTCTGGCTGCACCTGGGCATCGCCGGCCCAAAACGGGTACAGATGCGACCGGACGGCACCATGCCCCCACCCCCCTACCGGCTCGCCGATAATGAGCATACCTGGCTCGACCAAGCCGATCTGGTCTTCATCGACCCGGTCGGTACCGGGTACAGCCGGGCCACCAAGCCCGATTTTGCCAAAAAATTCACCTCCGTCCAGGGGGACATCGAGGGGGTCGGCAAGTTCATCCGCCTCTACCTGGGGCGCTACGACCGCTGGGATTCCCCCCTGTTCCTGGTGGGGGAAAGCTACGGCGCCTTCCGCGCCGCCGGTCTCGCCAATTATCTCCTGGAGCACGGCATTGCCCTGAACGGCACCATCCTCATTTCCGCCATCATGAACATGCAGACCGTCTCCTTTGATCCGGGCAACGATCTCCCCTATGCCCTCTACCTACCCAGCTACGCCGCCACCGCCTGGTACCACAAGAAAGGGGCAGCCCCCGCCGCCGAGCTGGATGCTCTCCTGGAAGAGGCGGAAACCTGGGCGGGAAGCGCCTATTTCACCGCCCTGGCCAAGGGGGACGATTTACCAGCCAAGGAGCGAACGGAGGTCGCCGACCGCCTTGCCCGCTTCACCGGCCTGAGCCCTTCCTTCATCGACAGCCTCAACCTGCGCATCGACAGCAGAACCTTTGTCCGGGAACTTCTCCGCGACCGGCAGCAGGTGACTGGCACCATGGACAGCCGCTTCACCGCCGCCAATACCGATCCTTCCTCCCCCCACGGCTTCGACCCCACCGTCGCCTCGATCCGCCCCCCCTACACCTCCCTTTTCAACGACTACATCCGTAAAGAGCTCGGCTTTCGAGCGGACCAGGAGTATTACATCCTGGGGGGAGGGATCGGCAAGTGGGACTGGGAAGCGAAAAACGCCTACGCAGACACGAGTAGCGACCTGCGGGAAGCCATGACCAAGAACCCCCACATGAAGCTCTTCGTCGCCATGGGCTGCTTCGACCTGGCCACCCCCCATTTTTCCACCGAATACACCCTGAACCACCTGGGACTCACTCCCGAACTGCGCAAAAACCTCACCACCCGCCGCTATCGGGGAGGCCACATGATGTACCTGGATGTCGCCGCCCTCTCCAGGCTTAGTAGCGATGTCACCGCCTTCATCAGGAATACTGCCGCGGCTCCCTGACCTGGTATAGCCGTTGGCGATTTTTTTGTTCTTGGTCATTTCCAGGAAAAGCAGTCGGGGCGTCGGGAGTGAGTGACGAGCCACAGCGGCGAGCGGACGCCCGCCGTACGTTGAACGAAGGAAAGGATGCCCGTTTTGGCACCACGAACGCACTACGAGGGCGGCACCGCAAGGTCCGCAGCTGCGGTGACAGAGCGAACGGACGTCGTCCCGACTGCTTTTCTTTCTCCAGAAACCCCCTACCGAGGAGTTTTTTCACGGGCAAAAAAAAATCGTTGACAGCAGTTTCAGAAAGATATAGTTTAAGTTCAAACGATATGATTTTAAATCATCGTTGGTATCACCCCGAAAATTGATACGAAGGAGGAACGCACCGACAGTACCCATAAAGAAATAAGCAGGAAAAATTTTTTAGGTAATAAGTTCAATATTAAACCATTTACCATCAACACAACACCAAAAGGAGAAACAACCATGAAACGCATTATCACATCCATCGCAGCAATCATCGCCCTGTCCCTGCCGGCAATGGCATCGGCTTCCAGCTGGAAGATCGATGCCGACCATTCCAACGTGGGGTTCAAAGTCCGCCACCTGATGGTTTCCAACGTCAAAGGGAGCTTTGAGAAGGTAGCTGGCGTCCTTGAGCTGAACGACAAGGACATCACCAAGTCCAAGGTTGACGTCACCATCGAAACCGCATCCGTCAACACCAATGTCGCCAAGCGTGACGAACACCTGCGCAGCGCCGATTTCTTCGATGTTGCCAAGTATCCGACCATGACCTTCGTTTCCAAAAAAGTGGCCAAAGCTGGGAAATACCTTAAAGTTACCGGCAACCTGACCCTCCACGGCGTTACCCGACCTGTCGTGCTCACCGTCGAGCCCCTCACCAAAGAGAGCAAAGATCCCTGGGGCAACCTCCGTCGCGGCACCACTGCTACCACCACCATCAACCGCAAGGACTTCGGCCTGGTCTATAATGCAGCCCTTGAGACCGGTGGGGTAGCCGTCGGTGAAGAAGTGGCCATCATCCTCGAAATTGAAATGATCAAGAAGTAATTAGAGAAAAAGGAGAGAAGCAATTATGACCCAAGCAAAAGGACCCATCGTACTGGAACTGGAACCAGGGACCTACTACCGCTGCACCTGCGGGAAAGCCGCCACACCCTTCTGTGACGGCGCCCACCAGGGAACCGACTGCGCCCCCAAGTCCTTCGAAGTCAAGGAGAAGCAGCAGGTATACCTCTGCAACTGCGGCAAGACCGCTAACGCCCCCTTCTGCGACGGGAGCTGCGCCAAGTAGGGCAATAATACATGCGGCATGACGAGGCCGGACCGGGCACAATGCCGGTCCGGCCTTTTTTGGACATAGCCATGAAAGCAAAGAGTTATAAAATGAAAATACAGGCCATTTCATCACGACCGGAGCGCCACCACGGGCTGGGGGCAGACGGCATGGACCCGTTCCAACAGATTCAGCACGTGCTCGGCCGTCATCGTCCCCGGACCGTAAAGCCCGACGACCGCGCCCATGCAGCAGTGGCCATGATCCTGCGCGAGCGACTCGACGGCCTGAGCGTCCTGCTCATCCAGCGGTCGCTCAACGAAAAGGACTTCTGGTCGGGGCAGATCGGCCTGCCAGGGGGGAGAACGGAAAGCGCCGACAACGGCCCCATGGATACCGCCGAGCGTGAGACCCGTGAAGAGCTCGGCCTTGATCTGTCCGACGCCCGCTACCTGGGTCGCCTCAAGGACCTCGCCCCGAAGGGCTTGAACATCGTCGTATCCTGTTTCGTTTACGCACTTCGGGATGAGCCGGTACTGCACCCCGACCCCCTAGAGGTGGCCGAGGCCTTCTGGTTTCCCCTCCGGGACCTGGATAACCCGGCCGGCCGCGCCCGGATCAGGTTCCTCTTCAAAGGGCGCATGAGGAGCTATCCGGCAGTCTCTATCCCCGGCCCCCAGGAGCGGCAGCTCTGGGGAATCACCTACGACCTGCTGCAGCAGATAAAAAAGGCCATCATCCCAACGGATTATTGAAAAACGTCGAGAGGACCCACAGGGCCTAAAGAGGCCGAGATGCAAGGCTTAAGCGAGCGAAAAGCCGAAGCGTACCCACTGTACGCTGAGGTTTTTAGCGAGTGATAACGCAGCAGATCGGACCCGCAACAGTTTTTCAACAACCTGCTAATGGATGAAGGTACCGATGCCGAAGCCAAAATGAAAGCGCGGTTCCCCGTATCGTTCCTCCGGCCGCCAGAGGTGGATTTCCCGGATCGCCAATACCGGATAGGGATAATCCCGCCCGGCAAGTTCCCTGACCTCCTTCCCCGCCACCGGCCCCACCACGCTCACCAGCATCCCCCGCCGAAAGATGGCGGGATCGAGGAAATCCCCGCTCCTGGCAAGGAAACGCCCTCCCGAGGTGGGATTGTCCTTGATGTGGCCATCGTCGTCGGTCGAAAGCTGCGCCACCTCCAGCTCACTCCCCTGCTCATCGTTCCGCACCGCCACAATCGCCCCGCCCAGCAGAAAATAGCGCCCCTGATACTGCTCCGGCTGCACGCGCAGCACGGCAAAAGGCACATCCCATTCCACCCTGTTCAAGGATTCATCGCTGAAGACCCCGGCACATCCGGAAATGAACATCACCAACACCAGCAAAAGACATAGACGCATCGCAGACCTCCTCTGCCGCTATGATTCAATTAAAGTCTGGCGGCAAACGAAAGGATGTCAATGCCACTGCCTCTGTCTATCCAATGAATACGACCGCACGATAAATGGGCATCTCAAGATACCAGCTGTCACTGTATAAATTTTAATAGGAAATAGTTATCCAACATGGTAGAAGGATTTCACGGATCGTTGTCTGGCAGGGTTATGGAGGGTCCATGTTGAGAGAGATGAAGGCCTATGCCCATCTGAAACCTGGGCAGGACGGCACGAAAAGGCTGGTCGAGCAATATGGCGACAAGCTTGTCTGCGTGCGGTATCGCTTCGATGAGACGCGCGGCGTTAAGCTGAAGACGGTTGAGATCATCGTGGACGAGAAACCATTGCAGGCTCCCCGGTTCAAGGACGATGACCTGGTGCCGGTGCATGTCGCCTATGACGAGACGGAACTGCGACAGCAACTGCGCGCCATGCGGGCGAGATGGGATGCAGAGAGAAAGCTGTGGTACGTGCGCTATGGCCTGATTCGCGGGACCCCCCTAGTCGAGAGGCTTGCAGAACTATATCGCTGAGCGAATATTACCAGTATAGGTAACCTGGCACCTTAACTATATAGGCAATGACTTGTATACGGAAACTGGTCAATAATTAGTTATACCAAGAAAAATAAAAGAACCTAAAACTGCTCCGAGTGAGCGGAATTGCCCAAAAGGGAGAAAGCAAATGGCAGACAACCCAATTCTGAACATTTTAGAGTCAATACAGGCACTTAGCAATCAATTAACATTTCAAAGCGACCATATAGCAACTCTCATTGAAAAGGTCGGAGCACTTGAGGTTGTGCAACTTAGGTTGTTTTCGGCTCTTGCCGAAACAAACCCCTCAGTACACGCCAAAGTAGTTGAAGAATTGGCAAATTTACTAGAGATGAAAAAATCGGTTGGCATCTACTCTGAGGCTTATGACGATCACTTGCGCGCGTTAACTGGGATAAAAGCTGAGTCGAAGCCTCTACTAAGGCTCGTGCCGAAGAAATCTGAGCAGAACAACGCTGAGTAGCTGTTTGCATCTGCATTACCAACTCATTGGCTTCTTCTCTAGTCATGTAATTTACGCATGAATGGCATTTGCATTTCATCTTATCCCCCTTTATTAGAGAAGTGAGGCTACACCCGAAGGTATAACCAGCCAGAAGCAGCGGCCTAAAAAACCGCCGCTGTTCTGTCACCCCGTTGGGCAATCAAAGGGAAGAAAATGAAGAAGCTATCGGTGGGAAAATTCATTCTGCTAACTTTCGTGACTCTTGTTTGTTTAGCTGCGACCAGAGAATCACATGCGGACATCCTAACGGTAGTTCAGGGAAGAATCTTGTTCGCCAGCTTCAACGGTAAATACAAAGAAATTTTTAGAACAAAATCCCCCTTTTATGGGTATGGCTGGCTTGATAAAGAAGAGATCTTTGTCGCTTACCAGCCCGATGGAGAAGCTGAAGCAAGTGCTGTAATTGAAGTATTCAATTTGCGTACTGGCAAAAAGAAGAAAATTACAGAAATTGGGGCAGCAGGAGAATCTCATTTTGCAGCACACCCGCGACTCAGGAAGATTGTATTTAATGATACTGACGGAATTGAGGTCCTAACCATTGAAAACTTTCTTCGATATAAAATTACAACAGTGAGTCGTGATCGTAATGCTTTTGCACCATATTGGATAGATGACAACACAATAGGGTACATCAGCTTTTCCAAAAAAGGTGGTAGCACCTTTAAAAAAGTTTCGATCACGCCAAGATAATGCCCAACACACGACTAGATCGGTCGCGATAAGGCCGCGCCGGTCATCCTCGAACCGTTAGCAAAGTTTACGCAGGAGAATTAGCGTTCCATTGGTGAATGGAGGAAAGGCTTTCCGACTCGGAATTTTCAATTTCCTCAGTATCGTAATCGGCCTGAAGACCGAGCCAGAAACCAGCACTGGTGCCAAAGAAGCGCGCAAGTCGGACGGCAGTATCGGCAGTGATGGCCCGCTTGCCATTACAAATTGCGGAGATCCTTGGCTCCGGCACTCCAATTTCTTTGGCCAAGCGATACTGGCTTATCCCTAACGGAATCAGGAATTCTTCCCGAAGGACCTCTCCAGGGTGAATATTTGGAAGCTTGTTCATGGCGTCACCTCAATTGATAGTCGCAAATTTCGACACGGCTGGCGGTCCCTTCGTTCCACATAAAGCAAATCCGCCACTGGTCATTGATTCTTATGCTCCATTGTCCGTCACGGTCTCCAGAGAGCTTCTCCAGCCTATTCTGTGGAGGGATACGGAGATCGTCAATTCGGCGGGCGTTGTTTAACATACGTAGCTTCCGCCGTGCCACTGCCTGAATCTGGTTTGGTAGCCGACGGGAAAAATGGCCATCCCAAATCTTTTGCGTTTCGCTGTCATGGAACGAGGCAATCATAAACCATATACTAACGTATGGCGGAAGTACAGTCAACGAGGACTTTGCAAAGAAAATACGGCTCAGGAAAGCTGCTGATCAGCAGCACACTATCTTCCTACGCTTCGCCAGTGCCCTTTGTGACGTTATCGGGGACACGAAATAAAAAGGGAATAACACTAATTCAATTCACCCAGGAGGTCCACCCATGAAAAGCCTGATCTTTTCTCTTGCCTGTCTCATGCTTTGCCTGACGCTGCCGGCCTCTGGCGGACAGCAGAAGAAGCAGGGAGGAACAGCCCTTTACGAAATCAAGCGGGACGGCAAAATCGGCTTCATCAACCGCCAGGGCAAAGAGGTTATCCCTCCCCGCTACGATGACGTGCGCGGCGGTTTCGAGGAGGGGTTGACCCGGATCCAGGTGAAGGATCTGTGGGGCTTCATGGATCGGAGCGGCAGGGTGGTGGTTGCCCCTGTCTATGACGACAACGACGAGTTTTCCGAAGGGTTGGCCAAGGTGAGGAGCAAGAAAAAGTGGGGCTTTGTGGACCATGGCGGCAAGGTAAGGATTCCCCTTGAATTCGAAGATGCGGGGAATTTCCGGGAAGGGATGGCAAAGGTAAAGATCGACGGCCGATGGGGCTTTATCGACACCACCGGAAGGAAGGTCGTCCCCACCCAATACAAGGAGGTGGAAGATTTCACCGAAGGGCTGGCGAGGGTCAAGTCTGACGACAAATGGGGCTATATGGGCAAGAACGGCAAATTCGCCATCAAGCCTGCCTTCGACAGCGCCGATGCCTTCATCAATGGTCTGGCGCTGGTGGAAATCGATGGCAAGAAGGGATACATCGATCATTCCGGCCGCTTCGTCTGGGGGCCGGTCAAGTATTGATCCTGTAACCTTTCTGAACATGGGCCGGTGGAAACTCCACCGGCCTTTTTTGTTCATCGTCCAAACCTATCCCGCTCAATCTGCCACCACAGTAAAACATGGCATTAATTATTAATGTATGCTATTAATTGACATACTTGCTGGATACCTGTTGCTGAATATCGATGCCGCACCACGACCGGGTTATCGTGACAAATGTGCCGCTGGGAAGGGAGCACACGGTATGTTAACGATGAGGGACAGTATCCGTTGCCTGCATGTTCTCCTGGCAGCCATGGCGCTGTTCTTTCCACTCCTTTTTTCCCCCCCAGCTAGAGCCGAAGCACAGACCGTGACCGTCGGCGTCTATGAAAACGCCCCCAAGGTCTTCACTGCCGAATCGGGCAAGCCCGCCGGGATCTTCATCGACATCATCGAACATATCGCTAAAACCGAAGGATGGGAACTGCACTACGTGCACGGCACCTGGGGAGAAGGGTTGAGTCGCCTGGAAAAGGGGGAGATCGACCTGATGCCCGATGTGGCTTACACGGCCGAACGGGAAAAGGTTTATTCCTTTCACCGCATCCCGGTCCTTAACGGTTGGTCCCAGGTCTATGCCAGAAAAGGGAGCGGCATTCAGTCTTTTCTGGATCTGAACGGCAAACGGGTCGTTGCCCTGGAGCAGACCATCCAGCTGGAGACGTTCAGGAGACTTGCCAGCAATTTCGCGTTGAAGATTACCCTTATCCCTGTGCCGGACTACAAAACCGGCTTTCAGATGATCGCCGACGGCAGGGCCGATGCGGGGGTCACCAACCGCTTCTACGGCTTGATGAACGGCAGAAAGTATGGCCTTGAAGATACCCCAGTCATGTTCGATCCTGCCCCATTCTTTTTTGCCGCTCACAAAGGGCTCAACCAGCCGCTCCTGGATGCCATAGATCGCGACCTTGCCGCCTTGAAAAAGGACCCCAAATCGGCCTACTACGCCTCAATGGGGCGCTGGACCACTGAGGAGGTGCAATTCAAGCTGCCGGTATGGCTGGATGTTCTCGGCCTGGTCCTGGGTGTGGCGTTAATCACCAGCCTGGCGGGAGCGGTCCTGTTGAAATCCCAGGTGAAGGCCCGCACCCGGCAGTTGGAGAAGATCAACAATGATCTGACCGAAAGCGAGCAGCGCTATCGCCACCTATTCGAACACAACCCGGCGCCCATGCTCATTTATCAGCGGGGAACCCTGGAAATGCTGGCGGTGAACGATGCCTTCGTTAACCACTACGGCTATAGTCGGGAGGCAGCCCTGTCCTTCCTCCTCACCGATCTCTATCCGGACGAGGAAAAGGAGAAGATTGCCACGATGGCGGCAGGGCTCAAGGGGCTGGCCTACGTGGGGGAATGGCACCACCGCAAGGCAGACGGATCGATCATGACCATCATGGTCCGGTCCCACGACATCGAGTACTGGGGGTATGACGCCCGGATTGCCGTCATCTCCGATGTAACCGAGATGAAGCAGATGGAAGACCAGCTGCGTAACGTCAATGAAACCCTCGACAACAAGGTGCGGGAGCGGACGGCCCAACTGGAGCAGAAAAACCTGGAACTGGAGGGGGTCAACGAGAAGCTGAAGGAGCTCGACCAGCTCAAATCCATGTTCATCGCCTCCATGAGCCATGAATTGCGGACCCCCCTCAATTCCATCATCGGCTTCACTGGCATTCTGCTCCAGGGGCTTGCCGGGACGCTGAACGACGAGCAGCGCAAGCAGCTCAGCATGGTTAAGGGAAGTTCCCAGCACCTGCTGGAACTGATCACCGATATCATCGACCTGAGCAAAATCGAAGCAGGCAAGATCACCCTGACCATAGAGCCGTTCGACCTGGCGGCATTGACCAGGGACATCGTCGAAAGTTTCCGGGTTACCGCCGACCGAAAATCCCTCAAACTCATCGTCGAAGGGTCTGAGCGGCTGAGGATCGAGAGCGATATGCGGAGAATCAGGCAGGTCCTGGTCAATCTGGTGGGAAATGCAGTGAAATTCACCGATGAGGGCGAGGTGCGAATCGCGATCGGCACCGATGCAGACAGCGCGGTAGTCGCAGTCCGCGACTCGGGGCCGGGAATCAAGGCGGAGGATATGTCAAAACTGTTCCAGTACTTCAGTCAGATCACCTCTGCGGACTTGCCGAAACACGAAGGGACCGGGCTCGGACTCTATATTTCAAGGAAGCTGATGATCCTCCTAGGGGGCGGCATCCAGGTGGAAAGTGAATTCGGCAGAGGCAGCACCTTTGCGGTATCCGTGCCGTTGCAGAGGGAGGAGCGGGCATGAAGAAGATCCTTATTGTGGAAGACAATGAAAAGAACATGTACCTGATCTCGTTCATCATCGGCACCATGGGACATCAGGTGGTCCAGGCCAAGACCGGTGAAGAGGGGGTCGCCCTGGCGGTGGCGGAACGTCCCGACCTGATCCTGATGGATATTCAGCTTCCCGGGATCGACGGCCTGGAAACCACCAAAAGGATCCGGGAAGAAGGCATTACCGCCGTGCCGATCATCGCCGTTACCTCATTTGCCATGTCAGGGGATCGGGAACGGCTTCTGGCGGCAGGATGCAACGGCTATATCGAGAAGCCTATCGATCCGGGCACGATCAAGGACGAGATCGGCGCCTTTTTGTGAGGGCTTGACGCACGAGATAACACGTGGGGAGCGGACCTATGAAAGTGCTTATTGTCGATGACAATGCCGAAAACCTCTACCTGCTTCAGGCTATCCTGACGGGAAACGGCTTTAGTGTTGCCATGGCCGGCAATGGAGAGGAGGCCTTGGCGCTGCTGAAGCAGGATTCCTTCGGTCTGATCGTTTCCGACATCCTCATGCCGAAAATGGACGGCTTCCAGTTCTGCCGCGCGGTGCGGGCCGACATCACGCTGCGCCGCATTCCCTTCGTTTTCTACACGGCCACCTACACCTCGGAAGAAGACGAAGCCTTTGCCCTCGGCCTCGGCGCCGACCGCTTCATCCTCAAACCTGCTGCCCCCCAGGTCTTTCTCCAGATCATCATGGATGTTGTCGCCCACGCCAAGAACAAGGCCTTACAACCGGGTCAAGCCAACCTGGGTGAAGAGGATTACCTGGTAACCTACAACTCACGTCTCCGGGAAAAGCTGGACGATAAACTGGTGCAGATCCGGGAGAGCGAGCGCCGCTACCGTAACCTGTTCAACAGCCTTCGCGACGTGGTGATCATCACCGATCTGCAGGGAATGGTCCTGGACGCGAACCAGCCCGCTCTGCGCACCATTTTCGGCTATGAACTGGAGGACCTCAAGGGGGCAGACAGCCGGCTGCTCTTTGCCGGGACTGCGCCGGTTGGCCACGAGGCCGTGAACGGCGTGGCTATTGCCCTAGAGCCGCTGGTTCGGGAAGTTGCCTGCCGCAAAAAAGACGGCAGCAGGTTCGAAGGAGAGCTGTCGGCACTGAAGCTTATCGGCGATGATGGACTGCCGGTGGGTGATATCCAGGTCATCCGTGACATATCGCAGCAGAAGATGTTGGAAGCCCAGCTTCAGCACGCCCAGAAGATGGAAGCGGTCGGCCGGCTGGCAGGAGGGGTCGCCCACGATTTCAACAACAAGCTGACGGTCATCATGGGACACCTGGAACTGTTACAGCACCGGCGGCCCCAGTGGGAGGTGGTCGAGGAAACGCTCCAGCGGGTCATGAAGGCAGCTCAACAGGCACGGGAGATAACCCGGCAATTGCTGGCCTTCTCCCGCAAGGAGATCATAGTTCCCCGCACGGTCAACCTCAACGAGTTGATCGAAATCGGCTGCAAGAGCCTTGGGTGCCTGATCGGCGAAGACATCATCCTGGATCTCGCACTGGCACCCGACTTGTGGCCGGCAAGGCTGGACCCGACGCAGGTGGACCAGATCGTCATGAACCTGTCGGTCAATGCCCGCGATGCCATGCCCCGCGGGGGGACGCTCCGTTTCGCCACCAGCAATGTCCTAATCGATCGGCACCTGAGTCTCCAGCATTCCCAGGCGGCACCGGGGAAGTATGTGCAACTGGAAATCAGCGACACCGGTTGCGGCATGTCCGCCGAGATCCTCACCCACATCTTCGAGCCGTTCTTCACCACAAAGGAGGCGGGCAAGGGCACTGGCCTGGGGCTGGCCACCATCTACGGCATCGTCAGCCAGAACCGCGGCTTCATCGATGTCAGCAGCGAACCGGGGTGCGGCACCACCTTCACCATCTGCTTTCCCCGCTGGGAAAAGGGACCGGAGACCGGCACGGCTGTTCCCGAAACCGCCAGCACGAGGAAAAAATCGAGCACCGTTCTCCTTGTGGAGGATGATGAAGCGGTCCGGCGGGTAGTAAAAACGATGCTTGAGACGCAAGGATACCAGGTCTTTGAAATGGCTGGCACGGAAGAGGCCGTCACCTTTTGCGCCGCCGGCAACAGAACCATTGATCTGATCCTGACCGATGTGATCATGCCCGGCATGCACTGCAAACAGATGATCAGAAATATCGAGGTATACCTCCCCGGCGTTCCCGTACTCTATATGTCCGGATATTCTTCGGAGATGACCGGCGCGCACGGGTTGCTGGCGGAAGGTACGCACTTCATCCGAAAACCCTTTGATCTGGAGACCCTGCGCCAGGCGTTGGCGTCGCTGCTCCAGCCGTGAAAGGATACTACCCATGGCGAATATCCTCATCGTTTACGCCACCACTGACGGCCAGACAACAAAGATAGCCGCACGCCTCCAGCAGGTCATGGAACAGCAGGGGCACCGGGTAACGGTGGCTAAGGTTCAGGAGGCGGATACCTTAGATCCTGCCTCCTTCGACAAGATCATCGTCGGGGCGAGCATCCGCTACGGCAAGCACAGCCCGCTCATCACCCGCTTCATCGAAAAAAACCGCTCCAGCCTGGAGAGCAGGCCCAACGCCTTTTTCTCCGTTAATGTGGTGGCCCGAAAACCGGAAAAAAGTGACCCCGAACAGAACCCCTACCTGCAGAAGTTCCTCCGGCGCATATCCTGGAGGCCGCGTGAACTGGCAGTTTTTGCCGGCAAGATCGACTATCCCAGCTATAAGCCCCTCGACCGGTTCATGATCATGCTGATCATGTGGATGACCAAAGGCCCGACCGACCCCAAGGCGGTTATCGAGTTCACCGACTGGGAAAAGGTGGAGGAATTCGGCCGGCGGATGGCGCAAATGTAGTCGTACTAGTTGAAATTCATCTTATAGTAGAGGTCGGCGCCGCTCTCGCTGCCGGTTTCCGTTTCCAGCTGCAGGCGCCGGGAGATGTCGTAGCGGAGCCGGAAGAGATTGGCGCCGGTGAAGAGGGAGCGCCCGTAGCTGATGTAGAGCTGCGGCGTCAGGTATTTGCCCAGGGTGAGGATCGATTGGGAGACTCCCGTGTCCGCCTCCTTGGTGGGGGCCATGCCGCTGGGGGTGACGGGAATGGCCTTGTAACCCATGCGGGCCACCGCGTTCTGCTGCCCGCTCTCGATTTCGATGGTACTGAGCCCGAGGCGGTTCTTGATCTGGTCCTGGAGCACCGTCGATTGCCCCGTGGAAAGGAGCAGCCCTGCCGCCTGTGCCACCAGCCCCGCCTGTTCGCTGCTTTGCCCAAGCGGATGCCCCAGAACCATGTAGGCAAGAATGTCCATGTCCGGCATGGCAGGTTCTGAGTAAAGCTTTATGACCGGCGTCCGGGGGGTACCGGTGACCGTGACCCCGGCGCGCACGTCACCAACGGAGCGCAGGGCGAGGACATCCAGCAGCGGCTCGTTGACCGGCCCGCCGGCATAGAAAATCCGCCCCCGGACGATGGCCAGATCCAGCCCGTAAGCCTTATAGCGCCCCTTGACCACCTTGATTTCCCCCGTGCTGGCAATGGTGTCGAGCCGGGTGAAGCGCAGGTCCATGCTCCCCCCCAGTTGGGCATCCAGCCCTGCCGCCTTGACCAGCACCCGGTCCCCCAGAATAACCCTGACCTGGACATCCAAGGCCAGCTGTGGCGCCTTTTTCTCCGCCGGCGCCCCCTCCAGGACCACATCTTCGCTGGGCTGGACGCTGGCCTTGGGAGGCTGTCCATGCACAAGGAGGACCGGCAGGCGGACCTCGCCCCGCACAGCGAGCCTGCTCGTCGTCCCCTCGAAAGAGAGCCTGGGAGAACCTGAGGCCTCCAGCTCCGGCAGATGGAGCAACTGAAAACGATCGCCACTGATGGTGCCCCGGTAACTCGCCACCTGCCATCCCTGCAATTGGGCAAGTCCCTCGCCGGTGAGCCGGCCCGAGCCCGATGCGGCACTGAGACTCACCCCTATCCGGTCCCGGTCCAGGTTCGCAGCCAGGGCCACATCCTCCAGCCTTATCCCCGCCGATGGGAGGTAAGCCCCTGCCTGGGAAAGCTGCAAGGTCCCGGTAAGTGTCGGCTCCTGCCAGATGCCCCCCACCCCCAGGTCCATTGCCGCCAGCCCGTGGGTCTCCTGGACCAGTCCGGGCAACATGGCCGACAGGAGCCCCTGCTCGCGGACACGCCCCGATAGATTTGCCGAAACGGCCCCCCGTGGGTCCGGGGTAACGGGAAATGCCGCCGGTACCGGCAGTGTGAAATTTCCCTGCGCCCGGCCAAATTCCCCCAGGGTCAACCCCACGGTCCCCCGCAGGGTATTCCCCTGCCAGGTCCAGTTCACGGCAGCCTCCTTGAGGGCCATGGTTCCCTCTCCTTCCGGCTTGCGCCAATGGAGGTTCCCCCCGCTGAGCGCCACATCTCCCGCCAGGGCCAGGCGGTTTTCCGGCAAGAAACGGCCTTTTGCCGTTCCTTCCAGGGCGCCGGCGACCTTAATATTTCCCTTCATCCACGGCTCCAGGACGGCCAGATTGGCCACCTTGCCGTGCAGATCGACGGTCCCCTGGTCCGGCAGGGCCAGCGAAGCCGGGGAGGCAGTGGCAATTTTTCCCTCCAGCTGTATACCTTCGGCACCCTTGACGGTAACATCGGCCTCTATCCCCTTTTCGCCACCGATCGCGTGCAGGTCGGCACGCTTGATGATGATGGTGCGCCCCTCCCGGGTGACCGTTGCCCTTCCACCCGCATCAATGGCGAAGAAAAGCCTGCTTTCCTGGAGAAGGGAGAGGGCCACTTTGCCATGGCTCTCCCCCACCACCCGCACCCCCTGCAGCCAGGGGGTGATGCGGTCCAGGTCGATCTTATCCCACTGCAGATCCACCTTTCCCGTCCCGGGACCGGCCCTGAATTCCGCCGCCGCTTCCAGACGCTCCCCCCCCGCACCGACAAGGGCCATACGTGCCAGGGAAAGCTTCGTCCGGCTGACTTGCAACCCCGCCGGAGCAAGCAGGTTCCAGGGACCGATGCGGTCCTGGCCGGAAAAACGGTCGATCGTTCCCTGCCAGGTACCGTTGCCGTAGCCACCGGCCACGGCAAGCGCCACGCTCGCTTCCGGGGCGGTCATGGACAGACCGAGGCGGTGAGCGGAAAGCCTGCCGTCCATGCTCAGATTGATCGCGACAGCCTGAAACCCGCCATAGGCGGCCTTCTGCAACAAAACGACCAGATGGACCGGCGGGTCCTTGCTCCACGGTACGCTCCCTTCCAGCAGCACCCCATCAAGAGTCATGCCGCGCCCCTTAAGTCGGCGGCCGGCGCCGCTGATGGTCCCGGCTCCCCGCCCATTCCTCCAGAGTCCCCATCCCGCGAGGCGCACCTCTCCCGCCGTATCCGGCACCAGCCGCGACAGATCGGTAATCACAGCACTGAAATCGAAGCGCCGGGCCAGGTCTCCCCCCCCATGCAGGTCAAAGCCACTGCCATGCAGGTCCAGGTTGGCTATCTGCAGGTTTTTACCGGAAAAACTCCCCCTGGCCCCGCCGGTAAGCGGTTGACCATGGAGACGGCTTTGCAGCAGAGTCACATCGACCTTCCCCTGCAGTTGCCCCCCCTTTGGTAAAGCCACGTCCATAGCGGCATCGAAATTCACCTCTCCCTGCCAATCCTTTGCCAGCCGCGCCGGGTCAAGTTTTTGCCCCTGCAGGCGTCCTTTGGCGGAGATGCCTCCAGCCCAGCCAAGCTCCAGATTTCCCGATACGGTGCCGCCAACCATGGAGCCATGCAGGGGAGCCAGGTTGATCCCGGTCTCCCCGCCGCGGAAGGTTGCGGCAAGGGAAGCCTCCCGCCATCCTTTTCCCCGATTGTCCATACGGAAGTGGCCATGGTATCCCCTGCTGCTTCCGGTCAGCTTTAGGGTGCCGGAAAGATCGGTCGGCATCTTCAACTCCCGGGACAGATCCAGCCGGTCGGCCGCAAGGGCCAGCCGCACCTGGGGCTCCACAACGGCAAGGCTCACGCTCCCTTCGCCGGTGATGATGCCCCGCCTCCCCGGTCTGGTCAGCTTCAGGCGGCGCAGATTGATTGCCTGCCGCTCCAATCCCAGCTCGGTCCGTAGCTCCAGTCGGGGATAACCCCGCAACCTGCCGGTGACGGCCACCCTGCCCGCCAGTTGCTCCGGTGCCCGCCCGGGCAAAAGGCGGCCGGAAAGTGAGAGTTCATCCATTTCCGCCACCGCCTTGGCCGGAATGATACCCAGTTCCATGGCCAGGGATGGGCGCTTCAATCCCACCGCCACCGCCCCCTCGAGCCGCCCCTCGGGTGCAACGACGGCAAGTGACGGCAGCGTCAGCATCCCCTCACGCCAGAGAATTGCCCCTGCCAGTTCCTGCACCTGTACCGGTTTGCCCCCCAGGTGCCGATAGCTGAGATTGTTGATGCGGAACCGGTTTACCTCCACGTCCACCAGCTCAGCCAGTCCTGGCAGCCGCGGCCAGCTGAGATTCAACGGCTTTTTGACCGTCGGTGTCTCGTCACGAACGGCAACAGCAGAAAGAGTCAGCTCCTCGACCACCAGGTGCCCCGTTACCAGCCAGACCGGATGCCAGGCAAGTTCAAGGCTGCCCACAGCAGCAGTCTTCAAGCCGCTGTGCATCGTAACCCCCGTCAGGTGCAGGTTATCCCAAAGCCGCCCCGTCACAGCGGCGGCGGAAATCTTTAACGGGGAGTAGCGGAAAAGGCTCTCCAATGTCCAGCGGGCGCCAGCGGTGGTACCGAGCAACCAAAAGGCCGCCGCCACAACGGCCACGGCCGGCAGGGCTAAGAGCAGCGTCAGACCATATGCGGTTCCGCGTCTCACAGCTCGATTCCCACGGTGAAATGGATATGGAAGGCAGGGGTGTCGACCCCCAGTTGCCGGGCGACGGAAAGGTTGAGGGCACCAACCCTGGTATAGTAATGGAGCCCGATCCCGGCGCCCCGGTAGATCTTGACGGAAGTGAAGGTATTGAAGGCATTGCCCGCGTCATAGAAGAGGGAAACTCCCCAGTCCTTGAACAGTGCCCGTTCCAGTTCCACGCTTCCCACCAGAAGGTGTTTCCCCCCCACCACCTGACCTGTGGCATCGCGGGGGCCGAGGCTCTTGTAGGAATAGCCTCGGACGCTCTGGTCCCCCCCGGCAAAGAAGCGCAATGACGCAGGCAGATCGGCCATTGGATCGTTGAGGAGGGTAAAGCCTACCTTGGCACGGGTATGGAGGGATAATCGCCACGGCAACGGCATCAGATTACTTCCCTCGGCGATGAATTGCACCAGTCCCACATCGGAACCGATCAGCTGATGGGTACCGCGCAGGTCGAAAAAATAACGAAAGCCCTTCTCGGGCCTGACCCGATCGCCGTAGTGATCCTTGGTGAAGCGGATGCCCGGCAGGACCAATCTGGAACTGGAATTCTGGCTGCCGATAGTGAAGCCTTCCCGCTGTATCCGGATATAGGCGGTGCCCAGTTCCCCCTTGCCGAAGCTGCGGTTCTTGTCCAGCTCCAGCGCCACCAGCCTGCTGGTATAGGTGGTGATTTCCCGCTGCAGATTCAGCTGCAGCGAAGTAGAGCTGCGGATATCGTCGGCGTCGGGGATGACGTAGCCACTGGCAAAGCCTTGCAAGCGCTGGGAAATGAAGAGGTTGGCAAAGTATTCGTGCCCCCGTTGCAGCATGTTCAGATCACGGTAGCGGAGAGAGAAGCGGCCGCCGGTGTCGGTTCCGTAGCCGATCCCCGGCCTGAGGCTGCGGCGATAGTTCTGCTTCAGTTGCACCGAGACGGGGATGGCGTGGTCCCGGACCTCCTCCCTGAGGGGGGTGACCATGATCTCCTTGAACCTCTCCGAGTTGTTGAAGTTGAGCTGGGTCTGCCCCAGTCGGCTGTAGGAGAAGGGCTCGCCGGACTTGAAGCTCAGATAGCGGCGCAGAAAACGGTCCGGATAATCGGGGGCACCCTCGATCCGGGCTCCGTCGAAGAAATAACGTTCCCCGGTGTCCATGACCAGCCGGATACGGGCGGAGGTTCTCGTGGGATCGATGCGGATCTCGTGGGCAGTGAATTTTGCATCCAGATAACCCAGCTCCTCGGCTGCCGATTTCAGCCCCCCCTTGGCCTGATCATAGGGGTGCTGCAGCAGTATATCCCCCTTCTCCAGGGGAAATGTGTCAACCAGGTCTTTGAGCCCCCCTTCGCCGGCACCGGCTCCCGTGACAGCCACGTCCAGTGCCGTGATCCGCACCGGCGCTCCGGGAGAAACATTTACCAGAAGGCGGAAGCGCCCCCTCGACGCCGCTTGCAGGCTGGTTTCCACCCGGGCGTTGTAGTAGCCGAAGGGTTGCAGTGCGGTACGCACCTTGTCCGGCGCCTGGCGGGCGAAACGCTCCAGCCATAACCGATCCACCTTCCCCTCCCGCACCATCCCCAGGGGTAAGACAAGGGCTTCCTGGACGTTGGTCCGGGCTTCGTCCTCCACCCCGCTGACCACCACCTCCACCGGATCGGCTCCCATCGACGGCACTGGGCGGCCGAGGAGCAGGAACGTCACGATCCCTATCACCCACGCGCCCCTGATGCCCATCAAAGCAGAACTTTCGGATTATCGTGGTAATTGCCGGCTTCTTCATGCCAGAGATTGATGACCGTGGCAAAGATGATCGGCCCGAGAATGAGACCCAGAAGGCCGATGGTCGTTACTCCACAGATGGCCCCCAGCACCACCGCCAGCACCGGCACATCCCCTTTGGCACCGACGGCTAGGGGGCGAATGGCGTTGTCGGCCAGACCCACCAGCACCAGGCACCACAGGGCCAGCAGTCCGGCTTTCAGGTAAGTCCCCTTGATGGCGACCAAGACGACCAGGGGGACCCAGACGACCCCGGTCCCCACCACCGGCACCAGTGCGGCAATGGCGGTCAGACCACCGAATAGGACCGGTGCGGGAACCCCGGCGAAAAAATAGCCGATACCCGCGGTAATACCCTGGATCAGACAGGTAAAGAGGGTGCCGACGGCAACGGCGGTCGTCGTCATCTGGAAACGGTGCAGATAGCGCTTGATCTGGTCCTGCTCGTCACCGAAACGATCGACCACCGTAGCCACCACCCGTTCCCCGTCCCGATAGATGAAAAAGAGGATGAACAGGGACACTGCAAGACTGAAGAGCAGTTCCACCAGCCCCTTGGCCATATTTGCCGCACCGTTGACGATGGCCCCGGATAGGGCGCCCGCATACTTGCTCACATAGCTCCCCAGATCTATCCCGGCCCGTTCCACCAGCGAGGCGGCATGATCGATGAAGGGGATACGGTGGAGAACGGCGGGCCCCTTGGGAACTGTCTGCACCATCCGCTCCGCCTCGCGGACCCAGTCGGGAGCGCTCTGGGCAATGGCCACTATCAGCCCTGCCGTGGGGAGGATGAAGCAGACGGTCACGGCAAGGACCATGCTCCCCGCCATGCGGCCGGGGTGCCGGGGAAACCTTCTCAGCAGACGCTTATAGTAGGGAATGGTGGCAACGCCGATGACGAGTGCCCAGGCAAGGGGTTCGAGGATCGGCGCAGCCAGCAGGCCGAGCAGAACGATGATCCCTGCTGTGGCAAGAGCGGCAAGTATGGTCAGAAATATCCTTTTGTCCATGGGTTCTCTCAGGTGGGCAGCAGGTAGCATTAATGTTTAAGTTTACACTAATATGCCATCGGCCGCAGGGACAAAATTAAAATTTATTTACTGTCCTTGATTATCCGTTAGACTTTCCTATGAGCGAAAAGACAAACGAAACCAAAGAGGAGGACAGCGATGAAGCATGTCAAAAAAGCGGTTTTTACCATTGCAGCGCTGATTGCTCTGGGTGGAATGGTCTTTAGCACGGGATGCAAGAAAGAAGGGGGCACCGGCGGCACTGGCGGTAGCACCGGCTCGACATCGGGGAGCGGCACCGGCGGGTCGATGGGGGGGACGACTCCCAGCCCGGCCAATACAGGCGGCACCAGCGGAGGCGGAACAGGTGGCTCGATGGGGACCGGTACCGGCGGATCTTTCGGTGCCATGACCAGCACCGGTGGCAGCCGATAATGGCAGGAGCCCTTCGTTGATGGAGGGCTCCTCTTTTTTGGGCATGAACTCTCCTTCGGCAAAAATCGCGTCAAGCATGACCGTTCCTTCCCGTCCGCCGGTTGCTGCATTCTCTTTCGCGGTGGTATACTTTTTATGAAGGCAAACCGATGAAGGAGGTGAATGACCATGCTACGTTGGGCAGTGATCTTTTTCATCATAGCCATTGTTGCCGCAGTATTTGGATTTGCCGGAATCGCCTCAGCTGCTGCCGGTATCGCGAAAATACTCTTCTTCCTCTTCCTGGTGGTAGCCGTCATCATGCTGATCGTCGGCATCTCCGCGGGCACCAGGATCACCCGCCACTGATCCTTCCGGCATACAATGAGGCGGCCCGCAGGCCGCCTTTGTTTTGTCCGGAATATCTATTAAGACCTGACCTTCAACAGCCTCTCTTATTTGGCTTCCAGCACCCCGGTCGCCAACACCTCCGGGCCGGTCGGTTCGGTGACGGTGGGGAAATCCTCGGGGGTTACCACCAGCCGGAACACCTTGAAAGCGGTGGTGGAATCCAGCCTCCCGCGGCGTTTTTCATCCACCTTGAGCTGGCCCAGGCTGTAGCGCTGTTTATCCGGCGTCTCCGCCCAGACCACATACACCGACTTGGGAGGCTGCAGGTTCTGCGGCGGCGCCATGTGCTCCACTTCCAGATGGACCCGGGTGTTGCCGTTGGCATCTCTTGTGGCCTTGGCCTCACCGACTACCGCAGGAAGTTCCGCCGAAGGGGAGACCACTACCTCCTTTGCACAGCCGGAAAGACCCATGAGCAGGGATGCCGCCGCCAGCAGCAGATATTTTTTCATAGCGATCTCCTTTCTTTATGGTAGTGCCGACGTCGTCTGTCGGTATGATGGGAATACACGACAGGCTTCATTTTGAGTGTAATCGACCTCTGTGGGCTGTCAACAAATGAATTAGTATTTTATTATTAGAGCCACCTGCAGTTGCGGCGCTTTGTCAGGCGACTTGATTGACATTGCTCCCAGGGGCAAATAAAATTAACTATAGCTAAGAAAGCCTTAGACGTACCGGCAGAAAGGAGGCGCATATGACCGAAAAGAAAGACCGGCCGTTGGGTGATCTGTTCTCGGAACTGATCCAGGAGACCAGGACCCTCTTCAGGAAAGAGATGGAACTGATGCGGGTCGAAGTCTCCGAAAAACTGGACAAGCTGGTGAAGGACGCGGTTGCTGTCGGGGTCGCCGCCGTTCTGCTCTACGCGGGGCTGCTGACGTTGATTGCCGCCATAGTCTTCGGCCTGGCCGTCTTCATTCCCCTCTGGCTCTCCGCCCTGCTGATCAGCATCGTCTTTATCGGTATCGGTGCCGGATTGTTGCTCAAGGCCAAAAAGGATGTGTCGCAGATGAAGCTGACGCCTGAAAAATCTCAAGAGACCCTCAAGGAGACGGCACAATGGGCAAAAGCACAGATGAAACCGGTCCGGTAACGCCGCATCCGACCGACCGGATACGAAACGAGATCCGCTCGACGGAGGCAGGGATCACCGAGACGCTGCAGACTATCGAGCAGCGTTTCACTCCTTCCCACATCAAGGCTGAAGCCAAGGTGAAACTGCGGGAATATTCCCTGACCGGGCTGGTCAAGGTGACGGAGACGGTGAGGAAGAAACCAGTTCCTGCAGCCCTGATCGGCGTAGGGGCGTTGTGGCTCCTCTTCAGAAAGAAGAAAAAACACCGCAATAAGGCGGAACTGCCGGGGGCGGCACTGATGGAAGCGCTCCCGCGCAAGGTGAAGAAGGACCCGGTCAAAACCATGAAGCATTACTTCTCCCTGCTCAGGATTGCCATTGCAGCGGGGACCGCCGCCAGAGCCGTCTATCTGCAGTCGAAAAGCCAACGGGGCCCGGCCGCCCCAGGGAGGGCCACTGTCACGGAAGTCCCCCGGGCCGGAGCGTTTCCCGAAACGGTCAGGGAGAGCGTCTACTGATGGCACAGATAAAAGGAAAGGGCATATTGGAACAGGGCAACATCTATTTTCTTTACCGCCCCAAGGTGCAGACCGGAGAAGCCAGGGGAGGACAGGATGTGGAACGCTTCTACATGGTGCTCAGTCCCGAGGGGAAGAACATCTACCGGGAAGTGATCATCGGCAGGAAGTCCCTCCCTGCAATCGGCAAAAAGGAGCGCAACTGGGCCTTCATCAAGGCGGTCGCCCATCGGGCACACGAGTTGGAAGAGGAATTCGGCCGGGTGGAATACGGAACCAAGACGCGGGGAGAGCGGGAAGTGCCGGCGGCAAGACCGGCGGGGGAAGGTATCTATGCCATCGTCCGCCACGACAATCACACCCACCTGGCCTACTCCCTGGAATTACCGGAGCAGCCGCGCCAGGTGCAACACTCCTTCCGCATCGCCCCGGAAGGAAGCTACATCATCAGCGTCAAGAATCCCGAGAAGCCGTCACCGCCGCGAACGGGACTCAAGCCGGAGCAGAAGGCGGATTACCCGGAAAAACTCCTGGAGGCCTTCCACGATCGGCGCTTCGCCGATGCCGATCCTCCCGAACTGCTGGATTATCCCGGAGCGGAGCTGATGCTGATCGGAGCGGAAGAGCAACCAGGGAAGGAACTGGCTATCGGCCTGAAACCGGACAAGGAGAACGAATCTTCCGCCGATATTTTTCGGGACCTGAAGTTGAACCGGAAGAAACATCCGGTAAAGCCGCTCTTCGAAGGAAAATGGGAATAGGAGCTTAGCCGAGAGGAGGAGATAGCGAAGCATCTCCTCCCCCAGTGCCCTGCCTTCAGCTGCCGCTGATCATCATCCTTTGCCTGTTGATCGCTCGTCCCTTCAGGTCTTCCACCGGCAGACCGGCATCCAGATAGGCCTCGAAGCCACCCTTGAGGGAATGCACGTCCCCCCAACCCTTCCGTTGCAGCGTCCGCGCCGCCTCCACGCCGAGACGATCTCCAGGTCCCTCGTAACAGACGACCACCTCCCGGTCATGGGGGATATCCCCCAGATGCTGTTCAAGCTCATCATCGGCGACCCGAAGCGCTCCCCGCGCCTTGAAGAGCCCCGTATCCCAATCCCCATGATGGCGCAGGTTCACCAAAAACACCGGCCGATCTCCATGGATCCTGGTTTTGAGATCCGCTGCCGTAATTTCGAAAGATTCCGTCAGAAGCTGTGCCATGGCCACCTCCCGCAGGCTGTCGATTCCTTCAGTAAAAGAATACCAAAGACCCCAGGGGGGGCAACCGCCATGGAGTCTGTTCAGATATAGCGCTTCCGGTCCATGACCGTGCGGCAGGCGAGGATGAACATGGCCGCATTCCACGACTGCCCCGCCATGCCCCGGGGCTCGCCGGTCAGGCCATGGAACCATTCGTTGAACTCCCAGTCGTTGATCCGGTTTGCCTCTGCCAGCCTGGTCAGCTCGATCAGTGCCTGTTCCCGTTTCCCCAGACGGGCCAGCAGCATCACCCAGAATCCGCCGACAAAGGGCCAGATGCCGCCGTTATGGTACTGCCAGGGAAAGTTCTGGCGGTGACGGTGCATGTAGAGGCGCCAGAGCGGCTCACGGATCTGAATCGGCCTTCCCACCACCCGCAGGGGAAAGGGGCGGTGCGCCTTAAGGGCGAGAATGCCCCGAATCAGCTTGCACCCCCGGGAGGGAGCGGCCAGGCCGGTCAGGGGGGCAAGGATATTGCCGAAGAGGTCGATTTCCATCCCCCAGACGGCGAAATTGACGAAGCTGAGATAAAAGGGGGTGGCCTTGGAGCGGTTGCGGATGTAATGGACGAGAAGGCGGGGACGGCGCTGCTCGGGGACAACGTTGCCGTAGGGATTGAAGAGAAGATTGGCATAATCTCGGGTATGGCGGGCGGTGGGGATGTCATAGAGGCGCTTGACCCAGTGCCAGAGCACGTTGCTGTAAAGGACGAAGCCGGAGCGGGGCATGATGTCCGCCCAGTCGCTCGCCTCATTCTGCTGGAGGAGGTACCAGGCCTGGTGTTCCTGGCACTGCAGCCATTGAAGCGCCCGCTCTGTATTTTCCTTCAGACGGGCGCCCAGATCTTCATCCGGACAGTGGCGATCGTAAAAGGCCACGGCAATGAGCCACCAGAGGGTGGCATCGATGCAGCCGGTATACCAGAAATCCACCTCTCCGGTCTCCGGCTTGACGTATTTCGGTATCTGGCCGTTGGGCGCCTGGTGCCGGGCCAGGGTGAAAAGCCCCCGGCCGGCAGTCCGGATCAGTTCCCCATCGCCGGAAACAACCATCCCCAGGGTGCAGATGGCGGCATCACGGCCAAAGATGGCGGTATAATTCCGTCCTGCGGCTTTCGTCGTCATGGTTGCGGCGAGGATGCCGTCCTCGCCCGAGTTGGCGCGGAGCAGGTCCAACGATTTGACGTAACAGGTTTCGATCAGTTCCGGAACGGCAATGTTCGCGTCCATCCTTCCCCCGTTGCAAAGGGATCGGCGAATGATAATGTTTTAACAGAGAGACATCTCACATCCAGGGAGACAGTCATGAAAGCCATCTGGACCGGTTCCATCAGCTTCGGCCTGGTCAATATCCCTGTCAAGCTCTTCAGCGGGTCGGAAAGCAACGCCCTCGACCTGAACCTGCTGCACAAGACCGACCTGCACCCCATCAACTATATCAAAGTTTGCAAGGCCGAGAACAAGGAAGTGCCCATGAGCGAGATCGTCAAGGGCTACCAGCATGCCAGCGGGGAGTATATCGTCCTGACCGAGCAGGATTTCGAGAATGCCAGCGTCGAAAAGACTCACTTGATCGATATCCTCGATTTTGTCGAGGAGCACGAGATCGACAGCAGATATTTCGAGCGTCCCTACTACCTGGAACCGGACAAGACCGGCGCCAAGCCCTATGCCCTGTTGCGGGAGGCGCTGAAAAAATCGGGCAAGGTGGGAATTGCCTCCTACGTCCTGCGCAACCGGGGGAGTATCGGCGTCGTCAAGCCGCTGGACGACGTGCTTGTCCTCAACCAGATGCGCTACCAGGAAGAGGTGCGCAGCCATGCAGAACTGAAGGTTCCCCAGGCGGAAAACATCCGCCAGCAGGAGATCGACCTGGCGCTGATGCTCATCGAGCGGTACACCACCACATTCGACCCGGCCAAATACAAGGACAGCTACATCGACGATCTGAGGCGGATCATCGAGGAAAAGGCGCAGGGCATCCAGCCTCAGCCCCAGGGAAAACGGCCGCAGCCGACAAACGTGGTGGACATGATGGCCCTTTTGAAGAAGAGCCTGGAGGAGAAGAAGCGGAAGGCAGCGTAAGTGTCATGCCAGGAGAGGGGTATAGCCACCGGCTGCCGCGACTTCGTCCGTTCGTTCGGTCGCCGCAGCTGCGGACCTGCAACGTCTCTCACGTTTACTTTCTGCGTAAGCGATGCAGACAAAGATGCCTCTTTCGACGTCGGGCGGGTGTCCGCTCGCCGCTACGGCTCTGTCACTCACTCCCGAAGCCACGACAGCCTCCCTGATAGGCGGGGAATTTTCATCTTTTGGGATGGGCGTGATGCCCCTTGAAGACTACCGCCGAAAACGCGACTTCGAAAGGACCCCAGAGCCCCCTCCCAGGGCAGGCAGCCTCGGGGCGGCGCTGCGCTTCGTCGTGCAAAAACACGCCGCGTCCCACCTGCACTACGATCTACGCCTGGAACTGGACGGCGCACTGAAAAGCTGGGCGGTGCCCAAGGGGCCGTCCCTCGACCCTTCGGTGAAACGCCTGGCTATGATGGTCGAAGACCATCCCTTCGACTACCGCACCTTCGAGGGGATCATCCCCCCCGGCAGCTACGGCGCAGGCTCGGTCATCATCTGGGACGAGGGTACTTGCCATGCCTACGAAACGGAAGATCGCCGCAGAAGCGAGGATTTCTTTCGCAAAGGTCTGGACAAGGGGAACCTGAAGTTTGTCCTCAATGGCCATAAGCTCAAGGGGCGGTTCGCCCTGGTCCGGATCAAATCTGCGGAAGACAATTCATGGCTGCTGGTGAAAAAGGAGGACGAGTTTGCCGGCCGGGCCGACATAACCATCCAGGACCGCTCGGTGGTTTCGGGGCGCCGGGTGGAGGAGCTGGGGCCCGAGGGGGAAGAGCCGGTCATGGCCGACCTTCCCGGCGATCCTGCTCCCATGCCCCACAACATCAGGCCCATGCTCGCCACCCTGGTCAAGGACCCCTTCGACAACCCCGATTGGATCTTCGAGATCAAGCTGGATGGCTACCGGACCATCGCCGAGATCTCCTCCGGAACAGTGCGCCTCTATTCCCGCAACCTGCTCTCCTTCAACACCAGGTTCCCCACCATCGCCGCCCCCCTTGCCGGATTGGGCCGCGAAGCGATCCTTGACGGCGAAGTGGTTGCCATGGACGAAAACGGCCGGTCCGATTTCCAGCTGCTGCAGAATTACGGCCGCACCGGCGAAGGGCTGATCATCTATTTCGTCTTCGATCTCCTCTACCTGGACGGCCACGACCTGCGCAACCTGCCGCTCCTCACCCGCAAGACCCTGCTGCAGGAAATCCTGCCCGACCTCATGGAGGTGAAATACTGCGACCACATGGAGGAGACAGGCATCGCCTTCTTCCAGGCCATCGAGGAGAAGGGGCTGGAGGGGATCGTCGCCAAACGAGTCGAAAGCCGCTATGAGACGGGGAGACGGAGCAGCTCCTGGCTGAAGATCAAGGCAACCCTTCGCCAGGAGGCGATCATTTGCGGCTTCACCGCCCCCAGGCGGAGCAGGAAGAAATTCGGCACCCTGGCCTTGGGCGCCTACGATAATGGAGAGCTGGTCTACATCGGCACCAGCGGCGGCGGCTTCAACGAAGAGAGCCTCCATGAGCTCTACGACCTGCTGCAGCCTCTGATCCAGCAGGACTGCCCCTTCAAGGGGGGAGCCGCCACCAGAATGCCGGCCCAATGGGTCAGGCCGCAGCTGGTCTGCGAGGTCTCCTTTTCCGAGTGGACCGGTGACGGCATCATGCGGCAACCGGTCTTTCTCGGCCTGCGCCCGGACAAGGAGCCGGCGACGGTGACCCGGGAGACCTTTCCCGGCATGGTGGCTGCGCCCCCGCCCCCCGCAGTCAAAGGGGTGACAGCCGAAAACGAGCTGATCGTCGGCGGCAGAAGACTCAGGTTGAGCAATCTGGACAAGCTCTTTTGGCCGGAGCAGGGCTACACCAAACGGGAGGTCATCGACTATTACCGCACTGTTGCCCGACACATGCTCCCCCACCTGCGGGACCGCCCCCAGTCCCTCTATCGCACCCCCAACGGTATCGCCGAGACCGGCTTTTTTCAGAAGGATGTCAAGGATATGGTGGGAGACTGGCCGCCGACCGAGGCCATCTACTCCGAGTCCCAGCACAAGACCATCACCTTTCTCATCTGCCAGGACGAGGCGAGCCTCATCTACCTAGCCAACCTGGGGTGCATCGAAATCAATCCCTGGCTCTCCCGGCTGGGAAGCCTGGACAACCCTGACTACCTGGTGATCGACCTGGACCCGGAGGAAATCGGCTTTGACAAGGTGGTGGAAGCCGCCCTGGCGGTAAAGGAGGTGTTGGACCGGGCCGGGGCCGCCAGCTTTCCCAAGACCTCCGGAGCCACCGGCATGCACATCTACGTTCCCCTCGGGGCCCGGTACGACTATGAGACTGCCGGCCGCTTCGCCCACCTCATCGCCACCCTGGCCAACCAGCTGGTACCTGGATTTACCAGCCTGGAACGGAGCCCGGCAAAGCGCCAGAGGAAGGTCTACCTGGATTTTCTACAGAACAAGCGGGGTCAGACCCTTGCCGCCCCCTACAGCATCCGCCCCCGGCCGGGTGCGACCGTTTCCACTCCCCTTACCTGGGACGAGGTCAGGCCCGGCCTCGACCCGCGGGACTTCACCCTGAAGACAGCACCACAGCGCCTTGACAGGATCGGCGACATCTTCGCCGGCACCCTTGGCCCGGGCATAAACATGGAGCAATGCATTGAAAGACTGGAGAATGATTGATGCCTCCGCGCAATCCATCTACCACAGGATCTGAGCGGGAAGCATCCCATACATTCCAGGCATGGGCCGGGGGACCTTCGTTTCCCCGGCCTGTTTGTTTCCAATATTTCCCGGCCTCTTGCGGCGTACCCTACGCCGGCCAGTGGGAAACTCCTCATTCCGGGCATTGGCGGTTGATGTGGACCAGCCACTCCAGCACCTCATCCACAGAGAAAACAGACTTCCCCCGTCTTACGGCAAATACCTCCCGAAAGCGGTCGGTAATGTAGACGGAGACATCCGGGCCGGAGCACCGCCTGATCACCGTTCCCCCCTCGTCGGCCAGGAGGATGAAGGCTGAGCCCAGTTCCTTCAGCCGCACCAGATCCTCCTTTTTTTCGTGGACCACGACCACCACTGCTTCCTCGTAAGCGAGGCGGTCTCCCGCAGCGGAAAGTTTCTGGAGGAACCCTTCCAGGGCGGCATCCGGGGACGGCAGAAAGACAACGACCAAGTTCCGCTGCTGCCTGAACCGTTCCACATCCACCATCTCCCCTTTGCCGTCGGGCAAAATAAAGGAGGAGAGAATACTCCTTTCTTCAGGTAGAATTGGACGATTTTCCATGGCAGCTCCTGTAAGTGGCGAAGAAATTGGTTTAGTCAAAGTATAGCAAAGTGGTGCAGCATTATTTTCCTCCCCCGATTTGCAACCATCGGCCATCAAGGTACCATTAAATTGTGGATTTACATTTATCGGCCGTGACGCCGACTGGCCCGGGTGGTAACCAATGCGTGCAGAAAAGGGTAAAACGGTGGTCATCAGCTTCGTCTGCAGGCTCGAAGACGGCACCCTCTATGAATTCACCGACGCGACCATGCTCCGTTTCCAGATCGGACAAGGGCAGACGCTGCCCAGTCTTGATGCGGGAATTGTCGGCATGAGCCCAGGGGAACACCGGACCATCCGGCTATCGGCGACCGAGATAGACAGGTATCCATTGATTGCGGCGCCACATGCCCAAATTCCCCGCGGCAGCAGCCGGGCGCCAAATGGCTACGAATTCGCTCCCGGCGCCGATGGCGATACCATAACCCCCGGCCAGCCACGTACGCGAAAGGCAAAGCCGCAGCTGGCCCCAGGGGCTTCACTGTTGTGCCATGTGAAACTGGTAAAGGTAGAGGAAGCTGCGGATCGTTGAGAGGAGGGGCAGCCATGGCCAAGGTAGTCATATTCGATCTGGTAGGGACGCTGTTTTCGCTGGACACGGTGAATGAGCAGCTGGAAAAAGAAGGTCTGAAGGGGGACTGCTGGTTTCAGGAGTGCATTCAGGCCGCCATGGCAGCGACGCTGGCCGAACGCTACCTACCCTTTCGCGATGTGGTCGAACTCTCTCTGACCAATCTGGTGGAGATCCACGGCTTGGCGGGCGTCTCGGTGCCGGCGGTAATGGAAGGGCTCAAAGAGCTGCAACCGTTGGCAGGAACCGCCGAGTGCCTGAAAAAGCTGAAAGGACAAAAGATCCGGTTGGCAATATTGACCAATAGCGCCAAGCCTGCTGCAGTGGCACTGCTGGAACGCTCCGGCCTGGCACCTTATTTCGAGATGATCGTCTCCACCGATGAGGTGGAAAAATGCAAGCCCCACCCATCCACCTACCTATTGGCAATGGACCGATTGGATGCGGACGCGGAAGACTGCTGGATGGTGGCGGCCCATGGCTGGGATGTCTATGGCGCCGCGGCAGCCGGCCTGCACACGGTGTGGATAATGAACCGCGACCGGCGCTGGCCTTTTCCGGGCGTTCCCCCCGGCGCCACCATATCCTCCCTCGGTGAACTGCCGGGGGTGCTTCAGACCTGGGGAACATAAGGGGGAACAGAATGAAGAAGTTTATCATCGCCTTCATATGTCTCTTCGCCTGCACAGCCTGGGCTGCTGCCGGGGGAACAAAGAAAGGGGGTACGAAGATGGGCACTTTGAAGATAACCAGTCCTGCCTTTGCCGACAACCAGAGCATTCCCGACCGCTACACCTGCAACGGCGCCAATATCAGTCCGCCGCTCAGGTTCGAAAACATCCCCGAAAAAGCCAAATCCCTGGCGCTGATCGTCGATGACCCCGATGCCCCGTCAGGCATCTGGACCCACTGGATGGTCTGGAACATGAGCCCGAGAACTCAGGAACTGGCTGAAAAGGCGGAACCGCGGGAAGCCATCGTCGGCAAGAATGACTTCTATCATAACAGTTACGGTGGTCCCTGCCCCCCATCGGGCACTCACCGTTATTTTTTCCGGCTCTACGCCCTCGACGCCGTCCTGCAAATCGCCGGTCATGCCACGAGAGCCCAGCTGGAAAAAGCGATTCAGCCCCATATCCTCGAGAAAGCAGAGCTGATGGGAACTTACTCTAAAAAATAGCTGCCCCCGGGGCTGCTTCCAGAGCAGCCCCGTCGTTTCTCTTCTTACATACTTCCCCACCCTTTCGGTTAACCCATTCGGTTGACATACCCCCCACCCCGGGTTACACTTCCTATCATTAATTCCTTAACGAAAGGATCTTGCATGTTCAAGACATTCAAGGAATTTGCCGTCAAAGGCAATGCCGTCGATCTGGCAGTAGGTGTAATTATCGGGGCCGCCTTCGGCAAGATCGTCACCAGCCTCGTTAACGATGTCCTCATGCCCCCCCTTGGGCTTTTGACCGGAAAGATGGATTTCAGCAACCTTTTCATCAACCTTTCCGGCACCTCCGTCGATACCGTGGCCAAGGCAAAGGCTGCGGGCATTCCCACAATCAACTACGGCATTTTTCTCAACAACATCATCGATTTCGTGCTTGTTGCCTTTTCCGTTTTCATCCTCGTCAAGCAACTCAACCGGCTCAGACAACCGGAAGCATCTCCTCCGCCATCCACCAGGCCCTGTCCGTTCTGCCTGAGCCCAATTCCATTGGCTGCGTCCCGTTGTCCCCAGTGCACTTCAACTGTGGAGCCGACGGCAAAATAAGCAGTTAAATTCAATGTAGGAAGAAGGAGGCAAAAAATGAAGGTATTGAACCGTGTACTGGCGGCAGCAGGCATTCTGTTGCTCTCGGTGGGTACCGCTTCGGCTGCAGGAGTCGAACCCGGTGCTTTTTATCTCTCCCCCATCGTCGGGGGCTACACCTTCGACGGCAAGCAGCATCTGGACACCCAACCGGTGGGAGGCATCAGGGCCGGTTACAACTTTACCAAACATCTGGGTGCCGAGGCGCTCTTCGACTATACCCGCACCGAAGGAACCAGGGACATCCCGACCACCGATTTCTACCGCTACGGCGCCGATGCCCTGCTCCACTTTTTCCCCGACAACAGGCTGGTACCGTACATCGCCGCCGGTTACAGCGGCATGTCCCTTGACAGCAAGGACGGTACCAAGCTGACCCGCGGCATCTTCGATTACGGCCCCGGCGTGAAGTTCTTCATCAACGACACCTGGGCGCTGCGTGGGGATTTTCGCCACTTGATCTTCAAGAACGAGGACCGATCGTTCAGCAACTACGAATACAACCTGGGTCTCGTTTACTCCTTCGGCGCTGCCAAGGAACCGGCACCGGTAGCCAAAGCAGAGCCCGCACCTGCTCCGGCTCCTGTTCCCGCACCTGCTCCGGCCCCGGCCCCTGCGCCGGTTGTGGCCCCCCCCCCTGCACCTGTTGATTCCGACAACGACGGCGTCATAGATTCCCTGGACAAATGCCCCGGCACCCCAGCCGGCGTTCAGGTTGATAAAGATGGCTGCCCCGTGGATTCCGACAAGGACGGCGTCCCCGATTATCTGGATAAATGTCCTGGCACCCCTGCAGGGGTCCAGGTGGATAAGGATGGCTGCCCTGTCGATTCCGACAATGATGGTGTTCCCGACTACCTTGACAAATGCCCCGGTACCCCCGCAGGAACCAAGGTGAAAGCCGACGGCTGCCCCGAAATGGAAACCCTGAGCATGTCTCTGAACATCCAGTTTGCCACCGGCAAGAACGATATTCAGCCCAAGTATGACAAGGAAATCAGGAAGGTTGCCGACTACATGAAGAAATATCCCACGGTGAAAGGGGTTATCGAAGGGCACACCGACAACGTCGGTTCGGCTGCCGCCAACATGAAGCTCTCCCAGCGCCGTGCCGATGCTGTCCGCAGCTACCTGGTCAAGAAATTCGGCATCGCCCCCGACCGCCTCACCGCCAAGGGGTTCGGCATGACCCGCCCAATAGCGGACAATACCACCGAAGAAGGGCGCCAGCAGAACCGCCGCATCACGGCCGTCCTGGATTCGGTGACGGTCGAGAAGCAGTAGCAGTAAAGATTCCAGAAAAAAAAGCAGCCTTTCCATCCGGAAGGGCTGCTTTTTTCATGGGCTTTGTTTTAGCCTGCTGCTGTCACTCGTTCTGCCGCTGTGATGGATCAGCCGCGGCAGAGCCCTTGGCTACCCTTTCTCCACGTGCCGTGGCAGGGGAAGCAGGCGGCACCCCTGCAGACTGCTGTGCTGCAGCCCGGTGGGGAAGGGATGCAACCATCCCCCGCAGATCGGCAACCGCCCGTTCCACTTCCACCAGCTCCTCTTCCAGGGCATCCATATCCTGAACCGAAAGCCTTTCCGCATGGGTTCGGATTGCACTCAGCTGCAGCTCCAGGACTTCTTTGACCCGCCTCGTTTCTATATCAGGTCTTTGAAAAACTATTACTATTTGAGCCCCAGTAGGTACAGTTTTATGTTATGATGCTGCGCATAATTCTTTGATATTGCTGGAGAAAAAGTATGCGCGGGTTTGAAGAACAATCTG
>NZ_JAKZFT010000011.1 GCF_022808985.1 Geotalea sp. SG265 | reverse complement strand
GTAAAATGGCTGTAGGACATGGTGGGTTCCTTTCCGTAGTGAGTGTTGGTCGCGCTTCACACACTACCAGAAAACCATCATGTCCTGCTTTTTTATCACGTGGTGCACTTACGAATAGAATCTACCCTTCGCTACGAAGGACTTCGTGCAATTTCCCAATTCCTACGGCACTATCTCCACAACCACCCCATCAGGCACCACCCGCCAAATTTCCTCAATCTCCGGATTCGTCACCGCAACACATCCCAGTGTCCAATCCCTTATCAGGTGCAGTTTACCGACAAAACCGAGGGCATTGGGCAGGCCGTGGATCATCACATCACCACCTGGCGATACGCCCCGTGCCTTGGCTTGGGCGACATCAGCCTGATTTGGATAGGAAATATGGAGGGCTCGGCAATACTTGCTGCTTTGCTTGCGGCGGTCGATGGTATAGATGCCTTCCGGAGTCCTGCAATCGCCTTCTTTGGTTTTCTTGCCCTGCGGATTGCGCCCCAGTGCCACCTGGTAGGTCTTGAGCGGTTTTCCCTGCCTAAAGACAGTCAACCTGCGAAGACCCTTCTGGATCAGAATCCTGTCAGCAACCACACCCGCGGGAAGAGACTTGCTCTGCTGCTTGCTGAGTACCCAGATGACAGCCACTGAGCCGATGATTATTACTACAAATGCGAGGAATAGCTTTTTCACATCAGTCTCTTCTGTTCGAACACCTTCAGCGTTACAAATTAATGAACTCTTTTCTACTCCCCCATCCCCACAAATTCAATAAAAAAATCGCAGGGTTAGAGTGTAAAAAATTTTTACATGTGTAAAGAAATTTTACAGTTGGAAAAAACGGCAGGAATCGTAGGAAGTTAGAAAGGGCAAGAAAAGAGTGAAGAGCAGATGCAAGAGTGAAGTGTGAAGAGCGAGGAGTGAAATTGATAACCCCAAAAGGCTCACCGCCCGATGCGTGCGGTTCTGCCTCTACTGCCATTCCGCAAGCCTATTGTGAGAAAGATTATCCTCATACCGTAAGGTCCGCCAGCATTCTTTCCACAGTTGCCAACAGAGCCGGAACATCTTTTCTGCAGATAGCGAATACGGCTTCGGCATTAAGGTCGAAGTAGTGATGGGAAATAATATCCCGCGCGCCCTTTGCCCCTTTCCAGTCTACGTCAGGGTACTTTTTCAACAGCTCGCCGTTCGTTATCTTGTCCAGATTCTTCAGACTCTCACCGATAGCAATCAACATCATGCAAATAGCATCCAGCCTGTCGAGGCCGTCGTCATTTGTCAGGAAATCGTCTGCCTGCTCCACTGCAGAAAAACGCCGTTCAATCCTCTTGCCTGCCTCAAGGATCTGGCGCAGTATCTCGCAAACCAGTTCGACATCATACATAAATTGCTTCCCGATCAATGCGGCTCTTGAGAAATTCGTTCATTCGTTCACGGTAGTGGACGATATCCACGTGCTCATGCAAGGCTTCCTCAAGAGTATCCTTTACATGGACTAGCGTAAAAAGATTTGGATCTTTCATCTTTACTACCACATCCACATCACTCGTCCCTGTGGTCTGCTCACGAGCTACCGATCCGAAAATACCCAAAGCAATAATGCCATATCGTTCAGCAAATTCCGGCTTCAAACTGGTTAGCACTGCAAGAGCATCATCCTTGCGTATCATACGACTGCCTCCGCAACTCGCGAATAGTGTTGAAAATAAGTAATACAACATTTGTTTTAGTGGAGCAAGTGAAGTTAGGCTGTTCTGTTTGGTGATCATTCCAGTTCGCCGCCAGTTTTTTTGCCTAGACCTTCCCTCTCCCATAAAACCACAACTACTGCCTCACTTACCCCACTCGCCGGTCCCAAACGAAAACCCCTCCCCCATCTCCCGCCGCCAGATTGCTTCATCCCGGGTCACAATCAGCTGCCAGGTCTGAGTGACCGGGTCGTGATGGTTGGAGGCGAAGGCCTGTGGGGTCAAGAGCGCTGCACACCATGCCGGTTCTGGATCGCGGACCGAGCGGTAGAAAATGGCTTCGATGCCTGTTTCGCGGGCGAGGCGCGCCAGGGCCTGGGTGCCGGTGTAGTCCGTGGGGTGGGCCCAGATGGCTGTATCTCGGTCAAAGGGAGATAACCGGAGGTCTATGGCGGTAGCGTCAATTGCAACACTGAAGGCGGTGTGGGCTGCGGGGCCCAGGCGATTGAGGCCAGTGGTTTCCTGGAGGAATTTCCAGCGCCAGTAGCCGATTTCGGCGGCGGCGGTGCGGATGGTTTCGGCTCCGTAGAAGACGCCGGGATCAGTAACGGCATGGAAGCGGGAGCCTGGGGTATACGGTGTGTAGCGGAAGGGTGCGGCGAGGAGGTAATCAAGCTCGGCCGCGTCTCGGGGCAGTGGCGGTTTGCTTTCTTCGAGGATCTGTTCGAGGAGGTCCTGCTCGGCCAGGGTATCGACCAGTTTCATGGTCGAGGCCATGTGCTGGGCCTCCACCATGCGCCAGAGCGATTCGGCCCGGCGATGGGAATTAGACGAGACCGCGTCTGGCGTCCAGATAATAGATGACACGGACCAGCCCCTCCGTTGAGGTGATGAGCTCCATGGGCTTGCGGCCGGCAAGGGCCTTGTTGTCGCTGGTCATCCAGCTGTGCACATCTGTGGCAACGCCGCCGACAATGGCATCAAGGGAGCGGAAGAGCCTGAGCAGCAGCACGGCGAATTCCCATTCTTTTTTTTCGCTGGAAAGCTGGTAGGTGCCGGCAACAAGGCGGGATACAGAGGCTTTACTCACCCCCAGGACATGGGCAAGCTTGGCCTGGGACAATCCGAGCCGGTCGGCGGCATTGACTACCGCTTTGGATAGGACGGCTTCCCGGGTGTGGGCCTCGGGTACTTTAACAGCAGCTTGGGCCATGCATTCCTCCCACGAATTAATTCGTTTCTAAAGAAACAATATCATGCTTTTATTGCTACAGCAATTACAATTTGCAGGAGCAGGAGTGGGAGGAGAAGAGTGAAATTTGCTCATGCTGAGAACTGAGTGAAAGCATCTCTCGCGGATAACACGGATGACGCGGATAAATTCAGATCGGGCAAAAGCCTAAAAAAACTCAGCCTCATGCGTCGCCGCGTGAGATAGATGGTTTTCAAAAATGAATACACTATCTGCGCTCTTCCTGGTTGCGAACGGCAGCGAGGCTGTGTATCTTATGCTCTCTAATTCATCCAGGAGCACACATGGACCGCACCTTTTACGTCATAGGACACCGTAACCCCGATACCGATTCCATCGCCTCGGCCATTGCCTATGCTGCCTTGAAACAGCGCCGGGGCATGACCAATGTCATTGCCGCCATGGCCGGGCAACCAAATCCCCAGGCCCGCTTCGTGCTGCAGAAACTAGGCATTCCCGAGCCAGTTTACCTGCCCGACGTGCATCCCAAGGTGCGGGACACACTGCGCAGGCAGCCGGTGACGCTTTCTCCTGGCGCCACCGCCTATGAGGCCCTTGAGAAATTCCATGGGAGCGGCGTGAGGAGCTTACCGGTACTGGATAACCAAAGGCGCCCCCAGGGGGTGGTGACCCTGCTGCGGCTCTCGGAAAACCTGCTGCTCCCGTGCCCGGAGCAACATCGGGAGATGACCACTTCTTCGGCGGCCCTCGCCCGTACCCTCGGCGGGACGGTCATCATTGGCACTGCCTGTGAAGATCCATCCGTCATGAAGCTGTTTATTGGTGCCATGGAGGAAGAATCCTTCCTGGAGCGAATTGCCGGCGAGCAACCCGACCAGTTGCTGATAATTACCGGAAACCGCCGGAGTATCCAGCAAGCGGCTATTGAGCAAGGGGTCCGCATTTTGATTATCACTGGAGGCCATGGACTGGAAGCGGATCTTGCGGCCCTGGCCCTGGAGCGTAGGGTGACGGTGCTGCTTTCCCCACATGACACCGCCACCACCGCCTGGCTGAGCCGTCTTTCCACGCCGGTCTCCCTCATTGCCGATCCCAGGTTCGTCACCATCGGCCTGGGAGAACCCCTTGCCCACCTGCAGCAGAAACTGCGCACCGAGACGGCGATCCTAGCCCTGGAGGAGAACGGAACCCTGGCGGGGGTGGCGACCAAGTCGTCCCTTCTTGCCCCCCTCCCCTACGGCTTGATCCTGGTGGACCACAACGAACTTGGTCAAGCGGTGCCGGGAGCGGAGGCGGTGGAAATAGCCGAGGTAATCGACCACCACAAGCTGGGCAACAGCCACAGCACCATGCCCATCGCCTTCTTTACCTCGCCGGTGGGAAGCACCTGCACCCTGGTGGCAATGCGCTACCGGGAATGCGACATTGAGCCCGAGCAGAACATGGCTGCATTGCTCCTTGCCGGTATCCTTTCCGACACGGTCATTTTGAAATCGCCGACTACCACCGACCTGGACCGGGAGATGGTCGCCTGGCTGGAGAAAACGGCTGGTGTGGATGCTGTTGGGTTCGGCCGGGATATATTTGCAGCCAGCAGCTCCCTGAAGAACTACAAATCGGCAGAGGATGCTGTAATGGCCGATTTCAAGCTGTTTCAGCACGAGGGAAAATCCCTGGGCATCGGCCAGGTGGAAGTGGTGGGATACGATGAGTTTTTCGAGATGAAGGAGGCGCTGCTAGCGGCGCTAGCCACGTTGAAAAAGCAGGAGAAGCTCTATATATCAGGGCTGATGGTCACCGACATCACCACGGAAAGTTCCCTTTTCCTGGTGGAGGGATACACCCGCATCGCCCACTGCATGGACTATCCCCAGCTGGAGCCCCATCTCTACGAGCTAAAGGGGATCATGTCACGGAAAAAGCAGATGGTACCGCATCTATTTAAAATCCTTTCCAAAGTGTGAAGACTCTTAGGCAGATCTCGTTTGGGTTGATTTCACCCTTCACTCTTCACCCTTAGATAGTTATGAACCACCGGCAGATCTGCCGCCGCCCAATCCAGGTTCGGCAACTCCTCCGGCTTGAGCCAACGCACGGCCGCATGCTCGTTGAGAATAAGCTCACCACCTTCAATGGTGCAGATGAAGGGATATAGAGTAACGGTACAGTCGGGATAGCTGTGGGTGACCGGCTGCAGCGGCGCACATACGGACACAGCAACAGCCAGTTCTTCCATCAATTCCCTTTGCAGGCATGCTTCAGGCGTCTCGCCCGGGTCGATCTTACCGCCAGGGAATTCCCATTTCAGGGGCTGGTTCATGGTAGCGCTTCGCTGGGCGGCGAGAATTAGGCCGTCACGCTCGACAATGGCGCAGGTGACGTGGATATGCCTGGCAATCCGTTGATTCATAAGGAAATTTCCTCCACCATAACCGATAATTGTGTACTTACCTGACTACCTGTGTAAGAAACGGAGCTGACAGTATTTGATATACTTGAAGCATGAACCCCATGAACGGTATGGACAGGCTCTCCATCCGGGAGCGCCCCAAAGAATTGCCGGTCATGTACCAGTCATGGCTGAAACTCCTCTTCATCCACTGGCGAGCCAACCCTGAACTACTGCGGCCGCACCTGCCCGAGGGTCTGGAAATCGACCTCTTCGACGGCAGCGCCTGGATCGGCATCACGCCCTTTGCCTTGAAAAACCTGCGCCCCACATTCGCTCCCCCGGTGCCGTGGCTGAGTAATTTCCATGAGATCAACCTGCGCACATATGTGCACTACCAGGGTGTGCCGGGCATCTGGTTCTTTTCCCTTGATGCGGATCGGGCCCTGGCGGTCTTCGGTGCCCGATCGGTGTACCATCTTCCCTACCGTCATGCGGCCATGGTCATGCGAGCGGACAAGGAGAGCATCTTTTATTCGAGTCGGCGACTGTCCCATCCTCTGGCCGAGTTCAAGGCTACCTGGATGCCCGGACCGGTGCTCGGCGTCGCCGCACTGGACACCCTTGAATTCTTCCTGGTCGAGCGCTATTGCCTGTATTCCTTTTATGAAGAGAAGCTGTACAGGGCAAGGATCTGGCACCAGCCGTGGAACCTGCAGCGGGCTCAACTGACAGATATGCAGACGACAATGCTGGAAGCACATGGCCTGCAGACAGCAGGAGGTAAACCTCTGCTGCACTATTCGGGGGCGCAGCATGTGGCAGTCTGGGCGCTCAAGCCGGTGTAAATTCACACTTACCTGTTCAGATGTTCTCGTCTTTACCTGTCTATATGTGGGTGTCCGACCGCCGCTGTGGCTCGTCGCTTACTCCCAACGCCCCGACTGCCTCCCCCGGAATGTCTGAAGAACTAAAAATAAAGGCGGCTTTTGCGGCCGCCTTTCGTTCTTCGATTGTCTATACAAAGCTCAATCTTCCAGTGTTTCCAGAGCCCTTGCCAGCTCCACCACCTTGGCCGCCACAAGTGCTTCCAGCTTGGCCCCCTTTTCGGCGGTGGCCTTGGTGGGATCGCCCCAGACGCCGTTTTGCCAGTATTTCCGCTTGTTGCGCACCAGGATGCCCGGCGGGAAGGATGGATATTCACGTTCGCCGGTGCCGGTGACCAGTTGCGGGTGGGAGTGCATGATACGTGAGGTCTCGATTTCGCCGGCGTGGGCGTCCTCTGCGGTTTCGATCAGACCCCGCCCCTCGTCCTTGGCCAGGTCGTACTCGGTAACCACGGCCATTCTGATGTCAGGGATTTCGGCGATCAGCTCTTCTCCCGCATCCTGCAGGGCCATCCTGTGTGCCCCACCAGCATGACCGGTGAGAACGATGAAATTTTGCAGGCCATGGGAGTGCAGAGAGCGGACGATATCCTTGAGGAGAGATTTAAGCGTCCCGGTGGAGATGGAGACTGTGCCTGGATGGCGGGACGTGGAACGGCAGCAGCCGTAGTGGATGGGAGGGGCGACGAAAAGTGGAATCTGCTCGGAAGCCCGTTTCCCCACCTCATATGCCTGGATGGTATCGGTTGAGAGGGGAAGATGATAGCCGTGCTCTTCAACGGAACCGAAGGGGATGTAGACGGTGCGTGTGCGCTTCAGCCCCTCTTCGAAATCTCCCATTGTCATAGTTTCCATAATCATAGAACACCTACAGTTGTCCGATAAATTTATGGGTCTGGGGAATGACCCGCACTTCCTGGAGATAGCGGCTGGCCGTTTCCTGCATCTCCAGCATGCGGATCGCCGGGAGATCCACCCTCCCCTCTTGGTTCGTATAGGGTTGCAGGATGAGCGGAATGCTCCTGTCAACGGCGGCAACGAGCTCGGCAGTCTTGTGTATCTCCCAGTCTTCCGTGCCGGTGCCAACGACTGCCTTGACACAGGTTTTCTTTCGGGCAGCGATGGCGAGGAATCTCTCATGGGCGGCCCAGACATCTGTATAGCCGGAGGTGGAAGGCAGCTTCACATCCATGCTGACGAAATCCACGAGGTCGATGACAGCGGCCAGTTCATGGTGGAGGATGCCGTTGGTTTCCAGATAGATGGGGAGATGATGGCGCAGTGCAGGGAGCAGTTCCTGCAACTGCTTGTGGCAGAGAAGCGGTTCCCCGCCGGTGATGCTGATGGAATGATGAATTCCGGGCCAGCCACGATGCCAGCCGCCGATGAGGCTGATCAACCGCTCCGTCGGGACAGGATTGGCCAACTGGATGAAGTCCCGGCGACCGGGTGTGGACTCAATCTGGCAAAGGTCCACAGGAGCACTGGGAGTATCGCAGTACTGACAGGTGAGGTTGCAGCCGCTGAAGCGGATAAATATCTGGCGGAGCCCCACCAGAAGCCCTTCTCCCTGGATGGAGGAAAAGACCTCGACGAGGTCGGCGCTGCCGTTACTCATAATAGCTGGCGCTGGCGAAGTCCGATTCCCAGACCGTTACTTCCGCAAGGGTCACATTGTCGCTGTTGAATTTCTTCGCCAACTCCTGGAAGAGATAGCGGGCGATGTTCTCCGACGAAGGGGAACTCTCCATGAAGGGGGGAAGTTCGTTGAGATACTTGTGGTCAAGGGTCTTGAGCAGCGTATTGGTCTCGCTTTTCAGAATCTTGAAGTCGATTCCCAGCCCGGACTTGTCCAGTTCCTTGGCAGCAACAGTTACCTCCACTTTCCAGTTGTGGCCGTGGAGGTTCTCACAATCCCCCTGGTAGTGCATCAGGCAGTGCGCTGCTGCAAAAGATGTTTGGATTTTCAGTCTATACATGGCGCCATCCTTTTGAACGATTTTCGGGGAATATTATCATGGTTTGGCGGGGATTGCCAGCATGGTGGCAAACGAAAAAGGGCCAACCGATTCGGCTGACCCTTGAATTTCTGGAGGCGGCGAGCGGATTTGAACCGCTGAATAAAGGTTTTGCAGACCTCTGCCTTACCACTTGGCTACGCCGCCCTATTTTACTGTACTTCCGTAAAGTAAGTCCGTCTTATACATTGTTTCGGGGGCGGTGTCAACGAATAAAAATTTCCAATCAGTGGAGATGAAAACTCAGCGGGCGATGACCCTGGAGAATTTGGCCAGGTAATCAATGCCGGACCAGATGGTGATGACGGTGGCGATCCAGAGATAAAACATGCCGATGTTGTGCATGTTGACGGTAAGGATCGGTAGATCTACGGAGAAAAACCAGTGGTAATCGTAATGGAGCAAGAGTCCCAGGATTGCCACGATCTGGAAGATGGTCTTGAATTTCCCCAGGTTGCTTGCCGGTATGACGAGCCCTTCGGTGGAAGCGACTCCCCTGAGCCCGGTGATAATGATTTCGCGGCCGAGGATGACCAGCACCATCCAGGCAGGAACCCGATTGTACGGCAGCAGCATGATCAGCGCCGCCATGACGATGAGCTTGTCGGCAATGGGGTCGAGGAATTTGCCGAAAACTGTTTCTATTCCCATGCGCCGGGCCAGGTAGCCGTCAAGCCAGTCGGTGATGGAAGCAAGGGCAAAGAGCGCGGCTGCCCAGAAGCCGGCTTCCCGGGAGGGTGACAACAGCAGTATCACCAGGAGCGGAATGGCCGCAATGCGGAGCAGGGTCAGGATGTTGGGCAGATTCAGTATCGGGTTTGCGGCAGCCATGTGGTAACCTTATTGGTAGTTTCGTTTGTAGCTGAGGACCTTTGAAACGTAATTGCGGGTTTCCTGGTAGGGAGGGATGCCGCGGTATTTGGCCACGTTGCTCAGACCTGAGTTGTAGGCGGCGAGAGCAAGAGTTTCGTCACCTTTGAAGGTGTCCAGGAGAAACCGGAGATACCTGACCCCCCCCTTGATGTTGTCGGCCGGATCGAGGGAGTTGGCCACCCTCAGGTCCTGGGCCGTTCTGGGCATGAGCTGCATCAGCCCCTGGGCCCCCTTGGAGGAGACAGCGGAGGGATTATATCCCGATTCGGCATGAATGACCGCTTTTACCAGTGCCTTATCCACACCATATTTCTGGGCGCATTCGTTGATGATCGATTCGAACTCCTGTGGATTTCTGGCCAGGGCTCCAAGCCTGAACGTGGTGCGCAGCTGCCTGTCTTTCTTCAGGTCCCGCATGAAGATCTTGAAGCGCTTGTCCGTGGGGGCGTCGGTGAAGTGGACCACCCCTTCCGCGTCTTCATATTTGTAGATGTCGGCAAAAACCGGCATGGCTGTGGAGGCAACGACAAGGAAGGCGCATCCCCACAGTGACGGTTTGTTCATGTATTTCCACCCTCTTTCCACAGCAAGTCAAATCATCATTAATGTTTATAGAACATACGTAACCATAATTCAAGCATTAACAGGGAGTTGAAAACGAAGTTTCAGAGCCGTTTAAAACTTTTGGGCGGATCTTTACGATGTGCTCCAACGCCTTCATGTATGGGTAATTGCTTTGGTTAACACCTTAAAATACTTGACAACATGGCAGGGGGGGTAAATAATCCGGGGGTTTCCGGCAAAACAGTCCTGCCGGAACAAGGGAGGAGATCAGCATGAAGCTTGAAAATGATTTTCTGGTAATCGGCAGTGGTATTGCCGGCCTGTCCTTTGCTCTCCAGGCAGCCGCCCATGGCAAGGTAGCGATAGTCACCAAGAGAGAAATTTCCGAATCCGCCACCAATTACGCCCAGGGGGGGATTGCCACCGTATCGTCCAAGGATGATACCTTCGATGCCCATGTTGAGGACACATTGGTCGCCGGTGCCGGCATCTGCCACGAGGATGTGGTAAGAATGGTCGTCGAGGAAGGCCCGGCAGTGATCAGCAGCCTCATCGAGTGGGGGGTCAAGTTCACCACCAGCGGCGATGCCTATGACCTGACTCGGGAGGGGGGGCACAGCCAGAGGCGCATCCTGCATGCCGAAGACATCACCGGCCGGGAGATCCAGCGGGCTTTGGTGGCGGCAGCAAGGGCCAACAAAAATATCACCATTTACGAGCACCACATTGCCATAGATCTGATGACCGAATCGAAGATCCTGCGCAAGCGGGTCAAGCCCAATCGCTGCATTGGTGCCCATGTGCTGGATATCGACAGCGGCACGGTCAAAACCTTCAAGGCAAAGATTACTCTTCTGGCCACTGGTGGAGCTGGCAAAGTCTACCTCTATACCTGCAACCCCGATGTGGCGACCGGCGACGGAGTCGCCATGGCCTACCGTGCCGGGGCAACCATCGCCAACATGGAATTCATGCAGTTCCACCCCACCACCCTCTACCATCCCAATGCAAAATCATTCCTCATATCGGAAGCGGTCAGGGGTGAAGGTGCCATACTGCGCCGCCGGGACGGGACCGCATTTATGGAGAAATACCACAAACTGAAGGATCTGGCGCCGCGGGACATCGTCGCCCGGGCCATCGACAACGAAATGAAAACCTACGGTGACGACTGCGTCTTCCTCGACATCACCCACAAAGACCCGGAATACGTCAGGAACCGTTTCCCCAACATCTATCAGACCTGCCTGGAATATGGGCTGGACATGACCAAGCAAGGGCTGCCGGTTGTGCCGGCCGCCCATTACCTATGCGGGGGAGTTGCCGTCGACACCAACGCGGAAACGGATATTCAGCATCTCTATGCCATCGGTGAGGTGGCATTCACCGGCCTGCACGGCGCCAACCGCCTGGCCAGCAACTCGCTGCTGGAAGCCGCCGTTTATGCCGGTCGTGCCTATGTCCATGCGGTACAACAACTGAAGTCCAACGATTACCACTTCCCAGAAATTCCGGTCTGGGATTCGGGCACTGCCACCAGCAGTGACGAGATGGTGGTGGTTTCCCAGAACTGGGACGAAATCCGTCGCTTCATGTGGAATTATGTGGGGATCGTGCGGTCCGACAAGCGTCTGGAACGGGCCATGCACCGGATCAAGCTGATTCAGGAAGAGATCGAGGACTACTACTGGAACTTTAACGTCACGTCGGATCTCATCGAATTGCGTAACATTGCCACTGTGGCAGAACTGATTGTCAAATGCGCCCGGCAGCGCAAGGAGTCCAGGGGGCTCCATTACAACATCGACTATGCTGATCGGGACGACATTCACTGGAACAAAGATACCTTTGTCAAAAAACAATTTTAAATGCCTTTAGCAGGTTGTTGGAAAAACGTCGAGAGGCTGCCGAGCTGCAAGGCCAATGCGAGCGAAAAGCCGAGGCGTACACTTTGTACGTTGAGGTTTTGAGCAAGCGGTAACACAGCAGATCGGCACTTTAGGCTCTGTGGGTCCGCAATAGTTTTCCAACAACCTGTTAGTATCCTCGGAGAGCTCCATGGAGATAGACGACTACAGGGAACAGATAGACCGGCTGGACAGTGAGCTTCTGCGGATATTCAACGAACGTGCAGGCCTGGCCCTGAAGATCGGCGAGATAAAAAAGGGGCTTGCGCTGCCTGTCTATGATCCTTCCCGGGAGAAAAAGATTTTCCAGCGCATGCAGGAACAAAATCCGGGGCCATTGGATGATCAGGCCATTGTTAGGCTGTTCGAGCGGGTAATAGACGAATCGCGCCGGCTGGAAAGGCTGATGACACGTTGTAAGGAGGGTAACGAATGCTGATAATAATGAAAAAGAACGCCGATGAGGCTGCACAGGTGCACCTCAAGGAATATCTGATCAGCCGTAATTTCGATATTCACCAGTCAACTGGAGCAAACAGGGTCATAATCGGCGTCATCGGTGACACGGAAAAACTGGAGCCGGTCGAGCTGGAAGCGATGCCGGGGGTGCTGCAGGTCATCAGGATCAACAAGGAAGAATGATGCCGGTTGCTGAATAACCGTAGACTACGCAAATAGAAGGGGCTGTGGAAAATTCCACCGCCCCTTCTGTTTTCTTATCTCTGTCAGGATAAACGAAAAGGGTTTATGCTTGCGCATAAACCCCTAAGTTTTTGGTGGAGCTGAACAGGATCGAACTGTCGACCTCTTGAATGCCATTCAAGCGCTCTCCCAACTGAGCTACAGCCCCATTCAAGAATCCTTTTTATACCAGAGCCCCTTTTTGGTGTCAACACTTTTTTTCATTTTTTCTTCTTGACCGCCAGATGCTCATTGGCTATAATCCACGGACCATTTCAGCCGGAGTGGTGAAATTGGTAGACGCACTGGACTCAAAATCCAGCGGGAGCAATCCCATGCCGGTTCGACCCCGGCCTCCGGCACCATCTAGTAATCCACAGAAGTTTCAAGCAGTCCATGAAGCCCTGAGAAATCAGGGCTTTTTCTTTTTGCATTGTCCATTAATGTCCTTTTGGGTATAGTGAAATCCATTGGTTTTGGGTATAGCGGTAGGTGTAAATATACCTACCTGAGATCCTCATATACCCAAACAAGGAGGGAAAACCAATGCCTAAGAAGATTGTGCCTCTTTCGGACGTTCAGGTGAAGAATGCAAAGCCTCAGGGAAAAGACACTACCTTGTTTGATGGTGGCGGCTTGTACCTCCTTGTCGGCCGGCAGAAGTTTGACAAGGCCGGTAAAGCTTTACCTGTGTCAAAGCTGTGGCGGATGAAGTACCGTTTTGCCGGAAAAGAGAAGCTACTTTCTCTTGGTGCCTATCCCGCTGTCACCCTTGCGGATGCAAGGCAACGTCGGGATGAGGCGAAGAGACTTCTAACCAATGGTGTGGATCCTGGAGAACTGAAGAAGTCTCAAAAAGAAGCAAGGAATGAGACTGCCGCTAATTCTTTTCAACAGGTGGCCCTTGAGTGGCACACCAAATACAAGGCGACCTGGTCACAAGTCCACGCGGCCACCATTCTTGATCGATTGGAAAAAGAAGTTTTCCCATATTTAGGATCAAGACCTGTGTCTGAAATCAAGGCGCCTGAATTGCTCGTAGTTCTCCGCAGGATGGAATCGAGGGGAGCACTGGACACTGCACACCGGGTAAGAAACCATTGCAGCAATGCCTTCCGTTATGCCATAGCTACCGGCAAAGCTGAACGGGACCCGGCTGCGGACCTGCGGGGAGCATTGCCACCTGTGAAATATGGGCACATGGCGGCACCGACAGACCCGAAAGACGTCGCACCTCTTCTGAGAGCCATAGACGGCTTTCAAGGGTCATTCGTCGTCAAGTGTGCCATGCAGCTTGCCCCTTTGCTTTTTGTTCGTCCTGGGGAACTCCGGCACGCGGAATGGGCCGAAATTGATTTTGAAGCCGAAGAATGGAATATCCCCGGCGAGAAGATGAAAATGAAGCAGCCGCACCTGGTTCCTCTCCCTCTGCAGGCTGTTGCTATTTTAAAAGCTTTGCACCCGATTACCGGGCACAGCAAGTACGTGTTTCCCTGCCACCGTTCGCCCCTTCGCTGCATGAGCGAAAATGCTGTCAATGCAGGATTGCGACGCCTGGGATTTGAAAAGGCTGAGATAACAGGGCATGGCTTTAGAGCGATGGCGCGGACGATCCTTGATGAAGTTCTTCAGGTCCGGCCTGATTTCATAGAGCATCAACTAGCACATGCAGTAAAGGACCCCAATGGCAGAGCATATAACAGGACTGCCCACCTTGCCGAGCGCCGAAAGATGATGCAGACTTGGGCTGATTATCTTGATGGCCTGAAGGCAGGGGCAAAGGTCATTCCAATACGGTCTAAGACCGCCTGAGTGGCTGCCTGAATTTATCTACAGTGAGCGCTGGAGACCGCACATCTCCATTTTTTCGCTCGCGGGAAGATAGCTCCAATACTGGTCAGTTTCCATCTCCTGCACTTTTCGCAGTGCCGGCCCCTGGTCCCGCAACATCGGCACCAGTTGCCCCGTTTCGGTCAGCAACTTGAACTTTCTGGGGTTACTGCTCAGCCACATCTGCAGAAGTTCTATCGCTCGATCAAGGGGCAACTCATCCTTCATTGCCAGGAGTTGTTTCATCCCCTCGGGGCCAAGCGCTTTCGCTACCTGATGGCTCATTACCTGCGTCATTTCATCCATCGTTTTCGGCGTCAGCATTAGGCACTCCCCCATTTAGCAGCATGAAGAAAAGAGCCTTGAATGGGCGCAGTCCAGAGGGCTCCAATTGCCCAAGGAGGCATTCCCACAACAAGGCTCAGATTTCAATGTACTGACAGAATTAGGTTGTGTCAATTCAAAGCTATTGTGCCTATTGGGGCAAAGAGCAGGACCGGACACGTACACGATCCCCGCGAGCAGCACCTCGTCACGAGGGCCATGCAAGTGGGTCCAGTTGCTTCCCCTCAATGCACCCGGTGAACTTCCTTAACAACATCATCCGGGAAAGCCTGCGCCACTTCATCAAGCAGAAATTGCGTGTCATCCACCGTAAGCCCGGTAATCCTGGCAATGTCTTCAGTAGTATGCACCGTATAACCTTCACCGTCGCAATGGGTGGGTTTGGGAAGATAGGCGCAAAATTCATTGATCAGGGCAAACAGCCCCGGCCTCATCTGCTTTTTCAGTTCTTCCGGGCTGTGGCGATGGGCATCAACCATCAATTTTAACCCCTTTGGTGTGGCCTTTTCTGCTTCCGGTAAACGTTCGTATGCCTGCAGCGCGTAAATCCATTCTTTGCTTATCTTCTCCATGGTCTCCCTCACTTCCTTTCTTGAATGACTGAAACGGCGTTACTGCTCAGACTGGTCATGGTTCCCATAGCCGTGGCGGCAACGGTCTTAGCCGCCTCAATTTTTACTACATTAGCCTGCTCTGCCTGCTGTATCTGCGCTTTGCCTTTCTCCAGCAAGATATTTGCTTCAATCTGCCATTTCTGCCGTAGATTTTCCTGATAGCCTAATTCCAATGTGCCGTTCACCTTCTCCACTTCCAGGTTGGCGAGAATCCCCCGTAGCGTCCCCTCGAACTCGGCAATGTATGCCTCTTGCTCTACCCTGAATTTCTCGATGATCAGCCGCGAATTGTCCAGGGAGAGCGCCGAGAACTTGATTGCAAAGTCCGAGTGCAACTGCTCTATGGATATCCCGGCCTGAATGGAAAGCTGTACGTTCTTCTGCGCCAGGTCGGCAATGGTCTTGACGATTTCCCGGTTTAGGTCGTTCTTGTTGTTCTGGTATGTGGTGAGCACTTCCCGCTGCAGGGCCTTGGTCATGGATGTGGGGTAGCGGCACCCCTTTGCCCCGGTCCTCGCCCCGGCAAGGTCCATGGCATCACGCATAGCCTGTAGATCACGTTCCCGCCCCTGGTTGAAAATGGCATCCTGTACCGCCTGTTCAATCCCTACGCCACTGGTCTGCACATACTCCATGAGCTTGTTTTGCAGGGTGTCCAGGTCGGCCCCCTGCCAGATGTGTGAGCGGTACTTTTCCAGGCTGTCATTGGACAGGTCGATATTGAGAAGCGCCTGTTTCAGCTTCGGCAGGTCGGCAATGGAGATTACCCCCGCCCTCTGCGGTTCAAAGGTCGGAGTCTGAGAGAAATTGAACCACGACAGATAGGGGAGAGAGGCGATGTTTTCCATGCGCTGCATGGCTTCCTGTACTTCGTTCTGCAGTTCCTTCACTTTTGCGTAGATGTCCGCCGACAGTTCTTGAGGGGTCATGATGATCTCCTTTGTTATTTTTGCTATGCGGCAATCGTTGTGAACTCGGGCTAAGCCATGATGACACCGGTATCAGGCTCTTCCGAAAAAGGCTGGATGGTTACCACATCTTCAAACCGTACAGCGCCGGGACCGGCTGCCCTAAAGTGGTATTCGCCCATCTCAGCGAACAAGCGGTCAATCAAGGCTTTGCGTGCAGCCCCCGCCATGTTGCGCAAGCGCTCTTCTTCACTTACGCTACATTGCCCCTTCCGCAAGATTTCGTTGAAGAACTTGCGGAACTCAAGGTCTTCATTGCGGCTGCTCTGAATAGATCGGATCTTCTGCAGGCTTTCGTCTACCACCTTCACCTTGCCGGTGATAAGCGCCTTCGCCTTGTCGATAGGTTCAGCAACTATTCCACGCAACCTGGTCAGCTCCGCCTGCAGGTCGTCAAGCTCCCTCTCCTCCCGTTCACCTTCGGCAACGAGGACAAGAAGCTGCGGATAGCCTGCCTCTATCTCCGCAATCCGTTCTCCCGCATTTCGTCTGCGGTTGTCCAGCCAGTTCATTGCGTCCACCAGTTGTTTCCGGCTCTTGGTGCATTCTTCCGCTGTCTTCATCGTGATTCTCCTTTTCAATGATGTTTTGTACCTTTTGTACCCTGCCCACAGACGGCTATTTTCTATACAGCAGGGTTTTGTACCTTGGCCTCGTACTTTTGTACCCATCAAGGGGGCAAAAGTTATTCTTTAAAATTAAGGGGTTGCAGAGCAAAAAGGGCTTTTGTACCTTTTATGCCTTTTGTACCCGCCTTAGTTATGTCGTATTCATGTAGCAGATCCCTCCTTCCCGCCAAATTTATTGACTATCTCAGCGGTACCTTCGTTAAAGCTTCCGATTCCGTCGCCCTTTTGTCACCCTTTTGTGAATTTTGTAGCTTATATAAATAATAATGATTTTTATTTTCATTATTTATATATATTCGCGCACGTAATCCCTTGAAGATGTTGGGTTTTGTTGGGGTTTTCGTACTTTTTACTTTCTGGTTTTTGCTGCACGTCTCCAGCCAGAGACACATTCACGGTACAGTTGACCAGCCCGACGAATTTCCTGCTGAAACTGGTCATCACGTTGCCGCTCAAACGCCGCGTCTATCTCATGCAGGGCGGTCATCAACTGTCGCCATTTACCGTGCAGGTTCTTCAACACCCATTGCCAGCAACTACCGCCAGGGTCATGCTGCCTCATTTTCGCCAACAGGTTGTCAATCGCTCGCTGATGATCTTCAGCATTAAACGGTATATCCCTATGATCTGCTTGGCGGTCCTTCCCCTCAGCCTGGTAATTTGTTGCCGACGATGAACCGGCCAACTTCGTTTCTCTCCATCCCATTTCCTTATTTCCCTACCGGGTACAAAAGGTACAAATGGTACAAAAGCCTTTTTTACCCTGTAACTCTCTGATTTTTCACATACTCTTTTGTACCCTGCATTTACACAAAAGCCCTTCACGATGGTACAAAAGCCATTTTCTGTATCTGCCCTTCCTTGTAGTCGGGTACAAAAGGTACGAAAGGGAAAAAGGGGAAAGGAATAATATCCCCTCCCCTCACATTGCTAACCTGCCTTTACTTGCGCCGGATGAAGTATTGCCGGGTTTACGGCGTACAGCACTGAGGGCCTGCCGCCGCTGTTCCGTTTGAATGGCTCGCTAATGATGTTTCGAGCGGTGAGGATTTTAAGAGCCTTCTCCAGGCGGTCGACAGTCCTGAACTGGCGCATGCTCTTTATCGCTTCGTTCTGCCGGAATGATGGTTTCCCGGTGGCGATGATCCACCGAAGCACAATCTGCGCATCGTTTTGCGCCGGTTCACTCCCCATGGTTTCGAAAGCAGTCTGGGCATGTGTGATAAGGAGCTCACACAAGTCAAGGGCTCGCTCGATGGTCTGAGCGTTGATGGTGGAAACTTCGGCGCCATGCTCCACAACATGAAACAATCCGGCAATCCGAAGGGCTGCGCCAGGGAGCTTGCTCGTCCAGTCCTGGAAGCTGTAGAATTCCCCGTCCGGTCCCTGCCGATCCTCAATATACTGGCTGAACTGGTGCCAGGCTTCCAGTGCCCCCGTGTCCAAGATCAGTATCCGCGCCTTTTCTTTTCCCTTGCTGTCAAGGTCAGGTTCTATGGCCAGCAAATTCATGATCCCGGCGCGGTACGCCTCTTTCACCTCTTTCGCTATTACCACCCGCTGCGTCACGTCCCTGGTACCTATCCTGCTCTTTGGCAGGCAGTAAAGGAATCTGGCAAGAGTACCGTTCCCACGGAAGCACGTCTTGTTTCCTTTCCCCAGATCGGCAATTACATCCGGCTGCACTGTGAGGCCGAAAGTTAACGCCGGTCTGTGAAGCATGACAGTCCGCCCTTGCCGATCAACACGGACCGAAGAACCGGCATGTCCTTGAAGGAATACGTTAAGATTTGCTTTGCCGCCGCTGTAAAGTCCACCCATGACCTCGAATACCCCTGATTCATCGGATAAGAGCGCCATACGCTCACCATGATCGAGGAGAAGTGACTGAAGGCGCTCAGGGGTGGTGTCATCCGTCCATAGTCGAGGGGCTATCAGTTCATCCGGCGTGTCTTCCTCAATTTCGGTGATCTCCTTAAGCAGTTCATCGCGCCCGGCGGCGCTGGTGTCGGCCTTGGCAGCACGGGCCTTTATCTGGTCAATAGCCTTCTGGTTTATCTCCCGCTGGTGCTTGATTCGCTTTATATCCGGTCTGAGTCTGGCGGCCTCCTCCTGTTCCCATTCTGTCAACGGCGCGGTGATAGCGGTCTTCACGGCGGTCTTTCTATTTCCAGGATCCAGGGCCGTCACAGTCCAGACGTTTACCGGTTCAAAATATTCTTCTCCATAGGGTGACACCTCAAAGCGCTTGGCCAGACAAGCGGCGACCGCGGCCAGGGCGAACATGACGGCAAGCCCCGGCGGCGTCTGGGTGGCGTCAGAAACAGCCTGGCAGAATTCTCCCAGGTATCCCGGCAGGAGGTGGGCCGGTATCTCCGGCGTGTCGATCTCCCCGAAAAGCAGGGGAGCATCCCAGGTATCAGCGGGGGCAACCTGGTTGTCTGCCGGCGGTTCATCATGCCCGGTTTCCGCTGGGGCCTTGTCTGTAGACGATTTTTCTGCAGGGCTTTCAATTTTGGCGTCTGGGGGGATATTATTGGGAGAGGAAGGGGGAGGTACAGGCTGTGCTGCTTCAATATACTCTTTAACACGGCCAAGCCCTTCAGCCAGGTGTAAATCATTGAAGTCAGTCGGCCTGTTGGTGGTATCCTGAAAGGTAGGTTTTGCAAGATACCCCCCCACGGCGCAGGCTGCTTTGGTTGCATCGATAATGCCGGTGTTTTCTTCCGGTTTCGCGTCAAGGTAGATAAAGGTTCCGTCTTCTTGCTTTTCCTTTTTCCATGCATCGTTATCTGCTGCAATGATGATCTTGATTTCAGGGCGTGCGGCTCTTATTACCTCGGCAACTGGCTGCAAGTTCCTGACATCGAAAGCGACTATCACACAACGTCCTGTTGCCTGGTGGATACTCGCGCCGGTTGCGTACCCTTCACAGACAATAACGGTGTTATCCTTCGCCTTACCAATAGTGAAGAAATGCCCGGTCTTGGCGCTGCCGGCCTTAAACTTCCTGTCGCCGTCCGGCCGGATGAACTGTACCCCGTGAATCGTTCCGGCCATGTCCTTGACTGGGATTATGAGGGAATTTCTGAGACATTTCAGGCCATAGGAGTGAACGCCTTTCCTTTGGAGATATGGGTGATCATCGGTTGCGTCTTTGGCTGTTTTACAAGTCTTGCCGCACCATTTCCTGCACTCGGCGCGCTGCTCCTCTTCTGCCTTTTCTCTCTCTTCACGGGCACGGGCTATTCGTTCCCGCCATTGTTTGCGCTGCTCAATGGTCATGGCTTTTTCAGGTGTGGCGCTCCATGTCTCTTTAATGTCCAGTTTCCACGATCCAAAAGAACCGGAAGGAATGCCGTCACTGAAAAGGGTATAGTAACCGTTCCGTGAACCGGCCTTGTCCTGTCGATCCCTGAAGCGGTGAAGCTTCCCGTCTGCCACGATACTGCAGTCTGGTTCAAGCCCTGCCGCCTGCATCGCGGTCAAAAACTGCTCCTCAATAGTCATGGCCGCACCTCACGGCCTTTCTTTTCAACCTCCTTTATTTGCCGGTAAAGCCATTTCCGATGTGCGGCCAGCCTACGGACTTCCTGAAAAAGGGTGCCTGCTGCATACTTCCTGATTACGGCCTGTGTCGTTTCATCGTCTGGGAATACAAATTCAACAAGGTCTAAACCGGGGATAATAGCCAGTGGCTTAGCTTTTGATGCGGTCATTATGGCCGCTGCAAGTTCTATATCTGTAGTCTTAAAGTCTTCGAGTCTGGTCATGATTGCCCCTATTCCATTGCCTGGATAAGAGCCTGTATGTCCGATAATTTCCAGTAGGAGCCTCTACATGACTCGATTTTTAACGGGGGTGGACATACTCCCTTTTGAATCAACGCATACCACCGGCTTTTTGACATTGGCAAATAACCGGTAATCCCACGTTTACGATCTCCAATCACGTCAGGTAGCTTCAATAAAATCTCTTCTTTTTGCCTTACATCCATTGTAATAATCCTTTCTTTCCGATGATGGATATGTATCAAGTTCAATTACCAAGTCCTAGTACAGCCTCTAGAGACGTGTATTGTCCTTTTACGGCCTCGTTCTTTCAGTAGTGCAACATAAATTGAGTGTCAATAACTTATTTATAAGATTTGCAGAATTTTTCTGAATCAGTTTTATATGGTTTTATTCAGTTTTATTTGGATGTAAAAAAAATGAGGAGTAAAAAATAGGTAGGGAATCGCTACACGTTCACGATGAGGATTCCCTTAAGGGGGAGGAATTTCAAACATTCAGGTAGAGAGCAAAGCATAGGCACGTATCGCAAGCCTATGGCCCATTATCACAGACGAGACTGGAACAGGCTTACACCTCCGCCAGAGTGGCAGACGGGCGGTTGACTTTACCGTATTCACGTACTAGACTGGCTACCCTGCCTGTCGTAATATTCAGCCTAGAGATGGCAAGGGATACCGCTGCTGCACACCGGTTTACCTCGGCTTGCGAAGGATCGACCGAATAGACCAACGTATCATGAACCATCCCAAGCACATCGGCAACCTCTACTAAATCAACCTCAAGCCTGTTCCATTGTTGCTCCATAAGCTCCTCCTTTAACATTGATAGCTTCATCCACAAGGTGCCTGCTATAGTGCTCTTGCGTGGTCCCTACTTTATCAGGCGGTCCGCCTCAGCCTTTTCTGCTGGGGTCATGCCGTACACGGCTTTGTGAAGGTCAACATAGACTTCACCAGCAAGGCTATGTAAGCCGTAAGCCTGGGAATAATCAAGGGGGTGCTTCAGTAGGCCCACCCCATCACGGATATAGCCCAGGGCATTGCTCAGAACAGCCAGACGGGCAACTACCTCTTCCAGGTCAACATCGTTCAGAAAAGGAGACGTTTCATTTTCCTTCGTCATTTCCAACCTCCCTCACTACGCAATGAATAGCACAGCCAATGTCTGTAAGCATCCGGTCCGAAAGCCTCTACCTGTTCTTTAGTCAGAATAATGCTTGTGATTATGGTGAGTGGGATGAGTTTAACTGTTCAGATTTCACAATCCTGGGACTAAAGGTGATGATTTCTGATTCATTACGATCAAGTTTTACCGCCATAATTTGACATTTCTGCACAGTTGCCGTGATGAGCATGGGGCACGGAACTACGTATCTTTTCAGAAAAGGAAATTTGGCGGCAACATCTTTAATTAGACTCCAGGAAGCGCCTTTTCTGTTTTTCTTGCCACATCCCCGGTAGATCGTTACCGTTTCAGGTAGTAACTCATAGACGGCCAGTTCTTCAGCCGTCATCATCTCAGTAACGGGCCCTGACTTAGGCAGCAAGTGCTTTAATATCGCTTGGTAATCAAAGATGTTGTCACAACCGGTCCAGTTCTCCCCCAGAATGCGGAGCCATAGTTCACCCGGCCCAATTTGCTTTACCATGTTGAGGATTACCCCCATCCGTGTGTATGAGTTACACAAAACAAGCTGACGGTAAATTTCATCGTTTGTCATGAACCCCGCGACCTCGTGCGTGTCCAGGATACCGGGTGTGCTGCAACTTCCATAATTCTGCACAAGTCCATCACTCATTGCTTTACCCCTTCCAGGTCAACATCGTTCAGAAAAGGAGACGCTTCATTTTCCTTCCTCATTTTCAACCTCCTTCACTACGCAATGAATAGCACAGCCGATGTCTGTAAGCATCCAGCCGAAAGCCGCTACCTGTTCTTTAGTCATAATGAACCGGCCAAGTTCATTTGAGGGTAGGTTGTTTATCTCGTCTCGAAGAAAATCCGAATAAGCCCCAGCCCTCAATAGTTCCAAGCTTACATCTTGCATGGTTGCCTCCCTGGTTTTTCGGAAGAGACTACTGCAAGAAAAACCCAATGTCAAAACAAAAAATTGTGTAACATATTGATTTTGTTCATCATCATGATGATGAACAGCCTTTGTAAAATTATTGTTTTCCTGAATTGGTAATGTCAGGTTTAGGTATACCCTTGGCTGACAAAAATAAAGATGCCGGAAAGTGTCAATTTTAAATCATAAATAAAATTACTTGACACATTTCTTTTTAAGTCATAGACTCTATTCTGACAGTTAAGCAAAAGTCAGGGGGCATATATGAAAGGGCAGAGAATTGGATATGTGAGGGTTTCCAGTGTAGATCAGAACACTGACAGGCAGCTTGACGGAGTACAGGTAGATAAGACGTTTCTGGAAAAGGTTTCAGGAAAGGACACGAACCGGCCAGAATTGGCGGCTATGCTTCAGTTCGTCAGGGAAGGTGATACGGTTATAGTTCACAGCCTTGACCGCCTGGCACGCAACCTTGACGACCTTAGAAAAATCGTCAAAGACCTTACAGGCCGAGGCATTGCAGTTCAGTTCATCAAGGAAAACCTCACCTTCACCGGCGAAGATTCTCCCATGTCAAACCTGCTGCTTTCGGTGATGGGAGCTTTCGCAGAATTCGAAAGGGCACTTATCAAGGAACGCCAGATGGAAGGAATAGCAATTGCCAAGCAGGCCGGCGCATATAAGGGGCGGAAGCGCTCAATGACCGCAGAAAAGATTGCTGAAATCAAGACGAGGGTGGCCAACAACGAAAAGAAGGCAAAGATAGCCCGTGATATGGGCATCAGCCGGGAAACTCTGTATCAGTATCTTGCTGAGTAACGCGGCGATTGACCACCTTGGGTGTAGTTTTGGGGGTTCTATTTGGGAATATAGTAAGTAATATAATGCAAAAACAATATGTTGCTGGTGTTATTCGACCCCGGCCTCCGCACCAGAGAAAGACAAGGCCCCATGGTTTTTCGCCATGAGGCCTTTTTTCATTCGCCATACCGATGACCGATGGGCCTTTCCATGGAAGATACTCTTTATTTGCCGAGGATTCCCCGGAGGCCCTTTTCAAGAAGTTCTTTTTCCGGAGGTTGGCGTTCTCCTTCCTTTCCTTTGAGAAGCTTTTCCCTGATGGTTCGTTCGAGCTGTTCCTTCCCTTTCTGTTTCAACTGTTCACGGACAGCCGAAACATCCAGAGCGAATTTCGGCGCGGAAAAGTTCCCCGTTACTTTGAGCGGCAAAATGCCCCACCCTTTGTCATCGGTAACGAACCGCCCCAGGCGTCCACCCGTTATCCTGCCGGTCAGCTGGGGGGCGATACGGGTTTGCAGGGAAATATCTAGACTCTTATCCAGTCCCGCCGTTCCTTTTGGCGCCATCTGCACGTCTCGCCCGGCGATGGTGCTGTCGATCATAATTTTGCCATGGCTGACCCTGAAACTGCCGTTAAATTTTTCGAAATTGATTACCCGCAATTGCTCTATGCCCAGGAACTGCGCCAGGCTTTGAACAAGACCGGGGCCTGTCAGTTTTCCCTGGGAAATTTCATAGTTTCCCTGCCCGCTGATGTTTTTCTTCATGGCCGCCATCTGCGTTCCCATGCCTGAGACCTGTCCCTTGAAGGAAAGGGTGCCGAAAACCGTTCCGGCAGGCTTAGGGGCCAATGCCGTCACGAGAGTTTCAGCTTTTACGCCGGCGACCGACAATGCCGTTGTATAGGCAAAACCCTTCCGCCCGAGATCGATGCGGGCCGTGTCGTTGAAAGACCCTCCAGCCACATTTCCTTTCAATTCGTCAATGCTGAGAACGTTCTCTGCAAGCCGGTATTTGACCGACAGCCCGGTGACCGGCAGCCCCTTTAACGAAGTCTGTCCCAATTGTATCGATCCCACGGCACGTACCGGAAGATTCATCGGCCCCGGTTCAGGCTTTTCCTCTGCGGCGCCTGCCTTCTTCGGGCTCTTTCTCAGAAACGGGTCCAGATCGAAACGGTCCGCGCTCACGGAACTGGTAAGGGACAAGGGCTTGCCGAGCAGGTCCGCAACAGTGAATGCTAGCTTTAGCGTGTTGCTGCCCATGACAAGCACCAGGTCACGGGAAGAAAGCTCTCTCCCCTTCAGTGCAAGGGTCCCTGAGAGAACCGGACGCTGGCCGGAAGCCGTAACAGCCACCTTGGTCAATTTCACTTCTCCGTCCTTTAGCAGTTCTTTCGGTGCCGAAACCGGGCCAGCCAGATGCAACCGTACATTCACCTCCCCCGAAGGGGCGAGAGCGCTGGTTTTTGCCGCCAGCTGTGGCGGCAGCCCCGCCACCAGCTTCCCCAGGTCGGCAGCCTTGATGGTGACGACTGCGTTCATTGCTGGCTTTTTCCCCACATCTGCGGCGTTTCCGCCCATTTCCAGCTTTGCCCCCGGAACGGTTGCTTTTACAGTAAAGGGAAATTGCCGATCCATGGCTATATCCTTGGCATCGATTTCGACACCGGTAATCTCATAGATAAAGGGCCGACCGTTTGTTTTGCGATCTTCGTAGCGTATTTTCCCGCCGGTCAGTGCAACCTGCGATACCAGCAGGTTGATCTCCCCTTTCTCAGGTTTTGCCTGCGGGGCTGCCTGCTCCTTCTTGGCTAGGATATCAGAATAGTTGAAAGTCCCGTCCGGCAGACGAATCACTTTTATTGCCGGAGAATCGAGCAGTATCTGGTTTACCACCACCCTCCCCGACAAGAGGGGCCAGAACCGGTACTTCAGCTTTACCAGCCCCGCCTGGACGAACGGCTCAACACCGTCTTTTTCCAGTACCGTCAGGTTCTTAAGGACAATACCCGAGAAGACACTCACCTGAACATCCCCCAACCGGACCTGCCGTTGCAGCTTTTTTTCGACCATGGGCAGCACCGTTTTTCTCACCCCGGCCGGACTGACGAGCACTTTGACCAGAACGGCAACAATGGTGAAAAACACAACTATTGCAGCAACGACAATGCCTGTTATCTTGAGCGTCTTGTTCATGGCTCCCCCCTTCAGGGTCCATTACTCACTCTGTACTCGTTTTTGACGATGAGCCGGTCCCGTTACAGGATAAGGCTGAAATTGCTGCGAAAGGAGGCATAAAGGTCCAGGTACTGCTCCGCCAGGCGGGAAAGTAGGAAGTTCTGCAGTACCTTCTCCCGTGCCTTTTTCCCCATTGCTTCCCGCAACCGGTCATCCTTCAGGAGCAGCACGATACGCTCTGCCGTTTCCTGTGGCGAACTTACGAGAAAGCCATTCACCCCATCGTCGATCTGGTGCACAATGCCCCCCACCCGTCCACCGATCACCGGTGTTCCTTTCAGCATCGCTTCGGCCACCGTCAGACCGAATCCCTCCTGCAGGGATTTCTGCAATACGACGGCGGCCCGCCTCTGCAGGGCGTTCGCCAGTGCGGAATCCTGGGAACTGAGAATCAGCAAGCGCTCTTCCTGGCACTTTAGCAGCGACTCGTATATCTGCGCCCCTTCGGGGTCGTCGGTCGCCATGCTTCCCAAAAGTACCAGGGTACATGGCACTTCCCTTCTGGCAATCCTGAATGCCTCGATCACCCCTTCCGGATCCTTCCAGCGGTCGAACCGTGAAATCTGGACAACGAGGGGCAGATCCACCGGGATGTCGTAGTGGCTGAGGCGTTCATCCATTTCGGGATCGCTCAACTCTCTATTCTTCTGGGAAAAGGGATCGATGGCAGGCATGAAGAATACCTGTGGCGTGCTCAGTTCCTGCCGGTATTCGGGCAGCGACATGATGACAGCGTCGTACATCTGGATGTAGCTCTGCAGATATTCCCACAGCTGGGGATGGGGATTGCTCAGTTGAAGATGGCAGCGCCATATCCAAGGGCCCCGCTTCCGGTTATGTGCCACGATCGGCAAAGGCTGCGGGTCGTGGACAACGACCAAGTCATGATTCAGGTGCATTCTGATGGCGTTTTCGTGGATAACCTCCTCGAACACCTGGACCTTTCTACGCGTGAAATGATACTCGCCCCCCTGCAGGGCGTTATGCATCTTTTTGGTGATGGCAAAGAAGTCGGGCGAGCCCGAGATCACGCGCCAGCCGGTCTTGATGCCGAGCCGGTTCATGAGGAGCGTGAGGGAAGAAAGAATCTCCGAGACCCCCCCGCCATAAAACGTGGAATTAATGTGAACGATGTGCAGATCGTTGAGGCGATGGGCCTTGCTGAGAATGCGATCAACAGCTTCACTGCCGATCAGCGGTTCATAATCATGGATATTGGCGATTTTGTGGAATTCCATGTCTGCCCCGCACCAACAATCCAATTGGGTGGGATGCACCACATACTGAAAGTATAAGACGAATAATTTCTCTTGCACCGTCCCAGCAGTAATAGCAGATTTCATTCTCCGCACGGATAAGCCGGTAAGTAGGCGTGCTAATAAGGGCAAAGATCTAAATTATGTACTTTCGGTTATTTGGAATCTAATTTTTAATGTGTTGGTTTAGTAATTGAAAAAGCAGCAGACTGTTCCTCTCAAAGCAGCTTCTGTTTTGCGATTCTTCTGGTATGTTTAAGGAAAGTTTTGTTTTTCACCGGGGAGGGAACGATGAAGAAATTAGTGATGGCAATCCTGCTACTTTTGCTGACGATTACCGCCGGTTGCGGGGACCACCGCAACGAGCCACAGTTGTTTACCACCGACATATTGAGCAATCAGGCATTCGATGGGGACATCGAGGTTAGCTCCACCACCACCTCCATCACTCAAGGTGCCGACAATGTTTTCGTCGGAATTGATCCTGTAGCCGTTTCTGAAACCCGTGGCTTTCTTGATTTTTCATTGGACACAATACCGGTCAACGCAGTCATTCAATCTGCAACACTCAGCATTTTCATCAATAACATCACATTCCTCGGTCCGACAGGAACCATACCGGTACAAATCGACCTGGTAAACTATGATCCGCAAAAACTGCTGGAAGGTAACTTCTTTCAGCCCCCGATTCTGAGCACCTCATTTCAGCCACCACTCAATCTCAACGACATTGGCAAAGACGTTGCCATTGATATCACACCCTTGATGGCAGAAGCACAACGGCAAAGGCTTAGCGCTCTTCAACTGCGGTTGCGATCTCTAACTAAGGCAGCAGGTCTCGTTGAGATCGACGAGAAAACCGTTGCACCGTTATTAACGGTCAGTTATTTCTGATCCGTTCCATATATCCACCTGGCCCCCCCCTGGCGAAATCCTCTTCCAGGCCCGGTTGCTCGATGATGGCAGAGACGGCACTGGCCAGCTCAACGCTCCTTGAGTCTCTGCCTGCTTCTTGCAGGCTCGTGGCCAACTGAATGAAAATGCTTTCCACAATCTGTTTCTGCACCATATTCATTATCACCAGGGGCGCTTCCGATTCTTCCGTCTGATTGAGGGCCGCTCTACAGGAAGCCGGATCGGTTGATGTTATGCTGCGGCAGAGCAACGGCCGAACCGGGTGGATGGAACACGCCCCTGCTTGATCCAGAAATGGGCAGAAAATCCCACGCCATGCCCGTTCCCCATCTTCCATCCATCTGATCCGCGCGACGAAATCCTTGAGGACCGGTAGCATGTCCGCCCGGCCAGTGCGCTGCAGGTGGCGGGCAATGACCATTGCTTCGGGAAAAAGGACAGAAACAGTAAGCCACAGCAATGGGGACAGCCTGGGCCGCAAGCGATGGTGGTACAATGGTTTTCAGCAAGAGCTTCCTTTACTCGGGCTTCCAGCCATGCCGCAATGGTGCCCATCATCTGCACAACGCCTTCGGTTCCACTGGAACTGAGGGCCAGTTTCACCTGCTCCCCGACAAATTCTTTCACCTCTTTTCTCATCCAATCCGCCATGGGAAACACCTGTTTTTGCGAGAGAAAATTTTATTCATGCCATTGCATTGGTAAAAATAAGATCTAAAATTATATTCATTTAATTTTAGGCTCTGATCCGGGAGGGGATATGGCCAGAATGGTAACGGTTCGATTCATTGACGGGGCGATTGAGCAGGTTCCGCCATCCCTGCTCAAAGAGCTGATAGAACTGCGGGAAATCATCGCCTTTGAGAGATCTGAGGGGTGGGTGTATATAGGTAAGGCCGCCATCAGGAGGAAATTGAAGCCCATCCAGGGGCCCGGCCAGCGTGCCTACGACATCTACCTGGAATGAGGGAGCCGGCGGCCCCCTCATTCATCACTTTTCGGCTTACTCCATCTCGTCCATCACCTCATCCATATCCATGTTGGTGTCATCGTCTGTCCCAGCCGGAGGATTACCGTAATTCATTTGGGGATGCTGCATCATCGGGTGTGAGCCATGGGGCAACATTTCCATGGATGCCCCGCCCATCTCCGTTTGCTGCTCGACCAGCCTGGTGATGATCTGTGACATAATTCCCAGCTTTTGATCATCAGGCGCTTCATTCATTCGATTCACCAGGTCCTGGAGCTCAGCATTCATTTCACCGTTACCCTGCATCATCATGGAGAGCATTCCTTTGCCGTGTCCCCCAGGCATCATGGCTCCGTGCATCCCGTCCATCCTGCACCCTTCCGTGATGAACGTCAGTTCCTGGCGCACTTCAGAGGATGGTACCCGGTCCCCCTTGGCGATTTCGTCCAGGCGGTCCAAATGCTTACGCATATCTGCCAAGTGCTGCTGCATCAGCTTCGGCACATCCTGCAGTGCCGCTTTCTTTTCTGCAGGCAGGGCGGACAGCACTTCATTATGCTGCTTTTCCAGGAGATCGGCACTGCGCCTCATTTCTTTTACCGCCGTGCGGACAACTTCACCTGGAGTGGTTTCGTTGTTCCGTGCTATATTATCCAGGGCGACGGCAAAATTAAGCAGGTTGTGGCGATAGGCCATGGCAAGCCGGTGGTTGGGATTACTCATCAACTCCTGCCTCAACTGGGGATTTTGTTCCATCATCTGCTTCATTTTAGCCTTAAGAGCGGTACTGGATATCTCGGCAGCAACAGCAGGCAAGGCAACAGCAGTCAGGATCGCTGCGAGGACGATGGATCGGACAGTGCGAGGCATGGGTTTCTCCTTTTACTGGACTTGTTTAATAGATGCATCTGTTCAGCGACAAGCTTAACGCATTTTTATCTTTTTGCACGGCCATCCGTTGAGGATAATATGAAACACAAAACACGCTCGTATGGACCAATTCCGTAGGGCCATTGAGCCCCCCAGCAATTCTGTCCATCCCTTGCCCCACACTACCCATCTAATTACTTAGTCGCATACATAGGTAAGTATCTACAAACAGATCTCTGCGTTCTGCACATGGTGGGGGTTTTCATCACGGATGGAGATGAGAGAGTACCTGACTTACCAGCGTTTGGTAATCTCGATCAGGTGGTAGCCGAACTGGGTCTGCACCGGTCCCAGCACCTTGTTCAGTTCACCGGAAAATACCACCTGATCGAATTCCGGAACCATCTGCCCTTGGGCGAAGGTACCCAGGTCGCCGCCGCGCATCCTTGAAGGACAGGCGGAATTGAGCTTGGCCACTTCACCGAAATCGGCACCTTCCTCGATCTGCTTCTTAAGCTGCTGACATTCTTCTTCCGTGTCCACCAGGATATGGCGGGCATTTGCACATGGCATGGTCAACTCCTTGCGATATGGATTTACCCTGAGCACTTAAACAGAGGCTCCGGGAGATTTTTGGATTCTTGTGTGGGAGTTAGGCAGATGTTCAGGCATTTAGTTTCCTGGCAACGAACACCACATGGCGCAGCCCTCCCCTTCCCGGCCGCTCGTTTTTTACCGAAAAACCGCCGTCCCTGAGTCGCTGATCGAACCCGGCATCATAGTTTTCCCCCCAGACGGCAAAGATACCATTGTCTTTCAGGGCAAGACGGGCGTGCTCGACGGCCTTGCTACCGTAGAGGGGATCGTCGCGCTTGTTGGTGCGATGATGGGGCCCCCTGTAAAGGTCCAGGACGATGGCATCGAAACCTTCTTCGCCGCTGCCGATCCTGGATCTGCGAATCACCTGGGCCACATCGGCTATCTCCACCGTCACCCGCGGGTCATTGACCGCCCCGTCCGTGAGCGGCGCCAGCGGCCCTCGGCACCATTCGAGAATCACCGGGTTCAATTCGGCCACCACAACCCGGGCTCCTGCCGGCAGAGTATCGAGAACTGCCCTCAGAGTACAGCCCATACCCAGCCCTCCCACTAGGACACGGGGAGCCGAACAGGTTTGCAGGTGAGCGCAGGCCAACCGCCCGAGGGCAAGCTCCGACCGATTGGCCCTGCTGTTCATGAGCACGAGGCCGCCTACAGTGATGAGGAAATCGTCTCCCCGCCGGCGAAGCTGCAGTTCTCCTTCTTCAATGGTAACCGTGTCTATGATTGTCCAGGGTAGTGCCATGTCATATCTCTCCGTGGGAGCAGCCCGATCCACCTGAAATGAAAAACCCCGCCGGGAAAGACGGGGTTTTCGGGGGGATTACATTGCAGCGGCTATGTTTAAGCCAGGTCCTCGACTGCCTTGTAAATGATGTCGAAGAGTTCGGGAATGTCTTTCTCAGCGATGCAGGAAAAGGCGATGCGCAGGTCAGTCTTGCTCGTGGAGATGGCACCGACGCCGTATTTGTCCAGCAGGTGGACGCGCAGCTTTTCCGCTTCCACCGTTTTCAGTTTCAGGCACATGAAGTAGCCGGAATTGAATGGATAGTAGGTCCAGGCCTTGTCGTACTTGCCGCTGTTGAGGACTTCCTTGGTTTTGAGAGCACGACCCTTCATTATCTGCAGTTTCTCTTCCTTCTGTTTGAGGAAATCGGGAGAGCGCAGCGCTTCAATGACGAAGGTCTGGGAGGGGTGCGGACAATTGGAGATACGGGCGCGGATGATGCCCATGGCCTTTTTCTCCAGGGCGGTCATGACCGGCGCGTTTTCGTAGCTGTTGCCGTCGGCGAAGGTGACGAAGCCGGTACGGAAGCCCCAGACGAACTCCTCTTTGGTCGCACCGTCCAGCTTGATGGCCAGGATGCGGGGATGGAGGTTGGCCAGCTTGCCGAACAGGGACTCTTTAAGGCTGTCTTCGTAGAAAAGCCCGAAATAGGCGTCGTCGGTGATTGCCACCACGTTGCATCCCGCCTCTGCTACCTCTTTGATGGCGGCGACGATGGCATCCCCTTCGGCAACCGTCGGGGTATAGCCGCTCGGATTGTTGGGGAAGTTGAGCAGTACCACTGCCTTGCCCTTTTCTTCGGCGGTGTTCTTGAGCACCGTTCTGAAGGCATCCACATCATAGCCGCCGGCGACGGTGAAGGTCGGATATTTCTGAACGATGGCGCCGCAGCAGGTGCCGAAGGTCAGGTTGTAGTTGCCCCAGAGCATGTCGGGAAGGATCAGGTGATCACCCTTGTTGATGAACATATCGGCAACGATGGAAAGACCGTGGGTAAGCGCATTGGTGACAATGGGATTGCTGAAGTGCTTGCCGCGCTGGCTGGGATTTTCCCGCAGCATCTTTTCACGCCATAGGGAGCGCAGTTCCGGTTTTCCGGCAGGGGGGGCATAGGGGTAAATATCCTTGGGATCGAAGGCGGAAAGCTTGTCCTGGATGCACTGCAGAAACATCGGGCCGCCGTTTTCCGTGGCAATGCCGATAGTTGCGTTGAATTTGTTGGCCTTTTCCTTGGCTTCTGCCGACTGGGTCAGAATTCCTTTGGGGAAAAAGAGGTTTTTACCCAGGTCCGAAAGCATTTCAAGGACATGGGGACTGTGCTGGGCAAGCTGGTTGTTCAGTTCTGTTGCTAATGGGTTCATGATTTTCCTCCGGGTATTTGAAATGATCTACGGCAAATCGGGAGATTTATTAATGATAACCTGAATGGTGCCAGGGGGCAGATGAAATGCCGCCGCTCAGACCCATGGATAATACTCGAAAGAATTCATCCCTGCAACAGTTGTTACGACCCGGACAATACTTTTCTCAGCGCCCCCTCATTTATCGATACGAAATTATTTTAGTAAAAATAAAATTTACATTGACTTTTACCCAAAGTTAAAATAATTATTATTACTAAAATAACCTTGTTTTGTTGAGGGCATCAAAAATACACCAGACCTGCTGTTTTACTGCAGGAATAATCCACCGGGGCATCATGTCTGAATACAATATTGGAGCGAAGATTAAGGCACTTCGCCGCGCGCGAAAACTGACACTGAACGATGTGGCCAATGAAACGGGGTTTTCAGTGGCGCTCATATCGCAGATAGAAAATGATAACGTTTCCCCTCCCATCGCCACCCTCTCCAAGATCGCACGTTTTTTCGACGTAAAGATCAGCGTTTTTTTCGCTGAGTCCGAGGAGGAGTGCCGCTACGAGGTTATCCGGTCCCACGAACGCATCGTCATACCGCGAGTCATCTCCCAGGAGGGGGCCAACCATGGTTATTTCTACGAATCCCTTTCCAATCACCGGAAAAACAAGCGGATGGAACCATTCATCCTATCTCTCAATGAAAAGGCAATGGACACCAATACCTACTGCCATGAGGGAGAGGAGTTTCTTTTCGTACTGAAGGGGAGCGGCGAACTGCTGCTTGATGATCAGAGCATCGCGCTCAACGAAGGGGATGGCGTCTATTTCGATTCCACCCTCAACCATCGGTTGCTTGCCGCCGGAACAGAAGAAGTCAAGGTTCTTGCGGTCGTAATGAGATAAAACAACGATCCATTAATCCCAGCAAGGTAAGGATGCGAAATTATGTCCAAATCGCCAGTTTTACCCATACTGAAAAATCCGCTCAAGCCTGCAACAAAAATAGATTTCAACATTCCCGGCGAGATCTCCCGTCCGGCCGGGGGCTATGAAGAGGCCATGCAGGAGGGGTATGACCTGATTCAGCGCCCGATCCGGTCAGTGCGCATCGACCAGATCGAAAAACAGCACTTCAAGAAGCGCATGACCGTCTGGGAGCGCATCAGGGTCCTTACGGAAGAAGAGCCCAACATCCTCTACCAGAACTGGGGCAAGAACCTGGACGGAGCATCGCTTGTCACCGGTATTCTCAATATAAACGGCCGTGATGTGGCTCTCTACGGGCATGATTTCACGGTCCGCGCCGGGTCCATGGATGCCACCAACGGCCGAAAGCTCGCCCTGCTCTTTCAGATGGCGGGAGAGAACGGCATTCCGGTCATCGGTATGAATGACAGTGCTGGCGCTTTCGTCCCGGCGGGTGTGGGGGGGCTTGACGGCTACGCCGAGGCATTCACAGCATTGCGCAAGATCAGCGGCGTTGTGCCCAGCATCATGTGCATGTTCGGCTACAATGCCGGCGGTGGCAGTTATCTCCCCCGCCAGGGGAGCTTTGTCATCCAGCCCAAGGATACCTTTTTCGGCCTAACCGGTCCGGGCGTCGTCAAATCCGTTCTGGGTGAGGACGTTACCCCCGAGGATCTGGGTGGTCCCCTCGTCCATGGCGGCTCGGGGGTAGCGGACCTGACCGTCGAGGATGAAGTCGCGGCGCTGCGCACCGCCCTCCAGCTGCTCAATTACATCCCGGGCAATAATGCCGTCATGGCTCCCTTCCAAGAGACCAGCGACCCGATCAACCGCAAGACATGGGAAATCAACACCCTCCTTAAGAAAGCTTTCAACTCCCCCACCGGCTTCAACACGCCCTTCGACGTTTCTATCATCATCCAGCAGGTCTGCGACCATGGCGATTATTTCGAGCTACAGCGGGACCGGGCCAGGAACGTCATTACCGCCTTCGGCCGCCTGGGAGGGAACGTCATCGGTTTCGTCGCCAACAACAGTGCCGTCGATTCAGGACAGATAGACGTTGACGCCGCCTACAAGGTGGCCCGCTTCAACCGCTTCTGCAATCTTTACAACATTCCCATGATCTTCATGGAGGACACGACCGGTTTCCTCCCCGGCCGGGAACAGGAGGCCCGCGGCATTGTTCAGGCTGGACGGGCCATGCTCGACTCCATCATCGACATCAGGACGCCGAGGATCCTGCTGATCCTGCGTAATGCCTACGGCGGGGCCTATGCCTCCTACAACAACTATCCCACCGGGGCCGATCTGGTGCTCGCCCTGCCGACAACGCGACTGGCCGTCATGGGCCCGGCAGGCAAGGAGTTCGTCTATAAGGAACAGCTGCGCCGGCTGCGCGCCGCGGTCGTGGAGCGGGTGAAAAACGGCGTTCTTGCCCGGATCGAGGCCGGAGCCGGAGAAGACGCGGCCCGGATCGATGCGGAAAATGAAGCTGCCGAATGGCTGCGCAACGAGGAGGCGGCCCTGAGCCTCAGCTATGAAAAGGAGCTGATGAACCCGCGGGAAGCCCTTAGCCTGGGGTCGATCTCATCCCTGGTCATGCCCACCGACCTGCGCAAGGTCCTCGGTGAAAATATGAATTTTTTCCTCAGGCACTATAAACCGGCCCCGCTACAGGCGGTCCAAAGGGAGTTCCACTAGCAGGCCGACCTGCTTGTGACCCGAGAAAAGGGAGATCCAATGACGCACGCTTACGATCATTACATGCACAACCCGCTGATACACAAGGACCGGCGCCTCTCTACCTCTCCATCCCCCTGGATACGCTCCTTCTCCTGCGAGGATCTGAAACCGCTCATCGTCTGTCGCGGCCCGATCCGCAAGGAAGCTATGGACGTCTATGAGGAAATGGGCATCAGCCACTATGGCATCCTCATCTCGGAGAAGGACTCCATCGTCTATCCCCGGGCGCTGGCTCCGGAACTTCGCACCCTGACCGATTCCCGACGGGTCCATCGCGTCCCCGACTACAGCGGCGCCGGCAAGGAGGAACGGCTGGAGCGGATTCACCAGATCATCCGCATCGCCAAGGAAAACGGCTATGATTCCATCTTTGCCGGCTACGGCTTCATGGCGGAGGATGAGGAGTTCGTTGCCGCCATCGAAGCTGCCGACCTCATCTTCATCGGTCCCTGCTCCACGACCCAGGCGGGCGCAGGCAAAAAGGACGAGGCGAAACGTACCGCTCTCAGCGTCAACGTCAGCGTCACTCCAGGGATCGATAACGTTACCGCGCTGACTTTGGTAAAAAAGCACGACTCCAGGGAAAAACTGCTCGCTCTTGCGGCATCGGACGGCCTGGCCTGCGATCCCGCAGTTCTCGACAATGCTGCCCTTCCCCTGGAGGATCTTGCCGACCACATCCTCATAGCAGCCTATGCAAAGGGGATCGATCTCTTTTCCGTGGAGGAACTCTGCACCCAGGTCCGGGATGGAGTGGCGGCCATGTTCAGGAAATACCCCAGAAGCCGTGTCCGGCTCAAGGCGATTGGCGGGGGGGGCGGCAAAGGACAGCGCATCCTCGGAGGGGCGCTCCTTTCAGCGAAAACACTTGACGACAAGACTATCGAGGCAGCTGCTTCGGAAGCCCCAGCCCTGGTACGGGAAATACTCAACGAGGTCAAGGCCAACGGTGTCGGCGACAACAAGAACATCCTCGTGGAACTGAACATCGAGCAGACCCGCCACAACGAAATACAGCTCCTGGGGAACGGCAACTGGTGCATCGCCTTGGGTGGGCGCGACTGTTCCCTGCAGATGCATGAGCAGAAGCTTCTGGAGATCTCCGTAACCCAGGAGGGACTTTCGGCAGCCATCGCCGAGGCTGAAACCCTCGGCAGAACCGCCGAAGCCGCCGCCCTTCAAAGCGACCTGAAGGTCCTCCGGCGGATGGAAGAGGAATCGGAGCGTTTCGGCAAGGCAGTCGGACTCGATTCCGCCTCCACCTTCGAGTGCATCGTCGATCGCGACCGGCATTTCTTCATGGAGGTGAATACGAGGATTCAGGTGGAGCACCGGGTTACGGAACTCTGCTACTGTCTGAAATTCGTTAACCCGGAAGACGAGAACGATTTCTTCATTGTGGAATCTCTGGTGGAGGCCATGGCCCTGCTGGCACGCCACAAATCCCGGCTCCCCCGTCCCGAACGTATCCCCCGCTGCAACGCTTCCGTGGAAGCGCGTCTCAATGCTACCGATGCCTCCCTTTCTCCCCACGCCGGAGGCGTTATCCGTTACTGGTCAAAGCCCGTCCAGGGTGAAATCCGCGATGACCAGGGGATCAGCATGCTCAATCCAGATACCGGCCAGTTCATGAAATACAACGTGGCCGGTGCATACGATTCCAACATCGCCCTGCTCCTCACCACCGGCAACGACCGCCGCCATAGTTACGAGAACCTCTGCGACGTCATTCGCAGCACCACCATCAACGGGGACAATCTGGCCACTAATCTGGAGTTCCACTTCGGCCTGGTGAACTGGTTCCTGGGGCGCAACGTCAACGCCAAACCGACCACCCGCTTCGTCACCCCCTATCTCACCCTGGTGGGCCGGCTCAAGGAGGAGGCGGACAAGCTGGACCCGGTCCATGCCTTCGTGCAGATGAAGAAACATTATGGGAAGCGCCTGGCAGAGGCGTTTCCCGATAATCCTCGAGCGGCGAAGATCATGTCGGAGGCCCTCGACCGCAAGGGGACTCTCATTACCCGGCCCATGGAGCGGCTCCTCGCCAACCCTCACCTCCTCTCCGGCTGGCTGAGCATGAACACGAAAAACTTCCGAATGGACAAGGGAAAAGTCGTCTGGCTCAGGAACCCCTTGGGTGTACTAAACGAGACCTATGAGATTCTCCACATGTCCTACCGCCCCCACAAGCCTGCCGCCGACGTCATCTGGAGCCATGACAACGAACTGTTGCAGGAATCCCTGGAATTCTACCGCACCCTTCGTGAAAGCTTCGGCCTGGCCAGGGACGAGTACTTCAAGCTCAACGACATCCTGCTGCTGGACAAGCCCCAGGGAGTGTATGACGAAGAGACCTGGTCCAGTATCCGCTCTGCCCATTTCGGATACGAAGCGGGGTTGGAACTGCTCGGCATGCTCTTTCTCATCGGTGAAAAGGTCGGATTCTGGGATCTGCGGGTTGAAGAAAACCTGGAGATCACCATTCCCGAGTATCTGACCGACCCGGACCTCCAGGCGAGGATGAAAAAGGTGCTCGTTCCTCCTCCGGCGACCAGGGCCGACGAAATAGTCGCCGTCTGCGGCGGTATGTATTACGGCCAGGAGGCCCCGGGCATGCCCACCTTCGTCAGTGAAGGGATGCATTTCGAGAAGGGGCAGCCACTCTACATCATCGAAGTGATGAAGATGTTCAACAAAGTCTGCGCACCATTCTCCGGGACAATAGACAAGATCCTCATGCAGGGAGCAGACGGCACAATCGTCCAGAAGGGGCAGCCCCTTTTCAAGGTGACTCCTGACGAACAATTCGTCGAAACGGATCCCGCCGAGATCGATCGTCTGAAACGAACCACGACCACGGAATACTTGCAAGCAGTGCTGTAACGGCTGGAAAACAAATTCAAATAAGGAGGGGTAGTATGAACATCCACGAATACCAGGCAAAGGCCATTCTCCGAAAATTCGGCGTGCCGGTCCCTGACGGTCATGTCTGCTACAACGGCGCCAGCGCCCGGGAGTGGGCCAAGCGTCTGGGAGAGGGCCCTTGGGTTGTCAAGGCCCAGATCCATGCCGGAGGCCGCGGCAAAGGGGGAGGCGTCAAACTGGCCCGCACCCCCGATGAAGTGCGCAACATCGCCCGCGATATGCTCGGCATGATCCTTTCGACCCACCAGACCGGTCCCGACGGTAAGGTGGTCAACCGGGTCCTTGTGGAGAACGGCTGCAATATCGATAGGGAACTCTATGTGAGCTTGCTGGTTGACCGGACAACGTCGAAGGTGACGGTCATGGCCTCCACCGAAGGGGGGATGGACATCGAAGAGGTGGCGGCCAAGACCCCGGAGAAGATCTTTGTAGAGGCGGTGGATCCCCTGGTGGGGCTCACTCTCTTCCAGTGTCGCAATATTGCCTTCAGCCTCGGCCTGGGCGGAAAGCTGGTCAACAAGGCGACCAAGGTGCTGCAAGGGCTCTACGAGACCTTCATCGCCTGCGACTGTTCTCTTTTGGAGATAAACCCCCTGGTGATCACCGCAGAGGAAGAGATCCTCGCCTTGGATGCCAAGTTCGGCTTTGACGACAACGCCGTCTTTAGACAGCCGAAAATCGGCGATATGCGCGATTATGACGAGGAGGACGCCAACGAAGTTGAGGCCTCACAGCACGATCTCTCCTACATCTCCCTGAACGGCAATATCGGCTGCCTGGTCAACGGCGCCGGGCTGGCCATGGCAACCATGGACATCATCAAGCACTATGGCGGCGATCCGGCCAACTTTCTTGATGTGGGGGGAGGAGCCACTATCGAGCGGGTCACCGAAGCATTCAAAATCATTCTCTCAGACCAGAAGGTGCAAGGGATTCTCGTCAACATCTTCGGCGGCATTATGAAATGCGACATCATCGCCACCGGCGTCGTGGCGGCGGCCAACCAGGTTTCCCTCCAGGTGCCGTTGGTCGTGCGGCTGGAAGGGACCAACGTGGAGCGAGGCCGGGAAATCCTCGAAGAAAGCGGGCTGAATATCGTTGCTGCAGACGGCATGGCCGATGCGGCGCAAAAAATCGTCAAGGCGGTGAAGGAGGCATAATAATGAGCATCATGATCAACAAGGATACCAAGGTCATTACCCAAGGGATCACCGGTGCAACGGGCCTCTTCCATGCACAGGGAGCCCGCGATTACGGCACAAAGATGGTCGGCGGGGTCACCCCTGGCAAGGGTGGCACCACCATCGACGGCTTCCCGGTATTCGACACGGTGCGGGAAGCCGTGGAAAAAACCGGCGCCACAGCCTCGGTCATCTATGTCCCCCCACCATTTGCAGCGGACTCGATCATGGAGGCGGTGGATGCGGGAATAGAGATGGTCTGCTGCATCACCGAGGGCATTCCCGTGCTGGACATGGTCAAGGTGAAGCAGTACATGGATGGGAAAAAAACCCGCCTGGTCGGCCCCAACTGCCCCGGCGTCATCACTCCGGGGGAGTGCAAGATCGGCATCATGCCCGGCTACATCCACAAGCCAGGCAAGGTTGGTGTCGTTTCAAGGTCCGGCACCCTCACCTATGAAGCTGTCTGGCAGCTTACTTGCCTGGGGCTCGGGCAGTCCACCTGCGTCGGCATCGGCGGCGATCCCGTCAACGGCACCAATCATCTGGACGTCCTGCGCATGTTCCAGGCTGATCCGGACACGGAAGCGGTCATCATGATCGGCGAGATCGGCGGTAATTCCGAGGAAGAGGCTGCTTATTTCGTCAGGGACCACATGACCAAACCGGTGGCGGCTTACATCGCCGGGGTCACCGCTCCTCCGGGCAAGCGAATGGGCCATGCAGGGGCGATCATATCAGGGGGCAGGGGAACGGCAGCGGAAAAGATGGCCGTACTCAGGGAATGTGGCATCAGCGTTGCGGAAAGCCCGGCCGAGATGGCCCGGGCGCTGCTGAACATCTACAAGCCATAGGTGTCCCCACCTTCATTCGTTTATCGTAACCACAGAGGAGAAGATAACATGAGTAAAAAATGCCCCCTCGAATATCATTCCACCGGCAGGAAAGGCAAGATCGAGGTCATCGCCACCAAACCGTGCCTCACCGCCGAAGATCTGTCTCTGGCCTATTCCCCAGGCGTGGCCGAGCCATGCCTGGCCATCGAGAAAAATCCCGCCGATGCTTATAAATACACCGCCAAGGGAAACCTTGTGGCGGTCGTTTCCAACGGCACCGCCGTCCTGGGACTGGGTAATTTGGGCGCCTTGGCAGGCAAGCCGGTCATGGAGGGGAAAGGTGTCCTCTTCAAGCGCTTTGCCGACATAGATGTCTTCGACATCGAACTGAACACGGAAGATCCCGACGAGATCATCAAGACATGCCAATTGCTGGAGCCTACCTTCGGCGGCATCAACCTGGAAGATATCAAGGCGCCCGAGTGCTTCTACATTGAGGAAACCCTGAAAAAGACCATGCAGATCCCGGTCTTCCACGACGATCAGCACGGCACGGCCATCATCTCGTCGGCCGCTCTTATCAATGCCCTTGATCTGATCGGCAAGAAGATCGAGGACATCCGCATCGTCGTCAACGGCGCCGGTGCCGCCGCCAATTCCTGCGCCAAGCTGGCCATTGCCCTGGGGGTCAAGCCCGACAACATGATCATGTGCGACACCAAAGGGGTCATCTACAAGGGGCGCACCGAGGGCATGAATCCCTACAAAGAGCTCTTTGCCGCCGATACCCACTTTCGCACCCTCGAGGAAGCGGCACAGGGGGCCGACGTGCTTTTCGGCCTTTCCGTCAAGGGGGCCTTCACCGCCGACATGATCCGCAGCATGGCACCCAACCCGATCATCTTCGCCATGGCCAATCCCGACCCGGAAATCACCCCGGAAGCGGCATACGCGGTACGAAGCGACGTGATCATCGCCACCGGCCGGTCCGATTATCCCAACCAGGTCAACAATGTCCTCGGCTTCCCCTTCATCTTCCGCGGCGCCCTGGATGTCCACGCCAGCTGCATCAATGAGGAAATGAAGCTGGCCGCCGTTCACGCCCTGGCCAGGCTGGCCCGTGAAGAGGTGCCCGATTCGGTGAGCAAGGCCTATGGCAACGTCAAGTTCACCTTCGGCCGGGACTACATCATTCCCAAGCCGTTCGACCCCCGGGTTCTTCTCCATGTGGCACCGGCCATAGCCCAGGCGGCCATGGATACCGGAGTGGCGCGGCAACCCATAGCCGATATGGATCTTTATCGGGAGCAGCTGGAACGGCAGCATGGCACCTCCAAAGAGATCATGCGCATGATCATTAACAAAGCCAAAAGCGATCCGAAAACAATCGCCTTTCCTGAGGGGGATAACGAAAAGATCCTCCGTGCCGCCAAAGAACTGGTCGAAGAAGGCATCGCCAAACCGATCCTCATCGGCGACCGGAAGAAAATCGTCGAAAAGATGGCCGAACTCAACATGGATCTGGATGTGCCGATCATCGATCCGACCGAGTACGAGCGGACGGAAAATTATGCCCAGGAACTTTATCAGCTTCGCCAGCGCAAGGGGCTTACCCTGTCCGAGTCGCTGCGCGTTCTGAGGCGGAAATCCCGCACCCATTATGGATCGATGATGGTCAGAACAGGGGATGCCGATGCTCTTCTCGGCGGTATCGACACCCACTATCCGGAAACGATCCGCCCTGCCCTGGAGGTGATCGGCAAACAAAAGGGGCTTTCCAGCGTTCACGGCCTCTATATGATGGTCTTCAAGAAAGAGATATTTTTCCTGGCCGACACCACGGTCACCATCGATCCGACTCCGGAAGAGCTGGCAGAAACTGCCATACTGGCGGCCGAAAAGGTGAGGATACTGGATATAGAGCCGCGGGTGGCCATGCTCTCCTTCTCCAACTTCGGCTCAGTCAACCATCAGCAGACAAAGAAGGTGAAGCGGGCGGTGGAGATCGTCAAGGAACGGGCGCCGGACCTGATCATCGAAGGCGAAATGCAGGCCGATACCGCCGTCTCTCCACAGTTGCTCGAAGGCTTCGGCTTTTCCAAGCTGAAATCCAGGGCCAACATCCTCATTTTCCCCGACCTGAACTCGGGAAACATCTGTTACAAACTGCTCCACCACCTTGGGGGTGCCGAGGCGATCGGCCCGATCCTCATGGGCATGGACAAGCCGGTGCACGTGCTGCAGCGAGGCGATAGCGTCGATGAAATAGTCAAGATGGCCGCCATAGCCGTGGTCGATGCCCAGAGTGCGCCGTTGTCAGCCTGCGCGGAGCCCAGGTCGCAACGCACATCCCATGGCCACTCCACCTACGATTCGTTCCCTGCCGCAGCAGGCATGTTTGCTAAAGGAGACATCCAGTGAGAAAAATGGTAACCATCGACGGTAACACCGCCGCCGCCCACGTGGCCCACGCCACCAACGAAGTCATCGCCATCTATCCCATCACCCCTTCATCGGTGATGGGTGAAATATCCGACGCCAAGAGCGCTGCCGGAGAAAAAAACATCTGGGGCACGATTCCCCTGGTCTCGGAGCTGCAATCGGAGGGGGGTGCTTCCGGCGCCGTCCACGGTGCACTGCAGGCCGGAGCACTGACGACCACCTTTACCGCCAGTCAGGGGCTGCTGCTGATGATCCCCAACATGTACAAGATTGCCGGTGAGCTCACCTCCACCGTCTTTCACGTCTCAGCCCGGGCACTGGCCACCCAGGCACTCTCCATATTCGGTGATCACTCCGACGTCATGGCCTGCCGTTCCACCGGCTGGGCCATGCTCTGCTCCAACAATGTCCAGGAAGTGATGGACTTCGCCCTGATCGCCCAGGCAGCAACACTGCGCGCACGGGTGCCCTTCCTCCACTTTTTCGATGGTTTCCGCACCTCCCACGAGTTGCAGAAAGTGGAGGAACTTACCTTCGATGACATGCGGGCCATGATCGACAATGGGCTGGTCAACGCCCACCGTGCCCGAGGGCTGTGTCCCGACCGGCCGATGATGCGCGGCACCGCCCAGAATCCCGACGTCTATTTCCAAGGGCGGGAAACGGTCAACAAGTACTACCCCCCCTGCATCGGCATCGTCCAGGAGGAGATGGACAAGTTCGCCTCTCTGACCGGCCGCTCCTATAAGCTGGTAGAATATGCCGGCGCAGCCGATGCCGAGCGGATCGTGGTCATTATGGGTTCCGGTGCCGATACCGTCGCAGAAACGGTTGAAACCCTGATCAAGCAAGGTGAAAAGGTGGGGGTGGTCAAGGTGCATCTCTATCGACCTTTCCCACTGGAGGCATTCATCAGCGCCCTCCCCGCCACCGTCAAGAGTATCGCCGTCCTCGACCGTACAAAGGAGCCCGGCGCACTGGGAGAGCCGCTCTTTTTGGATGTCAGGGCCGCCATCGGCGAGGCCCTGGCCGACGGCAGCGCATCCTTCAAGACCAGTCCGACAATCGTCGGCGGCCGTTACGGCCTCGGTTCCAAGGAGTTCTCCCCCGCCATGGCCAGGGCGGTTTTTGACAACTTAAAGGAGGCACAACCGAAAAAGAGTTTCGTGGTAGGCATCACGGACGACGTGACCCATTCCAGCCTTCCCTTTGATCCCGGTTTCAGGAACGACATGACCGGAACCTACGAGGCCATGTTCTACGGCCTCGGCTCTGACGGCACGGTGGGTGCCAATAAGAACTCCATCAAGATCATCGGCGAGAGCACCGACAATTTCGCCCAGGCCTACTTCGTCTACGATTCCAAGAAGGCGGGAAGCATCACCACCTCCCACCTGCGCTTCGGAAAGAAGCCGATCAACGCACCTTATCTGATCGATAACGCCGATTTCATCGCCTGCCACAACTTCACCTTCCTGGAGAAATACGACATGCTCTCCAAGGCCAAGCCCGGCGGCACCTTCCTGCTCTGTTCCCCCTTCGACCATGACTTGGTCTGGGACCGGATGCCCATGGAGGTGCAGAAGCAGATCATCGACAAGAAGCTGCGCTTTTACGTGATCAACGCCATCAAGCTGGCCGAAGAACTGGGGTTGGGGGCACGCATTAACGTCATCATGCAAACCGCCTTTTTCAGCATTTCGCAGATCATTCCGCTTGATACGGCCGTCGCCGAAATCAAAAAAGCCATCAAGAAAAGCTACGGTAAGGCCGGCGAAAAGGTGGTCGCCAAGAATAATGCAGCGGTGGATGCGGCGCTTCGCAATATCCATGAAGTAAAGGTAACGGCCCGGGCAACCAGTGACCTGCGCATGCCTCCGCCGGTCTCAGCCGATGCGCCTGCATTCGTAAAGGAGGTCACCGGCCGGATCATCGCCGGTTTCGGCGACGACCTGCCCGTATCAAGCATGCCCGCCGACGGCACCTTCCCTACAGCCACTTCCCAATTTGAAAAGCGCAACATTGCTGTGGAGATTCCCATGTGGGATGAGACCGTCTGCGTCCAGTGCGCCATCTGCTCTTTCGTCTGCCCACACGCCGCCATCCGTGTCAAAGCCTATGATCCAGCCCTTTTGTCCGGCGCTCCCGCCACCTTCAAATCGGCTGATTCGCGCATTCCCGAATTCACCGGGCAGAAGGTCACCTTCCAGGTTGCGCCTGAAGATTGTACCGGTTGCGGGGCCTGTGCCCACAACTGCCCGGCTGTCAACAAGGAAGACCCGGCGCGCAAAGCCCTGGACATGCGTTTCCAGCCGCCGCTCAGGGCTGCAGAGGCAAAGAACTACGAATTTTTCCTGGCCCTCCCCGATATGGATCCGGCCCAGCTGAAACTGGATACCCTGCGCGGCAGCCAGCTGTCCAGGCCGGTCTTCGAATATTCCGGAGCCTGCGCCGGCTGTGGCGAAACGCCCTATCTAAAACTGCTGTCCCAGCTCTTCGGCGACCGGGCCATGATCGCAAACGCCACAGGCTGCACCTCCATCTATGGGGGCAATCTCCCCACCACCCCGTGGGCACGGCGGGCCGACGGCCGCGGCCCGGCCTGGTCCAATTCCCTCTTCGAGGACAACGCGGAATTCGGCTATGGTATGCGCCTTGCCGTTGACAAATTCAACCAGGCAGCCCTGGAACTGCTGGAGAACCTAATCTCCTGCGGAGGTGCCCAATGCACTGAACACCGCGCTCTCATGGAGGAGATCCGGTCCGCCGACCAGTCGACCCAAGCCGGCATCGAAGCACAGCGCCTCCGGGTTGCGAAACTGAAGGAGGCGCTGAAAAAGATCGGCGAAGCTGCAGCTGCAGCACTCCTTCCACTTGCCGACTATCTGGTCAAAAAATCGGTCTGGTGCATAGGCGGGGACGGCTGGGCCTATGACATCGGTTACGGCGGTCTCGATCACGTCATTGCCTCTGGTAAAAACGTCAACCTGCTGGTTCTGGATACTGAAGTCTACTCGAACACCGGCGGCCAGGCCTCCAAATCCACCCCCATCGGCGCGGTGGCCCAGTTTGCCGCCGGCGGCAAAACCATGGCCAAAAAGGATTTGGGCATGATGGCCATGGCCTATGGTCATGTCTATGTGGCAAGCGTTTCACTGGCCAATCCCACTCAGGCAGTCAAGGCCTTTGTGGAGGCCGAGGCTTATGAAGGTCCGTCCATCATCATTGCCTATGCCCACTGCATCGCCCACGGTATCCACATGACCGCTGGGATTGACGAGCAGAAAAAGGCGGTCTCGTCGGGATATTGGCCACTCTACCGCTACAACCCCCTTCTTGCTGCCGAAGGAAAGAACCCACTGCTGCTGGACAGCAAGGAGCCTTCCACAGCCTTCGCCGAGTATGCCTATGGCGAAAACCGATACAACGTGCTGAAAAAGATTGACCCCCAGGTAGCCGAACAGCTCATGAAAAAGGCCGAGGCCTGGGCCGCCGGCAGGTTTGAATACTACCGGAAGCTCGCTTCCCTCAGCTTCGAACGTCCATAGCAGAAAGCCCCGGTAAATAATCCTACCAGGGCTTATCAAAGGAGATTCACATGCCGCAAAGAACCTTACGGGTCCTGGTGGGCAAACCGGGATTGGATGGCCATGACCGGGGCGCCAAGATCATTGCCCGTGCATTCCGCGATGCCGGTTTCGAGGTAATCTACACCGGTCTTCACCAGACCCCGGAACAGATTGTTACTGCCGCAATCCAGGAGGATGCCGACTGCATTGCCCTTTCCATCCTGTCCGGTGCTCACAACACCCTGCTCCCCGCAGTCAGCAGACTTTTGCAGGAGCGATCGGCCGCCGACATCGTCCTCTTCGGGGGTGGCGTCATCCCTGAAGACGACATCCCCGGATTAAAAGCCGCCGGAATTTGCGAGGTCTTTACCCCCGGCACCTCCACGGACACCATCGTCCAATGGGTAAAGGACAATGTGGCGCCGCGGCCGTAACAGCAACGGCAGTCATATGTGAAAGCAATCATTCAAGCGCTGAGGAGCCTGAACATGAGTATCACCACAAGGAAAAATATCTGGACCGACGGCACGGTGGCCCGAAACGTGGCCAAGGCGCCGGAGCGCAAGGAGGAGTTCCGTACGACCTCCGATATAGAGATGGAGCGCTGTTTCACCCCCGACTTCGAACTTCCCGGCTATGAAGAAAAGCTCGGCTTCCCCGGCGAGTACCCCTTCACCCGCGGTGTTCAGCCCACCATGTACCGGGGACGCTTCTGGACCATGCGCCAGTATGCCGGTTTCGGCACCGCCAAGGAATCCAACGAACGCTACAAATACCTCCTCCAGGCAGGACAGACTGGTCTTTCCGTCGCCTTCGACCTCCCCACCCAGATGGGCTACGATTCCGATGCCGGCATGAGCCGCGGCGAAGTGGGCAAGGTAGGGGTCGCCATCGACTCCCTCGCCGACATGGAAGTGCTCTTCGACGGCATCCCCCTGGACAAAGTCTCCACATCCATGACCATCAACTCCACCGCCGCCATCCTGCTTGCCATGTATATTGCCGTCGCCGAAAAGCAAGGGATCTCCTCCGACAAGATCTCCGGCACCATCCAGAACGACATCCTCAAGGAGTACATGGCCCGGGGCACCTATATCTATCCACCCAAGCCCTCCATGCGCATCATCACCGACATCTTCGCCTACTGCAAGGACCAGGTACCCAAGTGGAACACCATCTCCATCTCCGGCTACCATATCCGCGAAGCCGGATCCAGCGCCGTCCAGGAAGTAGCCTTCACCCTCGCCGACGGCATCGCCTATGTTGATGCCGCCATCAAAGCCGGCCTAGACGTGGACGAATTCGCCCCCCGCCTCACCTTCTTCTTCAACGCCCACAACAACCTTCTGGAAGAAGTAGCCAAGTTCCGGGCCGCCCGACGCATGTGGGCCAAGATCATGAAAGAGCGCTTCAAGGCCAAGAATCCCAAATCCATGATGCTGCGCTTCCATACCCAGACCGCTGGCTGCACCCTCACCGCCCAACAGCCCGACAACAACATCATGCGCGTCACCATTCAGGCCCTGGCAGCCGTTCTCGGCGGAACCCAGTCCCTGCATACCAACTCCCGGGACGAGGCCCTGGCACTTCCCACCGAAGACTCCGTGCGGATCGCCCTGCGTACCCAGCAGGTCCTAGCCTACGAATCCGGCGTGGCCGACTCCATCGACCCCCTGGCCGGTAGCTACTTGGTCGAATCCCTCACCGACCAGATCGAAAAAGCCGCCTTCGACTACATCGACAAGATCGACAATCTGGGTGGAGCAGTCGAAGCCATCTCCCAGGGATTCCAGCAGAAAGAAATTCAGGATTCCGCCTTTGCCTACCAGCGTGCAATAGAAACCAACGACCTGGTCATAGTCGGCGTCAACAAGTTCACCATCCAGGAACCCCCTCCTGCCGGGCTCTTGAAGGTGAAGGAAGAAGTGGAGATATTCCAGAAACAGGCATTGGCGGAAGTGAAGGCCAAGCGGGACAACGACAAGGTCAAGGCAACCCTGAAGAAGCTGGAAGAAACGGCCAAGGGAACCGACAACCTCATGCCGCACATCCTCGAAGCGGTCAAGGCCTATGCGACCCTGGGAGAGATTGCCGACGTCTTCCGCGAGGTGTTCGGCAAGCATCGGGAGACGGTGGTGCTGTAAAAAAATACAGCTCTAACGCAAAAAAGCCCTGATTTTTCAGGGCCTTTTTGCGCGCTTCAGCGAGCGTATGAAGGAATCTCGACTTCTTCGGTTTTCCATGATGCCCCCCAGACTTATACTAAAGACAACTCCAGCCTATGCTTCCGCTTCTCCCAGTCAGGCATCACCTTTTCCAGCAGATCGTAAAAAGTTGAACTATGGTTGTGGTACTGCACATGGCATAACTCGTGGGTGATAACATAATCGATGCACTCCCTCGGTGCACGGATCAACTCTGTGTTCAGCGTTAGGGTTCCTCTCTTGGAAAGGCTACCCCACCGTTTATTCATGTGTCGCAACTGGATCTTTGGTTTAATGGCTAACATGCTTGCAAATGGGGGCCAGCAGCGGTCAAAGCTGTCATTAAATTTGGCAACGGCTTTCTGCTTGTACCATTGGTCCAGTAAATGCCTCACCCTTTCGGCAGAAGTAGTTTCGGCTGTTGTAACGGCAATATGTCCACGGTTCAGCTTTACCTCATTGCTATCACCCTCACTGACCTTCAAGATGTAGCGTTTTCCCAGGTACAGGTGTGTTTCTCCACCCAGATACCGCCGTGGCGGGGTTCTTGGCTCGAACTGTCGAAAGTATTCCAACTGCCTCTTTACCCACCCTGCCCGTTTTACCACCCTCTGCCGCACCACATCAAACTCTGTCCCGACTGGTGCTTTTACGACAACCCGACCATCAGGATGGACGGCTATTTCCAAGGTTTTCCTGGCGACATAAAAGACGCTGAAACAGATGGTTTCCTTGCCATAGGTAACAGTCCCCCAGGATAGGCTCACAATGCACTCCTGTGCCGTGCCACCTGCATAGTCCGTTCAATGAGCTTGTCCATTTGCTGGAGGCTGATCTCTATCCCTCTGTTTCCTTTCACTTCATCATAGAGATAGTCATCGATCTCATTCATCGCCTGTTTCTGGGCGTCAGCATCATCCCAGAAGTGTACCTTCCTGTGTCTTTCCAGTATGCCTTGAATGGCCAGGGCAGTATCTGTTGTAATCGTTTCCTTCTCCTCCGGGCTCAAATATTCATTGGCAAAGAACGGCCTCAACACCCCGAAATAGGCCATTGCATCGTCATTGCCTGAAAGCTGCGGTGGGACGTCGTCATGGTGGCGGGTGACCACCTTGTTCCGAATCCCCGTAACCGTGGCGAGGTATTCCATGTCCGATAACCGCTTGGCGCGGAAATCTTCAATTGCCTGTTGTATCATCTTGGAAAACTTTTCGTAGAAGGCCGGGTCTTCGTCCATTTTCTCAGTAATGACCCGCGCCGTTGCATGGGCAATGGCGTCGGCCTTTGCTGCCGTCGTTTTCCCGCCATAAACCCCGTGCTCTTCTTTCACCACATTGAACATTTTTTCGTCGAAAATATTTACCGGCTCATTGAGCTGAATTACCTCATTGGCCTGAATATGCGTGTCGAGCAGCTTTTTGATCTTTGGTTCAAAATCACGGTAATCGATTCTCTCGGCATAGCGTAGCTTCACTGCAGACTTCAGGTTCTGGAAGCGTTTCAGGTCATCTTTATACCGTCGCAGCTTTGCTTCATCGACCTGCATATTGAATGATTCTGTTGATAAAGCAATACCAAGGGTCCTACAGTATTCCGCCAAGCGCTGATAAAAGTCCTCTCGCAAAGCATTGTCTGCCAGTAGCACCTCGTAAGCCTCTTCATCATAACTGTTCTTGACCGTCTTGAACAAATCCCACAGATCCGAATAGCGCTGGGGCAGCTTGTCGATTTCTGCCAGCACCGACGTCAGCGTTCCCTTCAAATCGTCCTCGTCGTACTCCTCAAAGGCGCTGTACATGGTCAACGCCTTGTCCAACTCCCCTAGCAGCCCAACATAGTCAATGACATACCCAAATTCTTTTTCTTCACAGAGCCGGTTAACCCGGGCGATGGCCTGGAGGAGGGTGTGCTCCTTCAGCTCCTTACAAAGGTAAATGACTGAGTTGCGCGGAGCGTCGAAGCCGGTCAGCAGTTTGCTCACCACGATCAGTATTTCCGGTTCCGCCCCGAACTTGAACTGGTTGATGATCTGCTTGGTGTACTCCTCTTCGCTGCCGTAGCGTTTCATCATCTTCTGCCAGAACTTCACCACCTCGTCCGTCGGCTCGTCATCTGTCTCCTCATACCCCTCGCGGGTATCCGGAGGGGAAATAACAACTTCTGAGGTCACAAATCCGACTTCATTGAGATACTCCTGGTATTTCAGCGCAGTTGCCTTATTCGGCGCGACTAACTGGGCCTTGAAACCGGTCTCCTGCCAGGTGGAGCGGAAGTGCTCGCTGATGTCGAAGGCGCGCATGTATACCACCTGATCGGCCTTGTTCAGCATCTCCGCCCGGGCATACTTCCTCTTCAGGTCAGCCTTCTGCTCTTTGGTCAGCCCCTGCGTATGGCGCTCGAACCACAGATCGATGGCCGCTTTGTTCTGTTCCATCTCCACATGGCGCCCTTCGTACAGCAGCGGCACCACCGCACCGTCCTCCACCGCCTGATTGATGGAGTAATGGGGCTCGATCAGCCCGCCGAATTTGAGGAAGTTGTTCTTCTCCTTCTTCAAAAGCGGAGTTCCGGTGAAGCCTAGGTAACAGGCATTGGGGAACATCACCCGCATGCGTGCCGAGAATGAGCCGAAATTGGTTCGGTGGCTCTCGTCGATCAGCATGAAAATCTCGGTGGATTCGTCCTGGTACTTCTTGAAATTGAGCGCCTTGTCGAATTTGTGAATGAGAGTGGTGACAATGGCAGCCTTCTCTTCCGCCACCAGTTCCAGCAGGTTCTTGCCGGAGGTTGCCCGTTGCGGGCTATGGCCGCAGGCTGTAAAGGTATTCCCCAGCTGCTTGTCCAGATCATCCCGGTCGGTTACCAGCACAATGCGCGGGTTCGGCACTGTCGGGTCGAGGGCCAGGTTTCTGACCAGCATCACCATCGTAAGAGACTTGCCGGAACCCTGGGTGTGCCAGATAATCCCGCCCTTGCGGCGTCCTTGTCCATCGAGCTGTTTGATCCGCTCAATGGTTGACTTAATGACGAAATACTGCTGGTAGCGGGCGATTTTCTTGATGCCCCCATCGAAGACGGTGAACTTGTAGGCCAGCTCCAACAAGCGCTCGGGTCGGCAGAGGCTATATATCGCCTTGTCCTGCTCGGTGACCAGCAGCGCCCCTTCTGCGGTTTGGGATTCAAAGAAGCGGTGGGCAACGGCAAAATCACCGCTGAAAAGAAGCTCCTTATCCTTTTTGGGGAAAGGATGATTCACCAGCCGCTCAACATCCTTATCCTTGTCCAGCAGCTCTTTCCAGACTGCCCAAAACTTTGCCTGTGTACCAGCGGTGGCATATTGGGCGCTGTTTTTGTTTACCCCCATCACCAGTTGAGAATAAACAAACAACTTGGCGATGTAGTCGTCGCTCTGGTTGCGGATCGACTGGGAGATCGCCTGCTCCACCTCGATCTTCGGCGATTTGCATTCGATAACAGCGAGCGGAATCCCATTGACGAAGAGGACTATATCCGGGCGAGCCTTCTCCGTACTGCGAGAGCGCTCGACGCCATACTCGGCGGTGACATGGAAGACATTCCTCTCCCAGCTGCGCCAGTCGATGTAGTTCAGATTAAAGCTCTTGGAATCTCCTTCGACAGTCTGCTCCAGTGCGGTTCCCAGGGTAATCAGGTCGTAGACGGCTTCATTGGTCTTCAGAAGGCCGTCGTACTTGACGTTTTTCAGTTTCTGGATGGCAGTCTGGATGTTTTCTTCGCTGAAGAGGAACTCGCGCCCCTTGTAAGTGATCCGGTTCAGGCGTTTGAGCTGCTCGCGGAGGATGTTTTCCAGAAGGACGTTGCCGTGCTTACCCTGGCGCTCGGCAAGGGTTTGCTCGGGGGGGAGGTAGGTGTAGCCCAGATTGATGAGGAGTTGGAGGGCGGGGATCTGGGAGAGGTATTTTTCGTTGAAACGGAAGCCGGTCATGAGCGCCTCCTAGCTCTCCTTGATGTCGCTGAAGAAGCAATAGGTCTCACGCCCTCTTTGTATAGTGCTTCATCGACCCAGCAAATTGCTCTGCGGAGGTTATCAGCCAGAGTGCCATGAGCCGACGCATAGTATTTGTTAAACCATGTGCGCAACAGGTTTCGCAGATAAGAGGAATTATCCGAGACCTCCTGGGGTGACAGCCCCCGGACAGATTGCAGACAATATTCTAAGTTTTTCTCTGACAATGAAGAATTAACTGAATTGGAAAGTAGTTGCCCTGCATAATCACGCTTCTTTTTTGCAGTTGGCGTATCAGTTTTTGGTAGCGGTAGACTTTGTGTAGATGAATTACTAACACGTTCTATCAATTTTGATTTGGACTTAGACCTTGAAACGACGTCTTTCAAAACCTCAATTGTTTTCTCACCATTAAGCCCCGCTAAGCTCATGTAATAGTAGACTGGAAGAAATGCTGTTTCTTCGAAACAAATCTGCCTGATATATTCTTGGGGTTCTGTTAGTGGTCCTTCGGTTAAAAAACTACCTACTATGTCGCCAACTCGAATCCCTTTGGTTTTAACTATTTGCTTTTTATCGGCGCTAGAAGAAAAGCTTCCTATGGTACGGAGATCGCCAATGAGTTTAAGAGCAGGCTTGCCTTTTACCTCCGAAAACTCTCCCTCTTTTATGAAGCACAATTGACTGAGCAATGATTCATCAATGAGAAATGATCCCGCAGCTCCTGTAACTAGACCTGTTTGAAGATCAAATATCCCTGATTCTCTAACGCCGATCCTAGCTATCGTCGAAAGGTGCTGCATCCAAAGCTGCTGTTCTTGTTCGCGCCTTGTCTCAAGAATGATGCGAAGATCAGGGTATTTAATGCGTTCTGTTCTTCCCCGATACCTGTAATAAATATCTCCTTCTTTTAATTCTTTTCCAGCATCTTTACAGCAAACTACGGGTTTGTTGCGCGACTCGTAAATGTACAATAAGCCATATACATTCCCTTCAAGTTCATACTGATTCATATCCCATTCAATTTCAGGTGCAAAGTGGTCGTTAAAATTCTTGGACATCTGTTCGGGATCAATTGCTTCAAAATACTCTAGATTTTTGCCCTTAAGACCAAGAAGCTTGTGCGGAGAATTAGCTATGCCAAATACAATGTATCCGCCTTTTGCATTGGCAAACCCAGCACATGACCGTAGATATTTACCTATGCTGGCCCAGCCAAATGACTCCTTGAACTCCAGCCACCCGCATTCACGTGAAATTACTCGATCTGGTTTAGTAGTCGATATCTTAAATATTTCGTTAAGGTTCTCCTGAGAAAACGGCGCGTTATTAGCCATACTGCACCTCCTTATCAAGCTTCACCCGCCACTTACCGGTCAACAGCTTCTGCATTATCCCGCGCTTCTGCCGGCGCACAGCATCGATCTGTTGTTTTAGCAGATCAATTTCCCGGCGGGCGGTGGTAAGAATGGCAGCGATTTGACGCTGATGCCCAAGTGAAGGAAACGGTACTGTTACCTTCATAAAACTTGTTGGACTTATGTTGAGTAGGCCATTATTACGCACACCTGTATTTACCAAGGCTGCGAGTTGTGGTTTGAGATAGTCAGACTGGAAAAGTTGATCGAGGTAATCTACGTCAATACCGGGTGTGGGCTTGAAGCAAACATATACATGCGGAACTAGGGCCTGTTCGTAGGCTTCAAGAGGGAATATGCAACCGAATTGATAGCGCAATGAATTTCCCTTGTTGTAGGCAAACTCACCACGCCGAAGTAAAGTATAATCATCCAGGCTTTTGCCGGCCATAAACCGGTTGTACTTTTCCTTCTGCAAAACGAAACCACTCGCAGAGGAAATGGTTAAAATCGGATAATCACCACCATCAGATTTGCGTTGAATACGTTCTGCTATGTCACAAATGCGTTGATGATTCCAACTGGGATTGCTCCTTGCTGGTGAAAGGATCGATTGATCTACCAGCCCCCAATACCGCTTCTCCTTGGCCGCAATCAGCCGTTCTGTCCTCTTGATGAAGCCATCCCAAGTAGAAAGTAAGTCGGCAATGGCAGTTTGCTCGGCAATAGTGGGCAGAAAAACAGGAAATTCCTTAAGCTGAGACGAATTGATACTGGCTAAATTTGTGCTCTGTTTTGAACAGCTCAGAAAATATGTTTTACCGTAAGAGCTTCCGGTCAACAGTGACAGGAATTGCGGCAAAATAATTTCACGTTTGGGTCGAGCAATGAATACATGGTTTTGATGGACGCAATCCTCTATTTCCCCTTGCCAAACAGTGCCACGTCCTAATTTGTCGTAATCGCCCCCCTCCGTCAGTAAGACATCCCCCACGTGAAGTCGGTAACGTTCAACTTGTTTTTTCTCAATTTCAATTTTTTTTAAAATACTAAGGTCGAGGTATCCATCCTGAACATTAGCTACCCGCAAGTATGGCAATTCGACGGCGTCATCTAGCCTCTTCGATCCTTTTGCAATGCCAGTTTGAACAGTTGCAACATCCGCAAGCCGTTTTCTTTTCCAACTTTTTGGAATCATTCCCTACCCTCCACCTTCTGCTTCCCCCGCCCCACCAACTTCGCCGCAGCCTCCAGCGCCTTTATCGACTCTTCCTCACCAAGCGCCTCCTTATACTCCCGCCGCCGCTGGGCGAACTGGCCATATTCTTCACGGGCATGATCCTCCGCCCTCTTCTTGCTGACGGACCCGGCATTGGGAAGCACATTCCGATCATTGAATCGCAGGAACTCATCCAGCTTCCGCTCCCAATCCTTCATGAACACCTGCTTGCGCCGCCGTGCCTGATCCTCGGCATAGTCCAGCCACATAACCACAATCCGGTTCAGTTCATCAATCTCCTGCTCGGTCAGGTAATTCTTGGCAGTAGTCACATCGGTCTTGCGCACCTCCCCAGCCTTCCAGTTGGTTAGCCCCATGTTGGGTTTGGTGTGGTCGGCGCGACGGTGAATCAGTTCAGGGGCGGTCATGCCGGTGGCGGCGTAGTGCAGCTTGTTTTGGATGATGCTGAAGAACTTGGTCGTTTCCGGCCATGACGGGTCATAATCTCCTGCCATGGAAAAGATCTCCTTCACCCGCAAATACATCCGTCTCTCGCTGGCACGAATGTCACGGATGCGCTCCAGCATCTCGTCGAAGTAATCTGGGACAGCCGAACCAGCAACAGGCGGATTCTTCAGCCGCTCGTCGTCCATGGTGAAACCCTTGACAATGTATTCTTTCAAGCGTTGGGTCGCCCAGATCCTGAACCGGGTGGCAATGGCGCTTTTTACCCGGTACCCCACGGAGATGATCATGTCCAGACTGTAGTACTCAAGATTCCGCCGGACCTGCCGTTCTCCCTCCTGTTGAACTGTCAAATATTTTTTGACAGTTCCTTCCGGATGAAGTTCACCTTCGTCTAAGATGCTCTGGATATGATGGCTGATGTTCTGCTTGCTGGTCTGGAAAAGGTCGGCCATCATCTGCTGGGTGAGCCACACGGTCTCATCCTCAAGACGGACATTTATCTTTATCCGCCCCCCTTCTTCGTAAACGAGGAACTCACTTTTCACCGGCAGATTATCGGTCATCGCACTATCTCCTTGAGCATCAACGCCATCTTCGCCCGCACCTCGGCCAACTCTTTTTCCAGCTGGTCAATCTCCAACTGCACTGCATCAATGTCAATTTCTTCCTCTTCCTCAAACGTGTCCACATAGCGGGGGATATTCAGGTTAAAGTCGTTCTCCTTGATCTCGTAGATCGGCGCAACATGGGCATATTTCTCGACATCTGTCCTCTGGGCATAGCTGTCGGCAATCTTGCGGATATGCTCTTCCGAGAGGGAGTTCTGATTCTTTCCGGGCATGAACTCGCGGCTGGCATCGATGAAAAGCACGTCTTTACGGTTCTGATTGGCGGCCCCTTTTTCACGGCTGCGGTCGAAGATCAGAATAGCAACCGGGATGGACGTCGTCGGAAAGAGATTGCCCGGCAGGCCAACAACCGCATCAAGCAGGTTCTCCTCGATCATCTTCTGCCGTATCCGCCCCTCGGCAGCACCACGGAAGAGAACGCCATGGGGAACAACAACCGCAACTCTCCCCTCTTTTTCCAATGCCGCCTCGACCATGTGACTGATGAAGGCCCAGTCCCCCTTGGATTTTGGAGGAATACCGCGCCAGAAGCGATTATAGCGATCTGATTCCGCCTCGGTAGCCCCCCATTTATCCAGAGAAAACGGCGGATTGGCAACCACCACATCAAACTTCATCAGCCGATCGTTTTCCACAAGTGCCGGGCTGGTCAGGGTATCACACCACTCTATGCGGGCACTATCGGCACCGTGCAGAAACATATTCATCCGCGCCAGTGCCCAAGTACTGCCGTTGGACTCCATGCCGAATAGCGCAAAGTTTCTGTCGCCAACCTTCCGTGCAGCTTCTATCAAAAGTCCACCCGAGCCGCAAGCCGGGTCACAGATGCGATTACCAGGTTTCGGCCCTGCCAGCTTCGCCACCAATTTGGAAACTTTGTGTGGCGTGTAGAATTCGCCGGCCTTCTTGCCTGCATCGGCGGCAAAACGTTCAATCAGATAGATATAGGTGTTCCCGATGACATCCTCGGACACCTTTCCCGGGCTCATATCAAGCTGCTGCTTGTGGAAATCTTCCAGCAGGTTCTTCAAACGGCGATTCCGATCCTTGGTCTTCCCCAGATTGCCTTCGCTGTTGTAATCGATGTTGCGGAAAACCCCTTCCAGTTTTGCCTTGTTCGCCTCCTCTATATGATCCAGGACTATGTTGATCAACTCCCCAATATTTGCTTCATTACGTCGCTCGTAAAGGCTGTAAAAATCGGCAAGAAAACTGTCTATTACCTTTTTAGTCTCTTTATCTTTCAGCTCCACGACAGGGAGCACAAAACGCTCCCGCTCAAGTTTTCGACGGATACGCACATCGTCATCGCCATACTGCTTCCGATACCCATCATAATGATCCTTCCAGACATCGGAGATGTATTTAACGAACAGCATTACCAGGATATAGTCCTTGTACTGGGCCGGATCTACAACCCCACGGAAGGTATCGCAAGCCGCCCATGCGGCATTGTTGATGTCTTTCTGATCGATCTTCGGACTCATCAGGATAGCTCTCCTTCTGCCAATTTGAGTAATGTTGCAGCTATATACTGCTGCCGCTTCTTTGCCAGCTTCTCAACCAGGGTCTGCTCCAGTTCAGCCAATGACGCCAACTCGACTATCGCCATTTGCCGTTCTAGCGACGGCACGAGGACTTCCAGGCTTTCCAGCGCATCTTTACTGATCATTTTCTGCGCCGTCCCTTTCACGTGACTTCCTAGATGGGCCTGGGCTGGGGCTTGGTTGATGTACCAGTTCAGATACTCAGGTAGGACTCGTCGATCAGTAATCCTGATACGAAATAGAGGTGCTGCAACCACAGCGCCACCGGGATCATCAACAACAATGGCGGCATTGTTTATAAACCCTCTGGAACGGAAAATCAAATCTCCGGTCCTGACGAGGTGATGCGCCTTCGGCTTCTCCATATCTATTCGCACCAAGCCACTGCAGTCAACACGATTATCATCAGTGAGATCTTTCATCTGAACGATCGAAACAGCACCGGAAGGCATCGACTGAATAGCAGCACGGAATGTGTAACCCGTCTGAATCGATGCAACACTTTTAAGTTCGGATTTCATGATATTCCCATACAGCAATTGTGTGTTACAGCACATTAGTTACAGAAGAAATATTTGTCAATATAAAAAATTCTGCAACAGCGTTACTGTATTTCTTTTATTCACCCTCTCTCGTCTTCGTCAGCACCTATTTTCTGCAGAGCTGTGGGAGCAGTCGTTTGGATTTCCCAAGCGGTGTAGGACTATCTAAAAACAAAAAGGCCCTGATTTTTCAGGGCCTTTTGCACTTCTCTGATCCTTGTTGGATCTTTAATTGGTGGAGGTGGCGGGAATCGAACCCGCGTCCGAAGATCGTACACGAAAGGCGTCTACATGCTTATACCAGTTTTTGTTTTAGCCCCTGAGAACTCCACTGGCCGGGATTTTCCAGGTGCGATCCTGCTTAAATTTCGCTTCGGGACCACAGGCATTTCCCTCGGCTATCCCACTGAAATGACGATTCTTCCTTCCCCGTGGGAGAGGGTCGGAGAATCGTTAGCAGGTTATTAAGCTGCTAAAGCGTAATCGTAATTATCGGCGTTTAATTCGCCCCGGATTGTTTTACGAGCCACCCGGACCTCGGCATGCGACCTTTGCTTATTATCCCCGTCGAAACCTTTACACCCCCATATGAAACGCCGCTTTTGAGCAATTTCTGCGTTGATCTTCGGGTCTCCTTGTGCAGCGTACCTTGCAGGTACGCTTCCGCGTCAACCCTCTATCGCCTTGAACTTACCCCAAAATCGACGTTTCAGTAACCTTTATGCAACTCTATTTGTTACGTTCCTTAAGTGCCACCGCCACGTCGCGGCGCATATCCTTTTTCTTCAGGTCTTCCCGCTTGTCGTAGAGCTTTTTGCCCTTGGCCATACCCAGTTCGACTTTTACCATGCCGGCTTTGAAGTACAGCCGGAGGGGAACAACTGAATAGCCCTGCTCTCTGATCTTGCCGAAGAGCTTGCCGATCTCTTTCTTGTGGAGAAGCAGCTTGCGCATCCGGTCAGGATCGTGATTCTCACGGTTGCCGAAATCATACGGCGAGATATGGAGGTTGTGCAGAAACGCCTCACCGTTTTTGATCAGGGCAAAGGAATCGTTGAGGTTGGCTTTCCCCATGCGCAGGGATTTGACTTCTGTTCCCTTGAGGACCATGCCCGCCTCGAATTTTTCCTCTATGAAATAATCGTGATAGGCTTTTTTATTGTTGCAGATCAACTTTTCCGACATGCTGGTATGGTAGCAAATCCAGCAAATAGTGCAAGGAAAAAGGACAGAATTTATCTTCTTTGCGTAGTGGCCACAGTCAGCCACTCCGAGAGCTCATGCATCCTTTTTTCATTGATGCCTGGCACCAGCAGCAGGTCTTCAACAGAGGTAAAGGGTCTGTTCTTACGGAAGTTGATGATGGAGCGCGCCTCGCCTGCGGTCATCCCGGGAAGCCCCAGCAGAATGGGTTTGGTGACAGTGTTGAGATCTATGCGCACCTGCAGATCGCTCTCTCCCTCCAAAGCCAGGTGTCCCTTGATGGCTTCATATACCCGCGGTGTAATGCCTTTTACCGAGGCAATATCCCTGACTGCGGTAAAATGTCCTCGCTGTTCCCTTTCTTTGACCAGGTGAAAGCCGATAACTTCGCCAACACCGGGAAGCCGTGCAAAATCCGCGGCCGAAGCGGTATTGATGTTGAGCTTTCCCTTGTAGGTGCGCAGGACTTTGGCTGATGCGACGTGGGTAGCGGACAGGACGCACAAAACCACCAGGAGAGACAGCAGGCTGCGAAAAGATGACATGACCGTTCCTTTCAGTTTATGGGATTTCCGGCAAGATAAACGTGATCCAGGCGGGCTTTTTCAATGACGGCGCGATACGGGTCGTCTCCCGGTGCTGCACCGTCGATTCCCATGACGAGGAAATCTGCCCGTTTCCCCTGCTCAAGGGAACCGAAATCCTCTTCGATCCCCAATATTTTTGCCCCCGCCAGGGTTGCCATGGAGAGCAGTTCATCGTGTCGGAAACCCCCGGGGAATTCTTTAAGAAGGAAGCTCATCTCGTCCCAGAGAGAGAGGGAATCGTTGCTGGCCAGGGAATCTGTGCCGATTGCCATAGGTATTCCCAGCTTCCGGAATAGCTGCAGCGGTGCCCTGCCCACTGCCAACCGATCATTGCTGCGGGGACAAATAACGATGCTTACACCTCGCTTCCTGAGAGTTTCCCCATCGGCGGGGGTCACATGAACGCAGTGAACGGCGATGGTGGATGGATCCAGGATGCCGAGGGAATCCAGGTATGCCACGGAAGTGGTTTTTCTGGGGTTCGGCAGATACTCTTCCCAATGAATATGTGGATAGAGCAGTTCGGCAATTTTACCGGTGGAATCATGCATGAAAGAGGCTTCTTCAGGGGATTCGGACAGATGCGTCATGACAGGCAGCGAAAAGTGGGCGGCAAGTTCCTTGATCTCACGGAAAAAAGAGGGCGACATGGTGTGAGGGGCATGGGGAGACAGGCCAAAGGGCAAATGGTGCGAGCGGATGGCCTGTGTTAGTTTATCTTTGAGATCACTGCACTGCCTGGGGTCCTGCCCGATCGCTTCGAGAAAGATGATGTTTCTCGCCGGAGAGCCCTCGTAGACCGGCAGCAGTCTACGGTCCGTAAGAATATCGGCAGATGCGACGGTTCCGGACTCCAGGGAAATGCGCAGTCCCTCCTTCAGGGACAGTTCCAGTTCTTCCGGCTGAAGGCTGCGCTTGATCTTGATCACCTGGATAACCCAGTCCGAATAGGTGCGGGGCGCATAATCCAGATCCTTGCGTATTTTCCACGAAGGGAAATGGGTCAGCTCAAGATGGGTATGGGCATTCACCAGACCGGGCATGATGACGCCATGGGGGAAACGGGTGACGGGAGCATCATATTTTGACTGCAAGTATTCTACTTGCCCCACGTCCCTGATCCGGCCGTTCTCCACCAGAATGCCCCCTTGTGCAATGGGAGGAGAAGATATGGGCATCACCGTTGAAGCGGCGAAGATTTCCATGGTATCCTCTGTCGGCTTTATTGGCTGCTGCTTTACCAGGCGACTTTTTTCAGGGTACCCTGTCCGGCAACCTCTTTGCGAGACGGGAGCATCCTGTTCTGTTCGTCCACAAAGACAAGCTTCGGCTCGTGCTGCAGCGCTTCCTTGTTGTCCATATTGACGAAGCTGGCAATGATGACCAGATCTTTGGGCGCAACCATGCGGGCAGCAGCGCCATTGATGCAGATAACGCCGGATCCTCGCTCCCCTTCTATGGCGTAGGTTTCGAAGCGGCTGCCGTTATTAACATCCCAGATGCACACTGCCTCATAAGGAATGATGTCGGCTGCTTCCATGAGGTCCTTGTCGATGGTGATGCTTCCCTCGTAATGGAGGTCGGCACCGGTAACTGTTGCCCGGTGAATCTTGCTCTTGAGCATCTTTCTGTCCATTGTTTACTCCTCCCCTAAAATACCGTTGTCGATGAGTCTCGTTTTTCCAATTTTAACAGCCAATGCCAAAACTGTCTGTTCATCCGCCCTGTCCATCGGCGCCAGGGTCGTACAGTGACGGAATTCCACATAATCTATTACCGCACAAGCCTCCTTGCCGATGGTGTCGATGACAATCTTTTTGAGGGCTGCCACCGATCGTTCTCCGCCATGAAAAGCTGCCTTTACGGTCCTGATGGACCGGGACAGGCAGAGAGCGCTGACCCGCTCCGCCGGAGACAGGTACGAGTTGCGGGAACTCATGGCGAGACCATCCGCATCACGGACAATGGGCATTCCGATTACTTCCACCTGCATATTCAGGTCGGCGACCATCTGCCTGATGACTGCCAGTTGCTGGTAATCCTTCCGGCCGAAAAGGGCGACATTGGGCGCAATGAGGTTGAAGAGCTTCGTTACCACGGTCGTCACGCCGCGAAAATGCCCGGGGCGATTGGCACCACACAAGGGCAAGGTCAGCTCTTCCACGTTGACGTAGGTCTGGTAACCGGAGGGGTACATATCCACAGCCCTGGGAGCGAAGATATAATCAACACCGGCTGCCTCGGCAACGGCGCGGTCGTTTTCCATATCCCGTGGATAGCTGTCGAAATCCTCACCTACGCCGAATTGAGTGGGATTGACGAAGATGCTGACCACCAGCAGGTCGGCTCGTTTTCGCCCTTCCTCCATGAGCGAAGCGTGTCCACGATGGAGGTACCCCATGGTCGGCACCAGGGCGATTTTCTTGCCGTTCGCCCTGGCTTCTTGACCGATGCTCTGCATTTCATCCATACATTCTATAGTTTTCATCAGTTGAATGAGTTTCCTTCCGTTGGGAATGAGCCCTCTTTTACTTCCTGTATGTAGCTCGTAATGGCTTGAGCGATGACCGGCTTCAATTCTGCGTAGCGCTTGACGAACTTTGGAGCGTATTTCTCGCAGAGTCCCAGAATATCGTGAATTACCAGCACCTGTCCGTCACAGGACGGCCCAGCACCGATGCCTATGGTGGGAATGGTAAGCTCTGCCGTAATTCTCGCAGCCAGTGCCGCCGGTATACCTTCCAGGACTACGGCAAAGGCACCGGCCGATTGCACGGCACGTGCATCGGCAAGGAGTCTCTCCGCCTGTTCGTGATTTCTCCCCTGGACGCGGTACCCTCCCATCCGGTGCAGGGACTGGGGAGTAAGCCCGATATGCGCCACAACCGGGATATCGATGGCAGTGATGGCCTCTATTACCGCCGCCACGTTTTCTCCCCCTTCTATCTTGACCGCAGCCGCCCCGCCGTCTTTTATGAGACGGCCGGCGTTTACCCTGGCGGCTACCATGTCGGTCTGATAGGAGAGAAACGGCATATCCGCCACTACCAGTGCCCGCGGTTGGGCTCTCACCACGGCCCTGGTGTGGTAAATCATATCTTCCATGGTCACCGGAAGGGTATTGTCGTAACCGGCGTAGACAACACCGACGGAATCACCGATGAGGATCATGTCGATGCCGCAATCGTCCATTATTCTTGCGGTCGGATAATCGTAGCAGGTGAGCATGGAAATTTTCTCGCCGTCCGCTTTCATCTTCTGAATATCGAGTATTGTCTTAGCTTTCTTCACGGTTTCTCCACAAAAAAAGCGCCCTGGTGAGGGGGCGCTTGTATAGACTTCAAGAGAGGTATCTCTCTTCTCAGCTATTGCCTCCCGTCCCGGTTCTGATGAATCCTGGCGGTATGTCTGAAGTTCGGAGATTATCGGATCCGCACTATAGTTACGGTCCATCTCACTGGAGTTGTCAATAGTAGTACCAGAATACCGAATTGATGTCCAGCATTTTTTTAACAGTGTTTGAAAATCTTCAATTTCAACCGGCTATAGATTTCAGCACTTCCAGCTCGCTCACCACCGCCCGGCTATCATCCTGCCGTTTTTCCAAGTCGTCGAACACGCCGACGATAAGTGAACCCACGGCATCCACGGATATTTTTATCTCGTTTCCTTCAGAAACTTGTTTTACGGTTGCTGCTACCATCTCTTCGGTCATCTCCTTGATGGAACCGATGGCCTTACCGATATTCCGAGTTGCTTTCGTCTGTTCCTTGGAGGCGGTGAATATCTGCGAAGTCATGGTGCTCACGTCTTCAATGGAGTGGGTGACCAGTTGAACGCTCTGCGACTGTTCTTCCGTAGCAATCTTGATCAATTCGGTCATTTCCATGGCGCGCCGGGAACTGTCCTCGATCATACCCAGCGCAGCCCCAGTTTCCTTGCCAAGCGTAACACCTTTCTGCACCAATTCCTTTGTCATAGTCACATTCCCGGCAGCAATACGGGACTCCTCCATGATCTCTTCAATGATTGCAGTGATTTCTCCGGTACTCTGCCCGGTCTGGAGGGAAAGGTTCCGTATTTCATCGGCAACCACGCCGAAGCTTTTGCCGTAGTCCCCTGCCTGCGCGGCTATGATGGAGGCATTCAGGGCCAGCAGATTGGTCCGCTTGGTAATTTCGTTGATGACGCTGACAATATTGTCGATCCTGCTGCTGTTCTCACTGAGGCGCTTGATGCCTTCGTAGGAAAGATCGACCGCCTTCTGTATCTCTGCCAGTGATGAGATGGTTTCGGAAACGACGAGCCTGATTTTGTCGCTGTGGGCCTTCACCTGGCTCGAAACGTTGTGGGAAACAATAGTGTTAGACTCCACCTGCTTGATGGTCCGTGCAATTTCCTCCATAGCCGATACGGATTTGTCCACACTCTCGGCAAGAAAATCCATGTTTTTCGTTATTTGCTCGGTAGCAACGGAAATTTCCGTTACGGCGGCGCTCGTTTCATCGACGGAAGCAAGGACGCTTTCCGATGCAGACGAGATGTGGGTGGCACTATCGGCAATTGCACCGGCTGAGGCTTTCAAACGATTCACATTTCGGGAACAGGTGTCACGATTGTCAAGCAGCTCGGAGAATGTCTTGCCCAATTGGAGTGTCAGGGTGTCTATGGCTTGCAGGAGATTGATCCTGGTAATGGCAGAAGCCGCCTGATCAGCAAAAAGTTTTATGGTGTCGGAATCGGTATCGTTAAGGGTCCGCTGGCTGAACCGGTTGTCGATGCCGAAAACGCCGCAGGTTTCACCTTTGACGACTATTGGGCAGAGGACGAAGCTTCGCGAGCGGAGGGGATGAATGGTATCGTAGGGTGATTGCAGGTGAAAATCGGACGGATATTTGGTGATGTCATCCACTAGGTACAGCTTCTTTTCCGAAAAACATTTGAAGATGATACCGCTCCTGCTGTCAATGGGCAATGAGACGTTGTTGCGGTCAAAATTGTCGGAGCCTGTTGCTGCAGCGAACCGGAGCCCCTTCCGCTCTTCATCGGCCATGAGAAGATTGACGCGGTCGTAACCCAGGATATCGTGCAATCCTTCCGCGCAAAGGGAAAGAACTTCCTGGATATTGATGGTTTTTTGAATCCGGCTGCTGATATGGTGAAAATTCTTGATGTTGTTGTCCAGGATTTTGTAACGGTTCTCGAAAATTTCCTTCTGCGAGGCAACTTCTTTGTGGAGAAGGTCCAGTTCTGTCGCCCGCTCATGGAGTTCGTCGCCCGCCTTGCCGATGAAAAAGCCGACCGCCGCCAGGACAAGCGCCGTGCCGATCCCCATATATGAATAGAGAGCGATACTGTAATCGTTTTTGACAATATCGTTGATAATCTGGGCAAGGAGTGGGGCATCCTTGTCGCGCAGAAAAATGAGACGAACTGCGGTCCATCCTATCGGTGCACCGGTCCCGAGAATGAAGCCCAGAAAGGCGTACAGCCTGCTCCGCTTGATTTTATCCATTCAGCTGCACCCTCCATTGCCCGGGATCAAAGGATCGAGCGCAGTTTAAGGTACTTGACCGGGTAATGTCAATTATTACATTACCGACCCAGCATTATCCCCAGGCTTTCGGCGGATTTCACCATCTCGCCGGCGGGATCCACGACCTTGAGTTGCTTGATCGCCTTTTCTATAGGCACTTTTCCGATCTCCCGTCCCTTGAGACATACCATCGATCCGAATTCCTCCCGGTCGACCAGCTCCATGGCCTTGACACCAAAACGGCTCCCCAGGCAGCGATCAAAGGTGGAGGGAGAGCCCCCTCGCTGCAGATGGCCCAAAACCATGACCCGTACATCCATATCCAGGTTTCCGGTGAGTTCTTTTGCAACTAATTCTCCGACACCCCCCAATCGCTCCACCATATGGGTTGCATCGGCATTTGCCTTGACGACACGCATCCCCCCTGCGGGAAAAGCGCCTTCGGCAGCAACGATGATGCTGAAACGACTGCCGTTGTTCCGCCTTTTTTCTACGGCCTGACATATCTTTTGAATGTCGAAGGGGATCTCCGGTATGAGTATCACATCCGCTCCTCCGGCAATACCTGATTCCAGAGCTATCCAGCCTGCATAGCGCCCCATGACCTCCATGATCATGACACGGTGGTGGCTCTCAGCCGTCGAGTGCAGCTTGTCCAGTGCGTCCGTTGCCGTTTCGAGGGCCGTGTTGTAACCAAAGGTCACGTCGGTTTCCATCAGGTCATTGTCGATGGTCTTCGGCACCCCCACCACCGGAACTCCTTTTTTCATCAGATCAACCGCTATGGTGAGGGAACCTTCACCCCCGATGACCACCAGTGCATCTATGCCGAGACATTTTATCCGTTCCACTACCTCATCGGAAGAATCCACATATTCAACCATTCCGCCCCTTTTCACCGGGCGGGAGAAAGGATTGCCCCGGTTGGAGGTCCCAAGAATGGTTCCGCCACGGGGCAGGATGCCGCGCACGTCGTCGATGGAAAGTTGGCGACATCTTCCACCAGCCATCAATCCGTCGAAGCCGTCTTCGATACCGACCACTTCCCAGCCGTACTGAAAAATAGCCGCCTTGACAACACCTCTGATGACTGCATTGAGCCCCGGACAGTCGCCACCGCCGGTCAAAACGCCGATTCGTTTTTTCATGGATGCTCCTCAGACAATTAATCGCATTAAATATACAAACTGGGCAACTAATTCCCGGCCATGGCCATCGCTGCGGCACCGAGAATGCCGGCATCGTCGCCTAGTTCGCTCCTGATTATCCGCAGTCTTCGTGCCGGGATGGGGAAAGCCCTGGCGACCACCTCCCGGCGCATGGCTTCGACAAGGAGCCCGAAGCTTGCCGCCACCCCGCCTCCGAGAATGATTCCCTCCAGGTTCAACATGTTTGCGGCAGCAGCTGCTGCAATGCCCAGATAGCGTCCCGCCTCGTCGAACATGGACCGGGCCAGTGCATCTCCCTTGGCTGCCGCATCGGCAATCATGGCGCTTGTTATCTCCATCGGGGAAGTAGCAGACAGACAACTGTCGCCACCTTTGTGCAAGGCTTCCAGGGTGGCGGACACTATGGCATTTGCCGAGGCGTATTGTTCCAGGCACCCGTGATTGCCGCACCGGCACGGGCGACCTGCAGGTTCGACCGTCGCATGACCGAATTCACCGGCTACCCCATCGATGCCGGTCCACAACCGGTCATTGAGAACGAGGCCGCTGCCGACTCCCGTACCGAGGGTAAGCATCAGGAACGAAGCCATGCCCTTACCCGCTCCGAAGCATTTTTCACCCCATGCCCATGCATTGGCATCATTGACAATGAAAGACGGAAGCTCCATGGTCTCGGAAATCTGCTGGCGAAGGTTGAGTCCTTCCAACGGGCGCAGGTTTACCGATGAGTAGACCAGTCCCTCGTTGGAGATCAACCCTGGAACTCCGACGCCGATGCCGACGACCCGTCCCCCTTCGGCAGCGCCCTTCCTTTTCAGGCGAGCAATGCCCGAGCACAGACGGCCGAGAAAGTCATCTCTCCCCCGGTCTATATCCGTAGGCTGCCGCTCACGGAAGAGAACCCTGCCCGCCCCATCCACCAGGCACAGCCTGAGATTGGTACCGCCGATATCGATGGCAATGCAGACATTTTCCATAGTCTCAATCGACCTTTCCGGCCGCTGCAAACATGGGCAGCAACCTGTCATAGGTGGTGAGAAGATTCTCAGGCATTACCCGCACATCTGAAATTACCGTCATGAAATTGGTGTCCCCGTTCCACCGGGGAACGAGATGGATATGGAGATGGTCATCGATCCCCGCCCCGGCTGCATGGCCCAGGTTGATCCCGACATTGAATCCATGAGGGAATGCTGTCTTTTCCACCACGCTGCGGCAGAGCTTAAGGACCCTGAACAGATCGAGCATTTCCTTGTCGTCAAGGGAATCCATGTCGCTCGTATGGCGGAGGGGTGCCACCATGAGATGACCGTTGGTGTAGGGGTACCTGTTCAGCATGACCAGGGACAGCTCGCTTCTGTAGAGGATGAGCCGGTCCCGGTCAGCTGTCCTGTCAGGGCCGATACACAGCACGCACCCTTCAGACTTGGAATTTTCAATGTATTCCATCCGCCACGGAGCCCAAAGCCGTTCCATATGCATCCTTCCTTGCAGCCGTAATCATTTGAATTATTACTAAATAACCTTATTTTACAATCTTGCCAATAATATTTCCGGTCAATAAAATCATTTTATATTTTACCTAGATTAAATTCTTGACAACAAATAAATAACGTGCTTAATGTATGAATCTATTGGCTTTTCAGTGTTTTTGTAAAACTGTGTTAGAATTTTTAAGAAAGACAAATTTTAAATAAAAGTAAAAGGATCACCAAAAAACGGAGGACCGCATGACAAAAAAAATGGACGCACTTGAATATCATTCCATAGGTCGCAAAGGGAAAATAGAAGTCATTTCTTCAAAACCCTGTCTCACATCCCGTGATCTTTCTCTGGCCTACTCGCCCGGTGTCGCCGAGCCCTGCCTGGAAATAGAAAAAAATCCCGAGGATGCCTTCAAATATACTGCCAAGGGCAATCTGGTGGCTGTAATCTCCAACGGCACCGCCGTTCTCGGCCTGGGCAACATCGGCGCCCTGGCCGGCAAGCCGGTCATGGAAGGAAAAGGTGTTCTCTTCAAACGTTTTGCCGATATCGACGTCTTCGACCTGGAAGTCAATTCGGAAAGTCCGGAAGAAGTGATCAAGGTCTGCCAATTGCTGGAGCCGACCTTCGGCGGCATCAACCTGGAAGATATCAAGGCACCGGAATGCTTCCATATCGAAGAAGAACTGAAGAAGACCATGAACATTCCAGTCTTCCACGACGACCAACACGGTACCGCCATCATCTCATCGGCGGCGCTGATCAATGCCCTTACCCTGGTCAACAAGAAAATCGACGAAATCAGGATTGTCGTCAACGGTGCCGGCGCTTCTGCCAACGCCTGCGCCAACCTGGCCATTTCCCTTGGGGTTAAGCGGGAAAACCTCATCATGTGCGACACCAAGGGGATCATCTATAAAGGGCGCACCGAAGGGATGAATAAATATAAGGAGCGCTTTGCTGTCGATACGTCTCTTCGCACCCTTGAAGAAGCCGCCAATGGCGCCGACGTACTTTTCGGCCTTTCTTCGAAGGGTGCATTTACCCCGGAAATGGTGCGCAAGATGGCAGCCAATCCCATCATTTTCGCCATGGCCAATCCGGATCCGGAGATTTCCCCTGAAGAGGCCCATGCAGTGCGTGGAGATATCATCATCGCCACCGGTCGCTCCGATTACCCGAATCAGGTCAATAACGTTCTCGGCTTCCCCTTCATCTTCCGTGGTGCCCTCGATGTCAGAGCCACGACTATCAACGAAGAGATGAAAAAAGCAGCGGTTTTCGCTCTTGCCGAGCTGGCCAGGGAAGAATGCCCCGATTCAGTCTGCCGGGCCTACGGCAATGTCAAATTTTCCTTCGGCAGGGAGTACATTATACCCAAGCCTTTCGATCCCCGGGCGCTTTTACGGGTAGCCCCCGCTGTAGCAAAGGCAGCCATGGATTCTGGCGTTGCCCGGCAACCAATAGAGGATATGGACAAGTACGTTGAGCATCTGGAATCGCTGCAGGGGAAAGCCAAGGAAACCCTGCGCCTGATCATCAACAAGGCCAAGTGCGAGCCGAAACGCATTGCCTTTCCCGAAGGGGATAACGAAAAGATCCTCAGGGCGGCACAACTGGTGGTGGAGGAAGGGATCGCTTCCCCCCTGTTGATCGGGAACCGTGCCAAGATCCTGGCAAAGATGGAAGAGATGAATATCGATGCCAATGGGCTTACCATCATCGATCCTGAAGATTACGAAAAGACAGAGGCCTATGCTCAGGAATTGTACCGGCTGCGCCAGCGCAAAGGCCTGACCCTCTCTGAGGCCCGCCGCATCATGAGAAGAAAGTCCCGCACCCACTTCGGTTGCATGATGGTAAGAATGGGGGATGCCGATACCCTCCTTTCCGGCATCGACACCCACTATCCCGAAACCATCAGGCCCGCTCTGGAAGTGATCGGCAAACAGCCGGGGCTTACCAGCGTCCACGGCCTCTATATGATGGTCTTCAAGAAGGGGATCTTCTTCATGTCCGATACGACGGTGGAAATAGAGCCCAATGCGGAAGAGCTGGCCGAAACGGCCATCCTGGCCGCAGACAAGGTGCGCATGCTGGATATAGAGCCTAAGCTGGCCATGCTCTCCTTCTCCAACTTCGGTTCCGTCCAGCATCCCGATGCCCTCAAGGTGAAAAAGGCGGTGGAGATCGTCAAGGAAAAGGTGCCGGGCCTGGAAATCGACGGCGAAATGCAGGCGGATACCGCCGTAGTCCCGGAGCTCCTGGAAAACTACCAGTTCAGCGCCCTGAAAGGGCCGGCCAACGTGCTCATTTTTCCAGACCTGAATTCAGGCAACATCTGCTATAAACTCCTCCATCGGCTGGGGGGTGCCGAAGCCATCGGCCCCATCCTCATGGGAATGAACAAGCCCGTGCACGTGCTGCAGCGGGGGGACGATGTCACCGATATTCTCAATATGGCCGCCATCGCCGTGGTTGATGCCCAGAACTCCTAACAGGTCCACAGATACAAAAAAGGCCGCTCCACCCGGGCGGCCTTTTTCTTTGCGGTTGTCAATTTCACCGCATATCTGATATATTTTCTTGGTTTGAGCAAATCGGGAGAAGATCCAACAATGGGGCAAGCACTGGATATACTGCAACCAACCTTCCACACGGAGAAATGGCAAGCCTTCAGGCTGATGGTTGTTCTTTCTCTTCTGCTGCACGTGGCGATTTTCCTTTCCCTGACCGGCAGCAAAGGGAACAAGATCGGCGGCAAAAAGGTTGCTTTCCTTGATCTGACCATGTCTGCCCCGGTAACCAGACCACGGCCCCCTGCGCCTCTTTCCGAAGAATCCCGTACACCTCTCCCCCGGCAAATACCGCAAGAAACGGCTCCCACACCAACCCCTGAGCTTGACGACCTGCAGAACAGAATAGAGAAGAACCTGCAGGGCCATGAGCAATCAGCTGCCATAGAGCGAGTTTCAGTCGGGCTTGGTGCCACGCGGGGATTTTTCCGCAGCCTTGGGGAAGGAGAAACCCTCAGGGAAGATATTCAGGCTTACTATTTCGAGTTGTTGCAAAACATCAACGAGAGGTGGTGGCTTGACAAAAGCATTGACAGGACCGGGACCAGGGAGTTGGTGCTGAACATACTCATCGCCCGGGATGGGACCATTGTTGCAAAAGAGCTTATCCGCAGCTCGGGCAACCCGGGATACGACAAGGCGGTGCTCAAGGCTCTGGAAGGTGTGGGACATCTTTCTCCCCTGCCACAGACATATCATGGCGATTTTTTTCTAGCCCCCATACGACTGGTTGCACCTTTGAATCTACTGGCCTCCTGAGTCAGACACTTCCACCAGCTCTTCGATCTCTTCGTAGTCGAGCTCGGTCAGGTCCAGCGAATCTGATTCGCCCTCCAGTGAAGCTATTCGCAAAGCCACCCCCGGAAACTGGGGATTGGCGTCCCTAACCTCCTTGAAGACATCGAGAGCTTCACTCATCCGCCCCGACGCCTCGTAAAGGACCGCCAGCTCGAACTTGAGTCCGAGGATGTCCTCATTGGCCACTTCCGCAAGATCCATTGCCTCCAGCAGCATCTTTTCGGCCTGATCGTAGTCGTTCTTCTCCCGGTAGCATGCTGCCTGCAGGGACGTACAATCCAGCTTTCTGCTGGGGCTGATCGACGCACGCCTGAATTCCGCAATGGCGTCGTCATAAAGCCCCATCTCCTTGTAGGCGATGCCCAGGTCGAAATGGGTCTCCGCATCTCCCAGGTTCGCCTGTTCATCCGTTTCCGTCAGCATGCCCTCCCACGAATACTTGGCGGCTTTGGCACCAACAGCCTGCTTTTCCTCAGGGGGAGATTCCTCTAATTCATGGAAAAGTTGATCGATTCCTGTGGAAATATCCCCATCCAGGTAAGGCTGCTCTCCGTGGGGCGCTTCCTCCATCTCCTCGATTCCCTCCGTCAAGGAAAGCTCAGGCAGATCTTCCTTTTCCGGCACCAGGACGAGAGGTTCCTGCTCCATCAGGTCATCCGCATCCAATTCCAGCAACCGGCAGGAACCAGTATTTTCCGGCTCTTCATAGTCGGCCAGATCCTCAACAAGGTCCAGCGGCAGGGCGTCGGCAATATCCTCATCTGCTTCACCATCTGGTGATAGCTCCATTTCCGGCTCTGTATCAGGCAGGTCGAGGAGGACCATATCAGAAGCGGCAGCGTCTTCTTCGGCGATCCCCTCTTCAGCCAGCTCCAGAATGGCACCCTCAGCGGCACCGTCACCATCGATGGCGAATGGAGACATGATGGTGTCGTCAGCAACGCCCATATCACCATCAGGGAAATCTAGACCGTCTTCGGCAGAGAGCAACTCCTCTTCGTCGGAAAGAACCTCTTCATCCATCGACAAAGCGTCCTCGTCGACCGAGAGATCGTCCTCAGTCAACTCGGCGGTAAGATCATCCTCATCGTCAATGGAAAGATAGATATCCTCTTCCCAGTCATCTCCCGTCTCAGGCTCGGAAAGATCGAGGGGCTCTGCCGGATCGGCGGCGGTGATCTTCAATGATGGCTGATCCAGGGGTTCGAAGGCAGGTGCAGCTGGCTCCTCTGCCAATAGTCTTTCTTCATCGGCCGGGATCGCGGCGGGTTTCAGACTGCTCTCCAGCAGGGCGAGCTTTTCAGCGTCCCCGCTCTTTCTGTACAGCTCCAGTAATCCAGCGACGATCCTCTCGTCGTCGGACAGATCCTGCACGGCAAGATAGAGTGCCTCCAGGGTTTCAAAAGCCGATTGCTCCAGAAAACAGGCAGCATGCTTGTCCAGCAGCGCTACTGTTTCCCCGTAGTGCTCACCTGCCATGGCGGTCCGTATGACCCCTTCACGGGCAAACAACTCGGCTGGAAAAAGGCGGATTATCAGGTCATAGGTCAGTCTGAGCTTTTCCGTGTCATTCTTGATCCGGTAGGCTTCGATGAGGAGTTTCCAAAGGGGAAGGTTGGTGCTGTCCTGTTTTATCAAGCCGCTGAGTTTGCCAATGGCGCCATCCACATCGGCTTTTACCATGACGGCAAGGTCGTCGATGGATAATTTCACCCTTTCGGGGAAAAGATTGGCGACCCGTTCTTCGATCTTTGCGGCGGCGGGGTGGTTGCCGCTTTTTTTCAGCAGTTGTGCCAGGTTGGTGTAAGCATCGAATGCGGCATCCAGTTCTCTCCGGGCAAAGAGCAGCTCGGCGTGCTTCTGGCAGGTGGCGGGATTTTCCGGGTCCAGCTCCAGCATTTTTTCGACAATTTTGACGGCATCGGCCAACTGGGCGTTTTTTTCATAGTGGTTGACAGCGGTCCGGTATTCGTCCAGGGCGTTGCCCATCAATCCCTGTTTGCCGTTTAGTGCTCCCAGGATGATCGTTATCTTGATATTGTCGGGGGTGAGTTTCTGGATCTGCTTGTAGACCGCAATTGCTTTGAGGTAGTAACCGTTGTCGTCATAGAATTTTCCTATGAACTCATATTCCGCCACTGCCTCATCGTTGCGCCCGGAGCGCACTAGCAGTTCCGCAAGTCGTTGCCGGTGACGGGTATCCTTCGGGTCGAGGGCTACAACCTGTTGATAATCCTTAATTGCTCGATCGATCTGCCCCTTGATAATGAATCTTTGAGCACTCTCAAGTAATTTTTCTCTATTTGAAGCCAAAAAACACCTTCGTTATTAAAGGGATAAAAGCCTCAACAAGTTAGTTCAAACCCTTTGGCATGTCAAGGCTTATGAAGGAAAATAACCATGCACCCCGGATACTTATCGGCAGGACCATTGCTTTATCTGAGAGAGAATATGCTTCAGTTGTTCAATCTGCAGGGCAGTCAAGGGGCGGTCGTGGTAGACTGCTTCCCCATAGATTACTACAAACTGCTTCACCAGCACGTCACCGGTATAGTTGGCAAGTTCGAACAAGCCGAAGGTCCCAGGTTCGCCGACAAAGCCATACCGTTTGTCAACTAGACGAAAAAACTCGGCGAGGATTTTTTCTTCGCTGGTTTTGCGCCGTCTCCGGCGAAAGAAGGTAACCGTGCCCATAACAGCCGCCACTATCGTCAGCAGGGCAAAGGGGAGCTTCATATCCCCGAACGTCAATGTTTTCAAGGTGCGACCGGCCCTGTCGGCCAGGGAGATCTGGCTCTCAAGGTCATAGGTGATGACCGCCCTGTTCCAGTAATACCCGAAAAGGTCCAGGTACATTCTTACCTGGCGGCCAAATGCCTGGCTGTCCCCTTCCCCGCTTCGCACCCCGTTCACGGCCCAGCGGGTCGGGTCCACCGTCACCCACCCCTCCCCTTCCCGATAGACCTCCAACCAGACGTGGGCCATGTCCTCGGTCACCGCATAATAACCTCCGAGGGGATTGTAGTCTCCACCCAGGTAGCCTCCCACAAGACGGGTGGGCACGTCGCACATGCGCAGCAACGTTGCTGCAGAAACGGCAAAGAGTTCACAATTGCCCCGCCGTCTCTCGAAAAGGAAGGTGTCGATTGAAGAAGAGCCAGTAGGCATGCCGCTGGTGAGATAGGTGAATCCAGCCTTCGTATAGAAATCCCGCAGACGGGCCAGCAGTTGTCCCTGATCTCGGCTCCCTCTTTTCAGATCGCCAGCCAGCTTTTCCATGCGCGGGGAAATCCCGGTCGGCAACTTGAGATAAAAATTCCTCCGGATATCCATGGCAAGACCGATCCTGCTGCCGGGAACGGACTCAACCGTGTAGCCGATGCGCCGCTGGGAGCGATAGGCTTTAACGAATACCTGGTCCCCGGATTGGACCGTCCTGGTTCCAGTTACCTGCCGAGGGATATTTAAAGTTATGAGATATCTGCTGCGGGACGGCTCGGGATAGATGGTTTGCCTGATGACCGCCCCCCCTCTGACAACGGCATGTTCCCCGGAGGGAGGTTCATTCCTCACCCAGGTATCGCCCATAATCTGGTTCAGGACGATTCCGCGCCAGTACAGCCTGTCCTGCTCAAGCCTCTGGCTTTCAGCGCGAAATGCCACAACTTTGGCAGAAGCAGTAGCCGAGGCACTCCCCGGCTCGATTTTTTCACTGAAGCCGCTGACGTTGGCAGACGCGTGCTGGACGAACTGCCAGAGCGGGTACTGGGTTCTCGGGAGAATGATAAAGAAAAGTACGGTGAGGGGGATGGTAGCCAAGGGAATGAGCAGGGCGGCACTCAGAATCTTCTTCATCCCGGTGCGACTGACGTTCATTCGGGGATCCTTGCCATGGAACGTCAGCAGCACCATGGATACGGAGATCAGCACCAGCTGTACCAGCAAGTAAACGAGGAACACAGCATCCAGGTTATAAAGAGACGAAGCGGCGAGCGCCATGAGAGCAAGCACGTATATCTGCAGGTAATTTCTGCCGCTCTTGTCGCCGACCAGCCGCACTCCCAGAAGCAGGATAATGGCATTTGCCGCAGGAGCGATTATGTTGTCCCTGCCGAACTGGAGCCCATAGTAGACGAAAAAAAGAATGGAGCAGAGGGTGGTAACAGCCGTTCCGGGATGGCGGCTTCTGTAATCGGCAACGATCCCGGCGGCAAAGGCAGCCGCAAACAGAATCCTTGGCCCAATCTCGATGTATGGGAAAAGGGGTATGAAGCCGAGCAGGGCTATGCAGTAGGTAAGGAAAAGGAGAACGACCCTAATTCTGATCATAGAGTGCCAACTCCGTCAGCAAGCGGAGCCTGTGTGTTTTAGTGACCCCTGGTTCGATGATCCTGTCCCTGATCCGCAGGCCAACAGGGCGGTTGCTGCGGATCAAGCTGTTGACGAGGTACGCCGCAGCTGAAAGACGCCCGTTCAGGGTGACGTCCGGCAAGAAGTCAAGGTCGAGAATAACAGGTTCCCCCCCCGCTGCGCTCATTTCCTTCACCTTCATTTGCGGGTGCTTTGCCGAGAGCCGCCAATGTATCGTTTTCAAGGGGTCACCCCCTGCATAATCCCTGATGCCGGTCAAATCCCCTTCCAGCCCCTTGTTCAGAGCAGGGAGATTCATGTATCGCTGCCCCTGATCGGCAGCTCGGACCTGGGAGACACGGCGTGGGGCAGGAAATACCAGGCATGCCTGATCAAGGCGCAGGCGATTGCACCGGACGAAAAAATTGACCGGAAAGGGGGAAAAGACCTGCGCTTCGCCCAAGGGATGCCGTCCCCTGTCGGGGAATCGTACGACAACCGAATCCGTTTCGGTGGAGGAGCCGCCAATGTAATTGAAGTCCACGGAGGCCCCGCGGATGGAAATCTGGAGAAGGAATGAGGGCATGAATCTTTTGGCGTTGGTAAGTCTGACCACCGCCAGGGTGTCGGTCCCGGTATAGACCTCATCTGGAAAAACCACCTGCAGCTTTAACCCTCTGATATTGGTCCAGCCAACAATGCCCGATACCGCCATGAATCCGAGCATGGCTGCAACGACAAGAAACAGCAGATTGTTGCCGGTATTGACGGCGGAAAAGCCGAGAAGCAAGGTCAGGGCGATGTAAAATCCCCCACCCTTGGTTATCTTCAGTGCAGCGGTACGGGTATCTTTTTTACGATCGACCGTAACAACTCCTCCTTGTCCATGCTCTGGCTCTCTTCAGTGGTGATGAGCCGGTGAGAACCTACGGCGACGGCAATCTCCTTAACATCTTCCGGGATGACGTAATCACGCCCCTCCAGATAGGCAACTGACTTTGCGGCATCTGCCAGATTGATCCCTCCCCTGGTGGAGATACCGGACAAGACCAGGGGATGGCTCCGGGTGGCGGAAATGATGGCGAAAACATAGCCGACGATGCTGTCTGCCAGGTGGATATGTTCCCTGATCTCCCCCTGTGCGGCAAGGACATCTTCCTGGGTGAGCAGGGCAGGAATGGTTCGGATTTCCCCCCGCAGACTCCCGTACCTAATAATAGATTTTTCGATCTCTTCAGGGGGATAGCCGATGCCGGTCCTGATTATGAAACGATCGAGTTGGGATTCGGGCAGAGGATAGGTCCCAACCTGTTCCACCGGATTCTGGGTAGCGATGACCAGAAATGGCTCGGGAAGCGGATATGTGGTTCCTTCCACCGTCACCCTCAGCTCCTCCATGGCCTCCAGCAGCGCACTCTGGGTTTTCGGCATCGCCCTGTTGATTTCGTCCACCAGAAGAATGTTGCTAAAAACCGGTCCCCTGATGAACTTGAAGGAGTTAAGTTCACGGTCGAAGATGGAAAGCCCGGTGATGTCCGAGGGGAGCAGATCGCTGGTACACTGGATCCTGCCAAAGGAAAGCCCCATGGAATTGGCAAGAACGAGGGCCAGGGTCGTCTTGCCAAGGCCGGGGATGTCTTCGAGGAGGACATGCCCGCCGCTCAAAAGGGCCACGAAGCAGAGCCTGACAGCCTGTGCCTTCCCCTGCAGGTAGCGCTGTAAAAGGGTGTCCATGACATTGACGATTTTTTCCCTGGTTGCAGATTGCATGAGTCAACCTTTTTTCGGAAACTTACGCCTGTTTTAGAATACAGTGCCGTGATCAATTTTCAATGTTGCTGAGGAGCCTTCCCCTCCACTGTCGCCAGTGGGCATGGTCGAAAGAAAGCAGCACGGCCGCAGGGATCAGGGTATCAAGCTCACTAAAGCTCTGTTTGAGCAATTGCTTGGTAAATAGCTTAAAAAGCGTCGTTTCGTCTTGAAAAAGCTCGATAAACGGAAAGCGAAGCTCAGCCGGTAGTATAGCCGTCATGCCTGTAAAATTCAGGCTGCAGCCGTCTTCGTCAATAACCTCCCCGCCGGAGTCGATCAGGGGAATACCATGGAGGCGGCAGGTCATGGGGCGATGCTCGTACACCAGGCATTGACCGTGGTCATCCAGAAGGACGCAGGGAGTGTCGTCCTCATCGGGCATGACCGCATCCCATTCCGCGTCGGGCCGGTGGTTCAATATAAAAGGTAAATTGAACTCGGGCCAGATCGCCTTGACGCCATTCAGGCGCTTTATCGCCTTTTCCAGCACCATATCCTTAACCTCTTCGCTCAAGCGGTCAAACCCACTCTTCAGGTAACAGGCATCGAGAAGAGTAATGTCGAAGAGCCCCCGGCAGCACTCAGAGCAACCTCTGCCGCATCGTATGTCATCGGGAGCCGCAGCCATGCATCTGGCGAACCATTGGTCCACGCTGGTAAGAAGCTGGCCGTAAAGCTGAAGTATGTTTGCTATTTCCATAGTGCTGTTTAAAGAAAAAGGGCAGCGAAATCTTCGCCACCCTTTGTAAATTGCCGGCCTGGTGCTGTCACGCCAGTACTTCGGACTTGGTAAAGATCGATTTCAGCCAGTAGCCCTCTTTTTCGATGTTTTCCCGGCCACCCTCTTCCCTGTCCACGAGGGTCACCACCCCCAGGACTTTCAGACCTTCTTCCTCTGCCCTTTTAATGGCCTTGAGAGAAGAACCGCCACTTGTGACCACATCCTCAACGATAACGACCCGTACCCCCGGTTTGAAGTTCTTCCGACCTTCCAGCCAGGCGCCAGTACCATGGCCCTTCGGCTCTTTGCGGATGATGAAAGCCGGAATGGGCTTCTTTTCCAGGAAACTGACCACCGATGTTGCCGTGGCAATGGGATCGGCACCAAGGGTCAGGCCCCCTACCCCCTCGACCCCTTCCACATCCCTTATGGCTTCGAAAAAGAGTTTGCCGGTGAGATAGCCCCCTTCGGGATGGAGGGTGGTCTGCTTGCCGTCGAAATAGAAATCGCTTTCCCGGCCCGAGGCTAGTACGACCTTTCTTTTTTCATAGGACAGCTCAAGGATGATCTGTTTCAATCTCGCCTTATCACTCATATTCTGGAAGCTCCTTTTCAAATAGGTCCAGCTGGGGCGCGACACCCAGCTTTGGGAATTTAACGGGATAACTCCCGGTGAAACAGGCACGACAATAGCCGGTATTACCGGTTCCCACCGAGTTGATCAGACCGTCTTCGGACAGATAGCCGAGGGTGTCGGCAGTTATATACTTGCGGATCTCATCAATGGTGTGGGACGAGGAGATCAACTCCTTGCGGTTGGGGGTATCGATACCGTAATAACAGGGATAGCTGGTGGGGGGAGATGAAATGCGGACATGAACCTCTTTGGCACCGGCATTGCGGATCATCTTGACGATTTTCCGCGAGGTGGTGCCGCGGACAATAGAATCGTCAATGACCACCACCCGTTTATCCTTAAGCACCTCCCTGACCGGGTTCAGCTTGATCTTGACGCCGAAATGGCGGATGGCCTGCTGGGGCTCGATGAAGGTGCGACCCACATAATGGTTGCGGATCAGCCCCAGCTCGAACCGAATGCCAGATTCTTCTGCATAGCCCAGGGCCGACGGCACCCCAGAATCGGGAATGGGAATGACGATATCCGCCTCCACATGATGCTCCCGTGCCAGTTGTCGCCCCATTTCCTTCCGTACCTGGTAGACGTTCTTGCCGAAGATGTAGGAGTCAGGACGGGCGAAGTAGACGAATTCGAAGATACAGGGGGTGGGTTGTGCCTTTTGAAAGGGGAAATAGGAGGTGAGCCCCTCATTGGTGATGATGATCGCCTCGCCCGGCTCGATCTCTCTGATGAATTCGGCATCGATCAGATCGAGGGCGCAGCTTTCCGAGGCCACCACATAGGAACTGCCCAGCTTGCCGAGGCACAGGGGCCTGAAACCATTGGGGTCCCGCACTGCAACCATTCTTGTTTCCGTAAGGAAAAGCAGACAGTAGGCCCCTTTGATACGGTTTAATGAGTCGGTAATCCTGTCCAGCAGGGAATTGGCCTTGGAGGTGGCCAACAGGTGGACAATAATTTCGGTGTCCATTGTGGTCTGGAAGATGGAGCCGTAGGCCTCCAGCTCATCCTTGACGATTTGGGCATTGACAATGTTGCCGTTATGGGCGACGGCGATGGACCCCCGGGAATAGTCGACCATGATCGGCTGGACGTTTTTTATAACCGAAGAGCCGGTGGTGGAGTAGCGCACATGGCCGATGGCAGATCTTCCCGGCAAGGATTTGAATATTTCCTGGTTGCCGAAAACATCGGCCACCAACCCCATACTTTTATGGGCATGGAGCGCCGAGCCATCGGAGGAAACGATGCCGCAGCTCTCCTGCCCCCGGTGCTGGAGGGCATAGAGCCCCAGATAAGCCAGGTTCGAGGCCTCGGGATGGTTAAATATACCGAAAATACCGCATTCTTCTTCTGGACGTTGTAACTTCATAACGTAAACACACTCCTTCCCGTGAATGGCATATCCAGGGGGTGTTCGTTAATTAGGCTATGGCACAAGATTAAAAGTTCTTCTTCACGTAATCTGCTGCGTTTTTGAAGAGAATCAGGCCGTCCCCGTCTTCGGGCAACTCTTCACGGGTCCAGCGTGGATGCTGAACGCGGTTGACGAAGGCCTCAGGGTGGGGCATCAGACCCATGATGCGCCCCGATTCGCTGCAGATGCCGGCAATGCCGTTCACCGAGCCGTTGGGGTTCAGGGGAAATTCCATGGTGGCGGACGTGTAGGCCGGGTCTGAATAGACGAGGACATCAAGATTGCCATTGACGATCCGTTCAAGAGTCTCGGGACAATCCACGACGAACTTCCCTTCCCCGTGCCTGATGGGGAGATAGAGCCCTTTTTCCACGCCATAGGTGAAGATGCAGCCGGAAGCGGTGTTGTTCTTCAGATAAACCCAGCGGTCCTGGAAGCGGCCGCTGTCGTTGAAGGTGAGAGTCGCCACCTGCTGCCGGCCGTTGTTGGAAAACCCAGGCAACAACCCCATTTTTACCAGCAGCTGAAAGCCGTTGCATACCCCAAGCACCAGCTTACCGGCATCAATGAAACGCTGCAGTTGCTCGAAGAGGTGCTCGTTGCCATCCTTGATCCTGGCATGGCGGAGACGATTAGCCTGGGCCTTGGCGCTTCCCAGATCGTCTCCGTCGAGGAAGCCGCCAGTCAGGTTGAGGAAGTGGTAATCGTCGAGTCTGACTTCACCCGAGAGGAGATCGGAGATGTGGGCGATATGGGCTTCATCGAAACCGCCGAGGCGGCAGGCATGGGCGGCCTCCGTCTCGCAGTTGGTGCCGTTACCCGTTATGATCAATGCTTTTGCGTTAGCCATTCAAAACTCCCCAAAGTGCTACAGTGATTGCAACGGAGACTGCCAGGCTGCTTTAAGCGCGGCAATTTCCGCCTTTACGACTACCTTACCAGAAACCCCGGTGACAGTTAAAGAGGTATCTGCCGTTACGAGACCGATGCGGGCCATGGCCTGTCCCGACATGGCTTTTTCAAATGCAGCCTCCTTGTCAGGATGCACAGTCACCAGCAGACGGGAGGCCGATTCGGCGAAGAGAAGAGGCTCGTCACCCAGAGGGGCATTTCCCTTGGCGACTACATATTTCAGATCCAGGGCCATGCCGAAGCCACCGGCAAAGGCCGATTCGGCAGCTGCCACCGCCAGCCCGCCATCGGAAAGGTCGTGACAGGAGGCAACCAGCCCATTCTTGACCGCTGCGTGATAGGCACGATATCTATCCAGAGCAGACTCGGCATCGACCTGGGGCACCTTATTGCCGGTAAATCCTTTTGCCGCAAGGTACTCGGAACCGCCTAGCTCATCGTCAGTTTCTCCCAGCAGATAAACAATATCGCCAGGCTTTTTCACATCCATGGTCACTGCTTTGCGGGCATCTTCCATCTTACCGATGACGGAAAAGAGCAGGGTCGGTGGAATGGAGATCTTGGTGGACCCGTCATAGAAGTCATTCTTCATGGAATCCTTCCCGGAGATGAGAGGAATGCCGAAGGCGACGCAGTAATCGTAAAGGGCTTTGTTGGCCCGTACCAGCTGGGCCATCTTGTATTCCCCGTCGGGGGTCTTTTCCGATTTAACCGGATCGCACCAGCAGAAGTTGTCAAGGCCGGCGACCAAGTCGGGAGAGCCTCCTACGGCAATGTAGTTGCGCAAACCCTCGTCGATGGCGTTGGCGGCCATGTGATAGGCATCTATATCACTATAACGGGGGCAGATGCCGTGGCCCACCACCACCCCTTCGAAGGAGTCGAGGATCGGTCTGACGACAGCGGCGTCGGACGGTCCGTCGTTATCGGCCCCGGTAAAAGGCTTGACGACACTCCCCCCCTGGACTTCATGATCGTAGCGGCGGACCACCGATTCCTTGGAGCAGATATTCAGCGAACCCAGGAGCTGGAGCAGGTCTTGGGTAAAATCGCTTTTGGCGGCAGGTGCAGGCTCTTCGTGCTGCTTGATCTCCCAGACCCCCCGCATTTCCATGGGGGGCAGGCCACCGTGCATAAAGCTGATGGGGAGATAGGCCACTGTTTTGTCCCCATGGAGGATATGGAAGTAGCCGGAATCAGTGAATTCTCCGAGTACCGTCGCCTCGACCCCCATTATCTTGGCAAGGGCAAGGAATTCATCGATCTTTGCCGGGGGAACAGCCAGGCTCATGCGTTCCTGGGCTTCCGAAATGAGGATCTCCCATGGTTCGAGTCCGGCATATTTGAGCAGCGCCCTGGAGAGGTCGAGACGGCAACCGCCGCACTCCTCGGACATCTCGCCGATGGAGGAAGAAAGACCGCCGGCACCGTTGTCGGTGATGAAGTTGTACAGGCCGCGGTCCCTGGCCCTCAGAAGAAAGTCGGTCATCCTTTTTTGGGTGATGGGATCGCCGATCTGCACCGCCGAAACGGGAGATGACTCATTCAACTCCTCCGAAGAGAAGGTTGCGCCGTGGATGCCGTCCTTGCCGATCCGCCCGCCGGTCATGACGATGAGGTCCTCAGGATCGATCCGTTTCACATGGGAGGGCTCGCCATTGATGACCGCTGGCATGATGCCCGCCGTGCCGCAGAAGACCAAGGGTTTGCCGGCAAAACGGTCGTCGAAGACCAGGGAGCCGTTGACGGTAGGGATACCACTTTTATTACCCCCGTGCTCGACCCCTTCAACAACGCCTTCGTAAATGCGCCGCGGATGGAGCAGCCGTGCGGGAAGCGTCTTATCGTAAAAAGGTGAGGCGAAGCAGAAGACATCGGTATTAAAAATGAGCCGTGCCCCCTTGCCAGTGCCGAAAGGGTCACGGTTGACACCGACGATGCCGGTCAACGCCCCACCGTACGGGTCCAGGGCGCTGGGCGAATTGTGTGTCTCAACCTTGAAGACCAGGGAATAGTCCTTGTTGAAGCGGATGACACCGGCGTTATCCTTGAAGACCGACAGACAGAAATCCTTGTCGCCCAGATTCTCCCTGACTTTCGCCGTGGTCCGCTGGATGAAGGTTTTGAAGAGCGAGGAGATCTGCTCACGATTTCCCTTCTCATCCACATACTCCACATTGCCGGAAAATATCTTGTGCTTGCAGTGCTCGGACCAGGTCTGGGCAAGGGCCTCCAGCTCCACGTCGGTGGGCCGATCCCCCAGGCCCAGTTTTCTGCGCTCGGCAACCACCTGTGCATCCCGGTAATGTGCCTGAATGATCATCATCTCGTCCAGGGTCAGAGCCAGGACCCCATCCCGGCTGATGCGCATCAGTTCCTCGTCACTGACGTCGAGATCGATCTCCTTGACAGTGCCGGCGGCATGTGCCGCCACCTTGGGGACATAAGCCCGAATGCCTTGCTGCGCCTCGAATGTGGTGCGATCAAGGATCTGATAACGCTGGATGAGGGTGTTGCAGAGGAGCCCGGTAGCGATCCGCTCCATCTCCTTCAGGGTCATCTCTCCACTGAAGAGGTACTGGACCGAGGTGTAGACCCCCTCCCCTTCAGGAAGCGGTCTGCCGATGATGTATTCGATGGCCTCCTTGGCGGTCCTCCCCACATTATCGGTAACTCCGGGACGGAAACCGACCTCGACGACAAAGTCGAAATCGGTGGCGATGGGTGCATCGATGGCGAAATCCTGTATGACGGGATCGGAAAAGGGGCCGGCCGCAGCCAGCTCAAGCTCGTCGGCAGTCAATCCTGCATCTACGGTAAAGACATCGATGGTCCGCACCATTTTGACAGGGATATTTAGAAAATGTTCGATCTCATTCCTGATCCGTTCTCCGCGGGCATCACGAACGGTCTTCTTCAGGGCTATTTCTATTCTATGGGCCATTATCAGTCCTTTTGCATCAGTACCGTTCTAGTCGGATAGGGTATCTGGATGCCGTTCTCCTGAAATCTTTTTGCAATGAGACAGTTAAGCTCATCGGTAACCGAAAAAACCTTTGTGTAATCATCTACCCAGAAAAATAACGACATGTTCAATGCACTGTCGCCGAAGGAAACGAAAAAAGCCTCCGGAGCAGGATCCCTACGGACGTGGGACACCTCCAATGCAGTTTTGACCAGGAGCGCTTTTACGGCAGCCACATCACTGCCATAGGCAACTCCCAGGTTGATCCTCCCTTTGCTGAGCACATCGGGAAAGGCCATGTTGATCAACACCGTGTTGCACAGTTCCGAGTTGGGGATGATCAGGTAAGTGTTGTCCAGGGTCTTGATCTTGGTGCTGCGAAGGCCGATATCGAGCACATCACCAACCTGTCCCCCTGCAAGCTGAATACGGTCGCCGATATGGAACGGACGATCCAGCATTAGGGTGAAGCCGGAGATCATATTGGCCAGGGTGTCCTTTGCCGCCAGGCCAATGGCCAGTGAACCGATACCGAGAGCGGTGATGATCGACCAGATATCGTAGTTGAAATGCTTGAGGGTTATGATCAAGGCCGTACCGATGAGGAAAATGCTGATCAGCTTCTCCACCAGGGGGATCAACTGCCTCAGTCCACTGCTCTCCACGCCGGTCATTCTGGCGGTGTACCACTGGAGAAATTCATCAGCAGCCCGGTAAGCGATGATGGTGATAATGACAATGTTAATGATGAAAAGGATCCCTGACGTGACGACGTGGGCCTTTTCCGGCAAAGGCAGGGACTTTACGGCAAAATACAGGCCGGCGAACATGATCAGCAGCGATGCCGGCGGCGTGATACGCTGCAGAATCCGATCATCCAGGTCGGTCCTGGTAAAGGAGGTAAAGCGGGGCCCCCAGGACACCAGTACGTGGCGCAGTATCAAGGCCATCACGTAGAAGGCGGCAAATATGATGACGGCAATGAGGCTCTCCTTCAGCCAGAAGAGCAAAAGACCATCCGTCGCCTCAAGTTTGAAGAAGCGGATCAGGTTATCCACCGAAAACCCTCGTAAATATTGTATCTACGTGCTTCAAGTGATAGTTGAGGTTGAACGCCTCCCGAATCTGCTCTTCGGAGATATATTTGCGCACATCTCCATCATTAAGTAGCTCGGTCTGGAAATCCTTACCCTCTTCCCACACTTTCATGGCATTCCTTTGAACGAGTGCATAGGCATTCTCCCGGGAAACGCCGTTGTTGGCCAGCTCCAACAGTATGCGCTGGGAGAAAATCAGGCCGCGCATCAGGTTCAGGTTTTTCATCATGTTTTCCGGGTAGACGACCAGGTTCTCGATAAGGCCTATGCAGCGGTTCAACATGAAATCCATGAGAATAGTCGCGTCGGGGCCGATGATGCGCTCGACGGAGGAATGGGAGATATCCCGCTCGTGCCAGAGAGCCACGTTTTCCATGGCTGAAACTGCGTAACCGCGGACGAGCCTGGCAAGACCGGTGAGATTTTCGGAGAGCACCGGGTTGCGCTTGTGGGGCATGGCTGAGGAACCCTTCTGACCCTTGCTGAAGAACTCTTCGGCTTCCAGGACTTCGGTCCGTTGCAGGTGTCTGATTTCAACGGCGAACTTCTCGATGGACGAGGCAATGATGGCCAGGGTGGAAAAGAATTCCGCATGGCGGTCCCGCTGGATGACTTGGGTGGAACAGGGAGCCGGCTTCAGCCCGGCCTTGGCGCAGACATATTCCTCCACCTTTGGGTCGATATTGGCGAAGGTGCCGACAGCTCCGGAGATCTTGCCATAGGCGATGGTTTCCCGTGCCGATTCCATGCGCCGCAGGTTCCTGCGCATCTCGTCATACCAGAGGGCCATTTTCAGGCCGAATGTTACCGGCTCGGCGTGAATGCCATGGGACCGTCCCATCATGGGGGTCTCCTTGTGCTCCATGGCCCTTTTCTTAATGACTTCCATCAACCGTTTAATGTCGGCGATGATGAGATCGCTGCTCTCTTTGAGCAGCATGGCGAATGATGTGTCAAGGACATCGGAGGAAGTGAGCCCGAGATGGACGAAGCGGGAATCATCGCCGATATAATCGGCTACGGAAGTAAGGAAGGCTATGACGTCGTGTTTCACCGTCTTTTCGATCTCGTCGATGCGGGGGACGTCGAATTTAGCCTTTGTTTTGATCCGGTCGACCGCTTCCTGGGGAATATCGCCCAGTTGTGCATGGGCTTCGCAGGCATATATCTCTATTTCCAACCACTTCTGATAACGGTTCTCGGGTTCCCAGATTCTGGTCATTTCCGGGCGGCTGTAGCGTTCTATCACTGTATCGATCTCCTATGAAATAAAATCAGACAGCAGGGTCTGTAAATCGGCAACCGTGATCTTTTCCCGTCACCCATTGAGACAAAAGACAGCGCTGGCCTGGTCCTGGGCGCCGACAATCAGCCTGGGTGAGCAGATATTCTGGCAGTCAAGCATGGCAGTGGCAGTATTGTGGGCCAGGTTCGGATCGTTGTTGGTTTCAGAAAGATGGGCGAGAAAAACACCTTCGAGATTTGGATGGAGTATTTCTTCCAGTAACGCGGCAGAATCATTGTTGGATAGATGTCCGTGACGGGATCTGATTCGTTGTTTCAGATGCCATGGGTACGGCCCGTTCATCAGCATCTCCTCGTCATGGTTCGATTCGACTATGAGAATACGGCACTTCTGCAATTTATCCACAACAAGCCGTGTGGCAATACCCAGATCGGTGGCTATCCCCATGGTCCCTTCGCTGCTTTCGATTATGAACCCCACCGGATCGCAAGCATCGTGAGTGATGGGAAAGGGATCAATGGCAAGATCCCTGAAGCAGAATGAATATCCCGATTCGAACTCAATAACCTGCGTTTTTGCCAGATGGCGCGAAATTTCCTTGTGGGTCGGGTAGCTGAGAATGACAGGGATCTTCAGTTTACGCGCCAAGGCACCTGCTCCACGCACATGATCCTGATGTTCGTGACTGACCATGATCGCGTCGATTTCGCTGCCTTCAACGCCGATTGCATTGAGCCTGCGCAGAATCTCCACAGCGGAAAGGCCTGCATCAAGCAAGATTTTCGTTTCACCGGTATCGATGAAAAGAGAATTGCCCTTGCTGCCACTGGCAAGCAGGCAGGCTCGCATATTAAGCTCCTGGGCGGTTTCATACGGAAAGGGATTCGGCAGAAAAACTTCGTATATATACAGGAAAACAGGAATGGATTCAAGGGCTATCTTCTAATGTGATCAATGGAGCAGGTTCATGTAATCAAGGGAGGAGTCCCCCACCAGCGGATTCAACGGCAGAAGAATATGAAATATGGAACCGGTTCCGCTGCCAGGATTATAGCCCGGCGACTCGACCCATATTTCGCCGCCGTGCATATCGACGATTCCCTTGGCAATGGACAATCCGAGCCCGGCACCTTTAGCTTTGAAGGCAACCTTTCCGGTGCTGTGCTCTTCGATGTTACCCGCCTCATAGAATTTATCGAATATGCGCAGCTGGTCCTCCCGGTCGATGCCGATGCCGGTATCGGCAACCGCCACTTCCACGTAAAGATGATGCTCCTTGCCGATGTTCACGACCGACTGTCCCTGGGCGCTGTCCACCGGCTGTTTGCTGCGCAGCAGGTATTTTGCACTGGTGGTCACGGTAATCTCGCCCCCGTCGGGGGTGAACTTGATGGCATTGCCAAGAACATTTGAAAATAACTGCACGAGCCGGAGCATATCCCCTTTGATGTTGGGTATGCTCTCATCCAGCTGGAGGACCAGCTTCTGCTTGCGCATGGAGAAGAAAAAAGCCAGCTCCTTTACCGCATCCTGGACCAGCTGATTTACCTGGACATCGTCGATCTTCAGCTGCAGCCGTTTTTCGTCGATCATGGAGACATCGACCATATCCTTGATTATGTTATCCAGGCGCATGGCAGCACTGGAGATATTTCCCACCATCTCCAGGACCGTCTGATCTACCTTGTCGGCCATATCGGTGGAAATCAGTTCGGCGTATCCCATAATTACTGTGAGAGGCGTCTTGAGCTCGTGTGAGGCAAGACCGAGGAAGGAATCCTTCATTTTGTTGAGCCGGACCAAGTCGGCGGCGCTTTTTTCCAGGTTCATCATGATTTCGCGCTCTTTCGTCACATCCCGGAATATTGCCTGCACGAGCCTATCATTGCCGCTTTCGATGCTGCTGGCATGGAGCCTCGAAACCACCAGCGCCCCCCCCTTTTTTACGATCTGCATCTCTTCGGCGATGTGCATCCCTTTGGAAGCATCCTTGAATATTTTATGGATCTTGGGGATGTTCTCGATATTCAGGAGGAGGAGCATTTTGGTCAACGGCAGACCGACAAGTTCGCGGGCGTTGTAGCCGAAAAACTCTTCGGCCATTTTGTTCACCATTTTCACCGACTCGTCTTCACCGACGACGACGATGGCATCGCTGGCATCCTCCATTAATGATTTATAGAGTTCCTCCGACTTCTCCAGCTCATGGCTTAGGTGCTCCAATTTCAGATATGAGGCATGCAGTTCGTTATGGGTTCTTTCCAGTTCCTGATAATTTTTCCTGATTTCCTCATCGCGATTTTTCAGGTTTGCGGACATGATGTTGATATTCTTCGCCAGCTCATTAAATTCATAAACCGGCACTTCCTGTATCCGCACATCGAATCCCCCCTCGGAAATCTGCTTGACCCCTTTAAGCAGAACTGAAACGGGCTGTATAATGCTTTTTTTCATAAAAATAACAACAAGGGAAAAGGAGAATGCCAGAAATATCAGCAGCAGGAACACCGAGCGCAGAATCATGCCCTTGACCTTGGCAGATATGATCGACTCCTCAAAGCCGATATGTACCTGGGCCGTGGGCCTTCCATCGGAACTCTTGACGATGGTTACAGTATCGTAAAAGGAAGGGTTTTTGCCGATGAGATTTATCTTGACGGTGGGGTTGGAGGTGTAGGACCTGCTTGCATCCTTGATGGCAAGACTTTGAAATTTGACATCACTCAGGTAGAGGATATTGCCGTCCAGGTCGGTTACTATGCAGTAGCCAATGTCCGGATTTCCATCCACAAGCTCGCGGCATTTTTCGGAAATTCCGGCTATATCTCTGATATCGAGCCCCAGGTTCAGAACCTTTTCGATGCTGCCCTTCATGGAGGCACCGAGACTTTGGGATCTCAGAAACAGTGCGTTGATGTAATCCTTTCTGAAACCGATAATATCCAGACCCGCGCTAACCAGGATCGTCAGGAACAAAATCAGAAACGAGAAGAGGATGATGCGCTTTTCCAGGGTTCTTTTCATGGGCTCTATTTCAACTCTTTTTAACGTAGAAGCACTATATTATCACAATTGTCCTTGAGAAGAAGATGAAATTTTCCTCGTGGCGATTGGGGAACGACATGATAGTGGTTTTTCGCCTGCCTTCTCGGAATGCATTTTTTTGAATTTCTTAGATGAAATCTTGACCAGACAGGGTTTATTTGTTACATAAATCTGAGTTGTGAGTAATAATTCATAAATTACTCTAATAAATTTTACAGGGAGGTAACAATGGCATTGCGGGTTGCAATCAATGGCTTTGGCAGGATTGGACGCTCCGTACTCCGGGCAGCCGTCAATGAGAAAGCGATCGAATTTGTAGCGATCAACGATCTCACCGACGCTAAAACGCTGGCACATCTGCTCAAATATGACTCCGTACATGGCATCTTCCCCGGTAAAGTCGAAGCAAAGGAAAACGCACTGGTTGTTAACGGCAATACCATAAAGATTTTAGCCGTCAGAAACCCTGCGGAACTTCCCTGGAAGAATGAAAAAATCGATGTAGTCCTGGAATCCACCGGTCTTTTCACAGCCCGGGAAAAGGCAGAAATGCACCTGCAGGTCGGCGCCAGGAAAGTGATCATCTCCGCACCTGCCACCAATGAAGACATCACCATCGTCATGGGGGTCAATCACCACCGCTACGATGCAAAGAAGCATAACATTGTCTCAAATGCCTCCTGCACCACAAACTGCCTGGCCCCCGTGGCCAAAGTCCTTCAAGAGGCCTTCGGAATCGAAAAGGGCCTTGTTACTACCATTCATTCCTACACCAACGATCAAAACATTCTGGACTTGCCCCACAAGGACCTTCGTAGGGCAAGAGCTGCTGCCATGTCCATGATTCCGACCACAACCGGAGCAGCAAAGGCTGTCTCACTGGTACTTCCCGAGTTGAAGGGGAAACTTGACGGCATGGCTATCAGGGTTCCCACTCCCAATGTTTCCGTTGTGGATCTGGTGGTGATGCTGAACAAAAAGACCGATGCCATCGAAGTGAATGCAGCGCTGAAACAGGCGGCAGAAGGATCACTTAAAGGAATTCTCGGCTATTCCGACGAACCGCTGGTATCCATCGACTACAACGGTAATTCCTTGTCCTCCATCGTTGACAGTCTCAGCACCAAGGTAATTGAAGGCAGCATGGTCAAAGTTATCTCCTGGTACGACAATGAAACCGGTTTTTCGCAGCGGGTCGTTGATCTGATGAAAATCATGCTGTCTTGATCCTGTCAAAGCACTGTTACAAAGGGGGGGTGTCTTCCCCCTTTTATTTTGCCTGTCAATTTATTCCACATGAGGAGGGAAAGATGTCCATTCTGTACATTGACGAAGTGAAAGATCTACGTGGGAAAACCATATTTATTCGAGTCGATTTCAACGTCCCCCAGGACGAGAGTGGAAATATAACTGAAGACACACGAATTGTCGGCGCTGTGCCGACGATTAAATACGCGATTGAGAATGGCGCGAAAATAATCCTCGCTTCCCATCTCGGCAGACCCAAGGGTGAGAAAAAGCCGAAATATACAATGGCCCCTGCAGCACAGCGCCTGTCGGAGCTGCTGGGAAAAGAGGTGAAGCAAGCCCCAGATTGTTTCGGTCCCGAGGTGGACGCCATGATTTCTGCACTTCAACCGGGCGATGTTCTCATGCTGGAGAATGTGAGATTTTACCCGGGCGAAGAAAAGAACGATCCCGATTTCGCCTGCAAGCTGGCTAACGGCTGCGAGATTTATGTCAACGATGCGTTCGCAGTTTCACATAGGGCACATGCGTCGGTACATGCCATTACGAAATGCGTTCCAGTTATTGCAGCAGGCTTTCTGATGAAGAATGAGATGACCTATTTCGAAAAAGCAATGACGCGCCCAGTCCGGCCATTGGCAGCCATTCTCGGAGGAGCGAAGGTTTCCGGCAAACTGGAGGTTCTGGAAACTTTGGTCGGCAAGGTCGACATAATAATAATCGGTGGTGGAATGGCATTCACTTTCCTCAAAGCTCAAGGCCTTTCGGTAGGAAAGTCTTTAGTAGAAGACGATCTGATCGACACGGCAAAAAGAATCCTCGAAAACGCTGCCAAAAGAGGAATTCAATTCTTGCTCCCGGAAGATTGCGTCGTCGCGGACAGGTTTGCCGCCGATGCCGACTGCAAGACCGTTTCAGTCAAGGACATCCCCTCCGAATGGATGGCCCTCGATGTGGGACCTGCATCAACAGCGCGTTTCGCAAATGCCTTGAAAGATGCTAAAACCATAATTTGGAATGGCCCGATGGGTGTTTTTGAGATGGAGCGTTTCGCCAAGGGAACGTTTGCTGTCGCCGATGTCGTTGCCGGTCTCAATGATGCAACCACCATCATCGGCGGCGGAGATACCGACTCAGCAGTTCGCAAGGCCGGGGTAGCCGACAAAGTCAGCTATATTTCCACCGGCGGCGGTGCATTTCTCGAACTTCTTGAAGGAAAGAAACTGCCCGGCGTAGAAGTCCTTGAGCAGAGCAGTAAATGAAACAATATGCACTGAAGCGATAACGGAGGGAACATGAGAACGCCTGTAATTGCTGGAAACTGGAAGCTTTACAAGACTGCCGGTCAGGCACTCGAACTGGTTGGCGGCCTGATCCCGCTTGTTGCCCAGACTAAAGAGGTTGAAATTGTCGTCGCTCCTGTATTTACCGTCCTTGGCAAAGTTGCCGGTGCTCTCGCCGGGTCGAACATTCGCCTTTCTGCACAGGATTGTTTTTGGGAGGAAGAAGGTGCTTTTACCGGCGAAATCTCCAGCACCATGCTGGTCGATGCCGGATGCAGCCACGTCATCATCGGCCACTCCGAACGCAGGCAGTATTTCGGTGAAACCGATGAAACGGTAAACAAGAAGACCAAAGCGGCCGTCAAGGCCGGTTTGACGGTGCTGTTCTGCATCGGTGAAACCCTTCAGGAACGCGAAGGCGAGAAAACATTCGACGTCCTGAAACGGCAGGTAACACAGGGGCTGACGGAACTCTCCAGAGAGCAGCTGAAGAAGGTGATCATCGCCTATGAGCCGGTCTGGGCCATAGGAACCGGCAAAACGGCCACCGACAGCCAGGCCCAAGAGGCACACCAGTTTATCCGTGGAGTGGTCGCAGGTCTATATGACAAGGCAACTGCAGATGAAATGCGCATCCTCTACGGCGGAAGTGTTAAACCTGAAAATATCGGTGGACTGATGGCGCAAGCCGACATCGACGGAGCACTCGTCGGCGGAGCAAGCCTCAAAGCCGACTCTTTTGCAGCCATTGTCAATTTTGGTAAATAACCCTTGGCTTTTGCCCTGGGTTTGTGTTAAAAGGTTTTTTTATTCTTCTGGAGGAAAAAGCGTAGATGACCACTCTATTAGTTATTTTACACATCCTTGTTTGCCTGGCTCTGATTGTCATCGTTCTCCTGCAGTCCGGGAAAGGCGCAGAAATGGGCGCATCCTTCGGTGCCGGTGGTAGTCAATCCGTATTCGGTGCAGGGGGTGGCACTACTTTTCTCAGCAAGCTGACCACGAGCGCAGCCATCATTTTCATGCTTACTTCGCTTACTTTGGCTTTTCTTTCCGGCAAAGGGGGCAGCTCATCCATAATGTCCTCCAAGTCAAAGGCAAAACCGGCACAGCAAGCTCCCGCACAGAAACAACCAGCCGGCCAACCTTTGACAAGTCAGCCGTCACAGACGCCACCAGCGTCTCAGACTCCGGCAGCGCCTAAATAAGCAGGAATTTTTTATTGACTTGGTGTTCGGTTAATGATAAAAGAGTTTTCTTCCTTGCCGAAGTGGTGGAATTGGTAGACACGCCATCTTGAGGGGGTGGTGGGCGACAGCCCGTACGAGTTCGATTCTCGTCTTCGGCACCAAGAGATCAAAAGGCTTTCCTTGTACAAGGGAAAGCCTTTTTTATTGCCAACTGCTGCTCAATTTGAACCTGTGTAGTGGTTCCAATGTATTTAAGGAGAAACTTTCGCAAAATCAGATATAATTCTTATTGCTTTACCCCTTTAAATGACGTCGAGGAGGGAAGAATGAAAAAATCAATGATTTTACCGGTTCTGATCATGGTCGTTATCCTAGCGGGTTGCACCCATGTCATTAGCGAAGGAGCTAGGAAACGGGTCGATAGCACCATCTCTTTCAGTGATGTGAAAAAGCGCGCTGATTCATTCATCGGTAAACAGATTTTAGTAGGCGGGAAAATAGCTGTGGTGAGAAATACCAAAGGAACCGGACAAATGGAGGTCGTCCAGTTTTCCATCGACACCAGCGGTTACCCCATTGAGACTTCCCAATCTGGCGGCCGCTTCATAGCCACCAGTGCCGATTTTCTTGACCCGATCATCTATAAAACCGGCAGACTGATTACCATGACCGGAGAAGTGAAGGGGCAAAAATCCGGTACCATCGACGGTGCCGAATACACCTTTCCTGTCATTGGCATCAAGGAAATTTTCACCTGGAAAATGAATGACGACGAAAAGTCCCCCTCCTCTGCTTTTTACAACAACTACAATCCATATGAGTATAATCATGACACGCCGCTCTTGTATCGCCCAACTGGGCCCGTCATAAAATAACTAGCGAATCAGGATTTTTTTCTTGCAGTTGCATAAAAAGGATGTTATACAGATTGTCTCATTGCCGAAGTGGCGGAATTGGTAGACGCGCTAGATTCAGGTTCTAGTGAGGGTTCCCTCGTGCTGGTTCGATTCCAGTCTTCGGCACCAATAAAATCAAGGCTACATGGTTAAAAACCATGTAGCCTTTTTTATTACACCTTTACTGCTTTATTCACCCTTTCTTACAGACAAACGATCTCGTCAGACATGTCCGTAAGCTTGATTCCTCCGTTACTGCTGACTGCAAAGGTATTTTCTATGCCGATGGCACCAATGCCCGGTAAGACAAATTTGGGCTCTATGGCTATGGTCTGTCCAGTTTTCAACGGCACCTTGAAACCTTGGGCAAGTACAGGGTATTCGTCCAGTTCCAGGCCGACTCCATGGCCGACGAACCGCGCGTTCTCACCGGGGGCACCCATGAAATTCCGCCCGAGGCCGGCTTCTTCTGCCATAGCTGCCGCGGTAAGAAAAAGCTCTTCGCAGATCATGCCGGGCTTCAGGTTGTCGACCAGATACTGCTGAATAGCGATGGAGACAGCGAAAGCCTTCTCCAGCTCGGGCGCCGGTTGGCCGACAATGAAAATCCGCGTCATATCCACGATATAGCCGTTGAAAACCCCTGTATAATCGACCAGCACCGGACTACCGGCAGTAATTTTTTCAATGGATGAACCTTGAGGAAAAGCAGCCGAAAGACCACGACCAGTCACGGCACCATCAAAAAAGCCCGGTTTGTCTGAAGTGGCACCGCTGACGGCCAGACCATGGAAAAGTTCTTGATTGAAGGCCCGCATCCGTACATAACCTTCCCCACCGGCCTTGCGCAAACGACATTCGAATTCAGCCGACAGGTCGATTTCGCGCATACCCTCCTTGAGAAACGCCGGCACCTGGGCAAATACCCGGCAGAGGCGGTCGCCGCTGTAGTGCATCTGCTCCAGTTCCCATTCTGACTTCACAGAGCGCAGCTCTCTATTGACAGAAGATATATCCATGAGTTCGCATCCGGGGAGCATTTTTGAATAATATTGATATTGCTGCACCGGTACCACATCCCATGTGAAGCCGATCTTTCTAACCTTCGGACCAAATAGTGCGGAGAACTCCTTGCTGGAGGGGAAAGGCCTGGTATCCTCGATGAGGCTCTCGGTAGTGGCCCTGAGATAGCTTTTCCGTACCAAGAGCATTGGATTTCCATCTGAGGGAACCCAAAGGGTCGCATTCTGACGGGTGCCGGTAAAGTAGTAGACATCAATGGGATAGATCAGCAATGCACCATCCAGCTCTTTCTCCCGCAAGGCCTTCTGCAGCCTGAGAATACGCTGTTCCGATTCCATTTTTATCACCATATCTTTTAACCTCCGGTTCGGGATAGTTTCATAGACATGTAAAGGGGGCCGCACATACGTTTATTTAACCATGAAGATGCGGCTGGGAAGAGTTTATAACTTCAGGAAAGTTCTCCCCATGCGCGGAAGATACAGTTAGTTTACGTTTATGTCAAGCATAAATAAAACGTTTTTTTACTATTGACCTTGAAATGTCTAGTCCAACAAAAGCAGAGTTGTTGACAATGCACCCCCAAAAACCTAAAGTGCTATTTACTTAACGTAAAGGTGAAAAAAGGAGCATATGCAATGCATCTCTGCCCAAAGACATCGTCGATTACCGTCAAAAGATGATAGGCAGGATCACCCTAGCAGGATGTGACGGTAAAATAAGTGAAGAAAAAGTAGAAAAAAAAGCGGGCTCCCTGAGAGCCCGCTCTTGGTGTATCTATACCTGCATCCTTAGTATCCGTAGTTGCCGTTCATTTCGTAGTTTACCGACACTCCCTTGTCCTGAACGGCAAAACTGCTTATTTTCTCGGCGGCCGATTCCACCAGCAGATCCAAAAAGACCTTTTTTTTCTTTGGCGGCCGAACAATCTCGGGTTCACCTTTGATCCCCCCTAGCCTTCCAGCCTCTTCCACAGCGTCCTGAAGTGTTCCTAGCCTGTCCACGAGCTTGAGCGCCAGAGCCTGTTCCCCCGAATAGATCCTGCCGTTGGCCAGTGCCCTGACCTGTTCCACCGGCAATTTTCGACCTTCGGCAACGGCCTTGACGAACTGGCCATGGGTGCTGTCGATAACGCTTTGCAGCATCGCTCTTTCTTCTTTGGTCATTGGTCTAACAGGTGAGCCAACATCCTTGTATTTACCCGCTTTCAGGGTGAAGGCCTTCATGCCTATCTTATCCATCAGCCCTTCCATGTTGGAAAATTTCATCAACACCCCAATACTGCCGGTGATGGTCCCCGGATTGGCGAATATCTTCGTGGCAGGCACTGCAATGTAGTAGCCCCCGGAAGCCGCAAGGCTTCCCATGGACACAACGACTTTCTTCTTCATGTTCAGCTTCTTCACCGCATCGTGGATCTCCTGGGAAGGTCCGACGACACCCCCTGGGGAGTCGATGCGAAGCACCACGGCTTTTACTTTTTCGTTTTTTCGCAAAGCCTGTAACTGTTTTACCGTTTCCTGCGGATCGAGAATGATTCCCTTGACTTCGACGAGGCCGACTCCTTCGCTGTGTGAGGTTTCATCAGTGTCGGAAAAAAGACTTTTCAGGACCGAGATCACAAAAAGCGAAAAAAGCATCATTATAACGACCACAACCAGAGCGATTATAAGCCACTTGTTTTTCATGATTCTCCGAGAATTACCTTGCCATCGAGAGTAACTCTATCATAGGATTGAATGTAACGTCAGAACAGCAAAGAGTTGAAACAGCCATGAACATTCTGGTTCTCTCGGACACCCACGGCAATTATCCCCTGGCCATCAAGGCCCTTGACGCAGTCGGTAACGTGGATCACATCGTCCATCTCGGGGACGGGCTCGAGGATGCGGTGATCGTCGAGGATATCTCAAGGCTGCCCACGACAAAGGTTTTGGGCAACTGCGACTTCAGCACGACTGAGGTCAAAGATATCTTCATCACCCTCAGCGGCCGGAACATCTTCATTACCCACGGCCACAGATTCGGCGTCAAAGCAGGATTAGAGGAATTATATCAAAAAGCCTCGGCTGGCGGTGCATCCATTGTCCTTTTCGGCCATACTCATCTTCCGCTGATACAGACGGTTAACGGCATGCTGTTCATCAATCCCGGCTGTTTGAGCCAGAACTGCAAGACAACCACTTGTGCCCTCCTCACAATCACTGCAGGAGATGCAACCGCAAAAATCCTGCCGGTAGCTTGATCGAAATCAACAGCCGCAGCCACAATTGTGGCAGACTCTGCGATTATGCTCTTCTGGCGCAATGGTTTCGGGAGCGAATGCCACCCTGTTTATGGCGCGTTTAAGATCCTCCATCAGGTCCAGATTCGGACTCTTGTCGATAACGTGTCCAACGCAGATATTGCCGATGTTGTCTGCAGGAGATGATATCCGGACGGCATTGAGGACATCCGCGTAACTGTTCACAGTGATCGCCGTCTCGTGGTTATCGGTGTGCTGCAATGTTATGCCGAACCTTTGCAGATCGTCTGTCAGCTCAATCAGGAACATTTGAAAGCGTGCGCTGGAGGTATCCACCTTCCAATCGGGCCTCATGTGGTCCTGCCGGTAGAATGTGATCAGTATTTCCTTGCCTGCCATGTAACTCTCACCTCGTCTGGTTTATCGGTCAACTCGCCGCTTTTCTCTGCATTGAGCTAAAGATCATGTTCAGCACATCCTTTTGCTTCGCTTCGTATTTATTGAGCACCGCAAGGCACGTCCCCATTGGAAAGTGTTCGTGAAGATAGTCGGCATCGCGGCCGGAAAGAATGACTATTCTGTTCTTATCGATCCCGGAATCGGTCGCATATTTGAAAATCTTCGCCCCATCCAGCATCGGCATTTCCAGATCCACCAGCAACAGGTCGATTTTCTGCCTGCCGATGGCATTCAGGGCTGCGACGGGATTGGTGCAGGTCTCCACATCAAGAAGCGGATAATAAGTTTTTATGTAATTTCCCAGGAAATCCAGGAAAAGGGCATCATCATCAACAATCAAAATCTTACCCATTAAAACCTCTGATCGCTTTAAGCGCCTTTCATTTAATGACTTTGGTCGAACTGCTCAAAACCTGTATGGGTACATTGATATCCAGTTGCCTGGCCGTTTTCAGGTTGATGGCCAAATCAACCTTTTTCGGCGTCGCTACCGGAATCTGCCCCTGCTTCTTTCGCTGCAGTATAGCCGAAACGTATTCCCCTGCCAGTTGTCCCTGCTCGAATGCGTTAACCTCAAGGGTAACCAGTGCTCCTTTATCGACTGCCTCCGGCACATGGGAGATGACCGGTATGCCTTTATCCTTTGCCCTGGAAATAACCTTTTCAAGGCTGCGGGTCACCAACGTACTTTCGGCAGCATAAATGAAATCCACACCGCTGGATGTCAACGAGCTCAGTGCTGAATCGAGCATGCTGCCCGACGATACGTTGTATTCCACCACCGAGAATCCCATTTGTGCCGCCAGACGTCTGATCTCCTTCAACTGCACAACGGAACCGATTTCTCTTCCATTATACAGTATGCCTAAGGATTTTATCCGCTTGATGTCATTGGCTGCTTTTATAAGCGTGATCATCGGCACTTTTGAACTGACACCGGTAAGGTTTCTACCGGGAGCGGTCATACTCCTTGTAATGCCGGTCTCGACAGGTCCATAGACATCGACAAAAACAATGGGTATATTGTCCGCCTCCCGGACGGCAGCCAAGGTCACCGGTGCCCCATAGGTGACAATGATGTCGGAGCCGATCCCATTGAATTTTCTGATGGTGTTTGCCCAGGAAATGGGGTCGGCGTTGGGAGTCTGAACGATTATTTCCACCTTGTTGTGATCGAGCCCCTTTTGCGCAAGGGTCTTCACGAAAGCTCTGTGCGCCTCTTTATAGCGGGTGATATCGCTGGTCAACACGGCGGCAACAAGCTTCCGACCGGCATATGACGGTACCGTCCATGCCAATGACAGCAAAAACAATGTAACATACAAAAATCTTCTCAAAGGTAATCTACCACTTGGCACTCACGTAAGCCGTTACGGAATGGACCGTCCCGTCGAACGTGGAATTGAATTTATCGTAGTAATCCTGCAACATATATTCCAGCGAGCAGACAAGGTTCTTGGTAACTCGATAGTTGCCGCGTGCCGAGAACGAGGTCTCGAAGGTTTTCGAGTGGGAAAGCTCTGAAATGCCGCTGGTACTGCTGCCGCCCGAAAAAGTCTTGTTTTCCGGCCTGAACTCCGATAGGGAGTGCACCTCCTGCAATGTGAGGGAGACATCGGCTTTTTCGGTGAATTGATAGGTTGAGCTAAGGGAATAGAGGTGGGATACAGCCTTGTAGTCGCTTGCGGCCAGGTTGCCATCGCTGGAAATCTGGAACATCACCACCTGATCCGTGTCGTACTGCAAATACCCATAGTTTGCAGTGATGGTAAGCTTCTGGGAAGGCTTGAACCATATGGATCCCGTAAGATTGTGGGTACTCTTCTCCCTTGCCAGAAGCGTAGGGAAAAGGGAATAGCTCAAGGGGCTCAGGGAGGATATGATCCGTCTCCGGATCTCATCGTTTTCCTCACGGCTGTTGCGGTAGCTGGCGGTAAAGCCGGTTTTGCCTGAGACAATGTAGCTGGAAGTCAGCTCCCCTTCATGCTTCCGGGCAAATGAGGAGCCGTAGGACGGATGGTCGATGGATGTATAGCCGTAGCGAGCGGTCATCCTCAGTCCTCTCACGGGCCTGGCGATGATAGAAACCGTTCCCTTGTGTGTTTCTTCGTTCTCATTGAGATACCAGTTAAGGGTTTCTTCGCTGAAATGGGTCAGATCCCGGTGCAGGAACTCCCCTTTATACTCCCCCTTGATGGTAACCACACTGGTTGGGCGGTACAAAACAGAGGCAAGGATCAGGTCCTTTTCGGTACCGATCGAGGGGCGCACAGACACGGGATTTTCAATAAAGAAGATGTTGGAGATTGTGGTCGGATTGTTATTGTCCACTTCCTGCCGACGATATTTTAGACCGAGCGACAGTTCCTGGACCGGCGTATAGACAAGATCTCCGGCCACATTGTCCAGGCGTGCCGAGGTCCGATCTGCTCCGGCAGTATCGTTCAGCCGCGAGAGGTTATCCCTCTTGCCGTAAGTATAGGACGCCGCCCCAACCAGCCCGCCTGCCAGTGATGTATGCAGTTTGACCGTGTGGACCATATAACGGCTGTCCGGTTCTTCATTGTGTTCCTGCAGACCTCCGTTTCTCACGGTAACGCCTAAGATATCGCTGCGCCCGGCGTAGACATCACGTAGCTGTCCGGCACTATTAGTAAACTGTCTGATCTGGAAGTTGTAAATGATGTCGATCGGTCCCAGATGGGTATCGAAACCGATCTTTCCCTCGTGGGTCTCCCGGTTGATTGGCCTCGCCACGGCAAAGAAGTTGTTCTCGGCACCTTCAAAGGCGATATCGGCAAAACGTATCTGACCCGTCCCTTCTTTAACCATGCGCCAATAGCCGACATTGACATGCAGAGGAAAGTCGTGGATCTTGTAACGAAGGCTTGCCGTATCCTGCTCGGTGCGCACACCGAAGCCGGTCAGGGGTGCGTTCTGGTGGGGGATATAATCGGCCAATGCGCCCGGCACATCGGCTCTGCCGATCTGGAAAGGGTTGCTGAACAGGTTTTCGCCTGTCGTATTGTGGAATAGCGATTCGGTCCGCAGATGAAAACGATAGTCACCTGCATAGTCGAAATTCAAATCCCCGAAATAATCATTATCATTCAGATAGGTGCCGTCCAGAGATAGCTTGAGGTCCTGTCCCAGCCTGTTGTATGAAGCGCCGCCGATCATACCCGAATGCAGGTAGTTGTACTTGGCCGCGCGGCCACCATAATTATCGATGGTTAGAAACCGGTAGCCGGTGTGACCCTCAACCACCGTATGGGTCTCCGCAGGCCTCGCGGGAAATGCCTCTTGCAGCTGGGCTTCGTCCAGTTCTTCTACCGTCTCCGGAATATCTTCGGCAAGCGTGTCTTCCGCCCCCACAGGAAGATCGGCGTATTCCGAAGCCAGGACATCAATACCCGCGAGATGTAAACTGACGAATGTTGCAGCAAGCAAACAGGTCGATCTGAAGAGATTTATCACCAGCTGTCTCCTTCTGCGCAAACGGAACGTATTTTACTGACGCATGGTTCCCAGACCGGTTATACCGGTCGAGGGGATATCACTGCCATGGATCTGCGAATGGCAATCCGTACAACGGTTCGAAAAGAGCTGCTTGTTGCTTCCGGTGCTTCCGGCCATGTGGCCGGGGTGACACTGGAGACACAAAAAGGGCATTGGGGCATTGAGCAGGTGGTTGGTGGTGGATCCGTGGGGCGAATGGCAGTTGGCGCAATTCTCAGTCACATCGCCATGCTCGAAGACAAAGGGTCCCTGCTTCTCCATGTGGCATCTGGTACACGTTTCCTTGGGGGTATCTCCCTTGAGCAGCTTCTGCTGAGTCGAGCCGTGAACATCATGACAGTCGACGCATGCCATTTTTTTCTCGATGAGCGGATGGTGCGAAAAGAGGCTGTTTTCGATCCGTACCTGGGGGTGACATCCGTAGCAGAGCTCGGCCATTTCTTCGTGCTTCACCTTCTGCTGCGGTCCCTGGTGAAGCTTATGGCAATCGAAGCAGCTCACGTCATTCAGTGCGTGGGTGCTGGCATTCCAGTGGGCAAGAGTCGGCATGGATGCAGCCGAATGACATTTGAGGCAGATGAGAGACTGGGCCTGGGCAGGGAGATTCAGAATATCGAGGAAGGTTTTGGTGTCGCACTTGGTCTTTCGGGCGTCGTTCAGTTGCGGGTCATCAGGTATATCCATGATGGCAAGGCTTCCGGGACCATGGCATGATTCACAGTTGACCAGAGGCAGACCCGTTCCCGGTTTGATCTGCTCTCCATGAACGCTATGCCTGAAATCGTCGGTAATCTTGTCGTGGGCATGGCATTTGGCGACGCAATTGTCGGTGCCCACATAGTCTGCATCGAGCCTGCCGACAATCATCTTTTCATAATCGGATACGGGCAGAATCGGCTTCGTCTGCTTCAACTGGGAACAGGCGGCCGACAAGGCAGCAACAGCCAACGTGATGAAAAAACGGGCCGGCAATCCCTTCTTCATGTTCTAATCCCCTCGTATTCCTTTGGTTGTCGTGTAGATAAAGCCTTTTACGATCGGATTTTCACTCTTCTTGATCTGCGCCGGTGCGCCGACCTCGATGATCTTGCCTCCGTGCATCATGGCAATGCGATCGGAAATGTAGAGGGCAAAGTTCAAATCGTGGGTGACGATGACGGTAGTATTCTTTGTGGTTTCCTTGAGCTTGAGGATGGTGTTGGCAAGCTCGTCGGTGGTGACCGGATCCAGCTCCGCGGTCGGCTCGTCGTAGAGTATCAGATCCGGATTCATGGCCAGTGAGCGGGCAATGGCAACCCTTTTCTTCATCCCCCCGGACAGCTCGGACGTCCTGAGGTTTTCCGTCCCCTGCAACCCCACCTTTTCCAGCTTTTCGGCAATGATCTGCCGGATCCTCACTTCCTTGCAGATGCGTTTTTCGCGAAGCCACAGCCCCACATTTTCACCTACAGTCAACGAATTGAAGAGCGCAGAAGATTGAAAAACCATACTATAGCGGTAATCTCTGACGGAAGTACCCTTGGCGCGGTTGAAAATGGGATTGCCATCGATATAAATCTCGCCGCTGTCCGGCTTTTCCAGCTTTACCACATGTTTCAGCAGGACGCTTTTCCCGGTACCGGAAGGGCCGATGATGCTGAACGTTTCTCCCGCCTTGATCTCCAGGTCCACATCCTGCAACACATGCTTGTTGCCGAAATACTTATTCAGTTTTTCGATACGGATATCCACCCCGCGAGTATCATTGAGATCGATGGTGCATTCCATTTCATCGTGAAAGATGGAGCCGGTCAGGCCATGCTTTATTTTTTCAAACACAGAAGCTCCCATAGAGACTAGAACAGATACTTGTGCTTGTTGGTAAAATAGTGCTTGTGGCGATAAATGAACTGGGTCAGGAGCAGAATAGCCAGGGAAGCCGCGATGTTGTTGGCCCACATGGCCTCCGGCTGTACCCGGGAGCCTAAAAGAGTTTCAACCTCCTGGGGCTTGATGAAGGTGAGGTTGATGATGGTGTTGGCCACCTGGAAGAGGTTGTAAAGGATCAGCATGTACCACGTCAGCAACTGGCGTTTCATGGTTCCCAGAAAGAGATAGAGACACATGAGGCTGTCGGCAAAAACCAACATCTTGGCAGGAGTGTCCGTATAAATGCCACCGAGGAACGGATACGGATTGCCGAAGGTGGAAACTGAAACAAGAAAAAAGAAGAAATAGAGCCCTGTGAGAAGTGTCAATCCCAAAGGGCGGCGCAATTCGTCGCTGTCTACCATGCGGTTTTCCTCTCCAGTGGCTGTCGGACCAGTACGCCCTGCCTTGCTTTACAGCGGTTAAAGCAGGTCATTTCTTCTTTCTCATATCGCTGATGGCTACGCAACAGAATATGGTGATCATTACCAAGGCGATGAAAAGCCAGTCTCCCGGGCTGAAACCGAACATAAATCTCCTAATAGAGCCCTGCCAGTGCAGCGCGGGCCTCTTCATACTCGGGATTTATCCTGAGTGCTTCCTGCAGATACTCTTCCGCATACTTGGGCATAGCCAGGTTTTTGCAGCATAAGGCCAGGTAGTAATAAAGCTCCGGCAGGGGAAATTGATCACGGAAGACGGCATCGTCGATTATGTCCTGAAGAATGGCCGCCGACTCGTCGTACTGCTCCCGCTCATAAAGGCCCAAGGCCACGGCCACCGCTTCGAGATAGTCCACTGCCGGTATGCGCGGCAGTTCCCCAGCTTCGATTGCTTTCAGGCGTGCTGCGAGCTTTCCGGCCTCGGCTGCGTCAACCTCTGTAGCTAGCCCGCTCCAGCAGGATGCCGCCTTTTCGTACTTGCCGAGCAGATAGTAAACCTCACCAAGGGCGTTTCGGGCAGGGAGATGCTGCGCCTGCAACTGGCGCGCCTTTTCAAGGTAATCGGCTGCCCGGTAAAGGGAAACCGTGGAAAGATGCAGGGCGGAGAGCCTCAGTCCCTTGTCCAGTAGAGTTTTGCCTATCTCGAATGGAAACTCCGCGTTTTCCGGTTCGAGCAGGGCAAATATCTTCAGATAATTGATCTTCCTGTCCAGATAGGAAACTTCCACGTCTTTCCGATCCAGCATGACGATGTGGCTTGCCAGTTCAGAAAGGTAGTGTGGATAGGCCTGCTGCAGTAATTGTGCATAGTGGCTGCTGCCGACTGCATCGGGATTTGCCCGTAACAGCTGATAAATGCCTCGCCCCACAGCGTCGTAGCTGGGGCAAGAAACGTCAAGAGAGGCAATATCCTCTTCCAGAAGCGGAATGGGCACACCGCCGATGGGAATATTGATTTTGTCGTCAAGCCCTTTCAGGGTGGCATCTACAGAGGGTTCAAAATAGGCGATTCCTGCCACCGGAGTCATGGTGGCGATAGTTAGGTGTTCGATGATTCGTTCTCCTGTCTGTCCCTTTCGGGAAAGGTATCGATGCCGGCCGACCTGCCGATCATCTTGTATATCTTCACATCATCCCAGGGCTCGTCCAGGATACCATCATGGATAGACCAGCTGCGGCCGAGGACCGTTGCGGCCATCTCCGGACGGCGAAAGGGGGTCGAGTTGTCCAGCCGCGCAGCGAGCATGCCCCCCGGTTTGAAGCCTTCGTTTATATCCTGCATCAATCGCTTGCCGGTGATGTAGTCGAAACCGTATTTCTCGTAACGGAGCGCATTATCGTAAGTCAGCGGTTCAGCAATGATCATTTCCATACCCAGACCATCCACGAAGAGTTCCAGAAGCGAGAAAACCTCCTTGAACATCTTTAGGCCGCGATGGGTCTGATTGGGGAAAAGGCCGACCTCCATGGCCCGCATCTCCTCCGGAAGATTTCTGCCGGTGCTGGCAAAGCAGTTGTCTTGCCCGCGCTCATCCTTGTCCACATCGTACCGGGGTGCGGTCATGTCGTTAATGATGCAGAACGACAGCTCCATCTGCCGGTAATGGGTGTCCGCCAACTCCAGAAAGAAAACCCGATCGTTCTCAGCAGGGTTTAGCCGCGCTTCGATGCGCATTAGGCCCAGGCCGGAAGGAGCAATGAAGCGGATTTTTGCCGTATCGCCGGCACCTCCCACGGTTCCCGGTCTGATCCCCAGCACCTTATACAGGCGTTCGGGAATGAGTCTCGAATATAGTCTTTCTTTCTCCCCGGCATCAAGAAAACTAATGTCCCTAAGGGAAAAAAGGGCATTTCCCCTGGAATCGGTCAGTTGTTCATTTCCCGGAAGTCTTGCCATAGGCACCGATAATAACAGGAAAAATGGTTTTTCTCAGCAGGGCTATGGATTTTTCTACGGCATCCAATGCCCGGTTACGATCATCCTCCTCCGCCCAGTGCATTGCATCCAGAAGCATACTATGGGGAAAGCCCATCGGCCTGATCGCCTCGATGAAGCTCGGGGGGAGCGATGGGGCCAGGTCCCTGCCATTCATGATCCCCCAGACTATCGTCCAGGCCCGGGCAACATTCATGTTGTCGTATCCCCCGCCCCCCACTGCCACCCAGGGGATGCGCAATGCCTTCAATTTTCTGGTGATGTAGGAATAGGCATGGGTAGTTATTTCCAGCTTCGTCAAAGGATCGGTGCGAAAGGTGTCGGCTCCCATCTGGGTGACCAGTACATCCGGATCGTATGCGGCAATCAGCGGAAATGCCACCTCATCGAAAGCCTTCATGTAAATGGCATCGTCAGTATGCTCAAGAAGGGGCACATTAACCGTGTAACCGGTTCCTTTTCCGGTGCCGATCTCCTCTTCAAAACCAGTGCCGGGAAAAAAATATACCCCACTCTGATGCAAAGAAATCGTCAGTACCCGGTCGGTTTCGTAAAAGGCCTCCTGAACCCCGTCTCCGTGGTGGGCATCCAGGTCCAGGTAGACCACTCGCTTCCCTTGCTCAAGGAGGTAGTTGATGGCGACGGCAGCATCATTCAGGTATGAAAAGCCCGAAGCATTATTCCGGTGGGCATGATGCCAGCCGCCGGCAAGATTGAAGGCCGCTTGGTAGCCCTCTTCGACTACCAGTCGGACAGCTGCCATGGTTCCTGCCGTCCCCATGCATGCCCAATCGAATACACCTTTAAAAATGGGGTTTTCCGTATCGCCGAGACCGAAACGGAAGTCCGCTCTCGGTTCTGCCGAAGCGCTGAATTCTTTCAGCCTGGCCAGATAATCCACTGAATGGAAAGAAAGCAGCTGGTCTTCCGTAACGGTGCCGCAATCGCACAGACATGCATCGGGAAGCGATGCAAGTCCGTAGGCACGAATCAACTCATAGGCAAGCCGGTACCGTTGAATTTTGAAGGGATGATCAGTCCCGTAACAGTAGGAGCCGCAATCGGGTGAATAGATTAGTGCGGTTCTGGCGGTCAATGGTTCTCCGGCCGTTCACAGAGTGGGGAACTAGCGTGAATTGTTGAGAATTTACAATGATAGCCAGTAACCGTCAACAACTATTTCCGCGTCAGAAGTCATGTTTTTAAGCATTGGCGGTGAATTTTTAAGCAGCCGGCAGAATATATGAAGAACTCCGGCCTGTGATTCCCTGTAATTACATGCAATTACAAATTGGCAAAAAGGTTGCTATGGCAAAGCCTGGCCTTGCCCAAAGAGGGGCAAGCAGTTTACCAATGGAGGTAATAAATGGAAGCAATGCCAACGCCGGCAATTCTTCACAGTAGTGCAGACATTCTCTTTCTCATGCTTGGTGCCGTGATGGTCTTTGCCATGCACGCAGGGTTCGCCTTTCTTGAAGTGGGCACCGTCCGGAAGAAAAACCAGGTAAATGCCTTCGTCAAGATTCTCACCGACTGGTCGGTTTCGACCATCATCTATTTTCTCGTGGGCTTTCCCCTTGCCTACGGCATATCGTTCCTGACACCGGCGGGCAACCTGCTGGGAAACAGCCAGGGATATGACCTCACCCACTTCTTTTTCCTGCTCTGCTTTGCCGCCTGCATACCCGCCATTATCTCCGGAGGGATCGCCGAACGGGCGAAGTTCTGGCCACAGGTGCTGGCAGGGGCCATATTTGCCGGATTGACCTATCCGCTCTTCGAGTCGCTGATCTGGGGTCAACACTCCTCGACACTGCAAGGTCTTTTCAAATCCCTCGGTGGAGCAGAGTTTCATGATTATGCCGGCTCAGTGGTCGTCCATTCCCTCGGGGGCTGGATCGCCCTGCCTGCCGTGATCATCCTGGGCCCGCGCATGGGGCGCTACCTGCGAGGTAAATCCCATCCTATTCCCATCAGCAACATACCCTTTCTTGCTCTCGGTTCCTGGATTCTTGCTGTGGGGTGGTTCGGCTTCAACGTCATGAGCGCAGGACACCTGGAAAAGATCTCCGGCCTCGTTGCCGTCAATTCGCTCATGGCCATGGTCGGGGGAGTACTTGCGGCAGTTGTGGCTGGCAAAAACGATCCCGGTTTCGCCCATAACGGCGCCCTGGCCGGATTGATTGCCGTCTGCGCGGGAAGCGACATCATGCATCCCTTGGCTGCCTTCATCACCGGCTGTATAGCTTCCATCATCTTTGTCTATGGGTTCCATCTGGAGCAGGAAAAACTGAAGATCGACGACGTACTTGGTGTCTGGCCGCTCCATGGGGTAATCGGTTCCTGGGGAGGAATCGCTGCCGGGATCTTCGGTCAACGGTTTTTCGGCGGCATGGGAGGCGTCACATTCCTATCGCAACTGATGGGATCGGTGCTGGCCATTGCCTTTGCCCTGACGAGCAGCATCATTGTCTATGGCTGCCTTTCAAAACTGGTCGGCATCAGGCTCGACGAAGAACAGGAGTTCGCCGGTGCCGATCTGAGCATCCACAGCATCGGTGCTTATCCGGAAGATCATGTCCGTTAGAACGGGCCGCAAGACCGACTCTTTCCAAGTGACGGGTCCTGAAGCCGCTAAGGCCTCATTGAGGCCGACCGCCTTAATATCCGAAATTCTCTTCCGCTAACACAACCGTCAGAAATAACAAAACCCCGCCAAAAAAGCGGGGTTTGTCAATGAGCCGCCTTTACCAAGGCGGCTTTTTTCATATTATCGAAAGCGTTTACAGATCGTCTTCGTCAGGTTCGTCATCCCCATATTCGTCGACGCCAAACGCTTCATCGTAGCCCATATCACCGGCACCTTCCGTATCGTCAAGCTCGTCGGCCATAAACTGCTCAGGGGAGCGCTCGTCTTCTTCCTTGATAGCCTCGAATTTGGCAAGGATATCCCCTTTGGTGCAGTAGCGCCCGTCGCGGTGAGAACAGACGTCCCGGTCACACAGGTCGAACAGCTGAATTTCAGAACAAAGCCTTCGTTGAGATTGTACTTCTTCCATATTTACCCCGTTTTATGCTTTGACCACATACTCCATCGCCCGGTTCACGTCTTCAGAGCAACCTATGTAAATAGGGGCTCGCTGGTCGAGACTTTCCGGCTTGATGTCCAATATGGGTATCTTGCCGTTGGTTGCAGCACCTCCGGCATGTTCGATGAGAAAGGCCATGGGATTGAGTTCGAAAAGGAGACGCAGCTTGCCGTTGGGCGAACCATTCAGCGCCGGGTACATGAAAAGTCCCTTGCCTTTCATCAGGACCTGATTGATGTCCGGTACGAACCCGCCAGAGTAGCGCAACTTGCAGCCTTTGGCCTCCAGATAGCGGATAAATTTCTCGTCCCCATCATTGTACTTGTTGCGCAAACCGCCGGGGGAGTAAATATTACCATCGCGCTGCATGCGGACATTTTCGCGGGTCAGGTTGTACTCCATCAGCTGGTTCATGGTGAATTCGTGGACACCGTCACCCACCGAGTATACCAGCGAGACCCGTGGTCCGTAAAGTATGTACATGGCCGCCACCTGCTTGCGTCCTTCCTGCAGTAGGTTGTCTCCCTTGAAGATGGAGACGATGGTCCCGACGGCCAGGTTGACGTCCACCAGCGAAGAGCCGTCAAGGGGATCGTAGGCGACCGAGTAGAGACCGTCGGAATCGGTGGTCACCTGGTAGATCTCGTCCATCTCCTCGGAAGCGATATTGCAGACCACCCCCGAATGGATGAGCCGTTTCCTCATGATCCTGTCGGACAGCACATCCAGAGCCAGCTGCTCCTCGCCGTAAAGATTCGATGTACCGGCTACGCCCAGGTCGCCGGTGCGGACGGCGTTGATCACGTACTTGCTGGCCTCGGCAATCTCACAGATAAGATGGACAAGCTTGTCGCAAATATTCTGGCTGCGCAGATGACGGCGCAGATCAATCTGGAACTTGGACTTCCCCGGTTCGCTTAACATTATGGTGCCCCCTTTGAACTAAGATTAAATTTTTGTAAGCTTAACTGAAACCGCAGCGCAAATCAAGCGCAAATGGCCGGTAAGATCTCCTGCCTTCAGCCCTTTCCCATCATCATTTCCATCAATCTATATCCCTCGCTGACAATCAGCCCCGCGGCGGCAGCGGATTCCTCGTCATAGCCGGCAACGGCATCGTCGGCCTTTTCCTCACCACCGTAGAGAATGAAGGGAACAGGGTTCGCGGTATGGGTCATCAGGCCGACCGGGGTGGGATGGTCGGGGGCGCAAAGAATGCGGTAGTCGCCGAACCGGCGTATGCCCTCCATGACCGTCCCGACCACCAGTGCATCGAACTGCTCGATGGCCTTGATCTTGTCCTGCAAGCTGCCCGAATGGGATGCCTCATCGGGCGCCTCCACGTGCAGGTAGACATAGTCGTGATTCTGCAGCGCCTGAAGGGCCGCATCAGCCTTGCCCTTGTAATTGGTGTCGATATATCCCGTCGCTCCCGGTACGTTGATGATGTCCAGGCCAGCATAGACCCCGATTCCCTTGATCAAGTCCACTGCCGAGATGACGGCGCCGCTGAGACCGAACTTGTCGGCAAAGGTGGACATTCTCGGTGATTTACCGTGCCCCCAGAGCCAGATGGAGTTGGCCGGAGTCTCCCCTTTTTCCGCCCGCCGCTTATACTGGGGATGATTGAAGAAAAGCAGCTGGGAAGAGTTCATCAGGTTGATGAGCTCCTCGGCCCCGTCCCCTTGGGGCAGGAACTGGAGAATTTCCTTTCCGGTGATGTCGTGGGGAGGCGTGGCGCGGAGTTTGTCCTTTCCGTTGCGCCAGACCATGAGATGGCGATAGCCGACCCCGGGATAGAATTGGAACTCCTCGTTGCCCAGGTGCTCTTGCAGTGCCTCGGCCAGTTCTCGACCATCCTCGGTAGAGATGTGTCCCGCAGAATAATCGTTCATGTACAGCTTGCCTGCACAGGGTTGCAGATTGACCAGGTTGACCCGGAAGGCCACGTCATCCCGGCCAAGTTCAACACCCATGCTCGCCGCCTCCAGGGGAGACCTGCCGGTATAGCAACTGGCGGGGTCATAGCCGAATACGGAAAGATTCGCCACGTCGCTTCCCGGCGGCAGGCCATCGGGGACCGTTCTGGCCAGTCCGAGCCGGCCGCGCTTTGCCATGAAATCCATGTTGGGGGTGCGAGCCGCCTGCAGGGGAGTTTTTCCCCCGAGCTCTCCGATCTTTTCGTCCGACATGCCGTCGCCGAGCAAGACGATGTACTTCATGAAACTTCCTTTCGTGGGTATAGTGACAACTTCAACCTCTTGGATGGAACTCCTGGTGCAGCTGCTTGAGCCGCTCCCTTGTGACGTGTGTATAAATCTGCGTGGAGGACAGGTCCGCATGGCCGAGCATGATCTGGACGCTGCGCAGGTCTGCGCCGTTTTCCAGCAGATGGGTGGCGAACGAGTGGCGCAGGCTGTGGGGCGAAATGGTTTTCCTGATGCCTGCTGCCCCGACTCGCTTCTTGATGATATTCCAGAAGGCCTGGCGTGTCATGCCGTGCCCCAGCCTGCTGAGAAACAGGATGTCGCAGTTGCCTCCTTTGGCGGCTTTCCGCCGGGCTGCCTGCAGGTATTCCATTGTGGCGGCTTGTGCGGATTCTCCCATGGGCACCAGACGCTCCTTTTCCCCCTTGCCCATGGTCAGGAGATAGCCCGCATCAAGGTTGACATCCTTGAGCTTCAGCGCCACAAGTTCGGAAACGCGCAGCCCCGTGGCATAAAGCACTTCGAGCATGGCCAGGTCCCGCTCATCCTTCAAATCCCCGGAGCGGGCCGAATCCAGGAGCTGTTCCACCTCGCGGCCGGACAGCACGTCGGGCAGCCGGTTCAGGCTCCTCGGTGCTTCGATGATAGCGGCAGGATTGTTCGGGCAATGGTTTTCCACCATCAGGAAACGGTGGAACATTTTTATTGCCGAAAGCGCCCTGGCCCGGCTTCTGGGGGAAAGTCCCCGCTCCTTCAAGTGCCCCAGGTGCTCGACCACGTCCGTGGCCGTGATCCGCTCCGGATCGAGGAGCCCCCGACCTGCCAGGAAATTCAGGTAGACGCTCAGGTCCCGACTATAGGCCTCAAGGGTGTTCCTTGTCAAACCCTTCTCCACCAGCAGGTAGTTGAGAAAGAGATCCAGAAATTGGTTCATGCCTCGTCGATACTCTGGAGGAGCCGCCCGCGAATCTCCTCCAACTTACCCTCATCCAGGATCTTCTGACCAAAGATATCTTTCACATAAAAGACGTCGGCAACCTGATCTACCTTGGTGGAAATCTTCGACACGCCGATGTAGAGCCCGAGATCGCTCAGGGTGCTGGTGATCCGGTAAAGGAGCCCAACCTTGTCGTGGGCATAGATATCGATGACCGTGTAGTCGGCGGACACCTCGTTATCGATCTCGACCCTGGTGGGGAATTTCGGCTTTGCCTTCTCCGCAAGGAAAGCGGCCCGGTTCCGTCGCTTCACCAGGGCAGCGATCTTCGTCTTACCTTCGAGAACCTGGCGCATATCATCCTCGACCCGCTTCCAGCGTGCCTCTTCGGTCACCACAAAGCCCTGGGGAGAATTGACCTGCAGTATGTCCAGCACCTTGCCGTTAAGATTGGTCAGTATTTGGGCACCTAATATATTCATGCCGTTTGCCGCCATCACCCCCGTTATCATGGAAAAGAGACCGGGGGTATCTAAGGTGCAGATGGTAAAACTGGAGAAACCCTTGTCAATTTCGTGGGCAACCTTCAGCACCAGCGGTTTATCTTCCAATTGGAGCAGAATGCGCACGTGGTCGGCAATGACCGGCGGCGAGTTGGAAAGGACGTGCCGTGTGGTTAGTGCCTTCAATTCATCCTTGACCACTGCCGCCGGATATTCGTCATCGATGATCTCCAGGACCTGGCGTTTGACCTTTTTCACCCGCTCGCTGCTTGCCTCCAATTCGAAATCGCCCCGCTCAAGAACCTGGAACGCCTTTTCATACAGCTCCTGCAACAGCAACGCCTTCCATTCGGTCCAGACCTCCGGCCCCACTCCCTTTATGTCGGCATAGGTGAGCAGATAGAGCATCTTCAGGTTTTCACTCTTGCCCATCTGACGGGCGAACTGGATGATCATCTTCTCGTCGTGCAGATCGCGTCGCTGGGCGATGTGGGCATAAAGCAGGTGGCTCCTGATGAGGAAATCGAGGCGTTCGCTGTCCTCCTTGCTGAGTCCCATGCGCCGGGCAATGGTCCGGGACAGATCGGCCCCCTTTTCCGCATGGCCTCCCCCTTCACCTTTGCCGATATCGTGAAGCAGCACCGCCAGAAGAAGCAACTCCCGCTTGTCCACCTCGCAGGCAAGCTGCGTCAGAAGCGGCAGATCCTCCCGATGCACCCCTTTCCACAGCTTGACGATCTCTTCAACACAGAACAACGAATGGATATCCACCGTATAGATATGGTAGATGTCATGCTGCACCTTGCAGTAGATCCTCTCGAATTCCGGCAGAAAGACATTAAGAAATTCCAGGTGGTGCATGAGCTTGAGGGTCTCGGCAACCCCTTTTTCCGAGCGCAGAATGGCGAAGAAGGAATTATTGACCTCTTTCGAACGGCGGAATTTGTCGTTGACCAGGTGCAGGCTTCGCCGCACCAGTGACTTCACCTTGATGTTCAGGGATACGCTGTGCTTCTGGGCATACTCGAATAGCTTCATCAAACGGGCCGGGTCCTTCTGGATGATTGACTCGTCCGGAATCACCAACTCCCCTTTCAGCACATAAAAGCCTTCTCCCACTGGGCGGCGGGTGAAGTAGCCGAGAATCTTCAAAGGTCCCTCTTCGCGCAGCGCACACTTGGTCATGACCAGGGATGAAAAATGCTCTACCCTCGTGGCGTGGAGATAGAAATCGCGCATGAAATCTTCCACCGCCAGCACCTTGCCCCGGTCCCTGTAGCCGAAGAATCGGGCGAGGCTTGTTTGGATGTCGAAGGTCAGCTGGTCGTTCTTGCGCCCGGCCAGGTAGTGCATTTCATTCCGGATGCGCCACAGGTAAGAGAGCGAGGCGTTGTACACGGCGAGTTCGTCCTCGGAAAGCACCCCCTTGACGATCAGCTCGCGGGGATCGGTGATCTTGTATTTGATCTTGGCGACCCAGATTGCAGTGTGCAGGTCCCGCAGGCACCCCTCCCCTTCCTTGATGTTCGGTTCGAGGATGTAGATGCTGGACCCGTATTTATCCCGCCGCTTCTTCAACTCGTCCAGTTTCTCGCGGATAAAGGCATCGCTTCTCTTGGCCAGGATCTGGGTCAGCATGGTCTTCTGAAAGTTCTGAAACAGCAATCGACTGCCGACGATGAACCGGGCGTCGAGCATGGCCGTTTTCACGGTGGTATCAGCGCCGGACATCTCGATGCAATCGTTGAGGGTGCGCACCGAATACCCCACGTCCAGCCGCATGTCCCAGAGGAAATAGAGAAGCTTCTGGGCGATTTCCTCGATCCGTTGAGGCTCTTTCCCACCATGGAGGAACATCAGGTCGATATCGGAATAAGGATTGAGCTCGCCGCGGCCGTATCCACCGACAGCAATCAGGGTAAGCTGTTCCCTGGCCTGCTTGTAATTATCAAGCCACTTGGTGATGCTGAGAAACAGCTTGTGGATCAGGGTATCGGTCATGGCGGTGATTGCCTTCACCACCCACTCCCCCGATTCCCCGGCGCGGTGCCGTTCCTTTATCTGCTCCCGATAGTACCCCAGATATTCCTTGCTGGCGGCCAGCAGGACCGGGCGCACCTCCTCAAAGGAGGCGTAGCCCTTCTTGTACGTTTCCGGAAAGTAATGATCGATGTGGTATTCCATAGTGCTCCGCTGCAGTGAAACTGCCGATCGTGACCTGCTATTTCAGGGTCGAAATATATCCCTTGATCCCTGCCGTTATCCCTTCGGCCACCGCCTCCTGATAGCGCGGATCCTTAAGGCGCTCCTCCTCACGCTCATTGCTGAGGAAAGCGGTCTCCACCAGGATGCTCGGCATGGTCGCTCCCACAAGCACATAGAACGGGCCCTGTTTCACCCCGAGGTTCTTCAGGGGGAATTGGGCGTTGGCTTTTCCGTAGGCAGCCTTTTGCACTTCGTCGGCAAGATGCGCCGAATCATTCAGCTTGTAGTTGGCCATGAGATCGAAGAGCACCGCCTGGAGCAGGCTGACCTTTTCCAGAGAGGTGCCGTTTTCCTTGGCAGCCAGTTGGGCGGCCTTTTCCGTCTTGGCCAGGTTGAGATAATAGGTTTCCATGCCGCTGGCATTACGATTGAGGGAAGCATTGGCATGGACTGAAACGAAAAGGTCGGCTCCCACCTTGTTGGCAATGGCGGTACGCTCCTGCAGCTCGATAAAGACATCGGTGGAACGTGTCATGACAACATCCAGTCCCAGTTCCTCCTTCAACTTGCGGGCAAGCTTCAGGCCGATCTGCAGCACCACGTCCTTTTCCCGGGTTCCGCCAGCCCCGACGGCACCCGGGTCATGGCCGCCGTGTCCGGGGTCGACTACGATCCTGCGGATCTTGGCCGGTTTTCCCTTCTTTGCCGGTTGGACCTTTTCTTCAACGGCAGCAATCTTCGCCACCTCGGCAAGGGGAGGCGCCTCCTTGATGCTCTCCTTTGTGGCGGATATTTCTGGCTGGCGGTCCCCCTTGACATCGATGATGATGCGGAATGGACTGGAAAAAGTAAATATCTTGTAATCCTTGATGCTGTCCAGATCCAGCACGACCCGGACCACGTCGGCCCGATACTGGGCAACACGGGCTGTTTTCAGCAGTCCGTCGCCGATGGGGTGGTCTTTGACCCCCGGATCAAGGCGAGCACCTTCGATATCGATATAGACCCGTGATGCACCTGCATCTCCGGCAGCCAGTATCCGGTGATATTCAAATCTGGCCTCGCGGTCGAGGGTGACGGCAATACGGGTATAGTCGGGGTTGGACCAGTGGCGGATCTCTTTTACCAGTGCGGCGGGTTCCGGCTCTTCACTCTTGATGGCCGCGGCCTTGGGCAGAGCGGCTCCCTTCTTCTCCTGCTTTCTGGCTTCCTTCTTGCCTGCCTTTTTCTTGCCCTCTTTTCTGGCGTTTTTACTCTTGCCGTCCTCTTTTTCTTTCGCTTTTTTACCGACCTTTTTCACATGTTTGGCCGTCTTGCCGGTGGCGCCCTCTTCAGCCCATGACGGCAGTGCGGAAAAGAAAAATACCGCGACTATGGTTATCCAGGAAAAAATCAGCATCCTTCGCATTATTTCATGCCATCCTTTTCAGTTCGTCCAGCAGGTTAAGCGCCTCAAGGGGAGTCAGCGTAGTCACATCGACGGCCATAAGCCTTTTGCGCAGTTGATCTTCGGTGTCGTGAAACAGTGAAAGCTGGGAAACGGGAGCAGTGTAGCCCCCTTTTTTCCCACGGGCAATGCGGGGTATTCCTTCTTCGGCGAATTCCCCCTTTTCCAGGTTGACGAGGATTTCCTTGGCCCGTTCGATCACCTCCAGGGGAAGCCCCGCCAGCCTCGCCACCTGGATGCCATAAGAGTGAGAGGCTCCGCCGGGAACGATCTTGCGCAAAAAGATGATCTGCTCGTTCCATTCCCTGACGGCGATGTTGAAGTTCTTGATACGCTTACGCGTAGCGGACAGTTCGGTCAATTCGTGGTAATGGGTAGCAAACAGGGTTTTTGCCGCATGTGCTCCGTTATCGTGGAGGAACTCGGCCACGGCCCAGGCTATGGACACCCCATCGAAGGTGGAGGTGCCGCGCCCTATTTCGTCCAGTATTACCAGGCTCTTCGGTGTGGCGTTGCGGAGAATGTTTGCCGCCTCCATCATCTCCACCATGAAGGTGGACTGGCCGCGAGCCAGATTGTCGGAAGCCCCGACCCTGGTGAAAATGCGGTCCACAAGGCCGATACGCGCTTCTGTAGCCGGAACGAAGCTTCCCATATGGGCCATGAGGACGATCAGCGCCACCTGGCGCATGAAGGTGGATTTACCGGCCATGTTGGGTCCGGTGATGACGATGATCTGGTTTTCGTCGTTGTCCAGCAAGGTATCGTTGGGGACAAACCGCTCCCCCTGGTTGAGCGCCTCGATGACCGGGTGCCGTCCCTCGATGATGGTCAGTTCGGCACTTTCCTCGACCTTAGGGCGGCAGTAACTGTTTTCATGGGCCAGTTCCGCCAGGGAAACCAGCACATCCACCGTAGCCAGGCAGTCGGCGGTACGGGCAATGAGCCTGCCGTTGCCGGCCGCAATCTCCCTGACTTCCTGAAAGAGGGAAAATTCAAGGTCCCGGATGCGGTCTTCCGCCCCCAGAACCTTGTCCTCGTACTCTTTCAGTTCGGGGGTTATGTACCGTTCGGCATTGGCCAGGGTTTGCTTGCGGATGTAATCGGCGGGAATGGCATCCAGATTGGTACGGGTGACTTCTATGTAGTAACCGAAAACCTTGTTGTAGCGTATCTTCAGTGAGCCGATACCGGTCCGGCTCTTCTCCTGGGCTTCAAGGCGGGCGATAAAACCCTTTCCTTCCCGGCTGATGGCCCGCAGCTCATCCAGTTCTGCATTGTAGCCATCGGCTATGATCCCCCCCTCCCGCAAGACGAAGGGTGGGTTTTCCACGATGCCGCGCTGAATCAGCTCCACCAGCTCAGGCAAAGGGTTGAGACTTTCGTTGAGACTGTCCAGGAGAGTGCAGGAGAATCGCGCCAGGACATCCTTGATCGCCGGGATCCGCGCCAGGGATTCCTTCATGGCCACCAGGTCCTTGGCTCCGGCACTGGCCAGGCTGATCCTGCCGTTCAACCGCTCCAGATCGTAGACCCCGTTCAAGAGCTCAACAATCTCGGCACGAGCACCAGCATCCTGCAGCAGCGCCTCCACCGCATCCTGACGATCGACGATATCCCTGATACTTATTAGTGGATAATTGATCCACTGCTTGACCTTTCTCCCCCCCATGGCCGTTGTGGTTCTGTCCATGAGCCCAAGCAGGGAGCCCTTACGCTTCCCCTCGGCAAGGGTTGCCGTCAGCTCCAGATTCTTCCGGGTCGACTCGTCCAAAAGAAGATGTTCGGCATTGGTGTAGGCCTTGATGGAAGTGACATGGGCAGCCTTTCCCTTCTGGGTTTCCTGCAAGTAGTGGAGCACCGCACCTACCGCATGGAGGCCGCTGGGCATCTGATCACATCCCAGGGACGACGGGGTCGCTCCGGCAAAATGGCCCGCCAACAGGCGACGGCAGTAGTCCCCGTCATAAACCCAGTCTTCCACGTAGGTCACAACCAGACCTGCCGTGGCACGGGCCAGATCCTTCATCCTGCCGTTGTCACGAAATGAGCCGGGCAGCAGTATCTCCCGGGGAGCAACGCAGGCCATTTCGGCAATGGTCGCATCAAGATCGTCAAGTTCCGTAAGGCGGAATTCTCCGGTGGAAAGGTCAAGGTACGAAAGCCCCCAGCGGTTGCCGTCATCGTTGTAAAGGGAAAGGAGATAGTTGTTGTCCTTGGGGGAGAGGCTGGAACCATCCACCACCAAGCCGGGCGTTATCACCTTGACCACTTCGCGGCGGACGATTCCCTTGACGCTCTTCGGGTCCTCCACCTGCTCGCAAATGGCGACTTTTTCCCCGGCTTCGATAAGTTTGGTTATGTAGGGACCGGCCGAATGATAGGGAATGCCGCAGAGGGGGACGTCATCCCCTTCGGCGTTCTTGTTGCGGGAAGTCAGGGTAATATCCAAGATGCGCGAGGCCTTGACGGCATCGTCAAGGAACATCTCATAGAAATCGCCGAGGCGGAAAAAAAGGACTGCGTCGGGGTGGTCAGCCTTTATTTCCAGGTACTGCCGCATCATTGGGGTGACTTGAGACATGGAAACCTTTTCTGCCTTTTCTGCAGCTGGAATGCGGCCCACATCCTAGCAAAATCGGCTAAGGTTGTAAAATGAAAACCAAGGCATGCCCATGGGCATTCACCGCTATCGCGAGAAGCACCAAAAGCGGAAAGACAGGCACGTATCGCCTTACAAGCGCAGATACTTACCCATACACCAGTCATACCCGTATGCCCGCCTGCACTGACTTCGGCCATATGGTCAGACATGGTACGCGAGAAAAAATTCGTTGCCAAATTTTCTAATGAGGAATACAGTTTCGGCAGTACCGATGTCTCCGTCACTACTTGAGGCCACCATGATATATCTGCGGCAAATTATCAGTCTCTGCTTGCTTGTCCTTTGCACTGCTCCTCCTGCCACGGCAGAATCCGTATTGGAGGGTATGGTGTCCGAAGTCCACAGCGGCGACACCTTTTCCCTTACCCTTCCCTCCGGTGAAACTCTTAAAATCCACCTCTACGGCACAGATGCGCCGAAACGGGAAAAGCGGGATCCGAAAACGGGCAAGGTGAAACGACCGGGGCAACCATTCGGAGAAGAAGCATTTCAGGTGCTGAAGAGCAAACTGGAAAGGCGCAAGGTCTCGGTGAACATGATGGGGAAGGAGAAGCATTCGGGCACAATCGTCATCGACAAACAAGACATCGGCCTGGAAATGGTGAGAGCAGGTTTCGCCTGGGCACATCAATGCAATCCTGCGGGGAGGGTGGCCGCAGAGTACGCAAAAGCCGAAGAGCAAGCCAGGAAAGAGCGCCGCGGACTATGGAAACAGGATCATCCCCAGCCTCCTTGGGAGTTCTTGAAATTGTGGCAAATGAAAGAAGCCCTGCTTGTGGGTTAGCTCTAACCCGATTCACACAGATAAGGAATCTGCCGGCTTTCCGCTCAGAACCTCAATACGATTGTCGGTGCTCCATGAGTATAAAATTCCTCGCTGTTGACGAGGATTTTTTTTGTGGTTTATTTTGTATTAGCGTTAGTTAATAACTTTTGAAGGAGTCAACAATGACACAGAAGATGATGGGAACGGCCCTCCTGGTGCTTACGTGCCTCTGGGCTCTGGCCGGATGTCACACCGTCAAGGGTGTCGGCGAGGATGTCCAGAGCGGTGGACGGGTCATCGAGCGGTCTACCGGAGAATAGCGCCACCAGCACAAGTCACTCATCCTACCGGGTTTCCAGGTCTGCCCTGTATCGGGGCAGGCTCTCCGGGTGGGACCTCACCATAAAGTCCACCAGTTTCTCACGCACATGGCAGCGCAACTCCCACAGATTACCGGCATTGTCGGCGCCGACCAAGCCCTCAGCTCAAGGGATCGCGCCTTGGCACCGGTCAGATGCAGCGCCCACGCTTCCCTGTTCCTTTCCCTTGGTTATCAGGACAATTGATGGTATGGTGACACCATCCTGACCACCAGATGTCGAAGGAACATCCATGCCTGCCAATGCGCATCCCTTTCATACCCTCACCCCGAGCTTTATCATGGAAGCCGTGGAAAGCCGTGGTTTTCATTGCGACTGCCGCACCCTGGCTCTGAACAGCTACGAAAACCGCGTCTACCAAGTGGGTATCGAGGATGGTGCACCTCTCATCGCCAAATTTTACCGCCCCGGACGCTGGAACGACAGCCAGATCAGGGAAGAGCATGCATTTTGCCTTGAGCTGGCGGAACATGAACTGCCGGTGGTGCCTCCTCTCACTGACGCCTGCGGCGAGAGCCTCTTTCACCATGGCGGCTTCCGTTTCGCCCTCTATCCGCGCCAGGGGGGACACGCCCCGGAGTTCGACAACCTGGACAACCTGCCGATCCTCGGCCGACTGCTGGGCAGGATCCATCGCATAGGCAGCACGAGGCCGTTCCTGAACCGCCCTCCCCTCGATAGCCAGAGCTTTGGTCATGCCAGCGCCGCCTTTCTTCTCGATCGCTTCATTCCAGACGAATACCGTGAAAGCTACCGGGCGCTCACCTCTCAGTTGCTGGCGGCAATCGACGGCATAGTGGCGCAGGTGCCGTTCCGGGCCATCCGCGTCCACGGCGACTGCCACAGCGGCAATATCCTCTGGCGAGACAGCGCTCCCCATTTTGTCGATTTCGACGACAGCCGGATGGCGCCGGCGGTGCAGGATCTGTGGATGATGCTTTCCGGTGAACGGCCGCGCCAAACGGCACAGCTTGCCGCACTGATCGAAGGCTACAGCGAGTTCTGCGATTTCAATCGGGCGGAACTGCGGCTGATCGGCGCCTTGCGTGCCTTGCGCATGCTCCATTACAGCGCCTGGCTTGCGCGCCGCTGGCAAGACCCCATCTTTCCCCAGACCTTTCCCTGGTTCAACACCATCCGCTACTGGGGCGAGCACATTCTGGAGCTACGCGAGCAGCTTGCGGCCCTGGACGAACCACCCCTGGAGTTGCCGTAAAATGCTTTGAACTGAAAATGAAAAGCCCACCATGTCGTACGGTGGGCTTCTTCTTTTATCAATCTTCAATACCTTTTCAAGGTCTGTTCCGGCTCAGGATACCTCCGGATCTGATGGAAAACTATGTATGCAACCTGCCTGGTGGAGTATTGTCTATAACTTTGTCCTCCTTTGTGCAGTTTCTGCTTCCTTCCAGCTGGTTTTACTGTAACATCGGAAAGTTTAAAAAACAGCCTGTTTAAAATATTTTTTCCAGTGTATAGTTATTTGGTTACAGGCCACTGCACCAGCAAGCCCAAATTTCATGCCGAATCCCTGCTCTCCAGCCTTACGTACCCCCAAACCAAAGCACCACATTCCCCAAACTCGAAATATCATTCATCAGGTTGTCATGGGGGCATGACAATTTTTGTCAGAAAATGAGACTCTTTCTGTTCCCCCTCATGTTTCCAATATACCGCTTTGCCACCGCTGCCACCCGGAAAATCATGTAATTCCGATCAATTACCACCGTCAAACACAAAAAGGAATCCATCTTGCACAGCATGAGAAAAATTTTTAATGGTAGACGACAATACTAAACCATCCGCGAGGGTGGGGCGGAAAACCCATGGGTCTCCAGCAGACAGCCGGGCTGCCGAAATATCACATTTACGGCACCCGGCTTTCTTTTTATCAGCGGAGGGAAAAGCGGGGCAAGGAGGTGATTGGAAAGTTAGGACCGCTGGACAAAAAATGGAGGTATTGTCATGTCTGTCCTTCGTCGTTTGCTCCTGCTCTTCTCCCTGTTTCTGTTCTTTTCCTTCCTGATTGTAGTCTCAAACAGTGAAGCTGCCCGTATAAAGGCGAAAAAAGTAGAAACGCTAAACAAGAGCACGGCCGGTGCAGTTGCCAAGAAACAGCCGTCCATTGGCGTTTCACGCCGCGATACCCGTAACCGCGCCCTGCCGTTGGCAGAAGAATATCTGGAGTCGGAACTGGAGCCTTCTGAAAATGCGGTGCTGCAGAAGGCTTTCGGCCTGCTGGGGATCAAGTACCGTTTCGGCGGCAGCAGCTATGCCGGCATCGATTGTTCAGCTTTCGTCAAGAAAGTTTTTGCATCCCTCAGCCTGCCGCTCCCCCGTACGGCCCGGGAACAGTACGCCATTGGCAGGGATGTGCCCCCCGGAGACCTGCAGAAGGGGGACCTTCTCTTTTATCGTACCTACGCCGGTTTTCCCTCCCATGTAGGGATATACATCGGCAACGACCTCATGATTCACGCATCCTCTGAAGGGGGAAGAGTGACGATTTCCAGAATAGACACCCCTTATTTTCTTTCCCGGTTTCTGGGCGCGCGCCGCATCCCGTCAGACGGAAGAGAAAATCTCTGGGAGCTTGCCGATGTGGAAACGTTGATAAAGGAACTGGTAAACGTCTGATGGCGAGTATCGGATAAGGTGAATCGCAGGGTGAAAAGGCAGGCTGTATTTTTTTTGAAAAACAGCCTGTTTTTTTTCGTCTAAGCGATTTTGAAGACAATCATGGTGACGTCGTCGGTACGCCTGAACAGCTTCAATTCTTGCAGCAAGGCCCCCATAATCTCTTTTGGATGCAGGTCGCAATGGGTTTCGATAACGCGACGAAGCCGGTCTGTGCCGAATGGATCACCTTGAGCATTCTCCGCCTCGATGATGCCGTCGGTATAGAGGGCCAGAATATCCCCCGGCTCCAGTACCGTTTCCTTTTCATCAAAGATCACCGTCTTTCTTACCCCCATGACCAGACCATCGGCATCCAGTTCGAGAAACTCGCGCTGTCTGTGGCGATAGAGAAAAGGATGGTTGTGCCCTGCATTGGCATAGGCCAGGGTGGATCTCTGGTTGTCGATCCGCACGTAGAACATGCTGATAAGCAGCTCTGTCCGTGAAAGGTCGTCGTAGAGCAACTCATTTACCGCCGCAAGAAGGTCCCGTGGGGAACGGCTGAGATTCACCTTGGCATGAAGCACACTGCGCGTGACGCTCATCAACAGCGAAGATCCTACACTGTGCCCTGTGACATCGGCGATGACGGCATCGACAATGCTGTCATCAAGCACAAAAAAATCATAGTAATCGCCCCCAACCTGCGCTGCAGGAATACAGCAGCAGGTCATGAGCATGCCTGGAAGTGATGACGGGCACGCAGGGAGGAAGGATTGCTGGATCTGCTTTGCTATATCCAGCTCCCTGTTTATCATGGCGTTTTCCACCATGGCGGCCGCTGACTTCTTCTGATCGGTGATGTCCCGGGCGATGGTCGATACGGCAATCACCTTTCCCAGTGAATCCCTGACAGGCGAATAGGTAACGGACATGTTGATAAGGGTCCCATCTTTCCTTCTACTGACGATCTCGAAATGTTCGATATGCTCCCCCTGTCTGACCCGGTCATGGACACGGAGAAGCTGGGCTGCATTCTCGGGAGGGACAAGCATGGTAACCGGTTGGCCGCGAACTTCGCTCTCAGCATAACCGAAAATCTTTGCAGCACCCTTGTTCCAACTGGTGATGATGCCATCCACCGTTTTACCGATCACGGCGTCGTCGGAAGCTTCGACGATGCCTGCCAACCGCTCGTTCTTTTCCTCCGCAAGCCTGCGGTTCGTTATGTCGGAAAAGCTGCCGCGCACCCCCAGGTATTCCTCATTGTCGGCGTAAACCGGGAGACAGATATGGTGGACCCAGCGGGTATCGCCGTCCGGACGGACCATGCGTAGCTCTACATCGCTCAAGGCCTTGATTTTTGTAACATCGTGACGGTGATCGAGCCAGATTTGCCGGTCATCCGGATGGATAATCCGGATCAACAAGCCTGCATCGGCGATGAATTCCTCAGCACGATGACCGCTGATGCGAAAACAGGACGGAGATGTGTAGAGAAACCGACCGTCGGGAGCAAGCCAGAACTCCCAGTTGTAGGTATTGTCGGCAACGATCCGGTACTTGACTGCAGACTCCCGCAGGGCCTGCTCCGCCCGCCTCCGTTCCGAGATATCCCGCCCCTCGGGAACGAGCAGCACCACGTTCCCCTTGTGGTCCTTGACTGGTTTCAGGGAAAAATCCACGTAAATCATTTGGCCATCACTGGTCATGTGGGTCGTTTCGAAGCGGACGAACTCACCGCGAGCAGCATCCCCGACGGCCTTACGCAGGCGTTCCTGCTCAATGGAAGAATGGGCCCACCAAGGAGTTTCCCAGAAGGGCTTGCCGATCACCTCAGATTCATGACCACTGATGGAACGGTGCGCAGTTTTGTTGATCTTGATCAACGTTCCATCCGGCTTCAGAAGCCCCATCAGCTGGAAAGCCTCGTCAAAAACGACCTGCAACAAGGCAAAACTCTGCTGCGATGCCTCATCTTTATGGCGGTATTTGCTCCCGATCCTTTTCAGAAAATCGTCAAGAATTTTCCTTCCCATTGTCCGGCATCCTTATTTCAACTGATGGGGTCAAGTCTTGAAATATCACTTTTCCCGGTTTATCACCTTGCTGATCGTCGTATAGTGAAGGCCCAGCTCCTCGGCTATTTCTTTGAGGGTGTAGCCATGGGTGCCATGGGCCAGAGCAATTGCCACGTTCCTTTCTCCCTTGTTCGTCCGCATGTGGTCATTGAAAAGTTCAACGAGTGCAGGACGCCCTACATTCCGTTGTACCCGGGGGATTTCCGGAAGCGTCTCTTGATTGTCGAATCTCCCCCTGATCCGTTCGATGAACTGCTCAGTGCCGAGTACTATCTGCCCGGCAAGTCGCTCCCAAGGCGATTCATCCAAACCGATGCCGTCATGGACAAAGGATTTGTATAACCGCATTGCACTGGATGCAGTGCCGGAGAAGTTACTCAAAACCCATGCGGTGGTAAGACATGGCTCTTTTGGCACTTTGCCGATTGTGGCAAGGTAACTGCTCCATCTGTATTTTTCCGGCGCATCGACCATGTGTGCCCGGATCGGGTTCAAAACAACATAGCGGCAAAGCTCCAACAGATGACTCTCTTTTTCCACCAGAATGGCCTTGAACCTGCCTTTGAAAATATGGCCATCTCGGGAGCATTCCCTGTTGAAGGCCTGAGTATACACACCATTCAGCTGCCTCATCCCTGCGGACAGGTTTCCCTCGGGGGTCTCCACCAGTAGATGGTAATGATTATCCATGAGGCAATAGGCGTGGCACACCCAGTTAAAGCGCCTGACAACCTGTCCCAGGATCTTCAGGAACAATCCCCGGTCGGCGTCACCGGTATAAATATCTGCACGGGCATTGCCGCGGGATGTGACGTGGTAGACTGCACCAGGGTATTCTATGCGTAGAGGACGAGCCATAGTTTTTATTTTACCGGTAAAAAGTTATATTTCAAGACCTGACCCCACTGGATTATGTAAAAGCGGTAGATTCTATTCGTAAGTGCACCACGTGATAAAAAAGCAGGACATGATGGTTTTCTGGTAGTGTGTGAAGCGCGACCAACACTCACTCCAGAAAGGAACCCACCATGTCCTACAGCCATTTTACT
>NZ_JAKZFT010000010.1 GCF_022808985.1 Geotalea sp. SG265 | reverse complement strand
ACTGAAGAAGAACTGCATTTCATAATTGAAAAGGTGAATCATCGACCCAGAAAAAGCCTTAACTACCAGACACCACACGAAGTCTTCTTTCAAAATTCACGTGGTGCACTTGCAATTTGAATCCACCAGTGTTGACTTACCTTGGAATTTAAACAGCCTGCTAGGGTACCTATTACCTGTAATGCTCAATCAAATACCTGTCAAAAGCATCTTCAACTTCAGATATTGATGTCCGAAAAACAACAGCTTCTTCTGTAATTGATTCTACATGAGTAGCCAATTCAGTTACGTTCTCTGGAGAGAACCCATACCTTATCAGTAAAATCTCAATCGGGTTGCTGGTGCCATACCGGATGAAATTTACGAAAGCTGCCGCCCTCACATCTCCAGTCACTGAAAAATATTGGTCGAAAGCAGCAACATAAATATCAGACAGAGAGAAAGAAATAACCTTGTCTAAATAATCATATGTATCATAAACAAGCAGGTCATAATTTAAATCTTTGACACTTACATTACCAAAACTTGATATGTTAGATATGCCATTGTTAGGAAGTTGCGTCGGTATTGGTGAAAATTTGACTTTGAGCTTCTCCAATTCTTGCTGTCGTTGCAGGGCATTTATTTGCCCCGCACGAAATCTTCGATTTATTTCTCGTTGCTCTGAACGTTTTGTAAGGTAACTAAAACGCAATCCAAGAAGCGTTTTGAAAGACTTTCCCTGAATCTGCCATAGAAGAATGGAAATTGCGGTGGAGAGAATTGACATTTCGCCTTCACCTAAATTACGTTTCAGAGAGGTTTCGAAAACCTTTGCAAAGGCTTTTTTTAGGGCCTTGCGTTCTTCTTCCTGAAGCTTTTGATAATCATCTCCTGTAATCAGTTGACCATCTTTGAAGACAAAATCCAGTATATAGGATAAAGTTTCATGTATTTCAGGATTTCTTAAGCGTTGAACTTTAGTTTTCGGCAAAGAATAATCTTCATCAATGGTACCTTCTTTGACTGCAGTAATAAATTCCTGAAAGTCTGGTCCAAAATCCTTTTCGTCAGATTCCAACACAGACACTTCGTTCAGAGTCATTCGACCGGCAAAACGTTCTATGAATGTCTTGATGCTTGTAACTACAACATATCCAAAATCAAATGAATTTGGTTTACCAGTTGTTCGACCGGCCCTTCCAATGAGGTTTTTCAGTGCAAGTGTCTTGTTTTCTTCAGTCCCATAGAATCGCAAGTTATCAATCCATACTATGTCGAACGGAATGTTGACACCTTGGGCTAAGGTTGAAGTTGCAAAACAAATACGAGCAAAATGCTCATTTGCAAAAGATTCGATCAAGTATCTAACTACCAATGGGACTGAGCCATGATGAATAACTATACCCCTACGCATGAGGCTAACTAGTTCTGACTCATGGTCAGTTGCTCCAATGAGACGCTCGACATCAGCAATTATCGAGAGCGCCCGCGGGTCCTTAAGAATCGGGCATAATTTAATATATTCAGCAAATACTTCACGATACTTGCGATTGTAAATAAACATTTTTGAAACATAAACAAGTACGCTTCCACCGGCCTCAACGACTTCTTTAACAATGTCTTGAGAAACGTCACATTTATTCTTCTTTAGATGGGCCTCGTCGATGTAGGGAGAAAAGAAACTAAAACTTCGAGAACGCTTATCAAACTCTATGAAAATTTTTCCGACAGCACTTTGCCTAAAGACCTGTGCACTAGCACTCTCAGTAAAACCATGCTTTGTAAGCTGAGCTTCAGGATTTTCAACAAATGGATGGACGAAGACCTTCTTTGCATTGGGAAAGGTTCGCTCCGTCCGTCGCACAAACGCATCAAATGTCAAACCTCTGACACCCTCTTCAGATATCTGAGCCTCATCAAAAATGAATAAACCAATGTTGAATCGCTCCCTATACCTAAATAGGTCACTCCCTCTTTCAGGTGTAATGATAAAGACTCTTTTTCTGGTCTTTATTGTGTTGATATCATCAATAAACTGAAGTACAAGAATTTCTTTATATCCCTCGACTATTTTTCGAACAGTTATGAGGTATTCAGAAATTAACGCTCTTGAAGGAAGCACTATGACAATATCTTCTGATATTCTTAGAATTAGCTCCCTTAGAATGTGGGATTTGCCCGTACTTGTGGGTGCAGAAAATGAATAAAATTTACGTTCCTCTATTTCATTCTGGATAGTTGATTGAACCGGAGTCAGTATTGATTTATATTGATTTAATATTGAATCTTGGAATATCCGGTACGCGAGACTAAGAAGGTCATTAGGTTCAGTAGTTTTATAAAATAGCCCCAACAAATACATTAGCTTAGCTTCTTGTTCAAACACTAAGTCTGGGTAATATTTTTTTAAGTATGCTAGTCTTTCTAGCACTTCTTGGTTAACTGGACCCTCTTTGTGAATATCGGAAAGAATCATTGCAAGTAGTTGGGCAGGATTTTTAGTTTTAATGATATCAATTGGTCTCAACTTATCACTCCAACCAGATGTAATTCATCACATTCTCTGCACAATTTGACAATAAATTCTGACTTTAAAGCATTGAATAATATATTTTCTGGATTTTCTGAATGAATGGAAAAAGCTATTGTGAATCCTCGTCTACCTTGAAGTAAGTTCTCGATGGATTCAGGTTTTGCAAAATACGATAACAAGGCGGCATCACCACCTTCTTTACCTGCATCAATAAAATCAATAACTTGCCCAGCAGCCTCAGTGTATGGATTTGAGTTTTTGTTATATTTCGCTTCACCAAAACATAGTCTCTGTTGTTGGCTCTCGGTGTGAAAGTCAAATCCGTGGTTATTTGTAAGTTTTTCTTTCCACAATTCTGATATTGGAAACACCAAATGATTCAAGAGAACCCCTAGACTTTGGCCGGCAGACATTGAAACCATGTATTCACCAAATGAGCTGGTCACAGCATTTTGAATGGTCTGGAAGTCCACAACAAGTTTATCAATTGAGCGCTTGGCCGTCCTTTCAAAAGTCAGTTTCCCTACAGGATTCAAGTCATTAATCCACGAAGTGTTATTAAGTACGCCAATTAATTCTTTGGCATAACCACCAACATTGTCTATCTTAACTGCAATAAGATAAACCTCTGCCGTAGCCCCTGTAGGTAGCTCAGTTGAATCAGCTTTTTTAAAGTAAGTCGTTTTCACATTAATACCCTAGGTATCCTAGCAGCGGTTATCAGCATCTACTGCTTTGATTCCTTCCACCCTACCCCGTGTCACACCTGGCACAAAACCACAGCTCGTGTAAAAAAATTTTACAGTGTAAAAAATTTTTACACTATCTAATTGGTTTTGTTACATGTTTCAGCACTATAGTAGGAACGCCTAATCTGAAGCAACAACATTAGAACTATAATTCTCTAATTAATCCTTCCCGTGTCGCTCTCTGTCTTGACTTACGACAAACTTACGAGTATCCTTCTCGCAAGTGCAGGAGACTCATATGACACCAAAACAGAAGAAAGTTCTCGATTTCATCGCCGCCTACAACGAGCGGCACGGCTACCCACCTTCCCAGCAGGAAATCGCCGGCAGATGCGGTTTTCAATCGTTGGGGACGGTACAGCACTACCTGAAGCTCTTGGAGCGGGATGGGCACTTGTCCCGCCAGTGGAACGGCAAGCGGAGCATTCAGATAAACAGTGCCGAGGCGATTGGTGGCGGGGTCGAAGTGCCGCTGGTGGGCATCGTCGCCGCCGGTAAGCCGGTGGAGGCCTATGAACTGCCGGAGGCGATCGAAGTGCCGTCGGCCATGGCCGGGCCGGGGAACGTCGTTTATGAAGTGCGCGGCGATTCCATGGTGGAAATGGGGATCATGGATGGGGATTACGTGGCGGTGCACCCCCAGCCCACGGCGGAGAACGGCCAGACGGTCATCGCCGAGGTGAATGGCGCCATCACCATCAAGCGCTTTGTCAGGAAAGCCGACCGCATCGAACTTCATCCCGCCAATGCGGCCATGAGCCCGATCATCGTCACCGAAGCCGACCAGTTCCACATCCGCGGAGTCCTGGTGGGCTCCATGCGCTTTTATAAAAAATGGCCCGGGAAATCCTCCATATAGCCGTTCCAGCCTTCCCCATCGCCCTGGCCCGCCTGAACGACCGGGCGCTACGCAACAGGCCGGTGGCGGTGGCGCCCCTCACCTCGGAACAATCGCTCCTCCACTGCGTTTCCCACGAAGCTGCCGAATCAGGGGTCATGGTCGGGACGCCGCTCTTCCGGGCGCGCAGGATCTGTCCGGGGTTGGTCGTCATCCCTCCGGACCCGATCCTCATGGCCCGGGGCAACCGGGCGCTCACGGAGCTTTCGGAAGAATTCACCCCCGTTGTGGAACCGGCCCAAGGGAGAATCTTTCTCGATGTCACCGGCTCCCGCAGGCTCTTCGGCCCCGCCCGGGATGTGGCGGCGCGGCTGGAAAAGGTGATCGAGAACAAATTGGGGCTGGAAGCCAAGGCAGGCACCGGCACCAACAAGCTCGTTTCCCGCATTGCCGCCGACGTGTTGCCGGAGCCGGGAGTGTATGATGTCTTCCAGGGCTCGGAGAGGAGCTTCCTCGCCCCCTTTCCCCTTTCGGTCCTGCCGGGTATCGGCGAATGCCGGGAGCAAGCACTTTTGCGCGATCTGAACCTGCAGCGGGTGGAGCAACTGGCTGCTTTAGCTGTGCCCCAACTGCGCCTGGCCGTCGGTCCTTTCGCCACGCTCCTGCACGACCGGGCCTGCGGTATCGACAGGTCTCCGGTGCAGCTTCCCCGGGTGAGCAACGAGATCGTGGAGGAAGGTTTTCTGGAGCAGGAGGAAAATGATGACGGGGTGCTTCTTTCCGAGCTCTTGCGCCTCACCGAGTCGTGCGGACTGCGGCTGCGCCGCGCAGGCAAGGGGGCAGACACTATCGCCCTGGCCATCACCTACGCCGACGGTGTGCTGGATCAGGGGAAACGGACCCTGACCTTCCCCCTCTCCCTCGATCTCCCGCTCTTTGCCGCCGTCGAAGAGCTGTTCTTCGCCACCTGCAGGCGCAGACTGCGCGTGCGGGGGTTCAGGCTGTCATGCCGCCCCGCACAGGAACAGGTACAACTGGATTTGTTTGCCGACGGCGCGGCCAGGAAAACAAAGGGGGCAGAACTGCAAGAAACGCTGGACCTGCTGCGGGAACGGCACGGGAAACAGGCGGTCCGCTGTGGGCGGAGCATGCCCAACCACCGGGAAACCATGGCCTGCTGCGAGCCTGCGCCGGTTTGGGATCCGAAGCCGAGTAAGTATAAGACGCTGACGAAGCGGAATGGTTAAATGCCTCTCCCTCGCCTTTGAATTCACGCTTTCCCCCTTGGGCATCGCCGAGTGAGAACACCGACGGCGGGGTTTCGACGATCTCCTGAGCGAAGCGAATCTGATCGTCGCGCCGTCGGTGCTCGCAGCGAGGGAACCGCTACAGCGGCGATGGCCTTGGGGCGCCGTTTTCTTTGCTTCGTTTCTTTTGGGCGTGCAAAAGAAATGAAGTGGGGGCAAGGGGGCGACGCCCCCGTTTTCGAGTATGCTGAGGTTACAAGCATGGTGGTCCCCTTTACACATCTCAATTTAAAATCGGCATATTCACCCAACTGGGGCATCCACTCCCCCGAAACCCTCTGTGCGACCGCACGGCAAATGTGCATGGACACCCTCGCCCTCACCGACCGGAACGGCCTCTACGCCATCCCCCGCTTCATCCAGGCGGCACGGGACGTGGGCATAAAGCCCATCATCGGTGCGGAGGCGATCACCGACAGAGAGAGGGCCGTCCTGCTCGCCGAGGATGACGAAGGCTATGCCAATCTCTGCCGCCTGTTGTCGGACCTGCACGAGGAAGAAGGCTTCAACCTGGCGGCGGCCGTCAACCGCTATCGCCAAGGTCTGATCGTCATCAGCGACGACGGCCCATTTCTGACCGCTCTTCGCCATTATTCCCCGGAAAGGCTTTACGTGGAGCTCTCCCCCGGCCATGCCCTCCACCGCGCCCTGCGCCTGGCGCGGGAGCTAGGGCTGCCGACTGTGGCTACCTCCCGGGCGGTCTTCCTGGAAGAAAAGGATCTCCACCTGCACCGGGTCCTGCGTGCCATCCACCTGAACACCAAGCTTTCCCGCCTCAAAACCGAAGACACCGCCTCTGGCGAGGACCGGCTCTTTTCACCGGGAGAGATGGCGGAACATTTCGCCCATTGCCCGGAAGCCCTGGAAAACAGCCGGCTCATCGCCGAACGCTGCAAGACCGACTGGGATTTCTCCCGCACGATTTTTCCTGCCTACCGGGACCTTTCCCACCAAGAGGTCGCTGCAGAACTGGAAAAACGGGCGCGGCAGGGGGCGATCCGGCGCTACGGTTCAATCGACAGCAAAGTCGAAGAGCGCTTGCAGAAGGAGCTCTCCATCATCCGCAGCAAGGGGTTTTCCCACTATTTCCTGGTGGTGGAGGAGATCGTCAGGCAATCGGAGCGGACCTGCGGCCGGGGGAGCGCCGCTGCCTCTCTGGTGGCCTACTGCCTGGAGATCACCCATGTGGACCCGATCCGCCACAACCTCTTTTTCGAGCGCTTCCTCAACGAGGGGCGCACCGATCCCCCTGACATCGACATCGACTTCCCTTGGGACGAGCGGGACCAGGTCCTGGATTTTGCCTTCAAGCGCTACGGAGCGAAGCGGGCGGCCATGGTGGCCAACCAGGTGGGCTTCAAGGGGCGGGCAGCCTTGCGGGAAGTGGCCAAGGTCTATGGCCTGACGGCAGTGGAGATCAAGGAGATGACCGAGCGCATCTCCGGCTTTTGGAAGGCCGATCAGGCCGCCGGCGCCGTGATGGGACATCCCCTTTTCAAGGGTGAAGCGCTGCGCCCCGACTGGCAGGAGATCATGGCAACGGCCCAAATGCTCAAGGGGCACCTGCGGCACCTGTCCCTGCACTGTGGCGGGCTGATCATCGTCCCGGACGAGATACGCCGCTACGTGCCGGTGGAGCAGTCGCGCAAGGGCTACGCCATGATTCAGTGGGAAAAGGACCAAGCGGAGGATTCCGGCTTGGTGAAGATCGATATCCTGGGCAACCGTTCCCTGGCGGTGATCCGCGATGCCATGGCAGCAGTGGAGCGGAACCGGGGCGTAACCATCGACTATGCATCGTGGCAGCCTCTGGAGGATGAAGCAACGCGAAACCTGCTCAGAAGTGGGCGGACCATGGGCTGTTTTTACCTGGAGTCCCCCTCCATCCGGCTCTTGCTGCGCAAGATCTGGGGAGAAGCCCCCCCGGCAGAAACCCTTTCCCTGGACATCTTCGAGGTGTTGGTCCAGTCGTCGTCCATCATCCGGCCCGCCGCCAACAATTTCATCCGCGAGTATGTTGCCAGACTCAAGGGGAAAGAGTGGCATTCCCCCCATCCCCTGCTGGACGAAGTACTTGCCGAAACCTTCGGTATCGCCATCTACCAGGAACAGATCACGCAAATTGCCATGGCCCTGGCCGATTTCAGTCCCTTCGAAGGGGACCAGTTGCGCAAGATCATTACCAAGAAGCACCGGGAAAAGAAACTTGCCGACTACCGGAAGCTCTTTTTTGCCGGCGGACAACGGAAAGGGGTCCCGGCGGATACGCTGGAAGCGATCTGGGAGCAGATATTGTCCTTTGCCGGCTATTCCTTCTGCAAGCCCCATTCGGCCAGCTACGCCCTGGTCAGCGCCAAGGCCGCCTACATGAAGGCCCACTACCCTGCCGAATTCATGGCGGCGGTCATCTCCAACCGGGGTGGCTATTACTCCACCTTCGCCTATCTTTCCGAATGCCGGCGGCTGGGGATCACCATCCTCCCCCCCGACATCAACGCAAGCAGCATCTGCTATACGGGATGTGGTAAGACTGTGCGCGTCGGGCTGATGCAGATCGAGGGGCTAACGGAAAGTGCAGCGTCCACCATTCTGCGGGAACGGGAACAGCGGGGGGCATTCACCTCCTTCGGTAGTTTTCTCCAGCGCCTGGCCATCACCCAGAGCGACGTGCAGCGGCTCATCAAGGCAGGTTGTTTCGACGGGCTCGAAGGGATGGAAAAACGTCCGGCCCTTCTCTGGCAGCTTCTCCATTTTCACAAACAGTCCCAGGCCAGCTGCCTGCTTTTCCAGGAATCCATCCCACTCCCCTCGCCTCCCCCGTACGACGAAACCATGGTGCTGCGCCAGGAAACCGAAAGCCTCGGCTTCCTCCTCTCCCGCCATCCCCTGACCCTCTACCGGCAGCAGTGGCTCCGGCACAATCCGGTCCAGGGGCGCCATATGCTCAAGTACGCCGGTAAACATGTGACCATGATCGGCTGGTGGATCACCACCAAGACCGTGGAAGACAAGCACGGCCGCCCCATGGAATTCATCTCCTTCGAGGATACCACCGCCATTTTCGACACCACATTTTTCCCAGACTTCTACGCCAAGTTCTGCCGCCGTCTTTCCCAGAGCAGGCCGTATCTACTCAGGGGGATCATCGAGGAGGAATTTGGGGTGGCGACTCTGAGGGTGCGCTGGGTGAGTTTTCTCGACAGTTGACAAAAAGGTGATGTACATCACATAAGGAATGTAATTTGGGTGAGACACTGCTGGTTTCGGCCCGGCAAAGGGTTGCTTTTTTCCCTCTGTCATGGCAGCCTTACAACATCTAAGGACCGGAGAGCAGCGAAGACATGACCACCCGCAAACAACTCATCATAGCCACCACCGTCATCGTCGCCATCGGCATAACCGCCTGGCTTTTCCTGCCAGGGAGCCCCATCGGCAAGCATATTTTCGTCAGAACGAAGCCCCCTGCCCGGCCACAGCTCTTCCGCTACGCATCCCTTACCAGTCTTGACCTTTTCCGTTATCTCTGCACCACAAGCGGCCTGCGCCCGTCACCCGGCGGTGATCTTCTGCTGCAGGACGGCAACATGGCACACCTTTCCCTGCAGAGGAACCTGCAGGAAGAGGTACGAGCCTTCATGGAAAAAAGGAAGGTTCCCTATGCTGTCTTTGTGGCCATTGAGCCTAAGACGGGACGGGTGCTTGCCAGTGTCGCCCATTCCTCCCTATCGCCTGAATGGGAGAACCGCGCCCCATTCTCCGGCTACCCCATGGCTTCACTGTTCAAAGTGGTAACCGCAGCCGCCGCTTTCCAGACCGGCAAAGCCAATGCACTCACCCCCATCCACTTTCGTGGCGGAGCCACCTCGGAAAGCCCCAGTCGCTGGGGCAGGCCAGGCCGTGGCGGGGATGCGGCCATTCCCCTGTGCAATGCCATGGCCCACTCGGTCAATCCCGCCTTCGGCAGGCTGGCGGAAGATTGCCTGGACCCTGCGACCCTTTCCGCCACAGCCCGGCAATTCGGCTTCGGCACCTACCCCTTCGGCGGCAATTTCATAGCCATGGCCGAGCTACCCACACCCACCACCGATGGAGAACTGATGCGCATGGCAGCTGGGCTCGACCACAAGGTCAGGATTTCTCCCTTTCAGGTGGCGATGATTTTTGCCGCACTGGGTAATGGCGGCACCATGCCGACCCCTTCCCTGGTGGACGCCATCCAGGGACCGGGAGGCAAAGAGCTGTACCGGATGAAGCCCGCCCCCCTTGCTGCCATGACCTCCCCCCATGTGGCCGCAGAACTGCTCCGAGCCATGTCCCAGACAGTCGCCTCGGGAACGGCCAAGACCGCCTTTCGTGACGCCAAAGGCCGCCGCTACCATCAGGCCATCCCCGTAGCCGGCAAGACCGGTTCCATCGTCGGCTTCGAGCCCCGGGGCCATTACAACTGGTTCGCCGGCGTCGCCCCCGCCAACGACCCCCAGATCGCCTTCGTCGCCCTGACGATCAACGGCGATATGCTCAGGCTCCGTGCGCCGCAACTGGGACGCGCCGCCCTGGACATCTTTTTCGCCAACAAACGTTAACATCCCTCTGCCAATCCCCTCTTTGCCCTGCAATGTGATTCCCGTCACCGCAATACCTCTGATGTTTCCTTACTGTAACCCTATAACGGCAACGCTTTTTCGTCAGAATTCGCAACCAGAAAAACAGAAAACCTGGAGGTAGTAAACGTGCATTACATGAAACCGAAGACATCACCCGCAGCCGTTTTGCGTGTGCTTTTAGTAGTTATCACCGTGTTTCTTGTGGCAACTCATCTTTTAGCTGCACCCTCCCATGCTGCCCAAGCCAGCCTTACCTGGAGCGCACCCACGACCTATCTTGACGGCAGTCCAGCCACCCCGTCTGGTTACAAAGTCTATACGGGCACCGTTTCGGGAAGCTATACGAAAACCACCGACGTGGGCAATGTCACCTCCTATACGGAGAGTGGTCTCGATGACGGCACCACCTATTATTTTGCCATTATGGCTTATGACGCAAGCGGAGATATGAGTGACCTGTCCAATCAGATGAGCTTTACAACGCCTTCCCCCCCTGTCACCCCAACCTATACCCTGACGGCATCCGCAGGAACTGGCGGTACCATATCTCCGTCCGGGTCCATAGCAATTTCACAGGGGCTGAGTCAGACATTTACCATTACCCCAGCTACAGGGTACAAGATTGCCGGCGTGAACGTTGACGGCGCGTCCGTAGGAGCAGTATCCAGCTACGCCTTCAGCAATATCACCGCCAACCACACCATTTCCGCAAGTTTCACCAACGTCAGTTATACCATCTCGGCCACTGCCGGGACAGGAGGCACCATTTCCCCCGCTGGGACGACGACGGTAACCTACGGCAGCAGTAAAACTTACACCATCGCGCCAAGCTCAGGTTACAAAGTCGCTGATGTCAAGGTGGACGGTGTCTCGGTAGGCGCAGTCACTAGCTACAACTTCAGCAACATCACCGCTAATCACACCGTGGCGGCCAGTTTCAGCGCTGTGGCAGGCAAACTGGTTTTCGCCACCAATTCAGGCGGACCTGATTTTACCAGCTCCAACGGTACCCTTTACAAGGCGGACACCTATTACTCCGGTGGATCCATCAGCAAAACCACCACGGCAATAGCAGGAACAACCGATGACACCCTTTACCAGACCCGCCGGATCGGGAGCTGTTCATACAAAATTCCTGTCCCCAATGGGAACTACTCCGTCACGCTCAAGTTTGCCGAGACCTATTATTCCGCTGCCGGCCAACGATATTTCAACGTCAACATGGAAGGAATCAAGGTTTTGAACCAACTGGATGTTTACGCACTGGTCGGGAAAAACACCGCTTACGATGTTACAATCCCAGTAAGCGTGTCCGATGGAGTTCTCAACATCGATTTCATCAGCGTCAAAGGGAGCGCCATGATTGAGGCTTTAAATGTGGTTACGCGCTAAATCCGTCCTAACGGCAGGTTCGGCAAAATGCCCGGACCTCAGAGAACTGTATTTAATAAGTCAAGAGGAGTTATAAAAGATGAAGAACATCCTGAAAACAGTAATTCATAAAATGAAGGTCAAGCCAGGCCTTTTTCTGGCTGCTCTGTTTACGCTTGCATTACCCGCGCTGGCAAGTGCTGCAGAATTCTATGTGGATCCGGCCGTTACCGGCACCGGCAACGGATCGGCTGCCGCTCCGTGGCAGAAGCTCGATGGATCGGCAACCGCTGCATGGGCAACAATCAATAAGGCCCTTGCCACTTCAGACGTTACCGTCTATTTCTCAGCGCGAAAAGCAACCTCCGATGTGGATATGCCTTCTTCCGTCAGAATTTCCATCGCCAGAACGGACACCTCCACCAATCGCCTGACCCTGGACGGCATGTCCAAATACGACACCAATCCGGCAAGTCCATCATGGTCAGATTACAGCGGGCCCAGCCGTTTCAGCATCACGACCTCTTCCTACTCCATAGAGGCTGGCTTTGGACCCTCCAAGAAGAACTACGTCACTGTCAGAGGATTTAAATGCAAGACCACCGGTCAATCCCAGGCTTTGTATTACTGGGGTGGTGACCACGTTCTTTTCGAGAAAAATGATCTCTCGGCCGCCACGTCCGTTGCCTTTTTCGATTATGCCCACCGGCCGGATCCGACAGATACCAGGCAGAATGGGGGGTGTACCGACATTACCTTCCGCAACAACACTATTCATGATTCTACCGGAGAAGGCATTTACATCGGTGGCTCATCGGATACCGGCTTGCCTGCCCACTCCTATGTGACTCTCCAGGGCAATAACATTTACAATACGGGTATCAATGGTGGCCAGGGGGACTGCATTGACATGAAGGACGGCCTTTCCAACGTGGTGGTACAAGGAAATGTCTGTGCCAACGGCTCAGGTTCTGGCGCAGACGGTATCAGCTCCCACTCTCCTGCACGAATCATCAACAACGTCATTTATGGAATGGCCGATACAGGGATTACGCTTAACACTTACTGGGGCAACGGATATTCCGGTGCGACCATCAGGAATAACCTCATCTTCAAGAATGGCGGCACCGGTATCTCTATCAGCACAAGCAGCACTTCGAAACCGATTAGCAATACCGTCATCGACCATAACACGATCGCAAGCAATACCGGCAACGGTATAACTGTTGCCAGTACTGGTGGTGCCATTTCCGGCCTCACAGTGACCAACAATATCGTCTCCACCAATAAGGCCTACGGCGTCAAGATCAGCACCGACATCACAGCACAAACCGTTGCCGATAACGACGTATACGGTAATACATCGGGAAATTACTCATCCATCGCCAATCAAACCAACAACAATGGCAACATCTCCGGTGATCCTCTCTATGTCAATGCTGCCAATCCTGCAGGTTCAGATGGCGTCTTCTGGACACCCGACGATGGCTACCGCATTACGACCAATTCGCCTGCCTTTTCGGCTTCGAGCACTGGCGGACCAATGGGGGCACTGATTCCCAAAATCTTGAAGCCTCCCGTCCTCACCCTGGTCTCCGACTAAACTGCTACTGGCGACAGACCTCCTGCAAAAAAGTCCCCGCTACCTGCGGGGACTTTTTTGTTTACACAACAGCCCATTTCCTCAGCCATTGAAATCCCTCAACTCCTGCTGATAGATGTCGATAATCTGCCGTGCCACTTTTTCCAGGCTCAGGTGCTGGATGTGATCGCGACCATCGCTGCGTCCGCCTGTTCTCAGAACGACCGCGGCTCTGGAAGCCAGCTCCAAAGCGTCGTATCCGGCCAGATGACAGTTAGAAGCGCCCGCTAAAACCCTCGGCACATCGCCCACCTTGACCGATACGACCGGCAGATTGCAAGCCATGGCTTCCTTGACTATATTAGGCGACCCCTCCCAATATGAGGTCATCAGCAACAGGTCTGCAGCATTCATGGCATATGGGAGTTCCTCCTGGTTTTGTTTGTAGAAAGCCCATAGGCGGCACGGCTGTCTGAATCTATCCTGCAGCATCTCCACCGTTCCATTTGCAAGACGATAGTTTTTTCGGGAGTTGTGCGGATCTGCCGCGAAAAGAACGATTTTCTCATCCATTGACAGATTGAAACGCGCACGGGCAAGGGTTTTGTCCATGGGCTTGAACCTTTCGAAATCTACTCCATTGGGCAGGACGGAAACCTTCACCCTCGGTGGAAGATGCTGTGCCATTTCATCTGACTTGACAATAACATGGTCCACCCACTGCGTCAGCAGCCGCGCTATATTCGTATCCACCTGTCCCCTGACCTTCATCTTCCCTTCCATGTCAGGGGTTCCCAAAAGGTCGCTTCCCATCAAGGAAACCACCACCGGATGCTGACGCTGGCACCTGGCAACCCACCCGCAATAGGAATAATGGGCATGGATGACATCGTAGTTCGCGGAGGCAATGCGCCTCCTTAATTCGACAGCACCGCTCAGGTATTTTTTCAAACCGCGCCTGGCAATGGTGGATAGATCAAGAATATCCACATCCAACCCTGCATTGACAAGAGATCGGATCTGGCTGGCTACGAAGGGTTGGAACGAGGGATTGGTTTGGCTGGGCAATCCCCCCACTATTTGAAGAACTTTCATCTTTCCCCCTCCAGACTGCCGAAGGATTATGTGCCTTGATCTCCCCATTGCAACTGTTCGATGAAGCAGGACAGGCGCTGATTGTAGAGATAATTGTCACAGAAACTGCCTGCCTGGAACGCCCAGGTGCCGTGTTGGGGGTCGTGGACCATCCTGCCCGGGACGCCGTCGACAACGCACATTTCGTGGTTGTCCTGGATGCCGAAGTAAGTTTGCAATTCGTTCACCAGATACCTGCCGTCCCTGGTGACGAAAATATCGAGACTCATGCTGGAAAAGTCTCCCGTGTCGAAAACGCCTCTCGCGAAGGAAAGCAGCACAGAGGATGGCCGTGCAAAAGACCTCAAGTGCGAGCCACTGTGGAATTCCCCCGCCTTCATTTTCTCAAAGGCGAAGTATGATGCCCCTATCCTGACAACCCGCCATTCGCGTGCATCGGGCAAATACTCCTGCAGAAAAATGGTGCCTGTCTCTCGGTCTGTGGGCCCCCGACGGTAGTTGGTGAACCCTTTGCGGAAACAGATATTGATGTGCCGGCGAAGACGACCCCGGTCACGGAAAATAATCACTCCCGATGCTCCCGATCCCATATCGCTTTTGAAGACGAGAGGGAGAGGCGCCGTATCGGCAAAACCAAGCGCCTCCTTCCGGTCATAGAAAATCCACGTTTCAGGGTGAGGTATCCCGTTAGCCTTGAGCCAATAGTGCATCCGTCGTTTGCTTTCCCACATCCACATGGCTTCGTATGACGGGAAAACCCTTTTCCCCAGCACTTCGACGAGCACGCGGATGCGTTCGTCGTACATCTGTTTCCAGAAGCTGAAATTTACCGAAGGAACAACGAGAAATGCATCGCACGCCGACTGCGTAACTGTTTCAAGCCAGTCAGGCCTAGTCAGGTCCAGCACCCGGTAAGAAACCTTCAATTCGCGGCAGGCGCGGATATAGAATCGGTGGTTGTGCCAGAACTCTTTGACAATGCCAAAAGTGAATGGATAGGGAGAGACATATTCGGAAACGTCGAATCTTTCGTCATACGGATTCTTCGCAGCCCAATGGGCGGTGCGCAGCTCGATGAGATTGAAATGTCTCTGAACTGCTTGCCTCAGCCCCGGAAACAAGTCTCTTTGCTTCATGTACAAGGAATAGCGTTTCAGTAAGCGTCTCATTTGCACCTCTACCCTTTCAGCATCCCGTTCAACAGCGTTTCCAGGGTTTCCCGGTGCGACTCGCACCGGATCATGTTCTGCAGGCAGAGCAGCCCCTGCGGGGTGTAAATATTGTCGGTAAAGGACATCTTTCTGTTCAGATAACGGAGCGGCCGACTGTGGCCGCGCAGTGCACTGAAGTATTCATTTTTTTTCTTCCTGCACAGCTCCTCCCATTGCGCTTCCACGAAATCCTGAGAGGCTATCTTTCCAGACCGCTCATTGAATTCCTTCATGAATTGCAGTGCCGCTCCCGGTTCCATCTTGCGTGCTCCAGGCTGGACATCTGACTGGCGGTACGGAATAAACAAAATGGTCGAAGTCGGCTCGGCCATGACCTTCAGCCTGACCAGGAAGCCCTGATAAAAAGGCTCGCCGCGGTACGGAAAGCGGTCAAACAGCAGATTACCCTGACCATAGACGATATGACCGTTTTCGTAGTTTTCATAGCAGCCGGGACAATGGGAATGCTGGCAGATTACGGCACCGGCACCCTCTTCTATCATAAACCGGCACGTATCCCGCAGCCGCGGGCTTGGATATGAATAATGTTCAATGCCGCCATGGAGAAGGACGATCAGGTAGTCATATTGTCCCTTGTAGTGTCGGATCGCTCTACGGAATGCAGCAAGATCCAGCGGGTTAGCCCCTGGTAAATGCGCCCGGGCAATGGAAAATTCCCTTTCCGCATAGGCCAAAATGCCGAGTCGTACTCCGCCTACCTCTCTGATCAGCATCTCCCGTGCTTGCTGAAGATTTTCCCCACCGCCAACGATGGCAATGGAGGCATCTTTACAGGCGGATACCGTGCTTTGATATCCTTCGAAGCCATGATCGAGAATGTGATTGTTGGCCAGGTTGGCAATGTGTATGTGGGCGTTTCGCAGTGCCTGGACAACAGATCGCCCTGCTCCCAGAACTGGTCCGGACTTGCGGATCGGAGTTTCTTTGTCTATCAGCGGACATTCCAGGTTGACAATGGAAAGATCCGCCCGTTGGAATTCCACAAGCAGATCGTTGAACAGAGCAGCAGCATCTCCCGCTTCGAAATAGGGCAAGTTGCGATTGATGGGGCATATATCGCCACCGATCACTATCTCCGCCATATCAGGTCTCCAGAGAAGAATATTTTCGGCCTGCAGAAATCGTGGTGAAATACCGCGAAATTCTGAAAGCACTGCTACGCCAATCCAGGAATTGCAAGGCCTGCTCGCGTCCCCTCTTGCCGATCCGTCCGGCCTCTGCCGGATCGGCCAGAACAGCCCGTATACGTTCCGCAAACTCGGAAGCATCTCCCGGGCGGCAGAGGTGGGCGGTGCACCCATCAGTAAGGAATTCGCCCAAGTCACCAATACCACAGGTGATGACCGGTCTTTCGCTGGAAAGGTATTCACCCAGCTTGTTTGGAAACCTGCATCGGGAGCGGTCATCATCCCAAAGGGGAAGAAGAAGGGCCTGCGCCGCCCCCATCAGCCGCCTGAGCTCCTTGTCATCCACATAGCCGGTCATGCGGACTGCTTCTCGGGGAAGGCCAAGACTGTCCACATGGCGTTTAACCGCCTCTTCCGCATTATCGGATTTGGAGCCGGCCAATATCAGGGAGCACCTGCCACCCGTGCCGAGGGCCAGCTTGAGCGCCTGGAGCATGAACTGTATGTCCCGCATATAGGCATCGGCATTACCGCACCACAGGAGATAAGGCTGCTCGGGCATTTTTTTAGCCCCGTCAAGGGGATGACCGAAAATGTCGACGTCAGCAAGTACCGGCACTCTCATTATCTTGTTGGAAATAGAAAAACCTGAGCAGATCCCTTCCAGCCGGTCCTCTATGGTCCTGGAAATGGCAAGGGTCCCCTGGGTAAGGGCAAGATTGACCACACCTTTTACCCATTCAAGTCTTCCAGGCCACCACTCGTTATACTCCTGGACGACAGGCAAGCGGAACAGGCGCAGCAGTGATTTGCAAGCAATGCCGAACATTCCTCTGCCAAGCCATGCATATATACAAACCTGGTTATCCTTCGACCTTATCTGACTCAGCCTCTTAATGATGCACAGAACTCCGTACAGACAGGTTGCCTTCCTCAGCACTGGATTGGCAGGTCTTGACAGCGTTGCAGGAAAATAATCGTAGGCAATTCCCTCGAAAGTTCCAGTTACTTGTTGATTCAACCCTGAAGGGCTTCCGCCAATGTGAAAAACGGTGAACTTCAGCCCCTGTGAAGTGGCCGCCTTGCCGATCATACGAATCCGCTGCGTCTGGGCCATTCCGAAGGGAAAGCCGATACCCCGGCAGATGCAGATAACATGGGTGGATTGTCGCCGAAGCCCGTGAAGGGAAGCTTCGCTATGGGTCATGCCTCGCCTCCATTGGGGGAAACGTGACAAGCAGCGGTTCGTTGCTTTTGCGGCACGGCTGTTGGCCAGCATGAACGGATCTCTGCCGTTGCCACTGAAACGGCACCTCTCTCTGCCCAAAATCCTGCGCAACGGCCGGCCAGAAGACAGATGAGGTATGAATAGCTTGTAAGGGAAGGATTGGTGTAGGTGCTGAATCCGGTACAGGCCAGCCCCCACAAGACGACGAGAACAGCGGTTGCCCCGTCATCACCTGTCGCTCCTCCCTTCAAGGCCTTGAATCCGGGAAAAACAATCAGCACCAGATAAGAAACCAAGGTTGGCAGGCCACCAATAAATGCCGTCCAGAGCAATGCATTGTCGAAGAACTGATAGTCCTTTCCGTCCCAATCCCAGCTGCCATTGGGCCCCCTGCCGATAACCAGATCCGAGACCGGCACCTGGGAAAAGAACTCTGCGTACTGCCCGGAGCGGGTATCGTTTAAAGCGCGTTCTTCGAAGGCGGTAATGGACTGAGAAAGGTTGTCCTTCAGCACGAACCCCGCCATCATGAACAGAAGCGCCAAGAGGCAGAACACTGCCAGCATCTTGGGCCTTGATCGGACCTGTTGGTGGCGCGAGCATCGGGAAACTAAGAGGAAGCCGAGCAGGAGAAGGATCGACATCAGGAACCAGGAACGAGTCTGAGTAATAATGGTAGTCATTACGAAAACGACGAAAGGGAAACAACCCAGCAACAGCCGCCAGGACCGACTCTTCCAGGAGCTGAGAAACGTCCATCCCCCAAACCACATGAGAAGCACCATGTAATAGACAGGTGCTGAAAACCATCTCTCGGTGACTACCCTGTGGTCCTTGACGATGGCGTACAGTGCCAGCACCGCCGTCAGGTATGCAATGCAACGGATTACCGGCTCCAGTATCTGCCACGCATTCCTGTTCATGCCCGCAAAAAAGGCTATGCAGCTAAGCCATACAAAAGGGCCGGTTGCACCCAATGCCTTGTACGAACCATAATCTGCCGGACCATAGGTAATTGCAGCCCAGGTGAAAGCAGTACCGACCAGCAGCCAGAAGCACAGCCGGCCAGATCGGCTCAGCCTGTGAAATTCTCCCGTTATTGCCGCTACGGCACCGGCAGAGGTGGTCGCCAGAATGCCGAGGCCGTGCAAGACATAATAAATGAATGGCTTGCCCTGAGGATCGGTAAGTCCTTCTTCAGCAGTATCACCGATGGACTGAGCCAGGAGTATCCAAGCCAGCCAGGATGCAACCAGACCCACAACAGCCAGACCTGCCGTCACTTTGCAAGAGCCGTTGCTCCGGTCCATTGAGTCGTGATTGCGACCTACCACAGTAGCCATCATGATGCCACCTCCTGCTGCTCTTTTCGGGATACAACTTCTCTTGCAGGCCATGGCTGGCGCAGGTAACGGTACAGGACAAGGAGCAGGAGAATGACACCAGCGCCATAACTGATGACATGGGCAAGTGCCAATCCTTGAGCGGTGGCGACCGGCCCGGCCAAACACAAGCTTATCAGGAGAAAGCCGCGGAAGATGTCCAGGAAAAGCATCTGCCGGGATTGTTCTGCCGCCCATAATCCGGCAGTGGCAATAGTCCAGAGAGAGCTGACAATGCATAAAACGGCGACCATCCCCAGTACCTTCCCCCCTTGGGCAAAATCCTTCCCGTACCACGACATCAGCTGGTCTGAAAAGAGCATGAATAGTAATGCACCAGTTACAGTCACTCCCATGGTAATTCCACCTGCACAAAGAAGTACCCTGGCAAAGCGGCGCCGGCTCCCTTCAGCCTGGAGATTGGCCAGAACAGGCACGGAGACGTGAAAAACCCTGGTCGGCAGAAATACCAGCACGTTTTGAAAGCGGCTGGCGGCATTGAAGAGGGCAAATTCCGTAACGCCGCCCGGTTGGCGTGCAAGCAGGATCCCGACCAGCCAGTTGGTGACGTTCAAGGCGATGGCGCTGAGCCAGACCATGGTTGACATTCGCAGGATGCATCGTTCCTCCCATAGCCGCCGGAATGCAATTCTTATATGCAGGCGCCGGCACTCCCTCCACAGGATTATTTGACCGGCAACACATCCCAGCAGGCTCACCAGGGAATAGGCGACGATAGTTCCGTTCAATCCCCCCCAAAATCCGCCTGCGACTACGACCGGCAGCAGCAGTATCCCTTGGTAGAGGGTGACATGGGCACTTCCGCGAAATGATTCAAGTCCGGCCAGCATCCTCAGCTGAAGCAGACTGACAATCTCGAACATGATCCAGCCGCTGGCAATCCCCAATTGCATCGAAAGGTCCCCCCCCGGTAAGAGCTTTTCAGAGATGGGCGCTGACAAAATGACCAGGATGGCGCCTGCCAAGAGGGAAGAAACGCAGGCAAACGTCAACGAAAAGCCAATGATTCGGCCTGCCCGTTCTGGATCTGTTGATCGGGTACTGGCCACATATTTTGTGGTGGAAAGACCGATTCCGGCCTGGCCGAAGTTGGAAACCATCAGCACCGTGCTTTGGATGATGGCCAATTTGCCGAAGTCTGCCACACCAAGAATGCGGGCGACATAGATGCCCGCCAAAAAACTTGCTGCCTGCCTGAACAACGAACCCGACATGACCCATGAAACTCCCACCGTAAACCTCTTACGCAGGGACTCGGCAGGGAAAACCTTGTCAAACCGCTTTCTTGCATCATGAATCCACGATAACTGCATGCCTGGAGCCTCCCACTAGCACACTCCGATCCCTCAAGGGAGGAAATCAGGTCCGGTTTTCCAGTATGGCAACGAGTTGATCGACGATTCTGCCCAACGCAGGCCGGCTCCCCTTAACAGGCTTGGGCGGGCGATTCCATTTTTCCAGGATCAGCTTCGTCTGGACGTCCTGCACGCTTTGCAGCAGCGTCAGCCGGCCCTTGTCGGCAAGGTACCTGTCGACTGTCCCGGTTTCCCCGCGGAAAATGCTGTAAACAGGCACCCCAAGTGCAGCTGCCTCTCGATTCATCGTCCCACCGCCGCTGATCACCACATCCGAGTGCCAGATCAGGTTTAACCCGTCGACAACAAGTTCAGGGATCAGTACTTTGCCGCTGCGAAAAAGTTCCGGCCACTTCTCCCTGATCTCCGCACCCTGGCGCTCGTTTCGCGGCAACAGAACCATGCGCACTTCATCACGGGCTGTCACCTGCTCCATCACCGCTTCAAAAAGCTCGTCAGTCTGATGCCTGTGATAATGAGCCTCCGTTGCAGGCGGTCGGACAGTAACGGCGATTTCCCCTGACTTTATCCCGAGTTGTTGCAGGATTCCAGCTGTCGGCGTGAAGTCAGGTACATAGACATCTTCCTTGATCCCTGGATACTTGCCGACATAGGAATGCTTGCGAAGGGAATGCTCCGGTATCACCTCGGGCACTATCACGGCATCGGGATGAACAAACGGCAGCCGTTTGGCATGCTCGTAATCAAATATCAGTGCCGACGGGATGCCCAGCATGTTCGCCACCAGCAACTGGGAGCGCGAACCATGGGACAGAGCGAGATGGGGTTTCTCGCGTATTGCCGTTGGTCCCAGTTGTATGGCTCTCACTGCAAGGCCAAGAACTTTAATCAACTTGTTTTTGCCGTAATGACGCCCTATCCGCCTGTATGGGACTTTCAGGAGATCAGCAAGGCCGCAAACCTGGAAACAGTCTCTGGCTGTAACAACCACCCCATACCCCTTTCTTTCCAGTTCCTTGATTATCGGTCTGAAAAATGGGACGTGGGGCGAATTATCAAGGTCGATCCATATCTTTTTACGAGTCCTCATAACAACGCCTCGTGGGGTATAACATTATGATGCTCCTCAACCTCAATGTCCGAACCAAACCATGATCCGGTGCCTTTCGTGGAAGCTTTGGTAATCGGTGATCTTTCACATTTGTTCGCGCCCCTCTTTTCTATTTTTCCGGAGCAGCTACGAAGCTGGCCAGAACTCTCACGGAATCGACGCATCTCTTGATGAAAGGCTTGAAATCATTGAGGGCAAAAACGGCAAATACATGGGGTGCCAGGTAAGGACGCGCAAAAGAGAGAAGACTGCACCCTGGTTTTCCGGTCAGTCGCCCCACATCCTTGAACTCGTCGATCCAATAGATGTTTTCCCGCAAGATGGGCGGGAAATCGATAGAAGGCACCTTTCCATCAACCAGGTGCCGGTACTGGAACCAGGGAAAGTTGATGCCGCAGCGGAGAGCCAGCAGGGCCGAGCGGTTGTGCCGTCCATTGATCTCCATGAGTTTGTATGTTCCATCCCTGGGGTCTTTTTTGAATTCAGTGCAGGCATAACCGCGAAACCTCAACGCTCGCAGGAGCCTGCGTCCGTATCCCGCAACCTCAGGTACATCCTTGCTTTTTACAACGGAAGGAACACCAAAGCCAGGAGGTGCCAGCCTTACCTTCTCGGCTGTAAATTCAACCAATGCTTTGCCCTCCCAGAAATAGGCGTTATAGTTGATCCCCCTGGTATCGTCACCGGGGATATACTCCTGAAGCATTACGCCGATTCCCGCGTTTGCAGCCTCATCATAGGCTGCAACGAGTTCTCCCTTGCTCTCCACCTTGACCATCTTCTTTCTGAAGGCTTCAAAATAGCGGTGGCTCTGTCTTGGTTTGACCAGACACGGATATATCACCTTCGAGGCAAAGCGCTCCACATCCTCCTTGCTTGAGGGAACGAGGGTTCTCGGAACCGGGATTCCCTCTCGCTCTGCCAACTCGTAGGTATACTTCTTGTCAATGAAAAGTTCGGCAACGCTCCAATCGGTACATGCAACAATGTAATGCTTCTCCAGCACCGCCAGGTACCGTGAAACAACCGACAGTGTTGCATCATCCGCAGGCACGAGAATCTGCTTTTCGCTCGTAGCCAGGCTCACCAACAGGGCAATGAACTGCTCCTCGTTTCTTTCCGGATGCGGAGCAGATACACGCTTACTCACATATCTGGAAACATAGCCCATGTCCTGCCGCTGGTAATAGACATTGGTAATCGGAACCCCCATCATGCCCAGGGACCTGATCACGCCAAGGGCTGTAGTATGGGATGAAAGAATGACTGCGGCGACCTCAGGCCGGTGCTGCCCGTCGCAGTCGCCCTTAGCCTTCGTCATGTCCATTGAACCACCGCCTTGTTCATCGATGATTCACAGGAAACCTGGTCGGCTGCAGAGATTGTCCGTTTGACGAGACGTCCGTAACAGAAGCTGGAGACGTCCCTGGGCAGCACGTGCCAATATGCCCCCCGGTATCTCGATGCGACATACTCCAGCAATTCCTCGTAAAAAGCGACCGGGTACTCATCGCAAGCGGGCCTGGTCCCATTTAAACTCATATAATCCGGGTGCACGTTAAGCAGAGCCATCCCCCCCTGTGCAGCAATCCAATCCAGCTTCCTTTTCCATATGTCTATGGTCTTTTCCTTGAGGAGGACAAACAGGGTGAAGTCCTGGGGCAGTGTATATGGCAGCTCCATATAGCCTTGCCCACAGCCGTTGCCCGGCACATGAAAGGGGAAAATGGTACCCACGCCATCGGGCTGCGGTTCAAAAGGATCAGTGTCGAATGTAGAGGAGTCATACTCCATATCCAGTTGGCGAAGCCAGTCAAGGTTGTGATACATGCATGGCGAGCGAAAGCCAACGGCTCCCCATGCCTTCAAAATCCTGTTGATCTGCACGGCTTGCTGCCTGAAGGAATCCTCTGATTCGTACAGTTGATGGTCATGAACAAGCCCATGAAGCCCCACCTCGAATCCTCTGGCAACCAGACGACGGCGAAGGATCTTTGAAACCGGGTAACCCTTACCGACAAAGTTGAAAGAGGAGCGAAAACCAAGGCCGCTTTCAAGGTTCGCAAGCATCATGCAGCGGTCACGGCCCCGAACAGCCTCCACATCATGGGTTAAGACAAAAGCAAACCGCTTTCCCTGAGGCCATCCTGTCCACCCCGCAGGCTTCTGACCGGTATTATGGTCTATGGGCCAGATATCACTGCATTGCCTGAGTCTGCCGGCCATATTCAATCGCCTGATCCAGATCTGCAGCTCTCTGGGAATCCACGGTTTGAGCTTATAATAGACTCGGCGCGTGACCGGTTTTGTCGTAGAAATCATGATCAGCCCTTGTGCCGGTACAACAGTGACCCCAGCGTTTTCAGCAGGGGGATGGGAAGCTTGCCAAGCAGCCGGGTGTAACGGCTGTCCAGCTCGATTTCTCCTGGCACGAAACTGTCTCTGCGCAGATCATATCTGTAGTAATGTATGGTAGTTTCCCTTGTGCCCCAGCCGTTTTTGAACTGTCGCAACCCGTTGTTTCCCGGGTCCGTCCTGCCAAAACAGAAAGACTCGAACCCATTTCTGCAGAACCATTTGATCGCCTCCCATATCACCAGGTTATTAGGCCTGAGATGCTGATGGGTATCGTCCGATGCCCCATATTTGTAAACTCCGGTCCTGCCGAAATGAAAAAAGACCGAAGCTGCGATCGGCTTTTTCCCGCAGCTCGCCAGCACGATGAACCCTTTTCCCTTTGCTATCACGTGTTCACCTACGTTCCTGAAGAAACGGTCCGGCTGTGGTGGCATTCCGTGCTTTTTGCGGGTGATGCAGTTAAGACGTTGGAACACCTCCAGGGCAGCAGGTGTGTCACATATGTTAATTTCCACTCCTGCCGCATTCGCTTTCTTGATGTTTTGCTTCGTGCTGCCCCTGAAGCGTCTGTAGACTTGCTGTTCGTCTGGGGAGAGCTCCAGCACATGACCCAGATAGGAAGCCGATGCCGTTGCAGACGGGAGAAATTCCCCCGCTCCCCTTAACTCTATAGTTTGCCATCCTGCCTTTTTGCCGTAGGCGACAATGGATTTGAGCAAATGGTCAAACTGTCGCTGATCCCCGGCAATGGGCCTGCAATAATCGGTAAAGGCCAAAGAAACCCCCCGACATCCGGTAAGGATGCTTTTCACCTCCATGACAGGAATGACCGCTTCGAGCCTGTCACTGCCATACAAGACAAAGTAGAGGGGAGTGTAATCGTACGATTCCGAGAGAACGCGGGCCCAGCCGGTGGTGTGAAAAAAGGAGCAGCCCTCCAGAGAAAGCAGCAGATCGTCCCATTGTGGGTGTTGGAGAGGATCGATAATAGCCAGGGAAAGCTGGGACCCGTTCGCACAATCACCTGTTGAATCGGGTATCGCCAATGCCTTCTCCGCCTGATTGTCCCGCTGATAAGGCATTATCTCCCACCCGGCGAGCGACGTATGAATTTTTTGATCACATCGGCCGTATGTTCGATCTGTTCCTCCTTCAGCTCCGGGAACATGGGCAGGGAAACTGTTTCATCCGCGCATTTTTCCGCCACCGGAAAGCTCCCTCTCTTCTTGCCCATGAATTTGTAGGCACCCTGAAGATGGACCGGAACAGGATAATGAATGCCGCTGGCAATGCCCTGTTCCTTGAGGGCATCCATGAATGCTTCGCGATTCTGCACGCGGACCGCGAATATATGGTAGATGTGACGGGCGTAGTCCAATTTTTCGGGCAGCACTACGCTGTCTACCCCCGCCAGATGCCGTCGATAAAGCCCGGCGTTCCTGGCGCGCCCATCATTCCAGGAGTCGAGGTACTTCAGCTTCACGCCCAGCACGGCGCCCTGGAGCCCGTCCATCCTGCTGTTCACCCCAATCATGGCGTGGGAGTATTTCTTTGACTGGCCATGGTCGCGCAACATCTTGATCTTCGCTGCCAATTCGTCATCATGGGTCACTACTCCGCCGGCTTCACCGTAAGCCCCCAGGTTCTTGCCGGGATAGAAGCTGAAGCAACCGGCATTGCCAATGGATCCTGCCCGTCTGCCCCGGTATTCTGCCCCGTGCGCCTGGCATGCGTCTTCTATCACATAAAGGCCGTGCGTATTGGCAATCGCCATGATCGGGTCCATGTCAGCCATCTGCCCGTAGAGATGTACCGGAATGATCGCCTTGGTTCGCGGCGTGATGGCCCTCTCAAGCTGGGCAGGGTCCATCGTATAGCTCCGTTCATCGACATCGACGAAAACAGGGGTGGCGCCGCAAAGACTAATGGCCTCGACCGTGGCTATAAAGGTATTCGGAACGGTAATGACCTCGTCCCCCCGACCAATGCCCAGAGCCATGAGCGCAAGCCAGATCGCTTCGGTACCGCTGCCCACACCAATGGCATGCCGGCATTGGCTGAATGCGGCAAATTGATCCTCGAAACGCTCCACGAATGGTCCTCCGGAGAATGCCGTTGCATTCAGGACATGGCGGATTGCGGTTTCAATTTCTTCAGATATTGATTGATATTGGCTCTTGAGATCGAGAAACGGGACGTTCATGTTTTGACTCCTCTTTCCCCAGTATTTTCAGAAGTCGCGCCGGATTCCCGGCAACGATCGCGTTAGCAGGAACATCTTTGGTCACCACGCTGCCTGCTCCGACAATGGCATTCTCACCAATGGTTACTCCGCATAGAAGGGTCGCACTGGAACCAATGGAGGCCCCCTTTTTTATCAGCGTGGTATTGCATTGCCAATCCGCCTCTGTCTGCAGTTTTCCGTCGCCGGTAGTCGCCCGTGGATAGAGGTCGTTGATGAAAGTCACATTGTGTCCAATGAATACATCATCTTCTATGGTTACGCCTTCACAGATGAATGTATGGCTGGATATCTTGCAGTTGCTGCCGACAAAGGCATTTTTCTGTATTTCCACAAATGCGCCGATCTTTGTATTGGCACCTATGGTACAACCATACAGATTTATGAATTTTGAAAGCTTGACGTTACTGGCCAGTATTACATCGTCGGCTATGCAAAGAAATTCTGTCATAGGGACATCCTCCATTGTAGTGATCTAAAATACTTCAGAGGTAAAAGTCATAGATAAGCAAGTTCACCCCCTTTTTTCAGGGACTTGATTATAGCTTCCAGTATCTTCACCGTTCTCAAACCTGCCGCACCATCGTTTATGGGAGTAAGGTCGTTTTCAATACATTGAATGAAATATTCTGCCTCATGGCTCAATGCCTCTATCTGGTCAATTTTCGGTGCCCACATATCACCTGAACGGTAGTTGATCCGGGTTTTATAGGACATTTCTTTCGTCAAATCTCCTTCGATGCCCTTGTCGTACACTCGGATCTTTTCGTCAGAGACAAGATCGTTCCATACAAGCATCTTTTTCTGGGCCCCTAGCAGAGTGGTCCGTATCTTGACGGGCGAAAGCCAGTTGACATTGATGTGGGCCAGGAAGTTATCGGGGTAATACAGGGTGATGAAGGCCAGATTCTCGAGTTCATCGTAAAAGTGGGAAATACCTGTGGCTGTCACTGCACTTGGCGATTTTCCCGTGAGAAAATCAAGTATGGCAAGATCATGAATGGCCAGGTCCCAGACAACATTTACGTCCCTTTGGAAAAGGCCAAGATTGATTCTGGTCGAGTCGAAATAGTAGAGTTCGCCCAAGGTATTGTCATCTATGAGTTCCTTTATCTTTTTCACCGCACCGGTGAAAATGAACGTGTGATCAACCATCAGTTTCAGATTTTTCTTTTCTGCCAGTTCAAGCAGTTCTTCTGCCTGTTCAACGGAAGCAGTGAAAGGCTTTTCGATGAAGACATGCTTCCCATTATTCAGTGCCATCCGGGAAAGCTCGAAGTGTGTTGAAACAGGTGTCGTCACAGCTACGGCATCAATGTCCTTGTCCGCCAGAATCGTTTTGTAATCCTGTGTCGTGACCATTCGGGGATACTTTTTTGCGGCACGACTGAGAGCCTTCTCTTCCAGATCGCATATGGCCACGACTTTTGCTCCGGGAGCTTCATTCAGGTTGCGGACGACATTCGGCCCCCAGTAGCCGTAGCCGATAACACCGATGTTCAGCATCTAGATGCTCCTTTCTTTCTTAGCAGTGTAATTAAAACCATGTCAGCATGCCCCCTTGCCCCTGACCACTGCCATTGGGGTCAGGAGCATGAGTTTTAAATCAAGCCAGAGGGACCATTCCCTAATATATTTGAGGTCGAGACGCACCATGCCGTCAAAGGTCGTGGAGCTGCGCCCTTTCACCTGCCACATGCCGGTCAGTCCCGGCTTTATTCCCAGGATACGGTGGCGGTGCCATAGCGCATAGTTTTCCAGCTCATAGGGAATCGGCGGTCGTGGCCCCACCAGAGAGATGTCTCCCATGAGAACGTTGAAAAATTGGGGAAGTTCGTCAAGGCTCGTTTTTCGCAAAAATCGTCCTACCGCCGTTACCCGTGGGTCATGCTTGATCTTGTAAAACTTCTGTGAGCCGCTGCTATCATTGCTCCGGTCATCGCCTTCCTCGATGAGTCTTTTTACATACTGACGGTGAATGGCATCATCGTTATTGACATACATTGACCTGAACTTGAGGAAGGTGATCTTTTTCCCGTACTGTCCGTACCGTTCCTGTCTGAAAATGACCGGCCCCTTGGAATTGAGCTTAATCGCCACCGAAATAACCGCAAACAAAGGAGAAAACAGTATTAGCCCCGCAACACTGCCGATAATGTCGATCAGACGCTTAATGATGGCCGACCCCTTGCGCGAATCATTGCTTTTGAGAACATCGGGATAGAACAGCAGACTGAACGGTTGGCCCTGCTCAGATATATTGTTTTCGGGAAAAATCTGGAAGGAAATGGAGATGTGTTTCAACGGAATTTTATGCAACTTTTCGGCGACCTTAGCCTGGATCTTCTTTGTTACCGGGGCTATGGCGTCCATGGCAATATCCGTTATAAGCACACCGATTGTGGAGGATCGCTTCACCCAGCCTCGCACATCCGTTTCACGGACTGATTCCGATACTATGTCAACTACTTTGCCGGCTATGCCAGTTCCAGCCGTTACGAGGCGATCCTTGAATTCCACCAACATGAGGACGAACGGTCTGTTTGAACGTTCCGATCTTTTCCGCTCGCGGCATAATGCCTCAGTGAAATACTCCTCGCTGTAGATGCCATACTCACGATCTATGAACCCAACACCGCTTGTCAGTTGCATGTCTTCCTCCTGGCCTTTCCAGGGATCCGGTGCTGCCTGGATTTAGACGGCGCAAACCTTTCTCAGAGACGCTTGTAAATGAACTCCGGTATGTGGAATCTTCGCCTGTTGAGGATGATCCCCATCAAGTTCCCGCCATTTCGGCTGATTTTTTCCTTCAGGCTCTCTGCCACCAGCCTTGATGTTTTATCTGCCTCGACGACCATGACAACGCCGTCTGCATAGCGTGACAGCGCGATGCTGGTGGGGGAAGTCGTTCCCGGCGAAGAATCGATGAGCACCATGTCGAATTGTTCCCGCAGCTGGGCGAATACTCCCAAGGTCTCCTCACGGTCATGGACCCTTGGGATCAATGCATGCTGAGCCGACAGTGGTGAAAGAAAAAGGCTTTTGTCAGCCACAGGAAAGCAGACAGTTTGCTTCTGTCCATAGCGGGCTGCGGAACAATCAACCTTGAAAAAGAGGTGCTGCGTGGGGTTATGGTGTGCAGCATCTATTATAAGTACCTTTTTGCCGAAATTTGTGATGGCTGTCTGGGCAAAACGGCGGACGATGGTCGAGACCCCTTCCCTCTCCCCGGCGGCAATAAATTGAATTATCTTCCTTGCCGGTTCGGGAAGCAGGTAATCGATGTTCTGATGGAGATTGTACATCTCAGCATCGGTGCCAATTGTCTTGTAGTCACTTTGATTGGCAAACCCTGGCGCCGATCCAGGCAGTGGCGGCTTCACATCCGAACCGGGGAAGATTTCGGGTCTCTTATCATTGTTTGCCTGCTGCAACGCTTCATAAATATTGCTCATCACGGTTCTCCTGACATAATGCAGCTGAGTGTTCTGAACTGATCAGTTATCAGGGGGAGGAAATGCGATCTTTTCCCCCTCTTTGATCTGGTCTCTGTCAAGAATCTGCGGATTAATATCCAGCACCATCCCGATCAGCCGGTCATTGACGGAGCCATAAGTCTGGTTGACAAGACGCGCCAGTGTGTCCCCTTTTCTGACAACCTTGGAAACAATCAGTTTCTTTGGCTCTTCCAGTGACTGCACATTGGCACTACCAGGCGGCAATGGGGCAACTGGAGCAGCCGGCTGCGTCCTTATCTGGCCCTGCATGTTCTTCGCAGCAAAGGCTGACTGCACCACTCGCGCCACATCATCGGCAAAGACGAACAGGACCATCATTGCCGCCACCAGCGACACAACAGCAAGATTTCTCCTTGATGCGTTGTTAACAGGCCTTACGCTGGCTGTTTCCCTAATGATCTCTCTGGCTAACTTCTGTGTCACCCTTCTTTCCTGCCTGCCGAAAGAAGTAATGAGACAGTTGTCGCACAGGGTGTTGATGACCCGTGGAATGCCATTTGCTTTGCCGATGATCTCCTTCAATGCTCCAGCGGTGAATATTTCGGCACCATGGACAGCTGTTTTTGACAGCCTGTGCCGAATGTACGCAAGGCTTTCTTCTTTCGTCAGCGACTGAATAATCGCCCTGATGGCAATCCGCTGTTTGAGCTGCCGCAATAAATGACCGTCCAGAATGTCATCCAGTTCAGGTTGACCGCATAAAACGACCTGGATCAGCTTGTCCGCTGTCGTCTCCAGGTTTGAGAGCATGTGCAATGCTCTCAAGGTCTCAACCGGCATGTTCTGAGCTTCATCAACTATCAGAACGACGTTCGCCCCACGCTTGTACAGGTCAATCAATATCTGATGAAGCTCGTTAACCATCTCGAAGACTTCTTCCGAACCGGGAGAAAGGCCCAGGTTCCGGAATATGGTCTTCAGCAGCGCTTTGAAGGAAAGGTTCGCGTTGAAGATATAGATGATCTTCAGGTTCGAGCCATACTTGCTTTCCAGGAACGATCGAATGATGGTAGTTTTGCCCACCCCGATTTGCCCGGTAATTGCCACAAAGCCCTTTCTCTGGACGACCCCGTAGATGATCGCTGCCAGAGCTTCCTTATTTGAATTGCTCAAAAAGAGCAGATCTGGGTCAGGGGTTATGTTAAACGGCTCTTTTTGCAGATTGAAAAAGTCCAGGTACATGTCCTAGCCTTCCTCATTGCAGACGACCGCAAGGACCGGCACTCCCAGGAGTCTTTCGACGGCAAGGGGATTGGAGAACGTTCGTGCTCTGGACTCGGACAGGAAGGCGACCCCGACACCAGAAATGCACCCAAATACAATACCGATTGCCGAGTATAAAAGTTTATTGGGTTTGACCGGGTTCCCCGACACAGCTGCATCCTGAATGACACTGATGTTGGCAATTTTCAGCCGGTCCATGTTTTCCGCTATACGGGCCTCCTCGGTTTTAGTCAGATAGATCTGGTAGTTCTTCTCATTCAACTGCTGATCGCGCTTCAATTCCTGTAGTCCTTTTTCGCTCAAGTCCAGTGATTGAATGTTCTTGTCGACCTGGCGCAACTGCTGGCGCAATGAGGCAAGTCTTCCTTTCTGTGAAGTGAGTTCCGTTTCCGCCTTGATAAGTTCCATTTCAACGTTCTGATAAATGACATTACTGCTTTTGGCCTTTCCGTATATGTCTTCTTCCTGTTCCTTTATGAAATTTTTTACCAGTTCGGTTTCTTTGCGGATATTTGCCACCAGTACATTATCGTCCTGATATTTTTTCAATAATTCGTGCTCTTCCAGTTGCAGTGCCAGTAACCGTGACTTTGCGTCCACCACTATGCGATCACGCTCCGAGTTGGTATATCGGGTTTTGCTCTCCGAAATACCCTTCAACTGCCTTTTCAGATAAGCGATCCTCTTTTCCGATTCATAGATGGAGTGTTCTGAGTTCTTGAGCAGTGTGTCCAGACCGAACCGCTGTTCCAGCAGCAGGGTGCGCTGTTCGTCGAGGGAATACACCATGTGGGCCTGTTTGTATGCCTGAAGATTCTGTTCCGAATCTCTCAGTCTTGTCTGATAGGTTGCCAGCTGCTTTTCAAGGAATGAGGATTTCGGGTCGCTGTATACCTGGAGATGCTTTTCCTTGAAAAGCTCGATCAGAGTATTGACCACCTTGGCCGCCACTGCGGGATCTGTGTGTTGAAAAGACACCATCAGCACATTTGATTTTTTTACCCCTTCGACAGTGATCTGTTTTTCCAGATTCTCAGCCGCAACATCAAGCGGATTCATATTGCCTGACACATTTTTTGAGAGCTCAGGATATATCTTGTCTATTCCCACTCTCGTAACCACATTTTTCATCATTGCGTTATTTTTCAGTATCTGAATTTCGGATGTCGTCAGCTCTTCTTGGTTCACTGATAGTACAGGTTTACTGCTTTCACTAAGTTCAGATCTGTTAAGATATTCACGACCGATCTTTAGCAATACGCTCGCCTTTGCTTCATAGACTGGAGGTTGCATGAATGCAATGCCAATTGCAGTTGTGGTGACAATAGTAAAGACAATAAGTATTACTGTCTTGTACTTGAATATCACAGTTAGAGCTTCCTTGAGAGTGAAGCTGGAATTTTCATGGCCATAAATCGAGTTTTGCATAATGATCCTTTTTGTTTTATTCGCTGATCACGGACCTACGCCGACACCGAACGGCACCGGTACCAGTTTACGAATGTGCTGATCCACCCATAGATCGATGCTGGCTATATTCGATTTGGGCACCAGGACCACGTCATTGGGCAAGAGAACGATATTCTGCATGTTGTCACCATCTTTGAGGATGCGTTTCAGATTTACAGGTGTGGTCACGAATGAATTATCCCCACCCCTTCTGATGATGAAAACCTCATCAAGGTTGGCTGTATCCTTGAATCCTCCTGCCTGTGATATTGCCTGAATGACAGTCATGGAGTCATTTAGCCCTATAAGCCCTGGTTTATTGACTTCACCATCGACGAATACTTTCTGAGCTGTAAATGATCGGACTATAATGGATATTTCCGGCTTTCTGATCAGGGGGGCATACTTGGTGGTGAGTTGTTCATTAAGTTGAGCCGGCGTCATACCTGCAACCATAACTTCTTTCACCAGTTGCAGAGAGATCCGTCCATCAGGACGAACTGCAACCAGCTCATTAAGTTCCGGATTGTAGAAAAATTTGATATCTAGCTGGTCACCCCGTTGAATAACATACTCCTGAAGAGCATTGGCGGGTGAAAGGACTGGTAACTGGGCTGAAGGAGGCTTACTGCGGCCGGACATGCATGCAGATAAAAGAAGCAGGACAAAGAGCAGGCTGAAGAAATGAGTCCGTTTCATAAGTTCCTTTACAAATGTCGGGAATTTTTAGCGGAACGCCGTAAAACCGGGACAAATGGAGCGCAGTCAATTAAATTAGAGAATAATAATTTAACTATTTTTCATACTACTACCATATAAGCCCATGTCAAGGAATCCAGGACTGTTGCAGAAACTTCGCGAAGAATCAGCAAGTTCGCCAAATCCCTCTCTGCCGCAAAAGTGACTTCCGTCACATCAAATTAAAGGCCCTCCCCGTACTCTTGTAATCTCTACTCTGCCCAACAAAACCCTGTGCCACAAACGTCTGGAGGTATCACCAACGTGCTCGTATCCAAAAAGCTTGGGTTCAAAGGTGTTCTGCGTCTCTCTCTGATATTAAGTGCATTGTTTCTCATGGCATCGTCTCTTTGTGCCGGGCATGCCATGGCAGCCCAGACAACACTGGCCTGGGATCCACCCACCACCTATGTGGATGGAACACCCCTGACCGCTGTGGGAGGCTACCGAGTCTACGCCGGAACTGCGCCGGGCAACTACTCACTCAACTTCGACGCAGGCACCGCCACCTCCTACACCTTCACTACCTTAAGCGATGCCACCACCTATTACTTCGCCGTCAGCGCTTACGATACTACCGGGCTCGCCAGCGCCCTCTCCAATGAACTGCTCTATGCCACCCCTGCGGCTCCGGTCCCCGTCTTTACCCTGACTGCCTCAGCCGGTGCTGGAGGTTCCATAACGCCGCCAGGCTCCACCATCATCTCCCAGGGGATGTCCCAAACCTATACCATCACCCCCGCCGCCGGCTATTCCATTGCCGCTGTGCAGGTTGACGGAGCCTCAGTGGGTACCGCCTCGAGTTATACCTTCAGCAACGTGAACGCCAGCCACACCATCCAGGCCACCTTCACTGCGGTCACAGCCGCCACATCCTTTGCCGTTGACTGTGGCGGAGCAGCGTACACCGATGCCGCCGGAACGATATATGGCACCGATAAAGCCTTCAGTGGCGGCAGTACCGGCAAAACCACCGCAGCCATTGCCGGCACGACGGATGACCTCCTGTACCAGAGCGAACGCTGGGGAAATTTCTCCTACAGCATTCCCGTGGCCAACGGCAGTTATACCCTGACGCTTAAATTTGCCGAGATATACTTCTCCTCAGCCGGCCAAAGGGTTTTCAGCGTCACTGTCAATGGCCAGACCGTGATCAGCAACCTGGACATCTATGCCAAGGTGGGCAAAAACACGGCCTATGATGTGGTTATTCCGGTGAATGTCACCAACGGCGCCATCAACATCGGGTTTACCAGCACCAAGGACTACGGCAAGATCAGCGCCATCAGGATCGTCCCTTCGGCGCTCCTGTTTGCCACCAACAGCGGTGGTGCCCAGTTCACTGACTCCACCGGCAACCCCTATCAAGCAGACGGCAATTTTAAGGGTGGCTATGCGGCCAAGACAACAGCAGCCATCGCCGGCACAACCGACGACACCCTCTACCAGAGCGAACGCTGGGGAAATTTTTCCTACACCATCCCGGCCGCGAACGGCAACTACCTGGTGACGCTGAAGTTCGCGGAGATATATTTCTCCGCCGCCGGCCAACGGGTATTCAACGTGGCCATCAATGGGCAGACGATGATCAGCAACCTGGACATTTATGCGAAGGTGGGCAAAAACACTGCTTATGACGTTTCGGTGCCGGTGGTGGTAACTAACGGAGCCATCACCATCACCTTCACCAGCACGAAAGACTACGGCAAGGTGAGCGCCATCCTGATCCAAAAGATGTAGACCTGCGATGCAATGCACTAGCCCCCTCGGTTCGCCGAGGGGGTTTTTTATTCTTCAGCATTTGCAAGGAAGGCAGTCGGGCGTGGGGAGTGAGCGACGAGCCGCAACGGCGAGCGGACACCCGCCGTGTATGGAACGGAACAGGGTTAGCCTAAGCATCGTGCGGCATGACGCGGACAGCACCGCAAGCTCCGCAGCTGTGGCGACAGAGCAAACGGACGACGTCGCGACTGCCTTCCATTTTCCATGAATTCCAACAGAGGCCTCTTATCATTTGCCATGTCTCATCTTTTTGGCTATATTCCCACCAGAAACGCCAAAGGTGAGAAATGGCAAAAAAAGACTACCGCAACAATCTTATCGAAACGGCCACCCGTCTCTTTGCCGAGCGTGGCCTCAACGGAGTCAGCATCCGCGAGCTTTCCAAAGCCGCCGAGGTCAGCATTTCCATGATCTCCTACCACTTCGGCGGCAAGGAAGGGCTCTATTCCCTGGTTCTCCAGGAGCAATTCGCCTGTTTCGAACAGATCGAGGCTATTAGGGAAATGCAGGATAGCCCCGTGGCAAAGATCGAGGCCTACATCCGCTGGAGTATCAGGCGTTTCAGGGAGTATCCCTATCTGATGCGCTTCTACACCAGCGAGCTCACCAATCCCACCCCCTATTTCGCCACCATCGTAGATCCGGCCATCAAGAAGATCATCCGTATCCTAATGGAAATCATCGAGGAAGGAACCTGCCTGGGCCATTTCCGCAAAGGGCTCGGGGCCGGAGATACGGTGCTGGCCATAGTCGGCATGGTCAATTACTATTTCCTCAGCACCCTTGCCACCCGCGAGATCGTCAGTCATTCGCCTGAGCGCGATGATGAAGTGATCCGCCACTACATGGACCTCTTCGGCAAAGGAATCCTCGCCTAATAGCAAAGCGTTGCACACCGCGGCCATAGCCCGCCCGCTACCTTGTCAATTGTATACAATTTCATTGCAGCCTCTTTTTTAAGATGTTAATATCCCAGAATTCGAACGAACGTTCGACCTGCAATATGATGCAGAAATTTCTTTCGGAAGAGGAGTAGGCAGATGTCGGAAATTCATGACAGAATCAGAAAAACAAGCCTCCACGCCAAGATCACCACTGTGGATAAGGTCATTCCCCTGTTCAAGAACGGAATGAACATCGGCTGGTCCGGCTTTACCCCGGCAGGTTACCCGAAACAGGTGCCCATAGCCCTGGCCGACCATGTGGAAAAAAACGGCCTGCAGGGAAAACTGAAATTCAACCTTTTCATCGGCGCATCCGTTGGAGTGGAGACCGAAGACCGCTGGGCATCGCTCAACATGATCGACCGCCGCTGGCCGTACCAGACCGGCAAAAATATCCAGGCAGGCATCAACGAAGGGCGCATCCGCATGGGGGACCGTCATCTCTCCATGTTCGCCCAGGATCTTGGTTACGGCTTCTACACCAAGGACAACGGCGGCCGTCTCGACATAGCCATCCTTGAATGTTCGGCCATAACCGAAAACGGCGGCCTGGTTCTCACCGCCTCCTGCGGTGCAGTACCGGAGATTGTGCAGATTGCCGACAAGATCATTATCGAAATCAACACCGCCATCCCCAACTTCGAGGGGCTTCACGACATCATCGAACCGGTCAATCCCCCCCACCGTCTCCCGTTCCTGGTCAGCCGGGTCGATGACCGCGCCGGTTCGCCCTATGTGCGCATCGACACCGATCGCATCGTCGCCATTGTGGAATCCAAGAACCCCGACAACGGCCGTTCCTTCAGCGAACAGGACGATACCTCCAAAGCCATCGCCGATAACATCATCGATTTCTTCAAGTTCGAGGTGGATAACGGCCGCCTGCCGAAAAACCTGCTGCCGCTGCAATCGGGGGTCGGCTCCATCGCCAATGCCGTCATCGGCGGCCTGGCCAATGGACCGTTCAGCGGCCTCAACGTCTGGACCGAGGTGCTCCAGGATACCATGCTCGATTTCTTCGATTCCGGAAAGCTGGACTTCGCTTCCACCGTCTCCCTCTCCTTCTCAGTTGAAGGTTTCAAGCGCTTTTACGCCAACTGGGACAAATACAGCAAGAAAGTCATGATGCGCCCCCTGTCCGTAGCCAACCATCCGGAGCCGATCCGCCGCCTGGGCTGCATCGCCATGAACACCCCGGTCGAGTTCGACATCTACGCCCATGCCAACTCCACCCTGGTGGGCGGAACCCGCATGATCAACGGCATCGGCGGCTCCGGCGACTTCCTGCGCAACGCCTACCTGTCCATCATGCACACCCCGTCGGCCCGCCCCACCAAGACCGATCCGACCGGCATCACCTGCGTTGTGCCCCACGTCCCACACGTGGACCACACCGAGCACGACCTGGATGTACTGGTCACCGAGCAGGGTCTTGCCGACCTGCGCGGCCTCGACCCGAAAAGCAGGGCAAAGCTCATCATCGACAAGTGCGCCCACCCCGATTACAAGCCGCTCCTCCAGGAATACCTGGACATGGCCACAAAGGATTGCATCGCCAGAAAAGCCGGCCACGAGCCGCAACTCCTGGACCGGGTCTTCAAGATGCAGGTCAACCTGGCCAAGAACGGCACCATGAAGATCGACAACTGGGACATCTGAGAATAGATTACAAACAGACAAAAAAAGGAGCGTTCCCGCGGGAGCGCTCCTTTTTTGTTTTGCAACCGTTAACACACAGGCGTCAACTCTTACATTCTCCCTGGATTGCTTCCAGCCCCTTGCAGATTTGACCAGATATTGCTTCCACCTCTGCCAGCCGTTGCAACGCCTCTTCCTGCTGGCCTTTCCGCGCGGCGATAACCGCTTCCTTGGCCAGGGTATGAATCCTCTCGTGGGGAGCTTCAATGGCTCTGAAGCTAGCAGTTTTGCCGCACGACTCCATACCCTCGCTGTAATACCATTTGCCGAAGCGACAGTTACGGTGGTCGGGAAGCTGCGCAGGATCCAGCTCCTGATGACCGTTGACGGCAGCTCCCACCTTGCCGACGAATAGCTGGTGGTCTGATTTTGCCAACTGCAGGATAAGCAGCTTGCTCCCCTTTGTCTTAAAGGCAGCAGTGCCGTTTCTCAGGCTTTCGCTGGTCTGGTTCAAAGCACTCGCCTCCCGCAGCACATCTGCCGACATTATCTCCATTTCACGGGCTATAGTGCTTGTCCTTTCCACATTGGCCGCCACATCGGAAGCTGTCGCCGACTGTTCTTCAACGGCCGTGGCAATCTGGACGATCTGGTCACGCACGGTCTGGACTTGGACAACGATGCCGTCCAAGGCCTCCTCCACCTTGCCGATAAAGCCGGTGGCCCTTTCCACCTCCGCTGAGGCGCTATCCATGGATACGGCAGTTCTCTGGGATTCGTCCTGGACCATGGTGATCTTTGTGCCGATCTCCCGTGTCGCTTTAATGGTCCGCTCGGCCAGCGCCCTTACTTCGTCTGCGACAACGGCGAATCCCCGCCCCTGTTCCCCGGCCCTTGCCGCTTCTATAGCCGCATTCAATGCCAGGAGGTTGGTCTGGTCGGCAATATCGGAGATCACTTCCACCACCCCGCCGATTTCAGTGACCCGGTCGTTCAGCCCGCTGACCATGTCGGCCAGTTCCTTATTGCTGACAAGAACGCGATTTATGGCTTCAACTGCATCGGCAGCCACGGTTTTTCCTTGTTGAGCTGTCTGTAGGGCGCTTCCGGAAATATTGGAAGCGTTGGCAGATGTCTGGGAAATCTCGGCTATGGTAAGGCTCATCTCTTCAGCGGCGGTGGCGATCTGGGTCGCCTGCTCCGTCTGACGCCTGGCCCCGTTGGAGGTGTTCTCTGCACGGTTTTTCAGGATGGCTGTGGTGCCGCCCAGACAAGCTGTCGTTTGCACGACTTCATCGACCACATCATGAAACTTGCCGACAACACCTCTGAAGGATTGTTCGAGCCGTTCTATCTCGTCCTTGCTGCCTAACGTTCCGTTCTCTTGACCCTCAACGATGAGACATCCTGCCTCAACGTCGGCAGCCATTCCCTGCATCTGGTTCACCGCATTCATGATCGACCGTCTGATCATGAATGCCGCCACCAGGACAAACAGACCGGCGACTATGACGAATACCATTGTTGCCAGAACATATACAGAGGTCTTGCGTGTCTCTACGATCTGTTGGGCCATGCGCTTTGCCACCTGCAGCTGCATTTCCTGGGTTAACCGACCTTTTTCCACAATTTTCCCCACAACATCCGTCTGCTCGCTGATTGACCTTAGACCGCCGGCAACCATGGAAAAGGATAGGATGTTGAGAGCAACCATGATGGCTGCAAGAAAAATGATCAGATACAGTTTTTTCCCCAGGGTAACCTGCATTACTACCTCCGATAAAAGTTATTACTGGACCTTGTTTCATCAATCGGAAGAAAATGAGCAACGCTTGAGGGAATAATCGCAGGAAATCGTAACCAGAAAGAAATGAATCAGAGGCAGAGAGCAATATTCAGCCCATGCTCCCCATGCTGGCCAGGGCATATATGAGTTGGGGCTGGTATGAGGGCAAGGCTCCTCGATACATGAGGATCGTCCCGCTGCACGGAGCAAAACCCCACTTGCGCAGGAGGAAGGCCGCATCGTCATTGGAATCGGGCACATCGAGAAATATCTCTGCTGGGCCTGCCACCGTCAAAGCCTGTTCCAGCAGGTCTTCCGCTGCTACAGTATTGCGGCAGCTCCATGGCCCCAGTTGCAGCGCCCCTTCCGTACCCTGTACCATGCAGAAACCATCGGCAGTTCCCACCACCGTCGCCTTCGCAGCTATTGTGTCCAAAATGAGGCGCCTCGTATCCCCCCATGCATGGCGATCGAGTGATTCAATGTCATCCGGCAAGTAGTTGGCCGGTGTGGCTGCGGCATCGGGGATACCGCTCCCACGCCAGCGGCTGATCCGGTCTATGGCAATGAAGCCCAGCTTTTCATAAAGAGGCTGCCCGGCCCGGGAAGCAGTCAGCCACATGGTCTTCACTCCCGCCCGATCCAGGGAGTCCATGGCCTGCTCCATGAGAAGGCGGCCGTACCCACGGCCCCGGCAATCCTCCCGCACGAGGAGATTGCCGATCCAGCCGCTGTTTACATACTTCACCGAGGTAATGAAGCCGGTCGCAATGCCGTCGGTGCTTGTCGTCCAGCACCCCTGCGGAAAATGCTCCAAGAGGAAGTCGAACTCCCATGATCCGCATCTCCAGCCCTCTTCAGCCGCCCACGAGAGGAAAAGGGGCACATTACCGAAGCGAAATGGCTCAAGCATCACTTCAGGCCGCACAACCCACCTCAGCAGGCTTGAAATCGTTGCCGATGAGGCCAACCGCATCGGCACGGCACTGGCGGCAATGCCGGAACTGACCGATGATCTTTTCGTTTGCTGCCCGTACCTCCTCAAGCTGTGCGGTGGTCGGCGGTTGATGGGAAGCAAAATCCGCTTGTGGTATAAGTGGCAGCACGTTCATGACCATGGCCCCCAACTCCTTGACTTTCGCGGCAATCAGCGGCACTTGGTCTTCGTTGACCCCAGGAATGAGCACCGTATTCACCTTGATAGTCATGCCGTACTCAGCGGCCTTCCTGAGGCCGGCAAACTGGTTGGCGATGAGCATCTCCACCGCATGGGGACCGCTCAGCTTTCGCCCCTCGTAAAGAATATGGGAATATATCTTTGCGCCGACCACAGGATCGACGGCATTGATGGTCACCGTCAGGCTGTGCAGCCCAAGTTCGTTGAGGAGGCCGATCTTTTCCGGCAGGAGCAGTCCGTTGGTGCTCATGCACTTGATAAGATGGGGGAATTCCTTGCCGATGAGGCGAAAGGTCTCGAATGTCTCCCCATTGGCCAGGGGGTCGCCGGGACCGGCAATGCCGACCACCTTGATCATGGGGCCGAGCAACTCGCTTGCCATCACCTCCCGCACCTTGACCAGGGCCTCCTCTGGGGTCAGTAGGCGGCTGGTGACACCGGGACGGGATTCATTGGCGCAGTCGTGACGGCGGGAACAATAACCGCACTTGATGTTGCAACGCGGCGCAACGGCCAAGTGCATGCGACCGTTTTTCTGATGGTTGCCACCGAAACATGGATGACCCTGAATATTTTTTCGCTCCGAACATAAATGTGCCATAGGCCTTCCTCTCCTTTGAACGTTCACAAAAAAAGCCCGGCAGGATATCTCCCACCGGGCTTCATTGCGCTCTTATTCGGAATACGCCGCTGTATTCCTGTATTCAGTTTCTCATTATATTGCCAGGATCATGCCAGCCGCTCCACATGGCGGTTTTACAGCAAACCGGTAAAACAGCACCGGGAATCGCCTGCTGAAATCCACCATCCTGCCGGATTTGCCGTCAGAAATGATCATTCTTTAAGCATTTCATGGTTCCGCAGGAGATTTCTCCTTTGCGGACAGGGGCCGTCCACACGGCATGTTAAATGTAAGGGATGGATGGGAAAGGAGACCACCATGGCAAAAACAATGGACGGAACTGCATTCGTGACTGCCGACGAAGCGGCAGAGCTATTGGGAACGACGGCCGTGCAGGTGCTGATGTTGATACGACAGAAGGCCGTGATCGGAAGCCTGGTCGAGGGGGAATGGCTGATAAACGCCGATTCGGTGCGGCAATGGCTGGCTGCCCCCGCCGCGAAGAAGCAGCTGAAAAGCTGTGCCGGCTCCTGCGCAGGTTGCAACTGCTCATGAATTATCAGCAGCAGGAACTTTTTTCCCGCAGCCAGGCGGCTTTTGTGGGCCTTGCCATCGGCGATGCATTGGGAGCGCCGGTGGAGTTCATGACTGCGGGAGAGATCAAGACGAAATACGGCATCCTAAAGGATATTGTCGGTGGCGGCTGGCTGCGCATCAAGGCCGGACAGGTTACCGACGATACCCAGATGACCCTCTGCGTTGCCAGGGCCATGGTTGCGGAAGGTGGCATGTCTCTCCGGGCCGTCGCCGACAATTTCGCCGCCTGGCTCAAATCCAGGCCCATCGATGTGGGAGACACCTGCCGCAAGGGGATCAGGAACTACATGCTGAAAGGGACACTGGAAACCCCATTCAACCAGTGGGATGCCGGTAACGGCGCCGTAATGCGCATCCTGCCGGTGGTTCTGGCAAACTTGGGAAATGATGGGGAACTGGAAAGCCAGGTGGTCGCCCAGGCCCATCTCACCCACAACCATCCCCTCTCCGACTCGGCCTGCATCTGTCTGGGCAGGATGGTGTCCCACGCCGTCTGCGGGTACTCCAAGTCACGCCTGCGCAAGGAGGTGGATGCACTGATCGCGGCCCACCCCGCATTCCGCTTCGATCCATACAAGGGACTGGCCACCGGCTACGTGGTGGATACCATGCAGACCGTGTTTCATCATTTTTTCCGGGGTAGCAATTTTGAAGAATGCCTGGTGAGTACGGTGAACCAGGGGGGGGATGCCGATACCACCGGCGCCATCATGGGCATGCTGGCCGGCGCCTATTACGGTATGGAGAACATACCGCGACGCTGGCTGAAGAAGCTGGACAGGAAAGTGAGGGAGGAGGTAACGATGCTGGCCGGGCGCCTGGTGCGGCTGTCATCGGCTGTCGATTTACCGTCCATCCGGCATACGCTGGAGGGCAGCTGAACGGAAAGCGGCCGCCAATATTACTGCGCAAGATTGAGTCGCGCCTGATGATTTAGCAAAAGCCTGGGAGCATGCTCCTGGGCCTTTTGCGTTTTGGGGATTACGGGCCTCTTTTATTTTTTCCCATTGAGTTGGGCAAATATTTGGTGTAGTGATGGTGGTGCTGCTGCAGGCGACCGGCATCTGTATGGTGGGTTTGAGGAAAAGAATCTATCTGTAGATGCAATGGATAAGCAGCAAAAGGTCAATTTTCATCTATGGGTAGATACTGGATTGGCATCTAAATGTAGATCCTTGCATATACATATAGATACTTGCATCTAGCTGTAGATGCATCACTCTAACTGGTCAATAACTTGTTATATGAAGAAAAGAGGAGAATGTGATGGAATCTACAGAAGGCTTTTTCTCGGAAGAGCGAACTCGACGTGCAATACAAACATTTCTAGCTAACTTGAAGGAATTACAAGCGACTGACCAGTTTGAACAGGAGCGGAATAAACATATTAGCTTAATCCTAAACAACATGTTTCGTAACGCAGGTCAGTGGGAAAGCTATAGTTCCGTCAACATCGGCTGGATTGGCAGACATTTTGTCTCCGATCTGTTAGATGAAAAGGCTACTCAAAGCAAAGAAGCAATAGATGACATCTATGCCATATGCTACAGATTCTTGTTAGAGTTATATCTCACAATGAAAAGCGATCTAGCCTTGGAGTACGAAGAAGCAAGAAGATTTGCTACTCAAAATCTTGAATGTTTCTCTGCTAATGCAAGACGGCAGATTGAATTTGCTACAAAGGACATGCCTATAGGCATTCTCAAAAGTCTAATTAATCATGAAAACATCGAAAGTATCATTAATTTCAATTCAACTATCGAAAATGCCAAAAACCTTAAAAAGGATTGGGACAATGAGCTAGAGTTAAAATTAAAAGAAGTAGAACAATTAAAAAACAATCTTGAACAGTATAAATCTGCTTTTAATTTTGTTGGGTTGTTCCAAGGATTTGATGACTTATCAACAGAAAAGAAAGCTGAAAAAAGATCACTACTCTGGTGTCTAAATGGTCTCGGAATGTTAGTAATATTGCCTGTGGCCTTTGAAATTACATATATCCTAAGTAATATAGAAAAACTTGATCAACTAAAAGGTTCATTAATTATTTTATTAATGCCAACATTATCTTTGATGGCTATTCTTATTTACTATTTCAGAATTTTACTTATGAATTTCAACTCGGTTAAATCACAATTACTTCAACTTGAACTGAGAAAAACGTTATGTAGATTTATTCAGAATTATGTTGACTATTCAACTGAGATCAAGAAAAAAGATAAAGAGTCACTAGCAAAATTCGAAAATGTCGTGTTCTCAGGGCTGGTTATGAGTGATGAGAAGCTACCGAGCACTTTTGATGGAATTGACCAGTTAGCTGCACTCATAAAGTCAGTCAAATCAGGCTGAATATAACTAAGCGCAAGACCGGCCCTAAATCAGGCCGGTCAGCTCTCACACGTTATGCAAATTGGGAACGTAGAACAGAAAGAAGCAATAAGTTGAGCACGGAAACTGCTAATGCCAGAAAAAAACACCAATGTAACTGATCTAGTTGTGTCAGTTTTTACCTCCAAGGAAATTATTATTGCAGCTATAGGCGGCGTCATTGGAACATTTGCAGCTCCATGGACTAAGTGGAAGTTTGAACAAGAAAAAATACGACTCGAAAACAGAAAAGAAAAAATCAGAAAGTGGCGCGAAGAGATCGACAGATCGGAAAATTATGTTTCCTTCCAAGACACCGAGACCTTTCATTATCTTAAAACAAGAATTCCAAGTAGTGAGCTTGAAGGATTTAGCTCTATCTGGAGAACATAGGCTGCCGATCGCATTAATCCAAACCCTGAAAAAGAAAAGCTTGGGCGCTTCCATGAAGAGGTCTCCAAAATAGAAAAAGAGTGGAAGATAATTTGAGAAATGTGCATAGCCAAGTCCTTTGACCTGAAGAGATAAAAGGGCCAAGTCCCAAATCTCTAATTTTGACTTTGGAGACGCTTGACCCCTAGTAGTACGCCAGAGCCGTTATCCCAGTGAAAGATAAACATAAAATCGATTTAAATCAAAGCGGTTGCAGTTGGAGTCCTAGCACACACATCGCTGCCAAAATGACCTTGAACCCCTTCAAATTCGGCATTTGCCTCACACCGTACAAGGCACAACCCGCACCCGGTACTCCCCGCCAATCACCATATACTCCCCCTCCCCTTTCATGATGCTGTTAGGAAGCAGGTCATTGTAAAAGAAGACCTTGCTCAAGGGCACCTGCACCTCCCAGACGGTGAAGCCGAATTCCCAGGCCCGCTCCTCCACCGAAGTGAACGATGAAAGGTTGTTGATGCGCACCAGCTGCTGCCTTTTGCCCATATTTTCCAGCACGTCGTGCTCATTGGCATCGAAGGTACCGCGGTAGAGGGTAAGCAGGCGCTTTTCCGGGTAGCGCCTTGCCAGTTCGTACTGGCCGTACTCGTAGAGAAGATCCAGCTGGGAGTTGATGGCATTGGTGCGGGCGCTTCCTTTGGTCCGATCCATGACAAAGACCATGTATTCTTCGCTGTGAATCCCGGAGATGCGTATCTTGTGGAACGTTGGGGGAAGTCCCATGCGGCTCTCAACCCAGCCCTTGAGGACGGCACCTTCCACGGAGTTGGAGTCCATCATCCACCCCCGCAGAAAGCGGAGATAGCTGTTCTTGATGCTTTTCCTGGCCATGTCCGTGGACTGGCTCTGCCACTGGTGGAGCTGGAACTTCACCGACATGTAGTCGTTGAAGACCAGCGCCCGTTCTTCGGGAGAAGTGAGGGCATCGAGCTTCTGGAAGAGAAAGCGGTTCGCCTGCCTGACTCCCTGGATTTCCAGCGGCTGCGGGTGATCGTTGAAGTGCCGGGACGCAATGACCCAGGGGGGGAGATTGCACTGATTGAAAGAGGTATTTTCCATTGATAAAATAACGTTCGAAGTTCGAGGTTGAAAAGCCTTTCACTCTTCACTCTTTAAAGCATCTTGGCCAGCTCAAGCAGGGTCGGCTTGATCGCTCCGTCGGCCACGAATACATCCAGCCCGAGGCGCTCCATCTCCATTTGCGGTGCCTGGCCGATCTGGGTGCAGACCACCGCCCGACACCCGGCCAGGGCCTCGGCAATGGCGGACAGCAAGTGGCCGCGCATGGGGTGGTCCTGGTCCAGTGAGCAGTACCGCTCCACCTGCTTTTCATCCACCAGCTTCGCCTCGCCGTCGGCAACGTCATAAATAAGGAAGCGCTCGGCATGGCCGAAGTGCTGGTTGATTTCTTCTTGGTCTTTCGAAGCTACGGCGATCAGCATATCTCCTCCTTCAAGGGACGAAGATTTCCGGAACCTGGTGGCGTTTTTGCTGCGAAGCCCGTTGTGCGACGTGGCGCTGCCACGCCTCCGCCAGCCTCCTCGCAAAGCCTTGCCAGAACCCGAAACTCTTCGTCCCATTGGTGTTTTTTAGCTTTTAACTCCGGCTGCGGATTTTGCGGCAAGAGCAAGGCAGACAAGTCCTGACGCGAAGGCATAGTACCCAAAAATCGGGCATAAACAGGGCTATGCCGCACAAGGAAGGGCGCAGGCGAACGCCACTATTGCCCAAATGCCACAGCCGTTTCTTCTAAGCAAGGACCGGCTCAAAGGAGAAGCACTTCTTCGAACACGTCCTGCCGCACGCCTGACACCCGATACAATTGTCCGGATTCGCCACCCGCATGTACATCTTCGCCGAATCGTCCTCGTCCACCTCTTCGAAGGCCAGTACGCCGTGGGCGCAGACCTTGAAACAGCGGGCGCAGCCGATGCAAGTTTCCTCATCGATTGCCTTGATAAATTCGGGGGTGTATTCGGTCTTGTTTCTTCTTAGTCCTGTAATGTAGGCCATGGTTGTTTCCTCCGTTTTTTATTCATCCAGAAAGGATGCGCTGGTATTTTTATTCATCGCCTTCCGCAGCCAGGGGGGTGGTGTACCCCTAAGCACCTCCTGCAGTTTGCCAACAATCTCGGCAACCGGCACCTCCACATTCGTCTTCATGGGATGGATCTTCCGCGCCACCAGCTTGGCCGCCGCCGGGCCGCCGATCTGCATGGTGTAGACGATGGAACAGTCGGCGATGGCATTGGCCCGGGCGGCAATGCGGTCCTCCTCATCCTCGCAGGTGGTGATGGCCCCCACGCTGGTCACGAAATGGGCTTCCTCAGGCCCGATCTCCCAGACATGGAAGCTGCTGGTCTGGCCGAAGTGCTCGTCGATAATGTCGCCGGTGCTGCTGGTAAATGCCACTTTCATATATGCCTCCAGTGGTTGTGTTTTTCGTGCTACAAACCGCTCGTTCAGTTATGAGAAAGCTTCTGGAGTTCTTTTCCGTTCTCCTGAAAGATGTTTGCCACCTCGAAAATCAGGTTCAACGTCCCACGATACCCTACCCACATCTTCTGGTGGGCGCCCAGGCGGTCGAAAACCGGGAGACCGGCCCGCAGGTGGGCTTTTATCCCCAGCTTTCCCGCTGTCTGACGGCCGTTAGAATTAGCCACCAAGAGGTCCGCCCCCTTTGCTGCGGCCTCCAGGTCCTCCAGGTCGCCGACGAAGACCTTAACGCTGGGCAGGCCGTCAAGGCCACGGGTCCTGGTAGCGGAAAGCGCCGCCTGAATATCGCACCCCATGCCGGCGAGAAAGCCGGTTAACGTCTTCAGGTTGTCGGCCTCCAGGGCCAGGGCTACCTTCTTTTTACCGAACTGGTAATGGCTGTCCACCATGGCATCGGTGAGCCGGCTGCGCCAGCGGCGATGCTTTTCGGGGATCGGCTGGCCGCTGATCGCCGCCAGCGTATCCATGAGCATATCCACCTCTTTCAGCCCCGTAGCAGAAGTGAAGCCGTAGGCAGGAATACCGCAGCGCTCCTTTAGCTTCAGCGCCGCCCTGGCCAGAGAGTCTCCCACATAGATGGTTGCCGCACTGCGCCCCGCTCTCCGAATCGCATCAACGCCGATGCCCCCGGTGGAAAGGGGCGAGACGGTGTCGTCGATGTGGCCATCCAAGGCGTTGGAAATATCCGGAATCACTACCGGCGTGAGGCCGAAAGACTCGATGATCTCCTTCAACTCTTCCACGTCGGCGGGTGTCAGGTGCACTCCTGGGAGCAGGTTGATCTGGTCGGGAATGATTGGCTCGGCCGTTTTTTCCACCAGGGTCTCAACGATGGCCTCAACGGCCGCGGCATATCCTTCCTGCATGGAGCCGCAGTAGTCGGGGGTGGAGGCCCAGACGACCGGAATGTGGTCGTATTGCGGGTTGTCCCGGCGGAAATGGACGATGGCACTGTGGACGTCATCCCCCATGGTTTCCGTCAGTCCCGAGGTCATGACCCCCACCACCCCCGGGGTAAACTTTTCCATCACCCGACCAAGTCCTTTCTTCAGGTTTTCCCAGCCACCGAAGATGGCGGTGTCTTCGCTCATGGCGGTGGAATTGAGGGCGATAGATTCCTTGAAATGCCGCGACAGCTGCAGACGAATGAATGTGGAACATCCCTGGGCGCCGTGGAGAAGCCCGAGCATGCGGTCGATGCCGAGAAAAGCCAGGGTTGCCCCCAGCGCCGGCGAGTTTTTCTGGGGATTGACGGTAGCCGGCTTCGTCGGCACCTTGACCCGTGACCGGGAAAGGTCTTCCCCAAGGAACCGCTCCCCGTGGCCGGCAGCCAGCGCCACATCGGCAACTAGTTCGCTTTTGTCTTTCTCCCAGGGAGATTTGGCGTTCAGCGCAGGCCATATGGGATTGTTCACCGTCAGGTCCAATTGTTTGGCAAAGGTCACCATACCTTCATAACCGGCGTAGGGATGGGAACGGCCGTGATTGATGTCCAGGAAGGGGGTTCTGGTTTTCAGGGCCAGGAACTTGGTCTTGCCGCCGGCGACGATCAGGTCGGGCATCTTCTCCGCCATGACCTGGAGCAGTCCCGCGGTGGATGTGTCCTCGATGATCTTGGCATCCTGGTGCATAAGGCCCTTCATCCGGTAGAAGTCTTCAAGGGTTGAATTCTGGGTGCCGGCGGCCAGGATCTCCACCCCAAGCTCCCGCAGGGCGTTGACCATGGACCAGGTCTTGACCCCCCCGGTGAAGAGCACCGCCCGTTTCCCTTCCAACCGCGACCGGTATGGAGCTATGGCTGCCCGGCACCTACCTTCCTCCTCCGCGATGAGCTTCTCCACCCGGTCCTGCATGACCCGCTTTTCCAGTCCCCCCACCGCGTCGTCCAGCTCACGGGCGATGTCCCGAAGGGCCTTGGCCGTATCTGTCATTCCGTAGAAGGACTCTTCGATATAGGGCATGCCGTAGGTCTTCTGCATCTTTTTCGCCAGGTTGGTCAGGGACTTGGAGCAGATTATGACGTTGAGCCTCGCCCGGTGGGCATAGCGCAGCTCTTCGAACCGGGCGTCGCCGGAAAAGCAGGAAAGAATCCGGATGCCGAGCCGGTCGAAGAGGGGCTGCATCCCCCACAGGTCACCGGCTATGTTATATTCGCCAATGAGATTGATGGCATACTCCCCCACCACCGGCGGCTCGGCGGTACCGATCACATACTTGTAAAGGATCTCCCCGGCCAGGCGGTTGCCTATGTTTTTGTCGCCGATGAAACCGGGGGTATTCACCGGAATGATGGGTGCCGGTACTTTCTCCGAAGCCGCCTTGCAGACCGCCTCCACGTCATCGCCGGTCATGGCGGTAACGCAGGTGGCATAGACGAAGATTGCCTTCGCCTCGGGGTACCGCCCCGCCACATCCAGGATTGCCTTGTAAAGCTTCTTCTCACCGCCGAAAACCACGTCATTTTCCAGCATTTCCGTGGTAAAGCCGCGACGATATAGCTGGGAACCGGATGAACGCGCGCCGCGGTTGTCCCAGGAATTGCCGGCGCAGGCAATGGGGCCATGGACCAAATGAATGACGTCGGTGATGGGCATGAGGACGACGCGTGCACCATCGTAGGCGCAACTGCGCTCGGTCCCCTCCCCCGGCTCCGATTTCTTGCAGAACTTGGGCGCGCCCGCATCATTGGTCTTGCAATCGGTCACGTCGTAGTAATCGGGCTTTGCCATAGTTTTTTCTCCCTTTCAAGAATGTGCTGCCTTAAAAAACAAAAGGCGCCCCATCTCGTGAAATGGTTGGCGCCTTTGCCAATTCTCTATGCAGGTTGTTCCTTTCCGTATTGGTTCAGCATTTGCCATGCCAAAGGTGGTCGCCCCACTTTCCCATTACTTTTCAATGGGTTACCTATATTCACTTCTATCGGGCCAGCCGTTTGTATGCCTATTTATTCAGCAGAGTTGCTTCCAGAACCCCAGTTTTCATTGAATAGTATTAACAATCAGGTATAGTTCTTAGGAAGCAAAAAGACTCAACTACAGGAAGCGGGGGGAACATGGCCAGCATACGCATTCATCTCTGGACTGCAACGCTCTGCCTTGGGTTATCCATATCGGTGGCCTGGGCCAAGGAAGACACCATGGCCAAGGCGAAAGATCTGTTCAAACCGTTGCCAACAAAGGCTGCAGACATTAAAGGGAACCCTGCTACGCCTGCGAAAACGGACCTGGGTAAAAAGCTCTACTTCGATCCGCGCCTGTCTGCATCCTATCTCATCAGCTGCAATACCTGTCATAACATCGGTCTCGGAGGTGTGGACCTGCAGGAAACCTCCATCGGCCATGGCTGGCAGAAGGGGCCGCGCAATGCGCCGACGGTCTTCAACTCGGTATACAACGTGGCTCAATTCTGGGATGGGCGGGCAGAGGACCTGAAGGCACAGGCAAAAGGGCCGATGGAAGCGCCGGTGGAGATGCACAACACGCCGGAGCGCGTCGTAGAAGTACTTAAAAGCATTCCCGGATATATGCAACCATTTAAAAATGCGTTCCCTGCCGAAAAGGACCCGATCACCTACGACAACGTGGCAAAAGCCATCGAGGTGTTCGAGGCGGGACTCCTGACACCGGATTCGCCCTTTGACCGGTATCTGAATGGGAACCGGCAGGCGCTGAAGACAAAGGAGGAAGAAGGGCTCTCCCTCTTCATAAACAAAGGCTGCGCAGCCTGTCATGGCGGGATCAACGTGGGAGGCGCAGGGTATTTCCCCTTTGGGGTTGCCGAGGCGCCATCAACGGAGATACGGCCGGCCGCCGATACCGGCCGCTTCAAGGTCACCAACACCTCCAGCGACAACTATGTCTTCCGCTCCCCTTCACTGCGCAACGTGGCACTGACCGCCCCTTACTTCCATTCGGGCAAGGTCTGGAAATTGTCGGAAGCAGTGGCCGTCATGGGATCGGCACAGCTGGGCATCAAGCTCAACGACCAGGAAACTGCTGCCATCAGTACATTTCTCCAGACCCTGACCGGAAAACAACCGAAGGTCGAATACCCGATCCTTCCGCCAAGCTCGGACGGCACGCCGCAGCCGGTCATCAAGTAAAATCTTCTGGTGAAAGCAATCCAAAAGGGGCATCGCCGGTGAGGTGATGCCCCTTCTTCATTTAAAAATAATTGGAAAGCGGATGTGGCTACCATGCCTCCCTGTTCAGGCCGAAGTCCTGAGGGTGAACAGCCAGGTCAGGAATCCTCCATCGAGAAATTTAGTGTCCTCGAAGCCTGCTGCATCAGTTCCTTCACATCTTCAACGGTATCCGAGTTCAAGATAGTATTTGTGTCGGCAAGCCCTGGAGGTTGCCGGAAGCAATCATTTCTCCAGTGGATAGCCGGCCTGCCGCCAACCGGACATGTGCCCGTCCAGCAGGTCCACATTACGGTAGCCGTAAAATCCGAGCAACCCTTTGGCAATCTGTGCACGTGGCCCGTGTTCGCAGGTGACCACCAGTTCGGCATTTTTGTCAGCCGGGAGACGGGCCAGCTTCAGGAGGATCTTCCAGGCCGGCGCATGGATCGCACCAGGGATATGCCCGGCTTTGAATTCAAATCCGGTCCGCACATCAACGACTGCCGGTGGTGTCCTGGAATTTTTTCTTTTCAGCAACTCTTTGGGCTGCATGTTTCCATCTCCTTATGTTGCTCAAAGCGGCAAAAGTCCCTGTGGAAACAGATGGTGAAGGTTCAACAGCCGATATGGCAATGGCTTTACGACCGGCTAGCGCAACAGCCCCACCTTTTTCCTCACAGAGACAAGGAGGCGTTGTACCGTGCCTCGGGAGACCTCCATGCAGGCTCCTGCATGCTCCAGGGTCTTTCCTTCCCCGTCACAAAGGTGCAGCGCCTCCAGTTCATCCTGCTCAATAAGAATGATATCCGGGTCTTCAAAAGGTGCCCCGGCGGGTTTATAGACCGCTGAGAACCTGCCACGATAGGGGCAATTGCATTATCTTACCTTACGAGGGCGCGACATCGCTAATGGGAACACCCGTGGCCATGGCCGTGCCCGCCGCAGGTGTGGCCCGGGAGATATTCCTGCAGTAATCCTTCCTTCAGCATCAGGATATTGTCGGCAACTGAACCGTTCTGGGCTTTGAATGCCCGAATGCCGGCAGCATTTAATTTATACAGCGCCCCTCTGCCGATGCCGCCGACAACGACGGCATCAACATCATGCCCGCCGAGGCCAGCCAATGGATTGCACGCACCAGCCTGGTGAATGCGGTTTCCGTTGTCAATCGCTTTGAACTCGTTTGTCGTGATGTCCACGAGCAGAAAGCCCGGTGCAGAACCGAAATGATCGAAAACGCGACTTGCCAGCCCCGTGTTTTCGGCTATGGGAAAACAGACTTTCATGTGCATCCTCCTTAGTTCAGGTGCCGACCTGGCACCACTCAGATCCTTCAGCCGCCGCTGGAACAGGAATGTGCCGGTGCAGCATTGCCTGAGGAAAAAGCGGAAATTTCCTTTTTGACCTGGTCTGAGCCACAGGAAGGGCATGTGACTACCCCTGCCTCTGCTCCTTTCTGCAACTTTTCGAAGTGATGACCACATTTACGACAAGAATACTCGAATATCGGCATAAATGCTCCTTCAGTTGATAAATTCATTTTTTTGAATGTATAAGCATTTTTGTGACAAGTCAATCCGGAATGGCGATGGGATGTTGACAAAAAAGGGACTCCTGGGAGCCCCCAGACTAATGATAGGTTCATACATACCGCAGGCAGGCTCAGTAGGCTCTCCCTCCTGAATAGCGACAGACCTGGAATGGCTGTTGTGTACACATCCACACCTTCGGTCAATCGGGCTACTGTCCCTCAAAGATGCAATCATGGGCTCATGGCTGATGACCTCGATAGCCCTTGTAACTGGTTATTTTTCCATACATTTCTCCTAAAAAAATACTACCCATCCCCGCATTTTCTTTACAAGCACATTTCCATGCTCAGCAGTATTAGGCAATAATCAAACAGGATCGTTCTACCGCTCATTGCTTTTACTGTCGTACCTTACAATCATCAATACTGTTACAGGAGATCAAATATGCACTCTCGGCGAAACATCAAGCAGCATGGCGGCAACAAGGTACTACTGAATGTCAGTAGAGAGGAATAATCATCATGAATCGACTTCTTATATTGGCATACGCTTGTATAGTAATGTTGAGCACAACTACCATAACTGAGGCGCAAACCATGCAAAATCATCTGAATGCAAAGCAGCGAGCCATCATCCCCATCGCCGCTTTCACCGCCAACGGGGACCTTTCCAGGTTGAAAACGGCCTTGAGTGAAGGACTTGATGCCGGACTGACCGTGAATGAAATCAAGGAAATTCTTGTCCAGCTTTACGCCTACGCAGGCTTCCCCCGGAGCCTGAACGGCATTGGCACGTTCATGGCCGTTATGGACGAGCGCGGAAAAAAAGGCATCAAGGACGAGATGGGCAAGGAAGCCAGCCCGATGCCGACCGGAAAAAACAGCCTTGAATCAGGCACGAAAAACCAGACAAAGCTGGTCGGCCAACCTGTGACAGGGCCGCTGTATGATTTTGCCCCTGCCTTTGACCGGTTCTTGAAAGCCCACCTCTTCGGCGACATCTTTCAGCGCGATGTGCTGAACTGGCAAGACCGGGAATTGGCAACAGTGGCCGCTCTGGCAAGCATCGAGGGTGTTGATCCCCAACTGCAGGGGCATATGGTTATCGGCATGCACAACGGCCTGACGCCTGGGCAACTTCGGGAACTGGTAAACCTTCTGCGAATCAAATGCGGTGGAAAGGTTGCGGATAATGCCGAAGTCGTGCTTGATCAGGTCTTGAAAAACTCCAAGGAGAAAAATATGGGGCAAATACACGATGATGCAGCCAGCGGCGGGGTATTCCCACGGGGAAATTTGAATGAAGCATATGCCCGGTATTTTACCGGCACCAGCTATCTTAACATGCTGTCAACGGAAAGGGTTGTTATCGGCAACGTAACCTTTGAGCCCGGCTGCCGCAATTTTTGGCATATTCACCATAAGGGCGGGCAGATCCTTCTGGTGACAGGGGGACGCGGCTGGTACCAGGAATGGGGCAAACCCGCCCGGGAGCTGCACGCCGGTGACGTGGTCAATATTGCCCCGGAAACCAAGCACTGGCATGGAGCCGCAAAAGACAGCTGGTTTTCTCATGTAGCGGTGGAAGTTCCGGCTGAGGGTGGTTCCTCCGAATGGCTGGAGCCGGTTTCGGACGAAGAATACCAGCAATTACCGTAACATTTTCCCAAGGCCAACGTCGGTGTGCTCCCTCTCAAAAGAATTTTTGATATTAGATACTGATCGAAAGGATGAATGATATGGCTAAAAAGGTACTGGTGCTCTCCGGCAGCCCCAGAAAAAACGGCAACTCTGAGTTGTTGTGTGATCAGTTTATGCGCGGTGCAACCGAAGCAGGGCACCAGGTGGAAAAGATAAACGTGCGGGAAAAACGGATTAACTACTGTACCGCCTGCGACGCCTGCCAGAGGAATGGCGGCACCTGCGTACAGAAGGATGACATGGCGGAAATCCTCGACATGATGATTCAGGCCGATGTCATCGTCATGGCCACTCCGGTCTATTTCTACACCATGAATGCCCAGCTGAAGACGCTTATCGACCGGACCTACGCCCGCTATACCGAGATCAGCAACAAGGATTTCTATTTCCTCATGACCGCTGCGGTTGGTAACAAGAGTCTGCTGGAAAGAACCCTGGAGTCGTTACGCGGCTTTACCTCCTGCCTCAGCGGAGCCAAGGAAAAGGGGGTCATCTACGGGACCGGCGCCTGGAATGCAGGTGACATCAGGAAAAGCCCGGCAATGGGTCAAGCCCATGAAATGGGGAAAAGAGCATAGCGGGGACTGGTCAATTTCAATGGAGGCTGTCATGGAGAGAGAAAAGAAAGAACCCGGCAAACCTGACGGAGGGACAACCCTTACCCGCCGGGAGTTCCTCAGGGATATGGGCGTAGCCGGAGGCGCAGTGGTTCTGGCCGGCCATTTCGGTGTACATGGGCTGGCGTGGGCCATTTCGGGGGAGCCTGAGCTTAAAATGGTTCTGGTGGATTACGGCAAATGCACCGGATGCAGGACGTGTGAAGCGGCCTGTTCCTCGCGCAACCGGCCCGCATCGGTCAACGGCCGGGAACTGCCGGGGCTGGGAAATCCCCGCTTTGCCAACATCCGTGTGCACCGCTTCAACCCGGACGTGGATGTGCCAAGCGTCTGCGCCATGTGTGCCGATACCCCCTGCGTCAAGGCGTGCCCGGTCAAGCCGGACAAAAAGAGCGGCCGACGCGCCCTCTACCGGGATCAGGCGACCCATACCATCCACAACGACCCCGCCAGGTGTCTCGGCTGCCGCAGTTGTGCCAAGGCCTGCGCGACCCAACGGACCGGCGTTATTACCCCCGACTCGGCCACAGGTAAGCCGGAGCGGATGTGCACCCTGTGCGGCGGCGACCCGCAGTGCGTCAGGCGGTGCCCCTTTGGAGCGCTTTCCTATGTGGAGGTGCGGCGTGACCGGAAATTTTATGGCCAGCGAGCGGAAAAAATCGCGGCTGAACTGGCGAAAACCTGGTACGGAACGGTAGATTTGGGAGGTGTAAAATGAGCGGAACACCGGGCTATTACGGCCAGATACTGGACATAAACCTTTCCACCGGAAAGATTACCAAGATGGCGGTCCCCGCCGAAGACCTGGAAAAATTCGTCGGCGGCCAAGGGCTCGGCATGAAGATCCTCTGGGATCGCCTGAAAAAGCCGGGAGTAGACGCCCTCTCCCCTGAAAACCCGCTCATCTTCATGCCCGGGCCGTTCTCCGGGCTCCCGGTACCCTCCTCGTCCCGGACCTGTGTGGTGACCAAATCCTCCATCACCTCGCCGATTGAATCCGATTACCACCATGCCTCGACCGTGTCCTACTCCAATATGGGGGGATTTTTCGGTCCCGAGATCCGCTTTGCCGGGTATGACGGCATCGTCATTACGGGAAAGGCAAAGGAGCTCTCCTATGTGGTCATCGACGACGCCAAGGTCGAGATCCGCGACGGGAAAAAGTTCAAGGGGATGCGCACCGATGCCTTTGACAAGGCAATACTGGCGGAGCTGGGAGATAGGCGATTCAAGACGGTCTACATCGGGCCGGCCGCCGAGAATCTGGTGCCCTATGCCAGCATCCTCCATACTGCGGGGCGGGCGGCCGGCCGGGGTGGAACCGGTTGCGTCATGGGTTCCAAGAATCTGAAGGCAATCGCGGTAAAGGGGTCCGGGCAGCCGGGGGTCGCCGACCACCAGGGTTTTCTTGCCGCCCTTGAAAAAGCCAGGGGCGCCCTCTACAAATCCGCTTTTGCCAAATCATGGGCAGAGCAGGGAACCGCCCGGGCCATCGTCGGCAACAGCAACGCCGGCACTGAAACGGTCCGCAATTACCGGGAAGGAACCTTTGCGGAGGCCGACAAGATCGGCGGCGATGCGGCCCGGCGTGATGTCTGGGTAAAGGACATCGCCTGCTACTGCTGCCCGCTTGGTTGCAAGAAAAGCGGCCTGACGAAAGGCAAATACGGCGGCATCGTCCACGACGGACCCGAGTACGAAACCGGCGTCATGCTCGGCTCAAACCTGCTGATTTCAGACATGCCCGGCCTACTGAAGGCGATTACCACCATCGATGATCTTGGTCTGGACCAGATCTCCACCGGGAACGTCATCGGCTTTCTTATGGAGGCGTATGATCGGGGGCTTATCAATCGCGGTTTTCTGGACGGCATCGATCTCACCTGGGGAAATGTGGATGCAACGCTGGCCATGATCGAGAAGATCGCCGCCAAGGAGGGGGTAGGAGCCCTGGCCGCCGAAGGGGTGCGGGCGCTTTCATGGCACATCGGCAAAGGGAGCGAGAAGTTTGCCATCCAGGTGAAGGGGCTTGAGCTGGCCGCCCATAACATCCAGGCCAATCAGCCCCGGGGATTGTCATACGTCACGGCCTCCAGGGGAGCCTGCCACATGAGCGGCGACAACATAGCCATGCAGAACAGGCGGGCCATGATGGATTCGACCGGCATGTGCTTTTTCCCCACCTTTGAACCGGCGCTGGAAGAGCCCATGTTAGCCCTGCTCAGCGCCATAACCGGCCGGAAATACGACAAAGCAGAGTTCGAAAAGACGGGCGAACGGATCTTCAATCTGGAGAAGCTATTCAACTACCGCGAGGGATTCCGCCGTGCGGACGACCAGCTCCCCGACCGCTTCTTCGAGGATGCCTTCTCCATCGGACCGAAAAAGGGGGCGGTGCTCGACCGGAACAAGTTCGATTCCATGCTCACCCAATATTACACAGACCGGGGCTGGGATCCGGAAACCACCCAGCCCGGAAGCGCAAAGCTGAAAGAACTGGGGCTGGAGGCGATCAGCAGAGCAATTTGACTTCAGCAAAAGGAGGAGTGAATATATACGCCCCTGCCGGTGGCCAAGTAACTATTTGGAGGAAACGGCACTCACGCCAGCCGCAAACGGTACCCCACCCCCAGCTCGGTGATGATGTAGCGGGGACGGGAGGGGTCCTTTTCGATCTTGCGCCGGAGATTACTGATGTTTACCCGCAGAACATGGGGCTGTTCCAGATAGGCGGCGCCCCAGATCTGCTTGAGGATCTGGCCGTGGGTCAGGACCTTTCCCCCATGGACAACCAGAAGACGCAGCAGGTCGTATTCGGTGGGGGTCAGTTGCACCTCCTGGCCGGCAACCGTCACCCGGCGCAACCCAAGGTCCACCTCAAGCTCTTCGATACGATAAACAGGTTCTGGTGCCTCCTGCAATGATCGCCGCAGCGACGCCCGGATACGGGCCATCAGTTCGGCAACGCCGAATGGCTTGGTAAGATAGTCATCGGCACCCGCATCCAGGGCGGCAACCTTATCGTCCTCCCGCTCCCGCACCGACAGCACGATGATCGGCACCGATGACCACTCCCGTATCCGCCTGATCACCTCGACGCCATCCATATCCGGTAGCCCCAGGTCGAGGAGGACGATATCCGGTTTGACCGCGGCAGTGGCAGCCAGGGCACTGTGGCCATCCCCTGCCAAATGGACCGAGAACTCCTCCGGGCTCAATACGGTCCGCAAAAAGCGTTGAATGGCCGGCTCATCGTCAACCACGAGAATTCTGGGTAAAGCTGTTTTGCTCTCCATAGCTTGCAGATCTCTCTCTGACAGCGTACTTAAACGGCAGGCAGCCTTATGACGACACGCAGGCCGCCGTCGGTGCGGTTCTCGGCGCGGATAACGCCTCCGTGAGCCTCGACAATCCCCTTGCATATGGTAAGCCCCAGGCCAGTGCCGCCGGTCCCCTCGGGCACCGGAATCCGGTAAAACTTGTCGAATATCCTCTGCAGGTCGGCCTCGGGAACTCCCGGTCCCTGGTCGGCGATTTCCATGGTGAGCATAGAGCCGTCGTCCCTTGCCGACAGGGTGATACTACCGTCGGGAGATGAGTACTTCAAGGCGTTATCCAGCACGTTGACCAGCACCTGAGTCATCAGGGCCATATCCATGAGTATCAGAGGCAATCCGTCCGGTATCCGCACGTCAATGGTTCTGGCACCCATTCTAGGTTCTATGGCGGCCAGGGCGCATCCCACAAGATCCTGAACATCGTTCGCTTCCTTGTTCAGCTTGATCGCCCCCGCCTCCAGCCTGGTCATGTCCAGCAGGTTACCGACGAACCGGTTCAGGCGACCTGCCTCTTCCCATGCCGTTACCAGCAATATCCGCCGCGCATCCTCTCCCAGAGTCTCCCCTTGTTCCAGGAGGCTGCCCAGAGCCCCCGATATGGACACCAGTGGAGTGCGCAGGTCGTGGGAAATGGAGTTGAGCAGTGCCCGCTCCAGCCCCTCCCGTGCCTGCAGTATCTGGGCCTGCTCGGCCTGCTCCACTAGGTGCACCCGCTCGATGGCCATGGCAATCTGACCGGCAAAAACCTCCAGCAAGCGCCGCAGCCGGGAGGATGGCGGTCCAGCATATCCCCGGCGTAGCGCCAGTACTCCCAATGTATTGGCCAAGGCAGAGAGGGGAAGAAATGTGAAGCCTGAACTGCTGAAGGATTCCGTCCCGTTGCCCGCCCCACGGCGGCTCTGGAAGCTCCAATGGGCGATCCGCTCTTCTTCATCCTCCAGACAGAGATTTTCGCTGACAGCGACCAGTGCCAGACCATCGCCGCTGCGGACCCAAATGGCCACCTTGGCCTTCAGGCTTTCTTCCAGATTCCGCCTGGCAGCGAGAAAAACGGCCGGCATGTCGGCAGCAACGACCAAATCACGGGTGAGGTGGTAGAGACTTAGGGTCTCCGTTTCCCGTTCCTGCAGCGCCTCCGATCGCTCACGCACCTTGGCGACCAGAGAACCGATGACGACGCCGACAATGAACAACCCGATAAAGGTAATTAAATACTGGGTATCGGCAATACTGAAGGAGAAGCGCGGTGGTACGAAAAAGAAATCGAAGGCAAGTACACCGAGAAACGCGGCAAGCACTGCCGGTCGCAGCCCCAGCGTAATGGCCGCCAGCACCACGGCCAGCAGGTAGACCATGACCATGTCGGTGGGATTGATGAACGGCCTGATCGCCTGGCAGGTGAGGGAGGCGGCGATCACCAGACCGATGCTTGCCAGATAGACGGATATGCCGCGCATGCCTTTCATGGAAGCCATAACCTTTTACAATGGGATTATCCCTGAGTGTACATCAACCAAATCGTTAGCAAAGCCTTTTCTTCAGATCCTCACCCTGATCGGCAGAATGACCGTGGTAAGCCCGTCCCATTGGAGGCGGCGCTGGATGGCGAACGCGGTCTCATTGTGGAGCATCTTGTGGTAGAACTTTTCCAGGCGGAAGGTAAGCTGGCCAGTAAATACCGTGGAACGTGGGAACACTTCCGCTATCTGGCGACACAGCTCCGTTGCGCTCTCCACCACATCGGTCGCCACCGCCATCCGGTAATCGGCGGCAAAGCCCAGGCGGCGGGCCAGATTCACATATTTTTCGAGTCCCTCCTTTACTGACTGCTCCAAAGCGGCCATCTCCTCCCTCCCTTTGAACGAGCCGGAGTCGATCATAGCCACGGAAACGAAGATGACATTTTTATAGGTTTTGGGAAAGGTAGTAAGGATGGAGAGCAGGGTATGCACGCCGAAGCCGCTGTAGCCGGACACCAACTGGATGGCCGTGGGATCGGCGTGCTTGACTGGGGCGGTGTTGACCGGACCGGAGGTGGGAAAATCCAGGAGCGTCTCGTCCAATTGGGCCATGCCGCGCCTGACCCTGAGATAATGCTGCTTGATCAGATAGCAGAGGCCGATGACGATGGAGGTGATGAGCAGGGTCATCCATCCCCCCTCGGTGAATTTTTCAAAGATGGTAATGGTCAGGATAGTAACGCAAAGAACAAGCCCCACCAGGTGCACGGAGAGATGGCGTATCCACTGTGGATCCTCTTCCCTGCGCCGGATGAAGAAGCGGGACATGCCCAGCTGGGACAGGGAAAAGGTGATGAAGACGTTGATGGAATACATGACCACCAGCGCCGACACGGAGCCCCCCGTATAAAACAGCAGGGCAATGGCGGCAGTGCCCATCAGCAAAATGCCGTTACGCATGGTGAGCCGCTCGGAAAGGGCGGCGAAGCGGTGGGGAAACCAGGAATCGATGGCCATGTTGGACATGACCCGCGGGCCATCGACGAAACCGGCCTGGGCAGCCACCAGGAGGAGCGCACCTTCCGAAAAAATGGTGATGAAGGCGATCCACCGTCCCATGGGCCAGCTGCTGAAGAGGGCATCGGCGACAACTGCGTTGAGGGTTTTCCCTTCCACCGGCTTTACGGCCATGAGCAGATAGCAGAGGAGCAGCACCCCGGCAGTGAAGGCGAGGGAAACCGCCATGTAGACCATGGTTCGCTTCCCCGTCTGTACCCTCGGCTCGCGCATGATCTGCAGGCCGTTGGAAACGGCCTCTATGCCCGTATAGGTGCCGCCCCCAAGGGAGTAGGCCCTGAGGAAAAGGAGCATGATGCCGATCATGCCGATGGATGAGGCATCGTGGCGTATGCCGCTGCCGAAGTCGTTGAGCACCGGCGCGAACCGTTCGGCATGGATAGATACCCCGTAGACGAGCATGATCAGGTGCGTCACCACAAAGATCATGAAAATGGGCGCCAGCACTGTGACCGACTCCTTGACGCCGCGCACGTTGAGAATGATGAGCAGGATGGTCAGCAGGCAGGCGACCGGCACCTTGTAATGATGGTACGAGACCGGCAGATAGCTGAAGATGGCATCGCAGCAGGAGGCGATGGAGATGGTGATGGTCATCACATAGTCCACCAGCAGCGCGCTGCCCGAAACGACCCCCGCCTTCTCACCCAAAAGATGGGTCGCGACGATGTAACCGCCCCCCCCATGGGGAAAGTGCTCGATGATACGGGAATAGGCATAGGAAATGATGAAGACTGTCAGCGCCGTGAAGGCCGCCAGGAGAAGCGCCAGATAGGTATGGGAGCCTAAGGCGCGAAACGCCTCTTCAGGACCGTAGGCGGAAGAAGAAAGCCCGTCGGCACCGAGTCCGACCCAAGCCAGGATCGGAATAAGCGACATGGTGTGGAAAAGCTGGGGATCCTTGAGATGCTTCGGCCCTCCCAAAATTGTGCGGATGCACCGCTGTAACCAGGATTCAGCAGCTGGCTTCTTATCGTTCATGACAGTTCCCTTTCTGCGACACCTGAACGCCGCAGAAAATATCCTACCGGTAAACATATCAAGACGGGCTCAAGATATGGGCAAAGCGTGTCAAGAAGGTATCAAGAAGCAGAATCATCCCACATAACATAAAAGCAAAAGGGACACCCGCCGGCATCAGTGGTGTCCCTTTCTTGTTCATATCCCATTTTTCAGGAGCGCGGATTTCTTGTCCTGGCAAGGCTGTCGAGGGACCGCGCGGAGACGTGGCAGCGCCACGTCGCACAAGTGGTTCCGAAGACTTACGCAGCCAGGGCGAGAAAGTCGCGCTCCTGCTAGCGCATCATCTCGAAGTGCTGTTCATCGCACCTCTCATCCTTCAAATCGATGAACTTGTTGCAGATGGTGGAGACCATGTTGATCACCCCCTGGTAGCCGATAATCGGGTAGCGGTGCAGATTGACCCGGTCATAGATGGGGAAGCCGAAGCGGAAGAGCGGGATATCGGCATCACGGGCGATGAACTTGCCGTGGGTGTCGCCGATGAGGGCATCGACCGAATCGGTCATGAGCAGGCTCCTCAGATGCCAGAGGTCCTTGCCCATGTAGATCTTGCCCTGTTTGCCGAACTCGGAGGTATCCAGGAGCGCCTGGAGTTCCTTCTCCACCTTTTTGCTCCCTTTGCTGCAGAGGATGTGGTAGGGAACCGCCCCCATCTCCAGCAGGAAGGAGATGTAGCCGAGAAGCTGGTCCGGGTCTCCGTAGAGGGCGAACTTTTTGCCGTGGATGTACTGATGGGCATCGGTCATGGCATCCACCGCCCTCCCCCGCTCCGCCTTCAGGCTCTCCGGCACCGGCTTGCCGGTCAGCTCACTGATCTTCAGCAGCAGAGCATCGGTCTTGGCGATCCCCAGCGGCATGGGAAGAGCGGCATGCTTGCCCGAGTAGTTTTCCTTGACCCAGGCAAAGGTCTTGGTGGCGGAGAATGGCCCCAGGTTGAGGGTGACCTTGCCGTTGATGGAGTCGGCCGCATCCTCCAGCTTGGTGCCGCCGGGATAGAGGCGGTAGGTGCCGTCCAGTGGGGAATCGAAGACCTCGGAAATGTCGCCGAGAATGGTGTAGGGAACGCCGAAGGCCTCGAAGATCCGCTTGTACTCCCGAAAGTTGCCGGTGTTGGCGTCGAAACCGGGAATGAGATTGATCTTGCCGGTGCAGCGCCCTTCCACCTTTTTCCCTTCCGTCAAGGTCTGGAGAATGGCCAGGAGCATGGCGTCATAGCCGTGGATATGGGAGCCGTTGAAGCTGGGGGTGTTGGCAAAGGGCACCGGCATGTCGGCAGGGACAATCCCCTTGCCGCGGGCATTCTTGATGAAGGCGGTCAGGTCGTCGCCGATGATCTCCGGCATACAGGAGGTGAAGATGGAGACCATCTTCGGTTTATAGAGGGCGATGGCGTTTTCCAACCCCTCATGCAGGTTGTTCTGGCCGCCGAAGACGGCGCCGTCCTCAGTCATGGAATCGGACACTGCCGGTGCCGGTTCGCGAAAATGACGGTTGAGGGTGGAACGGTAATAGGAGGTGCACCCCTGGGAGCCATGGACGAAGGGGAGCGACCCTTCGAAGGCGTGGGCCACCAGCTCGGCGCCCAACGGCTGACAGGCATGGGGTGGACAGACCACCAGCGCTTCCCGCTTGAAATTCAGTTCCTTGTATTCCTCGGTGTTGATCCAGCTTGCCACCCGCTCGATCTCTTCGGCGGGAGTTTCTGTAACCGGCTTGACAGCCAGACCTAAATTGTTAGCCATAATACTTCTCCTTTTCACGGGGACTCATCCGTCACACCGCCGATTTAAAAAAAACTACCGGGGTCCGATTTTCGAGTCAGATTGGCGGCGCCAAGGAAGAGCGCGGAGGCCTAGCAGCGCTAGGCCGCACAAGCGATGACGCGGGCAACTCCGATCTGGCCGAAAAGCGGGCGCCGTTATAAAGGCGACTTCACCAATTGCCACGTCGGTGAATTGACCGCCATATCAATATCCCTGGCAAAAATGGGGAACCCCTTGTACCCATGATACGGCCCCGAATAATCCCAACTGTGCATCTGTCTGAACGGCAGGCCCATTTTCTGGAAGACATACTTCTCCTTGATCCCGGAACCGATCAGGTCCGGCTTCAGCACATGGGCGAAATGCTCCATCTCGAACTCGGAAGCATCGTCGTAGACGACGGTAGCATCGGGCATTTCCGGCGCGGTCCGGTCGTAGTCGTCCGTATGGGCGAATTCGTAACCACTACCGACACAGAGCATGCCCAGGTCCTCATAAGCACCGATGGTATGGCGGGGACGGAGGCCACCCACGTAGAGCATGACCTTCTTCCCTTCCAGTCGGGGACGCACTTCCTCTATCACCGCCTGCATCTGGGGATCATACTTGGCAATGACCGCCTCCACCTTCTCCTTGATGGTGTCGTCGAACAGCTCGGCCAGTTTACGCAGGCTTTGCTTGATCTTGGTGGGGCCGAAGAAGTTGAGTTCGATCCAGGGGATGCCGTACTTTTCCTCCATCACCTTGCACATGTAGTTCATGGAGCGGTAGCAGTGGATGACATTCAGCCGCACCTGGTGTGTGGCAGCGATCTTCTCCATCTCGCCGTCGCCGGTCCAGACCGACTTCACATTGAAACCGCACTCTTCCAGAAGGGGTTTGGTTGACCAGGCATCGCCGCCGATGTTGTATTCGCCGATCAGGGCGATATCGTAGGGTCCGATCGGCTCGGAGAATTCGCGGGTCTCGATGATGTAGTCGCGGATGGTGTCATTACTGATATGGTGGCCAAGAGACTGGGAAACGCCACGGAACCCCTCGCAGTTGCAGGGAATGATGGGGATGTCCAGTTCCTTGGAGGTTGACTTGGCCACGGCGTTGATATCGTCGCCGATGAGCCCCACCGGGCATTCGGAGAGAACCGAGATCCCTTTAGCAAGGGGAAACAGCTCCTTGGCCTCCTTGAGCAGCACCTTCAGTTTCTTGTCACCGCCGTAGACGATGTCCTTCTCCTGGAAATCGGAGGTGAACTGCATGCCGAATTGATCGACGCCCAGCTGGCCGGTCATGAGGTTACGCCGGGTTCCCCAGGAGTACCAGCCGCAGCCGACCGGGCCGTGGGAAACGTGAACCATGTCGCGGATCGGCCCCCAGACAACACCCTTGGCGCCGGCATAGGCGCAGCCACGAGCCGACATGACGCCGGGTACGGTTTTCTTGTTGGATTTGACGCAGGCGGAACCACTGGCCTGGTCGTTCGGCGCCAGGTGCGGCGCCCGTTTCTTCTTGCCTTTCTCGGGGTAGGCTTCCAGGGTCTTGTCGATCATCTCCTGGGTTGATTCTTTGGTGATGCCGTCTATTTTAGTTATCGCATGTGACATAAACGATCTCCTCTGTTTCGTTATGGACCCCCCTCGCTCCCCTCTATTCCATATAGGGGAGCGAACAAAGTGAGCAGGGGGTGGAGCTCTTCGGTACGGTGAAATAAGTCAAGTAGCGCCTGACAGCCTTTATTCCAGGTTGCAAATTGGTTTAAAAACCTACTGGCGAACGATTTTGGAGTCAGCCCGGTAGCTCCCGAGGCGAGCCGCGGAGGGGTAGCAGCGCTACCCCGCACAAGGACGAGGCGAAGGGCACTGCCGGGATGGCCCAAAAGCGTTCGTCACCCTACTTTGCAGCAGCTTCGGCTACTCCGACGATGCTCTCATCTTCCGCTTCCATTATGCCGAATTCCATAAGGAGATCTTCCAACTCCTCCATCTCCAGCGGTGTCGGCACCACCAGCATCTTGTTCTCGGCTATCTTCTTGGCCAACTGGCGATATTCCTCAGCCTGCTTGTGCTCGGGGGAATATTCTATAACCGTCATCCTGCGCAGCTCCGCCCTCTGCACCTGATTATCGCGGGGAACGAAATGAATCATCTGGGTGCCGAGCTTGGCAGCCAGGGCGCTGATCAGTTCGTATTCCTTGTCGGTCTTCCTGGCGTTGCAGATCAGGCCCCCCAGACGTACCTTGCCACTTGATGCGTACTTCAGGATACCCTTGGCGATATTGTTGGCGGCATACATGGCCATCATCTCGCCGGAGCAGACAATGTAGATTTCTTCCGCTTTATTTTCCCGGATCGGCATGGCAAAACCGCCGCAGACAACATCACCGAGAACATCGTAGAAAACGAAGTCCAGGTCGGGGGTATAGGCGCCGTTTTCCTCAAGGAAGTTGATGGCGGTAATGACGCCGCGGCCTGCGCAGCCCACGCCCGGCTCGGGACCACCGGATTCGACGCATTTGACGTCACCATAGCCCACTTTCAATACGTCCTCCAGTTCCAGGTCCTCCACCGTCCCCAGTTCGCGCACCAGGTCCATAACCGTCGCCTGGGCCTTGGCGTGAAGGATAAGGCGGGTTGAGTCCGCCTTGGGATCGCAGCCGACAATCATCACCTTTTTGCCGAGGGCCGCAAGCCCTGCCACCGTGTTCTGGGTCGTGGTCGATTTGCCGATGCCCCCTTTGCCGTAGATCGCGATCTGTCTCATGTTTTTCTCCTTTCGTGGGCGGCGCCGCTTTCGCGCCCTTCGCACTCGTCTCGGTCATCGGAATCCTCGATGTAGCGCTGCTACATCTGCGGTTCCTCTTCCTCGTCGAGCACGAATCATCGCAAAATCGTCGCCGCTGCACCTTTGGTAGTTTGTGGGGCAACAAAAAAGGCGCCCCATTTTTTCAATGGTGGCGCCTTTGCCGGTGACTTTATGAATACTGCAGCGTATTCTTATACCTGATTATGGGATTACCTACTTACCGGCTCAATTTGCATTGCTTGTGCCAAAAAGAATAGTTGTTGTTTTTCAGCATTTTACCATTTGATGTTTCACTGCCGGTTTAAGAAATCCGATGGACCTGCTGTTTTTTTCATCACCTCTGAGCTCAAGCGGCCAGGTTATCAGCCCTGTTGTGGTAGAGCCTGGAAAGATCAGTGTCGGACAAAGGCTTCTTGTTCTGCTGCGCTGCAGAGCGCACCATGACCAGAAGTTTCCTGGCTTCTTCCCGCGACAGGTGGATACCCATTGATCGGTACCGTTCCATGATGCCGCTGGCACCAGAGTGCTTGCCCACCACCAGGTGGCGCCGAAGCCCCACATCCTGGGGATCGAACCCCTCATAGTTGTGGGGATCCTTGATGACCCCATCCGCATGGAGCCCAGATTCATGGGAAAACACCCGCTCCCCAACCACTGCCTTCCAGGGGGGCACCGGCCGCCGTGAGGCCTTGCCGACCAAACGTGAGATGTCATGGAAGCGGCGTGTATCGATGCCGGGATCAGTGCCACAGGCAAGCTTGAGTGCCATCACCACCTCTTCCAGGGCCGCATTGCCCGCCCGCTCTCCCAGGCCGTTGACGGTGGTATTGACAAAGCGCGCCCCGGCCTTGATGCCGGCAATGGCATTGGCCGTAGCCATACCCAAATCGTTATGGGTATGGACCTCCAGCTCCAGCCCGGGCACCCCGCGGCGCAGTATGGATATATTTTCGAACATGGTGAACGGATCGAGAATGCCGAGGGTATCGCAGTAGCGGAAGCGATCGGCGCCGAATTCAACGGCAATGGCCATCAACTCCAGGAGAAAGGAAAGATCAGCCCGGCTTGCATCCTCGCCCCCCACCGATACATAGAGCCCGTTTTTTTTGCAGAAGTCCAGGGTCCGTTTCAGTTGATCCTTGACCCACCCCCGCTCTTTGCCTAATTTACGTGCAATCATGATATCGGAGACGGAGAGAGAAATATCCACGGCGCCGATGCCGCAGGCAAGGCTCGCCTCGATGTCTTCCCTGACCGCCCGGTTCCAGGTAATGAGCCGCGCCTTCAGCCCCAGATCTACCAATGCCCGGATCGAGTCCCGTTCCTCCTCTCCCATGGCGGGAATGCCGCATTCCAATTCCCCGACCCCCATTGCGTCGAGCATGCGGGCGATGGCAAGCTTCTCTTCCCTGCTGAAAACAACACCGGCCGTCTGCTCCCCGTCACGGAGGGTGGTATCATCGATAACAAGCTGGCTGTTCATTCCATCCACGACAGGCTCCCTTCAGACAAAAACGCCCCGGGAAGGGTTTCCCAGGGCGCCGTTGCCGCTGTAGCTCTTTCAGCTGGTGATTTTTCTTTAGCATAAGCCATGCCAGCCCCTTCCAGACCGTCATAATCCCTACAGCCTTTATTTTAGCGGCGAAATCAACTACAATCCGACCATGGATGCTGCACAAAAATTAATCACCGTTCCCCTTCGGGACTTCGCCTTGCCGGTACCGATCCGGGGGAGCATCGAAGCCCTGTCGGGCTATGGGCGCGCCGCGGCCGAGGGACAGGAAATACACCAGAAGGTGCAGAAAAAACGGGCGAAAACCGACCCGTCATACCGGGCTGAAGTTGCCATCAGCGCCTGCTTCCAGCGGGAAGGATATTGCTTTAAGGTGGATGGTCGCATGGATGGCCTTTTTAAAACCGATCCACCCCATATCGAGGAGATAAAATCGACCTTCAACCTGGCCGACCTCGCCCGACGCCTTGAAAATCAGCCATTCGACCATCCCTACTGCCTGCAGCTCCTGTGCTACGGCTATTTTTACCGGCTGCAGCACGGCGTCACTCCCCATTTATCCTTTCATCTGGTCTCGTCGCGCAGCTCCGCTTCATTGGATATCCCCCAGCAGCTGGACATTCCCCTCTACGAGCAATGGCTGGAAGCACGGCTCGACGAGCTGGTAAGCGAAGCGCGCCTGGCCGAGAAGCGGGCCGCCCGGCGGCGAAAAGTCGCTGCCGGGTTCGCCTTTCCCTTCCCTGTCCCGCGCCCCGGGCAGGATGCCCTCATGGAAACAATCGAACAGGGAATGCGAGCGGGAAAACGGATGCTTATCCAGGCGCCGACAGGGCTGGGCAAGACCGTGGGCGTGCTCTACCCGGTGCTGAAGGAAGCCCTGAAAAGGGGGCAGAAGGTCGTCTACATCACCCCTAAAAACAGCCAGCACTCCCTTGCGGAAGACGCCGTTCGCCGGTTCCATGACAAGGGTTCCCCGCTCAAATCCCTCTCCATCACCGCCAAGAGCAAGATCTGCTTTAAGGACGAGCCGCTGTGCAACCCCGACTATTGCCAGTACGCCAGGGATTACTACACGAAACTGCATGAGAACGGCATCCGTGACCTTCTTGCCCGTAGGAGAAAGCTGAAAGCCCGCATCTTCAGGGAGTTGGGGGAGCACTACCAGGTATGCCCTTTTGAATTGCAGCTCGAAGGGATGGCAGAGGCGGATGTGGTTATCTGCGATTATAACTACGTCTTCGGCCCGAGATCGGCACTGGGGAGCATCACCACCGCCGCCATCGGCCAATCCGGCAAGGCGAACCTGGTCATCGACGAGGCCCATAACCTCCCGTCCCGGACCATGGATTACTATTCGCCATCACTGTCGGCGGCAGTCCTGGAGAGGATGCGCCCGGAAATCAGTCAGATGGCGCCTCGTTTCCGCCGGGAGGGGGAGGATCTTCTCGACGGATGTCTTGGCATCGTTGCCGGTTGTGGCCGGGGAAGCAAGAGGGCTGCGGTGATCGCCCCACCGGTGGAGGCATTTCTCGAACAGGATGTGCGGCTGCGAGGCCTGCTGACCCGTTACCTGGAGTCCGATGCGGAGATCCAGCCCAGGGACATCATGCTCCGGCTCAGTTTCTACTGGTCCGAATTCGCCAATGGCCTTGCCTATGCCGCCGACCCTGATCAGCCCGAATTCTTCGTTACCTGGCAGCCGGGGGGCATGGTCAGAATAACCTGCTGCGATGCGTCTCGCCTGATCAACAGGTGCTATGAAGACTATCAGCAGGTGGTCGCTTTTTCCGCAACCCTCAAGCCCTTCGAATATTACGCCGCCCTTTCGGGCCTGGAGATCGACAAGACTCTTACGGCAGAATTCCCCTCCCCCTTCCCGGCAGAGCGACGTAAGCTGCTGTTCATCCCGCAGGTCTCGACCCGTTATAGCCGACGTGAACGTAATTACGCCAAGATCGCCGAGGCCATCGTCCGCATCGTCTCCCTGCGCCGGGGCAATTATTTCGTTTTCTTCCCCAGCTTCGATTTTCTCCAAAGGACGGCGGCACTCTTCCATCCTCCAGCCGGATTCTCCCTTATCCTGCAGGAACGCAACATCAAGGCCCATCAGATGGAAACGATCTTGGAGACATTGCGGAACGGCGACGAGGCAACGGTGGTCTTTGCCGTCCAGGGGGGCTCCCTTGCCGAAGGGATGGACTATGCAGGAGATATCGCCATCGGCGCCTTTGTTGTCGGCCCTCCCCTGCCCACCTTCGACCTGGAAAGGGAGGAGATGCGGCATTACTATGAGCGGCGGTATGGGGCCGGCTTCGACTATGCCTATGTCATTCCTGCCATGGCCAAGGCCGTTCAGGCAGCGGGCCGGGTTATCCGCTCCGAGACAGACCAGGGATTGATCGTCCTCATGGACGACAGGTTCGCCGAGACGAGCTACAGCCGCGCCATGCCAGCCGACTGGTTCCGGACAAGCGTGATGGAACTTACTTCCGGCAGTATCCTACGGGATGTGGAGGCGTTCTGGCTTGGCGGCGACGCCGACAACGCCCTCGCCGCCGAAAATCTCCGTTCCTCTGATGGGTGATGCCAGACCTCCAGGACCAGCTCAGCGATGTTGCAATAAGGGGCGACTTGGTTAATATTAAAAAGTATCCATTTATATCACCGCTTGCGACGTCTTAATCACTCTCGCCCCCTGCAACATCAGACGATTTCACGGAGAGAGGACCATGAACTCTGAATTAAAAAAGGAATTCGGTTCCTATACCCCGACGGAGTTGAGTGAGCTGTATGGCCGAGATCCCGACCTGTTCGACGATCTTGCCGCAGATGCCATCAGCAAAGCCTGCATCGGCAGGACTCCCGAGGAAACGGTGAAGCTTCGGCAAATGCAGTGGACCATAGACGGACAACTGCGGAAAGCAAGGACACCCCTTGAGAGAATGCACATCATGGAGAATATCTTTTATGATCGGGTATACGGGGAGGATGGACTGCTGGCGAAACTGGCTACCGGATGGACTCAGGTCCTTCGCGCCGGGAATTTGTACAGGAAGTCAGGACTGCACTTGTTGAAAAGATAGGTCACCTTAAGAGGCTGATGATGGATATGGGGGAGAGCAGGCCTTAATCGGTCAAGACGCCCCCACCAGTGTAATCAGGTCGAGCAGACGGTTGGAGTAGCCGCTCTCATTGTCGTACCAGGCAAGGATTTTCACCAGATTATCCCCTACGACACTGGTGAACGGAGCATCGAGAATAGTGGAGTACCTGCACCCCTGAAAATCCGTGGAGACGAGCGGTTCTTCACTTATACCGAGTACCCCTTGCAGCGGTCCTTCTGCTGCCGCAGCAAAAGCAGCGTTGACGGCAGCGGCATCGACCGCGCGACCCAACTCCGCCACCAGATCGATATTGGCTACGGCAGCAGTCGGCACCCGGACGGCCATGCCGTCTATCCTCCCCGCAAGCTCCGGCATGACCCGTACCACCGCCTGGATGGCGGTCGTTGTGGTGGGAATGATGGATTGTGCGCCCCCCCGGCTCCGCCGCAGGTCGCCATGGGGGCTATCGTGGAGGGGCTGGTTGTTGGTATAGGGATGAACCGTGGTCATCAGCGCTTTCTCAATGCCGAAGGCCTCGTGGAGCACCTTGAGGAGAGGCGCCAGACAATTGGTGGTACATGAGGCGTTGGAAATGATCAGGTGACGGTCCGGATCGAACAGATGATCGTTGACCCCCATCACCAGCATCAGGTCTGCGTCGGCCGAAGGGGCGGAAATGATCACCCTCCCGGCCCCGGCACTGAGATGCAAAGCTGCTGCGGCCCGGGTGGTGAAACGGCCCGTGGCTTCGATGACCACATCCACCTTCTCTTCGAACCAGGGAAGATCAGCCGGCGAAGCATGGTGCAGCAGGCGTATCCGATGCCCATCAAGGACCATGACATCGCCGCGCAGGGTAACGGTGCCGGGATAGACCCCATGGGTGGAGTCATATTTGAACTGGTGAATGACCGTGGTGGAGTCGGCAAGATCGTTGATGGCAACTACTTGGATGTGGGGCTGAGCCAGGGCCTGGCGAAAGGCGGTCCGGCCAATGCGACCGAAACCGTTGATGGCGACCCGCACCGGGCGCCGATTTGCATTTTTACTGTCCATGGCTCTACCAGTATCATAATGAACACCGATTGGCAACATGGACGCTGGCTGCAATTTGCTCGCAACCCCTTACATTCAGCTTGAGTTATTTCTTCAGGGAGGCCTTACCATGAAAGAAATCGGATTGCGCCCACCGGAACTGTCCCTGGTTGCCGGGACCCGTGCCATGCTCGGGGCCGGTATCGCTTTACTGCTTGCAGAGCGGCTGGATAAGGAGCAACGCAAGGCGGTCGGCTGGACGCTCTTTTTGACCGGCCTTATCTCAACGGTCCCCCTTGGAATAATGATCTTCGGCAAACGGGATTGATCTTTGGCTGCTATACTTACTCCATGGAGCTCTCGGACAATGCCAAAAAGATCCTCAATGCGCGTTACCTGTTGAAAGACGAAACGGGAAAGGTCATCGAATCGCCCGAGGAGATGTTCTGGCGTATTGCAAAGACCGTTGCCCGGGCTGAAACGTCTTTCGACGAAAATGTCCGGTGGTGGGAAGAGCAGTTCCATGAGCTGCTCTCATCTCTCAGGTTTCTGCCCAATTCCCCTGCCATTATGAATGCCGGCAAAGAGGGGGGGCAGCTGGCCGCCTGCTTTGTCCTGCCGGTGGAAGATTCCATTCGGAGCATATTCTCGACGCTGAAAGATGCCGCCCTTATTCTGCAAACCGGTGGCGGGACGGGCTTTTCCTTTTCCCACCTGCGACCGATGGCCGATGTTGTCCGCTCTACCGGCGGTATAGCAAGCGGTCCGGTCTCGTTCATGAAGATATTCAACACGACGACGGACGTCATCAAACAGGGGGGTGCGCGACGTGGGGCCAATATGGGCATCCTTCGTGTGGATCACCCGGATATTCTGGACTTCGTCAGAATCAAGCGGGACGCAGGGGAATTGGCCAATTTCAACATCTCCGTTGCCGTAACCGATGCCTTCATGGCGGCACTGGAGAAGGATGAACCCTATGAAGTGATCAATCCGCGCAATGGAAGGGTCGTCGAAAAACTTGCAGCCAGGACCGTTTTCGATGAAATAGTGGCCAGCGCCTGGGAAACAGGCGATCCAGGGCTCATCTTCATTGACCGGATCAATCGCGCCAATCCAACCCCCAATGTGGGAACCTTCGAAAGCACCAATCCATGCGGCGAACAGCCACTCCTCCCCTATGAGGCGTGCGTTCTCGGTTCCATCAATGTGGCGAAGTATTTCAGAAACGGCGGTATCGACTACGGCTCCCTGGAAACCGATGTAAAAACCGCAGTCCGCTTCCTGGATGACACCATTGAGGTAAACAGCTATCCGACCGAGGCCATCGAACTGATGCACCGGGGGAACCGGAAGATCGGACTGGGTATCATGGGATGGGCTGACCTGCTGGTTCTCCTGGGCATTCCTTACAATCATCCTGAGGCCTTTGCCAAGGCACGGGAGGTAATGAAGTTCGTTCAGGAGGCATCGAAAAGGGCTTCCAGGGAACTGGCTGCCTCCCGCGGGCGCTTCCCAAATTTCCCCGGCTCCGTCTATGATCTACCCGGCGCACGGCCTCTGCGGAATGCCACCACAACCACAATTGCTCCGACCGGGACCATTTCCGCCATAGCAAACTGTTCGGGCGGTATTGAGCCTTATTTCGCTCTTGCCTATAAACGATTCGTCCTGGATACGGAGCTTACCGAGATTAATCCCCTGTTCATTCAACTGGCGAAGGAACAGGGATTTTACTCGGAGGATTTGCTGCAGGAAGTCTTAAGGAAGGGTTCCGTAAGCAGAATCACCGGCATTCCATCCCCCATGAAAGGCTTATTCCGTACCGCCCTTGAAATTCCCCCCGAAGATCACATAGAAATGCAGGCAGCCTTTCAGAAATATACCGATAATGCCGTTTCAAAGACCATCAATCTTCCCCACCGGGCTAAAAAAGAGGACGTGGCACGGGTATTCGCCCTTGCCTACCGGAAGGGCTGCAAAGGGATAACCGTCTTCCGCTACGGCGCCAGGAAAGGCACCATGGCCAAATTCGCCGACGTGGATTGACAGCCATTCTATGACAGAAGGAGGGACTCGGCAGGTTTTTTCCGCCTTGCATTCCTAGATCGAATTCCCGACAATCCACTGCTTCAATGCATGCATCCGGCGACCTGAAGCAGTTACCGTATGGCCGTTAACCAGCTCAAGGACAACGTATGGTTCTTCTGCCGGCGGTTGCCCCTCGGCAATTTTAACGACTTGGTCCAGATTGATAATTTCACCATTGTCAACTACGGCGAATCTCATTCCGGAAGCCCCCTTATGATTCTTTCCTCTCTTCGACCGCCTGCTGCTGAGCTTCGGCCAGCTTCCTCCAGGTCAGTCCTTCCGTCGGAATAAATCCATCGGGATCGTCCATGAAACTGCTTTGAAATCCCTTGATCGCCGACACTGTCTGGTCTCCGCATGCGCCGTCGTCAGGCCCTGGATCGAAGCCTGCCGTCTTTAGAATCCTCTGCACCCTCATGACATCCTGTTTGAGGTTCGCTCCATTTATGCCAACAGAATCCGATAACGCGCCCATAGTGTCCTCCCGATCATATCGGCGTGGTAGCTCATGATTCGCGAAGCCTGTTGCCGCACGCGGTACACTCCCAGCCGAACTCCTCTGTTGGTGGATAGCCGAAAAACTCCATGCCACTCCACGCGGTCCACCTGAACGTTCTCTCTTCTTCACAAACGGAGCAGTACAGAGAGGTCTTTTGCCCGATTTCCCTATCCTTGGAGTGCGCCATGCTTTCTCCCGCAACTCTGACTACTTCTGCTTAAGAAAGGTCCCTCGTCAGCTTTTCTTGCTGGTCTTTGCGTAGAAGGCAGTGTACTGCTGCACAACCGGTCCTCTGCAGTTGGGGCAGATTACCGCTCCCTTATCGTGCTCGGAGATGTTCATGTTCATGGAGAACCGGTTCGCACACTTTTCGCAGCGATACTCGTAGGTCGGCATGTCATCCTCCCTGAGATGGGTATGGTTTGAAATGAGTTGGAGGCTATGCCCCTTCAGGATAAATGCTAGAGGACATTACCGGTTTGTCAACGGCAGGCGGGTGTGGAGATCGATCGACGCCAGGCCAGGTTTGGGTCAGAGTGATTTCAATGGGAGGCATAGGTTGGATCAGGACGAAGGTAAAGAATGGGTACACTGCCTCCTTTCCTCTGGGCGAGCAAAAGAAAGGAGGCAGTGTGGGCAAACGGTTCTAAGGCTCAGACTCTAAGAAAGCAGCAACTTAGAAATAACTACCCTCTGCACTTCATTCGTCCCCTCGTAGATTTCGGTAATCTTCGCATCCCGATACATCCGCTCCACCTCGTAGTCGGCAATAAACCCATAGCCGCCGTGGATCTGGATTGCTTCTTTCGTGACATAGGTGGCAGCCTCGGAAGCGAGCATCTTGCACATGGCCGATTCCATGGTGTAGTTCTTCTTGCTGTCCTTCAGGCAGGCGGCCTTGTAAGTCATCAGTTTGCTAGTTTCGATCCGGGCATACATATCTGCCAGCTTGAACTGGATCGCCTGCAGATCGCAGATGGGCGCCCCGAACTGCTTGCGCTCCTGGGAGTAGGCCAGTGCACGCTCGAAGGCCCCTTCGGCAATACCGAGGGCCTGGGAAGCGATGCCGATCCGGCCGCCGTTCAAGGTGTCCATAGCGATCTTGAAGCCCTGCCCTTCCTGACCGAGCAGGTTTTCCACCGGAATCCGGACGTTGTCCAAGGCGAAGGCGGTGGTATAGCTGCCACGGATGCCCAGTTTCTTCTCGTTCTTGAGGATCTCAACCCCCGGAGACTGGAGATCTATGATAAAGGCGGAAACCCCTTTATGCTTGAGGCTGCGGTCCGAGGTGGCAAACAGCACGCCGGTCCCCTTGTAGCCGCCATTGGTGATGAACATCTTCGAGCCGTTGATGACGAAGTGGTCACCATCCCGTTTGTAGGTGGTGGCAATGGCTCCGGCATCGCTCCCCGCATCCGGCTCGGTGAGTAGGAAGCATCCGATGATCCGGCCGGTGTTCAGGTCCGGGAGCCATTTCCGTTTCTGCTCCTCAGTGCCGAAGGTGTAGATCGGGCCGCAGGCAAGGGAGGTATGGGCGGAGATGAGAACACCGCTTGAACCGCAGGCCTTGGAGACCTCTTCGACGACTATGGCGTAGGACAGCATGTCCAGCCCAGCTCCGCCGTATTCATCGGGGAAATAGCTGCCGAGAAAACCCATCTCCCCCATTTTCCTGACCAGACTGTCGGGAATCATGTGTTCCTCGTCGATCTGCATGGCAATGGGTTTTATTTCCTTCTCGACGAAGTCGCGAACGGCGTCCTGCAATACTTTATGATCCTGGCTCAATTCGAAATTCATTGTTCTCCTCCCAAATGTTGTTTATGCAGGAACAGCCTGCGCTTTTTTTCCATTTTCTCCGGTGTAATTACCTCATTGGTCAATACTCCACCATGGGGTTATATTTACCCCAGCAGTTCTCGGGTGTTGATTCCCGAAATTCGCCCATGTTCAGTCTCCAGCCTGTTAAATGATGCTGTGATGCTGGATGATGGATTGACAGCTCCGATGTGCTGCAAGATAACGGGCATCCTCGGCGTAGGTAATGGGATAAATCTGCGGCACCGGCCGATGGACCAGGTCCATGTCCACGTTGACGAAGGTAAAAAGGCACGAATTGGACAGAGCCTTGCTGGTCCGGTCCCGGCTGATCCGCTCGATATTTGCCTCCACACAGACAAAGCTGCCGCTGGTATAGACAACCCGGGAGGTGAAATGCAGCTTGTCACCCATCCGGACCGGGTGGAAGAAGTTGATCCGGTTCACTGCTGCCATGATGGAACGATCCGGTGCCACCAGTTCCGAGCAAATTGCGGAAAGCTCGTAGGCCCGACGGATCAGGTACCCCCCGAATATCTTCTGGGGCACGTTCTCCTGTTCCGGATACATCCGCTCCCAGGCATCGGCAACCAGCCTGCCTGCCGGCATGCCGCTGAAACCGGGCTGTTCCTGGGCCATGTGCAAAGCTGCAAGCATCTCGTATTCATCCCGGGACGGCGGTTCGGACAAGAGCAACTGCTGCTGCCGGTATTCGTCCCTGGCGGCCACCGCTTTGCCGGCTCTGGACTGCTCAATCTCGTCGCAATATTCCAGCGGCGGCAGAGCCACACTGACCGCATCGTCACCAGTTCCGGAGCGGGCCACCATGGTAAAGTAGCAGGAGGCGATGTGATTTGCCGGCTCACCCGGCTGCTCGACTCTTATGCCGATCTCCAGGGAGCTGCGTCCCACGTGGTTGATCCGGGCATGAAAGACGATGTCACGGGTGACATCGGCCACGTGGCGAATAAAGATATTATCGATGGCGGCCGTCACTACTCGCGCATCGGGATAGGTGCGGCGAACATAATTCAGCGCCGCCCGCTCCGCCACCAGGTCCAGTATCTCCAGCAAGAGACCGAAGCGGAGGTTCCCCTGCAGCGGCTCGTCCACCACCATGAAGCGGCGGCGCAAGGCAAGGTCGGAGCTGAGTGGCAGGGTTTCGTAGTAGGATGTGTCATTGGGTCGGGTCATCGGCGAACTCCTTAGGTCGCGATAATACTAATTTTCATATCTGGAATGGTTGCCGTGGCTTTGGGAGAGAGTGACCGAGCCGTAGCGGCGAGCGGACACCCGCCGTAGTCCGGTTACGGCAGCATGTGAGCCAGATAAGTATACCACCCCTACATGTTCCGCCTGTATTCACCACCAACCTCATACAGCGCACGGGTAATCTGCCCCAGTGAGGCGTATTTCACCGTTTCCATCAGCTCACCAAAGATGTTGCCGCCGGTAACCGCCGTGTCCTGAAGGCGTTTCAGGGCAAGCGGCGCCTTGTCCTTGTTTCGTTCCTGGAAAGCCCGCAGGTTGCGGATCTGCTGCTCCTTTTCCTCAGGCGTTGCCCGGGCCAGTTCGCCGGGAACCTGATACCCCTCCTGGTCAGCGCGGGGATTGAGGAAGGTATTGACGCCGATGATGGGCAGCTCGCCTGAATGCTTCCGGTGTTCGTAGAGCATGGACTCATCCTGGATCTTGGACCGCTGGTACTGGGTCTCCATGGCGCCGAGCACCCCACCCCGCTGATCTATCCGCTCGAATTCCGCCAGCACCGCTTCTTCCACCAGGTCGGTCAGCTCATCGATGATGAAGGCACCCTGTAAAGGGTTCTCGTTACGGGCCAGCCCCAACTCCTTGGTGATGATCATCTGTACCGCCATGGCCCGGCGCACTGACTCCTCCGACGGAGTCGTCACCGCCTCGTCGTAGGCATTGGTATGCAAGGAATTGCAGTTGTCATAGAGGGCCATCAACGCCTGCAGGGTTGTGCGGATATCGTTGAAATCCATCTCCTGGGCATGGAGGGACCTCCCGCTGGTCTGAATGTGGTACTTGAGTTTCTGGCTCCGATCATTGGCGCCGTAACGTTCCCGCATGACCACCGCCCAGATACGCCGCGCCACACGGCCGATCACAGTATATTCAGGGTCGAGACCGTTGGAGAAGAAGTAGGAAAGGTTCGGGGCGAAATCATCAATGTGCATGCCCCGGGACAGGTAATACTCCACATAAGTGAAACCATTGGAAAGGGTGAAGGCCAGCTGGGAGACGGGGTTTGCCCCCGCCTCGGCAATGTGATAGCCGCTGATGGAGACGGAATAGTAGTTTCGCACCTGTTTGTCTATGAAGTACTGCTGGATGTCACCCATCATCTTTAGGGCAAACTCGGTGGAGAAAATGCAGGTATTCTGTCCCTGGTCCTCTTTGAGGATGTCAGCCTGGACCGTGCCCCGGACCCTCTGCAGGGTGCAGGTCTTGATCTCTTCATACTCTGCCGGCGACGGCTCCCGCCCCTGGACAGTTCTGAACCGATCCAGCTGCTGTTCGATGGCGGCACTGAAAAACATGGCCAGCATCATGGGCGCCGGGCCATTGATGGTGATGGAAACGCTTGTGGAAGGGGCGCAGAGGTCGAAGCCCGCATAGAGTTTCTGCACGTCTTCTACGGTACAGATGGAGACGCCGCTCTCCCCCACCTTGCCGTAGATGTCGGGTGGATAGTCGGGGTCCTCGCCATAGAGAGTAACGCTGTCGAAGGCCGTCGAGAGACGTTTGGCACCGTCATCCTGGCAAAGGTAATGAAAACGGCGATTAGTCCGCTCCGGTGTCCCTTCGCCGGCGAACTGCCGCTTGGGGTCCTCCTCGGCCCGCTTTAAGGGAAAGACCCCAGCGGTATAGGGAAAACAGCCAGGCACGTTCTCCTTCATGCTCCACTTGACGATTTCCCCCCAGTCCTCATAGTCGGGGACACAGACCTTGGGGATTCGCGAACCGGAAAGGGAGGTGGTGAAGAGTTCGGTGCGAATTTCCTTGTCCCGCACCTTCGTCACCAGGGCATCCTGACGATAAGAGGCCTTAAGGGAAGGCCAGCCTTCGATGATCTGCCGCGACTCGCCAGTGAGCTTCCCATCATAAGAGCCGATCAGCTGATTCAACTCGGCGACACCCGATTCCCCCTTCATCAGCCCCTTGGTCCCCTTCAGCTGAAAGAGGGTCCGGGCAATCTTTGCCTGTTCGTCTGCGGTTTTCCGGTAGTTGCGCACCGTATGGACAATCTCCCCCAGGTAATGGACCCGGTCCGGGGGAATTATGTAATTTTTCAGACTCTCCCGCTGGGTGATCTCAAGGCTGGACTGCCAACCGAGCTTTTTCTTGTCGTTGAGGCAATCCAGGACCGCTCTGTAGAGGACATTGGTGCCCGGGTCGTTGAACTGGGAGGCGATGGTGCCGAAGATGGGAAGTTCTTCGTCACCCGCCTCGAACAGGTTGCGGTTACGCCGGTACTGCTTGCGCACGTTGCGCAGGGCATCCTCCGCCCCCTTGCGCTCGAACTTGTTCAGGGCCACCAGATCGGCAAAATCGAGCATGTCGATCTTTTCCAGCTGGGTGGGGGCGCCGAATTCACAGGTCATCACATATAGCGACACATCGGCGATCTTGACTATCCCGGCATCTCCCTGGCCGATGCCGGAGGTTTCGATGATGATCAGGTCGAAGCCGGCCCCCCGCACCACGTCAATGGCGTCTTGAATGGCGGCAGAGAGCTCAGAATGGGAATCGCGGGTGGCCAGGGAGCGCATATAAATACGGTCGCTGTTGATGGAGTTCATCCTGATCCGGTCACCCAAAAGGGCGCCGCCGGTCCGCTGCCGGGATGGGTCCACCGCCAGGATGGCCACGCTCTTCTCAGGAAAATCCCTGATGAAGCGGCGCACCAGCTCATCAGTGATGGAGCTTTTTCCGGCCCCGCCGGTGCCGGTTATCCCCACCACCGGGACCTCTCGCCCCAGGGTGCGGATTCGCTCCCGAACGATGCCGTAGCCTTCGGAATGCTCATGAACGGCCTGCTCGGCCAGGGTAATGAGCGTATTGACGGAGCGGATATCCCGCTCCTGCAGCCGCTCGATCTCCGTTTCCACATTGCGCTCAGGGCTGAAGTCGCACAATCGCAGCATATGGTTGATCATCCCCTGCAGTCCCATGCGCCGGCCATCCTCCGGGGAGAAGATCTTGCTTACACCATAGGATTCGATCTCGCAAATCTCGTCGGGAACGATAACCCCGCCACCACCACCGAAAACCCGGATATGGCCGGCGCCCCGCTCCTTCAGCTGATCGCAGATATATTTGAAAAAGGCCACATGACCACCCTGATAGCAGCTGACTGCTATCCCCTGGGCATCTTCCTGGATGGCCGCGGTTACGATCACGTCCACTGAGCGGTTGTGCCCCAGGTGGATCACCTCAACCCCGGAGGCCTGGAGCATTCGTCTGATTATGTTTGTTGAAACGTCATGGCCGTCAAAGAGGCTGGTAGCTGTGACGAAACGAATTTTGTGCTTGGATTGGTAAGGTGCTACAGCGGCTGTGTGCATAGCATTTCTCCTCGTTGCTTTGTTACTTGAAGATGTCAAACGGTGCAGGGACCAAATTTTAAACCTCTGTTATTATTCCAGCTGCCATGTCAATCGACACGGAGATTCGAAGCTGGTTTCCATTTTCACGTCATTCTTTCCATTTGCTGTGACCGGCGATGCCAATAGCCTGTAAAACCAGCTTCTGCGGGGAGATACTCCCCAATATACGGGTAATGACCTTGACGTTATTGTTAACGAACAGAGGCTGATAGCTAAGGCTTCAATTTTATGGTCAGCACCGTTATCCTCGTCTATCATCGGATTAGGAGACAGATGAGTACTGCTTGAAGATAAAATATAACCAGTTTACGTTTATGTCAATCTAAAATAAAACATTTTTATACCTAAGAACAAAATGCCTTGTCCTGCGTTTGTCGTAAAACAAGCAAGAACAGCATTCAGTTGACAGGGAATCAAATATGGTCTAAAAAATTAAGAAATTTACGTAAAGGTGAAAAACTGATGAATCAATTGAAGGCAGGCGAAGAAGTTGTATCCATAGGAGAGCTGGCGAAGATATATGGCCTGACGACCAGGACGCTGCGATACTGGGAAGAAGTGGGGATTATCGAATCGGTGCAGCGGCAGGATGGTGCTACCAGAGGTTTTACCCCCTACTACGTCAGAAGAATAAAATTCATTCTGAAGCTGAAGGAACTGGGGCTTACCATTAGGGAGATGCAGGACCTCTATTCAGCCTATGGCGAAGCGAAGCAGACTGACAAGGTGATTCCGCGCCTGATCGAGATTCTCGACCAGCACATCAATAAAGTGGACGAGAAAATGGCGCAGTTGGCATCCCTAAGGAAAGATATCGTCGATTACCGGCAGAAGATGGTCGAGCGGTTCAGGCTGAGCAAGCAATGAGCAAGCCGGCTGCGCCATTGCCTCAATAATGCGCCAAAGTATCTCCAGCAACCATAGGACATCGCTCCTCGAAGGTGAGGTGCAGCCCGGCTAGTCTTACCATGTGGGAACGCACTTATAATGAGTGAGGAAGTCGCGAATGGTATGCATATCATCTATAGACAGGGTGAGAAACTGAATACCCATTCCAGTAGGCAACGCTGCTTTTTTGGGTGTATCAGGCCCGTTTGTCCAAGCAACCTTGGCTCTACAGGCAATTGGATATTCTTTGCCAGGTAACTTGAATTCCACATGGAGTAGCGTTTCAACTGGGAGAAGATCGGCTGTTTCCAAATATAATCCACCGATACTCATATTGACTGAATAGCCACGCAACAGTCGTTTTTCATTAGTTCCACGAAAGATTGCAATGCGAACTTCGTACCTGGTTTCAACTTTTTGTTCCTGATTGCTGCCGATAATTGTCATTAGTCATCCCTCGATGCGAACCGCCTAAGTGAAAGAAATAGGCACCAGACCTGTTGAACGCTATAATGCAGGTCAGGCCAGAGCTTACGCCCAAGAGGAGACTGTGCAACTTACGAGCCCATGGTTTTCGGTGCCTATGGTGGCGAAACTGCCGCCCGATACCGCCCATGGAGGTATGCCCGGAAATGCTTTCATGTTCACACCCCTATATCTTCATTCCACAGTTCAGGTCTTTGCCGAATAAACTCCTCCATCATACCAATACACTGCTCGTCTTGCAGCACTTCAACAGTCACATCACGAGACCTGAGGAGTTCTTCTTCCCCCATAAACGTGCGGTTCTCCCCGATTATGACATGCGGTATCCCGTACAGGATAATGGCACCGCTGCACATGGGGCAAGGCGAGAGAGTGGTATAAAGCACACAGTTCCGATATACAGAGGCAGGCTGGCGCCCAGCATTCTCCAGAGCATCCATCTCACCATGCATAATAGCACTTCCTTTTTGTACTCTCCGGTTATGGCCCCTGCCGATAATCTTGCCTTCATGCACTATAACTGACCCGATTGGTATTCCGCCTTCTGATAGACCGGTTTGAGCCTCTTCCAGAGCTGCTTGCATGAATTGGTCCATGTGAAGTTCCTCTCAGAGTTTAGTGTGACATGCACCAAACAGTAATACAGGTCTGGTCACAAAGCTGTTGTCTCAGAGTATACATTTCGCCTATCTCCATCGCAAAATCCCCTACCCATTTGATAAAGGGAAGACGATGTGGACAAGCCCTATGTCCACCTAAGGAAAGCTACTATTTCTGGACCTGCAGAAGATTGGTGATAATAAGGTCAGATCAGGGGTTGACCGGCGTCCCTGCCCCGGCGATAACGGTTTGCATTTCAGGGGTTAGCTGGATGACCAGTTCGGCATTGACGGCACGGGACGTGGCATCCGCAATGATGCTGGGAGTGGCGCCGAATATCCGTGCCGCGGCAATGGCGTTTCCCCGTGATGTGGTCGCAGGCGACACTGGCGCAACGGCGGGATCAACGTTGGTGACGATTATCGAGATGGTGTTGTCACTGTTGCGGTATATCCTGAAGGTGCGGAACTGCTGCGGAAAGTCTCTGAGCGATGCCGTTTCGACTTCCCAGAAGCTGCGGGTAGGATCGGTAGGATGGATCTGTGGGGTAATGGTATTCATGTGGCGATGTCCGGAGATCCACATGATGAGATTCGGATAGTTCTGCAATATTGCAAGGAGAGAGGTATCGCTCACGACGGAGGTGGCGCCGGGATACGGTTTGGGAATGAAGAGAGACATGAATGGCGGCGACGAGGCAACCTGGACAGGATCGATAACCAGATTTTTATAGGGCCTGAAGGGGATATGTGCCGCAATGATCATGAGCTGGTTATTGTCCTGCCCTCCCTGGAGCTCGTTCTTGAGCCAGTCGAGGCGGGCCTGATCGATACAGCCGGCGGCGTAGTTGGGCTGGCCCGGCCCCTTGCAGGTGTCGTCCAGGACGATTATCTTGACTGGGATTGCAGACTTCGGCATGAAGCTGTAACAGGCAAAGTCGTTGTCCAGGTTGGCCTGGGTGAATCCGTGGCCGACCGGATTGGAGGAGGTCGAAAAGAACTCTTTCATCCAGTTGAGAGTCGTCGATCTACGTGTCGCAAGTGAGCGGCGATCTGGATCGGCAACAACTGTCGGCGGCGTGGCAAAGTTTTCCTGCGGCCCCGACAGGATAACTGCCCCGAGAGGATCGGCACCGTCGATCACCCCCATATAATAGCCGGTTCTGTCCACGGCACCTGACGATGGATCCGGGCTGTTGTCCATATTGAGGACCTGGTTAGAGACGTGGGCCGCCAGGGTTTTTTCATCTTCGCAGGATGACCCCATCCAGAACTGGTCATGATTGCCGATCACCTGGTACCAGGGAATCGACTTGTCCAGGCCGGCGGCCTGGAAAGGCTTCTGATAATCGATGGTATCGGCTCCGATGTGGGAGCCGGAACTGGGGGTGATGATTTTACCGTCGATGACGTCGATATACCATCTCAGCTCGTTGTATTGCGTATTGTTGGTGGCATCACCGAGGGAAATCCCGAAATCGAAGGGAGTTTTCTTATGCAGGGCATTGATCGTCTGTATTGCCGCATCCAAAACGTGAGTCGATGCCAGAAGAACGGGAGAGAAAGCCGACGACAATCCGTAAGAGGCGGGGCCATAGGACTGCATCCACCCGACATAGAGCGGCTGGGCGGGAGATTCCTTGTCCGCGATGTGGATGTCGGTCATGGCGAAGAACGACAACAGAAGGGCGGCATTGGGCGCACCGGCATAGTCGGGAGCAATAGACTCCCATTTCGTGCAGGGCAGGCCCGGCCCGATGCGCCAGGCACTGTACCCGAATTCCCCATAAAGCTTCAGGTCCCGCGGATTGATCTGCGGCTCGGCGGAGGAAACCGGAACAGGAAGGACCTGCTTCTGGACCGTGGTGTACACATCTTTAGAAATGGGCCATGGTGCCGGACTGCTGGTGGTAGTGCTGTTACCGCATCCGTAAATGGTCGTGCCCATATAAATGCTGGCCAATGTTCCCACCGAGTATTTCATGAAGTTCCGGCGGGTGAGGACCGATGCAACTGTTGTGTCCCCAGTGGTTGGGATTTCCTCGTTCCTGTTTGCCTTGGTTTTTGCCATGATGGCTCCTGTAAGTTTTTCAACAACCTGATATTAAAGTCAGAACACTGGCGCCGTTGCCGGCAGACTGGCCGAATCTATTCCCTCGCACAGCGCGTTATCCACCGAGACATTGCCCTGTGTATCGAGCGTCACCGTCCAGATGGTGTCGTAATCGGCACTCGGCCAGGTGGTCGGGAGGAGCAGAAGATTGCTGCCGCCATATTTGGAGAGGAGGGCATTTATCAGCGGCTTGATGCGTGACGACTCCCACGCCAGCAAAATGGTCTTATTGGAAAAGGCACCGCCGGTAAAAAGATAATCACTGGCCAGTTGCGGCTCGTTAGGGTCCATTAGGCCAAAGCTTGATACCAGTTGGTACGGAAGATTGTTGGCGATAGCATAGGGCATTATGGTTAATGAGGGCCTGACGTAGGCAATATTGGCCACCCCCGTAAAAGCCCATTGCCCGGGGTCGATGGATAAGGCCATATCGGGATTGATTTTCCCCCGCAGGGCATTAGGAAGCTCCAGCGCCCGCCATTGCCCGGCCCCCACGTAGTTGCCGTCTTCGAAATGGAATATGGAATCGGGATGCGCCTCGGCGTGTCGTACGATATATACTTTCTGATTTTTATTGATGTTTGTCGGAGTAACTGCGCCGTCAACCCCTCCTGTTCGGGCGGTGCTCAAATAGGGCTGCAGCGCGTATGAGCAGGCAGTCTGCGTCACCGGAGCGGGGAGCGTGGGATAGGCAGCTGAAGGGTTCAGGTTGGCGTTGTAGAAAAACAGGCTGGCATTACCGGCTGGAGGAATTGACAATGCATAAACGACATTGGTCCCCATGTAGGTCTTGGGAACGTCAAGGTTGTATCCGCGCTGACCGTTTATCTTTGCCATCAGGGCACTGATAGTCTCCCAAGGTGCCGAAAAGATGTAAAAGCCGGGCTTCTTGCTGTTGATGATGCCTGACACCAGGGCGTCGTTGTTCCCTCCGGTGTTGTTGAAATCAAGTCCGGTACAGTCAGGGCAGTATGAAGCCGGCACGGCGACTCCGGAGGGTACCGCCCCCGGAGCATACGCAGAATAGAGGGGATAGCTGTTGGCAGTATAGGTTGTCCCGGCAGAATCAACCGGCAGAGTAAACTGGTTGAGCAAGGCAAACTGCTGCATGAACCAGATTCCAGCCATGTCGGGATAGCCATTGGCCGTCTGAAGATGCGTCATGGGTGTCAGCGTGTATATGGCCGTTACATCCTGATCCCCCAGCACCTTCTGTTTCAGATAGGTGGCCAAGAGGAGCGACCGCTGCAAGCCTTGGCTAGTAAGATTTGCGGTATCGGGGTTGATGTCGCCCGCCGTGTGATAGGCCAAGTCGGGGCTGCTCACGAAGATCAGGTTGACGTTGTCGCCGCTCAGGGAAGCGGTCGCCACATTACTGCCATCACTGCCGTTGCATCCGGCAAGCAGCGACAGGATAAGTATCAGGAACAGCCGCACCGTAAAGCATCTTCTTTTCATGTCTTCCATCCCTCCTTTATCTCTGGTTCAAGAGCATCAATAGGAGTTCACGCAGCCGATAAAGCCCTGCTCATCGACATGGCCGGCACCGCACCAGTACACCGGCCAGGTCTTGTCGGTAATGGGATAAGACATGGCGCCGCTGGGCACGGTGTAATCGTGCCCGGAAAAATAATAGCCACGGTAAAGCTGCTGCTTTGAACTGTCCGAGTGTAGCAGGGGATACAGTTTGGACAGGGAATCATTGAGGCCACCCTGCATCAGATACGCCATTGAGAAGGTGTAATAGCTGCCGAACTGCCCCGGCATGGTGGCGAGATCGTAGTTCAGGGACGTATAGTCGCTGGCCTTCAAAGTCTCGTGGGAAAAGGTGAAGATCCTGTAAGCGGGATTATCGCCGAAATACGGAGCTATGCTGGGAGTTGTGACCGCCACATTATCGGACGAGATGATCCGGTATTCGTCCATGTGGGTATGCGCAGCAAACGTCTGTGTGACAAGGCCGGGATATTTGGCAAGTATCTGCAGGAAAGTCGCCTGGTAACCCTGGTCCCACATCAATACCGCACTGGTTATGTGACCGTCAACGTCAACGGTTCGCGCAGTCGAGTATATATCCACACCAGGAGGCACATGCATCAGGAGCCACACCTTCTTTCCCTTGGCCTGGGCCGAGGCAAGCGTCGTATCGAGCCAGGCCAGTTCCGCAGCTACCGCAGGGCCGGTGGTGGCAGTGGTGAAATAGGCGTTGGAGGGGGAAAACTCGAAGGTGTTGAGTCCGATCACCATGAGATTCGTGCCCTTAGGTTCCGCGGCGTAGTATCCTCCGCTTGTGAACGACTCGGTAAACGCCTGGTGATCCACCGCACCGTTCACGAACTGCGTGTAATACAGCTCCGCCGTCGCGGCGAGAAAACTGCTGTCGGGTCCAAGTCCCGTGTAGGAATCGGCATTGCCAAGCGCAAACAGGACCGGCGTATCGCCCGCCGCCCCCCTCACCTGCTGCATGAAAAATGACATCGTCTTGTCGGTAAAGGCTTTCATGGCTGCGACATCCGCGTCGTTGCGCGGGCTTGTGGTGCCATTGATCTGCTTATAGAACTGTTGCGGAAGGTAATGCCCAAGGATGTCGCCGGTAAAGATAATGAATGGGCTGCCTCCCCGGTTTTGCTTTATACTGGAGAGGGCCAGGGCAAGCAGGGGGTAATTGGTATCGGCTCCCCATGCGGAAGGAGCGGTAATAGCCGAGGTCCTGAAGATACCAGCCCACTGGCCTGCGTCGGCAGCATTAAGCGCCGGGAAAAGAGTCGGGTCATAAAAAGGATTGAAATGGACGTCGGTGAAAACTATGACCGTGCCAGTTGAACCGTTCCCGCTACCGCTGCAGCCCACCACCATCAATGGCAGAAGCAGGAGAATCATCACAACAAGATTCTTGACGCCTTTACTTTTCATGTTGAGTACCCTTTCAGTTTAATGCGGCTGTATGGAAGACAGGTGCTGGGTCAGCTCTCCCTTTTACAAATTCAATGATGTTTAGCTATTCGGCGGGGCTGGGGATGAGGTTTAGTTCTTTTATTCAATTCACATTATGGAACTGCCGCGAAGTAGTTGCTTCTTATCAACATCTCATATAAGCTGGGCAACGAGCATGTTTCACATTATCAAGAAAGGTAGGCAGAATAACTTGAATTATGCCGGCAGATTGAATCGCCACTGGTTTCCTAGACACTCCTGAGTTATAAAAGAAGACCTCGGGAGGGAGACCATCAACCTTCAACAGCAACCTTGCCTGAAAATGTTGATACATGGCGTGGGTTATCTGAACCGTCAAGAGTGTAACTAGTAATGGGATTGTCCTGCTTAGGTAGGAGGTACTGCAAGGTAGGTATTCATATTAGTCGCAACAAAAGTCGCAACAGATAAGTAAAAGAAAAGGGGCTACATTGAATGTAGCCCCTTGAAATTATTTGGTTGCGGGGAGAGGATTTGAACCTCTGACCTTCGGGTTATGAGCCCGACGAGCTACCAGACTGCTCCACCCCGCGGTAACTTAGTGTTTATATACCAACAGCCTTTGCCTTGTCAACTAAAAGTTTGGTGTTACCTGTTTTTTATCCGCTGCCTGACTACTTCAAAGAGCATGATCCCGCCGGCAACCGAAGCATTGAGGGAGTTGATGCCCCCCTGTAGCGGGATCGACACCAACATATCGCACTTCTTCTTCACCAGCGGTCTGATCCCCTCCCCTTCGCTGCCAATGACCAGTGCCACTGCACCGGTGAGCTTCTGGTCATAGATGGAATCGGGTGATTCACCTGCTGCACCGTAGATCCAGAAACCCGCCCCTTTCAATTCATCCAGCGTCTGAGCTATATTGGTTACCTCTGCTACGGCCACGGTCTCGACAGCACCGGCGGAGGCCTTTTCCACTGTTGCCGTCACCCCCACCGCACGATCTCTTGGAATAATGACGCCATCTGCACCGGCACAGGCGGCGCTGCGAATAAGGGCTCCAAGGTTGTGGGGGTCCTGCACGCCGTCAAGGACCAGTAACAGGCCATTGCTGCGAACAGTGTTCCTCTCCAGTATATCAGCCAGTTGGGCATAGGCAAATCGCTCGATGCGGAGTGCGACACCCTGGTGGTGGTCGGTGCCGCAAATGCGGGCCAGGTCACGTTTGTCCCGATGGCGCACCGGAACCCGCTTCTCTTCTGCCAGGTCGAGTAGCTTTTCCAGGCGCCGATCATGGCTGCCGGCGACAAAAAGTTCGAAGGCTCTACGTTTGCCGCGGAGAGCCTCCATAACCGAATTGAGCCCGTAGATAATTTCGTCTTTCATCAATTTCCCAATCTTTACGTGAAGATGATGCTGCAAGCACACCGGAGCCGCGGGCATCGCTCCACCGGCGCTGCGTCAGCCGGCGACAATCTCGGCAATTATGGCTTCTGCCGCTTCTGTCGGGCTCGGCGCGGCGGAAATGGGACGACCGATGACCAGGTAATCGGCACCGGTCTTTACCGCTTCCACAGGGGTCATGATTCGTTTCTGATCATCGGCGGCAGCAAAGGCAGGGCGAACCCCCGGGGTCACGATGAGAAAATCGTTGCCGCAGGCCTCGCGAATCAGGGGCACCTCCTGGGGAGATGCGACGACGCCATCGATGCCTGCTTTTTTGGCTAACGTCGCCAGCTTCACAACCATCTCCGGCACCGGCAGGTTTATTCCCACATCGCGCAAAGTCTGCTCGTTCGACGAAGTAAGAATCGTAACCGCCAGCACCTTTCCCCGCTCGCCCCCCTTGAACTCCTTGTCCAAGGTCTCCACCGTCTTGGACATCATTTCGTAGCCACCCAGGGCATGCAGATTGAACAGTTTCACTCCCATGCGAGCGGCTTCCAGGGAGGCCATGGCCACCGTGTTGGGAATATCGTGGTATTTCAGGTCGAGAAAGACCTCGCCGCCATATTTCTGGATCATCCGTACCACAGCCGGCCCACAGGCCGTATAGAGCTGCTTGCCCACCTTGAACATTCCCACGTGAGGAGAAAGCAGGTCGGCCCATTTTTCCACGTCGCTGAACTCATTCACGTCCAGGGCGAAAATGATCTTTGCCCGTGCTTCTTCTCTGGTCATTGGATTCCCTGTTTCAATGCCGCACTGACGGCAGATTTCACCTTTTCCACAGCTTCGCCTATGGTGACCAGCTCAACCTCTCCGCTCCGGCGACACTTCAGCTCCACTTTACCGTCGGCCAGGTTCTTGCTGCCGACGACGATGCGCAGGGGAATGCCGATCAGGTCCGCATCCTTGAACTTGAAACCGGGGCGCTCGTCCCGGTCATCCAGCAGGACTTCCACTCCGGCGTCGGCAAGCTGGGCGTAGATCGACTCCGATGCCTCCCGTACCACATCCTCCTTCATGTTGAGGGCGGAGATGATGCAGTGAAACGGGGCAATGGGAATGGGGAAGATGATGCCGTTTTCGTCGTGGTTCTGTTCGATACAGGCGGCGACAGTCCGGCCGATACCGATCCCGTAGCAGCCCATGAAGATGATCTGCTCTTTGCCGTCCGCATCCAGGTAGGTTGCTTTCAGGGCCTTGGAATACTTGGTACCCAGCTTGAAGACGTGTCCGACCTCGATGCCCCGCCACATCTCAAGCGTCCCCCCCTGGCAGCGGGGACAGGGGTCACCGAGCACCACGTTGCGGATATCGGCAAAGGTGGTGACGGCGAAATCCCGTCCCAGGTTGACGTTCTTGTAGTGCAAGTCCTTGGCGTTAGCGCCGGTGACGAAATTCTTCATTCCCTGCACCGCCAGGTCGGCAACTATCTTGGCGTTGAGACCTACCGGTCCGGCAAAGCCGGTGGGTGCGCCGGTAACCTTGATAACCACCTCTTCGCCAGCCATTTCCAAAGTATCGCAACCAAGGATATTCTTCAGCTTGATCTCATTCAATTCGTGATCGCCACGCAGAAGCGCCACCACCGGTTCGTTGTCCGCCAGAAGCACCAGTGTTTTGACCAGAGAAGATTCATGGACGGCAAGGAAGCCGGCGACCTCTTCGATACTTTTCTTCCCGGGAGTCGCCACCTTTTCCAGCTCGCGGGGATCGGCATGCTCGGCGACCATCGACTGCCGTGCTTCGGCCTTCTCCACATTGGCGGCATAGTCGCAGGCGGTGCAGGAAACAATGGCATCCTCTCCCGACTCGGCCAGTACCATGAATTCATGGGACCAGGAACCGCCAATGCTGCCGGTATCCGCCTCGACGGCTCGGAATTTAAGCCCGCAACGCTCGAAGATGCGCCGATAGGCCTGGTACATTTTATCATACGAAATATCCGCTGCCTTTTCGTCCACGTCGAAGGAGTAGGCGTCCTTCATGATGAACTCTCGGCCGCGCATGAGGCCGAAGCGGGGCCTGATTTCATCCCGGAATTTCCCCTGGATCTGGTAGAGGTTGAGAGGCAACTGCCGGTAGCTCTTCACTTCGCGGCGGACCAGATCGGTAATGACCTCCTCGTGGGTCGGTCCAAGGCAAAATTCCGTATCCTTCCGGTCCTTGAAGCGAAGCAGCTCCTTGCCGTACTGCTCCCAGCGGCCAGACTCCTGCCAGAGCTCGGCAGGCTGGACGGTCGGCATCAAAAGCTCGATTGCCCCAGCCCGGTTCATCTCCTCACGAACGATGTTCTCCACCTTGCGGATGGAGCGCAGCCCCAGGGGGAGATAGTCGTAGACTCCCGCTGCTAGCTTGCGGATCATCCCCCCGCGCAGCATGAGCTGGTGTGAGATCACCTCCGCATCGGAAGGGGTCTCCTTAACAGTCGGTATGAAATACCGCGAATAACGCATAAATAAAGGTCTCTCTTTCGCTATGGAAACGGCGCAAAGGGCGCGCCTTCACTCTTCACTCTTCACTCTTCACTCTTCACTCTTCACTCTTCACTCTTCACTCTTCACTCTTCACCGCATCAAGCACTTCCGCCACCAGGGCGTCGGCAAGATTACCTTCCGGCACCTTGCGCAGAATCTCGCCGTGCTTGAAAAGGAGCCCTTCTCCCCGTCCGCCGGCCACGCCGAAATCTGCCTCCCGGGCCTCCCCCGGGCCATTGACCACACACCCCATCACAGCCACAGTAATGTGTTTATCGACCCCGGAAAGCCGCTTCTCCACCTCTTCGGCAACCTTTATCAGATTGATCTGGCAGCGGCCGCAGGTGGGACAGGAGACAAAGTTGATACCGCGCTGCCTGATACCGATGGCTTTGAGGATCTCATAACCGACCCGCACCTCGTCCACCGGGTCGCCGGTAAGGGAAACCCGCATGGTATCGCCGATACCGTCGGCTAGAAGGATGCCAAGCCCCACCGATGACTTGATTGTGCCGGAAAAAATGGTGCCGGCTTCGGTGATGCCGATATGGAGCGGATAATCGACCGTCCGGGAAAGGAGGCGGTAGGCGGATACGGTTTTGAGCACGTCGGAAGCCTTGAGAGAGATCTTGATCTGGTCATAGCCCAGGTCTTCAAGTATCCGCACGTGGCCCATGGCCGACTCCACCATGGCCTCGGCGGTGGGATGACCGTATTTCTGCAGCAGTTCCTTTTCCAGTGATCCGGCGTTGACGCCGATGCGGATCGGCACCTGGCGTTCGGCGGCGCTCTTCACCACCTCGGCCACCTTCCACTGATCGCCGATATTGCCCGGATTTAGTCGCAGGCCGTCGATGCAGTTCTCCAGGACCTTTAAGGCCAGCTTGTAGTCGAAATGAATATCAGCGATGACCGGAATGGGACTCTGACTCTTGATTCGGCCAAGGGCGACAGCAGCGTCCATATCGGGTACGGCACAGCGCACCAGCTCGCAGCCGGCATCATTCAGTCTCCGGATCTGCTCCAGGGTAGCCGCAACATCACGGGTGTCAGTGCTGCACATGGACTGGACGGAGCATGGAGCATCCCCGCCTATTTTTACATTGCCGATGGTTATCTGTTTGGTGGCTTTTTTCATAACGGCGCATCTTATCGGAAGGAGTGAGGAAAAGTCAAGAAATGAGACGGAAATCTGCTTGTTGCAAGAGAAGTCCATAAGAAAGTATTTGGGGATATTTTCCAGAGAAAGCAGGCGGGGCGTCGGGAGTAAGCGGCGAGCCATAGCGGTGAACGGACACCCGCCGCATGTGGTACGGAGTAGGGACCCACTGTTTTGGAACCGTGCGGCATCCACCCGCGGGCGGCACTGCGAGGTCCGCAGCTGTGGACGACAGAGCGAACGGACGACGTCGCGACTGCCTGTCTTTTCCCCAAAATTTCAGGAGGAAAAAAATGGCCGGGATCGCTCCCGGCCCTTCAGGTGGTTGCAGTTAAACGAGACCGTGGGCAACCATGGCATCGGCAACCTTGATGAAGCCGGCGATGTTGGCACCGACCACGTAGTTTCCGGGGGCGCCGTACTCCTCTGCCGTGTCATGGCAGAGCTGATGGATGCCGACCATGATGCCTTCCAGTTTCTTTTCGGTGAAGTCGAAGCTCCAGGAGTCGCGCTGAGCATTCTGCTGCATTTCCAGGGCCGAGGTTGCGACACCGCCGGCATTGGCTGCTTTGCCCGGGCCGTAGGCGATTTTGGCATCGAGAAAAACCTTGATCCCTTCGGGAGTGGTGGGCATGTTTGCCCCTTCTCCGACGGCAATACAGCCGTTTTTGACCAGGGTTTTGGCATCCTTGCCGTTGATCTCGTTCTGTGTAGCGGAAGGCATGGCCACCTGGCAGGGGATGTCCCAGATATTGCCGTTGGCAATATATTTGGCGTCCTTGTGGTAGTCGGCGTAGTCCTTGATCCGCCGACGCTCAACTTCTTTCAGCTGTTTGATCAGCTCCACATCGAGCCCCTTCTCGTGAACAATTACGCCGTTGGAATCGGAGCAGGCGATGCACTTGCCGCCAAGCTGGTGGATTTTCTCGACGGTATAGATGGCGACATTGCCTGAACCGGAAACGAGGCAGGTCTTCCCGGCAAAGGATTCCTTTCTCACCTTCAGGGCTTCATTGATGAAGAAGGTCGCACCGTAACCGGTCGCTTCGGGACGTACCAGAGAACCGCCCCATTTCAGCCCTTTACCGGTCAATACCCCCGCTTCCCAGCGATTGGTGATCCTCTTGTACTGGCCGAACATGTAGCCGATTTCGCGGCCTCCAACGCCAATATCACCGGCAGGCACGTCGGTGTGCTCGCCCAGGTGGCGGTAGAGTTCGGTCATGAAGCTCTGGCAGAAACGCATGATCTCGTCATCGGATTTCCCCTTGGGGTCGAAATCCGATCCCCCCTTGCCGCCGCCGATGGGCATGCCGGTAAGAGAGTTCTTGAAGATCTGCTCAAAGCCGAGAAACTTGATGATGCCGAGATAGACCGAGGGGTGGAAACGGAGGCCGCCCTTGTAAGGGCCTAGGGCACTGTTGAACTCTACCCGGAAGCCGCGGTTGATGTGCACCTGGCCATTGTCGTCCTGCCAGGGTACCCGGAAGATGATCTGCCGCTCAGGCTCGCAGATTCGCTCGATGATTTTGCGCTCAAGGTATTCGGGGTGCTTCGATATGACGGGGTTCAGGGACTCCAGTACCTCAGCGACTGCCTGGTGGAATTCCACTTCCCCGGGGTTCCTCTTCAGGACCTCCTGGTACATTGTTTCGAGTTTTTCATCAATTTGCGGTGACATCAACTCCTCCTTCATGGGAATGGTATGGGACAGCACTGCAGGCAGCCCCGCAAAACGACTACCTTTTATGCATCATCTGCACCATAATTAGGCAGATGATAAAATATTGTGCAAAAGCTCCTGTTTCAGTTTATATTTCAACAATTTATACTGCCAAATATTAGAACAACTGCTCATTATTTATTCAAAGCAGTCCTCAGTGTGATTACTTTTTCTACACTTTAATTTACATGTCTACACCAAATCCGCCATTGACAGATCTTTTATTTTACTATTTAGTAATTCCATGAAAAAAAATACCCATTCGACTTCCCCTGCAAAAAAAGAAGGCAACAAGCCGAAGGTCGGCCAGATGCTGGAGCTGGCCATTACCTCCATGAATGACGATGGTTTTGGCGTTTCCTGCCATGAGTCAACCACCATCCTCATTGCCGGTTCTCTTCCGGGAGAGACGGTCCGGGCAAAGGTTTCCTATGTGGGAAGAAGAGAGACCTTCGCGGCTCTTGCAAAAATAATCAAGACTTCACCGGAAAGGGTCGCTCACCCCTCATGCGATAAGAGCTCATGCGACGGCTGTCCATTGATGCAGATGAAATATTCTGCACAACTCGCCTGGAAACAACGGCTCGTTACCCGGTTCATTCGCAGATACAAGACCTTGGAGAAGGCCGCGCTGCATGAGGTGATTCCTTCTCCCCGGCAGCTTCACTACCGCAATTCGGCCAAGCTGGTGGTTGCCGGCAAGTTTGCCGATCCGGTCATCGGCATCTACCGCCGCAACAGCCATGAAGTTCTGGACGTCACAGGCTGCGCGGTGCACCACCCGCTGATCGATAAGGTCATCGTGGCCGTCAGGGCAGGAATCAAAAAGGGAAAGGTCCCCATATACAATCCTAAAAGCCAGATGGGCCTCTTGCGCTACCTGGTTGTCAGGGTTTCAGAATCCGAAAACCGGGCAATGGTCATATTTGTCACCGCAGAGCGGAGCTACAATGAGCTCCACCACCTGGCCAAGCATCTGCGAAATACGGTACCAGAGGTGGGCGTCATCGCCCAGAACGTCAATGGATCGCAGGGAAACGTCATCCTTGGCCAAAAGGATTATTTCATCACCAAGGAACAGGTTCTGTCCGCAACCCTTGGAGACACGAGTTTTCTTATCTCGCCCCGCTCGTTCTTCCAGATCAACAGCGGCAGCGCCCGTATCATCTACGAAAAGGTCCGCGAGTGGGGTGGTCTCACCGGCACCGATAAGGTTCTCGATCTCTATTGCGGTATCGGCGGCATCTCACTCTTTCTGGCGAGGCAATGTAAGGAAGTGATCGGCATTGAGGCAGTGGATGCTGCCGTGGCCGATGCCGAGAAGAATGCCCAGCTGAACGGCATCGGCAACTGCCGGTTCATGGCGGGAGACGTGGCAAAGCTTATTGAAGAAGTGGGAGAGGACGGCAAAAAGGTGGATATGGTGGTTCTCAACCCGCCGCGAAAAGGGTGCGACGAGCAGGTCCTGAAAAAGGCTGCTGCCCTTGCGCCGGCACGGATCGTCTATGTGTCCTGCTCGCCGGACACGCTTGCCCGGGACCTGAACCTGCTGCATGGGCTGGGTTACCAGACAGGTGAAATACAGCCGGTGGATATGTTCCCGCAGACGCCACACGTGGAAAACGTTGCACTGCTGATCAAAAGCGGTAGCCAAAATCCCGCTGGCCGCCGATAATCATTCTTCAAGGACCTGCAGCGATTTTTTCTGAACGGTGGCCGTCTCGATGGCTTTTAGCGCTTCCCTGTGCCCGGGGTCGAAGGAGAGGATACTTTTCCAGGTCCTGATGGCCGGGTCCAATTCACCCCGCCGGTATTCCTGCATGCCCTCATCCATAAGTTTGGCGGAGCATGAATCCAGATAAATCTTCACCCTTCTTGCGCTTGGTTTTACCTTCCTGCGCAATGATGGTTCTGCCGGATAGGTAGCAAGGGCCAATTTGAACAGCTGCCCGGCTGCCAGATGCTCGTTGCGCGCCATGGCCTCTTCGCCAGTCTCCAAAAGGCCGTTTACAGCGGCAACAAATTCTTTTTCCATCCCAGAAGGAGACAGATTCGGTTCCCGCCGTCGGGTCATGGTTTCCAATGCTTGGCGATACTGTTTTTTTTCCAAAAAATATGTAACTTTCTTCTGCATTGCCGATACCTGCCGCTCGTGTACCGGCTGCTGCGGCTTTTCTGCCTTCCGTAAATTCCCTTCAGGAGTGGAACAGGCTCCCAGAACCAGTAGAAGGATCAGGAGAACTATCTGCCTGAAAAAGCCCGTCATGCCGACAGCCTGAGCATCAACTGCGGAATGGCATGGCTCGGCTGCCCCAGTGACTTGACGAAAAGGCTGGCCAGCGTCGGCTCGAATTGCGAGCCGCTGTAGCGAAGAATCTCGTTCACGGCAATGGAGGAAGGCAAGCCGCTGCGATAGGGGCGCGAAGTAGTCATGGCATCATAGGCATCGGCGATGGCGATGATCTGGGCAAAGAGCGGGATCTCTTCCCCCTTCAATCCTTCGGGATAGCCTTGGCCGTTGAACCATTCGTGGTGATGGAGAACGGCGGGAACAAACCGCTGAAGCGCCCGGGAATGACTGAGAATTTCCGCCCCATGGCGCGTATGCAGCCTGACCATGGTCGATTCTTCCTCATTGAGCGGACCGGCCTTTTTCAGCACCTTGTCCGGTATTCTGATCTTGCCCAAGTCGTGAACCAGGGCAGCTACCTCGAGATCGCGCAACGCTTCGTGTTCCAACCCCAATTGCTGACCAAGCATAACCGACAGTGCCGCAACGCGTGTGGAGTGGCGCAGGGTGTAATCATCCCTGGCATCGATGGATGTGGCGAGAATTTTTACCGTTGCCAGGTAAGATTCTTCCAGGCCGCGGGCATACTCTTCCAGCTTTTCCTGCTGATGGGCGATGACCCGCGCCATCTGGTTGAAGTTGTTCGTCAGATCTCCCAATTCGTCATGGAGTCTGACTGTCAGCATCCCTTGATAATTGCCGGAACGGAGTTGGGAAACACCCTCATGAAGCTTCTTGATGGGTATGGTGAAAAATCCGGCCAGGTAATAAGATGCCAGAACTGCTATAACGAGAATCAATGCGGAAGCGAACATCACCTTGCGGCGGGCGTCCGCCCGGGCCTGCACCAGGGAGGCACCATCTATGGCGAGATGTAATGAGCCGATCTGTTTTGCTGCGAACCTGATGGGAGTAATGAACTCGTAGGCAGTCACCCCCCCCCTGCTCCACTGGGTGATCAGAGTGCCGTCCTCATCCCTGCTGATTACTTTTTCCGGCATTTTCTGTTCGTATCGTCCGCCGCTCTTCTTCAAGTCGCTGTGAGCAGTAATGATTCCCGCATGATCCACGGCCGCCACATAAAAAATATCGGGCTGCCGCTCCTTGAGCTTTGAGACAAGGTTATCGACCACCAGACGGTCTCGGGCAAGGAGCCCAAACCCGGCCGTGTTGGCCGCCCCCCTGGACAAGGATGTACCTCGCTTGACCATCTCGCCCAAAAGGAACCGGTCCATGATGCCAATGACCGCCAGGGATGATGCGGCTATAACTGCCGTCACCAGCAAGAAGGTAATCAGAGAAAGTTTGAACCTGATGCTCAGAAACGGCAAGCCTTGCCCTCCCCGCAACCGGTTGAACAGTGTTGACAGGACTTTATAACAATATCTATGGGGTTTGTCCATTAATTTGCTTATTAAAATAAATTTTAAATACAAAAAAACGGGGCATACCAGCTTGGGCATGCCCCGTTTCCTCCCTTATATGATGTGGCCGGTTATTTTCTAAGAACCTTGACCACTGCGGAATAGTCTTCTTCGCCACGGCCATCGTTCACCGCCTGCTCGTACAGTTTGCAGGCCGTTTCTGCTCCAGGAAGGTCCAGGTTAGCCTTTCTGGCAGCATCCATGACCAGATGGAGCTGCTCGTGCACATATTTCAGGGCCAGGTTGCGGCTGAAATCCCCCCGTGCAATGCTGCGCCCCTTGGAATGGAACAGGGGCGACGCCACGCCGCCCGAATCGAGTACCTCAAGAATCTTGTCAGCGGCAAAGCCGAGTTTTTCGCCGAAAACGATCCCTTCCGCCAGGGACTGCATCAGTTCTGCCTGTACCAAGTTGACGATGAACTTCATCCTGGTAGCATCGCCTATCTTGCCGATGTGAATGATGTTGAGACCGAAATAGGAGAACGTTTCACGACACCGGCCCAGTAGTGAAGGGTCTCCACCGGCGAGTATGGTTACCAAGCCGTTTGCGGCATGTTCCTTGGTTCCCCAGACCGGCGCTTCCAGGAACAGGACCCGGCGCTTTACGGCTTCATCGGCAAGTTTGAGGGTGGTTTCCAGGGAATGGGTTCCCATGTCCACTAGGATGGTCCCGGGATCGAGCCCTTCGAGAACACCGTCCTTGCCGAAGACGAAGGTTTCAAGGCCATGGCTTTCGGGAAGGATAACGATCACCAGATCTTTCCCTTTGGCAGCTTCGCTTGGCGTCGCAGCAGCCTTCGCACCGAGCTTTACCAGCTCTTGTAACGGTTCCGCGTCGTCGTCGTAAACAGTGAGGTCATAATCCGCCTTCGTCAGATTGGCAGCCATATGCCTGCCGACAGTACCCAGACCGATAAAACCAAGCTTTCTCAACATAACTGGCCTCCCGCGTAATAAATTACATCTGTCATGTCATGGATATGAAGTGTACAACCTCTCAGCCACCGAGACAAGCCATAATAGATAAAAAAACACAACAACGGCAGCTTTATCGGGACTTCTTCACCCCTACCCGGTTGCACATCCCGATCAGCGGACAGGTGGAGCAGACCGGCGACACGGGAAAGCACTGGTTCTGCCCGAAGGTGACCAATAGATCGTTAATGATGAGCCAGTACTCGGCAGGCAGCTTGTTCCGCAAAGCCTGTTCGGTCTGCTCCGGGGTTTTGGTCCGCACGTATCCCCAGCGGTTGCAGATGCGGTGGACGTGGGTATCGACACAGATTCCGGGCTTGCCAAAGCCCAAGGTCACCACCAGGTTGGCGGTCTTCCTGCCGACTCCCTTGAAGGAAAGCAATTCATCCAGGTCATCGGGCACCCGCCCCTGGTATCGATCCACGAGCGCCCGTGCTATATCCCTGATCTGGGCCGCTTTTACCCGGAAAAATCCCACCGGATAAATGGCCTTTTCAATTGTGTCAAGGGACAGCGCCGCCAATTTGCCCGGCGTATCAGCCAAAGCAAAGAGCCTCTCAGAAGCTGCCGCAGTGGTCTTGTCCTGGGTTCGAAGGGAAAGGATACATGAGATCAGAACCTTGAACGGGTTTCCTTCCCGTTGCGAAACAATGGTGACCGCCGGGCTTTGCCAGGGTTTGACCATTTCCTGAAGCAGGGAAATCGCCCGGTGAATCTCCGCATCCGTCAAGCCAGCCCCCTGTTCTTGAAGATGCGCATCAGAAGGATGCCCAGTATGGACAGGGACAAACCGACGCAGAGGAAAAGGTAACCCATGCTGCTCCCGTCTCCCAGTCCGAAGAGATCACGGCCATGCATGAAAAGAATCAGTCCGAGACCAGCAAAAGTGGAGACACCACCGATAATGTACAGAACCAACGCCAGGACCGCCAACGCGATCCCCTGTTTTTTCGCCATGAAAAACCCTCTGAATGTGTGATTGCCCCACGAGGTCGCATTCTACTGTATGCAGGAGATCAAGGCAACAGTATTAATCAGGGATTTCTACGGTTGCCTTTCTGCCGATTAGAGTTTATATGTTGAGTGCGCCAGCTATCTGCGAGAAAGGTTTCCAACACCATGATAGATCTACATATGCATTCCACCTATTCCGACGGCGTCTACAAACCGGCCGAACTGATAGCCATGGCTGCAGCAAAAGGGTTGAAGACCATAGCCCTGGCCGATCATGACACCGTGGACGGTATCGACGAGGCTCTCGAAGCAGGCCGCAGACATCACGTGGAAGTGATTCCGGCCGTCGAACTATCGGTTCAGTTCGAGACCTACAAGGACGTTCACCTTTTGGGATACCTCATCGACCACCGCGATTCTGCTTTTCTCCGCAAGCTTGCAGAATTTCGCACGATCCGGGACCGGCGGGGTCAGGCCATCATCGCCAACATCAATCAGAAACTCGGCCAGGAGAATAAAGAGATCATTTCCTACGACGAGGCGATGAATTTGGCCGACGGCGCCTTCGGCAGGCCGCATATTGCCCGGGTACTAGTGAACAGGGGCTACGCCCGGGACATGCAGGATGCCTTCGAACGCTACCTTATCCCTTGCGACGAACCGAAGCGTTATTTTCCCATGGACGAGGCACTGGCCGAAATCGACAGACTGGGTGGGATTGCCGTGCTGGCCCATCCCACCAGCGTCAGCGAAGAGCGAAAAACTCTTGCCGCCGTCATAGGAAAGCTTGCGGAAATGGGGCTCAGGGGGGTAGAGGCACACAACAATATGTGCAACGCCGATGAATCGGCTTTTCTCGTCAGGCTTGCCGAAAATCTTGGGCTTGCCGTTACCGGCGGCTCCGATTTTCACGGCATCGAGCCAGGCATCGAAATGGGAACGGGGCGAGGACAGCTGGCCATTCCCCACACGCTGGCAACTGCTCTGAAGTGCCTGCACCATACGGCATAGCTGCAGAACGAAAAAAGGCCCCTCGTTGAGGGGCCTTTCCTATATCGGACTCTAGTATGGGATCAGACGAAATTACTCCCGGTGATGCTGATAGTTCATCACCTGCAGATCGTCGTCAACCCCCTTTACCCCTTTGACCTTCTCGGCAATCCTCACTGCCTCCTCCCGCTCTTCGTCATCATGCACGTGCCCGGTCAGTGAGATTTCGCCGTCCATGCACTCGATCTTGAAGTGGAGGCTGTCGATCTTGCCAGATTTCAACAGTGCCACCTCCACCCGCTTGCGCAGGATGAGGTCGCCCAGATGCGAGGCCAGCTCGGCCTCCCCTTCTTTCAGCTTCGGGTCCTTTGCCGCTGCAACAATGGCCTCGACAATGGCGCTTTTGGACAATTTGGATGTATTGAAGACCAGGTCATATTCAAAGGGACTCTGCCAGTCCCTGTCGAAATAAAAATGGGTAAAGCCGCCCCGCTGGTGGTCGCTCCTGCGGATCAGGTCCCGGGCCAGGTCCGGATCAATCCACTCACGTTCGGCCAGGTTTTCGACCCGCTCCTCAAAGGGGGCAATGATGCGCACCCGCAGGACGTTGGTCATGCCGTCAAGAAGATATTGGGCTCCCCTGCCGTAAAGCACCACATTACCTTTCCGGGCAGCATCCATGAGAACCAATTCCATAGTGCTTAGGTTGGCAGCCTGCAGCCTGTCTTCGGCAGTTATATAGGCAGGAGGTTTTTCATCGATCCTCTCCAGAATATCTTCAGCAAGGCCGTAACTTTTTGCCAGCTCGGCGATTTTGGGGCCATCGATAAGGGTGTATTTCAATTTTTTCGACAGTTCCTTGGCCATTGCATATGCCCCGGTCCCCATCTGTCTGGATATGGTAACGATTGCCATGCTCATCTCCTTTCATGAGAAAAACAGCCGAATAGTAGCATGTAAAAATTCCGTATACAAGAAATTTGGCGATTCGGCATCCCTTGCCCGGCCCCTGATCAGGTAAAACTGACCTTTTTGACCCCCGCCAGCAGAGCAATCCTGTCGATCAGGGTAAAAATCTCGTTGCGGCTATTCAGCTTCAGGTCGTATTCCAGGTGAATCAGCTTTTCCTCGATGTTCTTCTCAACTCTGGCGGCGGTTATCTCCAGCCTGTTCTTGCCGATCAGCGCTTCCAGATCGCCGATCAGCCCTTCCCTGTCGGCACAGGAGACCTTTACCGTGGCGTAGACATCACGGGCGAGAATACGCTCAATTCGCTTCAGGAGGAGCAGACTGATCAGAGAAATACCGGTCACGACAACGGCAATGCCGAAAAGACCGATGCCACAGGCAATGCCGATGGCAGAAGCTATCCAGAGACAGGCCGCTGTTGTCAGCCCCCTGACGGATGCATTTTCCCTGATGATGGCACCGGCGCCGAGAAAGCCGATCCCGGTCACCACCTGGGCCGCAACCCTTCCAGGATCGACTCCCACCGGCAATGTACCGCTGAAGTCACCAAAAATACGGTAGAATTCGATGGAAGAGACGACAAAGAGTGATGAACCAAGGGACACCAGGAGATGGGTTCGGAAACCTGCGGGCCTGCCGTGAACCTCTCTCTCCAGGCCGATGATCCCACCCAGAAGAGAGGCGAGGAGAAGCCGTATTACCATTTCAACATCGACAGCAAAAGACATGTGGCTTCGTTCTCTCCATTATCAGCTGATTTTCAGATCTAGGGTCACGGTTTTCTCCCTACCCCCGTAACTTATGACGAGCGGCAGGCGCATGTGCCCGTTGTCGAGAATTTCCGCATGGCCGAGAAAGGAGATTTCCGGTTCCGCTCCTTCACCGGCCGATGGAAGGGAAACGGGCTCAGGCTCGGCTACAAGCTCCTCTTCAATGTCATATCCACCCATTTCTCTTTCATCAGTTGCCGCACCTGCCGGGGATATAGCCGCATCTAAGGAAGGCTCCAGGCCGGCCCGCTCTTCGCGAAGCTTTTTCAGCACCATTTTCACCAGGGTCAGGAGCGCGTTGAGGACGCCTTCCCCCTTGGTTGCGGCGACGGGAACTCCCGGGCGATTACGGGGATTCAGCACCCGCTGCATCTCATCCACCGGGACGGCGTCGGCCTGATCGCGCTTGTTATAGGCAAACACCAGAGGAATATCGGAAATGGACTGGCCAGAGCCCTTCAGGTATTCATCCAGATTCTGCAGGCTTTCCCGGTTTGCGGCCATTCTCTCGGGGGATGAATCGGCAACGAAAACGATGCCGTCTACCCCTTTCAGCACCATTTTCCATGGCGCGGGGCCAGACGGTTCCCCTTTCAGGGTGTATATGTGCAAGCGGACGTTATAGCCGTTCACATTGGCATCACCGGGAGGGGTAAAATCGAAAAAGAACATCCGGTCGGACTGGACGTTCATGGTCTTCAGCTGCCCCCGGAACTCCGGTTTCAACTTGCCGTAAACATGGTTCACGCTGGTCGTTTTCCCCGCCAGTCCGGGGCCGTAATAGACCAGTTTTGCGTTTATTTCCCGCTTGTTGCTATTGACCAGAGCCATTGTGGCGTCCTCCTAGCCTTTTTTGCTTTTGTTCAGCAGAACCCGGCGTGCCTGGGTGGCAATGACCGAAGAAACGTTCTTGCTTTTTGCCAGCCCCGAAAGGTCCTTGTCGCTCAGCGTTGCCATGAAACGGAGCGCCGCTGCCAACGGCGTCTTGCTGTTTTCCACCAGAGCCTTCCGGATCATGTAGTTCTTGGTCCATTCCTTGTTTGCACAGATCAGGCGGACGATCTCGTCATTCTGGATTTTGGATTTCGAAATGGCAAGAATTTCCGCCTCGGTAATGCGTGGATTTTTAACCACCGCACCGGAAACGAGCTTGTTGGAGTCTTTGATAAGTATCGACCGCCATTCCTTGTCGCCGGTCAGTGACATCTTTATTTTTTCCGACACCCCCAGCTGCTGGGAGAGCTGGTATTTCGATTTGAATGCCTCATCTTCTTCGTTTACGGTTTCTTCATCGGCGGCCTCGGCGTCTCTATCCACATCATCAGCGGTTGCGGAAGGATCCGCCTGTTCCGGGGCGCTCCCCCCCTGCAGATTCGGAATCCCCTTCTCCGCAAGATATGCCCTAGTAGCCTCGCCACAATTTTGATGCTGCGTTATCTCCTCCGCCACAGCCCGCTTCAGAAAATGGAGCCGGGCGATGACGTCGAGGATCTTGGTATTGGTTTCCGGGTGGTGCACAACCTGGCGGAGAACATCCTCGGGCAGCTCCCGCAGGGATTTCAGGGCAGTCTGCTTTATTTCACCGTCAGGATCGTGGGCCAGGAAATACAGGAGCACAACCAGATCCGAAGCGCCAAGAGAGACCCGGCCGCAGGCTGCCTTGAGCTTGACATCCCGAGGGGAGCCGGGCTGTACATAGGGGGCAGCCGCGGCAGACATTCGCAGGGTAATTTTCTGCGTCACTTTTTCGCCTGTTTCGCCCCGGTCTTGACGACAGCCATAGCGATACCGCTTTTCTTCAATTTGTCCGCTACCTTGCGGGCCTCATCCGTGCTGGCAAAGCTGCCCGCCGTTAGATATGTGACGGGGATCTTCACGTTGCTCTTTTTCATCACCAGTCGGATTCCCTTGTCGAAGAGCCGGTCCTGTTCAATAGCGGCACGCCCTTCCTTCAGGTACGATCCTGCATAAATGGCGTATTTGCCGTTCTCCTGGATGATGAAGGCGTCAGGAACCTTGGCATGAAGCTGCTCCAGGTCGGTATCCGCCGATTGACGATCGGGATATTCTGCGTAAAAGAGCCTGTTCATGGGTTCTTGCTTCATCAACTTGTGGCGGACCGGCTTCAGGCCGACTTTTTTCAGTTTTGCTTCTGTGGAAGCCACTTCGTCGGCGAATGCGATGTCGGCGGTTTTCAGGCTGAAAGCACCTGCCGGCCTCTTGCGTTCCGGCTGCTGCTTATCCACTGTCGGGATGACCGTTTTGCCGGCAGCACTGGCCGATTTGGGGGCAACCGGAGCTGGTGCTTTCTCTGCTGCCTTGGCTGGAGCAGCCTCTTTGGCCACCTTTTTAGCGACTGGTTTCTCACCAGCTGCTGCGGGTTCTTTCACGGGGAGTTTTTTGGGGGCAGGAGCCTCGTTTTTAGCGGCTTTAACCGATTCAGCTTTGGTCGGCGCCGGTACAGCCGCCGGCTTCTGTTTTCCCGCAGTCTGAGTAGTGGCTGGAGACACCGGTGCAGAAGCAGCAGGAGCAGGAGCCGCAACTGGAACAGGTTGATCGGGTTTGGCCGCTGTCTGCGCTTGTGGTTCGGCCTGGCGGGGTGGCATCGGTTTTTTTACCTGAGCCGGCTGTTGCGGCTGGGGCTGGGACGCCTCTTCACGAGGCTTGATCAACCCGGTGAAAAAATAGATGTAGGCGCCGACGGCTACCAAGAGGAGCAGGACAAGAAGCTGAGCCTGGCTTTTCCCCTTTGTTCCCTTAAGTTCGTTACTTTCCTCTGAATCCCCTGAAAACTGCTTGGACATCGTCTCACTTCCTCCTCATGCTAATGGTTCGCGTGTTTCTGATTTGCGGCAGCTTCGCTGACGATCTTCTGGGCGAGATGCCCCGGTACCTCTTCGTAATGGGAAAACTCTGTGGTGAACAGGCCGCGGTCGCTGGTCATGGAGCGCAGGTCCGACGAATAGGCCAGGACCTCGGACATGGGAACGACCGCCCGTATGATTTGTGAGTTGGCTTTCGGCTCCACGCCGACAACCTTGCCCCGTCTTGAATTCAGGTCGCCGATGACGTCCCCCATGGTCTCTTCGGGCACGGTGATCTTCATGTTCATGATCGGTTCCAGCAACACCGGTTTCGCCGTTTCCATGGCCTTCTTCAAAGCGAGTGAACCGGCAACCTTGAAGGCCATCTCCGATGAGTCCACCGTGTGAAAGGAGCCGTCATAGAGTGACGCCTTGAAATCGACCAGTGGATAGCCGGCGAGGAAGCCTTCCTGGGAGGCCTCACTGATCCCCTTTTCCACTGCCGGGATGTACTGTCGCGGAATGACACCTCCGACAATGCGGTCTTCAAAGACGAACCCCTCTCCCCGGGTCAGAGGGCTGAACTCCACCCAGCAGTCGCCGTATTGGCCGCGCCCCCCCGATTGTTTCTTGTACTTGCCCTGAACCTTGACCGTCCCCTTGAAGGTCTCCAGGTACGGTACCTTCGGCGTCTTCAGTTCCACATCCACGCTGAATTTCCGTTTCAGCTTCTCGACAGTCACCTCAAGGTGCACCTGCCCCATGCCGGAAATTATCAATTCGCGGGTTTTTTCGTCCCGATGAACCTCAAGGGTTTGATCTTCTTCCATGAGCCGCTGCAGGGCGCCATGAATCTTGTCCTCGTCGTTTTTCGTCTTGGGCAGGATGGCATAGGAGATAACCGGTTGCATCGGTTTGGCCGGCTCGTAGATTATGGGCTTCTCCGGATCGCAGAGGGTATCACCGGTCAGGGTATCCTTCAACTTTGAGACGGCGACGATATCGCCGGCAACCGCCTGTTTGATCGGCTTCTGCTTCTTCCCTTCCAGTTCGTATATCTGTCCGATCCGCTCCATGCTCTCCCGGTTGGGATTATAGACGGTGGAATCGGAGTTGAGTGTTCCGGAATAGACCCGGAAAACGCTGATCTTGCCCGTATAGGGGTCGGATGTGGTTTTGAAAACCAGCGCAGAGAAGGGCTCCTTTTCATCCGGTGCCCGCTCTGCCAGCTCTCCGCTCTTGGGGTTGGTTCCCAGTACCTTGCCGCGGTCCAGTGGAGACGGCAAACAAGCGCAGATGTAATCCAGCAACTGGTTGACGCCGATATTCATTACTGCGGAACCGCACAGAACAGGCGTGAAAGTATAGCGAAGGGTACCGACACGCAGGCCGTCCAGAATCTCATCCTCCGTCAGTTCGCCCGCTTCCAGATATTTTTCCGTTAGGGAGTCGTAAGCCTCGGCAACGGTCTCAACCATCTGCTCCCTGAGCCTTTTGGCTTCGTCCAGGAACTCGGCGGGAATTTCTTCCTCGGAAAACGTGCCGGAGAGGTCCTTTTGGTAGCGATAGGCTTTCATTCTGATCAGATCGATGACGCCGCTGAAATTCTCCTCCGCCCCCATGGGCATCTGGACCGCAACCCCCTTGACCCCCAACACCTTTTCCATGTCGTCGATGGCACGCAGGAAGCTGGCCCGTTCACGGTCCATCTTGTTGACAAAGGCAATGCGGGGAACCTCGAATTCGTCAGCCCACCCCCACACCTCTTCCGTCTGGACCTTGACCCCCGAAATAGCCGAAAGAATGAGTACGGCTCCCCCCAACGCCCGCATGCAGGAACGGGTATCGGCGATGAAGTTGCCGTAGCCGGGTGTATCGACGATATGAATGGAATGGCCATTCCATTCGCAATGATTGAGGGAAGAGGTAATTGTGATCTTGCGCTTGACCTCCTCGGGCTCGAAATCCATGGTGGAGGTACCATCGTCCACCCTGCCCAGCCGGTCGATCATCCCCGCATTGAAAAGAATCGCTTCGGTTAAAGAGGTTTTACCGGCCCCGCCGTGAGCAACAACACCAAGGTTTCGCAACATTGCCGTGTCATACTTTCCCATACGCCCCCCCCTTGAAGTGAGATGTTCAATGCTAAACCGAGGCCGCAGGGAAAAAACGGACCTCGCTTAACTTTCCCGGTTTCTCTGGTACAGTATCCGCAGCCCTTCCAGAGTCAAATACTCATCCACTTCCTCGATGGTTGTGGATTCGGGTGCAATGAGACCCGCGAGCCCCCCGGTGGCGATCACCTTCGGATTTTCCTTTCCCTCCCCCTTCATTCTTGTCACGATGCCGTCCACCAGTCCCACATAGCCGTAAAAGATGCCGGCTTGCATGGAGTTGACGGTGTTTTTCGCCACTATTACAGGCGGCTTGGTTATCTCCACGCGCGGCAGTTTGCTCGCCTTTTGAAACAGGGCTTCCATGGAGATCACGAGCCCCGGGGCAATGGCTCCACCACAGTACTCACCCCGCTTATTCACGTAATCGAAGGTGGTGGCAGTGCCGAAATCGACGATAATCAAGGCGCCATGGTGTTTTTCATAGCCTGCAACCGCATTGACGATGCGATCGGCCCCAACCTCTTTGGGATTATCGTAATGGATGGACATGCCGGTTTTGATCCCGGGGCCGATCACATACGGCTTGAAGCCGAAGTATTGCAGTGACAGCTTCTCCAGTACGCCGGTTAGTGTCGGTACGACCGAAGAGATAATTATATCGGTAATGCGGGAAAAATCGATCCCCGCAAGCCTGAAAAGCTCGTTGACCAGGATGCCATATTCATCCGGTGTCTTGGATTTGTCGGTGGATATCCGCCAGTCCCTGACCAAGCGGCTCTCGTCGTAGATTCCCAGAACAATGTTGCTGTTTCCCACATCAATTACCAGAAGCACATTTCCCCCACAGCCATGCTTATAACAGTGTCACATCTCCAGAAAGGATCCGCTCTTCCCGGCCGTCCATATCGAGGAGCAGTGCGCCCATGTCATCGATACCATTTATGATCCCGATCACACTCCCGTTCTGGGCATCGATCCGGGCCTTGCGCCCGTGTAACTGGGAACGCGACAGCCATTCTTCCCGGACCGGTCCATATCCCAAGCGGAGATATATTGCGTAAAGTTCGTCAAGCTCCCGGAGGAGCGTGCAGATGAAGCGGTTCCGGTCCAGTTCCTCCCCGTTTTCCAGGTAGAGGGAACTGGCGGGATGGCGGAGGTCCGGAGGAAACTGCTCCCTGCGCATATTGATGTTGACGCCGATGCCGAGCACGACGAAGTTCACCTTTTCCGTTTCCGCGCTCATCTCGTTCAGGAGCCCGGCGATCTTCCGGCCATCGATAAGGATGTCGTTCGGCCATTTGATCCATGCCTTGAGGGGAGTGGTCAGCTCAATGGCCCTGGCTACGGCAACCACCGAAAGAAAGGTAAGCTGGGAAGCGGCGACCGGCGGCACTGCGGGTCTGAGCACCACCGAGCAGTAAAGATTGACCCCTTTTGGTGAGGCCCATGAACGGCCAAGCCTACCCTTGCCCCGGGACTGGGCATCGGCAATGACCACGGTCCCTTCGACGGTACCTTCTTCGGCAAGTCTGAAGGCGACGTTGTTAGTGGAATCGGTCTCGTCGAGACAGACGATCCTGGTGCCGATCCGCTCGGTCGAAAGCCCTGCCGCGATTTCGTCGGCCACCAGTCTTTCGGGAGAGGCCACCATGCGGTACCCTTTTGCCGGTACGGCACTGACGGTGTAGCCCAATTTCCGCAATCCTTCCACATGCTTCCAGACCGCCGTCCGGGAAATGCCGAGCATGGTGCTCAGTTCCTCCCCGGAAATAACCTCCCCCTTCCGCTCCCTGAAGATTTCAAGAATCCGTCGGTTTAAGGTTTGAGTGCCCTTGTCTGCGGTCTGGAGCTTTCCTTCTTTCAACACCCCTCCATGAGCATGGATATATCCATGGCCCGCACCGAATGGGTCAGGGCACCCACGGAGATGATATTCACCCCGGTTTCGGCAATCTGCCTGATCGTTGACAGATTGACCCCCCCTGACGCCTCGGTGAGAGCCTTGCCTCCTATCATGGCAACGGCTTCGACCATGGTCGCCACATCCATGTTGTCGAGCATGATGATGTCGGCACCCGCCGCAAGGGCTTCAGATACCTGCGGGAGGGTTTCCGTCTCCACTTCGATCTTCAGGGTGTGCGGTATATATGCCCGGGCACGGGTTATCGCCTCGGTGATGCCGCCGGCAGCGGCAATATGATTTTCCTTGATGAGAATGCCATCGTAGAGACCGGTGCGATGATTGATGCCGCCGCCGACTCTGACGGCATACTTTTCCAGCATCCTCAGGCCTGGTGTGGTTTTGCGGGTGTCCACCACGCGGGCGCCGGTCCCACGGACCGCTTCCACATAGGCGGCAGTCTGGGTAGCCACTCCGCACATGCGCTGCAGGAGATTCAGGGCAACCCGTTCCCCCTGGAGAAGAAATGCGGCATCACCGGATATCTCCGCAATGATGGATCCTTTGCCGATACGGGAGCCGTCGGCAAAATGAGCTTGGAAGGTGATCGAACGGTCGAGAAAATGGAAGACACTGGCAGCCACCTCTATGCCGGCCAGGACAAGATCCTCTTTGGCCTTGAGGACGGCACACATCGTCCGTTTTTCGCCCATTACGGCCTGGGTGGTGAGATCGCCGGTATGAATATCCTCCATGAGGGCGTTTTCTATAATTGCGTCCAGCCCGATCATGTATTGTCTCCCATTTTTATTTTAGTGGCTTTTTATAACACAGCTCAACCCCGCTCGCAACCGCTAATACACGGTCGTTACATTGCCATCGGCCGCCGGTTTCAACCACATCGGCACACGGCAGGAGTTATACCCTGCTAATGATTTGACTAAACGGGACTGTTGCAATAAAATGACCGAGTCATGCCAAACCCGTTCATGAAAATAAAATCATTTTCACCACCATTGACTCTTGTTCAACGGTTAATTGCGGGTTATGTGGCCATGGCTTTCTTTACCGTCGCCGCCATTATCTTCTCCATCATCGGCATCTACTCCATCCACAACATAGCCACCGACATTGCCAGAAAAGATCTGGCCATACTCAGTGCAACGGGCAAGCTCCGGGAAACCCTCCAGGCCCAGGAGCGATATGCCGCGAAATACCAGATATTGAAAAGCCCTGAATTTGCTGAAATGTTCCGCAGCAGGGAGATCGAATTCCTGGACCTGCTGCAGAAGCTGGGAAAAAACCGGCAGCAGCCTGACGTCCCTCCTCTGGTCAAAAGTTATGCCACATACAGGTTGAACATCGGCAAGCTGTTTTCGGGAAAAGGGGACCAGGAGGCGCTGAAAGATGCCACGACGCAGGTCTACAACGACATCGATCTCATTTACAACAACACCAGAGAACAGCTTAAGACAAAGCTACAGGCGGCTGACCAAAAAGAAACCTCCACCATCGCCTGGACCATCGTCCTCTCCCTGACAGGATTCCTCCTGGGACTAATTGTCGCAAGCCTCTTCATCTATAACGTTTCCACCGCCGTCAGAAGGCTCAAGACGGCGACCCACAAAATCGCCGAAGGGGACTTCGACTACGACCCCAAAATAAAGGCCCATGACGAAATCGGCGACCTGGCAAGGGATTTCATCAGCATGGCTGCACGGCTCAAGGTTCTGGAACAGGTGAGCCTGGATGCCAGCCCTCTGACCAGACTGCCGGGCAATATCGCCATCGAAGGAGTTCTCAACAAAAGGCTGCAGGATGACGTACCTTTTGCCGTCTGTTACGCCGACCTGGACAACCTGAAGGCCTACAACGATCACTACGGCTACATTAAAGCGAGCGAGGTCATTAAAAAGGCCGGCGAGATAATTTATCGAGCGGTACAGGAGAAAGCGGAAGAGGATGCATTTGTCGGCCACATCGGCGGCGACGACTTCATCATGGTTGTTGCCATGGAAAACGCCGTTCCCGCATGCGAAACGGTCATAAAGATGTTCGACGAAGAGATTCGCAACCACTATACCTCCGAGGACCTGGCCAGGGGGGCGATCGATGCGGTGGACCGCTACGGGGTGCCGCGCATCTTTCCGATCATGACCATTTCCATTGCCATTACCATCTGCCGGAAGGGGGAGTTCGATTCCGCTGTGGCCATCGCCAAGGCAGCTGCCGAAATCAAGGATTACGTCAAATCCATGCCGGGGAGCAATTACCTGATAAACCGGCGCAAGGTCAAAAGATGAAAAAGATAGCGCTTATCCTGTTCATGGCGTTGAGCGCCTGCACAACGGGCAGGGAAGGAAGCGGCATTCTGAACCTGGACCGGAACAGCGACTTGGCCCATGCGGTCAGGCTGTACGAAGAGGGTAAGGAGCAGGAAGCGGAAAAGCGCCTTAAAGAGGTGGTAGCACAGAAAGGGGTGGCGGGAGTGACCGACGAGGCCCTCTTCCGCCTGAGCCTGATGCAGTTGAAATCGGGTATTGTCAGAGAAGACCTGGAGCAGCCGCTGATCCGGCTGGAAACACTACAGCGCAATTATCCTTCAAGTCCATGGGCACGGCTGGCAGCACCACTGGTGGCGGTAATCAAAGAGACCCAGCGCCAGAACAGGGAGATCAGAATTCTCGTCCGGGAGAACCGGGAGTTGTCCGGCCTCAGAGGGCAGAACTTTTCATTAATAAAGGAGAACAAGGAACTCAAGAAGACCATCGAGCGCCTCAAATATCTGGACATGGAACTGGAGAAGAAGCCGCGCAGGCGTTGACCTCTTTATTGCCGCCACTCCATAGGTACGCCTGCCCTTGACGCCTCGGCATTCAGCTCCTGTAGTTTCTGATCCAGCTCCTTTATCCGCGCTTCATCCCTTTCAATGTCGGCATTCAGCTCGTTATAGGCGGTCCGATCGCTGCCCCGCTGGTAGATAACCCTCTTCCGCCTGAGCGTCGCCAGTTTTTCCCGCTTTGCAGGGAGCCCTTTCTCAATCTGCTTTTTTTCCTCGCGCAAGGTACCAAAGCGGGACCGCCACATGCCCTCGTCATTGCGGACCGGCTCCATGCCCACATCGGTTGCCTGCCGCTCGTGTTGCCAATCGGACGGCACCGTCGCAGGGGTAACGGTGACCGAGCCGTCGTCGGACCCTTTCATTCGGGCCTTTTTCTGATATTTGCGCGGAATTTTGTCGGCATTGTCAGTGAAATGAATTACTCCGCTGTCGTCCACCCACTCGTACACTGCAGCCGCCGATGGTGATGCAGGCAACAACAGCCAGACCGACAACACGGCAAAGCGTAGGATACCCATGACCAACTCCCCCGGTAGAGGCTTGAACAGCCTTTCTCCATAAGTACAATAGTATTGACGATTCACAAGTCTGAGTGTATAGTCAAAAACCTCAAATTCAAACAAAAAAAATTTCTCATAAAGGAGTGCATCATGCAGCTTCGCTTTACCATCCTGGCACTACTCGTTCTTTTTGCCAGCCCACTGTCGGTCCAGGCAAAAGAGACCAAGGACATCCAGTTCAAGTTTGCCAATGCCGACCCAGTCGTATTCAGCCATGACGTTCATCTGAAGCAATACAACAACAACTGCCGGATCTGCCACAACGCCATTTTCGACCTGAGAAAGCGCCGTCACTTCACCATGGCTGAGATGGAAAAAACCAAATCCTGTGGTGCCTGTCACTCGGGCGTCAAGGCCTTTAGCGTTGCCGATGAAAAATCATGCACCCGCTGCCACAAAGGTAAACCGCGGAATATTACCTACAAGGTCAAAGGGGCCACCGATGTCGTATTCAGCCACAATTCCCACATCAGCACCCTGGGCGGGAAATGCAAGAGCTGTCACAATGGCAAGGTCATAACCGGCAAAGAAGGGCATGTTACCATGGCCCAGATGGAAAAAGGAAAAACCTGCGGTGCCTGTCACAACGGCAGCAAGGCTTTCACCGTTGCCGGCAACTGCGGCAACTGCCACAAAGGTATGACCCCCAAAGAGATCACCTTCAAGCCCAAAGGCATAGAGCCCGCGAGCTTCAGCCACAAAATCCATACGGGAATGTTCAGCTGCAAGGATTGCCACACCAGGGTGTTCCCATTCAAGGCCGGCGCCAAACATTATACTATGGCAGAAATGGAAAAGGGCAAATCCTGTGGTTCCTGTCACAACGGCAAGGAAGCATTTTCCTCCAACGGCGACTGTGACAAATGCCACAAAGGATTCAAGCCTGGCAAGATCACCTTCAAGACCGACTCCGGTGATGCCACCTTCAGCCATGATTTTCACCTGGGAATGTACAAGTGCATCGACTGTCACACCAAGCTTTTCCCTTACAAGAAAGGGGTGAAGCACGCCACCATGGGCCAGATGGAAAGTGGTGCGTCCTGCGGTGCCTGTCACAATGCCAAAGATGCCTTCTCGGTGACTGGAGACTGCGAGAAGTGCCACAAGATGTAACAGATTGTCCCGCGATGAACATTTAACAGAAAAGGCGAAGCTCCGGCTTCGCCTTTTCTGTATTCCGCTGTCGCAGATGATGTCGGATCAATTCAATGCATTGGGAGAATTCATCATGCAATACTTCAGAACGCTTTGTCTGGTGTCGATGTTTCTCGTCTCTTTCGGCTGCGGCAACACGTGCCTTGCCGCAGCCAATCCTGTCCTGAGCGAAGTACGCATTTCCGTCCCCGGTTCCAACGCACAACACGTGGAAATCATCGCCGACTCACCCCTCACATACACCTATTACCGGATGCCTGACCTGCTGAAGGTCGTCATCGACCTTGCCCTCACCGATCCGGGGCAAATAGATCCGGTCATTACCGGTTCCGGCCTCATATCCAAAATCAGCGTCGAACGGAAAGAGGCGGCCAACACTTTTTCCTTAACCAGGATCGTCATCGATTTGGTGACCGATGCCGATTATGCGGTTCATGCGGACGCCGGCAGCCGCTCAAGGCTGCTCGTCACCCTGAAGCCGAAGAAGGCTTCTGCCGCCGTAACCGGGATAAGGGAAGATGGAGAAAAGCCGCCTGCCAGCCTCCCCGAGGCTGCCGAAAAACCAGCCGCTGCGCTCACTACCGCGCCAGTTGCGGTGTCAGCCCCGGCACCGATAGCCCAGCCGGCAGCAGCAGCCATACCTGTTTCCGCCTCTGGCACAGCAGTGGTCCTATCGCCCCCTGCCCAACCAGCGTCCCCCGTCTCTTCCCGGCCGATACTGGTCCCGGTTGTGCCCCGCCCCGATCCATCCCGTACCATAAACGGCATCAGGATCAGCAGAAATGCTCTGGAGATTACGGCTAATTCAAGGCTCGATGACTATAAGGCCTTTACCCTCATCGATCCCCCACGGCTGGTCATAGATGTGCCCATGAGTAAAGCCCCACTGGCAGCAAGAGAAATTCCCCTGAAGCGCTTCGGACTGTCAAAGGCAAGGATCGGCAACTACCCCGACAAGGTTCGCGTGGTGTTCGATGCCGATGGTGACACTTTCCCTGCCTACCGAATTGACCGCAATGGGAAAGGTCTCTCTATCGTTTTTCCGGAAAAGAAAGTGAAATGATCGTTGGGTTTGATGCCGGCCAGCCTTGACAATGCGCCTCCACATGATTAAATAGATTTTATAATCTCATGGAGGTCATGAAAAATGCAGGCGCTTTATCCCCTCGAACTTGTTCAGGAACAGATCCAGTTGCTAAAGTCGAAGCTGAAGACCACCGGAAGTATACAAGAAAAAAACGTTTTGTTCAGGAGGCTGGTAAACCTTGTTGGCGTGATGGAGTTTCTACTGACCATTAACAAGCATTAGAAACATTGCATCGCAATTGACATGGGGGGCGGAGAGCCGATTCAGGCTATCCCGCCCCCCCTTTCGTTTCCTCCTGATATATTGGTGGCCAATGGCGTGAGCGACGGGAGAATACCCTCTCCTCCACATCGAAAAAATGTGCTTGCTGCCATCGGCCTTGCCGCTCCTTCCTCTGGGCAAACTCAAACTTGTTTATCTTCTTGCGCTGCTGCCGCCTTCTCGACATGACATCCTCCTGGTACAAGTCGTTTTCGTTGTGCAAAAACAAATCCAATGGTAAAAGCTTGGTTCATCTGCCAATGGTGATCTTTGAACAGTAAATGGCGGTTAATACACAAAGGAAAGTCGTTAATATGCAGTAATGTTTCGCAGGTGGCCTTCACTCCAGCTTTTTGTCGATGCCCGCCCGGCCATCGTCGCATTCCTCCTCCGGCTGTCCCGGCCTGCTGTAGCGGGCATCGCTGGTTGCGCTAACACAGATAGGTGCCTGTTCCTCCATGGCTCCGTCTGCGGCGGGAACATGGTCGTGTCGTCTTCCCCCTTCTGAAGGCACATCCCCTTCCACCGGGCGCCACTCGGCCATGTTCCGGTAGATGGCAAAGCGCTCGGATATCTCCTGCTCCAGCTGTGCCCTGAGCTCCCGCGATGCCTCGGGATTATTCTTCTCAAGCGCCGCATAGCGGACCTCCCCCGACAGAAAGGTCTGGAGCGAGCCGTCAGGCTCACTGGACTCGAAGACGAAGGGATTTTTACCCTCCCTTCTCAGGAGGGGATTGTAGCGGTAAAGGGGCCAGTAGCCAGATTTAACTGCAAGCTGGGTCTCCTCCATGGATTTGCCCATACCCTTCCTCAGCCCTTGGTTGATGCAGGTGGCGTAGGCGATAACCAGGGACGGCCCCGGATAGGACTCCGCCTCCACCAGCGCCTTGAGGGTCTGGTTCTTGTCCGCCCCCATGGATATGGAGGCCACATAGACATAGCCGTAGGTCATGGCCATCCGTCCCAGGTCTTTTTTAGCCGTGCGCTTTCCCGCCGCTGCAAACCGTGCGATGGAGCCTAAGGGGGTTGCCTTGGAACACTGCCCCCCCGTGTTGGAATAGAGTTCCGTATCCAGGACGAGGATGTTAACGTCGGCACCGGTGGAAATGACGTGATCGAGGCCGCCGAAACCGATGTCGTAGGCCCAGCCGTCGCCGCCGAAAATCCAGATGGATCTTTTGGTAAAGAGGTCGGCCGACGCGGCAATCTCCCGCAGCAGCGGGTTATCCTTGCCGGCCTTGGGCAGCAGCTCTTTGAGATGATCGCCGTAGCGGCGGGAGAGGACCGGGTCCTCCATATGCTCCAGCCACCTCCCGAGGGGTTCCCGCACGGCCTCGGCCAGGCCCGCCGCCAGTGCCTCCCGCACCCTCTCCGCCAGGTGAGCGCGCCGCTGAAAGATAGCCATGTGGTAGCCAAAGCCAAACTCAGCCGCGTCCTCGAAAAGGGAATTGTTCCATGCCGGCCCGTATCCATCTGCATTGGCCCGATAGGGACTTGTCGGCGCCGAAGCGCCCCAGATGGACGTGCAGCCGGTGGCGTTGGCAATCATCATCCGCTCTCCGAAGAGCTGGGTCACCAGCTTGACATAAGGGCTCTCGCCGCAGCCGGAACAGGCGCCGTGAAACTCCAGGAGCGGCTGCTGGAACTGGCTCCCCTTCAATGTCTCCCGCTTCACCAGATGTCCCTTTGGCGCCAAAGATTCGGCAAAGGTACGGTTGACCTCCTGCACCGCTGCCTGGGTGGCGATCGGCTTCATCACCAGGGCCGAAACCTTTGCCGGACAAATATCGGCGCAGTTGCCGCAACCCATGCAATCCAGTGGGTAGACCTGGATGCGGAAGCGCTGCCCTTGCAGCTCCTTCCCCACGGCGGCCAGCGTCTCGAATGACACCGGTGCCCCGGCCATTTCTTCCTCCGTCGCCAGAAAAGGACGTATGGTGGCGTGGGGGCAGACGTAGGCGCACTGGTTACACTGGATGCAGTTCTCCTTGATCCATTCCGGGACATTTATTGCCACCCCGCGCTTTTCGTAACGGGATGTGGAAACGGGGAAGACCCCGTCCGGGGAGAAGGCGGAAACGGGCATGTCGTCCCCTTTCTGGCGCAGGATGGGGAAGATGACGTCACGCACGTATTCGGGCATCTGCTGCCCCAGGCGGAAGTCGAGGCCCCGGTCGTCCGCAGCCTCCCGCCACGATGCGGGGTATTGGATCTCCACCAGGCTTTCCATGGCCAGGTCCACCCCATGGATATTCATCTCGACGATCCGTTCCCCTTTTTTGCCGTACTCGCTCCGAATGGAATCCTTGAGCAGCGCCACCGCCTGCTCGAAAGGGAGCACCCCCGACAGCTTGAAAAAAGCGGTCTGCATGATCATGTTGATGCGCCCGCCCAGACCTGCCGCCGCGGCAATCTTCACCGCGTCCACATTGTAGAATCGGATCCTTTGCGCGGCAATGGTGCGGCGCATTGCTGCAGGCAGGTTTTCCTCCATCGCCCCGACACTGTTCCAGGAGGAGTTGAGCACGAATATGCCCCCTTCACGGATACCGTCCAGCACATCGTAGATCTGTACATAGGGCGCCTTGTGGCAGGCAATGTAGTCGGCCGTATCCACCAGGTAAGCCGACTGAATGGGACGCTGGCCGAAGCGCAGGTGTGAAACGGTAATGCCTCCGGATTTCTTTGAATCGTAGGCGAAATAGGCCTGGACATAGAAGTCGGTATTGTCGCCGATTATCTTGATGGCGGTCTTGTTGGCGCCGACGGTGCCGTCGGCCCCCATGCCCCAGAACCGGCACTGGATTGTCCCTGGAGAAGTAGTGGAAAGGGTTCCCACGACCGGCAGCGACAGGTTTGTAACGTCATCCTCAATGCCGGTGGTGAAATGGCGCTTGCCCGCCGCGCCCTTCATGTTGTCGAAGACACTTTTGGCGTGCACCGGCCGAAACTCCTTGCTCCCCAGGCCGTAGCGTCCGGCATAGAGCTGCGGGATGCGCCCCCCTGCCTCGATGAAGGCAGCGCAGACATCCCCATAGAGCGGCTCTCCCAGTGCGCCCGGTTCCTTGGTACGATCAAGGACGGTCACCCGGGCCGCCGACTGGGGAATTGCGGCCACCAGCGCCCGGGCATCCAGGGGACGGAAAAGCCGGACCTTCACCAGCCCGACCCGCTCCCCTTTTGCCTGCAGGTGACTAACCACCTCCTCAAGGGTCTCGCAGGCCGACCCCATGCAAACCACCACCCGTTCCGCTTCCGAGTGCCCAACATAATCAAACAGCCGGTACTGCCTGCCGGTCACAACCCCTACGGTCTCCATGGCCCGGGTGACAATCGCGGCTGCACTCTGGTACCAGGGATTGGCCCGCTCGCGCCCCTGGAAATATATATCGGGATTCTGGGCCGTCCCCCGCAACTCGGGATGCTCGGGATTCATGGCCCTTTTGCGGAATTCATCAAGTTTTCCCCGGTTCACCAGCCCTGCCAGCTGATCGTACTCCAGGACCTGGATCTTCTGCACTTCGTGGGAGGTGCGGAACCCATCAAAAAAATGCAGAAAGGGCACGCTTGCCTCCAGGGCCGCCAGATGAGCGACCAGGGCCAGGTCGTGGCATTCCTGCACCGAAGAGGAGCACAGCATGGCAAAGCCGGTGGCCCGGGCGGCCATGACATCCTGGTGATCGCCGAAGATTGAGAGGGCATGGGTGGCAAGGGCTCGGGCCGAGACATGAAAAACCCCCGGCAGCAGCTCCCCGGCAATCTTGTACATATTGGGAATCATCAGCAAAAGCCCTTGGGATGCGGTGAATGTCGTCGTCAGCGCTCCGGCCACCAAGGAGCCATGGACCGATCCGGCGGCCCCCGCCTCAGATTGAAGCTGGCGAATATTGAGGGTCTGGCCGAATATGTTCTTCCGTCCCTGGGATGCCCACTCGTCAGCCACTTCCCCCATGGTGGATGAGGGGGTGATGGGATAAATCGCCGCCGTTTCGCTCAAGGCGTAGGCCACATAGGCTGCAGCCGTATTGCCGTCCATTGTCTTCATCTTGATAGCCATGGTCGCCCCTGTGAAGCTGCAAATGCTGCAAACCGGCAAACCTGAGCCGGTGCCGCTGAGGTTATAACTAACAGACTATCAAATTAAAATTAACTTACAATTCTGGTTTTGCCTGCTGGGACACTCCCTTAACCAAAGAAGCCAAGGGTTGGATGTTGCAGATGGTCTCCATGATGTTACAATGCATAATTAACAGCTATTAATTTTGAAACATTTTATTGTTCGACTTCGCCTCTTCGGCGTTCATCAGCATCAACCACCACTTACCAAAAGGGAGGTCACCATGGAAGTTAAAACCCGGCTCGGAAGAATGATCATCACCTCATTGCTCCTCGGAGCCACGTACCTGGGCGGCTGCGCAACAATGGAAATGGGAAAAGGAGAAGCCGCAAAGACGACCACCAAGGCGCAAGCAGTAGAAAGCGATTTGAAGCAGACTCTTGCGCAGGTGGATGCAACCCAGGCATCCCTGGATAATCTCATCAAGCCGGGCCAGGCGGACGTAAAAAGCAAATTGGATACCTATTCAGCCGATGTGAAAAAGATGGATAAAATGGCCAAAGAATTGGAGAAAGACCAGGCCAAATTGCAGGAGCAGCAGCGGGATTATATTGCCGAGTGGGAAAAGAAGGAAAGCACCTATACCGATCAAAAGGTACGAGAAGCCAGTAGCGAGCGCCGTGCCGCATTGAACAACGCCTATAACGAAGTACCGAAGGCCAACAGGCAATTCCAGGATGCACTCAACTCATATCTGTCCCAGATCAAACAGATACAGAGTCAGGTTTCCCTCGATCTCTCCACCAAAGGAATCGAGGCAATTACTCCTGCCGCCCAGAAGGCACTCAGTGAAGGGGCAAAACTCAAGGAATCGGCAGATCCCGTCATGACCGCCATGGATCGTGTAATGAACGAGATGGCACGTGAAGGTGCCGGCGCAGCAGCCGGCGGGTACTGATTATCCGTTGTGCAATACCTGAATATCAACCGGGCACGGCATTTACGCCGTGCCCGGATTCGTGTTGCTAAAAGAATGGGAGAAGCCCATCCAGCTTCCCTCTGTATGACCTCTGGTTTCAAAGATGCGCTATTTTGTTGATTTTCTTCTATTTATGCACAAGCAGGTAAGTATTTCAATATAGGCGCAGCACTTCATTACAATCTTATAACCTATGTCAATTCAATTTTATATTGACATATGATTTCAGACAGTTAGACATCCTGCCTATCCCTTGGGCACAATGCAAAAGTACTTGAGGAATCGTATACTTTTTTACCCTTATCCACAGCTTGAGGCAAATTATCCACAATTGTTGTTGATGATGTTGCTCTGACTCTCACCAACCTCTTCTTGTTTTTGCCTGAATGATCCCTCCAATCCATCCGTTCAAATCCGTGTGAAAACAGTATTTACCGATATAATTATCATAAGGGACCATCGGTACATTTTTACTGTCATCTGTTATGGATGCCAATTCTATGCCTTGTCATGCCCAGGAGGAGCCATGTTGTCGCAAAAGGATTATGAGGGTTTCCAGGCGGTCATTCGAGACAGTGCTTACCTTTCAAGCAATTTCGAGATATCAACAATTGATTACGTTGACCGGTTTGAGCGCATTTATCCCGACTACACAAGGGTTTTCATCAGGCATACACCAACCAACGTAACCGGTAAGTATATCGCCGGTTGTGCCGCATACTGGCTGCACATGCTGGAGCACGACATCGGGCGCGGCGTCTATTGAAACGGGTGAGACGACAGCCATAGGAGCAGAAATGGTCTTTCCATTCACTGGAGCACGGGGAAGGAAGGCCAGGGCAGGTTTCTTCCTGGGAGCTGCTTTCCTGGTGGGGACGGCGCCTGCCGCCGATGGGAAAGAAGCGTCCCCCTGCGACATCCGCTACGCCAGCGATGGGGCAATCCAGTGGACCTGTCATAAACTTGCGCGCAATGAGAGCCTGGAGAGCCTTTTCGGCGAGCGGTGGCAGGATGTGGCCCGTTTCAATCGTATCGACCGGCGCCATGCGCTGCCGGGGGTCGGCTTGAAGATACCGGAGAGACTGGAGGATGTTGAGGATTTTGCGCCGGTTCCCGCGGAGCTTGCCTACGATTTTCCCGACGAGGATCCGAAATACATTCTCATCGACCTGACGGAACAGTACCTGGGGGCCTACGAGAAGGGGCGGCTGGTCTTTTCCTCCCCCATCACATCGGGCAAATCCCGCTACATCACTCCGCCAGGGGAGTACCGCATCGACGCTTACAGCGGTAGGCATGAATCATCCCTTTATAAAATCGAAGGCACGGACCTCCCCTATCCCATGCACTACGCCCTGCGCTTCCTGGTGAACGAGAGGGAGGTCGAATACTGGATCCACGGCCGCGACATGCCGGGCTATCCGGCGTCCCACGGCTGTGTCGGACTTTACGATGAGGACATGCAGAAGGAGTACTTCGGAGAGCCGGAGTACCCACTGATGGATACGGCTCGAAAGCTATATGAGTGGGCGATAGGCCCGCATCGCGTTGAGGATGGAATTCATTACCTGAAGAAAGGCCCCAGGATGTTGATAATAGGTGAGCCCCCCGATGGGATCGACCACTCCCCGAATATGGCCCCCGGCCCCTGAAACCTCAGTTGGAGGAGAAAGGTGCTGCTGTTACATGCGAATCAGGGTCAGGACCTCTTCCAGCAGCTGCCACTGGACATGGCATCCTTCCGCCCTTCCGTCACCTGCTATTTCAATGTGATCCGGGTCCGGGTCGGATGGGTCTTGATAGCCCGTATAAGCCCGAACGATGGCGGCGACAATCACTTGGCGATTTTTCGCCGGGCACCATAAGTGGCGTGAGTCTCGGCAACGTTAACGACTTTACCTTCCTCAACCACATAGCAAGGGGTCTTCATTTTTTTTGCCAAAAGCCGTGCTGACTTCCCCGCTCTCTTCAGCGCCATTCCACATTTGCCAGATCAGAATTTTAGGGTTTTTCGTTTTTGTCAGCCATTATTCATTCCCCAATCGACCAGTTGCGGCCTCGCCCCGAGTTTGCCTGCTCCATTTGAGCCTGCAATGATGATGATTTTCTTGTCATGCATCTGTAGTGTCTTCCTCACCGTCCAGGTCCGTCTCAATCAGCTTCAACTGCTCCAAGGCACTCTGAAAGTCTTCGATGATATCCCGCAGGATCACCCCCGGCTCAGGCAGATTATCCGAGTCCTCCAGGCTTTCATCTCTGAGCCAGAAGATGTCGAGGCTCGCCTTGTCGCGGGCGATGATCTCCTCGTAGCTGTACGCGCGCCAGCGGCCGTCTGGCGAGCTCTCACTCCATGTGGGGGTGCGCTCGTGGCGGTTCGCCGGGTTGCAGAGAGTGACGAACTCGTCCAGGTCCTTCCGCTGGAGCGGATTGATCTTCAGGGTAAAATGCATATTGGTGCGCAGGTCGTAAATCCAGAGCTTCTTGGTCCACGGCGTTTCGCTGGCCGGTTTCTTGTCGAAGAAGAGGACGTTTGCCTTGACCCCCTGGGCATAGAAGAGCCCCGTGGGGAGGCGGAGCAGCGTGTGCACATCGCACTCGTGGAGGAGCTTGCGGCGGATCGTCTCCCCCGCGCCCCCTTCGAAGAGGACGTTGTCCGGCACCACCACCGCCGCCCGGCCGTGCTGCTTGAGAAGCGTCTTGATGTGCTGGACGAAATTGAGCTGCTTATTTGAGGTGGTGGCCCAGAAATCCTCCCGCTCGATGGTCTCCTTCTCGGTATAGGCTTTGCCGTCCTCGCCGATGATGGTGGTGCTGCTCTTCTTACCAAAGGGAGGATTGGTGAGGACCACGGAAAACCGCTCCCCTGGGTCCGACGCCAGCGCATCACCCACCGTAAGCGGCAGTTTTTCGCCACCGATGCCGTGGAGCATCAGGTTCATGGCGCACAGGCGGGCGGTCGAGTGCACCAGCTCCCACCCACGGAGCGACTTCTCGTTCAGGTCCTTTTTCTGGTCACGGTCGAGTTTGTGATGATCTGAGATGTAATGATAAGCAGAAAGCAGAAACCCGCCGGTGCCACAAGCCGGGTCGCAGACGGTATCTTCCGGCCCCGGCGCAGTCACATCCACCATCGCCTGAATGAGCGGGCGTGGCGTGAAGTACTGCCCTGCCCCGCTCTTGGTGTCCTGGGCATTCTTCTCTAATAGCCCCTCGTAGGCGTCACCCTTGACGTCGGCGTTCATCACCGACCAGTTTTCTTTGTCGATCAGGTCAACGATCAGGCGGCGCAATTTGGCCGGGTCCTGGAACTTGTTCTGCGCCCGGCCGAAGATGAGGCCCAGGAGCCCCTTCTCCTGTCCGAGCTTTTCCAGGATGTGACGGTAGTGGTCAAAAAGCTCGTCACCGTCCCGTTTCAGGAGGCTCGGCCAGTTGGACTCAGGTGGCACGGGGCTCTTCTGGTTGTACGGCGGTTTGGTCCGCTCGTGGGCCATCTTGAGGAAGAGGAGGAAGGTGAGCTGCTCGACGTAGTCGCCGTAGCTCATGCCATCGTCGCGGAGGACGTTGCAGTAGTTCCAGAGTTTTTGGACGATTGCGGCTGGAGTCATGTTATGCTATATCCTGTATCGTTATTTTATTGAGGGTACATGTTAGCAGCGCACTAGACTGGGGGTCTAGTGGTCGCAGCACGTCGGGCTCATAACCCGAAGGCCAGGCAATAGACGCGCTAGATTCAGGTTCTAGTGAGGGTTCTACAGACTCACCAGACTTAGGATCTGGTGAGTAGACGCACTGGACTCAAAATCAGTGCGTTAGACACAAGGGACTTAAAACCCCTCTACCGTAGCGAACCCCGCCAGTCATCCTGCATCACCATCCTGGCAGAATAATCCTTTTCTCGGTACATGACGTATCAATAGTGTTCCTGACCTCTTTTGACAGACGGTGTTCCTGCACGATGCGCTGCACTTCTTCAGCACGAATCACATCTACGAGAACTGAGCACTGTTGCAGGTCTTTCTCTTTCTTCGCCTCTCTGTCGCGTCCCGTGCGTCTCTGCGCGATGATCAATTTGTGCAGCACAAGGGCTTCTGGAGAAGGAATACGGAAATTGAAGTTGTCGACTACCACAGTGGCCGGTCGGATAAAAAGAAGATCAACGAACGGAAGCGGTTGAGCTGAAACTTGCCAAGGCGGAATGACAACGGAAGGAGGCCCTTCGCCTCCCCGTCGATGCGTGATGAACTCGACCTCAAAGGTTCCCTGAAGAAAAGTCTCTATCCCCAACGAATAGTCATGAATCGGCGTATACCCCAGACGCTCCAGTATTTGAGGTATTGTCTCGGTTGGTTTTGCCGGGACCTTCACGGCGTTGGCAACGGCAAAATCGATATCGTCCGTTGTCAAACCGTACGGAAGGGTAAAGTGAATGGTATAAACCAGCATCGGCCAGCTTCCGATAAGAAGGCCGTGGGTGAAAAAACCGATGCGATTCAGTTCCCGCAGAAGTTCCGATACTGGCTGAACGAAAGGCGACCTGTCTAAAGCTATCTCCACTACATTATCCTTTTTGTAGGATGGCATTCAAGGTGGCAATGCGCTTGTTGTTGGCTTTCAGATCTGCTTGCAGTTTCTTTCGTTTTTCCAGCGCCGGTTTAAGTTCTTCAGCCTTTTCCAGTGACAGGTGCTCAAAAATGACGCCCGACTCGCTACGATAGCGCAGGCAAGGATAGACGTATTCCTTGCCATGGCTGCGGACCTTTCTCTCACCGAGCGATCCCTTCGGCAACCTGTCCAACTCGCGGCTTATCTTCTCCACCACAAGCAGGCAGCGGTCACGCTCGGACTGCAACATCCTGAATATACTTTCGTCCTTTTTTTTCACCGGCATATTCCGCCTCTTTTTTGTACCAACTACAATAGCAAAATTAAATCTGTGTGGTACAAATTTTTGTACCAACATAACTACCATGTGTCAAGATTGTTGGTACAACGGAAGGTATCCTCCGGTCGAATGCAAGCTACGCTGGCGATAGTTGTCCGATCAGCTCCAGCATCTTCGTATCGGGGTTAAACCACTTTCCTTTCACCGAGGTCGGGCGTCGGTTAAGTTTCAGCGCAACGGCCAGCGGATCGCAATCCAGCACATGCACATCATGGATAAGCCAACTCAGATCTATATCCGCTGTCCTGAGCGAACCAAGTACCGAGCGGTCGGTGTTCCGGTCGAATTTGGCTGGTCCAAGCGCCAGGGCCACGCGCGCGATAACCGCTTCCGGAACATTTTGCGCCACGAGCGTTGCCAGGAACAACTCCCGGTGCAGTTTGCCGAGTTCGGCAAAATCCGCCTTCACCAGCCCCGGCAGAAAGAGGCAGTATCGGGTCTCGTCATGGCAGAACAAGACGCACTGGCGGCGGTCATAGGTGTAGAGATGGGCATGCCAGCTCCTCAGTGGGCTTGTTTCAGTTAAGGGCGTTGCGGAGACGTCCGGAAGCTTAACGGCGAGTTTTTGGGTGCAGTGGATTATCACGTTATGCTGCCTCGCCCGTAAAACGCCCGCTGCAATGTCGTCTGCCGCAGGCGCTCGGCACGTTTGAGGTTGGTTTCGATGGTGACTTCCAAGTCCTCAGAGACTGAGAGGCGGCGGTCGATTTCGTCAGCTATTTGTTGTTGTTCGGTTAAAGATGGCAACGGGACAGGAAGACCGCCAACCTTTCCTGTGCTGAGAGTATATAATCCTGAGGTCGAACTTGAAACTTCTCGAATATAATTTCGCCCATTAGCTGACAGCAACCAATAAAGCGTCCACTTAGGCAAACATGCCGGAGACAAGCGAATTTTTATCAAATGATTCTGATGCACACATGGTTCGATTGATCCTTCCCAAATCGCAACTCGACCAATTTGTTCTGGACTACCGTTACCCTCTACAATCAGCAAGTCGCCAGTAAGCACCAATAATTTCGCTAGTTCCCTTTCTTCGATGCCGATTTGCTCAATTTCATCAAGTCGAAGCTCATTTGCGTAGACATTCGCCACTCGAAGATATGGAAGTTGCAGGGGCAAACTTGCACGTTTTGGGTTCTTTGTTAATCCCCCGAACACATCTCCCAACTGCTCAACACTCGCCCACACCCATCCTTCCGGCAACTGCGGCAAATTCGCCGTATCAGGCCCGGCAGGCTCCTTATATTTTTTCTTCCACATATCATCTTTCGGCTTTATACCCTTCGCTTTCATCTTCGCCAACTCTTCGGCTTCCCAGTTCGCGCGGCGCTCGGCGAGGATGCGCTTGAGGAGCTGATCGGCAGGCTCGACATCTGGATGCTCCTTCCGCCACTTCTCGGTGAGTTTCCCTTCCACGGCAGTCTTCAGCACCGCCGCCTTGTACCGCTTGAGATTCGCCTGAATCCGCTTCAGCGCCGTTGCCGCCTCATCGAGGCGGGAGAACTGCATGTCAATTTCTGCTGCAATTGGCCTCTGTTGAGGAAGAGGCGGAAGTGGGAGAAGGATTTTTCCGAGGTTCTTACGTGATATGCGCTTGCGAGTACTTCCCGCCTCCATCGAGGCCACTGCTTTCCTGAAGGCTGGAGCATTCACGAAGTGCATCAGCCATTTGGTGTCAAACTCATCTTTCCCCGGCCGTGCAATCGCCACATCGACCACAGTTACGGCATCCTTAGCATCCCCCGGGAATATGCACGCGCGCCCAAGCGGGCCCGGCATCCGTGCAATAAGAACGTCTCCCTCTTTCAAAAACGTGCAGCCGAGCTCTTTAGCCTTCCTGAGAGTCAGGAAACGTTGCGACTTGTTGCGGTACTGGCCATCACCGATATCTGCCAGCTGAATGAGACGAACTTCGCCATCAGGGTCTTGGTCCTTGCTCTCTACCCAATCTCCATCAACAAATACGCCGTCCTTCCCGACGAGCTGAGGGATGGTTTTTAGCTGCCACCCTTGAGGCAAATTCTCCTTCTCTATCGTCAGAATAGCATCGTCAATCACGCCGCCAACACCTCATTCAACTCCTCCAGCATCCCCCACAACTCTTCTCCGAAAAGCTGATACACCTTCCCAATGCCGCCTTCAGCACGAAATGGCGACAGATCAAAATCATCCCGCTCGATAGAGAGGCTGGTAATGACGTGGTCCCGAATCATCTCGAGCCACCGCCGCTGTTCGTCCGTAAACGTCCGCCCCTGCTTCTCATGCCGCGCCAGCCATGCGGAAAACTGCTCATGCACGTGCTCGGCGAAGGGCTCCAGCACATCCTCCTGATGGAGGGCAAAGCGGACCAGCGAGACGATGTCGGTCCAGATCCTTCCCGCGCCGCGCCCTTTAACCTTCGCCTGTTCAAGCGCCGCGTAGGCGTCCCACAGCCGGTCGATCCGCCATAGATATGGCGGCTTCTCGATCATCTCGGCAAAGGCCTTCACGTCCCGGTCGGTCAACCGCTGCCGGTACGGGCGGCTGTAGAGAATCTGCAGCGCCGTGATCTCGTCCTTGTGCTCGGCGATGAACTGCTCGAAGGATTGCACCAGTCCCTTCGCCTTTTCCAGCGCGTCCGCCGAAAAGCCAGCCTCAATCAGCTCATCCTGTGTAACCCGGTCGATAATCTGCTCGGTCTCCTTCTGCAGCGCCAAGATCTTTTCCTTAACCGTCGAGTTACACAAAGGCCGCACCGCCTCGCAGATCAGGCTCTCCGCTGCCTTCTGTACCTGCGCAGCGTCAGGCTCGACAATACCAGGATTGTCTGCTATAGCCTTCTCCCTGTGCCGGTCGGGATCGAGTGCTGAAATCAGGCTGCCGGTGAGCGATTTCAGGCTCACCCCGCCAAGGACCTCGGCCATTTCTTTGCGCTGCCGCTCGTCCAGCCGCTTCTCCAACCGCGCCAGTCGCCCCGCGATTGACGAGACCACCTCCGGCTGCGTATTCCCAAGCGCCACCACCTGCAGGAGCTTTTCCAGCGGCACCGTCGGCTTCTTCTCCAGGGGCCGGGAATCGGTTTTGTCCTCCTCGCACACCCCAACCGCATCGACGATAACAAAATGATCCTTGGCTACGGCATCGGGAGTGACGGAGCGGAGGTCGTCGTAGCCGATGACCCGCACGCCGCGCCCCTTCATCTGCTCGAAGAAGGAGAGCGAACGGACCTGACGCATGAAGAAGACCACCTCCAGCGGCTTTATGTCGGTGCCGGTGGCAATCATATCCACGGTGACGGCGATGCGGGGCATGGGGCTGGTGCGGAACTCGGCAATCAGCTCCTCGGGTTTCCTGCCGGTGGTACGGTAGGTGATCTTCTGGCAGAAGTCGTTCCCCTTGCCGAATTCCTCCCGCACGATCTGTACGATGTCGTCGGCATGGGCGTCGTCCTTGGCAAAGATGAGAGTCTTCGGCACCCACTGCCGGTTGGGAAACATCTCCGGCAACGCCCGGTCGCGGAATGTCTGCACAACCTTGCGGATCTGGTCCACTGCCACCACATCCCGATCCAGTTGGTTAGCCGTATAGGCAAGGTCGTCGGAAAGGGTTTCCCAGCGCACCTTCCGCGTCTCCCGGTGTCGCATATCCACCTGCATCCCCGCCACGACGACGGAACCCTTTTCCGTTACTTTCGTCCGGATGCGGTAGACATCGTAGTTGACGTTGACCCCGTCTGCCACCGCCTGCTCATGGCCGTACTCCATCACCAGGTTCTGATTGAAGAAGCCGAAGGTCTGCTTGTTGGGGGTGGCAGTGAGGCCGATGAGAAAGGAATCGAAGTACTCCAGCACCTGCCGCCATAGGTTATAGATAGAGCGGTGGCACTCGTCGGTGACGATGATGTCGAAGGTTTCGGGTGGAATCTGCGGGTTATAGACCACCGGCGGGGGTTCCCGGAAGAGGTCGGCGTGGTCGAAGAGTGACTCCTCCTCAAGCTCCTGGTCGATCTCCTCCCCTCGCAGGATTGAATAGAGCCGCTGGATGGTGCAGATGCAGACCCGGGCCGTGGTGTCGATCTTCGGCCCCTGCAGGTGCTGGATGATATATTCATCGGTGAACTTGAAGTTGTTGTAGGGCGAGTCGTACTGCTGGAACTCCTTAAGCGTCTGCCGGCCCAGGTTTCCCCGGTCCACCAGGAAGAGGACCCGCCGGGCGCCAGCGAACTTGATGAGACGATAGATGAAGGATACAGCGGTAAAAGTCTTGCCGCTACCGGTTGCCATCTGGATCAAGGCGCGGGGGCGGTTGCCGGCCAAAGACATCTCAAGATTGGTAATTGCCTTGATCTGGGCGGGCCAAAGACCATCGGTCTTTAGGGGCGGCATGGTGCGCAAGCGCGCTCTCAGGGTGGGATTCCAGGAGTAGGCTGTCCGCTCGGCAGCTAGCCCCGGCTGGATCGCCTCGTTTGCTGACAGCCATTCGGCAAAGGTTTCCGGTTTGTGGAAGGAAAAGACCGGCCGAGAGCAGGCATCGGGGTCGAGACAGTTGGTGAAGCGAGTCTCAACGCCGGTGGACTGATAGCAGAATGGGAGTGGCTTTACCCAGGCAGGCAGGCCACCAGGCAGTCCATGGCGGTACTTCTCAGCCTGAACCTCAACTCCCGTGAGTGTAGCCCCCACGGCCTTCGCTTCCACCACTCCGACTGCCTTACCGTCCAGGTAGAGCAGATAATCAGCTTTGCCATGCCCAACTTGCATAGCATATTCTCGGATTGCAACCCCTCGCGCAGCGAAAATCTCCGGCGACTTGTAATCGCAAAGATGCCAGCCTGCCTGCTCCAGCATCTCGTCGATTTTTGTCCTGGCTAGCTGTTCGGGTGTTAGTGTCATAGGTCCGAATCGAAACAGATGTTATTTTTTGAGTCATCTATTGAATTTAATTGAAGTGTTTCGGAAATATAGGCCACATATTTGAAGGATTCAACCAGTTTAAGAATATAAATCTTTAATATAAGTGGGAGTGCTTTGACCTATTCTGAGTCAAAAAAAGAAATACAGAGTATTTCGGGAATCCCCGGTATCCGCTCATGGACAGCGCCAGGAGGCTCTTTGAATGGGCTACTGCCCCCAACCGGGACGACGGCAGGCTGCACCCACTGAAAAAAGGACCACGGGTCCTTATCATCGGCGAGCCACCCGGCACCACGGACGGTACCCCGAACCCAGCTCCCGGTCCCTAGCCTCTATCTCTCCGCAACCAGGGACCGTTCCCTTCCATCAAGTGGATCCGACAATCAAGAAAAAAAGAAACCTTTGGCCCATACCCCAACAAGTGCACCTAAGCCAATAACTGCAGGCTCAGGGATTTTGAATAACAACAGCACCAGACAAGCCACAGCCGTTATCGCCGTAACAAAGTCATAAATGGATTGCTGGCCTAATATAATTGATGCACCGGCGATGGCTCCTGAGGCTGCGGCCGTTGCGCCCATAATGAACCCCTTGAGCTTCTCATTACCTCGATGCCTGATGATATATCTGCCCAGAAAAAGGACAAAGAAGTAGACCGGGAAAAATACAGCCGCTGCTGCAACGACAGATCCCCAGAACCCGGCAGTCAGGTACCCGACAAAAGCCGCCGTAATAACCACCGGTCCGGGTGTAATGATCCCAACAGCCACAGCATCCATAAATTGCTGCTCGTTGAGCCAGTGATGCCCCTGGACAACCCCTTGGTGAAGAAAAGGGACGATTGCCAAACCGCTACCGAAGGTGAAAGCTCCGGCCTTTAAGAAGAAAAATAACAGGCTGGCGAGTTTAGAGACTGGGGGAGAACCAATTGGTAGCACCGCAAGAGCCATTTTTGCCGATTTCTCACTTTTGGTGAGCAGGTAGCCAATGATTCCGGCTACAACGAATAGAGCGGCTATTTCAGCCCGTGCGATCACGGTAATCATGGCAACGATGCCAAAAATGATCCACATGGAAGCCCGCCGGTGCACCGTCTTCAAGGCAAGGCGAACCGCCGACAGGGCGACAATGGCAATAACTGCCGGGCCGATCCCGTAAAATAAGGCCTGCACTATCGGCAAGCCCCGGTATCGTACATAGAGGACAGAGACAATCAGAACGATGAGAAAAGCAGGCAAAATAAAGACCACACCTACCAGAGATGCGCCGATGGTGCCGTGCCGCAGAAACCCGATCCACATGGCAAGCTGGGCCGCCAGAGGCCCGGGCATCATCTGGGCGAAAGCCAGACCTTCTGCATACTCCTGCTCGCTTAACCAGCCCCTGGGCACCAGGTCACGCTGCATGTACGCGGCAAGGGCAATGGGGCCGCCGAAGCCCCATGCCCCCAGGCGCAGAAAATACAGCAACAGAGCTACCAGAGTGCATTCTTTCTTGTGCTTCATTTTCACTCATTGTTGACCGACTGCCGTTTTCGTAAGGGCCTCCTGGACACCTTTAGCCAAAGTCTCCGGCTTTCCGCTGCCCCAGAAGTGCAGGAACATGATACGGGGCTCCTCATGGGTCATGTGGTTATGGATCGCGACAATGCTGATTCCTGCATTGCGTAAGGCCTTTAGGACGTTTTGCAGCTCCGATTCGAGCATGGCAAAATCGCCGTCCACCACCGCCTGTTTATCCGTACCGGCAAAGGCTGCCCAGGTGTTGATCCCCATCTCCTTGCCCACTTCGGTGCCATGCATACTGGCGGTGCGGCCAATGGTGACCTTGAAGACACCGTCTTTATATTCACCTTTGCCAAGAACGGTCTCCAGCTTGCTTGTCGTTAATTTTGACTTGGCAGGGTCAATACTTGTTTTTTTTGTCTGTCCTTTCCCTCCTGACGTTTCCTTTATGGCAGCAAAGACTTTTCCCACTGCGGAGGCCAAGTCCTCGTCTTTCCCCATACCACCTATATGCATGAACATGATGCGCGGGTTGTCGAAGGTGAAGTGGTTATGCAGTGCCGTCACATCCAGGCCGTTTTGAAGCGCCGCGTCCATCACCGCATCAACCTGGTCTTCCAGCATGACAATATCACCCATGACCATGGTCGCCTCGCCCGCTTTCTTGAAGGCGGCCCAGCACGTCAGCCCCATGGGTGGTGTCACTTTGGCCCCGGCAACCTTGGCTGATATATCCTTTCGAGGCAGCTGCACCTTGAATACCCCTTCCTTCTCGTTTGCCTTGCCTTTCAGCCCGGTCAGCTTTTCGATGATCGCAGCGCTTGGCAGCGCAGCCTCTTGGGCGTATGCCGTAGTTGCAAGGGCTATCATTAAGACAGCACCAGCAATTCGCAAATTGATCATGACCAGCCTCCTTTCTGTGAATTAATCCTGCTCCAAACAGGTCTTAATGCGGCGTAACCTGGTAATCATCGAAACAGGTAACTGAATCTGCTTTGGTCCAAAGTCCCACTCCACCGGCTTTAAAAGAATCGTCAGTTGCTTCTACAGCCAATTCGCCATTCAGGAAGCCGCGTATATGATTGCCTTTGACCTCCACGCGCAGTTCCTGCCATTTCCCGGAAACGACCTTGATCGACCCTTCCTTGATGGCGCTACGGCTTCCCCCCTTATAGCGGTAAATGTTGACGTTGTTCTCAAGGGCGTTCGCCCTGAGGATGTAATAGTTATCCTTGTCCTGAATGCGGAACAGGATGCCTGCAGCTTGGTCTTCACTGCCGGAGATCGGCTTGAATTTCACCGTAACAGTCACATCACGATATTTCTTGTCCCTGAGTAGAATTGCCGGATACTGCTCCACTCCCATCTGACACAGTGCGTTGGGCTTGCTCGGGGCATCCGCTTCCTTGCGCACGGCCCACTTTCCGCTGAAGACATGGGCTCCTGCAGGGAGACCTCCGACTTTATCGGCATCAAAATTCCATTGGGTCTTGTCTGCAGCAAAACTGCCTGAGCAGATTGAAACCACGAAGGCTATAACGAACCATGCCTTTACTATAGGGAATCTCATGTTCTTTCTCCTTTCGCTGTAGTTTGTTTATCTATTCCTGTCGTTTTGCCGAATGCCTTCAGGAGCGATCTGCTCAAGAGCAGTTCCATCATCTCATCTACCGTTCCCGTCCTTTCAATCCGACCGTTCTTCATTGTTGCCACTCGATGGGCCAATGCCGCTGCCTCTGCCGGGTCATGGGTGATATAGATGGTGGTGATCCCCAGCTTGTGCTGCAATGCAGCAAATTCCTGCAGCAGCTCGACTTTCAGGCCCGTATCGAGGTTCGACATCGGCTCGTCGAACAGGAGCAGTCGCGGATGTCCGACAATAGCTCGGGCAATGGCTGCACGCTGCTGTTCTCCCCCTGATAGCCTGCCGGGATGGACATCGGCGAAAGGCTCGATTTTAACAAGCTTCAGCACGTCGGCAATGCGGTCTGCCCATTCGGCTTTCGGTATCTTTGCCGAGGCGAGGACGAATCTCAGGTTGCCGGCAACAGTCAGATGCGGCCATAGGGCGAGGTCTTGGAATACGAAGCCTACCTGACGTTGATTAGCAGGTTTGATAATCCTCCCACCGTTAGCGACTCGTTCCCCCCCGATCCACACCTCGCCTTCGTCGGGAGCCTCAAGCCCGGCAATGATGCGGATAGTGGTTGTCTTGCCGCATCCGCTTTCTCCCAGCAGGGCGACAATATCACCGGTTTGCACGTCGATGGATAGGTCGTCTACCACCCTGCGGTCGTCAAAGCTCTTTGTTACGCCAATTAATCGTAAAAAAGCATTATCCATTTCAACGTACCCGGTGCCGTCTGTTTTGCAGAGGATTCTCTTTCAATAGAAAGACAAATGCCAAAAGCGGCACAAGAATGATGGTTGTCTGCATCAGCGCTAAAGCCGCAACATGGCTTGATGGTGCATTGGCTATCATGGTGTAGATATGGATGGGCAGTGTCGAACTCCCCGGAGGGGTCACCAGGACAGTTGCCCCAATCTCACCAAAGGCAAGGATGAACGCAACGACGATGGCAGCACCAAGCCCTATGGCCATTTGGGGCATGATGATTCTGGTGAACGTCCTTCCCCACTGCGCACCTGAGATCTCTGCCGCTTCTTCCAGTGAAGGGGAGATCTGCCGTACCGTGGCCGAAAGAATAAGAGCAGCGACCGGTAGCAATCGTGCTATATCAGGTCTTTGAAAAACTATTACTATTTGAGCCCCAGTAGGTACAGTTTTATGTTATGATGCTGCGCATAATTCTTTGATATTGCTGGAGAAAAAGTATGCGCGGGTTTGAAGAACAATCTGATGCTCTGTTTGTTTATGTATCCCCGGAGTCATTCGTTCCCAAGGATCATCCGCTTCGACCAATCAGACAGATGGTTGATACGGCACTGGAGAACATGTCGCCAGTATTCAGCCAGATGTATTCCCACACTGGTCGCCCTTCTATTCCTCCAGAGCGATTACTCAAAGCTATGTTGCTTCAGGTGTTGTACTCAATTCCCAGCAACGTCAAGCTGGTGGAGCAAATTCACTTCAGCTTACTCTTTCGCTGGTTCCTCGGATTAGGGTTGGATGAGGTAGTCTGGGACAATTCCAGCTTTACCACGAACCAGGAACGCCTCATTGAAACCGATGTTGCTGCCAGGTTTCTAGAGGAAGTCCTCGAACAAGCGAAGCGCAGGAAGCTGTTGTCAAAGGATCATTTCAGCGTTGACGGCACTCTGATCCAGGCTTGGGCATCTCTAAAGAGCTTCAAGCCAACAGATGATGATCAGGAACCGCCTGTAGGAAAGAACCCAGACCGTACCTTCAAAGGAGAGAAGATCTCCAACCAAACTCACACATCGACCACTGATCCTGAAGCAAAGCTGTACCGCAAGAGCCTCAATCAGGAACCGAAACTGTCGTTTGCGGCACATCTGCTTACCGAAAACCAAAATGGATTGGTTGTGATGAGCAAAGTTACACAAGCCGATGGCTTTGCCGAGCGAGAAACGGCCAAGGCAATGATCGGTAAGA
>NZ_JAKZFT010000001.1 GCF_022808985.1 Geotalea sp. SG265 | reverse complement strand
TACGTGCTGCTATAACCTCTGGTGGCCAGTCCATTCTCAGTCTATCCTCTACATACTCGACGAGGGGCTGGTAATTCTGGCGACGATGACTCCGGGCCTTATGTCGGCGCTTCTCTACAACTGGCTGGATCCCATAGTACCAGTAAACAGCATCAGGCGCATATTTAGGGCCGTTACGCTTAATTTCACGGCTAATGCTCGTGTGATGCCGCCCTATTCGGCGGGCTATCTCCCGTAGGCTGAATTTCGCCAACCGCAAATGGCTGATGACATACCGTTCTTTTTCAGTAAAATGGCTGTAGGACATGGTGGGTTCCTTTCTGGAGTGAGTGTTGGTCGCGCTTCACACACTACCAGAAAACCATCATGTCCTGCTTTTTTATCACGTGGTGCACTTACGAATAGAATCTACCAGGGGACGTTGAGGGCTAAGGGGACGTTGTTAAATTCTTTAGTAAGTGTCAGTTAATCAACAAATAACCACAAAATGCACCTGGGCCTCTTCATCGTCTGGAACATCTTCGACAGGGTCTTTGACCGATACATATTAATAGCGATCAACCTGCTTTACCCCCGGTGGCGGGTATCACTAGCAGTTCCTTTATCCGGTCAGATGCAGAATTCCAAGGAGGGTAGCATGAAGTTATTTGTGTCACTATTGATCGCGCTGACGATAACGGGCATGGCGCTGGCGGCGCCAAAAAAAGATCTTTCTTTTGCCAAAATGAAGTTCGTCCATGCCTGGTCGGATAAGAAAAAAGCGATCACTACCGATGAATACGTGGAACCGGGAAAGACCCTTGATAATTGGCAGCATATGTTGGCCTACCGCAGCTATCCCACCAGCAAAGAGCCGACATCTGTCATAAAAACCTATCTGAAGCAAATAAAGAAGCCGACTCAAGAGCCGTCAGTATATCGCCGCAGTGACTCTGACCTGATGCTGGTGTTTTTGATAGAAGCACCGGATAAAAGTTATGCCGAGTTCAATATCCACCGGTTTGTGGCGGAGGACGGCATGGTGCGATCTTACCAGTTCGCGGCGAGGAACTGGAAGCGGGACTTCTCCTCCCTGACGGCGGAGGTTAAGGAGAACCGGGAAAAATGGATGGAAGCGGTGGGCAATCTTAAGCAGTCGGACTTCAACCAATAGGCAGGCCAACAAATTGACGGTCTAGCTGGGAAAATTGTTGCACTTCCGTTGCCTGGTCGAGCAGTTCGGAGATCTCTTCAAGTGTCGGTATGACCCTCTCCGGGTGCCCTACGACTGCGGAGAACATGTCCTTGATCTCCCGGATGGTCTTCATGTCCGCATCTGAGGCGCCGCCGCTCACATCGGCCTTTCTCAGGTGCAAGTACCTGGCGATGACCAGGGCTGTAAGCGCTCCATCCATTACGGCACCTATTACATGATCCAGTTTTCCGGCATTGACCAGCAGGCGCAGCACCCGGTGGTGGGTCCTGGCCCGGCACTTTTCCATCACTATAGGGGAATCGGTGGCAGCCATGGTGTCCAGGTCATGGGCGATGGCGACCAGGATCGTTCGCAGCCGCCTGGCGGGATCTATCGGGAGCAGGAATTTAAATGCAAGAATTGCCACTGCCACTCCACCGAGGCACGCCAGACCGCCTGCCAGATAGGAAACCGGAGAGGGAACGGCGGGAATGCCGGGCTGCATGACGAAGAGAAAGAACAGCATGAAATCCATGGCCCCCAGTGCTGTCCGGCGATGGCGGAACGCCACGAGGCCAATTATCAGCACAGGGGCTGCAAAGGCGGCTTGGGGAAGCAGCCCACTGGGGCCCGGCAGAAGAAGCAGGCGAAAGACGAATGCCGCCGCAACACCCATGGAGGCCCCGCAAAAAATATGGGAAAGCATGACGGTGGGGCGGTCGTGGGTTGAGAAGACGCTGACCATGATCGACGCGGCCATGATCATCGATGATCCTTCCGCCCATCCGGTCAAACTCCATGCCGTCCCGACGGCAGCCATGGCGCATGCCGCGCGTAGCGCGGCCCGTCCCCCTTCCTGCCAGTCGCGGTGCCGGATGTAGGTCTGGACAGCCGGCCTGTCCGTCTCCGGTGCTGTTTTGTCCCACTCCGCTACGACCAGTTGCAGGGCACCGATCAGATCCAGCAGCGTTTCGCGCAGCAAGGGAAGGCGGGCAGGCATAGCGGCCACGTAATCCACCAGATCAGCGGTCGCAGGCATCGCTGCTCCATGCTCGTTCAGCTGCTCTGCCACCGCTTCCAGCTTCTTGGCGAGGGGCTCCTGCCAGGAACCATTGTCGGAACGGTGCTGGCAGCTGAGGGCATTCGCGGTCAGGGTCCCGGCTTCCAGCAGGGAGAGCTGGGCGACGATCAGGCTCCTGATATGGCGCTTTCTGCGCTTCAGTTCCAGCGAACCGGCCCAGGCTGCATCCAGAGATCCTTCGATTGCGGCAATTTCCATGAGGATGTCCTGGCGGGACCCATGCAGATCATTTTCATCCGCTCCGCCCAAAAGCATCGCCAGCCACCGGACTTCAGCGGCGGTCACCCTGCGTAAGCGGTCCAGCAGCTCCCGTTTCGCACCCCGTTGGGTGAAAAAGAAAGTGACAGTCGTCGAGACCACGATGCCGACCACGATGCAGGCTATTCGCCCGAACACCAGGTCATGCAGGTGGGGCGGGTTGTTGTAACCCGCCATGGCAACGACGGCGCACGTACAGCCAGCTATCATCGCACCGTAGGAACGGAGGCCGTAGACCAGGTTGCCGGCGCCGACGCATGCCGCCAGCCAGAGGGAGAGCATGAGCGCCAGCATGGCCGGTGACCGGGAGGTGAGCAGCATGGCAAGTCCACCCAGAGAACCGACAGCAGTTCCTAACAGGCGGTAATAACTCTTTTCAAGAAGCAGTCCGCGCGTCGGCTGGATGACAATCAGTGCCGTCATGGCCGCCCAGAAGGGGCATTCGAGCTTCAGCAATGCGGCTACGGCCAGTGCGGCCAGTGCGGCAAGGGTGCCACGGACGGCCAGAACGAGGTGAGGCCGTTCCCGTTGCAGAAGCAGGCTCAAGCCATGACGCTTCATCGCTTACCCCGCGTGCACCGGACGTTCACGGCACATTCAAGGCGCTCGACCAGCTGTCCCAGTTGTGACAGCTCATGATCACTGAAGGGATCGAGCAGTTCCTTTTCCAGGAGCCTCACTGTTTCCCGTATCGAGACGACGATCGATCTCCCTGCCGGCGTCAGGCTGAGCAGCTTTGCCCGGCGGTCGGTGGCGTCTTCCATGCGCTGGATCAGACCTTTCGCTACCAGGGTGTCTACGAGCCGGACCAGAGAGGGGCCTTCGATGCCGATGGATGCCGCCAGATCTTTTTGACGAACGCCGTCACCCAGGATGTGGAGATGCAGAAGCGGCCGCCACGAGGCATCGGTAAGCCCCGCAGATTGAAACTCTGCGTCGAGGACTTTTCGCCAGCGGCGGGTCAGGTACGAAAGGCGAAAGAGAAGGTTACTGCGATTGAGTTCGGTAAAAGATAGTTCCATATAAAATAGATAGCATGCTATCTATTTAAATGCAATGCATCTCTGGTGGTGTCGTTTTGGATTGTTTACTTGGGAGAGGAATTCTGATGCGGCAGGCTTATCAGCGATGCCGATTCATACCGGCCCATGTCGCGCTCTCTCTGCTTTTTAATCATGAAGTAGCGGCAAAGGCGGAAGTGCCACCTTTGCCGCTTTCTGAACGTCATTCGATTTTTTGCTAGTACGTATAGCCTGTCCAATTTACATAGCTCCGTTGTAGCATGAATACCGACTGCTGGCCTTCATCCGTGAGCCAGACCCGATTTGCCGCCGGGTCAACGCCAATCGCGTCTAGATGAACTGCACCAGGAACCGTGACAACCGACTGAACTTCCAGACTATCTCCTGCATTGAGAAGGGTAACGGTGTCCTGTTCGGAGACAACATAGAGTGTGGGAAACAAATCGCCGTATAGCAGACCGGCATACGCAGGCATGAATCCGATATTGTTGGCGCTGTTCTTCCCACCACCGTCGCTGTCGGGAATGTTCTCGCATATGGTGGCACCAGGGACGTCGCGCATGCCGACAACAGCGGTGCCCTTGATTTTCGCCACGCGGGACCTGTCGTCGGTTATGAATACCGATCCACCCCCGGCGACCATCTTGTCCGCTTCGAACTTGTTCTCGGTGCACGCCAGTGGATTCGGACCATAGCCGTAAAAAACGCCTAAGCTGTAGGGCGCAATACCTGCCTCGTAAGGCTGTGATGGAGGTATGGGCCAATCGGTAAGCAACGCACCGCCACTTCCGTCCCGATTTACAGCTGTAGCGATGGTCACGGTTCCGTCATCTTCGTTGGCTGCGTAAATCATGCGGTTTGCGAAGGCGACACTTTCAGGATCATCCCCGGCGGGAATATCCTTTAACAAGGTGACCGCCTTTTTTACCGCATCGAACGAAAACGCATAGATGTGTCCGGATGTCCAACATTCCACATCCCCGGGGTCGGCCACATCGGGTATGGGTGTTGCCCAAGCGTTACAAATATTAACATTGGATGACTCACCCTCAGGTGCCTTGGCACCCACATAGACAATACCTGTGGCCGGATCGACGGCAACGCCTTCGGGCTGAATGCCTGCGTCGAAGGTATAAGCGGTCAGCACGGAATCGGTATAGCCATCGATGACCGTCAGGGTGCCCAAGTGCACCACCGGTTGCCCCGGAAGAACTACCTCACCCGCTGTGCCATTATCGGTCTCCGGTGCCTCGACACTGTATTTAGTGGAAAGGTAGATAAGGTTCCTGATGGGATCGACGGCCGCATACTCGGTTTCATAGGGGATATGAATGACTTTTGGCGCACTCTTCCCGGCGAGGACCATGCTGTTAATGACGAAAACCGCTTTATCGTCATCGGCACCCTCAGTGGCAAGTTCACCGATGACATATGCTTTGTGGGTTGTGGGGTTAACGGTGATACCCTCAAAATTTTTTCCCATGGGCAGATCGATTTTCCTGATCAGGTAGTTTTGGTCGGCAAATGCCAAATTGGCTGTAGCTATAGATAGGATGACAAGCAGGATCAGTCGCTTCACTTCATGCCTCCTTTGCGGGCGCCCCAGGGGTCGCGCAGGGTTGAGATGACTTCGTGCGACAGCAAAAGGGCCCACCGCCAACTCGAGTCCGGTTGAAGGACCGGCAGTCGGCGGTGGACCTCCTAGGATATTAATTTACCTGGTGTGGCTACCACCAGTTGATGATCAACTGGAGACTCCTGGTAGCCGAAACCGATGCAGTCGTTACAATCCCGGCGAAGCATCAGACTAAAGCACATCCATGTGTTGTCCCTCCTTTCCCGCCCATGGGACGGTTGTTTAAGCCGGACGCTTGCGGCCGGGCGAGCCACTATTTCAGGCCCACCCACTGAGCTCGCTGTGAGAACAAACGAGTCTCCATGACAGATCACTGCCTTTGCAACAGTGAACTGCGCACCTCGGTCTTCCCTGACTGGAAAAGGAGATCCCTTCGGCTCTGTCTTTTGTTGAATGGAGTACGCTGGGGAAGTGACAGAGTGAAATTAAAATTTATAAATTAGTATTTACCATGTGACCGGGTGGATGCAACCAGAGGGGAGAAAAAAATGTGGAACTGGAGATGCGCCGCGTCCGCAGGTATGCAGCACTTGACGTGGAGCTAAAACTGATCGTGTTAGCGATGTTGGCTCACTGCCATGAAGAAGACAAAGGCAGCGGGTGAACCGGTGAGGGGGAAGCCCAGATTATCCCCACAACAGCAAGCTCGGCTCATAGATCGGCCCCTGTACCGGGTGCTTCGGCATGACCCGCAGCATGAAGCCGTGCCTGCCGCAGAAGCGGCAGTCCAGCTCGCCGCTGAAGTAGTGGGCACCGGCACCGTCGGGGGCTGAAGGGCTTAGGGGGATCAGCTCGCCGCCGATGATGGAGCCACGCGAGTCGAGCACCCCGTAATAGGCATCCACCGCCAGCTCCTCCAGGGGGATTTCATCAACGAATATCTTTGCCCGGAGAGGGATCTTGCTCCCCGCCAGGATATCCTGGCTCATTTCCGCTTCCACCTGCTCGATGCGCACATGGTGCCAGAGGCGGTGCATCTTTTCCTTCCAACGGGCCATATCTTTGGCCAGTGCCGAATCGTTTTCATTGAGCTTCTGCCACTGCTCAAAGGCGGTAAAATAGAAGGTTTCCGAGTATTGCTGCACCATACGGTCGGTACTGAAGGTGGGGCAGAGCGACATGAGCGACGCTTTCATGCAGGCGATCCAACCCCGCGGGATGCCGTCGCTTCCCCGGTCGTAGAAGAGGGGTACGATTTCCTTTTCCAGCAAATCGTAGATGGCGCGGCTTTCCACCTCGTTCTGGTATTCCAGGTCGTCGTAGACCTCTCCCTTGCCGATGGCCCAGCCATTGTTGCCCCGGTAGCCCTCGCACCACCAGCCGTCCAGGACGCTCATGTTGAGGCCGCCGTTGAAGGCGACCTTCATGCCGCTGGTGCCGCTCGCTTCGAGGGGGCGCAGGGGGGTGTTGAGCCAGACATCCACCCCTTGGACCAGGTGGCGAGCGACGGACATGTCGTAGTCCTCCAGGAAGACGATGCGGTGGCGGAAGCGCTCCTGGTGGGATAGCTGGACGATCTGCCGGATGAGCTCCTTGCCCTGGTGGTCCGCGGGGTGGGCCTTGCCGGCAAAGACGATCTGCACCGGCCGGGTCGGATCGTTGACGATGCGGGAGAGCCTTTCCAGGTCGTGCAGCAGCAGGGTGCCCCGCTTATAAGTGGCGAAACGCCGGGCAAAGCCGATGGTGAAGATATCGGGATCGAGGACCTCGTCGGCGACGGCGATCTCCTTGGCGGTGGCTCCCACCTGGCAGAGCTGATCCTTGAGCCTTTTTCTGGCATAATCCACCAGGTGCTCCCGGCCGTGCTTGTGGGTGCGCCAGAGTTCAGTGTCGGGAATGCGCGAGACGCGCCGCCAGACCGAGGCGTCGGTGGGATCTTCCAGCCAGCGGGTCCCCAGATAGCGGATCAGAAGCCTGGCCATTTCCCTGGAGAGCCAAGTCTTGTTGTGGACGCCGTTGGTGATGGAGGTCAGCGGCAGGTGCTCTTCGGGGAGGTCGGGCCAGACATTTTTCCACATCTTCCGCGAGACCTGGCCGTGGAGCTCGCTGACGCCGTTGGCGTGGCCGGTGAGCTTGAGGGCGAGAACGGCCATGCAGAAGGTTTCGTGGGGGTTGCGCGGGTTCTGCCTCCCCAGGGAGATGAATTCCTCCCGTGAAAGCCCGAGGCTCCGGTAGTAGCGCCCAAGGTACTTGTCGAGCAGGTCGGAGGGGAAGTGGTCGATCCCCGCTTCCACCGGGGTATGGGTGGTGAAGACGGTGCCTGCCCTGACCGCCTCGATGGCTTCGCTGAATTTGAGCTTGCGTTCCTCCATGAGCAGCCTTGTCCGCTCCAGGGAGAGAAAGGCCGCATGCCCCTCGTTCATGTGGCAGACGTGGGGGGTGATGCCCAGGAGGTGCAGCGCCCGGACGCCACCGATGGAAAGGAGAATCTCCTGCCGAATGCGCATTTCCTGATCGCCACCGTAGAGGCGGGTGGTGATGTTGCGGTCGTCCAGGGCATTTTCTTCCAGGTTGGTATCCAGAAGGTAGAGGGGAATGCGTCCCACTTGGGCGCGCCAGATCTGGACGCGCACCCGGTTACCCGCCAGGTCCAGATCCAAGAGGAGCGGCGTGCCGTCCGGCTTGCGTTCCAGGTGCAGGGGGAGGTTGTAGAAGTCGTTTTCCGGATAGAACTCCTGCTGCCAGCCCTCGATGTTCAGGTACTGGCGGAAGTAGCCCTGGCGGTAGAGGAGGCCGACCCCCACCAGGGGAAGCCCCAGATCGCTGGCGGACTTGAGGTGATCGCCAGCGAGAATGCCAAGCCCCCCTGAGTAGATGGGGAGGGATTCGTGGAGGCCGAATTCCATGGAGAAGTAGGCGACGCGGAAGCCGTCATCCTCCCGGTGCAGCTTGCTGTACCAGGTCTTTGCCGCCAGGTATTCCTTGAGCTTGTCTTCCACCATGGCCAGGTGGGAAATGAATCCTTCGTCGGCTTTGAGCACTTCCAGGGTCGTCTGTTGCAGGATGCCCAGCATCTCCACCGGGTTGTGCCGGGTTTCCCGCCACAGTTCCGGATCGAGACGGGTAAAGAGTTCAATGGCGTCGGGCTCCCAGCACCACCACAGGTTATAGGCGATGCGCTGGAGTCCGGCCAGTTCCCGGGGGAGTGATGGCGTGACGGTGAAACGGTGAAGGATTTTGCTGAAATTCATGTGTTGACTCCTTCAAGAGCCTGCTGGAATTGCAGCGTTCACGTCCGATCCTCCGGCCGTGGTTGCCGTGATGATCCGTCAGGACCTTTCGATGCCGAACTTTTCCAGGCGGTACTGGAGCGTCTTGTAGCTCATCCCCAGAAGTGGCGCTGCTTTGCTGATGATGCCGTCGGCACGTTCCATGGCCTTGATGATCAGGTCGCGCTCCAGCTCCTCGATGGAGATCCCCTGGGGAGGGAATTCGAAGGGGAGCTTGGTGCCGGCGACTACCTCTTCGTGGACCTCGGCGGGGAGATCCTCCGGCAGGATCTGATCCGTTTCTGCCATGAGCACCCCCCGTTCGATGACCGATTCGAGCTGCCTGACGTTCCCCGGCCAGCTGTAATTCATGAGTATCTTCAGGGCCGGTTTTGAAATCCCCTTCAAGGCAATGCCCGAGGCGGTGCTGTATTTCTTCATGAAGAAGTCGGCCAGGGTGGCGATATCGTTGCCCCGCTCCCGGAGCGGCGGCAGGGTGACCCGGATGACGTTCAGTCGGTAGAAGAGGTCTTCGCGGAAGGTCCCTTTTTTGATCTCCGCCTCCAGGTCCCGGTTGGTGGCGGAAATGATCCGCACGTCAATGGGAATGTTGACCTTTCCCCCCACCCGTCTGATCTCTTTTTCCTGAATGGCGCGCAAGAGCTTGGCCTGCATGGCCACGTTCATTTCGCCGATCTCGTCCAGGAAAACGGTCCCCCCCTGGGAGGCCTCCAGAAGGCCGATTTCCCTGCTGGCAGCGCCGGTAAATGAGCCCTTTTCATGGCCGAAGAGCTCGCTCTCGATGAGCGTATCGGGGATGGCTGCGCAGTTGATGGCAAAAAAGGGTTTTTCCCGGCGGGGGCTGCCGTCATGCACGGCTTTCGCCACCAGTTCCTTGCCTGTTCCCGATTCGCCGTAGATGAGGACGGTGGAGCTGGTCGGGGCAATCTTGCCGATGATGCGGGCCACCTCTTTGATCTTCGGATGATCCCCGATCATGTTGGGGATTGCCATGGTCTCCTTGAGCTTCCGGTGGAGCATGGCGTTTTCATGGACAAGGCCGATATGTTCGAAGGCCCGCTTGACCGTAAGGAGCAGGTCTTCCCGTTCCAACGGCTTTTCCAGGTAATCGAATGCTCCCTTCTTCATGGCCTCGACGGCCGAATCGATGGTGCCGTGAGCCGTCATCATGACCACACACTGGCGGTTGTTCTCTGCCAGCACCTTCTCCATGAGTTCCATGCCCGACATCCCCTGCATCTTCAGGTCGGTGAGGATCAGGTCGAATTCCTTGTCTGAAAGCTCGGCCAGCGCTTCCCTGGCACCGGGCACTGCCGCCGTGGCATATCCCTGTTTCTGCAGGATGGCGGTCAGGATATCCCGCTGCCCCTTTTCGTCGTCCACTATCAAAATGCTACCCGACATATGTTCTCCTGAAAAGATCTCCACTTAAATTTGTTGGTCTTTTGCCGCCTGGGGCTCCTTGACGGGCAGGGAGATGGTAAAGGTCGTACCGTTTCCAATGGTGCTGGCCACCGTCAGCTCGCCGCCGTGTTCCTTGATGATGCGTTCGGTTATGGCCAGTCCCAGGCCGATACCTGCTTCCTTGGTGGTGAAATAGGGCTGGAAGATTTTGCCGAGATCGCCGGCGGCGATACCTGAGCCCTGATCGGTGAAGGTAAGGATGAACTGCCGCTTTTCACCGGCAAATGCCGCTCCAAGGGTGATGGTGCCTCCATCGGGCATGGCCTGGGCCGCATTGGTGATGAAGTTGAACAGGCAATTGCGCATCAGTTCCGGGTCCACCTGCATGACCGGCAGATCGGGGGGGATATGGGTAACGACCCGGATCCGCTGCTCGTCCAGCTTGTCCTGAAGCAGTGGGAGCGCCTTACCGATCAGATCGCGGTAGTGGATTTCGCTCAGCCGCAGCTTCAGCGGTCGCCCGTAATTCATGAAGTTCAGCACCATGTAGTTGGCCTTGCGCACCTCTTCCTTGATGTTGTCGGTAATGGCCTCCAGTTCCTTGCCCCGCTCGGGGCAGATGGGGAGCAGTTCGCTTTTCAGGTGATCGATGGCAAGGCTGATATAGTTGAGGGGATTCCTGATCTCGTGGGCGATGCCGGATGCAAGCTGCCCCACCTTGGAGAGATGCTCGGCCTCGTAGAGGCGCTTTTCCAGGGTTTCCCGTTCCCGCAGCTTTTCCACCATCTCGTTGAAACTTTTGGCCAGCTCGCCGATTTCATCCCTGGTTTCCACGGGAAAGGTCACCGACAGGTCCCCGGCGGAGACCTTTTTCACCCCCGCTGCCAGGCGGTTGATGGGGGTGGTATACCGGCGGGCAAGGAAGAAGGTGAGGAGGATGCCGAAGGCAAAGACCAAACAGGTGGCAACGAGACGGCGGATGAAATTGGCGTGCTGGATGTCGCGGATGTTGTCCAGGAGCAGGTTGATCTGGACGTAGCCCAGTTGCTCGTCACCGACGATGACCGGCACCACCAGATCGTAGGGGCGAAGGGAGGTGGATACGCTGGTGCTCTTTCCCTTGTGGGAGGCCTTCAGTCCCTTTTCCAGCTTCTTGATTTCACGCTTCTTGCCGACCATATCCGGGTCGGAGGAGTTGATGATCTCCCCTTCGTTGTTGAAGATGTTGATTTCGTTGATGCCCTTGTTCCGCGCCTGCTGGAAGTAGTCGGCCAGACGTGAAGACTCGTTTTGATCTTCCGAGGTCAGGTCTTCAACGCTGATCTGGATGGCCTTTGAGACCTCCGTGGAGCTTTCCTGCATCTCCTGAACCAGGTCGTTCTGACTGAATTGATTCATGACGAAGAGGATCAGGGTGGCGATGACCAGCAGGGAGAGCATCATGGCCACCAGCTTGGTATTGAGTTTCATGGAGTAATGCCTTCCGCTCGAATTTGCTTGCAAACCGGTGAATTATACATCAGGGGCTGGGGGTAAACAAGGAGTATGTCCAGTGGAGATTATCCCTAACTGGGCAAAATAGGTAAAGAATCCCCTGCGAAGACCGATAGGGAGAATGAAAAGGGATTTGCTGCAAGGGGGGTGGCATATGGAATACCGGGTGGGGAAAATACCGGCCGCATACAGCATAGACACCGACAAGCACGGGGCGGGGCGAGAGCGCAAAAAGGGGCATCTTGTCCAGAGAGCCGAGTCACATGACAGCATCTCCATATCTGACGAGGCCAGGCAGCGCAGCGCTGATGAGGAAGCTGCCGAAGAGGCTCTCAGTGGCAATCAGGTCACGAAATAGCTTTTGTCTCGCTCGAATGCCTCGATAAAGAGGTTCAGCAGCATATCGATGCGTGCCTCGTCCAGCTTCAGCATGGATGCCGGGGCGGATGCCGCCAAGTCCAGGTCCTCGTCAGGTTCCCGTTCGCCGATCCCTTTTTTCAGGCAGAACAGGTCGGCCAGGGCAATGACCGCCGTCAGGTTTATCTGGTAGGTATCATCATGGGCGTCGAACTGCAGCTTATGGTGCTGGTAGATGGCATTGGTCATGGCCAGGGGAAAATTCCACTTTTTGACCACATAGGCGCCAACCTCGTCATGGCAGAAGGGAAAGATACTCGTTTCAACTTCCTCAAAGGTGAGGCCTTCATTGTAGCAGCGCTGCATCACCTGCTGGAATTTTTCCTTATCCAGGGAATTCATGATAATCTTGCCGATATCGTGGAACAGCCCTCCGAGAAAGGCCTCTTCCTCATTGGCCGCCCTGGTGCTGCTGGCAATGATGCGCGCGGCGAGCCCAGCGGCAAAGGAATGCTCCCAGAGCATCTTTTCCGTCAGGCCGAAGGGTTTGTAGACCTGTTTTACAGAGGCCGCGACCACCAGGCTCTTCAAGGTGTTGAAGCCGAGAATGACGATGGCTGTGGAAAGGGTCTGGATCTGTCGTTGACAGCCGTAAAAGGACGAGTTGGAGATTTTGATGACCCGTGCGGCGACGGCAGGATCGGAGGCAACGACCCGTGCCAGTTCTTCGGCGGTAGTGGTTTCGCTCTCCATGAGTTGCATGACCTTGGTGGCGACAACGGGGATTGTCGGCAGATCACCTGCGGTCATGATGGCAGTCTCCAGTTCTTTATTCATTGCACACCCCCAATATAAAACGCTTACTTATTCATTCATGGGCTTCTTTTCGGCGCCAGTTGCCAATACTTTACCCCATGGCCTTTTATTTTGACAAAAGGGGACCTTTTCCGTAAGTTGTCAGCTGCAAAAGGGAGAACTCCCCCAGCAAAAAGAACAGGTGGTTCCAGTGCTGATCAAACAGGTTGAGTTCATCAAGAGTGCCACGAAAGCCCCCCATTACCCGCCCGGGGATCTGCCGGAAATCGCTTTTGCCGGCCGTTCGAACGTGGGCAAGTCCTCCCTCATCAACGCCCTGGTCAACAGGAAGAACCTGGTTCGCACCAGTTCCACGCCGGGGCGCACCCAGCTCATCAACTTCTTCAATGTCAATGGCCAGTTCACACTCGTCGATCTCCCCGGCTACGGTTTCGCCAAGGTTCCCCTGGCGGTGAAAAAGCAGTGGGGGCCGATGATGGAGCATTACCTGGCAAAGAGGGCCAACCTGCGCGGGGTGATCCTCATCCTGGATGTGCGCCGGATCCCCGTTGCCGAAGACATCCAGATGCTGCACTGGCTGCAGTCCTATGCGGTCACGCCGATCCTGGTGGTCACCAAGTGTGACAAGGTTTCCCGGAACGAGCGGGGCAGGCAGGCGCGAATCATTGCCCAGACCCTCGGAGTGGCACCCGAGGACCTGAATTTCTTCTCTGCCCTCAACAAGGAGGGAAAGGACCAGATCTGGCAGCGGATCGAGTCGGCGCTTTCGGAGAAAGAGCCGGGAAATTCCGCTGCAGCTGATGAAACGACTTAATGTTTGACTTTGCCCCATGGCTCTGTTAGTAAATATTCCACAATCGAATAGTTAACCAGGTGCGCCGCTTTTGTTCCATGCGGCGTTAAAAGGGAAGGAGGTGCGATTCCTCCACTGTCCCGCAACTGTGAACGGTGATGAAAGCCGCTGAACGCCACTGAGTTTTTCGGGAAGGCGCGGCAAGTAAAGTGACCCGTAAGTCAGGAAACCTGCCTGGTTGACTGCTGCACAAGGATCCTCCGCAGGAGAGGAGCCGGAGCCTTTCGCCACGACCACGGTTTCGACCCCGCCTCCTTGAGGAGACGGGGTTTTTTCATGTCCAGAATCATTCTTGTCACCGGCGGCGCCAGAAGCGGTAAGAGCCGTATTGCGGAAGGAATAGCCTCGGGCTTCGGCGAACCGCTTGGCTATGTGGCCACCAGCCTGGCCGGGGACGGCGAGATGGCGGAGCGGATCGCCCGCCACAGGTCACGCCGTGGCTCTCAATGGCAGACCATGGAGGAGCCGTTGCGCCTCAAGGAGGTCATCCTCGGCCACGACGGCTATTTTAAGGCGATGCTGGTGGATTGCATCACCCTCTGGCTGAGCAACCTGCTTTTGGCCCACAACGACAGCGGACGGGTGCTGGATGAGGTCAGGGACCTGGCGGCGGCCATGCCCGCTCTTGTTACGCCGCTGATTCTTGTCACCAACGAGGTGGGGGAAGGAATCGTTCCGGAAAACGTCCTGGCCCGGGCCTTTAGGGACCTGGCGGGGGAGGCGAACCAGATTTTGGCAACTGCGGCGGATGAGGTTCATATGGCTGTCTGCGGCCTGCCCTTAAAGCTTAAGGGCTGAAGACCGGGGGCAAGCCCTATCTACATGGATTCAAAATGGAGGTATTGTCATGGGTATTTTGCAGGAAACACTGGAACAGATTCGCGGGGTCGATCCGGCCCTGCTGACGGATGCTCAGAAGGTTCTGGACAACAAAACCAAGCCGCCGGGATCGTTGGGGCGTTTGGAGGAATTTGCCCGCCGCTATGTGGCCATAATTGCCGATCCGGAGAACCCGGAACTCTTGGGGAACAAGGTCATCTACACCTTCGCCGCCGACCATGGAGTGGTGGAGGAGGGGGTTTCCCTCTATCCCATGGAAGTGACCCGGCAGATGGTTTTCAATTTCCTCAACGGCGGAGCTGGGGTCAATGTCCTTGCCCGCCATGTGGGGGCCGAGGTGCGGGTGGTGGATATGGGCGTGGACCATCATTTCGGCATGGTACCTGGACTGGTGGTGCGCAAGATCGCACGGGGATCGGCGAATCTTGCCAAGGGCCCGGCCTTGACCAGGGATCAGGCGGTGGCTGCGCTGGAAGCGGGAATCGGCCTGGCTGCCCAGGCCAAAAAAGAAGGGGTGACCATGCTCGGCACCGGTGATATGGGGATCGGTAATACCACGCCATCATCGGCGATCATTGCCGCCATCTCCGGCAAAACGGTGCGGGAGGTGACCCACCGGGGTACTGGTATCAATGACGCCGCCCTGGAAAACAAGATCCGGGTCATCGAGCAGGGACTGACGGTGAACAAGCCCGACCCGAAGGATGCCGTAGATGTGCTGGCCAAGGTGGGGGGGCTGGAGATTGCAGGCATTGCCGGGCTTGTCCTGGGGGCTGCCGCCAATCGGATTCCCGTGGTGGTGGATGGTTTCATCTCCACCGCCGGCGCCCTCATCGCCGCCGAGCTCAATCCCCAGGCCAAGGACTATATGTTTGCCGCCCATGAATCGGTGGAGATCGGCCACCGCTTCATGCTGGAGCACATCGGGCTCAAGCCGATCCTAGACCTGCAGATGCGGCTCGGTGAGGGGACCGGTGCTGCGCTGGCCATGGGGCTCATCGAAGCAGGGGTGAAAATATACACCGAAATGGCCACCTTTGCCGAGGCCGGGGTCACGTCGTAACAATGATCAGGCTCTACTTCGTCGCCCTGCAGTTTCTAGCCATCGTCCCTCTCCCGTTCTCCTGCCGTTGCGAGGAGGATGACCTGGGGAAATCCATGGCCCTTTTCCCCCTGGCGGGGCTGACCCTGGGGCTTTTGCTGGCAGGATGCGACTATCTCCTCGCCTCGGCATTGCCCCGTCCGGTGGCGGACCTGCTCTTGGTCGTCATCCTCACTGCGGTCACCGGTGCCCTCCACCTGGATGGCCTGGCCGATGTCTGCGACGGACTGGCGGCACGGGGGGGGAGGGAGCGGTTCCTGGCCGTGATGAAGGACTCCCGGGTCGGGGCGGTGGGGGTGGTGGGGCTGGTATTGGCGCTCCTGCTCAAATACCAGGCTCTTCTTGCCGTTACCCCTGGTTGGAAAAGGGAGGCGCTGCTTCTCTTCCCCATGGTGGCCCGCTACAGCCAGGTGCAGCTCACTGTCGGTTCAAAAAGAGCCCGGCAGGACGGCCTCGGTTCCCTGTTTATCGGTGGCGCAGGACAGCTGCAGTTTGCCGCTGCCGCTCTCGCAACCATGACTGCCGCCGGTCTGCTGCTCGGGCTGCCGGGCATCGGCTGCGTTGCCCTCTGTGCCCTTTTCACCTTGGCTGCCAAAGCCTGGTTTCACGGCAAGCTGGGGGGCATTACCGGTGACGTCATCGGCTGCGTCAGCGAATTGAACGAGATCCTGTGCCTGCTGGCACTGATTGCTATCTCGGGGGTGGGAGGAAGGTTGTGACTGAGAGAACGCGCATTTACCTCATTCGTCACGGGGAGGTGGAGGGAGCCGAAACACGCCGCTACAACGGCCATGCGGATGTGGGGTTGACACCTTTCGGCATGGCCCAGTACGAGGGGCTCAAGGAGCGCTTCGACGGAGTAGCCATCTCCGCCTGCTACTGCAGCGATCTGAGTCGCTGCGTCATCGGCGCGGAAATGCTCGGGGCGCACCTGGGGGTGACACCGGTAAGGAACCGGGACCTGCGCGAGTTGAATATCGGTATTTGGGAGCGGATGACCTGGACCGAGCTGATGGAGAAATACCCGGTGGAATGGCAGGCGCGCCTGGATGACATCGTCAACTACCGCGTTCCCCGGGGGGAGAGCCTTCAGGATCTGAACGACCGGGTCATGCCGGTGATCCGGGAGATCGTCCAGCGGCACAGTGGGGAAAACGTCCTGGTGGTGGCCCATGGCGGCGTTAACCGCGTCGTTCTCCTCAACGCCCTCGGCGCGCCGCTCGCCTCTCTCTTTTCCATCGAGCAGAATTACTGCGGTTTCAACATTATCGACTACTATGCCGACGGCACGGCAGTGGTGAAACTGGTCAACGGGTAGGGAATGAAATCGATCATCATCGCCGCCCCCCAGAGCGGCTCCGGCAAGACCACCGTCACCATCGGCATCATGGAATGCCTGCGGCGGAGGGGGCTCACTGTTGCCCCATTCAAGACAGGGCCCGATTTTATCGATCCCGGCTATCACCGACTGGTAACGGGGCGCCCTTCCGTCAATCTGGACGGCTGGATGTGCGGGGAGGACTTTGTCAGGGAAACCTTTGCCTGCCACTGTGCCGGGGCGGATGTAGCGGTAGTCGAGGGGGTGATGGGGCTCTTCGACGGCATCGGGGCGCAGGGCGACGAGGGAAGCACCGCCCAGGTCGCCCGCTTGACCGGTTCGCCGGTGATCTTGGTGGTCGATGCGGGACGGATGGCCGGAAGCGCGGCTGCTCTCGTCAAGGGCTTTGCCCAGTTCGACCCCCGGGTGCGGGTTGCCGCGGTCATCTTCAACAATGTGGGGAGCGACAACCATGGCCGCATCCTTATGGAGGCCATGACCGATGCCCTGCCGGCGGTCAGGGTGCTGGGGTGCGTCGGCCGGGACGACAGGCTGCATATCCCATCGCGGCATCTGGGTCTCACGACCGCAGAGGAAAACCCGCTTTCTCCCCGGTTTCTCGACCACCTGGCGGAGCGCCTGAATGGGGCACTTGATTTCGAATGTCTGCTGAATCTTGCCGATTCCGGTTGCCCGCTCCTTGCCCCGGTGCCTGCCCCTGTTCCGACAAGAACGGAGCCGGTTCCCATCGCCGTTGCCCGGGATGAGGCCTTCTGTTTCGTCTATGAGGACAACCTGCGGCTGCTGCGGGAGTCGGGGGTGGAAATCGTGGAATTTTCGCCCCTGCGTGACGCCGCCCTTCCCGCAGGCATCGGCGGTATCTATCTCCCGGGCGGCTATCCTGAACTCTTTGCCGCCACCCTTGCGGCAAATGGAGCCATGAAAGAGGCGATCTGCGGGGCTGTGGCAGCGGGGATGCCTGTCTATGCCGAGTGTGGCGGCTTCATCTACCTGACGGCAGGAATGGTCGGCGCCGACGGCGCGCTCCACGATTTCGTCGGCGTCTTTCCCGTGACCACCCGCATGCTCCCCCGCCGAAAGGCCCTCGGCTACCGGGAAATAGTTACCCGGGCGGATTCCATTCTTGGGCGGGGGGGATGCTCCGTCAGGGGGCACGAGTTCCACTATTCGGAAACGGCGCCAATGCCTGAAGGGATAGAGCGTCTCTACCGCGTACGGAAGCAGGAAACGGAACTGGGCGCGGAAGGATACCGCCACAAGAACTGCCTCGCTTCCTATATCCACCTGCATTTCGGCAGCTGTCCGGGGCTGGCGGAGGCATTTGCGGAAAATTGCAGAAAATTCAAGGGCTCGCTTTCGGACCCGACCAAGGAGATACCATGAAGACCCAGATCGAACTTGCCCGCGAGGGCATCATCAGTACCCAGATGGCCACCGTTGCCAAGGACGAAGGAGTTTCACCCGAATACGTGCGGCAAATGGTCGCCGAAGGGAAGATCGTCATTCCCTGGAATCACGGTCGCAAGCCTCAGGCGGTGGGGATCGGCAAGGGGCTCCGGACCAAGGTAAATGCCTCCATCGGCACCTCTTCGGACATCGTCGATTACGAGGCCGAGGTGCGCAAGGCAAAGGCGGCCCAGGAATCGGGGGCCGACACCCTCATGGAACTTTCCGTAGGCGGGGACCTGGACCGGGTGCGCCGGGAGGTGATCGCCGCGGTGGACCTGCCAGTGGGCAACGTGCCCCTCTACCAGGCCTTCTGCGAGGCGGCCCGCAAGCATGGCGACCCCAATAAGCTGGACGAGGAGATGCTCTTCGACCTGATCGAAAAGCAGTGCGCCGACGGCATGGCCTTCATGGCGGTCCATTGCGGCATCAATCTCTATACCATCGAGCGGCTGCGCAAACAGGGCTACCGCTACGGCGGGCTGGTCTCCAAGGGTGGCGTCTCCATGGTGGCCTGGATGCTGGCCAACAACCGGGAAAACCCCCTCTATGAGAAGTTCGACCGGGTGGTGGCCATCCTCAAGAAATATGATACGGTCCTGTCCCTGGGGAACGGCCTCAGGGCCGGGGCGATCCACGATTCCAGCGACCGGGCCCAAATCCAGGAACTGCTCATCAACTGCGAGCTTTCGGAGATCGGCCGGGACATGGGATGCCAGATGCTCGTGGAAGGTCCCGGACACGTGCCTCTGGACGAGGTGGAGGGGAACATCCAGCTGCAGAAGCGCATGAGCGGCGGCGCCCCCTACTACATGCTGGGACCAATCTCCACCGACGTGGCTCCCGGCTTCGACCACATTACCGCGGCCATCGGCGCTGCCCAGTCGAGCCGTTTCGGCGCCGATCTCATCTGCTACATCACCCCCGCCGAACACCTGGCCCTCCCCAACGAGGAGGACGTGCGCCAGGGGGTGAAGGCGGCCAAGGTCGCCGCCTACATCGGCGATATGAACAAATATCCGGAGAAGGGGCGGCAGCGTGACATGGAGATGTCCAAGGCCCGCCGCGACCTCAATTGGGAAAAGCAGTTCCAACTGGCCCTCTACCCGGAGGATGCCCGGGCGATCCGCGCCAGTCGTACTCCGGAGGACGAGGCGACCTGCACCATGTGCGGTGATTTCTGCGCTTCCCGCGGCGCCGGGAAACTCTTTGCCGGAGATCTGCGCGGGGACAAAATTTGAGGCAAAAGACGTTCAGCCCCGAATGGCACGAATGTTTACGAATGAAGGCCAGCTGGAAGATTGCCAAAATTTTCGTGTTGACTCGTACATTCGTGGTTGAAAGGTCTTGGGGGGGCAGGTGAAAAAGGTTCTGGCATTTACAATTATGATGCATTTTGTCGCCGCCCCCGCCTATGCCATGCATATCAGCGAGGGGCTTTTGCCGCTGAATTGGGCTGCCTTGTGGTTTGCCGTAGCTGCACCTTTTGTCGTCCTCGGTGTGCGGCGGTTGAATACCCTGGCAAAAGACGACCTGGCCATGAAGCCGTTGGTTGGGCTTTTGGCCGCCGTTGTTTTTATCGTCTCGTGCATGCCCATACCGGTCCCCACCGCAGGCACCTGCTCCCATCCCTGCGGAACTGGCATTGCCGCGATCCTCGCCGGCCCGCTGATCGGAGTCGTCATCAGCACCGTTTCGCTGCTGCTCCAGGCGCTCTTTCTTGCCCACGGCGGTCTCTCCACCCTGGGTGCCGACATTGTCTCTATGGGGGTCGTGGGTTCCTTTGCCGGCTGGTTCGTCTTTCGCGGCTTGCGCAGCGTGGGGACATCCCTGGCGCTTGCCGCTTTTTTCGCCGGTCTCGCCACCGACTGGGGCACCTATCTGACCACCTCGGCGGAACTTGCTGCCGGTATCCGCGGCACTGCCCCCTTCTGGCCGCTGGCGACAAAGATCGCCCTGGCATTCGTTCCTACCCAGCTGCCTTTGGGCATTCTTGAAGGGGCGATGACCGCCGGCATGGTGACGCTCTTGCAGCGCAAGCGTCCCGATCTGCTGGTGAAGATGGGGGTGGTTAAGGAGAGCAAGGTGGCCCATGCCTGAAAAACAGCGGTTCAAGCTGCTGTACATCATTCTGATTGCCGCTCTCCTGGGCTGCTTCTTCTTTACCCGTGCCCCCCGCTCCTATGTGGGGGTGGACGAGGCGGTCTTGGAGAAGATTGCCGCGGAGCATGGCCGCAAGCCCCGCAGGCCATTTATCGATCCGGGGGAGGGGGACATTCTGCTTTTTCTTTTCCTGGGGGCCGGGGCTATCGGGGGGTTTATGGCTGGTTACTACTGGCGCAGCATTGTTGACACGAAACCGGACGGGAAGGAGCACTAATGCACTATGCCCTGCACCGGCCGGAGCGTGCCGACAATTTCCTAAACCGCCTTGATGGGCGGGTCAAATTGCTGGTCGTTCTGGTCCTGCTCCCCATGATCCTGAGCTGCCGAGGATTTGTCTTCCCCCTGCTGGTCGGTGCTCTTTCCGTCTCATCCTGCTTGCGTCTCGGGGTGCGCCCCCGGCACCTGCTGCTGCGATTTGCCCAGCCGCTGCTCTTCGCCGCCGCCGTTTTCCTGTTCAAAATGTTTACCCCCGGCGCCGCCCCCCTTTTTTCTCTTTCAGTCTGGGGGATAACGCTTATCGGCTATGCCGACGGCCTCGTCGCCGGGGGACTCATCGCCTGCCGCATCACGGGAGCCGTTTCCCTGGCGGCCCTCCTGGGGTTTTCCACTACCTTTACTGAGCTCCTCTCAGCGCTGGCCTGGTTTCGGCTGCCCCCGGCGTTGATCGAGGTGGCCCTTTTTGCCTGGCGCTACCTCTTTCTGCTCTACGATGACGCCATGGTGGTCTACGGAGCCCAGAAGAACCGCCTGGGGTATGTCGGGTATCGACAGGGGCTGCGCAGCTTCGGCACCCTTGCCGGGGCCATGGTCATAAAGGCCTTCGACAGCAGCCAGACCATCACCACCGCCATGGCCCAGCGGGGATACGACGGAACAACCCCCCTGCGGCAGCAGCCGCTCAGAAAGCAGGAATTAGCTGCCGCATCGCTGGTGGTTGCCCTTTTAGGAGTATTTTGGCATGTCTGACACCAAAGCACGCATCGCGGTCAATCTCGACAGTTTCCAGTACCCCGATGGAACGGCGGCGCTGGCCCATATCCGCTTGGAGATCGGCCGCGGCGAGTTCTGCGGCATCCTCGGCGCCAATGGTTCGGGTAAAACGACGCTCCTCAGGATCATGGACGGCCTGATCAAGGAGTACCGGGGAGAGGTGCTGCTGGACGGGGAGGAGGTGCGGAAGCTCCACCCGAGGGAGATCTACCGCACGATGGGACTCGTCTTCCAGAACCCCGACGATCAGCTCTTTGCCCATACCGTATTCGAGGATGTGGCCTTCGGTCCGCGCAACATGGGTTGCAGCGAGCATGAGGTGCAGGAGCGGGTCGGGGCGGCGTTGGCGGCGGTGGAGATGGGGGAATTGGGAGGCAAGGGCATCCACAACTTAAGCTATGGCCAGAAAAAAAGGATCTGCATTGCCGGTCTTCTTGCCATGGGCCATGAGATTCTACTTCTGGACGAACCGACGGCGGGACTGGACCCCATGGGTGAATACCGGATGATGGAACTCCTGACCAGACTGAACCGGGAGCAGGGGGTGACCATCGTCATGGCCACCCATAGTGTCGATCTTGTGCCGGTCTTCCTGCACCGGCTGCATATCCTTGGCAAAGGAAGGCTGGTGCGGGGAGGGGTGCCGGAGGAGGTTTTCACCGCCCCCGAGGAAATGGCCAGTGTGAAACTGCGGCTGCCCCACATCGCCGAGTTGATTCACCGGCTCAAGCATGAGGACCGGCTTCCCTTCGGGAGAATTCCGTTGACCATCGGCGAAGCGCGGCGGGAGATCGTGGAAATGCTGCGTAAACGCTGATCAGTAGCGCTGCTCCAGGATGGCGCCCTGGAGCTTGCCGATGACGGCGGCCAGGAGGGCGAAATCCTCCGGGCTCTCCCCTTCAATCAGCTTGATGTGGCTCGCATCCACCGGCAGTTCTCCCATGGTGGGATCGACCGCCAGCCATTCCCCCACGTGGCTCTCCGCCCAGCTGTGGTAAACAAAGCCCTTGTTCATGATGTAGGTCAGGCCGGCGACGAAACGGGTCGGGATCCCCATGGCCCGGGCCATGGTCACATAGAGACGGGCATGGGACTGGCTGTTTCCTTCTCCCCCCTTCATGGTTTCCAGGGGGGGCTGGCTATCCATGGCAGCTCCCTTGACTTTCGTCGCCACCCATCCGGCCAACCTTTCGACCACCTTCCGCGGGTCCTGCTCCCCTCCTGCTATCTCTTTTGCCTTTGCCGCCAGTTCTCCGTTATCGGAGGGTATTCGTGCCGTGGCTTCCAGGAAAGGGGCGAGCGCCGCTGGATTTGCTTCGCCACTGCCGATTTTTGCCGTGGCGGTCTTCGTTGTCTTGACGACAACGGTGCCGTCCGTTTGTCTCGTGACCTGCTGCCGGGCGTCCTGCAAGAGGGGGAAGTCAGGGGGGAAGCCGGAGAATGAGACTGTCATCTCTTGAAGCCTGACCGGATCTTTCAATGGAAGGTCGGTTTTGATCATGCTGAAGTTCAGGATCAGGTCTTTTCTGGCCAGGGCCGCATCGGCCATGAACGTCCTCACGGTAAGCGCATCTTCGGCTACGGTAAGGATCATGTCGTCCCGGACAGATTCTTTAAGGGTGTTTCCTGATAGGTCGAGCCAGATATCGTTGTCAACGAAGGGGTAGAGATCGTTTTGCAGGTGCAGAGTCTTTACTCCACCAGGGCGCTCTTCCACGCCGATGACCTTGATTTCGACCCCCTTGATCTTGACACCTTCCGTATCCAGCATCTGCACCTCGTAGGTTTTTTCCGGCACCGCTCCCTGGGTGGAGGGATAGAAATTCAGGGCCGGGGGTGGGAGAAGCTTCTTCTTAACCTTCAAGCTTTTCTTCGTTACCTTGCCGGCCGATTCCACCACCGCCTTGACCGCCTTGCCCTCAACCGTACCTTTAAGTCGCATGGGAGTGCCGTCGATGGTCTGTTCAACCCGGAACGATTTCAAAGAGAGATCTTTGCCAACCCGATACCATTCCCGGGACGATGACTGTCTGGATACTGCCATGACCTTGAGCTTAACACTCCCTTCGCTGAAAAGCTCATAACCATCCTTCGTTTCGACCACATCGGTGTGGGCGAAGCCGACCCGTTCTCCATTCATGCTGATGCTGAACCAACGTTCCCCGAGGGGCGGCCCCAACAGCCGGGGAATGGGTGCTGCTGCGCCTGCTGCAAGCGGTATCATGATTAAAAGAAGCAGCAAGCAAGGGATGAGACGGTGCAAGGACATTGGGTTATCTCCCTTTGTATTTATTTTGCGAAAGCGGGCTCTGCGGGGGCTCGGTCGGTCTATCCTGGGGAGCCGTTTGCAGAGCGATTACTGATTTTTATTATACCAAACGAGCCGGCCCGCCACTGATGCGGCAGCAAAATGCCGAAACCGGCCGAAAAAATTAACTTTTTTAGGACTTGCAAGTCCCGATGGGGAGCGTTACACTATAATCAAAGATAAGAGTTGCGAGGGTCGTGAGACCCTCATTATGCCCTAGCTGACTTGCCCTCCTAGTCACTAGGGTGTTTTTTTGCCTCGTTTTTGCCTGCCGAAAAAGTGTGCCAATTCTTGCACATTTCTCTATCTTAGTCTATGCTGATTTCTGCCTGGTACACAATACGCTTGGGAAAAAATTTATGGAACCGATCGTTACCCTCACGGAAAAATGCAAGAAATGTTATTCCTGCGTCCGCAGCTGCCCCGTCAAGGCGATTAAGGTGGAAAAGAGCTTCACCGAGATCATCTTCGAGCGCTGCATAGGCTGCGGCAACTGCCTGAGCAGCTGCCCCCAGCATGCCAAGGTGGTGACTGACAAGGTGGGGGTCATGGAGAATCTCCTTGCCGGTGAAGAACCGGTTATCGCTGTTCTTGGCTGTTCCTTTCCCGCTTTTTTCCACACCCTTTCCCCCGGGCAGCTGGCCGCGGGGCTGAAAAAACTTGGTTTTGCCGAAGTGCACGAGGGGGCGGCCGGGGTCGAACTGGTTGCAGCGGGATATGCGGAGGCCATGGAGCAGAGCAGCGATGCGCTGATTTCCTCCCACTGTCCGGCCATCGTCGATCTCATCGAGCGCCATTACCCGAGCTTGATCAGGAACCTGGTGGGGGTCATTTCCCCCATGGTCGCCATCGGCCGGTTTCTCAAAGCCACCCTTGGTGATCATGTGAAGGTGGTCTACCTTAGTTCCTGTATTGCCGCAAAATTCGAGATTCAGGCGGAGGAGACCAAAGGGGCCATCGACATGGTGCTCACGTATCGGGAATTGGAGGAAATCTTCCATAAACGGGGGATCGACCCGGGGCAGTTGGCGGAAGATGTTTTCGACGGCCTGGAGCCGCATCTTGGCCGCCTCTTTCCCATATCGGAGGGGACCTTCAAGGCCTTCTCCATCGCCACCGACCCATTGGATACCGAGATCGTCACTGCTGCGGGGGAGGTCAACGCCATGGGCATCATCAAGGACCTGGCGGCCGGGCGCATCACCCCCCGTATCGTCGATATCCGCTTCTGCTACGACGGCTGTATCGGCGGACCGGGAAAAAAATCGGAGTTGACCGAGTTCTACAAACGCAACCTGATCATCGCCCATTTCAAGAACGACGCCCCCTATCGTACGGCTCCCCACTACCAGGGCGAGCAGAGGCCCATTTCCCTGAGCCGCTCCTTTACCGGAAAATACGCCAAACTGAAGGTGCCGAAAGGGAGCGATGTGAAGAAGATCCTTCACGCCACCAATAAGTTTACCCAGAAGGATGAGCTGAACTGCCGCGCCTGCGGGTACCGCACCTGCCGCGAATATGCGGTTGCCGTCTACCAGGGGCTCGCCGACCTGGAGATGTGTCTCCCCCATACCCTGCAGCAACTGGTGGAGGACCGGGGACGGCTGATCGAGAAATACGAGCTGGCCAGGAGGGAACTGGACCGGGAATACGGCGACGAGTTCATCGTCGGCAGCGATGTCGGCACAATCGAAGTGTTGGACCTTATAAAGCAGGTGGGACCGACGCCGACGACGGTGCTTATCCGGGGTGAATCTGGCACCGGCAAGGAGCTGACCGCCCGGGCCATCCACCGCTACAGCAAGCGAAACGACAAACCGCTGGTCACGGTCAACTGCACCACCATCACCGACTCCCTCCTGGAAAGCGAGCTATTCGGCCACAAAAAAGGAGCTTTCACCGGCGCCATCACCGATAAGAAAGGGCTCTTCGAGGCTGCGGACGGGGGTACCATATTTCTAGACGAAATCGGCGACATTACGCCGAAGCTGCAGGCAGAACTCTTGCGGGTGCTTGATTCGGGGGAGGTCAGGCTGGTGGGGGGGACCGTGGCGAAAAAAGTCGATATTCGGCTCATTGCCGCCACCAACAAGGAGCTTGAGGACGGGGTCCGGGACGGCTGGTTCCGGGAGGATCTCTACTACCGGCTCAACGTCTTTTCCATAACTATGCCGCCGCTTAGGAGCCGGATAGAGTCCGTTCCCCTCCTGGCCCACCATTTTCTGGAGAAGGCGCGCAACAAGCTGAACAAGAGTATCATCGGCATCGAAGATCGGGCAGTCAAGGCGATGATGCAATACTCGTGGCCGGGCAATATCCGGGAGATGCAGAACGTCATCGAGCGGGCTGCCGTTCTGACCCATGACGAGATCATCAAGCTGGGCAATCTGCCCCTCGTTTTCGCCGAGACCTATGCGGAAGAGGCCGACGAGATTCCTGATCTGAAATCGTTCAAACTTGAGCGGGAGCCGCACGTCATGAAGGTCGAGAAGAAACTCATCCAGCGTTATCTGGCAGATGCCGGGGGTAATGTGTCAAAAGCGGCACAACTTGCCAATATCCCTCGAAGGAGCTTTTACAGGCTGCTGGATAAACATGGCCTGAAGGGGCGAGGGGGGGATTGATCCGTACCAGATCTGCTTCTTCGAGGATATGTCACGTGGCGGGTCTGTTCACATCTCGGCATTCTGATGGAGGTTCCTGGAGAAAGAAGGGCAACTCTGTCCCAGTTGAGAAAATGTGTGCCGGATGTGGCACAGAATGTATACACTATTGCTGCCGCAACTTTGTTCCCTGTGATGGTAAATGCGTCTTATTCTAATGACTTATCTCTTGTTTTTTGCTTTGGCACGCAAATGGCAGTAAGGATAGATAGCTTCGTTAGACAAAAACACACCACTCAATATAGGAGAAACGAAATGGGCAGAATGAGAGAGAATCCGCGGTATAACGTCATTTCCATGCGGATTAGCGATGAGGAGCGGGAAACCCTGGAGCAGATCGTCAGCACCACCAACAGGAGTGTTTCCGACATCATGAGAGAGGCGATGGACCTCATCAAGGAGCGCTTCGGCTCACTCGAGGTGGCCCGCAAGGCTGCCTGAAGAAGAGTACAACCTGTAATCAACGAAAAAGGCCGCGATCAGCGGCCTTTTTCGTTGGTGCATCCTCTATTTTACGCTCCAGGTCGTTCCCTGGGGCGAATCGAGCAGGACGATGTTCCTTGCTGCAAGCTGATCACGGATCTCGTCGCTCCGTTTGAAATCCTTTGCCTTGCGTGCCGCGGTCCTCTCTGCAATGAGCAGTTCGATTTCTTCGACGGCAATATCCAGATTGCCGGCCTTGCGGCTTTTGAGCCTTTCAAGGAACCCAACCGGTTCCGAGGAAAAGACGCCGAGAACGCCGGCGATCTTTGCCACTTCCCCCTTGACCAGGGCGCAGAGGGTGCCGATGCGGTCCTTTCCCTCCGCTGTTTCGCTGAGCACGCGGTTGACGCAGCGAACCAGGTCGAAGACATGGGCGATGGCCAGGGCGGTATTGAAATCATCGTCCATGGCCTCGTGGAAACGTGTAACGAGGGTGGTAGCCTTTTCGAACAGTTCCCGCTCCGCTTCCCCAAGGGTGGCTGCATCCAGCGCTGCCCCAGCGAACTCTGCCCCGCCAAGCGCTTCCTCGACGGCGGCCAAAGCCTTGTAAATCCTTTCCAGTCCAGCCTCTGCTTCGCTCAGGTTCTGGTCGGAAAAATCAATGGGGGAGCGATAGTGGGCGGAAAGCAGGAAAAAGCGGAGCACCTCGTTGTCGTATTTATCCAGCACTTCCTTGATGGTAAAGAAGTTGCCCAGGGACTTGCTCATCTTTTCCGAGTTGATGTTGACGAAGCCGTTGTGCAGCCAGTAGTTGACGAAGGGTTTGCCGGTGGCCGCCTCCGACTGCGCGATCTCGTTTTCGTGGTGGGGAAAGATCAGGTCTTTGCCCCCCCCATGGATGTCGAAGGTAGTTCCCAGGTATTTCATGCTCATGGCGGAACATTCGATGTGCCACCCGGGGCGCCCCTTGCCCCAGGGGGATTCCCAGAAGGGTTCACCCGGCTTGGCCTCTTTCCAGAGGGCGAAATCCATGGGATGCCGCTTGCGCTCGTCCACCTCGATCCTGGCGCCTGCCTGCATATCCTCCAGGCTGCGCCCGGAGAGTTTAAGGTAGCTGTCGAACTTTTCCACGCAGAAGTTGACGTCACCCCCGGCCTGATAGGCAAAGCCCTTGTCGATGAGGGTCTGCACCAGGGAGATGATCTCGGGGATATGCTCCGTTGCCCTGGGCTGGCAAGTGGGGAGCTTCAGTCCCAGCCGCTCCATGTCCCGGTCGAATTCCTTGATGAATCGCTCGGAGATGACGTCGAATGTCACCCCTTCCCGGTTGGCCCGGTTGATAATCTTGTCGTCGATGTCGGTATAGTTGCGCACATAGGTTACCTGTAAGCCCAGATGCCCCAGGTAGCGGTAGATGACGTCGAAGACCACGTTTGCCCGGGCATGGCCGATGTGGCAGTGATCATAGACAGTGACGCCGCAGACATACATCTTGACCTTTCCCGGCTCCACCGGGATGAACTCTTCCTTATTCCCCGAAAGGGTATTGTAAACACGTAAGCCCATGAATATCCTTTGCTTTGTGGTTCTGAAGCACCGGTGAATCTAGCATAACCCGCTGGTGAAGTGAAGAATTTTTACCGTGGGGCAATTGACGCTAGGTGAGGAAGTTCCTTACTGCAGCGACGATGCTCGCCGGGGAAAAGGGTTTGCCTATGTAACCGTCGGCTCCAGATTCCTCCTGAAGGCGGCGCAACTCATCCTCGCTCTTGGACGAGAGGAGCAGGATGGGAATCCGGCTGATCAGATCTTTTTCCTTGAGAAGCTTCACCTTTTTGTTCCCTTCGAGCATGGGGAGCATCACATCCATGATGATCAGGTCCGGTCTGTCGGCGGAAAAGATGTAGCTATTGGCCTCCAGGCCGTTCTGGGCGCAGAAAACGGTATAACCTGCCGCTTCCAGGGCATCGCGAGCCATCATCAGTACCAGTTCGCTGTCGTCGACGATAAGTATTTTCTTCTTTGTCATGCGGTCAATTCCTTGAAACGAAGAGGCGGGAGATAGTTAGGGGGATTTTCCCCAGCGGTACAACCATATCGACGGCATCCATGGCAATTGCGGCCTTGGGCATGCCGAATACGGCACAACTCTGCTCATCCTGGGCGATGGTCATGCCGCCCCGTTGCCGGATATGGGTCAGCCCTTCAGCACCGTCCTTGCCCATGCCCGATAACAGTATCGCCACCACGGAGCCGCCGTGTTCCTGGGCAAGGGATTTAAAGAGCACGTCGATGGAAGGGCGACAGCAGTTGACCGGCTGGTCCTTGGTGAGTTTAATTCTACCACCGGCAACGACCATGTGACAGTTGCTGGGGGCGACCAGTGCTGCTCCCGGCAAAAACTCTTCTCCGTCCTTGGCCAGCCGGATCGGAATTGTGCTCTCCCTGCTCAGCCACTGGGCAAAGCCGTAAGCAAAGCCGCTGGCTATATGCTGGACGATGAGGACGCTGGCATTGAAATCGGCCGGCAGGGAGCGGACTATTTTCATCACTGCCTGGGGTCCGCCGGTGGAAGCACCGATGGCCAGGATGCGGTGGGGTTCCACGGACTTGGGCCCCGAAGGGGGCACTCCCCTGGACCGGCTCGGCCTGCGGCGGATTACCTTGATCCGGGCCAGCATCCTGACCTTTTCGATGATCGCCGAGGCAAAGCAGCGGGAAACGGTTTCGGTGGCAAATCCTTCCGGCTTGGCCATGACATCCAGTGCCCCCCGTTTTATGGCGGCAAAGGCGTTGTTCACGTCCCGGTCTCCAAGGCTCGCCGAAAGCACCAGGATTGGCGTTGGCGCGTGGGCCATGATCTCTTCAATGGCAGTGAGCCCGTCCATGATCGGCATCATCAGGTCCATTAGCACCAGGTCCGGTTTCAGCTTCTGGGTGAGCTCAACTGCACCGGCGCCGTCTGCTGCCTCGCCGACAATGATGATGTCGCCGGTCAGGCGGAAGATATCCTTGATGACCTCCCTGGCCAGGGCGGAATCGTCGGTTATAAGCACCCGTATCGTGTTGGAATTATTGTCTTTCATGATGCGTGCCCTCAGCCGACGAATGCTTCAACCGTTGTCAGCAGATTTCCCTGATCAAAACTTCCCTTGACGATATATGCCTGGGCGCCGGCATCCATGGCTTCTCGTTTGTCAGCGTCGGTGGCGAGGGAGGAGACGATGATCACCGGCACATCCCGGTACCGGTCCAGGGCACGCAGGCGCCTGGTCAGCTCGAACCCGGTAATGCCTGGCATCATCACATCGGAAATGACCAGGTCGTAGTCGGCATGGGCCACCTTTTCCAGGGCATCCTCGCCGGAGATGGCGATATCCACGCTGTACCCGTGGGCCATGAGGATGCTCCGCTCCATGGTGCGGGTGGTGATGGAATCATCCACCACCAGGATCCGTGTTTGGGATGTTTTTCCCTCGGTTTTGCCGAGCCGTGCCGCAAAACCGGCCGTAATGCCCACCTCGGCCGCAGCGAAAAGGTCGGGAACGTTCAGGATCAGGGCCGGATCGCCGTTACCGAGAATGGTTGCTCCGAAGACGAAATGAACGTTTTTCAGCTGGTTACCCAAGGACTTGACGACGATCGCCGAACTTTCCAGGGTCGCATCAACGGCGCAGGCAAGGGATTGTCCCCCCTGTTTCAGAACCACAACGGTCAGCTTCTCGTCGGGGAAGAATTTCCCCGGTTCCGGCAGTCCGAGGAGTGCAGCCAGTGAGACAAGCGGAATCGAGCTGCCCCGCAGTGAGATCACCTCTTTGCCGGCGGCGGTGATAATGTCTTCGGCCCTGATTTTCAGCGACTCCTGGACGTAGGTGAGGGGCAGGGCGAGGTACTCTCCGTTGCAAAGTATCAGCAGCGCTTCCATCATGGAGAGGGTCAGGGGGAGGTGCAGCGACATTTCCGTGTACCGTCCCACCTCGCTCCGTATGGTCAGGCGCCCCTTCAGCCGCTCCAGGTTTTTTTTCACCACACTCATGCCGATGCCGCGGCCGGAGGTGTCGGTAATGAAGTCCCTTGTGGAAAACCCTTCCTCCATGATCAGGTCGATGACCCCCTTGTCCTCCATGGCAGCTGCGTCTTCCTGGGTTAGAAGGCCTTTGTTCACCGCGGTCTTTCTCACCAGGGCCGGATCGATTCCCCTGCCGTCGTCACGGATGACGATGTTGACTCCCCCCTCCTCAAGTCTGGCGGCAATCTTTATGGTTCCTTTGGGCTTTTTCCCCTCGACGAGCCGCTCTTCCAGGGTTTCGATGCCATGATCGACGCAATTTCTCAGGATGTGCAGGATCATCGGCTTGACCGCTTCCAGCAAGACCCGGTCCATCTCGATCTGAGCACCGGTGACGGTAAATTCGATCATCTTGCCGTGTTCCCGGGACAGGTCGCGGACCATGCGCTCGAAACCGTCGGTGATGGTATGCAGGGGGAGCATGCGCAGCGCCAGGGCATCGTCGTGGAGTTCCTGGACCAGGTACGCCAGGTAAAGAACGTCCTCCTCCATATCCTGCCGGAATTGCTGCAGCTCCGGCAGGTACTCGGCATCCCCGGCTAGACATTCGTTCAGCCGGAGGAGGTTGCTCTCGAAGCGTTTCTTGTTGATGATCAGTTCTCCGAGCCGGTTGATGAGACTGTCGAGGATCTTGACGTTGGTCCTGACGGTCTCGTCGGCAACCGGCTCGGGCTGCTGTTTCTCCGCAACGATCTGGGGAGGAATCTCCCCCTGGTCGAATGCCTGCAGGAACAGGGGAACGTCGAAGGGAAGGTCCTCGTTGTTGCTGAAAGCCTCGATGAGCCGGGAAATGGCATCGGCCCCCTTGAGGAGCAGGTCGATGACCTTGTCGTCCACCCCTTTCCGTCCCTTTTCAATTTCTTCAAAGAGGTCTTCCATTCGGTGGCCGATGGCGCTGATTTCCTCAAGGCCCACCAGCTTTGCTGAGCCCTTGAGGGTGTGGGCGTTGCGCATCAACTCCCGAAGCAGCACCATATCGCCGGGGGCCTTTTCCAAGGAAAGAAGCCCCTTCTGCAGCGACAGCAGATGCTCGCGCCCCTCTTTGTAGAATATGGAAAGATACTTGTTCCGGTTGGGCATCTACGCCTCTTTTTCGCTCAGATCCCGCAGTTTTTCCGTCTGCTCCATTATGTCGGAGATGGCCCGCTCGGTCTCGTTGGCGCTGGCCGCCACCTGCTGCGCCACATCCCTCACCTCGGTCATGGTTTCGGCCATCTGCTCGCAGGCGGAGGTTTGCTGCTGGGTGGAGAGGGTGATTTCCTTGGCGGCGCGGGCCGTTTCCTCGACCATGTGGATGATGTTGGTGAAGGAGAGCTGGACCTTGTCCACCAGGGCCGAAGCGGAGTCAACCCCCTTGGTTCCCTCTTCGGTGACCATAATGGTGCTGTTGGTCGCCTTCTGGATTTCCTCGATGAGCCCCTTGATCTGCTTGGTGGCATCGACCGTCCGCTGGGCGAGGCGTTTCACCTCCTGGGCGACGATGGCAAACCGCTTGCCCGCCTCACCGGCGCCGGCAGCCTCGATGGCCGCATTGAGCGCCAGGAGATTCGTCTGGTCGCTGATCTCGTCGATAATTTCCACGATGCCGCCGATCTTCTGGCTGTTGTCCCCCAGTTGAAGCATGCTCTCGGCGATGGTCTGCACCTGGCCCTTCAGTACCGCCATACCGTCGATGGCATTGGTCACGTCGGCTGTGCCGGCTGTGCAGCTGCGGGTCGTTTCTTCCGCCATTGTTTCCACCGATTTGGCATTATCGGTGATCTGCTTGGCGGTGATGGCGATCTCTTCCGAGGTGGTGGTCACCTCCTGGACGGCGGTCGCCTGCTGGGTTGCACCTGAAGACTGCTGGGCGCTGATGGCCATCATTTCGTTGGCCGAGCTGGACAAGAGGATGATCGCTTCCTTGATGGAGACGATGAGCCGCGAGCTCTTCTCGATCTCCCCCTTGAGGTTCTTGACGATGACAGTGGTCATGGTGTTGAAGGCCTCGGCGAGGGTGCCGATCTCATCCCCGGTCTCCACCGGGATCTGCTCGTCCAGGTTGCCGTCGGCAATGCGCCGTGCCGCTGCAGTCAGATTGAGGAGCGGGCGCATGTAATAGCGGACGACGAAAAAGATGGTGATGCTGGAAACCAGCAGCATGATGAGCATGGAGCCGATGATCTGGGTGCGTAGTTCGGCAATGCGCTTGTCCGTTTTTTCCATGGAAAAGCCGATTCTGAAAGCGCCCCAGTGTTTGCCGTTCACATAGACCGGTGCCGAGATATCCCACATCCGCTCCCCGGTATCGCGGAAATAGACCTGCTGAAGGAGTTCCTTCTGGTTCTTTGCCGCGATCATGCCCACTTCGTCATTGAAGATGCGCTTGGTGCGGTTATTGATCAGGTCTTTTGCCCGGTCGCCGGTCAGGGGCTGGGAGTATTTGGTGTTATGGGTGGGGAGGTAGCTATTGCGGTCAACAGCAGCCGCAAAGACCACCTGATCGTCTTTGAGGTACTCGTCTTCCAGTTCCTGGATATTTTCATCCAGGTACCTGTCGAACCTGGTGTGGTATTTCTGGGGATAGGTATTGGGGATCGGCTGGTAGTTCTCGTCGAACACGTCCGCCTCGGAGAGGGTTCCTTGCCTGATAGCCGATTCCAGGACCTGCTCGGTCATCTTCGCCCCGGCAAGGGCCTCGATCCTTCCCTTGGAGAGGAGTTCCCCTTCCATGGAGGCGCTCCGCGACCTGACGAAGTAGATGGTAAACATGGTCATGATGACCACCATCACCAGGATGAGAATTCCGGCAATTTTCAAGGACAGGTTATTGAACATGGTGGCGACTCCTTGGCGACGTTTCCCTCAACGTCTATGGTTCGTGTATTTAAACGTGATTATTGACGACAATGTCCGGGGCCTGTAAAAGTTTGGCCATATCCAGCATCATGATCAGCATCCCGTCAACATGCAGCTGGCCGCGTATATATTCCCGCTGTTTCTCGTCGAGTGAGGTGACCGCAGGCTCAATGGCGTTCATGGGAAGCGGTCGCACCCCTTCCACCTTTTCGGCGATGATACCGGTGACGAATGGTGCGGCCTTGACGACGACAATCCTCGAAAGGGGGGTGAGGGGGAGCTGGGGCAAGCCCAGCAGCGGCCTGATATCGATGGCCGCGGTGATCTCTCCCCGCAGGTTGAAGACCCCGGTGAGAAGCTCCTGCACGCGAGGAATTTTCACCAGCTTGGGGACACGGATGACCTCCGAGGCATAGCCGGTCTCAAAGGCAAAGGTCTCCCCGCCGAGGGTGACGGTGATGAATTCCTGCTCCTCTTCCCGGACCTCTTCCACCTCCGCCAGCCCTTGCCAGTATTCCTCCCTCATTTCTTCGAGGATGGCGCGGATTTCGTCGGTTCCGTTTTTTTTCGTCATGGTGCGTCCTTTTTCTAATCAGCCTGCGCCAGCTCTTTCTGCAGCTGGTCCATGAACAGTTCGCGGGACATCCCTCCTGAGTGAGGGATGGTGGTATGGGCCTTCATGCCAGCGACGATCTTCAGGGTGTTGTTCAGCTCCCTGAAGCGTTCCCTCTTTTTGCCCAGCCTGCCATGGAGCTGCGACAGCTGGTAGTGGGCCATGACCAGATCGTGTTGCAGCAGGATCGCCTTGCGGTATTCCTCGCAGGCTTCCGGCAGGCGCTCGGTCATCTCATATACCAGCCCTTTCAGGTAGTAGGCTTCGGGCAGGAGGTCATCGATCTTCAGGGCCTTTCCGCAGGCCTCGAGGGCTTCGGTAAACCGTCCGTCGTTGGCCAGGGTAAAACCATAGAGAATGAGCGCTCCCGTATGACCCGGTCGATGCTGCAGTATATCCTGCAAAAGTCCGGCTGTCTCGGCAAATTTTTCCTCCCGAAAAAGTTCTTGGGCAAGCAGGTGGCGCTTTTCCCAGTCCATAGGCGGCGGTGAAGCCGGTGCGGGTGGATTTGGGGTCGGAACAGGTGTCGCCTGCACCAGGCGTGCCTTCGCTTGCGCCGGCGCAGGGGAGGGGGGCATCTCCGGCTCCCCGGAGGTCTCGCTCGTTGCCGTCTTTTTGCGATAGTAAAAGCTGCCGTCGTGGCTTTGACGCTCGAACCTGGTCGAAATCAGTGCCATGGTCTCCGAGTGTCCCAGGAAAAGATAGCCGCCGGGCACCAGTGCCCTGCTCAGCCCTTCGATGATCTGCCTCGTGGTGTCGATGGTGAAATAGATGGTGACATTTCGGCAGAAAACGGCATGAAAGGTTTCTTCACCCCAGGGGGGAGGTGTGGTGAGGTTGTGGTGGGCAAAGCGAACAAGGTCTTTTGCCTCGTCGTTGATCCTGAACTTCTTGCCGCTTCTGTCGAAGTACCGGTCCAGGTAGCGCTTTTCGATGACGCGCATGGCCCACTGGCTGTAGACGCCTTCCCGGGCCCGCTTCAGCGCCCGGTTGTCGATGTCGGTGGCGAGGATGGCGATGTCGTGCTTCTTCCAGTCGGGAATTGCCTCCATGACGGTTATGGCCAGGGAATAGGGCTCTTCGCCGGTGGAGCAGCCCGCCGACCAGAGCCGCAGCTTCAGTTTTTCCCCATGGGCGAGCCCGGCCCGCATCCGGGCCAGGATCTGCCCCAGGGCCTCAAAATGGGCATGGTAGCGGAAAAAATAGGTTTCCCCGATGGTGAGGAATGGCAGCAGCTTTTTCAGCTCCTGACGGCTTTCCTGGTGCAACACCAGGTAATCGTAATACTCCTCGAAAGAGTCGATCTGCAGGGCAGCCATGCGGTTCAGAAGGCCCCGTTCCAGCAGCTTCTGGTTGCGCCGCTCGAAATGGAGACCGCTTTCCCTGAGCAGGTATTGGTAAAAGAGGCGGTAGGTTTCATCGGCAAGGGTATCGGTCGGTCGGGGCAGGGACTTCTTTCCCCGGGCGATGGCTTCCAGGTCTTCAACCAGTCGCACAGCATCCATCGGCTGGGGGAGGAAATCAAAGAGATTGAGCAGTTCGAATTCCAGGTCGGGGAAGTCTGAGATGACGATGATCGGCAGGTGGCGGGTTTCTGCAGCACGCTGCAGTCGGGCAGCCATCTCCACGGCCCCCACTTCTGTTGCGGCAATTTCAAGGATGATTACCGCCGGCCGTTGTGACGAAGCGGCTCCCAGGGCGTCTGCATAGCCCTGGACGCAGAAAACTTCATGCCCGGCGGTGGTCAGCAGGTTCGAGAGATAATCACAGAAGGCTTTGTTCTCGTTGATGATCAGAATCTGCAGCGGTTCGTCCTCCAGGCTGCCGAAAGCGCACCGCCGGGCGGCTGCCTGTTTATTCTACCCCGGCTGGTGCCTTCCGTAAGCCTGCGTTTACATCGGTCATTCTTTCTTGCCGCCACTTCCCCACGAATCACGCAGGGTGGCGGTGCGATTGAAAACGGGGGTGCCGTCGGCCGAGGTCGAGCCCACGTGGAAATACCCCTGGCGTTCGAATTGATAGCTGGAGCCGGATGCCGCCTTGGCCAGCGCCGGTTCCAGGCAGGCATCTTCAACTATCCGGAGCGAATCCTGGTTGATGAAGGCCTTGAAATCCTGTCCCCCCTTGTCCGGGTTGGGGACTGTGAAGAGCCGGTCGTAGAGGCGTACTTCGGCCTTGACGGCATGCCTGGCCGAGACCCAGTGGATGGTGCCTTTGATCTTGCGGCCATCCGGAGCCGACCCTCCTCTGGAGGCAGGATCGTAGCTGCAGCGCACCTCGACGATGTTACCTGCTGCGTCTTTGACGACGCTTTCGCATTTGACGATGTAGGCATAGCGCAGCCGCACTTCCCGCCCCGGTGAGAGGCGGAAGAAGCCCTTGGGCGGCTCTTCGAGAAAGTCGTCTCGCTCAATGTATACTTCACGGGCAAAGGGAACCTTGCGGGTGCCCATGGCCGGGTCGTTGGGGTGGTTTGCCGCCTCGAACTCTTCGGTCAGGCCTTCGGGATAGTTGTCGATGACTACCTTCAAGGGGCGAAGCACCGCCATGGCCCGGGGCGCCCTCACATTTAGATCATTGCGCACGGCTTCCTCAAGAATGCTCATGTCGATCCAGCTGTCGCTTTTGCCGACGCCGATCTGCTCGCAGAAGTTGCGTACCGATTCGGGGGTGTAGCCCCGTTTCCTCAGGCCGGAGAGGGTCGGCATGCGCGGGTCGTCCCAGCCGGAAACATCGCCATCCTGCACCAGTTGCAGCAGCTTCCGTTTGCTCATGACCGTGTAGGTCAGGTTGAGGCGGGCAAACTCGTACTGATGGGGCTGGTAGATGCCCAGCCGTTCAAGGAACCATTTATAGAGAGGGCGGTGATCGGCGAACTCAAGGGTGCAGATGGAGTGGGTGATCCCTTCGATGGAGTCGCTCTGGCCGTGGGCGAAGTCATACATGGGATAGATGCACCATTTGTCCCCGGCATGGGGGTGGGGGGCATGGAGGATGCGGTACATGACCGGATCGCGCAGGTTGAGGTTGGGGGAGGCCATGTCGATCTTCGCCCGGAGCACCTTGGCTCCGTCGGCAAACTCGCCGGCACGCATGCGGCGGAAAAGCGCAAGATTGTCTTCCGAAGTGCGGCTACGGCAGGGACTCTCCTTGCCCGGTTCGGTGAGGGTGCCGCGGTAGGCTCGGATCTCTTCGGCGGAGAGATCCTCAACATAGGCGTCACCTTGGCGGATCAGCTGTTCCGCCCATTGGTAAAGCTGCTCAAAATAATCGGAGGCGTAATGGAGGTGTTCCCCCCAGTCGAAGCCGAGCCAGCGAACGTTATCCTTGATCGCTTCGGCGTATTCCACCTCTTCCTTGGCAGGATTGGTATCGTCGAAGCGCAGGTGGCAGCGGCCGCCGAAGTCCCGGGCCAGACCGAAGTTGAGGCAGATCGATTTGGCGTGGCCGATGTGCAGGTAACCGTTTGGCTCCGGCGGAAAGCGGGTGACCACGGTCTTATGCTTGCCGTTTTTCAGGTCTTCTTCGACGATGGTACGGATAAAGTTGCTTGTCGCCGCGGTTTCCGGGGTCGAAGCAGTGCTGTTGGCGGATTCCATAGATATTGTCACCTCGTTTCCAGGACCTCTTTCAGTTCGGGGGAAAGATCGTGCCGGCGTTGCAGCAGCGCCACCGCGTGGGAGGCTATTCCTTCTCCCCGGCCGCAAAAACCGAGCTCCTCGGTGGTTGTTGCCTTGACATTGACCCTTCCCGTCCCGCAACCCAGTGCCCTGGCGATGTTCTCCCGCATCAAGGGGATATGGGGGGCCAGTTTCGGCCTTTGGGCAATAACGGTTGCGTCCACATTGCCGATGGCGTAACCCCGGTCCCTGGCCAGCCCCATGACATGCATCAAGAGCTTGATGCTGTCCGCCCCCTTATAGGCGGGATCGGTGTCGGGGAAGTGCTTGCCGATGTCCCCTTCGCCGATGGCGCCGAGGATGGCGTCGGAGATGGCGTGGAGTAGAACATCGGCGTCGGAATGGCCGAGCAACCCCCTTTCATAGGGTACATCAACTCCGCCAAGGATCAATTTCCTGTCGCTTACCAGCTTGTGCACATCATAGCCGTGGCCTATTCTCATGGTAGCCTCTTTCATGCAGTCTGATTCTTCAAAAAAGTCTCCGCCAGCAGCATGTCTTCCGGCGTCGTAATTTTTATGTTGCGGTAATCCCCCCTGACCACATGTACCTCTCTTCCCAGGCGCTCCACCAGCGACGCGTCGTCGGTGCCGAGGAATCCTTCGGCAGCTGCCAATTCATGGGCTGCACTGATGATGTCGTATCTGAAGGACTGGGGAGTCTGGGCGAGCCAGATGGTTTCCCTCGGGGGGGTATCGGTAACGATGCCGTCGCTGACGCATTTTACCGTATCCTTGACCGGCACGGCTACCAGGGCACCGTCATGGCGGCTCGCCGTCTCGATGGAATGCCTGATGACCTGCAGGGGCACGAAAGGCCTGACCCCATCATGGATGATGACCACGTCGTCTTCGTTGCAATTGCTCAGCGCCCTGATGCCGTTCAGCACCGAATACTGCCGCTCGCTACCGCCGGCAATGATGCTGCGGACCTTGGCGAAGCCATATTTTTCCACGACCTGCTCCCGGCAGAAGGAAATTTCCGCCTCGGGTATGACCACGTGGATGTCGTCGACGAAGGGTGCCTGCTCGAACACGGCCAGGGTGTGGGCCAGAATGGGCCTGTTGTCCAGGAGCAGGTACTGCTTGTTCATGCCGGCTCCCATGCGTTTCCCCATGCCGGCGGCAGGGATAAGTGCGATGACTCTCATGTTCCCGTCCCCACAAATCGGATTGAAACGGCGCTTTTCCGCCAATAAAATCGTTCGATTATACATATCCGGGGTGAAAAGGCCAAATACAAATTGGCCGGGGAAGGGGGACACGCGCTCTTTAACAGCAGGCTGTCAGGGATTCATGCCTTGCAGAGCGGCGGTCAGTGCCGGTATGTCTTCTTCGAGAATGGTGCGGGGATCCAGAAGAAAGGCTCCCTTGAAGATTCTGCCGATAACCGGCACAGGGGAGAGTCTCATGGTCTGTTCTATTTCCTGGGCCGACATGGTGCCGGCGGCAATGGCGATGAGCACCGTGGGAAGCTGCAGGAGTGGAAGTGCTCCCCCTCCCACCTGGGAAAAGCCCTCGACGAGGGAGAGTTGTACGTTTCCGCGCACAACTTTCTGCAGCTCTGCCGCTATTCTTTTTGCTTTGTCCGCCAGCTCTTCAAGGGGGACAGTCAGCATGCGCAGGGTGGGGATCTCCTGCAGCGCCTGTCGCTCGTCCCGGTACAGCTGCAGGGTCCCTTCCAAAGCAGCCAGGGTCAGCTTGTCGATCCTCACGGCCCGCAGCAGGGGGTGCTTCTTCATGGGTGCCAGCAGCGCCTTTCTGCCGATGATGATGCCCGCCTGGGGGCCGCCAAGGAGCTTGTCGCCGCTGAAGGTGATGACGTCCACCCCGGCATCGACGAATTCCTGCACTGTAGGTTCGTTACAGCCGAGGCGCCGGGACAGTTCCACCAGATTGCCGCTTCCCACATCGGCCAATACCGGCAGGGCATGCTGCTTGCCCAGCTCGACCAGCTGTTCGGCCGAGACTTCGGCGGTAAAGCCTACTACAGCGAAATTGCTGCAGTGTACCTTGAGCAGCAGTCCGGTATCCTGGGTGACTGCCGCGCTGTAGTCCCCGGGATGGGTGCGGTTGGTGGCCCCCACCTCCCGCAAAATGGCGCCGCTCTGGCGCATGACGTCGGGAATGCGGAACGAGCCGCCGATTTCCACCAGCTCTCCCCGGGAGACGATCACTTCTCTGCCGGCGGCCAGTGAGCTTAAGGCCAGCAAAACAGCGGCGGCGTTGTTGTTGACCACCAGCGCAGCCTCTGCCCCGGTCAGTTCGCAGAGTATTTCCTCCACGTGGGCATAGCGGCTGCCCCGTTCCCCGCTTGCCAGGTCGAACTCCAGGTTGGAGTAGCCGAAGGCCACCTCGTCCAATGCTTCACGAATCCTCTCCGGCAGGGGAGACCGCCCCAGGTTCGTATGGATGACGACGCCGGTGCCGTTGACCAGCCGTTTGAGCTTGCGGGCGCTGAGGGAGCCAATTTCCCGGCCGATTTGCTCCAGGATTGCTTCCTCGGTGAATTGGGCGCGTTCCCCTTCTTGCCGCAGGGCGCGGTTCCGCAGGTTCTCAAGTGCCGTGCGCACGGCCCTTATCACCACCGGGCGGGGATGGTTTTCCAGCAGGGTCTGTATCCCCTCCCATCCCAGTACCTTGTCCACCTTCGGAATCTGCTTCAACAGGTTCAATCGCCGTCCCTCCCCATCAAAGGCAATAAAAATGTTCACATACGAAAACATCCACAGCTTAACACAGGGGGAGCGGATTTCCATAACGGAATGTCGCCGTCCGGCCGGTAAGAGTGGATGTGGTTATCTTATAGCTGTGACGAGGGGATTCAGAGATCCAGATGTTTCGCTGCGGTCTGCTCCGCCTTCTTCATCGGCGAACCGTCGGGACCGCTTTTTATGAGGACGATGCCGCCGTATTCGGCGTTTTTCTGCACCAGCTTTTCCGCCAGACCGGCGTTCTTGTTGCGGAAGGCCTCGATGATTTTTTCATGTTCTTCCACCGAGACGTGCATTCGCCCCTTCTTGCTCAGGGATGCGATCCGCAGTCGCTGAAATTTCTTCATCAGGCCGTTGACCATCTCGTAAAGCTTATCGTTGTTGGCGGCCTTGATGAACAGGTCGTGAAAATCCTGGTGTACCTTGAAGAAGTTCTTGATGTCGCCGGCATCGGCAAGCTGCTTCAGTTTCTGATTGATGGCCGCCAGTTTATCCAGTTCCTTCTGCGTCAGGTTATCGCAGGCTTTGCGCGCTGCATAGCCTTCGAGGATGCTCTTGATGGCGTAGAACTCTTCCACGTCCCGCGGAGAAAATGCGGTGACCACGGCCCCCTTGCGGGGAATCACCGTCAGATAGCCCTCCGATTCCAGCTGGCGGAAGGCTTCGCGGATGGGGGTCCTGCTGATGCCGAATCGCTCGGCCAGTTCCGGTTCGGCTACCTTTTCTCCCGGCTTGAGGGAACCGCTCATGATGGCATCGCGGATCGTTTCAAGGATGCGCTCCCTGAGGGTCAGATGCTTTTCGAGGTTTCTTTTCATGGGAGATCCTCCAGTACCGGGGCAATTGTATACAGTATACATAAATTGTCAAGAATTTCCCCTTTTGTCTGGACCATTCAGGTACTTACGAGGCATTAAAAACTTGAAATTCAGCCATGGCCGGAGTATTTTAGGCGGAAAAAAGAGGAGCTTTTATTGGATCCTGTCCGCCATTTGAAAATATCGGTATTGGTGCTGGCCCTGCTGGTTTCCATCGGCACGGCGGGGTACTCGACCATCGAAGGATGGCGCCTGCTTGACGCTCTCTACATGACTGTCGTTACGCTGGGCACGGTCGGTTTCCGGGAAGTGCACGAGCTGAGCGATGCCGGCAAGGTCTTCACCATGATGCTGATTTTTTTCGGCGTCGGTGTTCTGGGCTATATTGTCGGTAGCGTGGTCCAGCTCATGTTCGAAGGGCAGCTGCAGCGTATAATCGGGAGGAAAAAGTTGGAAAAAAAAATTGAGGCCTTGAGCGGCCATTACATCATCTGCGGCTTCGGCAGAATCGGTGCCCTGATCTGCAGGGAATTCGCCGCAAAGCCGCTTTCCTTCGTCGTGGTGGAGAATGACCCGCTGGTGGTGGAAAAACTGGCCCAGGACAGCTACCTCTTTCTCAAGGGAAACGCCACCGATGACGAGACGCTGCTCAAGGCGGGCATCAAGAGGGCCAAGGGGCTGATTTCAGTGGTTACCTCCGATACGGAGAATGTCTACATCACCCTGACGGCCCGCGGTCTCAACCCCGATCTGTATATCCTCGCCCGTTCCGGCGAGGAAGGGTCGGAAATTAAACTCAAACGGGCCGGCGCCAACAAAGTCGTCTCGCCGTACCTGATCGGAGGCAGCCGAATGGCCCAGGCGATTCTGCGCCCTAACGTCATGGATTTCATTGAAATCGCCACCGGGCGGGAACACCTGGAACTGCAGATGGAAGAAATCGTCATACCCTCCACCTCGGGCTTCATCGGCGAAAATCTTGCCAGTTCCGGCTTCCGCCGGGAAACCGGCGTTATTATCGTCGGCATCAAGAAGGTCTCGGGCAGGATGGTCTTCAACCCTGAGTCCCATACCCACATGGAGGCCCATGACACCCTCATCGTCCTTGGTGAGCCCACCGCCATCTACAAGCTGGACGAGCTGGTCAACTGCGGCAAGTGCCCCGACGATATAAAAAGGCAGAGGAAAAATCATGAATAAAAAAGTTTTTGCCCATGTACCCTATCCGTACCTGGGTCGCAACCTGGATTACCTCATTGCCGAAAGCATCAACCCGGAGATTTTCTTTTCCGCCGACGCTCTGGATGAGGTCATCCCCGAAAAAATGCGGGTCGAGGCCGATCTCCTGGCCGGTAGCGGGCTGTCGTGCACCATTCACGCACCCTTCATGGACCTGAACCCCGGGTCCGTGGTGCGTCAGATCCGCGAGGTGACCCGGCAGAGCTTCAACGACGTTCTGAATGCAGCGGACATCTTCAAGCCGCAGGTGATGGTCTTCCATCCCGGTTACGATCGTTGGCGCTACGGAGAGAAAAAGGAAGAGTGGCTGCGGCACAGCATTGACACCTTTCAGACTGTGCTGGAACGGGCGGAGACGATCGGCTGCACCATTGCCGTGGAAAACATCTTCGAGGAGGAGCCTTCGACGCTGGTGGCGCTGCTGGAGGCCATCGACTCACCCCGGCTGCGCCACTGTTTCGACGTGGGACACTGGAATCTGTTCAAGACTGTGGGGATGGACGAGTGGTTCGCGGCTCTTGGCCCGTATATTGCCGAGAGTCATATCCACGACAACCAGGGCACCCGGGACGACCACGCCCCCCTCGGCGAGGGTGGCATCGATTTCCCCCTATTTTTCCGCTTGATGGCGCACTATGCGCCACAGGCAGCATGGACCATCGAGGCCCACAACATGGAGAAGCTGCAGCGGGCACTGGCAAATCTGCAGCAGTTCCTGCCTGCCTGAGGAATTTACCTGCTCCGGTTCTTCATTTTTCTGAGGAGGATGACCTGCGCAACCATATCGACGACGATCACCGCCGTGAGGATGAGCAGCAGCGGCAGATTTTGCCGTGAAAAGGCAAGGCAGGAAAAGAAGCTGTAGAGTGCCACCACCAGGGCCAGCATGGAGCGGATCGTTTTAGCTGCCGCGGCGCGGCTTTCCTCGTCTGCCGCACCGGTGCGGACAAGGGAGGGCGCGGCATGGTAGCCGATGGTGGCGTCAAGGATGGTAAGCAGGATGTTGAGGGCGAGGATGTAAGGAAGATATGCATCAATGGCCATGCCTGTATAAATAGAGGATGGCTCCGGGAACGTCAAACGAAAAGTGGTCGCTCCGTCAGATGGCTCCCCCTTCGTGGAGAAGCTGTGCCAGTCCTTCGGCCAGCTTCCGGTAACCGGCAGCATTTGGATGGATGGGGTCGGACTTGAGAGATCGACTGGTGAGGATGCGGGTGAGCGTTTTTTCTTCCCATGGGATGTGCGCCTCCCTGGCAATCTCGCCATAGAATTCGGGCGGAGCAAATGAAAGATCCAGTGCCGGCACGCTCACCAGGAGCGGAATTGCCCCCTTTTCCTTTACCAGCCGTACCATCTGCCGCAGGTTGGTGGCGATCTCTCCATGGGGAAGGCGGCGGATCATGTCGTTGCCCCCTTCGCAGATGATCACCATCTTCGGCTGCACCTGCTCCAAAAGCTCCGGCAGCCGCTGCAGTCCCTCCGCCGTCACCTCACTCGGAATCCCTCCATTGACCACCTTCCGTCCCGTCAGCCGTTCCAGCACCGCAGGATAACCTTCACCGGCGGCTGCACCCGTGCCGTAGGTAATGCTGTCGCCGAAGGCGAGAATGACCCCGTCGGCCGGCAGCCTGGGCAGCTGTTCTCCCCGTGAGCAACCGCCCAGAAGAAAGAGCATCACGAGCAACGGCAGAAAACGCATCTATTTCTCCGCGACTACCCCGGCGATGATGCCGGCACCATTGGGAAGATCCATGGGCAGACGTCGGACCTCTTTGGCACCGGCCGCCTTGAGCATTTCCGTAATCTCTTTTTCTCCATAGGCCTGCCCGCGGGGGGTACCCAGGAGCATGTTCATGGAGAAGAGGGCCGGAAAGACCGGGCCGTCCTTGGCGTCGTTGAGGATGAATTCCTGGATGAGGATCAGCCCTCCCGGTTCCAGGGAGGCGATCGCCTTGCTCAGCAGGACGGCGCACCCTTCCGGTCCTTCGCTGTGGAGAATGTGGGACAGCCAGGCAACGTCAAAGCTCCCTTCGATGCTGTCCGTGATGAAATCACCCGGTTGGAAGGCAATGCGGTCGGCAAGGCCGAAGCGGGCGATGGTCTTTTCGGCAAAGGGACGGGTGGTGGGAAGGTCGTAGATAACGGCGGTGAGCCTTGGGTTTTGCAGGCAGAAATGGATGGCATAGGTGCCCGGCCCACCCCCAAGATCCAGCAGGCGCCTGCGCCCTGAAAGGTCGATGTTGGGGACGATCTTCGGCGCCAGCATCATGGCCAGGTTGAACATCCCCATCTCGAAGCTTTCCCGTTCCTCTTCTCCAGCCTCATGGGAGACCCGCCGGCTGATCGGGGTGCCGCTTGTTACCGCCTGGTCCAGGTGCGCCCAGCTTTCCATGAGATGGTGATGGTGGAGAATGATGTGTCCCAGGTACTGGGGAGAGTCCTTGCTGAGGAATTGTTCGGCGAAGGGGGTGGCGCGATAGATGCCCTGCTCCTTTGCCAGCAGGCCCAGGGAGGCCAGGGCGTCAAGGAGCATGGCGAGGCCTCGTGCATCGGCATTTATCTCGCCGGCCAGTTCTCCGGCAGGTCGTGGTTCGCCTGCAAGGCGGGTAAAGACATCGAGCTTTACTCCGGCATGGAGGGCGCAGGTGCTCCAGTAGCCGCCGGAGAGCTGCAGCAGGTCGGCCGGGTTCCAGTTTTTCTCTTCCATTGGTAACCTCCGCTTGGAATGGATGTCTGAGGAATTATACCAGTGGGGCGGTTGGCTGCAAAAGGTAGCGCCTCACCGCCTCCCGCAGGGAGGGAAAGGCGATACTGTCGAGATCTATTTTTCCCCGGAGTATCCAAAGCAGGTCGATCAGATCGTCGGCTGCCCGCATGGGGGGGGGCTGGTCAAAACTTACGGTATAGACCAGATCGAGGGTGCTGTAGGTGATGTCCCGGTAGTGATAGCTGTTGGGGAGTGACATGAAATAGGAGGCCGGGGGGATGTCGATGCCGGTTTCCTCCCGCACTTCCCGTCGGGCGCACTCCTCGGCGTTCTCCTCTGGATCGACGAATCCTCCGGGGAGGTCGAGCATCCCTTTGCCCGGATCATTTTTTCGGACGCCGAAGAGCAGCTTGCCCTGGCATTCCATGATCACTCCGACTGCTGCTGCCACATTGAGGAAGAGGGTAAAGCCGCAGGCGCTACAGCGGAAATTTTTTTCACTGAGCCAGGAGAGCGAGGGCGCGGCGCAACGGGGACAGTGGCGGATATGCTCGGCCTCGGCGGGGCGATTGGGCATGGGTGATCTCCGTCCGTGCCTTCTTTTACAGCCGCATCAGCAGGACGATGAGCAGGGTAACGACAGCAAGCCCGAGCACCGCACCGATGATAGTGGCCCGCCGCACCCGTGCCTGCAGCGTCCTGGCTGCATCCTCCAGGGTGGCGATGGTCCGTGCCTGCTCTGCGGTCAGTTCCTGCTGTCTCGCCAGAGCCGTTTCCAACTCCTCGATGCGCCCCTGCAGCTGTTCGATGGTGGCACCGTCATATTCCGTCGCCGGGTGCGTTTGGCGCCGCTCCCTGATCTTTTTGACTATCTCGGGCCCATACTGCAGCGCCGCATTTGCCAACTGTCCCCAGGCCACGCCGCGGGCGGCCGTTCCCAGAATCGATCCTATGCCCATGAAAGTTGCTCCGTTTGATTCAGCTCTCTTTAATAGCACTCCAATAGTACTATTACCAGCTTTCACACAAAATTAAAAGCCGCTCCCGTGGTGCGGCTTTGTTCCTATATACCACATTTCCACAATGGATTTTATCTACGAGTTCATAGGTTACAATTGCTCCATGCTCAAGAGTTTAGGCACAGAGGCATTTGGGCAGCCAGGACAAATACGGATTCTTTCCCCTTTTGTATGTATAGATAGATGCCAAAAAAGCACAATGGACAAAAGCTTATCAAACCCTACTCAAGGCTTGCCTCCACTCCCTCTGGGTACAGGCGAGGGAAATAATACCCCACCATCGATGCTGGGAAACCGAGCATTACCGGTCCCTTTCCCGAGCCGGAGACCAAATAGCCTTTTTCTAGCAGACTGCTGGCCACCCGGCGCGCCGAGCGTTCCGGCATTCCGATGATGCGGGGTATTTCTCCTCGGGGTATTTCTCCTCGTAAAAATACATCTCTCAACAAATGACCAGCTTCGGGTCTCAATTCACCAAAAGAAACTTTACGATCGACAACCGCCTGAATTCTTTTCTGCATGCCATCCAGGTCCAAAAGGGCTGCCATAAAGTCAATTTGGTCAATGGCAGTTTTGAGGAAAAATTTACAGAATCCGAGCAATCCTGCTTGTGTCAAGTTCCCTCGGCCATCCAGGTCTCCTCTGCGGGGTTGGTCTGCTCCGGCCAATGCAGCCAGATATTGTTCGCGGTTTCTTGCGAAGCCTCGGGAAACCGTCCACAACCCGTGACCATCTATTTTTGCCGTTTTAAGATATGCATGGGTCAAAAGACGAGTAACTCGCCCATTGCCATCCAAGAAGGGATGAATCCATGCAAGCCGGTGATGGGAGGCTGCCGTTGTAATAACCTGGTTTAGCCCTTTCAGCCGGTGAGGATCGTAGACGTCTTCGAATCTTTTCATAAATGCGTTCAGGTACTCCGATTTGGGCGGCAAATGCCGCCCCACCGCAACCTCCAATTTCCTTGTTTCCCCGGGAACCACTTTTTCGGTTTTTCCATCTGCACGTTGTACGACAAGATATTCCTCGGGCATCCGTTCATAAAATTCTTTATGTATCCAGCACAAAAAGCTTTTGCTAGTAATGACAACTTCCGGAGCATTCTCAATGCGGGATTCGATGCATCTCTGCACCTCTATATGGGCCTTGCTTTCAAGTTGCCGTGCTCTTTTTGCTGGATCTTTGGAAAAATCCTCCCGCATGGCGCGGTCGATATCTACAGGATGAGTGTTATGTCCCTCGATTAAATTGGAATAGTAGCTGTTCATCCTTCTTACCAGTTCAATGATTCCTCTCTGGGTGAGAGGGTGAACAGCGGCGCTGATGGCAGCCGATTTGCGGATCACCTCAATGGCCAAATCACCTAACTCTCCCGTAGCATCGGAAGGCATCATCGGCTCCATTTCTGAAATCCTTGTGTAGAAACCATCTTCCATGGTGGCTCCGCATATGGCCGGTACTTTGGCCGATATTGAAATTCGTAAATTTAATTAACCTAAAGGCTAAGTTCGTGTCTTGTTAGACATAGTTTGGCCGGTTAATCGGGTGCTAGTTGGAATTTATAAAGTATGTGAAAACAAATCATTGCAATTGGTTGCATAGACATATTTGGCCGATGTAGTGGCCGATGTTTTTGTAGCGCATTTCATCGAATAAATAAATAACTAATTTGTTTTCTAATTTTTTTGGCCGATCATTTGGCCGATCTTTCGGAATCTGGAAACAAAAAAAGCAAAGGACCAAATAGATGATCCTTTGCTTTTCCTATTGTCCGCTGTGGCTTTTATGGTCATTTTTTGCCGAAGGCGACCTTGTACACATCCTTATATTCCCGGGCGAAGTGCACCTCCAGCCCTTCCTTGAGGTAGTCAGCCAGTTCGTTGAAATCCTTGCGATTGGCTTCGGGGAAGATGAGTGTCTTCAGGCCGGCGCGGCGGGCGGCTATGGTTTTTTCCCTGAGGCCGCCGATGGGGAGGACCCGCCCGGTGAGGGTGAACTCGCCGGTCATGCCCAGTTTTTTCCGCACCGGTTTGCCGGTCATCATGGAAATGAGTGCCGTGGCCATGGTGATGCCGGCGGATGGGCCGTCCTTGGGAGTGGCTCCGGCCGGAACGTGGAGGTGGACGAAGTGGGTGTCGAAGAAATCCTCGGGTGCCCCGTAGTCCTTGAGATGGGCCATGACGTAGGAGTAGGCGATCTCCGAGCTTTCCACCATGACGTTGCCCAATTGCCCGGTCTGGCGAAAGCCTTTGCCCTTGCTGGGCATGGCGGTCGCCTCGATGGGGAGGGTGGCTCCCCCCATGCTGGTCCAGGCGAGGCCGGTGACGACGCCAGGCACCGCCTCAAAGAGCTCTTCGGTGGTAAAGACCGGCTGCCCTAGGAACTCCACCAGGTCTTTTTTGCCGACTACGATGCTTTCGTTGCGGCCGGAGGCGAATTCCATGGCCGCCTTGCGCATGATCTTCTTGATGCGGTTCTCCAGGGTGCGCACCCCTGCCTCCCTGGCCCAGCCATCGATAAGCGCGGCCAGTGCCTCCTTGCGGATCGTCACCTGGCCTTCCTTCAGCCCGTGTGCCTTGAGCGCCTTGGGAATCAGGTAGCGGCGGGCGATTTCCAGCTTTTCCTCCAGAATGTAGCCGGAAAGGCGGATCACCTCCATCCGGTCCAGAAGGGCCGCCGGGATGGTGTCCAATTGGTTGGCGGTGGCGATGAAGAGGACGTTGGACAGGTCGAAGGGGACGTCCAGGTAGTGGTCACGGAAGGTGGCATTTTGTTCCGGATCGAGCACCTCCAGTAGGGCGGAGGCGGGGTCACCCTGGAACGATGCTCCCACCTTGTCGATCTCGTCCAGCATCAGCACCGGGTTGGCGGTGGCGGCACTCTTCATGGCTTGGATGAACTTGCCGGGCATGGCACCGATGTAGGTGCGGCGGTGCCCCTTGATCTCGGCCTCGTCGCGCATCCCCCCCAGTGAGAATCGATAGAAGGTGCGATTAAGGGCATCGGCAATGCTTTTGCCCACGGAGGTCTTGCCGACGCCGGGAGGTCCCACCAGGCAGACGATGGAACCGGAGATGTCTCCTTTCATCTTGCCGACAGCGATGAATTCAAGTATGCGCTCTTTTACGTCCTGCAGGCCGTAATGATCCATGTTGAGGATACGGCGCGCCTTGTCCAGGTTGTAGGAGTCCTTGCTGAACTTGCCCCAAGGAAGAATGGTCAGCCAGTCCAGATAATTGCGGGTCACATGGTACTCGGCGGAGGCGGGTTCCAGGAGCCTCAGTTTTTCGATCTCCTCGGTTACCGCCCGCTCCGCTTCCCCATTCAGCTTCAGCCCCTTGAGGCGCTCCTCGAACTTTTCGATCTCGGTTGTTTTTCCTTCCTTTTCAAGGCCGAGTTCCTTCTTGATCGCCTTCAGCTGCTCCCGGAGAAAGAACTCACGCTGCTGATGGCTGATTTTTTCCTCGATCTGCTTGGAGATCTTGGTCTGCAGGCGGGAAACCTCCAGCTCCTTTTTCAGGAGGATCAGAACCAGGTCGATCCGCTTGCGCACATCGAAGCTTTCCAGCACCTGCTGCAATTCCTGCCCATCTGCCGAAGTGAGGTTGGCGGCGAAGTCGGCCAGGCGACCCGGGTCGTCAAGGCTGGAGCGGCCGAGAAAGAGCTTGATTTCCTCTGAGTAGAGGGGGTTGATCTGGATCAGTTCCTTGAGGGTGGCAAGCACCGCCATGGAGTAAGCCTTCAACTCGGGATTGACCGAAAGCTCGGTGCCGTAGCTGTATCTGACCTTGGCGAAAAAAATATCGGGGGGCTCGCTCAGGTCCTCGATGGTGAAGCGCTCCAGGGTGTTGACGAGGAAGTGGGCGCTTTCATCATCGGTATGCATCACCTTGACGATCTTGCCAGCCACGCCGATCTGGTGCAGGTTTGCGGTACTGTCAGGTTTTTCCGTATCCTTTACCAGCACGAGGCCAATAGTGCGTGAAGGGCTGTCCATGGCCCGTTTTACCGCCGCAAGCTGATGGGGCTCGTTGACTGCCATGGGAATCAGCAGGCCGGGAAATGCAGGGCGGGGGCGCAGGGGGATTATGGGGAGTCCGGCAGGAAGGACCTCGCTGGCCAGGATCAGCCCGCTTGGCTCCTCTCCGGCCGGGATATCATTTTCGTCTTTATTTTCGGATGATTGGTCGCTCATGCTAGCTCCTTTCCTTGTAGGCAAAAGCTAATCATCGCCTCGCGGGAAGTCAACTGCCGCACCACGTTAATTTCGACAAATCATCACTTCTCCAGTCCCAGGACGCGCCGCATCCGTTCCGACGTTGAAGGATGGGTGGCGAAGAGGTCGGCAGGGGTCCAGACGCGGTTCCCGGTTCCGCCTGCCTTCTTGTCATGATCCGCCTGGAGCCTGGCGAGCATGCCCGCATAGACCCGGGGGTGGATTCCCTGTGCCGTCAGGTAGGCGACGGCGGCATCATCCGCCTCGTTCTCGAATTCCCTGGAGTACCCGGCGTTGACCAGTGTCGTGGGGAGCGTGGCGGAAAGGGTGGTGATGGAGGTTATGTCGCCGGTGACGGCGGCGATGAGAAGGCCACTGCCGGTGCTTTGCAGCACGTGGCGCAGGGCATGGCGGGCATGCTGGTGTCCCGCCTCGTGGGCCAGGACCCCTTCCAGTTCCTCATCGTTTCGGGCCAGCTCCACCATGCCGTCGGTGACGACGATGATGCCACCGGGAAGGGCGAAGGCGTTGGCGCCGATTGCTTTGCTGGCGCGGAATTCCAGGTGATAGTGCTGCGCCCGGGGCAGCTTTTTCTTCATTTCACTGAAAAGGGAGGCAATCCGCTGCCGCCGGTCAGAGGGGAGCCTGGAGGGCTCCATGAGGTGCTTGTCGAGGAATTCGAGGGATTCTTTTCCCAGTTGCACTTCCGAGGCCTGTGGGATGGCCTGGACCACCTGTTTGGTGAGGAGCGGAACGCCGTATTTGATGAAACCGGCGATGGCGGCAATGGTCAGGACCAGGGCCGCCAGGACCATGGGCAGATTGCGCTCCCAGCGGCTGATGAAGCGTTGTATTGGTTGTCTGCTGTCGCCGAGGACCTTTCCAAAATGGCGGTCGTCGAGGATCTCGCAGAGGGCTCCGTCGGTAAAACGCACTGTGCGGCGGACATTGCCGAGCGGTGGCGACACCTTGACCGAATCGACGGGAAAGCGTTTCTCCACTCCCTCGCCCGAAAGGACGAGATCATTGCCGTCACGGGTCAGAATCACCGTACGGCGCATGGAGCTTTTGCCATCATAATAGTGGCCGCGCAGTTCCATCATAGGCCGACATCGATGCCAAACATATCGCCGATTTCCTCTCCGGCAGCACCGACACCGGCATGCCCCCAGCCGAGAAACGATTCCGGGTCGTCTTTCATCAGGAGGGAGAGGTTTTCGAAGCGGTAGCGGGTAATCCTGATGGATGCCCATGGAATGAGAAGTCCCAGGGAGCAGAGGATAGCCACGGCACTGGATATATAGAGCCAAGCCATGTCCCGCACCCGGAGCGTACTGGAAAAGCGGCTGTTCCTGATGCGGGTTCCTTGCCAGGTCAGGTTGGCGAGGGCGGTCTGTACATAGATGGTGAAGAATAGGTAAATAAAGTTCATGCCGATGATGACGGCAAAGAAGATGGCGATGAAGCCCTTTTGCATGGTCTTTTTCCCCGCACTGCTGCCATCGACGAAGAGGGGGATGAGATCGCGGAAGACGGTGGAGAAGACGAAGCCGCAGACGGCAAGAACGGCGACGACCAGGAGTGCCAGGCCCGCAGCCTTGATGAAGAGCAGGTAAAAGTCCTTGACCGTTGCATCGAAGCTGCAGCGATTTCGGCCGTAACCGCTGTTTTCTATGAAGAATTTCTTCTGCCGGTAGACCATGTACGGGGCGATTATTCCTAGGGTGACGGGCACGAGGAACGGCAGCCCTGCGAAGACCAGGTAGGCTTCCCTGTAGCTGGGCTGGAAGGTGAAGCGGATATTGCGGTGAGCGGAGTTGCGCATGTTGAAGATGCGGGAACGGACGATCAGCCAGGGCATGGTGAAAAAAAAGATTAAGCCGAGCGTGGCGGCAAGGATGGGGTTGACGTTGGTGCCGATGGAATAAAGGATGAAGAAGACGGCGGCCAGCAGCCATCCCTTGAACAGGGCCAAGGGATCGGCCATGTATTCGAAGGCGGTGTTGTTGAGCAAGGTGTTGCCATAGAAGTAGCGGCGCTTGCGGACCTTGGCCCAGGCCGAATAGATGCCTAGGGTGATGATCTTGAGCAGCGTGTTGACGATCCAGATACCGAAATACTCCCGGGCGGTGCCGGTGAAGGAAAAGCGGAGCATCCGGGGGCGGGAGGGGGAGGTTTGGACAGTACCGGCAGCCTGGACCGGGGTTGGCATGGTTGGCAGCGACGGCGGTTCGGCAGGGGGCTGAGGGACTGCTGCCGCATGCTCGATGGCATCTTGCAGGGGAAAGGGCTGCCGGCATTTTGGACAGGTGGCCCTGGTTACTCCCGCCGGGATGGCCGTGTCCTCCATTTCGCGCCTGAACCTGCAATGGGGGCAGGTGATGCTGATACGGGGCATAGGTGCTCCTTCCGTTCAGGTTGTCTCGGACTTTTCATGCACCTTCTTTTGGTACGGCCTCTAATGCTAGAGCAATCCCCGGTCGACGAAGCTGAGAAACGCCCCGTCGCCGATAATAATATGGTCGAGTACTTTGATCCCAAGGAGGTCCCCCGCATCCCGCAACCGGCGGGTGATCTCCATGTCTTCCCGGCTGGGGGTCGGATCGCCGGTGGGATGGTTGTGGACGAGGATGACGGCGGCTGCCGATTCCCGCACTGCCTGGCTGAAGACCTCGCGGGGATGGATGATGCTTTGATTGAGGGAGCCCTCGGATACCTGCACCCGTTTGAGAATGCGGTTCTTGCCGTCCAGGAGCAGGGCCAGAAAGTATTCCTTGCGCTGGTTGCGGAACTCGAAATGAAAATGTTCGAAGACTTGGGCGGGGGAGGTGAAGCGTTCCAGGGTTTCGAAACGGCGGGTGCCGCAACGATTTGCCAGTTCAAGTGCTGCCTTGACGCAGGCGGCTTTGGCCGGCCCGACCCCTTTGATGCTGCAGATCTCGCTGGCTGTTGCATGGGCAAGGTTGCGCAGGTCGCTGAATTCCACCAGCAGCTGTCTTCCCATATCCAATGCGCTCTGACCGCTGGAGGAATCGCCGGTGCCGATGATCAGCGCCAAGAGCTCGGCATCGGACAGGGCAGCAGCTCCCCGTTTCAGGAGCTTTTCCCTGGGGCGCTCATCCTCGGGCCACTGCTTGATCCCTCCTCCCATCGTCACCTCTCAGCCGAAATAGATTAACACCAGCGACAGGCACCCTGCGGCCAGTCGGTACCAGACAAATGGATAAAGGGAGCTGCGCTGTATCATCTTCAGCAGGAAGGCTACGCTGATATAGCCGAAAACGGCTGATGTGACGATGCCGATGAGAAGCGGTCCCACTTCGGACGGGGCGATGCCGGTGATGAACAACTTGCCCACCTTCAACACCGCGGCACCGGCGACAATGGGAAGGGACAGCAGGAACGAAAACCGTGCTGCAGCTTCCCTGTTGAACCCGAGGAGGAGCGCTGCGGTAATGGTAATGCCGGATCGGGAAACCCCCGGTATAAGCGCCAGGCATTGGGCAATCCCGATGATCAGTGCCGATTTGAGGGTAATGGAGTCCATTTTCCAACGCTTGTCCCCCTTGGTGTCGGCAAAGGCCAGCAGCAGGCCGAAAACGATCAGGAAGAGGGAGATGATCGTCGGGCTTTTCCTGAAAAGCTCCTCGATGGGGGTTTCGTACAATTTGCCGACGATGGCTGCCGGAACGGTGCCGGCGATGATGTAGAACGGCAGCCGCCTCGACGTGGGTTGATGCTTCCAGTTGCTCATTCCTGTGAAAAAGTCGCCGATCAACTCCATGATGTCCGTGCGGAAATAGAGGGCAAGGGCGATGAAAGTCCCCAGGTGGAGGGCGACATCGAAGGTGATTCCCGACTCGGGCCACCTGAGAAAGTCGGGGATAAGGATCAGATGTGCGGAACTGCTGATGGGAAGGATTTCGGTCAATCCCTGGACGATGCCGAGTACTGTAGCGTGAAGCGGGTTCATCTGGGCGTGGTCTCCTTTGATGCTGTAGCGGATAGCACGATAAGCGAAGCGTCAGGCAAAAGCAAGGGGGAAATAAAGGTGCACAGGGGGGATAAGCTTGGGTAAAAAGGGGGACAGCTGCGACTTCCTGTAAATAAACACTCGCCGTGACAAATTTGTAACATTTAAGTGGGCACCATGGCGAATTTATGCTATTTACTACGAGTTTTATAAATATACAGGTTCAGGATGCTCTGGGCCGTCCGGAGGTAGCGGCATGTTTGGGCTGATTCCCAAAGACGAGAAATTTTTCAACATGTTCAAGGAAATGACAAGCAATATCGTCGAGGGTGCCGAATTGCTGAAAGATATGCTGGATGGTTTCAACGATCCGGCCACCAGTCAGCGGCGCATCAAGGATGTGGAGCACAAGGGAGACTCCCTGACTCACGACATCATCAAGAAGTTGAACAAAAGTTTCGTCACCCCCTTTGACCGGGAAGACATCTATGCGCTCTCCTCGGCCCTCGACGATATCCTCGACCTGATCGATGCCTCGGCTCAACGGGTGGTCATGTACAACGTGGAAAAACCGACCCCGGAGGCGAAGGAACTGGCTTTTCTCATCCTCAAGTCCTGCCAGACCATCGACAAGACGGTTGCCCTCCTGGGGGGCAAGCTGGAGCCGATCAGTGAGTACTGTGTCGAGGTGAATGCGCTGGAAAACGAAGCGGACAGGGTTTGTCGCGAAGCGATCAGCCGCCTTTTCGATGAGGAAAAGGACCCCATTCAGCTCATCAAGTGGAAGGAAATCTACGAGACCCTGGAAAGGGCTACCGACAAATGCGAGGACGCCGCCAATATTCTGGAAAGCGTGGTGGTAAAAAATGCCTGATGCAACACTGGTAATGCTTTTTCTGGTTATCGCGGTAGCGCTTCTTTTTGACTACATCAACGGCTTTCACGACACCGCCAACGCCATCGCCACCTGCGTTTCCACCCGGGCACTCTCCGTGCGCAGCGCCATCATCATGGCTGCCGGCCTCAACTTCGCCGGTGCCATGATCTCCACCAAGGTGGCAGCCACCATCGGCAAAGGGATCGTCGATGCCAACAACGTCACCCAGATGGTCGTCGTCGCCGGCGTAGCCGGGGCTATCATCTGGGACCTGATCACCTGGTACTACGGGCTACCGTCTTCCTCTTCCCATGCCATCATCGGAGGCATCATGGGCTCGGTCATTGCCCATGCCGGTGTTGCTGCCCTCCATTGGGCTGGGCTCAACAAGATCATCCTTGCCCTGCTGATCTCGCCGGTGCTCGGCACAATCCTCGGATTCATCTTCATGGTGCTGATGATGTGGGTCTTCAAGAATAAGGCCCCGTATGGGCTGAACCGTTCCTTCCGCCGGTTGCAGGTGTTTTCGGCTGCCTTCATGGCTTTTTCCCACGGCACTGCCGATGCCCAGAAATCCATGGGGGTCATCACCATGGCCCTGATCAGCTACGGAACCATTTCCACCTTCGCCGTCCCCACCTGGGTGAAGATAGCCTGTGCGGTGGCCATGGCCCTGGGTACGGCAGCAGGAGGCTGGAGGATCATCAAAACAGTGGGGCGGGATTTCGTCAAGTTGCAGCCGGTGCACGGCTTCTGCGTCGAAACAGCTTCGGCGGGGGTCATACTAGGTGCGTCGGCCTTCGGCATGCCTACCAGTACCACCCATGTCATCACTTCGTCTATCCTGGGGGTCGGATTGTCCAAGCGGATGTCGGCGGTTAACTGGGGCATCGCGACCCGTATTGTCGTCGCCTGGGTCTTAACCATTCCCGCTTCGGCAGCGGTGGCATTCGTGACCTACATGGTGCTGTCGCCGTTCTTGGGGAAATAACCGGTCGGAAAAGTCTTGCCGCTGAATGATCAAGGGCTGGGGAGTGACCCCGGTCCTTTTTTTTATGTTCTTCCGGGAATTCTGTGGAATATGCGGAATAGAAGCCAGTCGCGACATCGTCCGTTCGCTCTGTCGCCACAGCTGCGGACCTTGCGGTGTCGCCCGCGTAATAGCGCATGATGCTTGGATTGGCGGGGTCCCTCTCCGTTCCACATGCGGCGGGTATCCGCTTGCCGCTGTAGCTCGTCGCTCTCTCCCGATGCCACGACTGCCTTTCCGAAAATGTCTGAAGAACTTTTTTTTATTCCACGTCTTCGCCCGTTTCTTCCATTTCGTTGGCAAGTTCCGCCAATGTTTCGTCCTTCTGCCTGAAACGCAGCACCAGGTAATAACAGATGAAATAGGCGAAAATGGCGGCAATGAAACCGAGGATCGAGGTGCCGAGCAGCAGGGACGATGCATGCTTTTCCAGGTACCGCCATTGCAGGCTGGTGGTGTGCAATTCGGCAGAGGGAAGGCCGCGCAGCATCCTCCCCAGCTTATAGCTGAGCCCGAGAATGGGGATGACTGTGATCGGGGTGTTGACCCAGGCTCCGGTGATGCAGGTGAGCTTGTTGAGGCGGAAAACGAAGGCGGCGGCAATGGCCAGGGGGGTGTGGAGACCGAAGAACGGGGTGAAGCTGATGAAGACACCGACGGCGAAGCCTGCCGATATATGGCCCGGGTGGCTGTCCAGTGATAGTATGGCCTTGATTTTCTTCTTCCAGAGATCCTTGTTAAGCAAGTAGCGCTCCTTGTCCGGCAGGCGAACAGTCTAAAATCCCCCCAGCGGTTTGTCAACGTGAAACTGTCCGGTTTGCTCATGACCGTTTGCCATAGATCGCCAAACATGCTATTAAAGATATCTTTAAATCAGGGTCCGGGTACGTGCTCGTGCGAAAAGAAATTCTGAAAAAGGTAAAGCGCGTCGTCATAAAGATCGGCAGCGGTGTAATCACCTCCGTGGGCAATGGCCTTGACATGGAGCGCATCAAGGATCTGGCCGCTGAGTTGGTGGGGTTCCGGGAGCATGGCATCGAGGTCATTCTCGTTTCATCGGGTGCCGTTGCTGCTGGAAGAAGAGAGCTGGGGTTGGCGGACCGGCCGCGGACCATTCCCCAGAAGCAGGCGGCGGCGGCAATCGGCCAGTCGAAGCTGATGCGTGCCTACGAAGAGAACTTTGCCGGCCACGGCATCAAGGTCGCACAGCTGCTTCTGACCCGCGACGACCTGGCGAGCAGGCCCCGTTTCCTAAATGCCCGGGCGACCATCGATACCCTCCTTGAATGCGGAATCATTCCCATTATCAACGAGAACGACACGGTGGCGGTGGACGAGATAAAATTCGGCGACAACGATAACCTCTCGGCCCTGGTGACCAACCTGGTGGAGGCCCAGCTGCTGGTCATTCTTACCGATATTGACGGTTTTCATACGGCCGATCCCCGCACTGATCCTGCTGCCAAACTTATCCACCTGATTCGTTCAATTACCAAGGAGACGGAGCGTGCGGCGGGGGGAAGCGGTACATCGGTTGGCACCGGCGGCATGGCGACAAAAATCGCCGCTGCCAAGAAGGTAGGAAGGTCGGGTGTGCCCGCGCTGATGATCAACGGCAGGCAGCCCGGCAATCTGGAACGGGTTCTGACCGGGGAAGAGGTGGGGACGCTGTTCCTTCCGGCAGAGGTCAGCCTCAACCGGCGCAAGCACTGGATCGCCTATACCCAAAGGACCGTAGGCCGGGTTTTTGTCGATAGTGGTGCCTTCAAGGTCCTTTCCCAGCAAGGCAGGAGCTTGCTCCCGTCCGGCGTGATCCGGGTGGAGGGAAAATTCGACCGGGGGGCCTGTGTCAGGATCTGCACCCCCGACGGTACCGAATTCGCCCGGGGCATCACCGACTACTCCAGTCGGGAGATGGAATTGATCGCCGGACACAAGAGTGCCGAGATCGAAGGGATACTTGGATATAGGTATGGGGATGATGTCATCCACCGCGACAACTTAGTGGTGCTGTGAAATGCGGCTTTTCCGCAATCACGGCGTTGCCTTTCGGGATCCCGTGTGCGGCGTACAGATGTACGCCTCCGTGCGATCCCTCAGGCGCCTTGTGTTTATCGGAAAATCCACATTTCTGAAGCTGCGGAGATAGGGGAAGAATGATGACTGTTGCCGAAAAAATACAAAAAATAGCGAGTGAGGCCAGAGCGGCGTCCATTGCCATGGCCCGGCTGTCCTCCGCCGCCAAGAACGAATTGCTGCTCAGGATGGCGCAGGCCTTGGAAGACAATGCCCGGAGCATTATCGAGGAGAACGCCAAGGACCTGGCGGCGGGAGAACAGAAGGGTCTGTCTGCCGCCATGCTTGACCGGTTGATGCTCAATGAGGCCCGCATCAAGGCCATGGCGGATGGCTTGCGTGAAGTGGCCGCCCTGCCCGATCCGGTGGGGGAGGTGACGCGGATGTGGAAGCGCCCCAATGAGATCACCGTCGGCAAGATGCGCATTCCCCTCGGTGTCATCGGCATCATCTACGAGTCGCGCCCCAACGTGACCTCCGATGCGGCAGCACTTTGCCTCAAGGCGGGCAATGCCGTGGTCCTGCGCGGCGGGTCCGAGGCGATCCATTCCAACGTGGCCATCGCCGGGCTGCTCCAGAGGGAAATGGGCAAGCTTAATATTCCGGCTGCTGCCCTCTCGCTCATTCCCTTTCCTGAGCGGGAAGGGGTGACGGAGATGCTCAAACAGGAGGAATTCATCGACGTTATCATTCCCCGTGGTGGGGAGAGCCTGATCCGTTTCGTCGTGGAAAACTCGAAGATCCCTGTCATCAAGCACTACAAGGGGGTCTGCCATATCTTTGTTGATGCTACGGCCGATTTCGATATGGCCGAGCGGATCATCGTCAACTCCAAGACCCAGCGACCGGGGGTCTGCAATGCCCTGGAAACGCTTCTTATTCATAAAGACTTGGCGGAGACATTCATTCCCCGCATTCACGAGGCCCTTGCAACGCTCAAGGTGGAGTTGCGTGGTGACGATGCCTTTCGCCAGTTCGCCCCGGAAGCGACGCCTGCCACTGAAGAGGACTGGTACGCGGAATACCTGGAACTGATCCTGGCGGTCCGGGTGGTGGACGATATGGACGAAGCGATCGCCCATATCAATAAATACGGATCGTTGCACACGGAAGCGATCATCACCAGCGATTATGGCAACTCCCAACGTTTTCTACGGGAGGTCAACTCCAGCGTCGTCCTGGTCAATGCCTCGACCCGCTTTTCCGATGGCAATCAGCTCGGCCTTGGTGCGGAAATAGGCATCTCCACCACCAAGCTCCATTCCTTCGGCCCCATGGGGCTGGAGGACCTGACCACCACCAAATTCATCGTCTATGGTGAAGGGCAGATCCGGCAGTGACCGGCGACCGCCAGACAGTGCAGGGGGGCGTGGCGTGAGGATCGGTATCCTTGGCGGTACCTTCAATCCCATCCACAATGCACATCTGCGCATTGCCGAGGAGGTGCGGGACCGCCTCGACCTGGAGCGGGTGATGTTCATGCCGACCGCTTCACCGCCACACAAGCTCCTGGCCGGGGAACTCTCTTTCAAGGTCCGTTATGAGATGGTGCGGCTGGCCATTGCCGACAACCCTTGCTTTACCGTCTCCGACCTGGAGGGGAGACGTGGCGGGACCTCCTATTCTATCCACACGCTGCAGGAGCTACATGGCACGTTTCCCAGCGACGAGTTCTTCTTCATCATCGGCAGCGATTCCTTTCTCGATATCGGCTCGTGGCGAGAATACGCGGAAATTTTCTGCCTCTGCAACCTGGTGGTGGTATCGCGCCCCGGCGCCCTCGCTGATCCCCTTGATCAGGCGCTCCCCGCTGCCATAGCTGATCAGTTCACTTATCATGTCGCAGAAAAACGCCTCGAACACTGTTCAGGGAATTCAGTTTACGCCGTTTCTGGGACCCTTCTGGATATTTCTTCAAGTGAAATCCGCCGACTGGCCCGCCAGGGGCGCTCCATAAAATACCTGCTTCCTGCAGCCGTGGAGCAATATATAAAGGAACAGAGGATTTACAACGATGCTCGATAATAAAGTACTAGATTCAAAGGAACGGGCCATCCAGTGTGCGGCACTCGCCTTGGACAAAAAAGCCCTGGATGTTAAAATTTTCGAGATAAGCAGGCACTCCACCATAGCCGATTACCTGGTGCTGGCCACTGGTCGCTCCGACAAGCAAACCCAGGCCATTGCCGATTCGGTACGCCAGGGACTGAAGAAGTTCGGCAAGGCGCTGGACATCGAAGGAATGCAGGAGGGACGCTGGATTATCATCGATTACGGCGATGTCATCCTGCATGTTTTCCAGGAAGAGGTGCGCCGCCACTACAACCTGGACGAGATGTGGAGCGCTTGCCCACTGGTGGAAATCCCTGAAGAATACCTCTGGGAAGACAAGGAACGATGAGGCTCAAGGTCCTCTGGGTCGGCAAAACCCAGGAGGAGTGGGTAAGGCGAGGTATCGATGAATATGCGGGACGCATCGGTCGGTACATGGCCATCGATTTTGCCGAAGCAAGAGAGGAGAAGGGGGCCGCTGCCGAGGCCATGCGCGAGCGGGAGGGGGAGCGACTCCTGAAGCTCCTGCCGAAGAACGCGCGCCTGGTCCTTCTTGACGAGCGGGGAGAGCAGCTGACCTCGCCGGAACTGGCCCGTTTCCTGGAGTCAAATCGGGATGGCGGCACCCAGGAACTGGTCTTTGCGGTTGGCGGCGCTTACGGCTTCAGCGAGGCCTTCCGCTCCAGGGCCTTCAAGACCATTGCCCTTTCGCGCATGACTTTCACACACCAGATGGTGCGCATCTTCCTGCTGGAGCAAATCTACCGGGGCTTTACCATTATCAACGGCGAACCGTATCATCATTGATTCAATCCGCAGGTTATACCGATGCATTGATGGAATCCGGTTGATCTGTGGACCTTCCTTTGTTTTATAATTCTGTCCAAGGAGAATGCCGATGCCGAAACAGCCCTTATTGCTCATGATCCTCGATGGTTGGGGGATCAATCCCAACTCCGATAACAACGCCATTGCCCAGGCGCTGACCCCAAACATGGACCGGCTCTGCGCCGAGTATCCCTGCACCCGGATGGGGACTTCCGGCATGTCGGTGGGGCTCCCCGAGGGGCAGATGGGCAACTCGGAGGTGGGGCATCTGAACATTGGCGCCGGGCGTATCGTTTATCAGGACCTGACGCGCATTTCCAAGGCCATCGACGACGGCGATTTCTTTACCAATCCCGTTCTTCTCGACTGCATCGCCAAGACCAAGGCTGCCGGCGGCAGGCTCCACCTTGCCGGGCTCCTTTCCGACGGCGGCGTCCATTCCCACAATACCCATCTCTACGCACTTCTGAAATTGGCGAAGCAGCAGGGAGTGAACGAGGTCTTTGTCCACTGCCTGCTGGACGGCCGTGACACTCCCCCCCAAAGTGGCGCAGATTACCTGGCTCAGCTTGAGGCAGAGATAGCGAAGATTGGCTGCGGCCGCATCGCCACGGTTATCGGCCGCTACTATGCCATGGATCGGGACAATCGCTGGGAGCGGGTCGAGAAAGCGTATCGGGCCATGGTCTGCGGCGAGGGAGAAGAGTACCCTTCCGCGGCGGCAGCCATCGAGAAGAGCTATGGGAACGGCGTCACCGACGAATTCGTCATCCCTTCGATCATTACCCGGGATGGTGCTGCAATCGGCAGGATTGCCGAGAGGGACGGTTTCATTTTCTTCAACTACCGCTCGGACCGCGCCCGGGAGATCACCCGCAGCCTCACCGACACTGCCTTCAGCGGCTTTCAGCGCCCCTGCTGGCCGAAGCTTGCCTCTTACGCCTGCATGACCACCTACGATGAAACCTTCGGTCTGCCGGTCGCCTTTGGTCCCGAGGAACTGAAGAACATCCTGGGGGATGTGCTGGGCAAGGCTGGGCTTAAGCAGCTGCGCATCGCCGAAACGGAAAAATATGCCCACGTCACCTTCTTCTTCAACGGCGGCAGCGAGGTTCCTTTTCCGGGCGAGGATAGGGCACTGATCCCCTCTCCCAAGGAGGTTGCAACCTATGACCAGAAGCCGGAAATGAGTGCTTACCCGGTGACCGAAGAGCTCCTCAAGCGGCTCGATCAGGATATTTATGATGTCATCATCCTCAATTTCGCCAATGCAGATATGGTGGGCCATACGGGCATGCTTGATGCCGCAGTAAAGGCGGTCGAGGCGGTGGACGAGTGTGTCGGCAGGCTGGTGGCGAAGGTCCTGAGCCTTGGTGGGCGTGCCATCATAACCGCCGACCATGGCAATGCGGAAATGATGGTCGACGAGAACGGCGGACCCCACACCGCCCACACCTGCGACTTGGTCCCCTTCATCCTGGTGGACGACACGCGCAAATCGGTGAAACTGCATCCGGCGATCCTTGCCGACATCGCGCCGACCATGCTGGAGATTCTGGGGGTGGAGAAGCCCAAGGAAATGACCGGCAAAAGTCTTATGGCGAATGCCTAAAAAGTCCATCTGCTGCGTTACGCTCGCTCTTTCTCACTGCGGCATAGCGCTGCTATGCCTCATTCGGGCGAGTTCGCAAGCCTTGCAGCTGGAGCTTTTTATGCATCCGCTGGGACAGCTCCTAGGAGGAGATCATGAAATTTCTGGCAATTAACGGCAGTCCCCACGGCGACCGGGGCAACACGGCCATTCTCTTGGATAAGGTGGTGGATGGACTCACGGCCGCCGGCGGCAGCGTCGAGGTGGTGCAGTTGTCGAAGATCACGGTCAATCCCTGCATTGGTTGCGACTGCTGCCACAAGACGGGGAAATGCCCCATTCCGGACAATTTCGAGGCGCTCAAGGAGCAGCTTCTAGCGTGCGACGGCTTCATCCTCGCCAGCCCCAATTACATCATGAGCGTTTCCGCCCAAATGAAGGCCCTTTTCGACCGCTGCTGCGGCCTCATCCACTGCCTGGCCATGGAGGGGAAATACGGTGTCGTGGTGGAGTCTTCCGGCGGCGGTGGGGATGACCAGGTGCTGAACTACATGGAGCGGGTGGTAGGGCTGCTGGGGGCATGGTCGGTCGGAGGAGTCGGCTCTTCCATGGCCGGAGAACGGCTCTTTCCCAACCAGGACCAGCTGTTCGCCAAGGCAACGGCTCTGGGGGGCGAACTCTACCGTGCCGCTTTGGAAAAGAAGGAATATGCCGATCAGGCGGGGGCAAAGCTGGCCCTAGCCGCCTACATGCGGGGACTGGTCGATTTCATGAAGGATTTCTGGCATTACGAATACGAGTATTGGCAGAGATTAGGCAAATAGACCGGGCATTGTCACCGGGAAAGATCATTCCCGGACACGTTGCACGAGCTTTATGGAAAGGTGGTTACAATGAGTCAAAGTAAAGAACTGATGGACTGGACTTTCGAACAGAAATGCAGGAAGGCTGTAAGCTCGCTGGAAAAAAACGGCTTTACTGCCCTGTACTGCCAAAGCGGCCAGGAGGCCTGCGACTACATCATCAGGGAGGCGGCTGATGCGGCAAACGTCGGTTTCGGCGGCTCCATGTCCGTGGCTGAGCTGAATGTTGCCGAACAGCTCAGCGCCCAGGGGAAGGAAATATTGAATCACAGCCAGCCCGGGCTGTCCCCCGACGAAAAGGTAACGATGATGCGGCGCCAGCTTACCTGCGACCTCTTCCTCGCCGGCACTAATGCCCTGACCCTTTCCGGAATCTTGGTCAATATTGATGGGGTCGGGAATCGTGTCGGCTCCATGCTGTTCGGGCCGAAAAAAGTCATCGTTGTTGCCGGGCGCAACAAACTGGTGGATGGTGACCTCGAAGTGGCAATAAAAAGGATCAAAGACTATGCTGGCCCTGCCAATGCCAAGCGCCTCAATTACAATACCCCCTGTGCGAAAACCGGCTTCTGTTCCGACTGCAATTCCCCCGACCGCATCTGCCGCATTACAACCGTGATCGACCGTAAGCCGCGCCTGACTGACGTACGGGTGCTGGTGGTCAACGAGGACCTGGGTCTCTAGGCATTGCTGTTCCGGTCCCTGCTGGACATCCTCTTTCCACCCCTCTGCCATCGGTGCAGGATGTACATCCCCAATGCCGGGGATGTACATCTCTGCACCGATTGTCTTCGATCGGTCGTGCCGATCGATTCGCCCCTTTGTCCCCAGTGTGGCATTCCCTTTGTCACTGAAGAGGGCATCGACCATCCTTGCGGCGCCTGCATATCCCATCCTCCTGCTTATGCTGCGGCACGTTCCGCTTTTGTTTTTGAAGGCTCCATCCAGGAGTTGATTCACCGCTTCAAGTACGGGCACAAGACGCACCTCTACCGGCCCCTGGCCCTGATGGTCGCCCGCCAACTCAGGGGGTTCGCCACCCTGGCGGCAGCCGATCTGATCATACCCGTTCCCCTGCATAAAAAGAGGCTGCGTTGGCGCAGCTACAATCAGGCGGTCCTTCTGGCAGGGGTGCTGGCCAAGGAATGGGCGATTCCCCTTTCGCGCACTGCCTTGCAGCGAACGCGCTGGACGGAGCCGCAGATAAATCTCGCCGCAGACCAGCGCCGGCAGAATGTGCAGGGAGCTTTCAGCGTCTCACAGCCGAAAACGATCGCCGGCAGACGGATCATTGTTGTCGATGACGTATTGACTACCGGCAGCACTGTTGAAGAATGCACAAAGGTTCTGAAAAAAGCGGGGGCAGCCGAGGTATTCATCGTAACAGTTGCCAGGGCTTTGCAGCGTTAGGAAAATGTCGGGTTCAGATTAACCGGCGGCGAAAACGGCAAATCACTAGTCCGACAGCCTCCTTATGATGGGTATAAATTTATTGACATGAACTAATCGTGAGGGTATAAGAGCGATGTTTGTATATTTTAATTCGCTGGAGGATTTAAGTATGAAGAAAGTATTGGCTGTTGTATTGATGGTCGCTTTTTCCGCATCGGCTGCCCTTGCTGCCGACACCGTCGTTCTGAAGGCAAAAAACGGTAACGTCACTTTCGATCACAAGAAGCACAGCGGGGCCAATGAATGCAAAGTTTGCCACGGCGAAGGTACTCCTGGCAAACTGACCCTGGACAAGGACAAGGCTCACAAGCTTTGCAAGGGCTGCCATGAGACCAAGAAAGCCGGCCCGACCAAGTGCGGCGAGTGCCACAAGAAGTAATCTCTGATCTTGATCCATGCGAAAAAAGGCCCTCTCTTGGGGGCCTTTTTTTATGCTTGGATCATTATCCAACTCAGGATGTTTTGCTTGTAAAACGTCATTTTATTTGTTATGGTCCCTGGTGCAGCAGGTCAATTCAAATGCTTGATAACAGCGGGGATACTATGGCAAACGGATTTGATTACACTCGGTTGAAACGTCTGATCACCATCTATTACGTGGTTCAGGGATTTCTTCTTGTTCTTTTTGCAGCAATCGCTTTTTGGCTCCAGTCACAGGCCCCGCAGCAGGTGTTCATCAACAGCCTGATCAGGGCCGTGGTCGCCCAGATCGTCCTCTTCTACCCCGTCTACCGCTTCGCTGCCCATGAGGCGAAACGGGAGGTTTCGTCCTGCAGCACTTCGCTCTCTAAAGATACCCTGCTGGCACTGCGGCGCAAGAGGGTCACCGGTGACATCGTCAAGGCAGCAGTCTTCATCTTTTTCCTGGTATTCATCCTCAGGGCTCCACAGGTTCCGGGTGCCCAGTTTTCCATCCTTTTCGTCTTCATCCTCATGACACTCTGCTATTTCCAATGCTACAATTTCGTCGCCCGACGGCAGATAAAGGCTAATCCCTGAAAAATTCGGCCATGGCGGTAAAGACCGCTTTCCCGTCCCCCTTGACGAGTCGCACATCCGGTAGAGAGCGGAGAAAGGACTTACCGTAGTTCTTGGACAGGACCCGGCTGTCGAGGATCAGCACCGCACCCCGGTCGTCTCTGCTCCTGATCAGCCTGCCGAAGCCCTGTTTGAACTTGATTACCGCCTGAGGGACGGTGTATTCCATGAACGGATCGCCCCCCATGGCGGCAATATGCTCGGCGCGTGCCTCCAGGATCGGTTCCGTCGGCACCCTAAAGGGGAGCCGGGTGATGATCACCTGCTCCAGGGCCTTGCCCTTCACGTCAACCCCCTCCCAGAAGGAATCGGTGCCGAATAGAACCGGATTGTGCCCTTTTTTGAACTGGGAGAGGAGCAGGTGGCGGTTGATCTCCCCCTGACGCATGGGGGTAAGCCCCGCTTTTTTGAGCGGCTCGGCCAGGCGGTTATAGATACGGCTGAGAAGGCTGTAGGAGGTGAAGAGGACGAAGGCGCGCCCTTGGGAAATGCCCAGGGCCTGCAGCAGGTATTCGTTGAGGACCGGCTCGAATCCCGAGGCGACCGGTTCCGGAATATCGGTGGGGATGCCGACGAAGGTCTGTTTCTGATAATCGAAGGGGGAGGCGAGGAGCAGCTCGCTGACCCGCGGACCGGGCATCATGCTCAGCCCGGTGCGCTTTTTCAGGTAATCGAAGCGTTCGCCAACGGCTAGCGTGGCGGAGGTAACGATAACGGTCTTGAACTGATCGAAGACGACCTTTTTCAGGGACTCGGCCACCTCCAGTGGAGAGGAGCAGAGCTTGACCACCGGCCCTTTCGTCGTCTTTTTCGATTCGAACCAGCGACAGAATCCCTCGTCCCGGGCAGTGAAGAAACGCAGGTTCACCTGTGCCGTTTCCAGGCGTCCCCTGACCCCCTTCAGGTCCACCAAGCTTCCCGAGAGCTTCTCCAGCACCTTGTCGGGCAGCTTTTCGCACGCCTTGAGAAAGTTCTTCAGGGCAACTGTATACTCGCCGATTTCCCGGCACAGGTCATTGACCCGTTCTTCCACTTCGGCCCAGAGCGGGGTTCCATATAGTGTCTGGGTTGCCCGCAGCTTGATCTCTTCCTTACTGCCGGGATCCTTGCGCAGGTGTGCCGTCAGGGCGGTGCCGATCCCGTCCATGGAGCGATTCACGGCCTCGGTAAGATCGAGCCGGCGGGGAATGAGACGCCCTTCCAGGATACCGGCCGCTTCCATGTAAATATCATCCATGGCCTCCGGTACTTCCCGAGAAAGTTGGGTGGAAAGAAGCGGCAGCAGCCCCCGCTGGGCCTTGCGCGGATGCTGCAGCTTGCCGAGAATGCGTAGCAGGCCGTTGCGGGAGACCTGGGCTGAGAGGAAGCTGGTTGCCACATCTTCCAGGTGATGCCCCTCGTCGAAGACGATCCGCTCGAAGGGGGGAAGGATAGCGGTGGAGCCGTAGCCGGTTTCCTGGCGCACGGCCACGTCTGCCATGAGCAGGGCGTGGTTCACCACCAGGAGGTCGGCGCCGGCAGCCTCCCGTCGCGCCTTGTAGAAGAAGCAGCGGGCATAGTGGGGGCATTTGACCCGGCCGCATTGGTCCGCTTCGCAGGCTATCTCCTCCCACGTTTCATCCCGGGGAATAAAAGAAAGGTCACTGCGGCAGCCTTCGGCGGTCTTTTCGCTCCAGTCGATGATGGTCTGCAGTTCGTTGGCAGCATCGTCCTTGAACAGGCTCGGCTCTGCCTTGACGTGCTCCAGCTTGCGCAGACAGAGGTAGTTGTTGCGCCCCTTGACCAGCACCGCCCGGAAATCCAGCTCTCCGTGTTTCTGCAGGAAGGGTATGTCCTTCTTGATGAGCTGTTCCTGGAGATTGATGGTGTTGGTGGAGATGACAACCCGTTCCTTGTTGCGCAGTCCCCAGAGGGCTGCAGGAAGCAAATACGCGAGGGATTTGCCGATGCCGGTCCCCGCCTCGATGACGGCGATGCGCTCCTCGTTGAATGCTTCAGCGACGGCGAAGGCCATGCGGGTCTGTTCAGGTCGATGTTCATACCCCTTGAGGTGCTCAGTCAGGATTCCACCCGGTGCATACCATCGCTCCAACTCGGGATAGGAGAGACGTTCAACTGCCGTGCGGGTAAAGGGAGAAACTGCCTGGTAACAACGCTCCACGGCGTTGTCGACGATATAGAAGCCTACTCCCTGGTTGCCCAGTAATGATGCAATCTCTATGTCTGCCTGGGAAGGGGTGAGGACACCGGAGGGATGATTGTGGATGACCACATCGCCGAAGGAGGTGACGATCATGATCGCCGCTACTGCATCGGTATTGCCCCGGGCGAGGGGCTCTGCCTCGATGACTACTTTGGCTTCGTCGGTACGGCCAAGGAAAAAAACCTCGTTGCCCCCTGCTTCGGCGATGGCCTCGCGCATCTGCAGGAGGGCGTTTTCGGAAAAATAGCGTTTCATCTCCACTGAAGATACATGCTTTGTGGCGCTGCTGGCAACGAAAAAAGGGACGGCAGATGCCGCCCCTTTTCGCCCCAGCTGGGAAAATCTGTTCCGAGTACCCTACTTTTTGTGGCACTCACCGCACTTGGTCGGGCCAGCCTTCTTCTCTTCGTGGCACCCTTTGCAAAGTTTATGGGCCTTGTCCTTACCGAAGCCTTCGATCTTGCCGGGCCCCTTCTCGTGGCAGATTTTGCAGTCTTTGAGGGTTTCCTGGTGTTTCTTGTGGTCGAAGGTGATATTCCCGTTCTTTGCCGGGAAAGTCATGGTGTCTGCCGCCATGGCGGCGCCTGCTGCGAAGATGACGAGTGCTGTTGCTGCAATAATCTTTTTCATTGCGATACTCTCCTTTTTTTGGTTGATGTTTCTGCACTATGGTGTTTAAAAAATACCATGCGCATGGTAGGGTAGCTATGGACATCTATAGTAATTCCACCCGATGTCGGGTTCAAAAAGACGAATTCCAGGCGACGAAACTTCCCTGGGAATGATAATTTATTAATAATTTTTATATGGAAAATCTACCAGATAAAATAGAAAAAGCAACCTCGGCCAGCGTTGCCATCGACGGCGCCAGCATAAAAAGTATTCGCGAGACGAAGAAGCTTACGCAGCTTTACGTGGCCAATGTGGTTGGCGTTACTACCGATACCATTTCCAGGTGGGAAAACAACCGCTACCCGACCATCAAGCGGGATAATGCCGAGAAACTGGCCCTGGCGCTGGAAGTGAGCCTGGACGAGATCCTGCGCCGGGAATCCGTTGCTCCGGCTGAGGAACCCCCGCAAGTTGAACTGCCGCTGCCGCCGAAAAAAAGCCGGAGGCGGGTTGCGCTTATGGCGGTAGCAATCGCGGCATTGGTTGGTCTCGGTGCGTATTTCATCCTGGCAAGAGCGGCCGCACCTGCAGTTGCCGAGCGGTGGCTGCCCCATTATTGTGCCCCAGGGCAGCTGATGCCGGTCCAGATAACCGTGACCAGGCGGGATAACACCCGTGGTGGCCTGATTGTCAAGGAAAAGCTCCCCAGCGGCTGGCGACTTGTCAATGCCACGCCTCCGGCTGCATCGGCAAAATCCCCTTCGGAAGAGGTCCGCTGGTTGATTGCGGGGGGCAGTGGCGCAGTGAAAATCTCTTACGTGGTGCAGGTTCCCACGGACGCCCCCCTCAACAGCCAGGCACAACTCAAGGGTACCATTCTCGTCCATTCGGGGGGCAGCAATCGGGCTGCAGTCATTGGCGGCAGCGGCAAGGTCGGCATCGCTCCCTTTCACTGGGCGGACGGCAATGGTGACGGACGCATTGACGACAGTGAGATCATGCCTGCCTATTATGTGACCGAGGAGATGAAAGGGCTGGGGCTGGACTGGGCAACAATCGAGGCCATCTGGAGCGGCAGGGGATATACCTGGAACAGGGAAAGAAATGCCTTCGAGGTTGTAAAGTGAGGCCTCTGCACTGATGTTCCCAGGGGGAAAACGCTACAACATCTTTTCCGAAGAACTGAAGCGGGTCTTTGGCTGCCGTGTCCATCGCATATCCGTGGATGCCGGCTTCAGCTGCCCAAACCGCGACGGCACGGTCGGGACGGCCGGCTGCATCTATTGCGGCGGCTCCGGTTCCGGATCCTTCGGCATTATCCGCGGCGCATCCATTCCTGAACAACTCGAACATGGCAAAGAGGTGATGACGAGAAAGTACAAGGCGAAGAAATTTCTCGCCTACTTTCAACCTTACTCCAACACCCATGCCCCTGTCGAACATCTGCGGCACCTTTACGATCAAGCCCTGGCCGTGCAGGATGTGGTCGGTCTCATTGTCGGCACCCGTCCCGACTGCCTTCCCCCCGAGACATTGGATCTCCTGGCATCATACGCAGAGCAGACCTATTCCTGGCTGGAGCTGGGGGTGCAGTCTCACCTGGACCGGACCTTGCGTCTCATCCGCCGGGGGCATGATTTCGCCTCCTTCGTCAGAGGGGTACGGGAATGCAAGGCGCGGCGGATCAGGGTCTGTGCCCATATCATCCTTGGACTTCCTGGGGAGACATGGGAGGAAATGCTGGCGGGGGCTGCGGTACTGAACGAGCTGGGGGTGGATGGGGTGAAGCTCCATCTGCTCCACGTTATGCGGGATACGCCCCTGGAAGAGGAATATGCGCAGGGAAGGGTGAGGATGCTTGACCGGGATGAATACGTGGGACTGGTCTGCGACTTCCTGGAAAGGCTCGACCCGGCCATGAGCGTCCAGCGCCTGACCGGCGACGGCAACCGCGACCATCTCATCGCGCCGCTCTGGTCGCTGCAGAAGTTCGAGGTGCTGAACACTATCGATAACGAGCTGGTGCGAAGGGGTACGCACCAGGGTTCAAGGTTCTAAGTTCTATGTTCTATGTTTACAACCTAGAACCCAGAACATAGAACCGGTTCAAAACGGATACCCCAGCCCGACGAAGACCGCCGGTCCTTCCTTGCCGATGCCCAGATCGACCCGGCCGACGATGTTGGGACGTACCACAGCCCTAAAGCCGATGCCCGGGTTGAATTCGAAGCTCCTGGTGCTGGCCTTGTCCAGCCTTTCCATGACCGCCCCCAGATCTATGAACGGGGCTATTTCCCAGTCCGCATTTACATCGAAAATTTCCCACCGGAACAGCCTGATTCTTTCCTCAAGATTACAGAGAAAATAACTGCTGTCGATGAAACGGTTCCGTCCGTAACCACGCAGGGTCGTTTCCCCGCCCAGGATACTTCTTTCGAGAAAGGGGACATCGTTCCCCAGGGTCTGGTTGTAGGCGAGCCGGCCGACACTGATGAACCGGGCATTCATCAGGGGGTAATAAGCCTTGATTTCTGCCTCGTAATGGCGATAGTCGGCGCTGCTGCCGAACCGCTTGATGCTTCCTTCGACAGAGGCCTTGGCATAACCCCCCCAAGTGGGGAGGGTGGGGGAGTCGAGGGTGGAATAGATAAGACCGATCTTTTGCGCATGGGCGGTAAAACCGCCGATGCCCGGTACGCTGCTCGAATCGAACTTCTCCCCAATAAAGGGGACCTTGGTGATTGCTCCCTGCTTGATATCCACATCCTTGAAGCGCTCCCCCACCACCAGTTGCACATGCTTGAGAATTTGATAGCCGGCGGTAAGGTTGAAGCCGGTTTCACTGTCAGCGTAGTTGGTTTCGTCGCTTTTCTGGCTTGACTGCTGGAAACCGAAGAAACGTGCCGAGCCGTCGGTCAGGGAGAAGAGGAAGGCATTCAGTTCAAGTTTCTTGTCGAGGAGAGTTTTGTCGCGCAGCTTGAACTCGAAGTCGTCGTTGACCTTGGTGGATTTTGACAGCGCCACTTCCCAATAGCGGTCTTCAATGGGGTAGAAGGTGGCAAAGAGGGTGGTCGTGGTGCCGAAGTTTTCGTTGTAGTTGACCTGGGGAGCGACGAGGGTGCTGACCTCTCCTTTTTTGTTGTGGAGGAGAAAGGCGTTCAGGGCTCCATAGGTAATGCCTTCGTTTGGACTGGAGGCAATGATCGGCAGGGGAATGGAAACGACCTTGACCGGATCGGGAAATTCCTGATTGGTCAGGGGAAAGGGAAGGTTTTCCTTCGGTACCATGGTGGTACATCCTGCGAGGAACAGGGCCGACATCAGCAATACAAGGAGATTTTTCATGCGCATGGGTGCTTCTTCCCGCATAGGATTAAAAAAGGAAAAAAATATATAGCCAAACAGGTAAATTTTCAATCGGAAATGTGAACATGCCCACGTTAAATACGGGAACGATAAGCACCACTCCAGTTATTGCCATGGGGTCAAAATCTTGACCTGAGGCCATTCAAAATGCTGTCTTTTACGGACGATTTTACCTCCATGCCTGCTCCGCAACCGGAACGGCCTTTTCCCCTCTATCCCTTTCCACCGCGGCTGAATGACCATTTCCCCCCGATGGCACAACGGTTGCACAACAGTCTGCGCAGCTAAAAAGCCCTTGATTTTTCAAAGGAATTTTATAGATGGCTCCGGCAGCAGAAGCAATCGATATTCAGCCCTTCCGGAAGAATTCCGACATCTACATGGCGGTTGCCCTGATCGGCATCCTTGCCCTGATGATCATTCCGCTGCCTGCCTTCGTCCTCGATGTCTTTCTTGCCGCCAACATCACCATTGCCCTGGTGATCCTGCTGGTCAGCCTCTACACGATCCAGGCCCTGGATTTTTCCATCTTTCCCTCCATACTCCTCATCACTACCCTTTTCCGACTGGCCCTGAACATCGCTTCGACGCGATTGATCCTGCTCCACGGCAGTGAAGGGGCAGAGGCTGCCGGGGCGGTGATAAAGGCTTTCGGCCTCTTTGTCGTCGGCGGCAACTACGTGGTCGGCGCCGTCGTTTTTCTCATTCTCGTCGTCATCAATTTCGTCGTCATTACCAAGGGCGCAGGAAGGGTGGCGGAGGTTGCCGCCCGTTTCACCCTGGATGCCATGCCGGGCAAGCAGATGGCCATCGATGCCGATCTCTCCAACGGCCTCATCACCGACAAGGAGGCCAAGCTCCGCCGGTCGAAAATCGCCCGCGAGGCCGACTTTTACGGCTCCATGGACGGTGCCAGCAAGTTTGTCCGTGGGGATGCTGTTGCCGGCATTCTCATCATGCTCATCAACATCATCGGCGGCTTTGTCATAGGTGTCTGGCAGCAGGGAATGGAGCTGGCCACGGCCCTTTCCAACTATACCCTGCTGACGGTGGGGGAGGGGCTCGTGGCCCAGATTCCGGCGCTGATCATCTCCACCGCCGCCGGCATCATCGTCACCCGCTCAGCCGATGAAAAGAACTTCGGCCACGAAATTTCAGGCCAGCTCCTCAATTACCCGAAGGCCTTTTACATCGCATCCGGCGTCATGTTCGTCTTTGCCCTCATTCCCGGTTTGCCCCACTTCCCCTTTCTGCTCATCTCCGGTGCGGCCTTTTTCGCGGGGCGGCTGGCGGTGGAGAAACAAGAAGTGCAGCAGGAGGATCTAGATGCTGCGAATGCCCAGGAGGCGGAGGAAGCGGACCAGATCGGGACGATCCGCCCCTTGGATATGCTGGAGCTGGAAGTGGGCTACGGACTGGTGCCCATGGTTGATGCGGCACAAAACGGCGAGCTGCTCGACCGCATCCGCTCCATCCGCAAGCAATATGCCCAGCGCATGGGCTTCATCGTCCCTCCCATCCATATCCATGACAACCTGCAGCTGAAACCCTATGAATACAACATCATGATCAACGGTGCCAAGGTGAGCGGCGGCGAGCTCAACGGCCAGTATCTCGCCATGGATGCCGGCAGTGCTTCCGGCACCCTGGAGGGGACACGGACCACCGAGCCGGTTTTCGGCCTTCCCGCCATCTGGATTAAGGGGCGGGACCGTGAGCAGGCCCAGGTCTGCGGCTACACCGTGGTGGATAACACGACCATCCTGGCTACCCACATCAGCGAAATCATCAAGAAGCACGCCCACGAGCTGGTGGGGCGGCAGGAGCTGCAGCAGCTTCTGGACACCCTGTCGTCAACTCTCCCCAAGGTGGTGGAGGAGCTGGTGCCGTCGCTTTTGAGCCTGGGGACGGTGCTGCGGGTGGTGAAGAATCTGCTCCGGGAAAATGTTTCCATCCGGGATTTCCGTTCCATTCTGGAAACCCTTGCCGATTACGGCGGGGTAACCAAGGATCCCGATACCCTCACCGAGTTCGTCCGCCAGAGCCTCGGCCGCTATATCGTCGAGCAGTACAAGCGGGAGGACGACACCCTCTGGGTACTGACCCTCGACCGGGAGGTGGAGGAAACAATCGCCGATGCGGTGCAGATGTCCGAGCAGGGAAGCTACCTGGCCATCGAACCGGCCACTGCCCAGAATATCTTGACTGCCATACGCAAAGGGGCGGAGAGGTTCGACCAGACCGGGACCGCACCGGTAGTTATTGCCTCTCCCAGTGTCCGAAGGCACATGAAGAAACTCACCGACCGGTACATGCCGAACCTCGCGGTTATCTCCCACAATGAGATTCCGCCCAGCATAAAAATCCAATCGTTAGGGATGGTAAGTCTCGATGCTAGTTAAAACTTTCCAGGCGGCAGACATGTCGGAGGCCTTGAAAATGGTCAAGGCCGAAATGGGACTGGATGCAATGATCCTCTCTTCGAAGCAGGAGCGGCGCAAGGGGATTCTTGGCCTCTTTTCCAAGCCGTACTACGAGGTAACCGCAGCTCTTGAGCAGAAGCCGGTACAGCGCCCGGTCTATTACCAGGAAAAGCCGGAACGGGAGCTGAGCACCAAGGAGGAATTCCAGAATTCCATGCTTGCCCCCCTGGCCAGGGAACTGCGGGAACTGAAGGAACGGGTCGAGGCGCTGGCGAAGAAAGAGACCGAAAAAAAGGAGCCTGCTCCCGTGGCGGTGGTTGAAATGCCGGAAAGCGAGGTCAAGCCGTTTCAGCCCCAGCGTGAAGGTGCTGCCCCCCGGACCTTCGCTCGGGAGGATATGGAGGAGATCAAGAAACTGTTGCTCAATGCGGTGGCTGCCAAGGAGGAGAAAGCCTCCAAGCCGGTCTCCTTTCCGGTTGTTGCCGGCGGGGAGATGCTGGAAGTCAAAAATTTGGCTGACGACGGCGACCTGTCGGAAGAGGCGCTGGAGCTTTTGGCTACTGAGCTGCGCTCGGAAGAGGTGGGTGCCGATAGCATCCAGGCTCTCCTTGAGCTGATCCGCCCGGCGGCGGAACTGGGCGAAGAACTGGAGGCTCTGCGGGAGCGGCTGATCGATGCCTTTGCCGGCATCATCAAGTGCTCGGGGCCGCTGCGCCTGAAAAAGGCCGGCCCGCGCATCATGGCCACCGTTGGCCCGACCGGGGTCGGTAAAACCACCACCATCGCCAAGCTGGCCGCCATGTATGCCCTCAACAAGGGGGCGCGGGTCGCCATGATCACCACCGACAACTTCAGGGTCGGTGCCATCGAGCAGTTGAAGACCTATTCCAAGATCATGGATGTCCCCCTTGAAGTGGCAGCTACGGTCAAGGAACTGGAGACGGTTCTGGCGAAGCATGCGGACAAGGACCTGATTCTCATCGATACGGCCGGCCGGAGTCCCAAGGATCGGGAAAAACTGGAGGAACTGAAGGTTTACCTGGAATCCCATCCGGCCATCGAGACCTACCTCTGCATTTCCGCCACCACCAGGGACAGGGAGATGAATGAGATCGTCGCCAACTACAGTGTTCTTCCCATCAGCAGGCTGCTTTTCACCAAGCTCGATGAAAGCGAGAGCTTCGGTTGTATCGTCAACGCCCAGGTTCGCAACAAGTATCCCCTTTCCTACTTCACAACGGGCCAGAAGGTGCCGGAGGACATCGAGGTGGCGACGGCGCGGAAACTGGCCAACCTGGTGCTGCGGGAGACGGAGCAATGAGCAGTGATCAAGCCGATACCCTGCGACATCTGGCCGGTACGGTAAACGCCACCAGGCGCGATGTGAACCTTTATGCGGGAAGGATCAGCAGCCGTCAGAATATCCGGGTCATCTCCGTAACCAGCGGCAAAGGGGGGGTCGGTAAGAGTAATGTGGTGGTCAACCTGGCGGTGGCGCTGGCGAACCAGGGAAAAAAGGTCCTGGTGATCGACGCCGATCTGGGGGTGGGAAACATCGACATCCTCCTGGGACTGCGCCCGGTTTTCACCATGAATCATGTGCTCTCGGGGGAAAAGGACCTGAACGACATCATCATCTCCGCACCGGGGGGGATAAAGGTCGTCCCTGCCGGGTTAGGGGTCCAGGAATATACCAGCCTGGGGACGCCGGAGCGGCTCAAGCTCCTGGATGAGCTGGACCGGCTGGAGGAAAACTTCGATGTCTTCATCATCGACACCGAAGCTGGCATCTCGGAAAATGTCACCTACTTCAATGTGGCGGCCCGGGAGATACTGGTGGTGGTCACGCCGGAGCCCACCTCCATTACCGATGTCTACGCACTCATCAAGTTGCTCTCCACCCGTTACGGCGAGCGGCATTTCAAGGTGCTGGTCAATATGGCCCGGGACCAGAAGGAAGCGGTGGGGGTGTATGACAAGCTCTTCAATGTGGCGGATCGTTTTCTGGAAGTCTCCATGGATTTCATGGGTTGCATCCTGCGGGACGACTTGGTGGGAGAGGCGGTAAGAAGCCAGAGACCGGTCTGTCAGCTCTACCCCAACGGCAGGGCCTCCCGCTGCTACACGGCATTGGCGAGAAGGATTATGGCAAGCAGTTGCGACAACCGGCTGAAGGGAAACATTCAGTTTCTTTCCAGGAAAGAGTTCCCCGGTGCCGCAGGATCGGAGCGTATATGAACTGTCTACTCAAGGCGTATGAACAAGAGGCTCAGCGTGGTGCGGTTCCCGACCGGGACGAACTGGTCGTCTCCCATCTTCCCCTGGTGAAGTTCCTGGTGGATCGCATCGCTTCGGCTCTTCCTCCTCACCTGGACCGGGACGATCTGCGGAGCGCCGCCGTCATAGGTCTTATTTCCGCAGCGGAGCGCTTTGATCCTTCCCGGGGGGTAATGTTCAAGACCTTCGCCGAGCAGCGCATCCGGGGTACCATTATGGACGAACTCCGCTCCCAGGACTGGTTGACCCGGTCGCTGCGGGACAAGTTCAAGCGCCTGGAGCGGGAATTCTCGGCCCTGGAGCAGCGTCTGGGAAGGAATCCCTCCAGCGATGAGGTCGCTGCAGCCATGGGGCTTGACCTGGAAGCTTACTTCCACCTCCTGGAGGAGATCCACTTCCTCTCCTTTGTCAGCCTTGATGACGCCTGGATGGATGAGGACGGCAGCCCCTTGGGGCTCCTGGACGTCCTGGAGGACAAGGGGATCGAAAGCCCCCAGAATCAGCTCATCGCCCGGCAGACCGTGGAAGGGCTCGCCGAGGCCATCGACAACCTCCCGGAAAAGGAGCGGATCGTCATCACCCTCTACTACTATGAGGAGATGAACCTGAAGGAGATCGGCGCCGTGCTCCATCTTACCGAATCGCGCATCTCCCAGCTGCACAGCCAGGCGCTGCTTAGGCTGCGGGGCAGGATGAAGCTGCACCGCCCATGAATAGACGGCCTTGGAAACCGTTATCCCTGAAGAAAAGGAGCTAATACATGAACAGCGGCCTTTATGCGGCGCTCTCCGGCAACTTGGCGGCCATGCGCAGGCTTGACGTGATCAGCAACAACCTGGCCAACGCCAATACTGCCGGATTCAAGGGGGACCGCCTGCAGTTCGAGAGCGTCCTTGCCTCATCCAAGAGCCAGACGCAACAGCCGGGGACGCTCAGCGATTCCCCCGTTTTCAGCGGTGAAAAGTTCTTCACCGATTATTCACCCGGGCCGCTCACCCAGACCGGCAACACTCTCGATCTGGCCCTGAACGGGGATGGCTTTTTCGTCGTCACCACTCCACAGGGGCGGGCCTATACCCGTCAGGGAAACTTTCGTCTCGATGCCGGCGGCCGGCTGGTGACCAGCGAAGGCTACCAGGTACAGGGTAACGGGCCGATCACTATCAGCGGTGGTCAGGTGGATATCGACGCCAAGGGGGCGATCCTTGTGGACGGCACTCCTGTAGGCACCCTGGAGGTGGTGGATTTCCCCAAGCCGTACAACCTGCAGAAACTGGGGGAGGGACTGTTTGTCCCCATCAATCCCCAGGATACGCCGGTCGCCGTTACGGCCACGACCGTGCAACAGGGAGCCCTTGAGGGATCCAATGTCAATGTGGTTGCCGAGATGGTGCGGCTGATCGAGACCACCCGCTACTTCGAATCGTGCCAGAAAGTGGTGCGGAGCTATGACGATCTGACCGGGAAAGCGGCCAACGATCTGGGAAGGGTTTAAGGCTGTTCTAGGTTCTAGGTTCGAGGTTCTAGGTTAAAACTTACGCCCCGAATATAGAACATAGAACATAGAACATAGAACATAGAACATAGAACATAGAACATAGAACATAGAACATAGAACCGATTTACGGAGGTAGCAATGATCAGGGCATTATGGACGGCCGCATCGGGGATGCAGGCCCAGCAACTGAATATCGATGTGGTTGCCAACAATCTGGCCAACGTCAACACCGCCGGCTTTAAGAAGAGCCGTGCCGACTTCCATGACCTCATGTACCAGAGCATGCGCACCAGCGGGGCGCCATCCACGAACTCCACCCAGATTCCCACCGGCATCCAGGTCGGTCTTGGTTCGAAGCCGGCTGCCGTCACCAAAATTTTTACCACCGGCAACGTTACCCAGACCGGCAATGAGTTGGATATCGCCATCGAAGGTGATGGTTTTTTCCAGATCCAGATGCCTGATGGCTCCACTGAGTACACCCGTGCCGGTGCCTTCAAAAAGGACAGTCAGGGGCGGGTGGTGACCTCCGAGGGTTATCCGCTTCTGCCGGAGGTGGTTATTCCCAGCAATGCCACGAGCATCACCATCGGCAATGATGGCACCGTCTCGGTCATCCAGTCGGGACAGAGCACGCCCACCAACGTCGGCACCATCCAGTTGGCCACTTTTTCCAATCCGGCCGGCCTTTCCAGTCAGGGGCACAATCTCTTCAAGGAAACCGAGTCCTCGGGAACGGCCACGACCGGAACCTCCGGCCAGAACGGCATCGGCACCATCAGCCAGGGCTATCTGGAAATGAGCAACGTCAGCGTCGCCGAAGAGATGGTCAACATGATCGTCGGCCAGCGGGCCTATGAGATCAACTCCAAGGCGGTGCAGGCGGCGGATGAGATGCTGCAGACCGCAAATAACCTGAAGCGGTAGATAGGAGGACGAGCCTTTTCCGCGATTTCTGCGTTCGTCTGCAGGATTGCTTGTGCGGCGTACCCACCGGTACGCCTCCGCGTAATCCTTTGACTGCCTTGAACTCACGAAAAAAACTCGCCCCAGAAAGCATGGCAATGAGAGTCATTTTATTGACAGCGCTAATGTTGCTTCTTTTCGGTTCCCATGCACTGGCTGCAGGACAGGTGGTGAAGGAGGCGGAGGTGCGCCGGGTGGTTTCGGACTACCTGCGGCAGAAATGCGACAACCTGGGGCTGGAGATCGACATCAGGACGATCGCTTACAGTGGCGACTTGTCCCTTCCTGCCGGAGAGGTGAGCTACGAGATGGTGGCGCCGGATCGCTGGGAAGGGTGGGGGAACGCCAATCTTGCCCTGATCGTCAGGGTGGACGGGCGGGTCGAGCGCAACGTGCCGGTCAAGGTGGAGGTGGAAGCCTTTGCCGAGATGGTGGTGGCGGCTCGTCCTCTCGAACATGGTCAGATCATCGGCGCGGCGGACGTGGCGGTGCAGAAGAGGGGACTCTCCCGGTTGCAGGGACGATTCGTCCGCTCGGTGGAAGAGGTCGTCGGCAAGCGGGTGCGGACCGCCGTGCGCGGCAACAACCCCATAAGGCCTGATAATCTGGAACGGGTGCCGCTCGTTAAAAGCGGTCAGCTGGTCACCATCATCGCGGAAAGCGGCACCTTGCGCATTACGGCTGCCGGCAAGGCAAGGAATGCGGGGGCGGAAGGGGATACGATCATGGTGAGAAACCTCTCCTCCCAAAAGGAGTTCCCGGCACGGGTCATCGATGGGGAAACGGTAAAGGTGGACTTTTAGCCATGGATCTTCGAACGGTCGCAAAATGCCTGGTGCTGTCTGTTCCCCTGTTTTTGACCAGCTGCTCCTTCCAGAGTTCGGAGGTTAGGACCCCCGCTTTTGACGAACAGCTGCAGCAGGCGAGGCCCAGCTATGCCAATGGCTCCATCTGGCAGGACTCCTCGGCAGGTTTTGCCGAAGATCTCAAGGCACGCAGGAGAGGGGATACGGTTACCGTGGTCATTACGGAACAGGCCAGCGCCAGTAAAGAAGCCACGACCGGCACCAGCCGCGGCAGCAGTATTTCCGCCGGAATCCCAAAACTGATGGGGCTGGAAACCAACGTCACCGGCATCTCCAATTGGATGGACCTGAACAAGCTTTTGAGCGCCAGCTACGACTCCAAATATGACGGCAGCGGCAAAACCACCCGCGAAGAAAACCTGCACGCCACAATCACTGCCAAGGTCATCGACGTCATCGGCAATGGCAACCTGCTCATCGAAGGCAAGCGCAACGTCAAGGTCAACAACGAGGACCAGGTTATCGTCCTTACCGGCACCGTCCGCACCCGCGATATCAGTGCCGACAACGTGGTCAACTCCATCTATATTGCCGATGCCCGCATCACATACAGCGGCAAAGGTATCATCAGCGACAGACAGAAGCCGGGCTGGCTCATGGGGATACTGGACGTCATCTGGCCGTTCTGACCATTGTCCATAACGAGGTTCATGGGAATATGACCAGGACTTTTTGTACTTTAGTAATACTGCTGCTTCTGCTGCCCCAGTTGGCACTTGCGGTGCGGATCAAGGACATTGCCGCTTTCGACGGCGTCAGGGAAAACCAGTTAATGGGGTATGGCCTCGTCGTCGGGCTGAACGGCAGCGGCGACAGCGATCAGACCAAGTTCCCGGTCCAGTCCCTGGTGAACACCCTGGAGCGGATGGGTATCACCATCAACCGTGCCGACATCACCGTCAAAAACGTGGCGGCGGTCATGGTGACCGCCACGCTCCCCCCCTTTGCCAAGCAGGGCAATACCCTCGATGTGCTCGTTTCGTCGGTGGGGGATGCCAAGAGTCTGGCTGGCGGGACCTTGCTCATGACTCCGCTGAAAGGGGGAGACAGCCAGGTCTACGCCGTAGCCCAAGGGGCGGTGCTGACCAATTCCTTTTCCTACGGCGGACAGGCGGCGACCGTGCAGAAGAATCATCCTACAGCCGGGCGGGTCCCGGCCGGGGCGCTGGTGGAGCGGGAACTGCCAAACGTGCTGGCCGGCCGCAATGTGCTGCGCCTCAACCTGCATCAGCCCGACTTTACCACCGCCTCCAGGATAGCTGCAGCGGTCAACGGGAAGTTCAAGGCCCAGGTTGCCTCACTGTCCGATCCGGGTTCGGTGCAGCTGGCTCTGCCCGATAGCTTTCTCGGCAGGCCGGTGGAATTCGTCGCCGAGCTGGAGCGGCTTGAGGTCAACCCCGACGTCATGGCCAAAGTGGTGCTCAACGAGCGCACCGGCACCATCGTCATCGGCGAGAATGTGCGCATCTCTTCCGTGGCGGTCTCCCATGGAAACCTGACCCTCCATGTGAAGGAAACGCCGATGGTTTCTCAGCCGGCACCGTTTGGGACCGGCGAGACCAAGGTCGTCCCACGGACAGCCGTGAAGGTGAAGGAGGATCGGGGCAGCCTGGCTGTGGTGCCACAGGGAACCAACATCAGCGATGTGGTGCGTGCCCTCAACGCCCTGGGGGTAACACCTCGCGACCTGATCGGCATCATGCAGGCGATCAAGGCAGCAGGGGCGCTGAACGCGGAACTGTCGGTCATATAGGATGACGGACAGCGGCCCGGAACCGGCATATGACAGCAGATGAAAGGGACGAACCGATGGAGATCAAAGAAAGGGCCTTGCCGACCGTGCCGCTGGAGACCCTTCGGACACAATCCCTAAAGCTCGGGCAGCAATCGGCCGAAAAGAAGAATATTAATGCCGCGAAGGTGGCCAAGGAATTCGAAAGCCTTTTCGTCGGCATGATGCTCAAATCCATGCGCGAAACGGTCGGCGGGGACACCCTGACCGGCGGCGGCCACGGCGAAGATGTGTACCGTTCCCTTCTGGACCAGGAATACGCAAAGGCTGTGGCGGAAAACGGCAGTCTAGGCCTTGCCCGCATTATTGAAAAACAATTGACGGCTGCAGGGGCGGGAAGGAAAAAGCCCGGCAGTGACTGACACGGCAGAGCTGCGATGACGAAAGGCGGTTTCGGTGAAAGTAGATCAACAGAGCCAGTTACACATCATTGATTTCTATCACGGTAAAACCGCAGTAACGGAAGCAGCAAACGGCACACCCGGCCCGTCAGATATTATCGAGATATCCCCGGCAGGCAGGGAAATAGATGCACTGAAAAAATCGGTTGCCGCCCTGCCGGAAATGAGACTCGAGCGGGTGGCATTGATGAAGCAAGAGCTCGGCTTCGGCACTTACCGGGTCGATGCGGAGCTGGTGGCGGCAAAGATGATGGAGAGTTACGGGACTGGAGGTTGGGCATGACTGCTGGTATAGACGAGCTCATAATGACCCTGCAGGAAAAAGGGGCGCTTCTGGACGATATGCATCGGCTGCTGGAAGAGGAACAGAGTTGCATAACCGCGCTTGATCTGGCACGGCTTGAGACCAATCAGGCGGAAATAGACGATGCCATGGCTCGGCTCGAACGCCTGAATGGTGACTGCAAAGTCCTTCTGGCAAAGGCCGGGACAGCGCTGGGGCTTGAGGGTAACGACAGGCTGTCGCCCCTCATTGCACGGATCTCCGTACGGGAGCGTACCGTTCTGCAGGGAGTGCAGGATAATCTCACTAGCTCTACCACGGAGTTGGATACCCTCCTTTCCCGAAATCGTAACCTGCTCCAGGATTCCCTGGGGTTGGTGGGCCGTTCGCTCAAATTCTTCAACAACGTATTCAATAATGCCGCCACCTATGGCGAAGCCGGGACGTTGCGAACCGGCAGCGGCGGAGCCAGGCTGGTGTGCAAGGAGATATGAATGGGGATTAACGACATCTTCAGTATTGCCACAAGGGGGATTGCCGCCCAGCGCCAGGCGATCGAGGTGACCAGCGAGAACATCGCCAATGTTAACACTGCCGGCTATTCCCGGCAACGGGTCATCATGGAAAGCGGGCCGGCTAATATTGCCTCCAGTTTTCCCATTGGCGGTGGGGTAGAGGTCGTTGCCATTCAGCGTTCTTACGACAATCTGTTGCAGACGCAGGTAGTCAACGGCAACAGCACTTATGAGCAGAACCTGGCGAAACAGACAGCACTGGAGCAAGTGGAGCCCCTTTTCAACGAGGTGACGACCGACGGCCTGGGGAAGGCCATGGAGAGTTTCTTCGGGGCATGGCAGGACCTTTCCCTCAATCCCCAGGGGAGCCCTGAGCGGCAGGCAATGCTCGCCCGTTCCCAAATTTTGGTGGACACCTTTCACCAGCTGAATACCAGTCTCAATACAGTGATCACCCGTTCGGACCAGGACCTGGTCAGCATCACCGCCGACATCAGCGACAAATTGAGTAGCATCGCTCAGCTCAACCAGCAGATCATGACCACCCAGGCAATGGGGGGGAATGTCAACGAAATGAAGGACCAGCGGGACTATCTCATCCAGGAACTCTCTGGCCAGGTGGGGGTAACCACTGCGGAACAGGCGAATGGAACGATAACCGTTTCCACTCTTGGCGGAGAGACACTGGTAAGCGGCAATCAGTACCGCAATGTGGTCACCGGAGCTGTCGGGGTGCCGCCGCAGAATCATATTTACATCACCGATCTGGCAAACCCGCCGACAGGCGCCCCTCTTACAGATGTGACCGCCACGATCGGCGGCGCCGGCAACGCCTACGGCAAAATCGGCGGCACATTGCAGGTGCGGGACGACATCGTGCCGGGTTACCTGGGCATGCTGAACGAACTGGCGGGCAATGTCATCATCCAGGTCAACACCCAGCACCGGGCCGGCACCGGCCTCGGCGGCACCACCAACGAAGATTTCTTCACCGGCACCACAAGCGCCGATATCGCCGTTCGCGGCGCCATAGTTGCCGATCCTGCCATAATCGCCGCGGGCGCCAACCCGACCACCGGTCCTGGGGACAACCGCAATGCCCTGCTTATTGCCGGGATCAAGGACGCGGCCCTTGCCTTCAGCACCGGCAACAGCACCGTAGCCGACTTTTTCAACGCCTTCGTCAGTAACGTGGGCGTCGATGTGCAGCAGGCGAAAAACACCACGGCACAGGGCGAGGCCTTTTTGAAACAGTTGAATACCTTGCGGGAATCCAACTCCGGCGTTTCACTGGACGAGGAACTGACCAATCTCCTCAAGTATCAGCGGGCCTTCGAAGGGGCGGCACGGTTGGTTAAGGCCGGGGGCGAAATGATGGATACCATCCTGGCGATGGTGCGGTAGTAATACAGGGACAGGAGATATGACGATGCGTGTTACTCCGGGTATGACGGCAGACAATGCCCTTTATAACCTCCAACAGGGAAGGTCGAAACTTGACAAGCTGCAGGAACAGCTGGCTTCCGGCTCCAACATCAACCGGCCAAGCGACGATCCCATTTCGACGCGGCAGATCCTCGCCTTGCAGAACGGGGTCACCGAGGGGGACCAGTACCTGAGCAACATCGATAAGGGAAACATCTGGCTTGGCATCACGGATACGGCCCTGAGCGGTATGGCGTCGATCATGGCCCAGGTGAAAACCGTCGCCAGCAACATGATCAGCACCAGCACCGATCCCAACATGATCGCCAATGCCACAACCAATCTCACACAGCTGAAAGACCAGCTGATCGACCTTGGAAACACCCAGATCGGCAACCAGTATGTCTTCGGCGGTTTCGACAACAGTACGGCACCTTTCGATGCCGCCGGGACCTTCAACGGCACCGATGACGACATTTATGTGAACATTGCCAAAAACTCGTCCGTCGCCATCAATATCACCGGCGGTGACCTGCTTCGCGGCGGGACTCCTCCGGTGGGGTCGGCTTCAGGTGCCGGTGCCGGTACCAGACCGACCGACATCATTGCCAACATCAATGCCCTGATCAATGCCATCACCACCGGTTCCTCCGCCGATATCACCGATGGGGTAAAGAACATGAAGGCTGCGGCCGATCAGATCAACGCGGCCCAGAGCGTGGTGGCGGGGAACAAGATGCGGTTGGACAACGCCAAGACCATGATCGTCAACAACCAGAACACCTTGAAAAACATCATCGGCAGCAAGCAGAATGTGGATTATGCCAAGGCAGCCACGGAACTCACCCAGCAGCAGACCGCCTTTCAGGCCGCCTTGTCCGCTACCGCCAAAATCAGCCAGTTGTCCTTGCTTGACTACATTTGAAAAGCAGGCAGTTACTCTGTTCTGCCCTTCTTTAAAGGCCATTCGAGCGCTTTGGCGCACAAGTTGGCCTTTTTTTTCAGCGCGAATTCAAAGCCTGCGGCAACTTTCATCCAAAATCGGGCTAAAGATTCGGTTCTTCAGACCGAAACAAATGGTAAAGAGCAACATTGGAGACAGGTGCGGCATGATCAGACTGACGCGAATGGACGGCAGCGAGTTATATCTCAATCCGGATCTAATCGAGACCATCGAGGAGACCCCTGATACCCACATTGCCCTGTTGAACGGTAACCGTTACCTGGTCCTTGAGCCGGCGGCGGTGATCGTCGGCCGGATCATCACCTTCAAGGCCGGCATTCAACGCCGTTCCTTTACAGATGTGAAACGAAAGTACCTCCTGCGGCAACGCAAGGATAACTACCGGCCGGTCTGTCCTCTCTGACAGCGGTTTTCCGTAGGGGCTCGAATAATGGACATAGCAACTATAATCGGTCTGATACTGGGTTTCGGCGCGGTCATCGGCGGACAGATCCTTGAAGGGGGGCATGTCAGCGCCATCATTCAGCCCACGGCCGCCCTCATCGTCTTGGGCGGCACCATGGGCGCAACTTTTGTCAGTTTTCCCCTTGAGAGCATCCTGCATGCGCTGAAGGATGCGCGCAAGGCCCTCTTCCCGCCGAAGGACGACCCTGAGGCGGTGATCAAGAACATCATCAATTATGCGGCCAAGGCCCGGCGCAACGGCTTGATCTCCCTTGAGCAGGAGGCACAGACGGTCAAGGACGCCTTCACCAAGAAGGGCATCTCCCTGGTGGTGGATGGTATCGACCCGCAAAAGCTCAGGGAAACCATGGAGATTGAGCTGAACTCATTCGAAGAGCACGCCAAGGTCAGCGCAGAAATTTTCGAGGCGGCCGGAGGATATGCCCCCACCATCGGCATCATCGGTGCCGTTTTAGGGCTGATTCACGTCATGAACAACCTGTCTGACTCTTCCAAGCTGGGGGCCGGCATCGCCGTAGCCTTCGTCGCCACCATTTACGGCCTGATGACCGCCAACATCATCTGCATCCCCTGCGGGACGAAACTGAAAAAGAGGCTGCAAGAGGCCATTCTGCAGAAGGAGATGGTTATCGAGGGGCTGATTGCCATCCAGAATGGCGAAAATCCCCACTTCATCGAGCAGAAGCTGCGTGCCTACCTGCCTGAAGGGGGCGCTGGCGCCAAAAAGGGCAAATAGATGGCCAGGAAAAAGGCACCTGAAAAAGAACCCAACATGGAGCGGTGGATGGTTTCCTACGCCGATTTCATAACCTTGCTCTTTGCTGTTTTCGTCACCCTTTACGCCATGAGTCAGACCGACAAGAAAAAGGTGGAAGAGGTCGTTGAATCCCTGCGGGAATCATTCGGCTACAACAAGACTTCTTCCTCCCCCAAGCCCCGCATCATCGACTCGGGCAACATCAGTATCATTCCCACTCTGCGGCCGCAGAGCGTTCCGGAAAAAGCGGTGAGGGGCGGCAAGGCCAAGGCTCATGCTGAAGAGAAGGATTTCAAGGCGGTCAAGGCGGCCATTGAAGCTTATCTTATGAAAACGGGCGCCCAGGACAAAGTCAGCGTCGAGATCAACCGGCGGGGTCTGGTGGTCAGCCTCAAGGAGGCGGGTTTTTTCGATTCGGGGAGCGCCATCGTACAGCAGAGCGCGTATCCTCTCCTGGCTCATGTGGCAGAATCGCTGGGCAACTACACCAATCCGGTCAGGGTGGAGGGGCACACGGACAACGTTCCCATCAATTCCCGGATGTTTCCCTCAAACTGGGAACTTTCCACGGCCCGGGCCATCTTTCTGGTCCAGTATCTGGTCAGGCATTACGATTTCGAGCCGGAAAAAATCTCGGCGACAGGATTCGGCGAATACCGGCCGGTGGCGGACAACAGCACTGCCGACGGGAGAAGCAGGAATAGGCGAGTGGATATAGTGCTGCTGTCGGCGGAGAGCGAGAGGGGAGAACCGTAGAAGAGTGAAGATTGAAGAGTGAAGAGGTCCCAGCGGTTCTTTCGCCAGATGCGAAAAGAGCCGCTTTTTCATTTCAGTGGATGGGGACGATGCGGTCCTGGCTTAGCTGCAGCAGCCGGCGCTGCTCGCTGAAAATAAAGGATATGATGGTTTCCCGCTCCTGTTCGTCGATGTGCAGAAAACGCATGGCGACCCGGTATTGGGTCCCCTTTTCGCAGTGGAGGTTGACCTCGTTGCAGCGGACCACCTCTGTCACCGTGTGAATGATCCGCGGCGGGACCAGAGGAAGAAAAAGGTCGACGCTCAACAGGGTTCCAGCCGCCACCGCTTCTGGCATCTTCAGGCGGATGCCGCCGCCGCTGAGATTGATCTCCATGGGGAGCAGGTCTTTCCCGCCGCACCAATCCACCACCTTGAAACTATCGCCGAAAGCTTCCATGACCGGTTCCGGAAGGGAGAGACAGCGTTGCCGTTCAGCCGTCCATTCCTCTTCCACAGTGGCCGGCAGCTGATTTTTCAGGACCCGGTATCCTACCGGCATGACCAGGTTCAGCCTGAAGTAATCCCGCCGTTGCTGCTCAATAACGGGACCCGAGAGCTTCGCCCGGAGTGTGCGGTCTGAATCCATCGTTTCAATTCTGCCGTTACAGCGATAATGGGCCCAACCGGTCCAGAAGGTGAGATGGAGTTCCGTGCCCGCCGCCATCTGCCAATCGTCGCGGAGCCCCTCACCGAGCAGTTCGATGGTCAGGATGTTCGATTGGATGGATGTAACGACGGCGTTGCTTTCGAACAGTTTATTGTCCTTGAAGCGGATGGCGGCAAGAATCTGCTGATCGGGCTTGAAATTGTCTGCGTAGTTGACGGTCGGTGCGGTCATTGGCTTCCCTGGTTTACTGGCTGTTTTGCCGGGCAAATTTTAACATATCTCACCCCATGCAGCAATAATTACTGCATGGCGTTCTAATGGATACTTGCTCCTCGGTGTAATGATCGGCATTGGCTGGTCAATTTAATGACACAACAACTCTCTTCCCGTAAATCCAGTTGCAGTGCTGCTCAACACGGCTGGTACAGTAGTTGCTCTTTTCCACAGAGAATATAAATCAAGAGGTTCAAACGATGAAAGTGTCCATGCCGTCCGGTTCCGCCCATGGATGGGGAATAGCCGGGCAATACCTGGCAAGGGAAGTGGCAAAACTGCCCCCGGTCGAGGGGGTCACCCTCCACTGTATAGGCGGGTTCGATCTAAAGCCTTTGAACCCCGAAGCCTGGGACAGGATCAATATCGGCTACACCTTTTTCGAGGATGACATCGAGGTGCTCCGCCATACCAGGCGGGCCGCCGCCGAGTGGGACCACATCGTTGCCGGATCCAGCTGGTGCGAGCAGCATCTCCGCATCGGCGGAATCAGAAATACCAGCACCATCCTCCAGGGGATCGACCCTGTCAATTTTTTCCCCGCACCGCAAAGAGCGGATGACGGGCGATTCATCATCTTTTCTGGAGGGAAGTTCGAGAGCCGCAAATCCCAGGATATCGTCATTGCCGCCATGAAGATCCTCATGGCTTGCCATCCGCAGCTGTGGCTCTCCTGTGCCTGGTACAACCACTGGCCATTCTCCATGGCCACCATGCAGGGTTCCCGGTATATCACCTACCGTCATGGCGAAGAGGAGTGCATGGCCATCCTGCGCAGGACGCTGGAGGAGAACGGTCTTCCCCTGGAGCGGGTCATCCTCCATCCCTTGCTGGACAATGCCCGGATGCGGGATGTCTACCGGGAGACGGACCTGGGGCTCTTTCCCAACCGCTGCGAAGGGGGGAACAACATGATCATGTGCGAATACATGGCCTGTGGCAGGACGGTCGTTGCTTCGGACGCCAGCGGCCATGGGGACGTTATCACCCCTGCCAATGCCTTCCCCCTGACCTGCTATGAACCGCTCCTCGTCAATCGCAACAATATTCCCTTCGCCCTCTGGTTCGAACCTTTACTGGATGAGGTGGTGGAAACGGTGGAGCTTGCCATGGCCGTCCGCCAGGCTCTGCGGGCCAGAAGCATCCATGCCGGTAAAGATATGCAGGGGCTGCGCTGGGACAAGGCTGCTGAGCAGTTCCATGCTCTGGCTTGCCGCCTGGCGGCGCAAAAGAGACAAGTTATCACCATTGGAGAACAGCCGGAGCAAGCGGGGAAATCCGTGACTGCCGAGGATTATCTCCGTGAAGGGATGGCGTTTCTGGAGAGCGGCAATCCGGTACAAGCGGAGTCCATTCTGCTCAAGGCGCGCCTCATGGACCCCTTCTCGCCGGAGATTTACAACTGCCTGGCAAGCGCCATGGATGCCCAGGAACGGCATCAAGAAGCCTTGGGCTACTACCAGAAGGCCCTTTCTCTCCTTCCCGGCTCGGCCGTCATCAACTTCAACCTGGGCAACACCCTGAAAAAATTGGACAGGATTGAGGAGGCAGCCGGCTGCTACCGCGAGGCACTGAAGATTGATCCGAATTTTGCCGAGGCCCATTACAATCTGGGGCTTGTTCTTCAGGGACAGAATCTCTTGGACGAGGCAGTGGCGGAATACGCGCAGGCCCGAGTTCTACGGCCCGATCATGCCGACACCCTGCACAACATGGGGGATATCCAGCAGGAGAAGGGGGAGTTGCCCGGGGCAGTTTCGTTGTACCGCCAGGCGCTGGCCCTTGATCCTCTCAAGGCAAATACCTGGAACTCCCTGGCCAACGCCCTGCTCTCCCAATGGCAGTACGAAGAGTCGCTCCAGGCCTACCGGCAATCGTTGGCACTCAGGCCCGACGACCCGATGACCCTCAATAATATGGGGGTAGCCTACAAGGAGTGGGGGGACCTGGACCGGGCCATCAGTTGCCATAGACGGGTGCTGGAGCTGGATCCCGACTATGCTGACGCCCGATGGAACCTGGCCCTGGCCTGCCTGATGAAAGGGACGTTCATGGAAGGCTGGCAGGGTTATGAATGGCGCTGGAAAAAGAGCGTGCCGGTGCCGCGCCGAGAGCTGCCCCTTCCTCTCTGGGACGGGGAGCCCTTGGGGGGCAAGAAAATTATTCTTGTCTCCGAACAGGGGGGCGGGGACGCCTTTCAATTCGTACGTTATGCCCCCATGGTCGCAGGCAGGGGAGGCACGGTTCTGGTCGAATGTCAGAGCGCAGCCCTGAAGCCGGCCCTGGAACGGGTGCCGATGGTCAAAGAAGCCTTTGTTGCTGGAGAAACACTGCCGCAGGCCGATTGCTATTTCCCCCTCATGAGCTTGCCGCTGCTGTTCGGCACTACGCTGGAAAACGTTCCGTCAGAGGTTCCCTACCTGATTCCCGATTCCAACCGTCTGCAGGTTTTCCAGGGAAAGATTGACATCGATTCCGGGCTGAAGGTGGGGATCGTCTGGGCCGGTAGACAGAACCTGGTGCGCAACCGCAAGCGGACCTGTGGTTTGGAGGTTTTTGCCCCCCTGGCCGAAATTCCGGGAGTCACCCTCTATAGCCTCCAGGTAGGCCCCGATGCGGACCAGGCGGCGCCGTGGGTCGCTCAAGGAAAGCTGGTCGATTTGACGTCGCACATAATGGATTTTGCCGACACCGCAGCCCTCATAGCCAATCTGGATCTTGTTGTCACCATCGATACTTCGGTTGCCCATCTGGCAGGGGCACTGGCCCGGCCGGTGTGGACCCTGCTCCATTATGCTCCTGACTGGCGCTGGATGCTTGAGCGCAACGACAGCCCCTGGTACCCGACCATGCGGCTTTTCCGTCAGCGGCAGCCGGGGGACTGGCAGGGGGTTATGGCGGAGGTGAAGAAGGCTCTCGGGGAGATGCTGCCGTGAACCATGCCCAGGACTTTTACCGGCAGGGTAATGCCCTGGCCGGAGCAGGGGATTACGCGGGGGCCATTGCCGCCTACCTGCAGGCGTTGCAGCTTGCCCCCCGGCAGCCGGCGCTCCTCAACAACCTGGGTCTTGCCTATATGGAAAACGGGCAGCTGGAAGAGGCCCGGGCTACCTTCGAGCGATTCATCGCCCTTGACCCGGAAAATGCAGAGCCGTGGAACAATCTGGCCGTTGTCGTGCAGATGGCTGGAGACCTGGAGAAGGCAGCGGAGCTTTTTCGCAAGGCCATTGCCCTCGACCCCCTGTATGCTGAGGCTTGGTATAACCTGGGCTTTGCCCTGGAAGAACAGCGAAACTGGTCGGATGCCATGACCTGCAACCGACGGGCGATCCTCCTTCGTCACGACTATGCTGAGGCACACTTTAATCTGGCGCTGTTGCTTCTCCTCACCGGGAGTTTCCGGGAGGGCTGGCAGGAATACGAGTGGCGCTGGGTGACCAAAGGCTTCAGCACCCCCAGGAGATACTTCACTCAGCTCCAGTGGGACGGTAGCCCCTTTCCCGGCCGGACTCTTCTGGTGCACATGGAGCAGGGGTTCGGCGACATCATTCAATTCATCCGTTATATCCCACTTGTGGCTGGGCTTGGAGGAAAGGTCGTTGTGGCGGGCCCTACCGAGTTGAAGGGATTGCTGGCAAGGGTGGATGGGGTGGAGAGGGTGCTGGTTGACGGCGATGCCTGGCCCGAATTTCACCTGCATATACCCTTGATGTCGCTGCCCCTGATTCTTGGGACTGAACTGGAGACTATCCCGGGGAAGGTACCGTACCTGCAGCCTGAGCAAGAGGAGGTCAAGGAATGGGCGAGGCGGCTTGAGAACGACCGTGCGTTCAAGGTGGGACTGGTCTGGTCGGGCCGGCTGAATACGGAGAAAAACCGCCGCCGCGCCTGTTCCCTGGAGGACTTTGGCCCCCTGTTCACCGTTGCCGGGATCAGCTGGTATGCACTGCAGATGGGGGACGGTAAGGAGCAGCTTGAAGCGGTGCCTTTCGGCGGGCAGATCAGGGATCTGACTTACCTGATCGCTGATTTCGCAGATACAGCCGCCCTGATTGCCAATCTGGACCTGGTTATCTCCATCGACACCTCGGTCTGTCATCTTGCCGGAGCTTTGGGGAAAGAGGTCTGGACGCTCCTTTGCAGGTCAGCCGACTGGCGCTGGCTCCTGGATCGTAACGACAGCCCCTGGTATCCGTCCATGCGCCTGTTCCGTCAGGATCAGGCGGGGGACTGGTCATCGGTCATGGCGCGGGTGGAGGAGGCTCTTCTAGAGCGTGCCGTTCCCAAACTGAAAATTTACTTTTACCGATCAGGGATTGATTATCTGCTGCCCCCCTTGCTCCATGCGATGAAAATTCCCTTGCTTTATGACGATCCCAAGGGGGGACAGGAGGTTGCAGCCCCCCGCTACGATGTGCTGAGCATTTGGCAGGAAGATGAACTGGGCAAGCCCATCTCCCCATGCCGGGATAGCTACGACGAGGTCGATTCACCTGCGGATGCCGATTTCATAGTGTTTCCCGAGCGAATCGACGAGCTGCTGGAGAATTTCGGCGGGGAGGGGGCCGCCCGCTTTCTTCGCCAGCTTCCCCATTTCGCCACTGACGAGGAAAAGCATGTCTTCCTCACCGTTCACGATAACAGCGAGCCTTTGGGCATAAAGTCGGTCATCTTCAGGACCAGTGCCTCTACATTCAATGCCGACCCTGCTACCTGCGTTTTCCCTTACCGCACCGAGGATTTCAGCGCCTATCTCCACTACGATCTTGCGCGCATTGATTATCATACCAGTTTTATAGGCTTCATCGGCTCCAGTCCGATCCGTGGCCCACTCATGGACAGCATAATCGGCGAGAAACGCCTTGTCAGCTATCTTGACACATGCGAGCGCTTCTACGGCCATCTCCCGGTGGATGAGCTTCCCCGTCGAAGGGCCCGGTTCCTGGAATATATGGCCCGGTCTCTGACGGTTCTCTGCCCCCGTGGAACAGGAGAAAACACATTCCGGTTTTTCGAAGCCATGTCCATGGGGCGGATTCCGGTTCTTGTGGGTGATGGCTGCATCCTGCCGTTTGCTTCAGATATTGATTACGCTGCCTTCATGGTGCGGATTCCCGAGCAGGAGGTATACCGGGCCGGCCAGCTGCTCTATGAATGGATATCGCAACAGAGCAGTACCGAGCTACTTGGCCGTTGCCGCCGGGCCAGGCAGGCCTGGGAAAAATACTGCCGCTTTTCGGGAATCAACTCGATGCTGCTGGGCATGTTGCAACGGCATAAAAAAAGCTGGTGCCAAGATGAAAGAAAAAAAATACAGCCAGATGCTTATTCTCCTAAAGTTCCCCGGTTTGACACCGAAGAGATTTCCAAATGCAGAATGTGAGACCGGTCACCGGGGCATTACGAAGAATCGTGAGCCTCCACTGCACTACGGCAAGCCGGGCAACCGGTGCAACAATCGGCAAGAATGCCGAAAAAACCTAGAAAAGGAGAATCACCATGGCTATCAGCGACATTTCTTTGACCGCAGGCATGAGAAGCAACCTTCTTACCATGCAGAAAACCTCAGATCTTCTCAACCGCACCCAGGACCGTCTCTCTTCAGGCAAGAAAGTTAACTCGGCTCTCGACAATCCGACCAACTACTTCGCCGCCCAGAGCTATGTACAACGTGCCGGCGACCTCGATTCCCGTAAAGACGGTATGAGCGAGGCCGTCCAGCAGGTAAAGGCCGCCAATGCCGGTATTTCCGCTATCACCAGCCTGATCGAGTCCGCCAAAGGTCTTGCCACATCGGCTCTTTCCACTTCCAACACGACAACCCGCGCCACCCTGGCAGGCCAATACGATACTCTGCGTCAACAGATCGACAAATTGGCCTCCGACGCCTCCTATGGCGGAAAGAACCTGCTGCAAAACCAGAACATCACCGTCAACTTCAATGAAGACGCAACCTCGACCCTGTCAGTTTCCGGCTTCAGCGCCAACTCGACCGGTCTTGCCATGACCGCGAACTCCAACAGCTGGTCGGCAGATACCGATATCACTACCGACTCCGGCAAGATGGATTCCGCCATTACTACCCTGCGGTCCAAAACACAGACCCTGTCGGCCAACCTGAACATCATCACTACCCGCCAGGATTTCACCACCAGTATGATCAATACCTTGAGCACCGGCTCCGATAACCTGACTCTGGCTGATATGAACCAGGAAGGCGCCAACATGCTGATGCTGCAGACCCGCCAGTCTCTGGGTACCACGGCCCTGAGCCTTTCTTCTCAGGCAGCACAGTCGATTCTCCGGTTGTTCTAATAAGAGGCCGCAGAACCGGGTGGAGGGGAAATCCCCTCCACCCCTTTTTTACGGAGGTGACTCCAATGGCCATACAACCCTTAAATAACGACCAAGTGCCGGTAAATTTGACCCGTACCGCACCTGTCGGTCAAACTGTTGACGTACAGAACGGAATGAAGAACAGAAATGCTGCGGGGGATTCCGTGGCATTTGTTGCCTCAGGGGGAGCAAACCAGGAATTTGTCCGCATCGATTCCACCAAGGAAGCCATTGCCTCTGCCGCCGGAGCCATTCATGCCGCCGGAAAGGTCATGAACGCCATAAGCGACAACATTGCAAAGATGAAAGAGACCCTGGAGGCAATCGTCAAAAATTATCCACCCTTTCCTCCGGGAAGCGATGAAAGGCTCAAGCTGCTTCGCAGCTACAGCTCACTGCGCAAGCAGATCGATGCCCTGACGGTGCCGCCACTACCTCCCGATGGCACGGAGTATGCTAAAATAGTGGGTGATCCGGCTGCGGGGGAATCCGGCGGTATCAAGGTCACCACCGAAAAGGGGGACGTGGTGATGATCAATGCCCAGGAGGTACATGCAGGTCCCGGCGGTCTTGACCTCCCCGAACTACCGGCGATGCCGGAGCGGGATGCAACGGATGACGAGATTTATCACGCACTGGGCAAGCTCGATGTGGCCGTAACAACCCTTGGCATAAAGCAATCAGGGTTGGCGGCCGATGCACGGAGATTGCTGGCCTAGAACGAATGGTTACGGATGGCACTTAAAATTTCCCTTAAACCAGGCGAACGGATGATCATCGGTGGTGCCGTCATCAGGAACGGTGCCAAGGCGACTGACTTCTACGTTGAGAACAAGGTTGCGATCCTTCGGGAGAAGGACATCCTGGCTGAGCAGGAGGCCACCACCCCCTGCCGAAGGCTCTACCTAGTCATCCAGCTCATGTACATCGATGACGGCAATCTTTCCAATTACACCGGTACATACTGGGAACTGGTCAAGGCTCTTGTGGATGCTGCACCCAGCATGGTCCCGACGCTGGACAGGATCAGCGAATTTCTCGTCGGCGGCAATTGCTATCAGGCATTGAAACTGACACAAGACCTTATCGACTACGAAGAGGAGCTCATCAAAAATGCTTGCTAATCAGATCAAGGAATACGCCAACCTTCAAAAGGAAGCATTGACCGGACGAGAACTGGAAGCCTCGGTACTGACCAGGGCTGCGCAGATGCTGAAGGCCTGTCAGGATAACTGGGGCGCGCCCGACCGTGAAAAAAAACTGCAGGAAGCGCTCAAGTTCAACCAGAAGATCTGGAGTTTTTTTCAGGCGGAACTGTCCGCTCCGGATAACCCGCTGCCGAAAAAGCTGCGGGAAGATATCCTCAGTCTCAGTCTTTTCGTGGATAAACGCATTTTTGAAATAATTGCCTTTCCTGAATCTGAAAAACTGGCCATAGTGATCGACATTAACATGAACATTGCTGCCGGGCTGAGATCGGGTCCCGGTGATGTCGTATGAAAGCAAAAAACTGCCGTTAACAGCCCTGCATCCTTAAAGATCGCGGGGCTTTATTTTTTAGAGGTGCTCTGCCCGATGAAAAAGAACCTGGTGATGGGTGCCGTTTCCGGATATGACTTCAGCCTGATCCGCCCCTTTGTGGTTTCCCTGAGAAAAACCGGTTTTGCCGGCGACATTTGTCTCTTCGCATCCGGGATATCCGACATGACGAAGCATTACCTCCAGCTGCTTGATGTGCAGGTGGTGACACTGCCCCAGGAAGAGCAGTTTTCGGGCATGGCCATCAGCATTACCCGATTTATGCTTTACCAGGCATTTCTTGCCCGGCAGGATATGGATTATGGTGGGGTGATGTTGACCGATGTGCGAGATGTGCTTTTTCAGTTGGACCCATTTGAATTCAATCTATCGGGCAAGGTCTGCTGTTTTCTGGAAGCTGAAGAGAAAAGAATCCTTGATTGCCCAATGAACAGCGAGTGGCTGCGGAGCAAGTTCGGTGACACTGTCCTGGCAGGGATTGGGCATAATCCAATTTCGTGTGTCGGCACGATTATCGGCGGACAGCCGCAGGTGCAGGCCTACCTGAAGGCGCTGCTGGAATATCTGACCCCCCCGTTCACCATCCCCGGTGATGACACCGCCGTGCATAACTATCTGATCTACACGCGCCAGATTCCTGAGGTAGCCATCTTCGCCAACGAGGATGGACCCGTGATGACTGTTGGCTACAAGTCGGCGGATACACTGTCTTTTGATGGGGCCGGTCTGCTTGTCAATGCTGCCGGAAAGATCGTCAACACCATCCATCAATATGACCGGCATCCACAGTTGTCGGAAAAGCTTTCTTTCCTCTACGCTTGATTCCTGCACCACGTACGCCACATCCGGCGTGTCCAGTGCTATATCCAGACGATGGTAACGGATGTTCAATCCTGTTTCCTGCAGACAAATCCCCAATATTCATCCGGTCCGAGGCCGGTGGTAAAATTAAAATTCACCTGTTCCAGCAGTTGAAAGCCACTACGGCTGAGCAACGACACCCACATGCCCCGGTTGAGGACGCTGTAGTGATTCTGGTTGTTCTCGTGGTGGCAGGCCGTCTCAGGTGCAGGCACTTCAAGGTAAACGATGCCACCCATTTTCAGCACCCGGGAAAATTCGGCCAGGGTGAAATGGGGGAAAATGCTGTGTTCGATCACGTGCCTGGCCCAGATGAGATCGAAGGTTTCCGGGGGATAATCGAGAAAGGACTGGTCCATCTTGGCCACCTGGTGCCCCTTGTTCCTGCAGGCCGCCACATCGTCGTCGTTCAGGCTGATACCCGTGGGCCGGTAGCCCCTTTCCCGGAAAATATCCAGGGCCGGCCCTTGGCCGCACCCCACATCGAGGATGGCCGCACCCGGTGGCAGAGGGTATTTTGCCAGCAGACTGTCCAGCTGCTGACTGGTGATTTCCGTATGGAGCTGGGTCGGCAGCTCCGGGTAGGTGTCCTTTTCCAGTTTTTTAAGGAACTCGTGGAGGCGGGCAAAGCCAGCGAATGGCAGTTCCATCTATGCAGCCCTCCGTGTGCATTCAGCTAAGAGTCTGGTGATTTCTGTTGTAACCGCGCCATTGTCGACGGCTGCCTCAAGGAGGCGGCGGCTCCAGTCAAATCTTCCCTGGGCATAGAGCACCTTGGCGTGCTGAAAGAGGAAATCGCCGCAGTCATAGTTCAGTTCCCTGACCTGCTGCAGGCGCTGTTTTCCCTCTTTACCCTCTCCCTGGCAGAGGTGGACCGAGGCGAGCAGGGCAAGGGCCGAGGGATAGCCGGGGTGCCTGGCGAGCAGATTCTCCAGGAGCGGGACGAGGGAGCCGATTTCACCCGCATACAGTTCGCAACAGCCATAGTTGAAGACCGCTTCCTTCAGCTGGGGGTCCAGTTCCATGGCTTTCTTCGATGCTTTCAGGGCCTCCGAATATCTCCCCAGGCAGAGATAGGCGTAGCCCATGTTGAAGTGGGCCTGTGACAGATCAGGCTCCAGCGCCGTTACCTGCCGCCACAGGTCCAATGATTCGTCGTACCTGCCGAGCTCGGCGGCCTGAATGGCCAGTTCGCTCAGGGCGATGACATCACTCCCCTGCTCGGCGAGCTTCTTTTTGCCCAGCTCATAATAGAACTCCCACTTTTTCCGGAGTTTCTCCTTGTCCAGCTTGCCGTAATGATGGATGGGGAGGTCGATTTGCTGCACGGGAATCCCTGCCCGCCTCAGGGAAGGCTCCACCAGCTCGTGGACGGGATTTTCGAACCTGACGCGCCCGTCGTTGGGAAAAAAGCGGACGATATGGTTGGGCTGGAACCCGGTGCCCGCCTCTTCTTTCGGATACTGTCCGTCATGGGGTTGCCACCCCTTGGTGTTGGTCAGGTTGGTGTAATTCTTTTGGCAGAGGGCATAGCCGGCCGGCTTGCCGGTGGCCAGCTTGCGCAACAGCTCGTGGTCACTGGCGGAGATCACCTCGTCGGCGTCCAATACCAGGATCCACTTCCCAGCAGCCTTGGCCAACGACTCGTTTCTGGCTTTGGCAAAGCTGCCGGGCCAGGGAGTGTTAAAGACCGTAGCTCCGAAGGCCCTGGCAATGTCCCCGGTCCGGTCGCTGGAACCGGTATCGACGACGATCATCTCGTCGACCAGCGGCTTGACGCTGTTCAAAGCCCGGGCAATGTGGGCAGCCTCGTCTTTGGCGATCATGCAGAGGGAGATGCCCCCTTTGCCCCCTTGGGGCTCCTTTCTCTCATCGAGCCTAGCCCGGATCTGCAGCGCCGCATCGACGATCCCGTCATCGGCGCCGAAGCGGACCATGGCCTGCTCGATTTCGGCCATGGCCTCTTCGTCACGCTCCTGGCTCAGCAGCAGGTCGATCAGCTTGAAGGCGAGCATTCTGCAGGCAGGGAAGAGGGCGCGGGCCTCGCGGAAGGCGGCTTCTCCGCGGCTGAATGCTTCGCAGGCGGTGATGGCGGTGTGATAGCGGTCCATGGCGTCCCCGCCGGCGGGGTTGAGGACGAAGCCCATTTCCAGCAACTCCAGTGCTTCGTCGTGGGCGCCGGCAGACCAGCGCAATACCCCCAGGTTGGTATATGCCTCGCCGAAGCCGGGATCGGCAGCCATGGCTGCCTTAAACAGCCTTTCGGCACCGGCCCGGTCGTCGTTGCGGAAGGCGAGGACCCCCTTGAGGTTCAAGGCGGGGGCAAAGGAGCCATTCATGGCCAGGGCACGGTCGGCGCAGGCGGCCGCCTCGGCAAGCTGGTCGAGCCCCTCCCGGCAGAGCCCTTCCAGGACCAGGCTTTCCCCATCCTGTTCGCTCCCAGGCATCTCTTTGACGATGGCCAGTGCGTCGGTATAACGTTTCGCCTCCATGAGGAAGCCGGCCAGGAGCCGGTACGGCCGGTGGTCGGCGGGCGCGAACTTTATCCCTTCTTCCAGGAGGATCTTCACCGCCTGGTCCAGGTCACCGGCCAGGAAGCGCTCCTCCCCCTTGATGCGGGCGTTGTGCGCGGCCAGGCGGAAGGCCTCGGCCTTGTCCATTTTGGTCAGATCCCACTTGCGGTCGAATACCTTGCGGTTAGCGGCCATGGCCGCTTTGAAATCGATCTTGTTCCCCTCGAAGGTCCGGCTGCCGTGGTGATGGATGAAGACGTCGCCGGCAATGACCGATTGCAGCCCGGCCATGGAGGCGCGCAGGCAGAAATCGTCGTCCTCGAAATTGCCCAGAGCAAAGGCTTCATCCAGCATCCCCACCTTGTCCGCCAGGCTGCGGCGGGCAAGCATGCAGAAACCGACCGCCAGCTTGACCGGGATGCGCCGGTGACGGTGTGCGGAGCGGAAACCGGCGGCGAAGGCCTGCATCTCGTCCATGTTTGCATAGGGGACCGACAGCAGTTGCTGCGGACCGGCTATGTTGTTGGTCATGGGGCCGACGATGCCGTATTCGGCGGAGGCTTCGAGACATTCCAGCATCCCGGTAAGCCATCCCTCCGTTACCACTACGTCATTGTTGAGTAAAAGCAGGTAATCACCCTTGGCGGCAGCAATCCCCTGGTTGCACCCCTTGGCGAAGCCCAGATTTTTCTTGTTCTCCATGAGCCGGTAGTTTTTGTGGCTTTTCATTTGTTGCCGGAGCCATTTGACCGTGCCGTCCTTGGAACCGTTGTCGACGAAGATGACCTCGTGATTTTCCGGGGTGTGTTTCTGGATGCTTGACAGGCACTCCCGGGTGTACTCCAGCTGATTGAAGGTGAGGATGATGATGGAGGTTAAGGCGCTCGTTTCAGCGGCCACCTTGACCTGTGCCGGTTTATCTTCTTTCGCCGGTGGGAGGAATACTGGTTTCGCCTGCCGGGCCTGTTGAGGCACGGCCCGCAGCAGGTACTGATAGTGCCTGCCTTCATCGGCCAGGGTGGAAACATCCAGTCCCGCCTCCGCAAGGGCTTTTGGGATCTGGGGGGGAACCTGCACCTCGTTAAGCACTGTTGCGCTCATGGTTGTAGGCGTAAAGCCTGCATTGCCGAAGAGTTCCATCACCCCCTGGCGGGTAAAGAAGCGCAGATGGGTGCGGTCGAGGATCCCCTCATCGGTATAGTCCCATTCCCCTTCCAGAAGCCCCTTCACCACCGACCAATGGCGGACGTTTGGGATGCTGGCGACGATCTCCCCTCCTGCCGCCAGTTTTGCCCGGGCTGCGCTGAGTATGGCGGCGGGGTCCCGGAGATGCTCCAGCACGTCGGCGAAGATGATGGTATCGAAGTAGCCGTCCGGCACTTTCGCCAGCTTTTCCTCAACCGTACCCGTCAATAACTTGTCCAGCTTCTTCGCCGCCAGCCCGGCCGCTTCCGGCTGGCACTCGATCCCCCACACCTCCGCCTGGAGCTTCTCTTTCAGCTCTCCTCCCATGGTACCGGCTGCGCATCCCACATCGAGAATCCGCTTCGCCTTGGGACTGACCAGTTCCTGCACCTCCGGCCGGGAAAACCCATAGTAGGCAGCTGGCTTCTCACCCATCCTGGCCAGAATCTCGGCGCTGTCGGTGTACATGCTGTAGAGGTCTGAGCCGAATTTATCCTTGAAGAGGTGGTACTTCTCCACCAGGTAATCGGGATAGTCGCTGTCTTCATTCCAGCCCAAGTGGTAGGCCTGGATGTTGGTGGCGAAGCCTACCTTGCCGCCCTTCTTCCTGATCTGCTGGCAGGTCTCCCAGTCGGTAATGTAGCCGCCGTCGAAGAAGCGGCGTTTGATGGACTGCATCACCGTTCCCACGTTGGCCAGAGTGATCTCTTCATTATAAATTTCTTTATCTCCTAGATAAACCTCGGGCAGTTGCGTGGGCTTGTTGGCCGGGTCCAGGTTGAGGGCTATGAGTCCCATCTCCGGGTAACGGTGGTGCATCTCCACGAGCTGTTCCAGCCAGCATTTGCCCTGCAGGTCGGGGACGAGGATATCTGGATCAGAGACGACGTAGGGGTCGGAGGTGGCGACTTGGATGCCCCTGCGGAAGGCGGTGGTGAAGTAGTTGTCGTCATTCACTATCAGGTGATCGAAGAAAATGGAAACCTGCTGGAGATACGTGGCCATTTCATCGTTGCTGTGGTTGTCGACGACGATAAGGCGGTACGGATAGCGGGTATTGGCAATAAGAGCATTCAGCGCCTGCTGAAAATAGGAGGGCCGGTTATAGGTGAGAAAGATGATGTCGATCGGCTGTTCCGGGCGTTTCTGCCGGTCCTGTTTGGTCAGCAGCGCGGCATAGGTCTCCTTGATGGTCGCCGTTTCTGCTCCGCTGAGGTCAAAGTTGCTGATTTCCACCCCGTTGCGATTAAAGTAGTAGCAGCCGAGAACTTCCGGCAGGTGCAGCATCTTCATTCCGTGGGCGAGGGCCATACGGCACCAGAACTCGTAATCGCCGGCTGACCGGTACGCCTCGTTGAAGTAGCCTGCGGTTTCATGGACGGTGGCGCGCCACATGGGCTGGGGGCCCATGTGGCAGCCGGAGAGCATCATCTCTGGGGAAAAATCTGGGCGCCTTACCGTTTCCGCCTGCATTGCCTCGGCAAATGGTAGGTCGGGATCGTAGGTGATGAAGATGTCACCATAGACCAGATCCACATCGCCATGGGCATCAAGGGTGGCGGCCAGTTTTCCCAGGGCGTCCCGCCGGTGCCGGTCATCGGTATTGGCATTGGTTATGTATACCCCCGAAGCAGCGCGGATGCCGCGGTTCCAGGCCTGATAGACCGTTTCCCGCTCCTCGGTGCGGATGTAGCGGATATTGTCATACCGGGCCTGAAATTCGCGCACAATGCCGTGCTCGTTTTCTTGCGAGCCGCTGTCCACAACAATGATCTCCAACCGGTCGGCAATGGTTTGCGCTTCCAGGTTTTCCAGACATCCGCCAATGAACCGTTGCGCGTTGTAGGTGGATACAATGGCCGAGACCAGTGGCCTGCTGCCAATTGGTTGCCGGTGCGCTGTCGGCTGGAGAATCTGCTGTGTTGTGGTGGGTGGAGGAGATGGCGCTGTCGTCCGGTGCCGCTTCAGTGCCGAAAGGCTCTCCTGCGCCTCCCTGTTCCATGGCTCAACTTCCAGTGCGCGGTTGAAGAAGTAATCCGCATCATCGAGCCGGTCCAAGGGAATACAGATATTTCCCAACGCCAACAGGGTTTCCACATCCTTCGGTTGAACAGCCAGTATCCATAGGTAAATCTGCAGTGCCTCCTCAGTTCTGCCCATGACCATGTTGTAGAAGTCGGCCAGGTTCTTCTGAAACGTGATGTTGGTTGGCTCTATTCTGCCAGCCTTCTCGTAATTCAGGAGCGCTTTTTCAGTCTCTCCACGGTCACTGTAGAGAACTCCAAGATCGTTATATGCCACGGCGAATTGGGGGTAATTCTGCAGGAGCTTCTCCAGCATTGCTATAGCTTCATCATCACTGTTGGCCGCAGCCAAGCTCAGCGCCTTACGGTGCATTTCATCCGGAGGCTCAATAATTTGAGCTTTTTTGCTGAACCTGCGTAACGCTTCAAGGCTTTGCCTGACTTCCGCGTTCCAGGGCTCAATCTCTAGCGCTCGGGTGAAGAAACAATTAGCATCATCGAGTTTATTCGCCGAAATGCAGATGTTGCCAAGGCCCAGCAAAGTTTCCACATCCTTTGGCTGTGCTGCCAGAATTCGCACGTAGATCTGCAGTGCTTCTTCTGTTCTGCCAAATGCCACCTGGTACAGATCGGCAAGATTCTTTTGAAAGGTGGTATTGAGCGGGTCCAAGTGGACCGCCTCCTCATGGTGCTGAAGTGCCTTATCCATCTCGCCACGGTTGCTGTGAATTACTCCCAGGTCATTGTGGGCGAGGGCGAAATGTGGATAACTATGGATAAGCTTACTCAGGGCCACGATTGCCTCATCTATTCTGCCGGCAGCTATCAGAGGGGTCACGTCTCGATAAATGTCATTAGCTTCTGTTTCCGGAGAACTTCCCTCTTCATTAAGGATCATGGATCCGCTCCCTTCGCTGGGTGATGAAGTGCCAGGTGCGCTGTTCAACTGATCGCTCTCTTCCATTTCACGTCCATGGGATGTTGCGCTGTTCAAATCTTGCTCGGTGGTCCCTCCGGAAAAGGGATATTCAAGTACCTGGGCATTTTCCGTGAGCTGTGCCAGGACTTCCGTGGCAAAGGCTCCTGCATCCCCTGTGGTGGCAGAGATTCTCAATTTTTCGGCAATTTCACTTTTTTGGGCCAGTTGCGGTAGAGATGCATAATACAATCTGCAGTAATAGGTCCAGATTTCCTCCGCCCACTTAATGGGGTGGCTGAGATGAAAGGCTACCGGCGTTGTCAACAGTTTTACCGGTGCACCCACGGCCATGGGGATAAACGGTGCCCAATAGTCCCACCATGGGGCACCAAGGCAAAAGGTGCTGGATGGATAGCGCTGGAGAAGCTTTCGATCGAGGAAGAAGAAGTCGAATCCTCGTGGGTAGACTTGGCCGTTCAGATTATCGAGTGACTCCACTTCGACCCGTGCACCGAAAATGAAGCTGTCTGTGGTTTCGCGGCAGATGAATTCAAGGAATCCATCGTTGGCGGCCAGGTGAATATCGGAGTTAACGATGCCGCAGGTGTCGGCTCCGCACTGGTCTAAGGCCTTGAGAACATCATCTAGGTAAATTAGCGGTTTTCCAATTATTGCAGTTGCATCGCGATGGGCCTCGAAAAAGGTTATCCCTGGGAAACTCTCGCCGATGATGGCGATTTCCTCCTTGGAGTTCACCGAGATGACATGGAATCCCAGTTTCTGCCAGGAGGCGATGGCTTGTTGCTGAAGAGGTATGTTTACCGGGGCGATGGAGGTGGCGATAGTGGCTGGGATTTTCCTTCGGTTTTCATTCTGGCACTCCTCGTTTTTTTTCCAAAGGATGTTATAGGATAACGGCTTGCCGAAATCCTCGTAGCTTTTGCCGGTAATGTGCGCCCAGCCGACATTGTACGCCTTCTCTGAAAGGTAGAAGGTGTTATGGTCCTGTGCCGGATGTGTTAGCGGAACGAATTGATTAGATGTGTGGAACTTTTGGAAGAGATAGGGCAGAAGCTTGTTGCTCCAAGGACCGTTCTTTGTGATGGCCACATCGAAGCAGTGGAGTGAATAGGCTCCCGGAGCCATAATCCTCTCCAGATCACGGCAAATAGCCTGCCAGGTTTCTTTGTTCTCGACAATATGCTCCAGTACTGAAATGCTGAAGACCAGATCGAAATATTTTTCCGGAAGTTCACTGCTGAAACTGCCGATATAATCACGGATCAGGCGGTAGTCATTGTTTTTGATCATACGCAGGCCGTTGCCGATGCCTTCTAATTTGTCCAGATTCCAGCATTCGTAACGCTTGTGTAATGCAGCCAGGACCCGCGACTCTCCACCCCCTACCTCCAGGATCCTTGCCCCTTGGGGGACATTATCCATGATGAAGGTGAAGACCAGGAGGTCCTGGTAAGTCTTCAGGTCGCAGGAGTGCATGTCTACTTTCTTGCCGTAAAGCAAAAAGTCGTAGTCACGAAAGTAGGTAAAATGTGCAAATTGGGAGTAAGTGAAGGTCGAGAAGTTTTTATCTGTTATCTTTTCCTTTGCCGCCAGATTGGCAATGGTGATGGGGATGGGTGCCGGCAAAGAAGGTGATAATGATTCGGCAGTTTCGAACTTTTCCTTCTCTATAACCTGCTGAGCCTCACAGAGATATTCCTCCATGTGATTGGCTGTTTTCTGCCGGCTCTGGTATCGGAATCCTCCTACCAGAGCATCCACCGTGTATAGCTGGGCATGGCGGAAAAAGCGGCCCCAGAGCTCAAAATCGGCGGCAAATTTCAAGCCAGCCTGTAGAGACGAGCCTGCTTTTTCCCACAGGGACCGGCGCCAGAAAGTAGATTCTTGCTGAATAAAAGATTCTCCATCATGCCGGTTCAGGAACTTTTCCCGTGACCAGATGGGAAGATAATCAAGGACAAGCTTTAATTCGCCCTGGTCATCCCAGGCAGTGGGGCGCCCGGTAAGCCACTCGACTTCTTTGAAAGAGTTGAAAATCCGAGAGATAAGCGAAAGGGAGCCGGCATGCAACTTGTCATCGGAGTTGAGCCAGCCCATTATCTCTCCGTTTGCCCGCTGGAAACCTGCATTAATCGCCTGATATTGGCCGCCATCGGAGCAGCTTTGCCAGTAGGTCAGATATGTTTCGTAATTTTTGATGATTTCGACTGATCCGTCGGTACTCCCCCCATCCATGATAATGTATTCAAGGTTGGGATAATTTTGGCTAAGTACCGATTGAATGCAGGCTTCCAGGAACTCCCCTTGGTTATAAGAAGGGGTGACTATGGAGATCTTAGGCCACTGGGATGATGCCCCTATTTCATTTGGTCCGGCCAAAGGCGATTCACAGCCGATGGTGTTTGTTGAAGGAGCAATTATATTTTCAGCGGCGAGAAAATCTTTGGTCGCGACTACCGCTGGTACCTCTGTTCGCCTCATGCGTGGTTTTGTTCTCTTTTCCCTGTGCTCTTCCATAACCTTTTGATACAGCCTTTCATACTGGCCAACACAATGCTGGTGGTCAAAAACAGAGGTCGCCCTTTCCCTCGCAGCGGCGCTGAAGTATTGTCGCAAGCTTGGTGTCAGTGCCAACTCTCGTAATGCTGCCACGGCCTCTGCTACGTTTTCGCTCTCGAGGACGAATCCCTCTGCTTTATGCCTGACCAATTCAGGCACTCCACCTACAGCGAGTGCCACTATCGGGACACCGCAGGCCAATGCCTCCAGCACTACCAATGGGCAGTTGTCGGCCCTAGGGGTGTAGAGGAAGATGTCGAGACATGAATACATCTTGGCCAGGATTGCTTCATCGGTAATGTGCCCGGTATAAATGCAGCGTGGATCGCTGCCCTTGTTGTCGCTGCCGATGTTGAGGAAGATGAAGCCGGGAATTTCTTGCCACAGCCCATCCAGGATCTGTTGAGCAAACTCTCCCCCTTTCCACTGATTGCTCAAAGTGCCGCCGTGGGCGACAGCGCCGATAACGAGGAGGTCGTCCGGGATGCCGAAAAAGGCCCTGGCTTCTCGCTTGTCATGGGGGTAAAAGGTGTTGGTGTCAACGCCGTTATAGATCAGCTCGACCGGATGATCTTTGAGAATGCTCCGCTCCACCTTCTGCTTTAGCCAGAGGGAAGGGGTGACAATGTGTAGTCGGGAATGGTCGTAGGTCAGTTTTTTGTCGTGCCAGAGCTGAGCGGTGCTATCAATACCCAGGGCCGGTTCGATTGTCAGATCAGGACATTGGCCGCAGCCACTCATCCAGCGGGTACAGTTAAAGGCATGAGCGCAATGGCCGGTAAGGGCCTGCATATCATGGAGAGTCCACACTAATGGCTTGAGTCGGGAAAGCGACGGAAGTGAAAACGGATTGAAGTAGCCACCGTGGAGATTATGCAAGTTCAAAAGTCCAGCCTGCTGTACCAGCGGGTGCTTGGTTAGACGATGGCTTCCCTGGAATTCGTAAAACAGCTGCCCCTCTAACTGGCAGCGGAGCTGGAGGACTGGATCAATATCGATATCAAAGGAAGATGTGAAAGGGGAATCACTATGCTTAAATCCCGCGAGGATATGGGCCTTATGGCCAGCAGCTCGCTGAGATTCAGCCAGTCGCCAAGCTACTTTTGCTGCGCCACCGACATGGTCATGGGTATTTATGTGCAAAATGGAGAGTTGATTCTGTTGGGTACTCGTCTGCGGTGTTATGGCAGTTGAGATTGATAGTCTTTTGGAACTGGGTGAGGCAGACCCACCGAAGTAAGAGTTGTAGTGGGCGATAAGTTCTTCATTAAAGACGATATTCTCGGGCATAAATGCGGCTGGCTTTGTAGCAAATTGCGTAGAAAATCTGTCTGTTGCGCCGCAATGCACGCCTGTGCCGTCACAGCCGATGTTGTCGATGTGCGATGCTGTTGGATAGATGTAGTAACCGTTGTTTATATAGACAGAGAGCAACCAGTTGAGGGTCCATACATCTTTCAATTCGCCCTGCAGAAACCGTAAAATGTTGGCTGGAACATCAACTCCCCCTCGGCATAGGTCTATCTCTTTTGAGAGGGCATAGTTGCAAAGGGCAGTAAAGTCTGGTTGATAGTGCTGCCAAGCTCTTTTCCATGTGCCCCATCCCCAACTTCCGATACGCGGATAGAAATATATGTCGTAAGAATATTCCTGTAACAGCCTTTCTGGTATCGGCACAGTATAGCCACTGATACCAAATATCCTTTCGTTGTTTGCATATTTAGTCAGGCATTTCTGCATGAAATCGAAAAAAAATTTTTGCGGAACACAGTCGTCTTCAAGCAAAATCAGGCAATCCGACTTCTCAAACGCATAGTTAGTGGCTGAGACGATAGATTTGGCAAGGCCCTGGTTTTCAGTCTGCATGATTATTTCAGGTTGGGTCCAGTTAATATCCTCAAGGAGCTGTCGAGTCTTTCTTACTCCATCCACGTGGCTTTCGGTTTTAGGAGCATCGGAAAAAATGATTAGATTTTGGATATTGTGGTCTTTAAGTGCCCTCAATACCATTGATGTGTGCCAAGGGCGATTGTAGCAAATGAGAACGACAGGAACGGTATTCAATGGGTTTATTTTCACTACTTTATTGATACGAGGCATCTTTGCTTTAACAAGATCTATAACTAGGGACATGGGGCGGTACGGAGAGCGAACCCGAGGGTCATGATCTGGTGTGCGCTGAATGAATCCCTTCGAATAATCGATTGTGTTGGTTACCGCCTGCCCCTGCTCGTCATAGTAGTGAAGGAAATTGAATTCTCCTGCTGTGGCAAAATTCGAGTTCTCCAACAGATTACGGACCGTCTCGTAGCGGGGAAACCACACATGCCCCGGATTTTCCGGTGATCCTCCCCCTGCCGGGTCGAAGGTAATGTTGCCGGCGGCATCTTTCAGGGATCTGGCCTGCATCACATCACACCGATAATCGGGCAAAGAGAGGCGGAATAGCCCCCCTGGTTTGAGAATGCGGTGGATCTCATTGATTACCTGGGGCAGGCGGTCGTAGGTGATGTGCTCGAAAACATCTTCGGACTGGAATGCATCGACGGAATTTTCCGGCAGAGGCAAGGGGAGGGTCATGTCATGGGGAATATGACGCAGATCACATCTGGTAATGGACAGTCCGGTCCATCCACTGTATTCGGTTTTATCCGGAAGATCGCCGGCATAGAGCTTTATGATGCCACTGGCATAAATGTCGTCCCACTCCACTGGCCAACGCTGGCGCTGTCCTGCTGTTGGTGCAACCACCGAGCGATAGAACTCCTTGGCTTCTTGAAAGTTACGAAGCTTGATCAGCTGGTCGATTTGGACATCCTGACTGCCGATCCATATGCCGCCGCCGTCATCGGTTGAACTGAGCAGAAACATCTGGTGGGCGTACCCTGCTGTCCCGGGCCAGTATCTGCATCTATTCGCATCGTGCAGGATAACCACGCCTCCTGGGGAAAGCTGCCGTAGAGCTTGAACTAGGCATGCCTCTCTGGCCCTCCCATCGACAATGATAAGGTTGAAGGGCCCTAGGTCAGCGGCTGCATCTGTGTAATGGCGGTAGTCTTCATAGGTTGCGCCCGGCTGCTGTGTGTTAATCAGTCCGGGATTATCCGGAAAACGGTGATGGATGCGGACATTAGGTCTTGAGTTTGCGGTTCTGACGGCATTTGCCCAGTCCTCAATATGCTCAATAGAATGCCAAACTGCACAAGTAGGGATAAAGGCGGGGAAAAACAAGGTGCTTTTACCGCTTCCGTATTCCAACACTTTCGATGGCTTAAGGCGGGCCAGCAGAAAACAGATCAGTTCTATCTCGTAGTATTCCATGAAAGGTGTTTGCTCATCGGTGAACTCGGCGCGAAACAACTCGATCAGTTGCCGGTGGATGCTTATGTGCTCGTATAGCATCAGCTTACGCGACAAGTGACTTATGATATCTATGTAACTCATATGCTCCAGTTTCCGCTCTTGGTGAATTCCAATTCCCCGCCGGCTGGACATGTATGGATAGTGGTGCATCAAGTCTCTGTGCAACTGTAATGCCAGCAGCTTTCTGTGTATAAGCTATTGATACTGCAAGTCTTTTTGAAGTTTGTTGCGGTCAAAATATTGAACGGATTTATATAGAGCAGGAGAAGAAATATCTTTGGGTGGCGCAAGGAGATGTGTCTACTTTTAGAAGGGGCGCAGGGCGAAACCGTCAAATTCGTCGGCACCGGGATCCATGGTCTTGCCGTTGATGTCGGTGCCGCTGAACTTGAAGACCAGATGGCTGGGGTCCAAGACCCCATCACCGGTCTCGTTCTGGGAAATGGTAAAGGTGACGGTGGCCTGCATCTTCGTGGCGTCATAGGTAACCATAAGCGGGGTGGGGGGGATGGCTATTTCTGCGTCGGGATTCAGGGTAATGCCGTTGTTGTAGATTCCTCCCTTTCCGCTGGCAGCCTTGGAGATGCTCCAGTTGGCCACGTTCTGCACCGAGACCGCATCCATCTCCGCATTGAACTGCAGCACCATGGAGAAGTCTTTGGATGCGGAAGGGGATGCCAGTGATGGATCGAGATCGGCCACCCTGGTGCCCGGCCCGAGGATGGTATTGAAGGAATTTTCCTTATAAATATTGGTAATGAAGGCGGGGGAGAAGAGGATGCCTCCCAGCTCGTCGGCCAGGGAGGGGTCCAGCGTGCTCAGGGTATCCACTTCCACCTGGGCCTTGTCTTTCTGGGCGGTAGCCGCATATGCCTTGCCCAATTCGGAATGGGCAAGGGCAAAATCCTTATCCGACTTGACTGCTATCTGCAATTGCTCGATGGCTGCGTCGTACTTGCCCATCTTGCTGTAGGTCATGCCGAGGCCGTAGTACCCATGGGCATCTTTACGGTCGATGGCGATTACCTTCTTGAACTCTGTTTCCGCTTCCTGTTCCCGCCCGGTGTTGAGATAGAGAAATCCCAGGGTGTAGGGGGCATAGGTGGAGGTGGGATCGATGCGGGCCGTGGTCTGGAATTCCTTTTCCGCTTCACTATAGCGTTTTGCGCCAAGGTAAGCATTGCCTAGGTCCTTGTGGGCCGAAGACAAGCCGGGTTCCAGCCGCACCGCATTCTTGTAGGCGGCGATGGCGTCGGTCGATTTTCCCAGGCTGGAATAGGCCATCCCCATGTATTTATAGGCATCGGTGGAGTCGGGTGTGAGGGCAAGAACTCGCTTCAACTGGGAGATGGCCTTGTCGTAATTGCCATCCTGCATGGCCTGCAAGGCTCCGTTCATGGCGTAGTTGGCGGTCATCTGCCGTTGCGACTGAACATCGTTGAAGGCAGCAAAAAGTTTGTCCGCTCCTGACATGGATTCCATCGGCCCACCCCTTCGACTTACCACGATCTTCTTTTCTTATCGTCATGGGGAACTTTTCCTTGAGGAAAACCTGGGGGAGATGTGTCAAATTTTTGATCCGACGCTGCAGGCAGATCAGGTAAGGCGGGCGGCAAGCAGCAACCCATCCCCCACCGGCACGACGGTGGCGAAATATTCTTTATTTCCACACATGAGCTCGTTGAATCGCCTGATCGGTTCGCTGTCTTTGCTGCCGTCATTTTCCACGACCCTGCCCCTCCAGAGGGCGTTGTCGGCGACGACGAGCCCGTCTGCTGTCAGGCGGGGCAGCATTATCTCCAGGGCCTGGGGGTAGAGATACTTGTCCATGTCAATGAAGAGGAGGTCGATGTTGTCATAATCCTGACCGAGTTCAAGGCTGTTGCCGGTGCGGAACTCTGCCGTGCAGGCAAGGCCTTCTGTGGAAAAGATTTCTCGGGCATGATCCATGTTTTTCTCCGCATAATCGGTCAGTACGATCCGCGCCCCTGGTTCCAGCGCCCGGGCGATCCAGAGGGCGGAATAGCCGAATCCGGAACCCAGTTCAACCACCAGCTTCGGCCTTTTGAGAAGGGTGATCAGGTGGAGGAATTGCCCAACCTGACGGTCGATGATGGGAAACTTCATGGCCTGAGCCTTCTCTTCCATGGCCATGAGCGCCGGGTCTTCTTTCGCTCTCAGGCTGGAGATATAATTGACGACGCGGGGATCGATAATATGAAACATGACGTGCTCCGTAGGTGATTTTCGCTTGTTATGCCACAGCCTCTTATTACAGGAAAGGGAATTTGCATCGCCCGTAGCCGTTGCTAAAGGCGGGGCGGGGAGTAAAATTGGATCATCGCTTTCATTCTCCCAGGGAGGGTGCCGACAAAGGCACGGACAACCATGGGCACCAGGCAGATACTGCTCTCGATGATATTGGGTACATTTCTCAGCGCCGGCTGTGCCCGGATCGGAGATGCGGTAATCAGGAGCATGCACATGGATTACCGCTACCGGCGCGAGATGTTCCCCCAATTGTACGACCGCTATCGGCTGAAGATGGAGCGCGGTTTCCCCCGGCAGGAGCCGGAGTTCATGGTGCCTGACTTTCCAGACATAGGTTGAGATACCAGAGCTGCCATGCTCCTGCGCCTCAGCTACCGCTTTCCCCCCTGCCTCCTTTTCCATAGAATCGGCTTGCCAGCCGGCGCTGAATCCTCTACATTGTAGACGCGATCACCACTATCAACTCCGGTGAGGCCCCAATGAAGAAAGCACTGCACCCGGTTATTTGCTCGTGCGGCATCATGCTGCTGTCGTTGTTCACTTCTGTTGCCGTTGCCTTTACCATACCGGAACGGCTGGTCTACGACATCAGCTGGAGCGGCATCACGGCGGGCACCGCCACCCAGGAGATACTGCGGGATGGGGAAATCCTGCGGATGGTCTCCACTGCCCGTTCGGCAGCATGGCTTTCGGCATTCTTCACGGTCGATGACCGGATCGAGTCGCTCATGGGCAAAGGGAGCGGCGACTTCCCCCTGGGGCTGCCCGTCACCTACAGTGAAAAGGTCCACGAAGGGCCCACCCGCCGTCACAAGCTGGTTACCTTCAACCACCGCCAGCGGCAGGCAGTCGTCGACGACCTGCTGGGCAAAACCAGGGTCTCCTTTCCCGTCACCCCCATCACCCACGATTCCCTCTCCTGCTTTTACTTTGCCCGCATGCAGAAGATGGAGCCGGGGACCTCTTTCTACGTGGATGTTTTCGACGGCAAGCGGCTGCACAATACGGAAGTGAAGGTGATCGGCCGGGAGACGGTAAAGACAGGGCTAGGGAAATTCTCCACCATCCACATCACGCCGATCTTGAAGACAGAGGGCATCTTCAGCAAGACCGGCGATATCCATATTTGGCTCACCGACGATGAGCGGCGCATCCCGGTGAAGATGCGCTCAAAGGTGAAGATAGGCAGCATCACCGCTACCCTTACCGGCGGAAGTTACTGGCCGGAGAAAAAGTAACACCTGGCAGGTTGCCATTTGGGCCATTTTCTAGCATAATGGCCCAATTTTGTGATAAGGAGGAGCAATGAGAACGTATCTGTCGTTTTTTCTTGTCGTGCTCTGTTTCACAGCAATAACCGCAGGACCGGCATCGGCAGCTCGTGCCGGGAAGGTCTATCTGAACGATGGTGCCGTCATTGAATGCCAGAAGGTGTGGCGCTCGGGGGGCAAGGTCATGGTGAGGGTCAACCGGGACGTGCTTCTCGATTTCTCCCCTGCTGAGGTTGACCTGAAGAAAACCTTTGCAAAAAAGGGGGTTGTGGCGAAGGGGAAGAAAAAGCACCTGCGCCAGGCCCCGAAACGAAAAATTGCACACACAACCTTCACACCGGTCCAGAAGCCAGTTTCATCGGCAAAAATTGCTGCACCTGCCAAACCGGCTGCCGTCGCAAAGACCGGCATAACACCTCCGGCCAAGGGTGCACCGGCCCCCAATGCTGCCGCTGAAAAGAATGCGGTGAAGGGAGGCGCACCTGCGCCGGCAACTCCTCCACCGGCACCGGCCGCCGCAGCTAAACAGGCTGCCCCGTCTTCGGCAAAGGGGAATGTCGCTGCATCCCAGCTCCCTAAGCCTGCACCGCGTCCTGCCGTAAAATATGTTCCGCCTCCACCCCCGCCACCGGAACCTTTTTACAAAAACCCGCTGGTCGTTCAGGCCGGAGGGGGAGGATTGCTGATCGTTCTGCTCCTGGTTCTACTGGTTATGAAAAGGAAGAAAGCATAAAAATCAGTTGGCAAAAGCCGTTTCCCTTTACAGGAAACGGCTTTTGCATCTCAAATGCTCGAAGTCGGGGGACGACAGGGGGTATCCTTACTTGGCGGAGGTGTTGTCTTTTTCTCAAGGAGCGGAGCAGAAAGGATTTTGTGCCCCATGAATAACATTATTCTCTTTTTTCTCATGTTTTGCGGCGGATTGGCCGTGGCACTGCAACCCTCTATCAACAGCCGTCTGGCACAGAAGATCGGCTTTATCGAAAGTTCCTGCATCTCCTTTGCCGTCGGCACGCTGGCACTCTACTTCGTTGCCCTTGTCGCCGGGCGCGGCAACTTTAGAAACTTGCCGGAGGCGGCATGGTGGGAGCTTTCGGGTGGACTTCTGGGGGCATATTTCGTTTCCATGACTATCCTGGCCGTGCCGCGCATCGGGACCACTGCCGCCCTGGCCGCCACGATCACCGCCCAGCTGCTGACTGGGCTCTTTCTCGATACCTTCGGCTTCTTCGGCTTTCGTCAGATACCGTTCGACCTGAAACGGGCCGTCGGCGTCGCTCTGCTCATTGCCGGCACCAGTCTGGTCTTTCGCCGCTAAAGGGGATAGAGCGCCCATGCCTACCTTTGCCGTAAGCGAAGAAAAGAACCGCTGGCTGCGGGAGAAGATGGCGCAGCTCGGCGTGAGGGAGGAGGACCTTGAGGAGCGCTTCATCCGTTCGTCGGGAAAAGGGGGCCAGCATGTGAACAAGACCTCCACCTGTGTCTATCTCAAGCATAAGCCGACGGAGATCGAGGTCAAGTGCATGGCCGAGCGAAGCCAGTCCATCAATCGCTTTCTTGCCAGGCGGGAGCTTTTGGAAAAACTGGAGTCGGCGGTGGGCAAGGGTACGGCGGCGGAGCTGAAGCGGGACAAGGCTCGGAAGCAGAAGGCGAGACGGAAAAAGCGGGCTAAGGGAAAATATGCTCCGGCCGGCTCAGACGGCCCAGGTAAGGAGCAGGCACAGGGTGACAAAGATATAGAGAATGTAGAGAGGTAGCTGGCCGTGCTGGAGCTTTCTCATCCGGTTGAACCTTTGATCCACGGCGGCACATAATGGAATGATCGCCAGTTCGAGCACTGCCTCCGGCACGTGGCTGCTGAAGCGGGTCTTCGCGGGGATGGTGCCGGCAATTTCAGGCCGGTGCAGGTGAGGGTGAAGCACCCCGGCGAAGAGTTTGACGATCATTTCGGCGAATGACGAAGAAGTGTATTGTATGCGCGGCGTGGGCCGCAGATATCCGCAGCCCCAGGTGACCGAGCGTGCCCTTGTATTTTTACGGTATGTGCGTGCGAGGGTAAGGAGCAGAATCACTGCCGCCATCAGCAGAACCATGGCGAGGATCGTTATCCATCCCAGTGGCGCTGCGGTCTGCAGCAATGGATTGTCGCTACTGGCCGGTGTCTGTGCCCAGGCCGAGACGGCAGGTTGCAGGAGTTTCGCCGCCCATTGTGGAAAGATGCCGATGAAGACACAGAGTGACGCCAGAGCGACCATCGGCAGCCGCATCGGCCATCCCGCTTCATGGACCTTGTGCGCTTCCTCGCTGCGGTGGGTGCCCAGAAAAGTAATGCCGCATGCCTTGACGAAACAGGCTACTGCCAATGCTCCTACCATGGCAAGGGCCGGAGCGGCCAGCGCCATGACCGGGACGGCAGGGCCGTTTTCTCCGCTGACTCCATTGAAAATGCCCAGATAAATCAGATATTCGCTGACGAAGCCGTTCAAGGGGGGCAGGCCGCAAATGGCCACCGCTCCCAGCAGGAACAGGGCGGAGGTCCAAGGCATTGGTTTGGCCAGTCCACCCATCAGGTCTATTTCCCGGGTGTGGCTGGCGTGGATGACCGAACCGGCTCCTAAAAAGAGCAGGGATTTGAAGAGTGCGTGGTTTACGGTATGGAGGAGTGCTCCTGCCATGCCGAGCATGGTGAGCAGGTTTTGGCCCGATGTCTGGCCGATTGCAGCCAGCCCGATGCCGATGAAGATGATGCCGATATTTTCGATGCTGTGATAGGCGAGCAGGCGTTTCAGATCATGCTGCCCCAAGGCGAAAACAACCCCCAGAATGGCCGAAGCGATCCCGGCAAGCAGCAGCGTCACCCCCCACCACAGGGGTGGATGGGGGAAAAAGGAGAGAATCCGGAGCAGGCCGTAGACGCCGGTCTTGATCATGACGCCGGACATGATGGCGGAGATGTGGCTGGGGGCAGCGGCATGGGCGGACGGAAGCCAGACGTGCAACGGCATCAGTCCTGCTTTTATGCCGAAGCCAAAGAGGGCGGTGCAAAAAATGGCGGCGGCAACCGCTGCAGGCGGGGCAATGCCGCTCATGGCCGAAAATTGGTAGGAGGAAGCGGCGACGCCGAGCAGGCTGAAGAGGGCGAATAACGCCAGAGTGCCTGTATGGGTAGCAACCAGGTAAAGCAATCCGGCATCCTGAACATCAGGTTTGTGGTCTTCGGTGGTCAGGACAAAAAAGGCTGACAGTGCCATTACTTCCCAAGCTATGAGGAAAAGAATGCCGTTTCTTGCAATAATGAGGATCAGGAGCGATGCGGTCAGCAGGCCGAAAAAAAAGGTCAGCCGGCGCCAGGTTTTGGGATTGACCTCGGCTGCCCAATAGCGGGTGGCATAAATGCTGCAACAGGAGGAGACGACAAGGACCGGCAGGAGAAACCAGGCCGAAAGGTAATCCAGCCCCAGATCGCACGGTCCGAACGGCAGTGTTTCGAAGATGCTGAATGTTGTGGTTTTCCCGGTCGCAAAGAAGATGCCGACCCCTGTTAGCCCAATAAGTGCGGCAATGACGACGAAAAGGGGCGCTGCAGCTTGAACGGACGATTGCCGCCTTCTGAAGAACAAGGGAAGAAGGCCTGATGTTGCGGCGAGGCAGGCACTCAGTGCTATCAGCACTGCCGGGTCGGTGATGGATGGTTGAACCACGGGCATTTCTCCTTCGAAGCAGAAGGTATAGGAAATTATATGGCCCAAGCGGACATGCGTCAATAAAAGTTGAGAAATGAACCAAAAAGAGCTTGAATTTTTTTACTAGTATGAGATTCTATTAATAATGTGTGTCGGTGGAATTGTCAATAAATTGTATTGACAAAGGCAATATTTGCGGTTTATAAAATTGTTAGTCCTCAATTGCCCCAGTTTTCATATTGCCTCAGCACTCATACCGAGAAAAAGCCGACACCCCAAGCGTAGAACCCAACTGATATTTTACAAACTCCGACGAAAAACAGCATTCCTCCTTCTCCCTATGTGCAATCACATGGAAAAATAAAGCTTACCCGAGTTTTGCCACGAAGGCATACTTGCGTCACTGCAGGAGACCTATGAACTTACAAGAACTAAAAGGCAAAAAGATCAATGAACTGGCGGCAATTGCCAAAGGTTTGAACATCGAGGGTGCCTCCAGCCTGCGCAAGCAGGATCTGATCTTTGCCATCCTCAATGCCCAGACCGAAAAAAACGGCATGATCTTCGGCGAGGGGGTGCTTGAGACCTTGCCGGACGGTTTCGGTTTTCTCCGGGCGCCCGATTACAACTATCTGCCGGGGCCGGATGATATTTATGTGAGCCCGAGTCAGATCCGCCGCTTTAACCTTCACACTGGCGATACGGTTTCCGGACAGATCAGACCCCCTAAAGAAGGTGAACGATACTTCGCACTTCTCAAGGTGGAGTCGGTCAACCATGAATCACCCGACGTTGCCCGTGACAAAATCCTCTTCGACAACCTCACCCCACTCTATCCCGAAGAAAAACTGAAGCTGGAAACAACCCCGGAAAACATGTCCATGCGGGTCATGGAGCTGATCGCCCCCATCGGCAAGGGGCAGCGCGGCCTGATCGTCGCCCCTCCACGGACCGGCAAGACCATGCTCATTCAGAATATCGCCAACTCCATTGCCGAAAATCATCCGGAAGTATTTCTTATCGTTCTCCTCATCGACGAGCGGCCGGAGGAAGTTACCGACATGCAGCGCTCGGTGAACGGCGAGGTAGTTTCCTCCACCTTCGACGAGCCGGCATCGCGGCATATCCAAGTGGCCGAGATGGTCATCGAGAAGGCCAAGCGGCTAGTGGAGCACAAGCGGGATGTGGTTATTCTCCTCGACTCCATCACCCGTCTGGCCCGTGCCTATAACACCGTCATTCCCCCATCCGGCAAGATCCTTTCCGGTGGTGTGGATTCCAACGCCCTGCACAAACCGAAACGCTTCTTCGGCGCCGCCCGCAATATTGAGGAAGGGGGCTCTCTGACCATCATCGCCACTGCCCTGGTGGATACGGGCAGCAAGATGGACGAGGTCATCTTCGAAGAATTCAAGGGCACCGGCAACATGGAACTCCACCTTGATCGTAAGCTCGTGGAAAAACGGACCTTCCCGGCCATAGACATCAACAAGTCCGGCACTCGCAAGGAAGAGCTGCTCATCGAGAAGAATTCTCTCAATCGGATCTGGATCCTGCGCAAGGTGCTGCACCCCATGAATGTGGTGGACAGCATGGAATTTCTCCTGTCCAAACTGGATGGAACCAAGAGCAATCAAGCCTTTCTCGACTCCATGAACAAGTGAAAAAGAGCTTGAAAAATTAGGGTAATGATGCTAGTTTTAGTACTTTCGAGTCACCACTGATTGTCAATAAGCGCATCAGGGAAGTGTCCCTGCTAAGGAGGAAGCTATGAAAGAAGGAATTCATCCCAAGTACAACGAGGTTACGGTAAAATGCCTGTGCGGCAATACCTTTCAGACTCGTTCCACCAAGCCGGAAATTTCGACGGAAATCTGCTCTGCCTGCCACCCGTTTTTCACCGGCAAGCAGAAGCTGGTTGATACCGCCGGTCGCGTCGAGCGGTTCAAGAAAAGATACGGCATGTAACAGGGCCCCGGCCTTGAGGAGTAATGAGGGGATTTTGTCCATGGCGAAATCCCCTTATCTGTTTTTTAGGCAGGTCTGCAAAAGCCCAATTCAAGGATATCAATGAAGGTCGCTCTTCTCCAACACACCCCCGATCCGGAACTCACCGTAGCCCTTGCTGCACGGCTCTGCTATTCCAAGGTGGGCATCGGCGAGCTGAAACAGAAACTTACCAACAGCGATATTACCTCTTTCCTCGACAAGATCATGTCCCTGGGCCATCAGTCGGTCCTGGAGCATGCCTCCTTCACCTTCGGCATCGAGGGCATTTCTCGGGTCACCTCTCACCAGTTAGTGCGCCATCGTGTTGCATCCTATTCCCAGCAGTCCCAGCGCTACGTCTCACACAAGGAGCAATTTGCGGTGGTGATACCCCCTGAGGTCGCCAAGCATGGGGAGATGCTGGAGCTGTTCGAGGAAGAGATGCGCCGGCTCCATGCAGCCTATGCCAGGATGGTGGATGCGGGGATTGCTGCCGAGGACGCCCGCTACCTGCTTCCCAATGCCACCGAGACCAAGATCGTCGTGACCATGAACGCTCGTGAACTGCTGCACTTCTTCGCCGTGCGGTGCTGTGAGCGTGCACAGTGGGAAATCAGGGCCATGGCTGTCGAGATGCTCAAACTGGCCCGGGAAGTAGCCCCGGTTATCTTCAGAGACGCCGGCCCCGGTTGCCTTGCCGGCCCCTGTCCCGAAGGGAAAATGACCTGTGGGATGGCTGCAGAGGTCAGGGAACGATTCAGCAACCTGTAAAGGAAGGGCAGGAAAACTGCCGAAGACGATGAGGTATCCATGGAGAAAATAAATATCGGCGGACAGGCGGTCATAGAGGGGGTCATGATGCGGGCACCACGCTCCATGGCCATTGCGGTGAGACGTCCCTCCGGCGAAATCGTGGTCAAGAAGGATGAAGTGATTCCCCTTTCGGAGCGGTTCCCGGTGGTAAAACTTCCCATTATCCGGGGCGCCGTTGCACTCTTCAACTCTCTGATCATCGGCATCACCGCTCTCAACTTTTCCGCCAACGAAGCCATGGTCGAAGAAGAGAAGGGGGAAGAGAAAAAGGAAATCTCTTCCTGGGCCATGGCCGGCACCATGGCTGTGGCTTTCGGTTTCGGCATCCTCCTCTTTTTTATCCTCCCACTCTACCTGACCAAGCTGCTTGTCCCCATCATCGGCGACTCAAATATCATTTTCAATCTGGTTGATGGGGTGATTCGGGTGGCGGTGTTCCTGCTCTATATTTTTTCCATTTCCCGCATGAGCGACATCCAGCGGATTTTCCAGTATCACGGCGCTGAACACAAGTCGATCTTCGCCTTTGAGGCGGGGGAGGAACTGACCGTGGAAAACGTGCGCAAATACAGTTGCCTCCACCCACGCTGCGGCACCAGTTTTCTGCTTATCGTGATGTTGGTGAGCATTCTCGTTTTTTCGCTCATTCCGAAACTGTGGCCTTTTTATCTCAAGGCCGGCTCACGGGTGGTTCTGCTGCCGCTCATTGCCGGCGTCTCTTATGAGATCCTCAAGTGGAGCGCTAAAAACGATCGGTCCCCTATTGTCAAGCTGCTTATTGCTCCGGGGCTGGCCCTGCAGCGCCTGACGACCCGGGAGCCTGACGACAGCCAGCTTGAGGTGGCGATCCGTTCCATGGAGGAGGCGCTGGAAGTCAATGCAGGTTACAAGGACGACCGGCTAGTCGTCTAAGGCTGTTTCATATAAACTCTTGAGGTTGTTCGATGCTTTTTGACAAAATAGAGGAACTTGAACGGCGCTACCAGGAATTGGAGGCACTGCTTTCCGACCCGGTGGTGTTGGGGAATCAGCCGGAATTCCGCAAGCTGTCGCGGGAGCATTCGGATCTGACTGCGCTGGTTCAGGCCTATCGTAACTATAAACGGATTGTCGGCGAGATCGAGGGTAACCGGGAGCTTCTGGCAGATCCGGAAATGAAGGAGATGGCCGAGGCCGAGTTGGAGTCCCTTGAGGAGCAAAAAACCGCCCTGGAGGCGGAAATCAAGGTGCTGCTCCTCCCCAAGGATCCCAATGACGACAAGAGCGTCATCCTGGAGATCCGTGCCGGTACCGGAGGGGACGAGGCGGCCCTTTTCGCCGGCGATCTCTTCCGCATGTACAGCCGTTTCGCAGAGACCAACCGCTGGCGGGTCGAGATCATTTCCGCCTCTGAGTCGGAGAAAGGTGGTTTCAAGGAGGTTGTCGCCTCCGTTGAGGGGGAAGGGGTATTTGCCAAGCTGAAATATGAGTCGGGAACCCACCGGGTGCAGCGGGTGCCGGAGACGGAGGCCCAGGGGCGCATCCACACCAGCGCCTGCACCGTGGCCATTATGCCAGAAGCGGAGGATGTGGACATCGACATCAACCCGACCGACCTGAAGATCGACGTCTACCGTTCCAGCGGCGCCGGCGGCCAGCACGTCAATACCACCGATTCTGCGGTGCGTATCACCCATATTCCAACCGGAACCGTGGTAGCATGCCAGGAAGAACGGAGTCAGATCAAGAACCGGGCCAAGGCCATGAAGGTGCTGAAGACTCGAATTCTCGACAATATCCTACAGGAGCAGAACGCGAAACTGGCGGCAGACCGCAAGCAGCAGGTGGGAAGCGGCGACAGGAGCGAAAGGATCCGCACCTACAACTTTCCCCAGGGACGGATGACCGACCATCGCATCGGCCTTACCCTGTATCGCCTTGATGCCATCATGGCGGGGGATATTGCCGAGATTGCCGATGCGTTGAGGGCGCATTATCAGATGGAGGCGCTACAAGCCCAATCCGAGGCCGCTTAGCTCATGCTGAAAAACGCCCATCTGCGGCGTTGCCCTTCGTCCTCGTCGCTGCGACGTAGCGCTGCTACGTCTCACTCCTCTGACTCGGGCGCCTCGCACCTGGGCATTTTTGAGCATGAGCTGGAACAGTGGCTCAGAGAGAAATTCTTCATACCTAGGGATTGCAACCATGTCTGCTGAAGTTTGGACGGTACTAAAGGTCTTGACCTGGACTAAAGAGTTCCTCTCACAAAAGGGTGTGGAGAACGCGCGCCTGGAGTCTGAATGGATGTTGTGCGCGGTGCTTGGTCTTGATCGGATGGGGCTTTATGTCAATTTCGACAAGCCGCTGACGCCACGGGAACTGGCCGACTACCGTGGTCTGATAGCCCGGCGTGGGCGGCGCGAACCGCTCCAGTATATCCTTGGCTCCCAGGAATTCATGGGACTCGAGTTTGCGGTGACCCCGGCGGTGCTCATTCCCCGCCACGATACTGAAGTGTTGGTCAACGAGGCGCTGAAACGGGCTCACAAAGGTTCCCGTATTCTCGATATCGGCGTCGGCAGCGGCTGCATCAGCATCGCACTGGCCAAGGCGTTACCCGATGCGACGGTTACCGGAGTGGATAGCTCGGCGGAGGCCCTTGCCGTGGCCGAGAAGAACCGGCAGGCCCATGGGGTGTCCCTGGAACTGTTGCAAGGTTCGCTGTTCGAGCCGGTCCATGGCCGGCGGTTCGATCTCATCGTCTCCAACCCCCCATATATCCCCAGCGCAGATCTGAAAGCACTGCAGCCGGAGGTTCTCGACCACGAGCCTGTCGCGGCTCTCGACGGGGGTGAGGATGGGCTGCATTTCTACCGCAGCCTCGTTGCCGCAGCACCAGATTACCTGGCACCGGGGGGGTGGTTGCTTTTCGAAGTAGGTATCGGCCAGGCTGAAGCAGTGGAGGGACTCCTTGCCGGTGGAGGGAAGTTTACCGGAACTTTTACCGCAAAGGACGCCGCCGATATTGACCGGGTTGTCGGCGGACAGCTGAAGTAGTCGGGGACCCGGCATAACCAATCAGCAGAGGTATCATTTTGGACAAGTTAGTGATTCACGGTGGCAAGAAGCTTTCCGGCGACGTGACCGTCAGCGGCTCGAAAAACGCTTCCCTTCCTGTCTTCGTTTCCACCATTCTCGCTCCGGCGGAGCATGAGTTCAGCAACGTCCCCTTCCTGCGTGACATCAACACCACTATCAAGGTCATGGAACAGCTGGGGGCAACGATCCAGGGCAACGGCAACGTGGTCCGGATCGACACCAGGGGCATCGACAAGCACGAGGCTACCTATGAACTGGTCAAGACCATGCGCGCTTCGGTGCTGGTCCTTGGGCCACTTCTTTCCCGCTTTGGCAAGGCCCGCGTTTCCTTGCCCGGCGGCTGCGCCATCGGCGCCCGACCGATCAACCTCCACCTGAAGGGCTTGGCGGCCATGGGTGCCGATATCAGTCTATCCCACGGCTATGTGGAGGCGAAGGCGAAGAAGCTGCAGGGGGCGCGGATCAATTTCGACATTTCCACCGTCGGCGGCACGGAGCATCTGTTGATGGCTGCTGCGACCGCCAAAGGCGAAACCATTCTCGAAAATGCGGCTCGCGAGCCGGAAATCGTCGATCTGGCCAATGTGCTGATCAAGATGGGCGCACGCATTGAGGGCGCTGGCACCGATACCATCCGCATCACCGGCGTCAGCGAGCTTGGCCCGGTAACACATAGGATGATGCCTGACCGTATCGAGGCGGGCACCTTCATGATCGCTGCGGCCATTACCGGCGGTGATGTGAAAATCCACAATATGCAGCTGGAGCATCTGGATGCCCTGGTTTTCAAGCTGCAGGATGCCGGCGTGGAAATCATCAACAAGGACAATGTGGTACGGGTCAAGGGACCGAAAAAGATCAATGCGGTTAATATCAAGACCCGCCCCTATCCAGGCTTTCCGACGGACATGCAGGCCCAGTTCATGGCCCTCATGTGTCTTGCCGATGGCGCCAGCGTCATCAGTGAAAACATCTTCGAGAACCGTTTCATGCACGTTTCCGAGTTGATGCGGTTCGGTGCCGACATTACCACCGAGGGCAACGCGGCTACTGTCAAAGGGGTGAAGAAGCTCTCCGGCGCACCGGTGATGGCTACCGACCTGCGCGCTTCGGCATCGCTGATCCTGGCTGGACTGGCATCGGACAATACCACCGAGGTCTCGCGCATTTACCACCTTGATCGCGGCTATGAGTTCATTGAAAAGAAGCTCGCTGGGCTGGGAGCAGATATTAAGCGGGTGCAAGAATGACCGATTTCATTACCATTGCCATTCCCAAGGGGCGGATCTTGCAGGATTCGGTGGCCCTGTTCAAGAAGATCGGCATCGACTGCGAAGAGCTTCTTTCCGACACCCGAAAGCTGATCTTCGAGAACCCGGTGCAGCGCATGCGCTACATGATCGTTCGTGCCACCGATGTTCCCACTTATGTGGAGTACGGTTGCGCGGATTTGGGGATCGTCGGCAAGGATACGCTCCTGGAGCAGGATAAGGATGTTTATGAGCCGCTGGACCTGAAGTTTGGCTACTGCCGCATGATGGTGGCTGAACCGGCCGAGCTTTCCCGTACCGATGATCCGGCAGGCTGGACCAACATCCGCATCGCCACCAAGTATCCCAACTTTACGGAAAAATATTTCACCGGCAAAGGGATTCAAGTGGAGATCATCAAACTCTACGGCTCCATCGAGTTGGCCCCACTGGTGGGCCTGTCGGAGCGGATCGTCGATCTGGTTTCCACCGGCGAGACCCTCAGGCAGAACGGTCTGGTGGAGGTGGAGACCATTGCCGAAATTACCACCCGCCTGATAGTCAACCGGGCCAGCCTGAAAACGAAGCACCAGCGCATTACGGAAATAATCGAAGGGCTGGAGAAGCACATATGAGATTTCTCGACTTCAAGGATAAGGATTTCGAGGCCCAGTTTCTCACCATCCTCAATCGTGCCGAGGCAATAAATACGGAGGTCGAGCCGACGGTTCGGCAGATCCTTGGAGAGGTAGCCTCAGGGGGGGATGCAGCGGTACTCGAATACACCTGTCGCTTCGACCGCCTGGAAGCGGACTCGGTCAAGTCACTGGAAGTGAGCGACAGGGAATTCGACGAGGCCTTTGCCCGGGTCGCGGAGGAGGACATCGCGGCCCTGAAGCTGGCGGTGGAGCGGGTGGCCCGTTTCCACCAGAAGCAGAAGCAGGAAACCTGGCTTTCCACTGAAGAAACGGACATCATGCTCGGCCAGATGGTGACGCCACTTGCGCGGGTGGGAATCTATGTTCCAGGCGGCAAGGCCAGCTATCCATCCAGCGTCATCATGAATGCGGTGCCGGCCAAGGTTGCCGGCGTAGATGAAGTGATCATGGTTGCGCCCACTCCTGGCGGCGAGATCAACCCCCACGTGCTGGTGGCGGCCCGTCTTGCCGGAGTAGACCGGGTTTTCAGGATCGGCGGCGCCCAGGCGGTGGCAGCCCTTGCCTACGGCACGGAGACCATTCCCCGGGTGGACAAGATCACCGGTCCTGGCAACATCTATGTGGCGACCGCCAAGAAGCTGGTCTTTGGCCAGGTGGGAATCGACATGATCGCCGGTCCCTCTGAAATATTGGTGATCAATGACGGCAGCGGCAATCCCGCTCACATTGCCGCCGATCTTCTTTCCCAGGCTGAGCATGACGAACTGGCTTCCTCCATACTCATTACCACCGATCGTGCCTTCGGCGAGAAGGTTGCCAAAGAGGTGGAGCTCCAATTGACGCAGCTTTCCCGTGAATCCATCGCCCGCAAGTCGTGGGAGACCTATGGGGCGGTGATCGTTGCCGGCAACCTTGCCGAGGCCATAGCGTTTTCCAATCGTATAGCCCCCGAGCACCTTGAACTGGCGGTGGCCGATCCCTTTGGGATTCTGCCCCAGATCCGCAACGCCGGGGCTATTTTCATGGGGTACTTTACCCCTGAGGCTGCTGGCGATTACCTGGCCGGTCCGAACCATACCCTGCCCACCGGCGGCACAGCTCGCTTCTTTTCGCCGTTGTCGGTGGATGACTTCGTCAAGAAATCCTCCATCATCTACTTCAGCGAAGGGGGGCTCAACCGGCTTGGCCCGGGCATTGTACGGATCGCCGGGCTGGAGGGGCTGGAAGCCCACGGGAAATCGGTCAGCAAACGCTTGAAATAATCCCCAGGAGGAGGCGAATATGTCGCGGAAAGCCGTCGTTGAACGCATCACCAAAGAAACCCAGATCAAGCTTTCTCTGAATATCGACGGCAGCGGGGAAGCAAAGATCTGTACATCCGTCCCGTTTCTCGATCACATGCTCAATCTCTTCGCCCGCCACGGCCTCTTCGACCTGGAGGTGGAAGCGAAGGGTGACATCGACATCGACTTCCATCATACCGTGGAGGACATCGGCATCGTTCTTGGCGATGCGCTGAAACAGGCCCTGGGGGACAAGAGCGGCATCCGCCGCTACGGGCAGGCCTCCATCCCCATGGATGAGACTTTGGCCAGCGTTGCGGTAGATCTGTCCGGTCGCCCCTACCTGGTCTACAACGTCAGGCTTCCCAAGGTTAAGATCGGTGAGTTCGACGTGGAGCTGGCCCGGGAGTTTTTCCAGGCCCTGACCAACAACCTGGCCGGCAACATCCATATCAACGTCATGTACGGCGACAACGTCCATCACGTCCTGGAAGCATGCTTCAAGGCCCTTGCCCGGGCACTGGATCAGGCGACCCAACATGATCCACGCATTTCCGGGGTCATGTCCACCAAAGGCAAACTTTAAAATCGGTGAGGGGGGAGGCGTGAGGAGTGAGGCGTAATGCCCTCTCCTTACCCCTTACTCTTCACTCCTCACAGGTTTCTATGATAGCGATAATTGATTATGGCATGGGCAACCTGCGCTCCGTGCAGAAGGCATTTGAAAAGGTCGGCTTCGAGGCGGCGGTTACGTCTGAACCGAAAGTTGTCCTGGAGGCGGACAAGGTCGTTCTTCCCGGGGTCGGTGCCTTTGCCGATTGCATGCACAACCTGGAGCAGGGGGGATTCATCGAGCCGATCCTCAAGGTGATCGCCGACGGGCGCCCCTTTCTCGGCATCTGTCTTGGGCTGCAGCTCCTCTTTACCGAGAGCGAGGAGTTCGGCATCCATAAAGGGCTGAACGTCATTCCCGGCCGCGTCTTGCGCTTCCCCGAAGGATTGGCAGAGAACGGCGAGGCGCTCAAGGTGCCGCACATGGGCTGGAATCAATTGACGCTGTGCGGCGACTCCCCGCTTTTCAAGGGGGTCGAGGCCGGCACCAACGTATATTTTGTCCATTCCTATTTCGTTAAACCGGACGACGAGAGTGTGGTAGCCGCCAAGACAGCCTACGGTATGGAATTTTGCTCGGCCATCCGCAGGGACAATGTTATGGCAACCCAGTTTCACCCCGAAAAGTCCCAGGAAAAGGGGCTACAGATGCTGAAGAATTTTGCCGAGCTGAAGGCGTAAACTAGTGTCCAGAGGGAATAAATGATCGTCATACCAGCCATCGATCTGAAAGAAGGAAAATGTGTCCGCCTGGAGCAGGGGCTCATGGAGCGCGACACGGTATACAGCGACAATCCGGCTGCCCAGGCCCTTGTCTGGGAGTCCAAGGGGGCGGAACTGCTCCATATTGTCGATCTTGACGGGGCCTTTGCCGGTGAACCCAAGAACAGGGGGGCCATCGAGGCCATTGTCAAAGCCCTGAAGATCCCGACGCAGCTGGGTGGCGGCATCCGCGACCTGGCAACCATCGAGGCCTACCTGGGCATGGGGATCGGCCGGGTAATCATCGGCACTGCCGCCCAGCGGAACCCGGAACTTGTGCAGGAGGCATGTGCCAAGTTCCCCGGTCGGATCGTCGTCGGCATCGATGCCAAGAACGGCATGGTCGCCGTGCAGGGTTGGGCCGAGGTTACCGGGGTGACGGCCATCGATCTGGCAAAGAAATTCGAAGGCTTCGGCGTTGCCGCCATCGTCTACACCGACATCAGCCGTGACGGCATGATGCAGGGGCCGAATATCGAGGCTACCAGGGCACTGGCGGAAGCGATCAGCATTCCGGTGATAGCTTCAGGGGGCGTTTCCACACTGCGGGACATTGAAAACCTGATGGCGGTGGAATCTGCCGGGATCAGTGGTGCCATTACAGGCAAGGCCATATATTCAGGCGCCATCGAGCTTTCCGAGGCTATCGCTCTGACCAAGCGGGGGGCCGCATGCTGACCAAGCGGATCATCCCTTGCCTCGACGTGAAGGGGGGGCGGGTTGTCAAGGGAGTGCAGTTTCTGGAGCTGCGTGACGCCGGCGACCCGGTTGAAATTGCCGAGATGTACGACCGCCAGGGGGCCGACGAGCTGACCTTCCTGGACATTACCGCCTCCAGCGATGCCCGGGATATCATCATCGATGTAGTGCGCCGCACTGCCGAGCGGGTCTTCATGCCGCTCACGGTGGGGGGCGGGGTGCGGACCGTCGATGATATCCGCCGCCTGCTCAATGCGGGCGCCGACAAGGTTTCCATAAACACGGCTGCCGTGCATCGTCCCGAATTCGTCAAGGAAGCGGCCGAGCGTTTCGGCTCCCAGTGCACAGTGGTGGCCATCGATGCACGCCGTGTGCCGGGAGAGGCGCGCTGGGAGGTATACACCCATGGCGGACGCAATGCCACCGGCATCGATGCAGTTGAATGGGCCCAGCGCATGGAGGAATTCGGCTCCGGGGAGATACTTCTCACCAGCATGGACTGCGACGGCACCAAGGATGGTTATGACCTTCCTCTGACCAGGGCCGTCTCCGACGCCGTGGGGATACCGGTAATCGCTTCCGGCGGCGTCGGCAACCTGGAACACCTCTATGACGGCTTTACCAAGGGGGGGGCCAGCGCCTGCCTGGCCGCATCCATTTTCCATTACAGGGAATACACCATCCATGAGGCAAAGGAATACCTGCAGGGCAAGGGTGTGCCGGTGAGGCTTTAAACAGTGATTAGTGATTGGTAAGGAGTGAGGAATGAAAAATGAGTGACGTGAACGATGATATCCTGCAGGCCGTTTACCAGGTGATCTTGGAGCGGAAGGCAAATCCTTCGGAGCAATCGTATACCGCTTCCCTCATGGCCAAGGGGATTGACAAGATCCTGAAAAAGCTGGGGGAAGAGGCAACGGAGGTGATAATAGCCGGTAAGGGAGGCGCGCGTGATGAGATCATCTATGAAACGGCAGATCTCTTTTTTCACTCCCTGGTGCTACTGGGCTACTATGGGATAGACCCTGAAGAAATCTACGGCGAACTTCGCCGCAGGTTCGGCATGTCCGGAATAGCCGAAAAGGCGTCCCGGGGCAGGTGAAAAACCGTTAAAGTTTTTCTTGACATTATGCTGACAGGTGTTAATATGCATAGTCCTTGTGAATAGTCTGCCGGCCTCAACCTTGTTAACTAAGTAAATTTATATACAGGAGGGAGGGGAATATGAATGCCGGGAGTAAGGGTAAAAGAAGCTGAGCCGTTTGAGCTTGCCTTGAAGAAATTCAAGAAACAGTGCGAAAAAGCGGGAATTCTTTCCGAAGTCCGCAAAAGAGAGCACTACGAAAAACCGAGCATCAAGAAGAAGAAAAAGGCTATCGCTGCTCGCAAGCGCGCCTTGAAGAAGCAACGTAAAATGGTCGATTAAGAGGTAGTTATGTCTTTACGGGAACGGCTAAATGATGAACTGAAGGCTTCCATGAAGTCGAAAGATGAACTCAAGCTGTCCGTAATTCGCATGGTCCGCTCCTCGATAAAGAACCGGGAGATCGAGCGACAGCACGAACTCGACGACCGGGAAATCATTGAAATCATCAGTACGCTCTGCAAACAGCGCAGGGAGTCCATAAGGCTTTTTCAGGAGGCAAAGCGCCAGGACCTTGTGGATAAGGAAGAACGGGAATTGTCGCTGCTCTTGGAATTTCTGCCGCAGCAACTGACCCGTGAAGAACTGCAGGAACTTGTCAAAAAGACCATTGCCGAATGCGGCGCGCAGGGGCCAAAGGATATGGGCCGGGTCATGAAGGCCCTGCAACCGAGCGTTGCCGGTCGCGCAGACGGCAAATTAGTCAGCGATGTGGTCAAGGAACAGCTGGCCTGATTTATGGCTAGGACCAGACTTTCCTGACGACAGGCTTACTTAAACAGGTGGGGGCGATTTTCGTAATTGCCCCTACTTTTTACTTTATGGGCTACAACCGGCAGCGGGTATTTGCATGATCCTTCTTGATATCCTTATCTGGGCCATTCTCATCGGTTTTGTCGTCAAGGGTTTCATGAAAGGTCTGGTGCGAGAGGCATGTTCTCTCCTTGGCCTGGTTACTGGGGGCTGGGCTGCCTTCAGATATTATCCATATATTGCGGAAGCAATCAGACCTTTTATTCACTTGCCCCAGCGTGTGGCGCTGGTCCTGTCGTTTTTCCTCATCTTCATTGTTCTCGGGCTGCTTTTCTATCTCCTCGGACACTTGCTGACCACCATTCTCAAGATCATGCTGCTTGGTGGATTGAACCGGGTTGGCGGCATTGTTTTCGGCTTTCTCGAAGGGGCATTCATTCTCTGCATGATTCTCTATCTTGCCACCACCAAGCCGGCACCGGACTGGATCAAGGGGTACCTGCTCAGATCCCGGACGGCCCAGCCGTTCATTGCTTCGGGCAGGGAGATCATTGCCGGGTGGGATGGCGCTGCGGTTCATCGCACGGGGACGAGCAGACAGAAATAGTGTTTGTCGCTCCATGAAGGTTTCAAGATGTCCATGATTCCCGACGATAAGGTTAACGAGGTACGGGAACGGGCCTCGATCCTGGAAGTTGTTTCGGATTACGTCAGCCTGAGGAAGTCGGGGGCCAACTACCAGGGGATTTGCCCCTTTCATGGGGAGAAGACCGGATCGTTCAACGTCAACCCGGCGCGGGGTATCTTCCATTGCTTCGGATGCGGGGTCGGCGGCAATGCCATCTCCTTCATCATGAAGATAGAGGGGCTCACCTTTCCGGAAGCGGTTAAGTTCCTGGCCAAGCGTGTTGGCGTCACTATCGAGGATCGCCCCCGCACTGCTTCAGAAAAGCGGCAGAGCGATGAACGGGAACTGCTCTACCGGATCAACGAGCAGGCGGCGAGGTTTTACCGACGGCTGCTGCTTAGCGACCCGGCGGCGGAGGCGGGGCGAGCCTACCTGGAAAGGCGCGGTGTAGATGCTGCCACCGCCGAAGCGTACGGCATCGGCTTTGCCCCCGATAAATGGGACAGCCTGACCAGGCACCTGGAACAGCAGCGTGTACCCATGGACCTGGCGGAGAAGTTGGGGTTGGTCAAGCGCCGCGAAGGTAGCGTACGCCACTATGATACCTTCCGCAACCGGCTGCTGTTTGTAATTGCCGACATGCATGGGCGGCCTATCGGCTTTGGAGGGCGGGTACTGGACGACTCGCTCCCCAAGTACATAAATTCGCCCGAGTCCCCCATTTACCACAAGAGCGAGGTGCTCTTCGGCCTTAACCTGGCCAAGCACGCCATGCGGGAGAAGGAAAACGGCATCATTGTCGAGGGGTACTTCGACCACTTGGCCCTCTACCAGGCCGGCATCAGAAATGTAGTAGCAACCTGCGGCACGGCTCTGACCAATGGGCACATCAAGCTGCTGCAGCGCTATGCAAAGAAGGTTTATACCCTCTTCGACGGGGATAGTGCCGGCAAGAAGGCAACCCTGCGCAGCATGAAGCTTTTTCTCGATGAAAAGCTGCCGGCAGGGGTCATAGAGCTGCCATCGGGGGACGATCCGGATAGCTTTCTCAAGACCAAGGGGGCTGCGGCCTTTGCCGATCATCTGGCCAAGGCTCGACCCATATTCGAGTTCTTTTTCGCCGAACTCCTGGGACAGTTCGACAGTGGTACCGTCGAAGGGAAAGTGGCCATAATAGAGGCGTTGGCGCCGCGCTTGGCGAAGATCGTCAACCCCATCGAGCGCGAGCTCTACGTCAAGGAGATAGCCAGGAAGCTGGGGGTGGATTTACGGCAGCTTCAAAGGAAGATCGGCCGGGGGGCCATCACCGCTGCCGATCTTGCCCCAAGGAAAGAACGGAGCGCCCCGCGCCGTGCCAACGGCCCTGAAGAGACGCTCCTTGCCCTGATGGGTAAATATCCGGGCGTTATCAGACGGGTGCGACAATCGGGTCCGGCCAATCTCTTTTCTGCCGACCTTTTGCCAGTCGCCGAATCGATCATCGCCCAGAGCGAATCCCATGCCGGTATAGACTGGGCGCTGATACTGGAGCAGATCGGCTCACCCGAGGAGCGCAGCCGGCTTGCCGCCATTTTCATGGACGAGGACCGCCTGGAAGAGATAGATGCAGCAAAGGCCTTCGACCAGTGTCGCATGAGCCGGGACCGGTCTCAATTGAAGGACGGTGAAGTGAAGGAACTGAAGAGGGAGCTGGCCAGACTGGATTCCGATTCGGAGCGATATTGGGAAATATTAAGGAAATTGGATACCTTGCGAAACAGGAAATCGCAATTACTATAGATATACACGGCAATGAGGTGAAGTAATGGCTAAGAAGAACATGGATGAAGTCAAGCAGTTGATTGACCTGGGCAAGGAGAAAGGTTTCCTCACCTATGAAGAGGTCAACGATCTTCTTCCCCCTGATATTGTCTCATCCGAACAGATCGACGACGTCATGAGCATGTTCGGTGATATGGATATTGAAATAGTCGATTCCGCCCAGAAGGTGAAGATCCCCAAGGTGAAGCTGGACCTGGAGGATGAAGAGGAGCTGGAAGGGGAGCAGGAAGAGGTGGAATTCGAGCCGGGAACCCTGGGACGGACCAGCGATCCCGTGCGCATGTATCTGCGGGAAATGGGCTCCGTGTCCCTTTTGACCCGTGAAGGTGAAGTTGAGATTGCCAAGCGGATCGAGGTGGGGGAACGGGATGTGGCGAGCGTTATCCTTAATACTCCCATCACCGTGAAAGAGGTCATCTCCCTGGGGGACAAGCTGCGCAAGTTCCAGATTGCCGCCATTGAAATCAGTAAAGAGGTGGAAGAGGAGGAGTTGGAGGAAGGCGAGGAGGATGTCCAGGCAAACCGCCTGCTGGCAACCATCGACGAGATCCGGGAGTACGACCGGCGGGTGGAAGAAATCGTCGCCGTCCTTGACCAGGGAACTCTCCCGGCGAAGGAGCGCGAGGCGCTCGTGTCCGAACAGCAGGAATTCAAGGCCAAAATGGCCGAACTCCTGAAATCACTCCGCCTCAAGGACCGCCACATCGAGAAAATTTCCCAGCGGCTGAAGGAACTCTCCCACAAAGTCGACAAGATGATGCAGGAGATTGCCGACCTGGAGAAGGAAGCAGGTGTTTCCTCGGCTGACCTAGTTGCCATGCTGGCAAAGATGGCCAAGAGCCCGGAAGATGAGAAAAAGATCCTGAAGAAACTGGGGCTTTCCCTGGAAGACGTGCAGAAGCTGGAAAAAAGATTCAAGACTGCCGAGCGTAAGCTGAAAAAGATCGAACACGAATCCGGCTTCAAGGCCTCCGATCTTTCCAACGCCCTGCAGGCCATTGACGAGGGGGAGCGGAAGGCCAAGCTGGCCAAGTCGGAGCTGGTCGAGGCCAACCTGCGCCTGGTGGTCTCCATTGCCAAGAAGTACACAAACCGAGGCCTGCAGTTCCTCGACCTGATCCAGGAGGGGAACATCGGCCTGATGAAGGCGGTGGACAAGTTCGAGTACCAGCGTGGCTACAAGTTCTCCACCTATGCCACTTGGTGGATCCGCCAGGCCATCACCCGGGCCATCGCCGACCAAGCCAGGACCATTCGTATTCCGGTGCACATGATCGAGACCATCAACAAGCTGATCCGCACCAGCCGCCAGCTGGTCCAGGAGATCGGCCGCGAGCCGTCGCCGGAGGAGATTGCCGAGCGGATGAGCCTGCCTTTGGATAAGGTGCGCAAGGTGCTGAAAATCGCCAAGGAGCCCATTTCCCTGGAGACCCCCATTGGGGAGGAGGAAGATTCCCACCTTGGTGATTTCATCGAGGACAAGGGGGTTGTCTCTCCCTTGGAGGCGGTCATCAAGGCGAACCTTTCCGAGCAGACTTCCCGGGTGCTTTCCACCCTGACGCCGCGGGAAGAGAAGGTTCTGCGCATGCGCTTCGGCATCGGCGAAAAGAGCGATCACACCCTTGAGGAGGTGGGCCAGGACTTCGAGGTGACCCGCGAGAGGATTCGCCAGATCGAGGCCAAGGCGCTGCGGAAGCTGCGCCACCCGAGCCGGGCGAAGAAATTGAAGAGTTTCGTGGAATAGAGAGCAATGAGGCCGCACCGTGAGAACGGCGCGGCCTTTTAGTTTGGGGAAGCAGAGGGAGCGGGATGAAAAAGAAAGCAGTAGTTCTATACAGTGGCGGGCTGGACTCCACCACCTGCATGGCGATTGCCCGGCATGAGGGTTTCGAGCCCTATGCCATGAGCTTTGACTACGGACAGCGCCATGCTGTGGAGCTGGCGACTGCCAAGGCCAACGCCAAGGCGATGGGGGCGGCCGAGCACATGGTGGTCAGCTTCGACCTGCGCAAAATGGGGGGGAGCGCCCTCACCGCAGACGTGGCTGTGCCCAAGGAAGGAGTGGGAGCAGGCATTCCAGTGACTTATGTGCCGGCGAGAAACACCATATTTCTTTCCTTTGCCCTAGGGTGGGCCGAGGTGCTGGGAGCCTTCGACATTTTCATCGGTGTCAATGCCCTGGATTATTCTGGCTATCCCGACTGCCGCCCCGAATACATCGCCGCTTTCGAGAAGACGGCGAACCTTGCCACAAAGGCAGGGGTTGAAGGTACTGGCAGATTTGCCATACATGCGCCACTCATTGCCATGACCAAGGCTGAGATAATTCGCACCGGGCTTACCCTGGGGGTTGACTACGGCAGAACCCATTCCTGCTACGATCCGACCCCCGCAGGGCTTGCCTGCGGTCTGTGCGATTCCTGCCGTCTGAGGTTGAAGGGCTTTGCCGAGGCCGGTGTTGCCGATCCGGTCCCCTATGCAGTGAGGTGTGAAGGGTGAAGAGTGAAGAGAGAAAAGTGAAAGAAACCGACGTCATGCCGGACATGCAGAAATCCCGCGATAACCGCAACATCCCCATCGGCAAGGTGGGGGTCAAGGACATCTCCTATCCCATCGTTGTCATGGACAAGAACAAGTCCATCCAGCACACCGTGGCCCGGATCAACATGTACGTGGACCTGCCCCATCACTTCAAGGGGACGCACATGAGCCGCTTCATCGAGATCCTCAATGTCTACCGCGAGGAGATCGCCTTGGACAAGATGGAGGCCATGCTGGAGAAGATGAAGGAAAAACTGGGGGCTAGCACCGCCCACCTGGAGATAGAGTTCCCCTACTTCATCGAAAAACAGGCTCCGGCTTCCGGTGCCAAAAGCCTCATGGAGTATACCTGCGAGTTCAGCGCCAGCCTTTCCTCCCATTTCGATTTCGTCCTCGGCATCAAGGTGCCGGTGACGTCCCTCTGTCCCTGCAGCAAGGAGCTTTCGCGGTACGGCGCACACAACCAGCGCAGCATCATGACGGTCAAGGTCCGCTACCGGGAATTCATCTGGATTGAGGACTTGATCGAGATCGTGGAAGGATGCGGATCCAGCCCGGTTTATTCACTGCTGAAGCGCGAGGACGAAAAGCTGGTCACGGAACGGGCTTACGAAAACCCGAAATTCGTGGAGGACATGGTGCGCGAGGCGACCCAGAAGCTTCTTGCCATAGACAACATCACCTGGTTTTCCGTGGAAGCGGAGAATTTCGAATCTATTCACAAGCATTCCGCCTATGCCGCCATCGAACGGGACAAACGGGAGCTGGCTGTGGATAAGCCTGTTGAAAACAGCGGAAATTGTGGATAAAGCTATACTTTGCTCTTCGTGCATGGTTGCTAAGGTTCCAGGTTTGACGAAAAGAGCCCTTCTCATCTTTGCCAAGGAGCCAATGGCGGGAATGGTCAAGACCCGCCTCGTGCCCTTTCTGTCTCCTGATGCTGCCGCCGAACTGTACCGTTGCATGTTCCTTGATACCTTGGCCAAGGCGACCGCCATTAAAGACGTGGCGCTGCACCTCTTTTATCAGGGTGGGGTAGGGGCCGGCCACTATTTCCGTGGAGTAGGCGAAGGCATCACCGTGCTACCCCAGGCCGGCAACGACCTTGGCGAGCGGATGCAGAATGCATTTCTGGAGGCCTTCGGGCGCGGTTACAGGCAGGTGGCGATCATCGGCACCGATTCCCCCGATCTGCCCGCCGCATATGTGGAGGAGGCATTCGCTAAGCTGGCGGATGAGCATGTTCAGGCTGTCTTCGGCCCGAGCCTCGATGGCGGGTATTATCTTCTTGGGTTGAAACAGCTACATGGGGAGCTTTTCCGCAATATTGCCTGGTCCAGCAGCACGGTGCTGGGCGAAAGCCTAGCTGCTGCGGAGCGGCTGGGCATTTCAGCGGCGCTGCTGCCCCCCTGGTACGACGTGGATACCGCCGCGGACCTGCTCAGGCCGGAACTGCTCGATCCGGAAAACGGTGCCCCCTTGACCCGCAGCTTTCTAGCCAGTCGCAGCTTATCGCTGTCCGGTCACTTCAGTACTTCCAGCCCGTAACCCCGCTTGTCCAGATAATCGACTGTCTCGCGGATATGTTCGAAGCCACGGGTTTCCAGCTCCAGCAGCACTTCCGTTTTGCCGATGGGTAAGGACTTGGATCGGCGGTCGTGGGTGATGAGGGATATATTGGCGCGGGTTTCGGCGATGTCTGCGGAGAGGCGTGCCAGGGATCCCGGCACGTCGTCCAACTCCACCTTCAGCTTCAGATAGCGTCCTGAAGCCAAAAGTCCGCGCTCCACCACGATGGAGATGGTCTTGACGTCGATGTTGCCGCCGGAGAGGAGACAGACCGTCTTGCCTCGCAAGGCATCCACCTTGTCGTTGAGAATTGCCGCCAGTGTGACGGCGCCCGCCCCCTCCACCAAAAGCTTGCTCCTTTCCAGCAGGGAGACGATCGCCTGGGCGATTTCCTCCTCCTCAACCAACACCACCTCGTCCACCAGTTCCCTGATAATGGGAAAAGTGTTCTTCCCGACCCTTTTCACCGCAATGCCGTCGGCCAGGCTGACCTTTAACGGCATCTCGGTAATTTTACCCCTCTGCAGCGAGCCGTGCATGGAGGGAGCGGCGACCGACTCGACGCCGATAATCCGCACCCGTGGGTGGGATTCTTTAATAGCGGAGGCAATACCGGCGATGAGGCCTCCACCGCCGATGGGGACGAGGATTGTCCCCAGGTCCGGCAACTGCTCGAGGATTTCCAGGCCGATCGTTCCCTGGCCCGCCATGACCAAGGGATCGTCGAAAGGGTGGACGAACAGCGCCCCGGTCTCTTTCTGGGTCAAAAGAGCGGCGGCGTAGGCCTCGTCGAAATTCTTTCCGGTGAGAACCACCTCTGCACCATAATCCCTGGTGGCAAAGACCTTCTGGGGCGGGGTGCTTTCCGGCATGAAGACCATGGCCTTCACCCCGAGGAGATCGGCGGAAAATGCCACACCCTGGGCATGGTTGCCCGCCGAGGCGGTAATTACCCCCTTTTCCAGTCTGGCCCGCGGCTGGGCGGTCATGAAGTTGAGAGCCCCGCGGATTTTGAAGGAGCCGGTCCGCTGCAGGTTTTCGCATTTGAGGAAGACGGGGGTGCCGGTTTTTTCGGTGAAATAGTGGGAATGGATTAATTCGGTGCGGCGCACCCGCTTTTTCAGGCGATCGTCCGCTTCGTGAATCAGGCTATATTCAAGCATGGAGGGAAACTCCGAGAAAAACTACTGCGGGGGCGGTCTGCGGTGTTGCCGCTTGCTTGGGAATCCGACGTACACCCTGTACGATTCCTTCCTTCCCTCGCCTGAGCCTTGCATACCGATCTCCTCATGACGTTTTTCAATATGGTTAGTGATGGTGATGGCCGTGGCTGCAGGTGCCGTGCTCATGGCTATGGTCATGGCTGTGGGCGGCGCGGGGACGATGGCGCATTTCCTTGATGATCGGACCTTCCACGCACCTGGTGCACTCCGCCTGCAGGGTGGTGTGGGATATGTGGTAGCGTTCGAAGAGAAGCTCCTCGATGCGGCGCAGGACCTCGGTCTGATTGTCCTTGTGATCTGGCAGGATGTCCACGTGGGCCGAAAGCGCCAGGATATGGGAGCAAATGGTCCAGATATTCAGGTGGTGAACGCTGTTGACCCCGTCGATGGAGCGCATCGCTTCCGAGACCTCGGTCACGCTCATGTTCCGCGGCACCCCCTCCAGCAGGATGTGCACCGATTCCCGGATGACCCGCCAGGAGCCGGAAAAGATAACGAAGCCTATGGCGACCGAAACAACGGCATCGAGCACGTACCAGCCGGTGAAATACATGATGACGCCGCCGGCAATGACGCCGACGGAGGCTGCCGCATCGCCGATGACATGAAGAAAGGCGCTGCGGACGTTGAGGTCATCGTGGGAGTGCTGGTGCAGGGCCGAGGCGGACAGCAGGTTCATGATCAGACCGACCAGGGCGATGATGAACATGGGGAGGCTCTTGACCTCCTGGGGTTGGAGGAACCTTCCCCATGCCTCATACATGATGCCCAGGGCGATAAGCAGCACCGAGATTCCGTTGACGAACGAGGCGAAGACCTCGGTGCGGTGCCAGCCGAAGGTGCGGGTCTCTGAAACGGGTATAGCGGCAAGCCTGATCGCCCCCAGGGAGAGGAGCAGGGCGAACATATCGAGGAAGACATGGGCGGCATCGGACAGAAGGGCAAGGGAGTTCGTCCAGATGCCGCCGGCAACTTCGGCAACCAGGGTCAAAGCGGTAAGGATGATGGCATACTTGAACCTGCCGGCGATGCTTTGATCCAGATGTGTTTCAGCGCTCATATCCGTTCCTGTTGAGCCTTGTGTCAGTATTCGGTAGCACTTAGAAGTTGACGGCCGCCTTCAGTGAGTAGATGGGGCGGGCTGCATATTCAACTTCGGCGGTGATGCCCACAAGCGGCAGGGGGGTCAGCTTGAGACCACCGAAGACGCGGGGCTGCCAGAGCTTTTCTGATTTAAGCGGGCCAGTCGGGAGTGAAGCTGAAAGTGTTTGGAGATTCCCCTTTGCCTTGCTGTCGATCCAGACCGCGCCTGCTCCCGCATAGGGGGTAACGAAGAGGAAGCCTTTGCTTACGGAGGCATCCACTCCCACCGTCTGCAGGTCGAGATCGCCCACACCGGCAAGCTTGGTGTAGGTGGCGCGGACGCCGAGGGCAGGAGTCACAGCTGTTCCTTCCAGGATCGCCTTGCTGATTTCGGCGCCATAAAGCTTGATATTGCTGTCGGGAATGTAGGAATACATGGCGCCGATGTCGAGGCCGAAGGGGAGCCCTTTGCGAACACGGAGTTTCGGCAGGTACAGGTATGAAGGGGCATTGCCGTTGAAGGCGCTCTGCCAATTAGCTCCGTCTTTCTTGATGGAAACGGCACTTACTTCGATTCCGGCATCGAAACCGGTAATGCCGAGGGGCTCGGCAGGGGTAGTATTGCGGTAAGCCATGGCCGTACCGGCTTCCTTGACCAGATGCTTGAACTCATCCTGGGTGAGCCCGGAACTGAACCTGATATCCCGTGCTACAGCAGTGCCGGCGATCGCAAGACTCAGGCACAGCACTAACGAAGCAATCCGTTTAACCATTGTTTCCTCCTTGTGCATAGCAATATATGTGTGTGAAGTTTAACAGAGGGCCGGGGCACGGTCAATGACAAAGACCCGGCTGCCGCCTTGCAATTTGCCTTTCATGCTGGTATGTTATCGCAACCTTATATAACGACGGGAGTTGCACATGGCGACAGAACATCACAGGCTGATTATTCTCGGTTCCGGACCGGCGGGTTATACGGCGGCAGTCTATGCGGCCAGGGCCAACCTCAATCCGGTGATAATCACTGGGCTGCAGCAGGGGGGGCAGCTGATGACCACCACCGAGGTGGACAACTGGCCGGGAGACTTCGACGGCGTTCAGGGTCCCGATCTGATGGAGCGGATGCTCAAACACGCGGAACGCTTCAATACCCGGATAATTTACGATCACATCAACAAGGCGGATCTGCAGCAGCGCCCCTTCATTCTCCAGGGGGACTCGGGCACTTACAGTTGCGATGCCCTTATCATCGCCACCGGCGCTTCGGCCCAATACCTGGGGCTTCCCTCTGAGCAGGCCTTCAAGGGAAAGGGGGTCTCCGCATGCGCCACCTGCGACGGCTTCTTTTACCGCAACAAGCCTGTCGCCGTCATCGGCGGCGGCAATACCGCAGTCGAAGAGGCACTCTACCTAGCCAATATTGCCAGCCATGTCTTCGTCATCCACCGTCGTGACCAATTCCGCTCGGAGAAGATCCTCGCCGACAAGCTGATCGAAAAGACCAAGAGGGGCAATGTCACCATCGAGTGGCACCATACCCTGGACGAGGTACTGGGTGACGAGTCGGGGGTGACCGGCATCCGCATCCGCCATACCAGTGGTTCCACCAAGGACCTCTCCGTCCATGGCTGCTTCATCGCCATTGGCCATACGCCGAATACGCAGATTTTCGAAGGACAGCTGGATATGGAAGGGGGTTATATCCGTACTCTCTGTGGTACGGAGGGAAACATGACCGCTACCAGTGTCCCCGGCGTCTTCGCTGCCGGCGATGTTCAGGACCAGTATTACCGTCAGGCAATCACCTCGGCCGCTACCGGCTGCATGGCGGCACTGGATGCGGAGCGTTACCTGGACATGCTGAAATCTTGAGGCGCGAGGAGTGAGGAGTGAGGTGAAAAAACCGCCTTGACTCCTCACCCCTAACACCTCACTCTTCACTGAGAAAGATGGAGGTTCCATGCTTGCCAAGGTATTGAGCAGTGCCCTGTTGGGTATAGACGCCATCATGGTGGATGTGGAGGTGGACATCGCCCAAGGGCTGCCCCAGTTCGCCACCGTCGGCCTTCCCGATGGGGCGGTGAAGGAGAGCAAGGACCGGGTCAAGTCTGCCCTGAAAAACTCCGGCTACGAATTTCCCAACCGAAAGATCACCGTCAACCTTGCCCCCGCCGACGTGAGAAAGGAAGGTGCGGCCTTCGACCTTCCCATCTCCATCGGCATTATGGCCGCAACGGGGGTAGTTAAGTCGGATCACCTGAAGAAATACCTGCTTCTGGGGGAACTGTCCTTGGACGGCGGCGTCAAGCCGGTCCGGGGCTGTCTTTCCGTGGCGGTGGCGGCAAAAAACGCCGGGCTTGCCGGCATCATTGTCCCAGAGGAAAATGCCCGCGAAGGGGCGGTAGTCGAGGGGATCGAGGTGATCGGAGTCTCCGAGCTGGCGCAGGTGGTGGAATTTCTCAACGGCGAGCGCCCAGTCATTCCCTGCGTGGTGGATGTCCAGCAGCTGTTCCGCCAGAACCTGGATCACAGCGACGATTTCTCCGAGGTGAAGGGGCAGGAACACGCCAAGCGCGCCTTGGAAGTGGCGGCGGCTGGTGGGCATAACATTCTGATGATTGGCCCGCCAGGCTCGGGCAAGACCATGCTTGCCCGGCGCATTCCCTCCATCCTCCCCACCATGTCCTTCAACGAGGCCATCGAGACCTCGAAAATCTACAGCGTCATGGGGCTTCTGGACCGGGACCGGGCACTGGTTTCCGGCCGCCCTTTCCGCAGCCCCCACCACACAATTTCCGACATCGGCCTCATCGGCGGCGGCAACACTCCCAAGCCTGGGGAGGTGAGCCTCTCCCATAACGGCGTGCTCTTCCTCGACGAATTGCCGGAGTTCAAGAAACATGTGCTGGAAGTGCTGCGCCAGCCCCTTGAGGACGGTAAGGTCACCATTTCCCGCGCCTTGACATCCCTCACCTATCCGTCACGGATCATGCTCGTGACCGCCATGAATCCCTGTCCCTGCGGCTATCTTGGCGATCCTCTCCACCAGTGCTCCTGCACCCCCGTGATGATTCACCGCTACCGTTCCCGCATTTCCGGTCCGCTCCTGGACAGGATCGACATCCATATCGAAGTTCCTGCCGTGAAATACCGTGACCTAGCTGATCGCAGCGACGGAGAAAGTTCAGCGGCCATAGCCGGACGGGTGGAACTCTCCAGGAACCGGCAACTGGAGCGGTTCAAAGGAACAAAGGTGCACTGCAACGCCCAAATGACGCCGCGTTTTATCAAGAAGTATTGCGAGCCTGATGCTGCCGGGCAAAAGATGCTGGAGATGGTCACCGACCGCCTCGGTCTTTCCGCCCGCACCTACACCCGCATCCTCAAGGTTGCTCGAACTGTTGCCGATCTTGAAGGAAGCGAGACTATCAGGGAAAATCACATTTCGGAAGCGATCCAGTACCGGAGCCTGGACCGGAAGACGATCTGAGCAACCTGCCGTGCGGGTGACCGAGCCGCCCTGTTTCTTTCGGATATTGAATCAGAAAGTCGCCTGCACCTGCAAATAACCGTAATTGATGTCCTTGCCGCTGCCGGTGACATCCTTGAAGAACCTGCCGGTGAAGAAACGGTTGGCGCTTGCCAGGAGGGATACCTGCTTGGTGAGCTTGTAGGTTAGAATGAGATTGGTTTCGAAACCCACATCCTTGCTGATCCCGGCAGGGGGCAGGACCGCCCTGAAGTAATGGCCGTCGAGGGAGACATTGAACCTGTCGGTCAAATCAATACCTCCGCCTGCGGTGATCACGTGAAGACCGCTGGCACGAACTTCGTTGCCGGACAAATCGACGGCGTTCACACCAGAGAGGTCACCGATGACGCTTGTATCGCCGATCAGAGGGGTGTCGTTGTTCGGGTTGTGGAATTCGGTGAAATTTCCGGACGCAGGGTCGCTGTCACCGGAGCCGAAGGCATAGCTGACCAATGCTTTTGTGGGGTAACTGCCGATGGCCGGATCGATGGTGAGGTCCACGTGACCGCCGAAAGCATTGATATCTTGGTGGGATGAGCTTTCGATGTGGCGCCCGAACTGGTAGACCGGCTCAAGTTCAAAGGCGACCGCCTTGCCCAGCTTCCCTGTGAGGCGTGCCCCGACGGAAGCAGTTCTCTCATCCTTTCCCTCGTGGGTCAATCCGGCTCCACCGGTGTCAAGCAGGCTGTAGAGTTCCACGCCGAGTCCTTCGTTCACGGTGTAGGTGCCGTACATCCCATACAGTTCGCCGGTTATGCCGCCGGAGTTGTCCTTGACGTATTTCCCGGCGAAGAAATCAACAGTAAGAGGCTCGACAGGCTTCACCTGCAGTTTGACCGCATCGAAACTCAGGCCGTCGAAAAAGGTGTCGGCGCCGAGCATGAAGGAGCTGCCGTAAACCAGTTCCTGCCGCCCTACCTTGAGGCTCGCCTTTTTATTGGGCATGCTCCCTTCCACATATCCCTGGTATAGACGCATCGTATCGCTGTCGGTATGGTTGTAGAATGCGTACCATTGCCCCTCAACCCTCGCGTTTAGATAATCGTTCGGGGTGAAGGTCAGCGAGGGACGGACTCGGATGAGGAGCCGGCCATCGCTTTTTTCCGGCGTGAACGCGAAATCGGTAAAATTGAAGTTATTGGTGGACTCCCCCCTGATCATGGCGTCCAGACCCACCTTGAGCGGCCCGAACTGGAGCGGGTCTTTCACTTCCTCCTGCTTTTCCTGATGCTGGCCGGCTCCATCGCCGGTTTCCCTATCTGGGATATCCGGGGCGCCAAACGCATTTCCAGCTGCCAGGAGGGTGACGAAAAATAGTAATGCAGGCAATCTCATATCTTACCCCTGTCGCTTTGAAAGTGTTGAAAGATGATACTGAGTCTTATTTTTTACATCTGCTCTTCGTATCGTGCCCTTTGATGAAATACTTTAGCTGCCTGAGCCGTGGCAGGACCGACCGTTTTTTCGAGCGATTCGAAAGGAAATCGGCCGTTGCTGAAGGGGTTGCCTGCCAGACATTGAAATGGGGATGTGCAACCTGCCAGACCCTCAGCCATCCGTCTTCGGCAGCAGCGAAACGTCTCGGCAAGACAGAGGCTTTCTTTCGCTTCCCCATAGATCTTCCATGGCCCCTGACAGGTGTAGGGGAGTGGCGCAAGTCCCATGAAGCCTACCACGTCCTTCAGCGGATAGCCGAGAAGGACGCCGATCTCATGTGGAAATGTGCCTGCGGCAAGGTTTTCGGCCAGTCGCTTCAGCACCTGGGGGAGGGGCGAGCTCTCCTCATGGCCTGCCCTGGCCAGGATGACACCGATCGCTGGTTTGTCCAGGAGCCTTGCGAGGACATGGGGGTGAAACAGAAGGAGGAGCATCGCCTCTCCCCGGTCTCTCAGCTCATAGGCCTCAAGAGGAGATGCAGCAATGATGCTTTCCCCCCAACTCTTCCACAGCTCGTAGAGGTTCCTGCCGCATGGAAAAGTGCGATTCGGAATGGAAAAGAGGTTTGCCGGCTTGACCCCTGCCAGTACCTCTGCTGATTCCAGTGCCAGAAAAGAAGCGAGGCACTCCCGCGGTTCATTGAAGCGCCACGAAATATCTCTCCAGACCGCCCGCCGTTTCTCTTTCTTGCCGGCAAAATTGTCATCTCTGCCGACGGATTCCCGAAAATGACCAAGTTGAAATTGTTCCACATTTTCCCCTAAAAGCGTCTGAAGACAAGCAATGGATAGAATAGAATCTAGTGAAAATGAAAATAAATGTCAATATCTTTTCAGCATGTGCATTTTTTTCAAATCCCTCCTGCCGAGCCGCATTTTCTGCTTCTCATTTATTTTTACCAAACAATTACAACAGCAATCCTTCAAGCACTTAAAATTGTAGATAACTAATTTTTAACGAATGGAGCCTGCCATGAAAATTTTGCTGGTCTATCCCCATTATCCCGATACTTTCTGGAGTTTCCGTCATGCCCTGAAGTTCATCGGCAGAAAGGCCAGTTTTCCTCCCTTGGGGCTGCTGACGGTTGCAGCCATGCTCCCGGCCGCATGGAAAAAGAGGTTGGTGGATTTGAACGTTACCCAGTTGACCGACGCCGATATCCAGTGGGCCGACTACGTCTTTATCAGCGCCATGACCATCCAGCGCTCATCTGCGGAGGCTGTGATCGGGCGTTGCCGTGCTCTCGGGGTGAAAACTGTCGCCGGGGGGCCACTCTTCATCGCCTTCCACGATGAGTTTCCGGAGGTGGATCACCTGGTGCTGGGAGAGGCGGAGGTAACCCTGCCGTTGTTTCTCGACGATCTGGAACGGGGCGTGCCGGGACACCTGTATCGGGACGAGCGCCGCGCGGACCTATCCGCCACCCCCGTTCCCCTCTGGGCGCTGGCAGACCTGCGAAAATATGCGGGCATGAACATCCAGTACTCCCGGGGCTGTCCCTTCGACTGCGAATTCTGCGACATTACCGGCTTATTTGGACGCAAACCTCGGACGAAGCATGTCTCCCAGTTGCTGCAGGAGCTGGAAAGCCTTTACATGCGAGGCTGGCGCGGTTCGATCTTCTTTGTGGACGATAATTTTATCGGAGACAAGCAAAAACTGAAAACGCATATCCTTCCGGCCATAAGGGCGTGGATGGAGCGCCGGGGCTATCCGTTTTATTTTTATACTGAAGCTTCCATAGACCTGGCCGATGATGACGTCTTGATGCAGATGATGGTTGAGGCGGGGTTTCAGGAGGTTTTCATCGGCATCGAAACAACCCATGGGGAAGTACTGACGGAAATAGGGAAGGTGCAGAACAAGAACCGGGATCTTCTTGCTTCGGTTAAACGAATACAGCAGGCGGGACTGCAGGTGCATGGCGGCTTTATCGTCGGTTTCGACAGCGACCCCCCTTCCGTATTCGACAGCCAGATCAGATTTATCCAAGAGAGCGGCATTGCCACCGCCATGGTCGGCATTCTCACCGCCCTCCGCGGAACCAAGCTCTACAATCGTCTTCATCAGGAGGGCAGGCTGATCGGTGATGCCAACGGCAACAACATGGCGGTGTCCCTCAATTTCGTGCCGCGCATGGAGCGGTCGGCTCTCATCAGGGGCTACCGGGAATTGCTGGATCACATCTACGCTCCGGACAACTATTACGAGCGGGTGATGACGCTTCTCAGGGAATACCGTCCGATGCCCGGGGGGCGGTTTACCGTGCAGAGGGGATATATGGCCGCTCTCTGGAAGTCCATTTTCTTTCTTGGAGTCCTCGGAAAGGAGCGGGTCCAGTACTGGAAACTCTTCTTCTGGTCACTCATTCGCCGGCCGCGGGTATTCCCATTGGCCATCACCTATGCCATCTATGGCTTTCATTTCAGGAAAATAACTGAACGGATCGGGGAACAGCCGCTATAAAAATTAATATAAGTTAAATATAAAAAATAAATTAAAACTGTTGACATTGATGATGGTTAGATTAAAATAAGCTTACATTTTGCAGGCGACAGGGAGCCTGTTTCAGGCATCTTCAACGATATCTGGTGGAATCGAACATGAGAAAAAAGAGAAAGTGCATTTGATGCTTTGGCCGGGGCGCTGCTCCTCCTTCGGGCACCCGGCTCTTTTTTTCTCTGAAAACCCTCGTTAAAACCCAAAACCTGCAGGGAAAGATTCTATGCGGAAATTCGGCTGCTTGTCCTGATGCTGCCCACCGGTTCGTTCCTACCCATCCGCAGGATCTGCAGCTATGCCTGCCGTTGCAATTCCCAATCGAGCGATAAACAAATAGATTCACCATCCTGAGGAATGTATGGATAAAGCTTTACGGCTTTTGATTGTGGACGATTCGCGGGAAGATGCGGAATTGATGCTGCATACTCTCAAGCTTGGCGGTTACGCGGTTACCTGTCAACTGGTGGACACTTTGGAGGCGATGCGTACTGCTCTGGAAATGGAGCAGTGGGATCTGATCGTCTCGGACCACGCCATGCCCTGTTTCAGCGCACCCGAGGCCCTTGCCCTGGCCAAGGAGATGCATCCCGAATTGCCGTTCGTCATCGTCTCCGGAGAGATCGACCTGAATCTCGCCGTCTCACTGATGAAGGGGGGGGCGCAGGATTATATCCAGAAACGTGAGCTGGCTCGTATCGTTCCGGCAATAGAGCGTGAATTGCGGGAAGTTGAGGCGAACCGCATGCGCAGGCGCATGGAGTCGGCGCTGGCTGCTTCGGAAATCCGCTACCGACGCCTGTTTGAAACGGCCAAGGACGGGATTTTGATCCTGGACGCGGAAACCGGCAAGATTACCGATGTCAATCCATCTCTCCTGGAGATGCTCGGCTGTTCCAGCACAGAGTTGATCGGCAAGAAGTTGTGGAAGACCGATATCTTCGCCGATACCTTCGCCAGCAAGAGGGCCTTTAACGAGCTGGAGAAAAAAGGCTACATCCGCTATGACGACATGCCCCTGATAACCCGCGATGGGCAGCAGATCGACGTGGAGTTCATCAGTAACGTCTATGCTGTGGACGACCGGAAGGTGATCCAGTGCAACATGCGCAATATTACCGACCGCAAAAGGGCGGAAGGGCAGGTCAAGATCCTCGATACCTACCTGGAAGCCAGGGCGGCGGAGCTGGAGGCTGCCAACAGCCAGCTGGAGGCATTCAACTACACCGTTTCCCATGACCTCCGTGCTCCGCTGACCAATATAAACGGGTATTGTCAGCTGCTGATGGAGCTCTGTCGCGACATTCTGGACTCCCAGTATCTGGGCTACCTGCAGGAAATAAACAATGGCGTGCTGCGCATGAACAAGCTCATCGACAGCCTGCTCAATCTTTCCCTTGTCTCCAGATCGGAATTGCACCGTGAAAGGGTCAATCTCTCCGAGACGGCAAGGGCGGTGGCCGCGGAACTCAAGTTGATGGAGCCGCAACGGAGGGTGACCTTTAAAATAGCAGACGGTGTCGTCGTTTACGGAGATATGAGTCTGCTGCAGGTGGTTATGGAGAACCTGTTCGGCAATGCGTGGAAATACACGAGCAAGAAGGAGCGCGCGCATATCGAATTCGGTGTCACCGACCATGGCGGCAAGCGGGCCTGCTATGTTCGGGATAACGGCGCCGGCTTCGACATGTCCAACGCGGAGAAGCTCTTCAATGTCTTTCAGCGGCTGGGAGACACGGAGGAATTCGAAGGGTTCGGCATCGGGCTTGCCACCGTCAAACGCATAATCCAGAGCCACGGGGGCTGGATTGTCGGTGAAGGTGAGGCAGGAAAGGGGGCAACTTTTTACTTTACCCTGGATGACCAGCTTCAGCATGAGGTTTTAAATACAGAGATGAAAAAGGAGGTCGCCATGGCGCAGACATAAATTCGGTGGAAAGGCCCTACGGTTCTGCAGAAAACAATACAAATTTTGCAAGGAGGAATAAATGAAAAAAATAGTCCTGTTGTCCCTGCTCATTGCATTTCTTCTTAGCGTTAACTCGTCACAGGCGGCGGATGGGGGGGATAAGCCAGCCAATTACTTCGCGATCAAAGGCGGTATTTATTCTCCCACCGACAAGTTCGACTTGCAGGCGGCGGTGGGTAGCAGCACCACCCATCGCCTGGACAGCAAGATCGGCTTCAATGGTGAACTGGCAGTGGGGCATTACTTTTTGCCGGCCTTGGCCATGGAACTGGGGGCGGGTTATTTTGAAAGCAGGGGAACAGCTGAAGAAGTGGCAGGCGCCGATGCCAAGCTTCGTGCAGTGCCTGTGGTCGTCACCGCAAAAGTCCTCCTTCCCCTGGGTCCCCTGGAACCCTATGGCGAATTTGGCGTCGGCGGCTACTTTTCAAAACTGTACCGGGGAGGCGACCTCCCCAATAAGAATATCAAGGCGATCTTTGGTCTCCATGCCGGGGCAGGGATCAATTTCAATGTTACCGACGCAGCGTTTTTCGGCTTCGAAGGGCGATATATCTGGACGGAGCCTTCATGGGGTACTACGGATGTGAGAAAGCTGGATGGTTTTACCGCAACGGCCGATCTCGGCTTCCGCTATTAGGTGGTTATGTGGGGTCGGTATCCCTCGGGTGAGAAATGGTTTATTACCTATGCATGTTGAAAAATGGCAGGCTTTCGAAGATCGCCTGCCATCTTTTTTGTCGACTTGAACTGACGTGCTGCTATTTGACGATCAGATTGTTCTGGACTTCTCTGACACCTGCCACACTTCCGGCAACCTGGCCGGCCCGTTGGGCGCTCTGGGGAGAGTCGACGAAGCCACTAAGCTGAACCTTTCCCTGGTAAGTCTCGACCGCGATCTGCATCACCTTTAGCGCCGGATCGCCAAGGATTGCCGATTTGACCTTCGTCGTGATGACGGAATCATCCAGGTATTGTCCTGATGATTCACTTTTCTGGTGCGCCGCGCAACCACCCAGCATCAAAAGCAAGCCGAAGGTGAGTATGGATCTTGTGATCAGATGCATAACAGCCTCCCCTGTCGTTTTTACATTAATTATAGCTAAACCTTTGCCCATGGCAATTGAGACTCTGGGATCCGGTTTTGCCGGCTAAAGCCTATGCAGGTCAATCATCATTTCATCTCCCACATACTCAGTTTGTGCAATACGGGTGGTGTTGGCAAGTTTTGCCACAATCTCCCTGATCTTTCCCATCTCCTGCCGGATCTGCTGCAGAGCTGCTGCCCCCTGCTCCCCATTTTCCTTTTCCAGTGTGTAGAGGGAGCCGTAGACAGCAGTCAGGGGGTTGTTAATTTCGTGACTCAGGGCAATGGCCATTTCCTTGAACAGTTTCAGCTTTTCCAGTTCCAGGGACTGTCTGGCGAGGCTTTGGGCAGCCAGGTGGGACTTGACCCTTGCCAGGAGCTCCTGAGGGTAGAACGGTTTGACGATATAATCCACGGCACCGGCTTCGAATCCCTTGACCTTTTCACGCTCGGTGTCCATGGCAGTGATGAAAATGACTGGGATGTCTCTGGTCCGTTCAATGGACTTGAGCCTCCGGCACACTTCGTAGCCATCGATTGTCGGGAGATGGACATCCAGGAGAATGAGGTCCGGCGGGGTTTCCTTGGCGGTGCTCATGCCGTGCGCCCCATTGTCACTGAAATCCAGGGAGTAACGGTCTGCAAGTATATCGGCCAGTTGGGCCTGGGCAACCTTGCTGTCCTCTATAACGAGTATTCTGGCCATGTATGAGAATCCTTTTGTCTTTTAAAAAAAACATTATTCTATCTATTCAGGATTTCTTGTCAACGCAGGATCGGCTGATCCACGAGGAACTATTAGTAGAAAATAAGGATTTATTCTCAGTAAAATAAATTGTTGTCTTAGTAAAAAAAGGTGGTGCGGCCGAGAGAGATAGCATTCAGGGAACGTCTTGAGAAAACTGTCGATTTTGAGATACAGGTGTAATGGGAAAAAACATTTTTTACCCTGAATAGTGATTGTTAAGTTGTTTTTTAACTTGACTAGAAGCAGCGCTTTACGTAAAATCCGGTTTTAATTTTAGCCGAAAGGCAGCTCCTCCCACTGCTTTACCGGTTTGCATCATCAGATTTCACTGTTGTCCTTATTACAAAAGATCTTCTTCGATCTTCTTTGTAAACATTAAAACAAAACAGGAGGAAGAAAATGTCTGAGTACGGCACCCTGCAAGACCGCGTTCGTTGCAAGTCCCTCATGAGCAAGGTCATGAAGGCTGAGGACACAATCCAGTTTTTTAAACCCGGCATGAACCTGGGCTGGTCCGGATTCACCCCGGCCGGTTATCCTAAAGTGGTACCCATTGCTCTCGCTGACCATGTGGAGAAGAACAACCTGCAGGGAAAAATGAAGTTCAATCTCTTCATCGGTGCATCTGTCGGTGCCGAGACCGAAGATCGCTGGGCGAGCCTCGACATGATCGACCGCCGCTGGCCGTACCAGACCGGTAAGAACATCGCTGCCGGCATCAACGAAGGCCGTATCCGCATGGGAGACAAACACCTTTCCCTTTTTGCCCAGGACCTGGGCTACGGCTTCTATACCAAGGATACCGAGAGCGGTAAACTGGACCTGGCTATCATCGAAGTCTCGGCCATTACCGAAGACGGCGGCCTGGTACCCACCACCTCATGCGGTGTCATTCCCGAAATTCTCATGATCTGCGACAAGATCATCGTCGAGGTCAATACCGGCGAGCCATCTTTCGAAGGGATTCATGACATCCTCTCCTGCAAGACTCCGCCTAACCGTGAAGTTTTCAACATCACCAAGGCCGGCAGCCGCATCGGCACCACCTTCTGCCCTTGTGACCCGAGCAAGATCGTTGCCGTCGTCGAGTCAAAGCTCCGCGATAAAGGGCGTGCCTTTGCCGAGCAGGATGATACCTCTGAGGCCATCGCCAACCACATTATCGACTTCTTCAGCCATGAGGTGAAAGCGGGCCGCCTGCCGAAGAACCTGTTGCCGCTGCAATCCGGCGTCGGTTCCATTGCCAATGCCGTTATCGGCGGTCTGGCAAAGGGTCCTTTCTCCAACCTGACCGTTTACACCGAGGTCCTCCAGGACACCATGCTCGACCTGTTCGACTCGGGCAAGCTGGATGCCGCTTCATCCTGCTCCCTGTCCCTTTCCGAGACCCCGGGTTTCCCCCGCTTCTTCGAGAACTGGGAAAAATACTTCGACAAGATCACCTTGCGTCCGCTATCCATCTCCAACGCTCCTGAGCCGATCCGTCGCCTCGGGTGCATTGCCATGAACACTCCGGTCGAGATTGACATCTATGCCCATGCCAATTCCACCCTGGTTGGCGGTACTCGTATGATCAACGGCCTCGGTGGTTCCGGCGACTTCCTCCGCAACGGCTTCCTGAAGATCATGCACACCCCGTCGAGCCGCCCGAGCAAGACCGACCCGACTGGTATCTCCTGCGTCGTGCCGCACTGCTCGCACATCGACCACACTGAGCATGATCTGGACTGCGTCGTCACCGAGCAGGGTCTGGCTGACCTCCGTGGTATGGCCCCGAAAGACCGGGCCAAGCGGATCATCGAAAAATGCGCCCATCCTGAGTACAAGCCGATCCTCACCGAGTACCTTGAGATTGCTTCCGCCGACTGCTTGAGGCGCAAAGTGGGCCACGAGCCCCAGCTGTGGGACCGCGCCTTCAAGATGCATCTTAACCTGGAGCGCAACGGCACCATGAAAATCAAGAACTGGGATGTAAAGATCGATCTTTGTGAATAGAATTTTCGGAGAATGTGATGTAATGCAGGCCCCGCGGGTTTCCGTGGGGCTTTTTTTGTCACTGGTACTGGAAAGATCGGGACTGCCGCGAACTATGGAGGATGACTTCAGGCTCCGATGACGGCAAAGAGGGCATTGACGATCTCCGTGTCGAGATGGGTGTTGCGCATGCCGTCGATGGTCTCGATGATCTGCTCCCGGGACAATTTCTTGCGATAGGGACGGTCGACGGAGAGGGCATCGAAGACATCTGCAACTGCCACGATCCGGGCCTCCAGAGGGATTTCCTTTCCTTGCAGACCTGACGGATACCCTCGACCGTCATAGCGTTCGTGGTGGTAGAGGACGACGTTCTGCACCGTTTCGGAGAGATTCGCCTTGCGCACCACGGTGCACCCCCATACGGAGTGGTTTTTTACCAGCTCGAATTCCATTTCGGTGAGGGGACGGGGGGCGTTGAGAACGGCTTCCGGGACGCCGATCTTGCCGCAGTCGTGAAGCCAGCTGCCGAATTTGATCTCTTCCTGCTTCCCTTCGCTTAAACCGAGTTTGGCAGCAATCTGCAGGGCAATGGTGGCAACACGGTCGCAGTGCCCTTTGGTGCAGGCATCCTTCAGCTCGATGGTCTGGGCCAGGGAGTGGAGTACGAATTCATCTTCCCGCTTCAGCGACTGCAAAATACGAAATCTGCGAATGCTGTCCTTTACGGCCTTGACCATCTCCGCATCTTTCCAGGGTTTGACGACAAAGCGGAATACTTCACCGTTGTTGATGGCGGAAAGGGTCGTGGCAAGGTCGGCGCTGCCAGTCATCATGACCTTTACGGTGTGGGGCGAGATTTCCTTTACCTTTGCCAGCAGTTCAAGTCCATTCATGCCGGGCATCTGGTTATCAGCCACGATTACGGCAATGATATTTTCGTTGACTATCCGCAGCGCCTCGCTTCCCGAGGCGGCAGTCATGACGGCAAGCCCCCGGTTTCCGAAAAGTTCTCGCGTGTAGTCCAGGTAAATTTTCTGATCATCCACAAAAAGAATGGTCTCGGCCATGGATTTCCTGCATAGAAAGAAGATGTTGCTTCTCTGTTATACTCTTCGGCATGGGGTGGGGAAAAACTTAGGTTGAAATCCCTTTTCACACTTCTTTATTTGCCTATTTGTCCCAAACCGGATATTCTTGCCACTGCTTGACATTCCATGGAAAACGGAGTTCTTATGCAGCGCCTTTGCCGAAGAGCCGCACTTATTCTCATGCTTACCGCCGTTCCCTTCTTAGCTTTTGCCGAAGAGGGGATAACGAAGGCCGCTTCGGCCGACAAAGCTGTTGCGCAGGCGGCGGCTCCGGTTACGGCTGTGGAGCAGCCTGCTGCCGGACCGGCGAAAACAGAGCGGGTAATAAAATTCGGTTATGTGGATATGGTGAAAGTCGGCAGCGATTCGGCCCAGGGAAAGACGGCCAAGGCCAGATTCGAGGCCAGGGCAGAAAAGTACCAGGGGCAGATTGCCGCCAAGCAGAAACAGCTGGAGAAGCAGAAGAAGGCCATTCAGGCAAAACTGGCCGGTATGAGCCCTGAGCAGCGTGCGACCAAGGCAAAGGAATTCGATCGCAAGGTTGAGGACTTTCAGAAATACGTGCAGAAGGCTGAAAAGGAGATGCAGACCCTGCAGGAGGATGTTTCCCGCAAATTATACAAGGATATCGAGCAGGTGGTGGATAGCTACGGCAAAGCCAATGGCTTCACGGCCATCTGTGTAAAGAAGGATGTCCTGTATCTGGCGTCGGGTGTCGATGTGCAGGATGTTACCGATGCAATCATCAAGTTGGTGAACGAAAAGGGACAAAAGCCCTAGCATCGTTCCCATGAGAGGCTGAAAGACGAAAGGTCTGCCGGTGCGGGCCTTTTTTCGTTGATGTTGGATATCCGGCGGGATGTATTGTTATTCAACCGCCAGATTTAAATAAACGGAGAGAATAAATCAATGATTCACCTGTCGAATATTACCAAGCAGCACGGCTCCCAACTGCTTTTCCGCGACGCTTCCTTTCAGATCCTGCCCGGCAGCCGCACCGGCCTAGTAGGCCCTAACGGCGCAGGGAAGACCAGTATATTCCGTATCATCACCGGCGAAGAGGAGGTGGATGCCGGCGAGATTACCGTGTCAAAGAACACGGTGGTCGGCTACTTTTCCCAGGATGTGGGGGACATGGCAGGGCGTTCCGTCCTGGCCGAGGTCATGTCCGGTGCCGGGGATACCGTGCAGTTGGCGGCCGAGCTGAAAAAGATGGAAGAGGCCATGTGCCTCCCCATGGCGGACGATGCCATGGCTGAGCTGCTGGAACGGTACGGTGCCGCCATGGAGGAATTCGAGCACAAGGGGGGCTACGACCTGGATTCCCGTGCCCAGGCGGTGTTAACCGGACTGGGGATCGGTCCCGACCGGTTCAACCATCCGGTGGAGTCCTTCAGCGGTGGCTGGAAAATGCGCATCGCCCTGGCGAAGATCCTGACCCTGAATCCCGACGTGCTGCTTCTGGACGAACCCACAAACCACCTTGATGTGGAATCGATCATCTGGCTGGAGGAATGGCTGGCAACGGAATACAAGGGTGCCCTGCTCATGACCAGTCACGACCGGGATTTCATGAACCGCATCGTCAGCCGCATCGTAGAGGTGGCCAACAAGACCGTCACCACCTACGGGGGCAATTACGACTTTTATGAGCGGGAGCGCACCGTGCGCCACGAGCAGCTCCTGGCAAGCCATAAGCGGCAGCAGGAGATGCTGGCCAAGGAAGAGGAATTCATTGCCCGCTTTGCCGCCCGGGCCTCCCATGCCGCCCAGGTCCAATCGAGGGTGAAGAAGCTGGAGAAGATCGACCGGATCGAGATTCCTGCAGAGGAAAGAACGGTACGCTTCCAGTTCAATGATCCACCGAGAAGCGGTGACGACGTCGTGGCCATGGACTGTTTAGGAAAATGCTGGTTGACTCCGGACGGAGCCGAGAAGTCGGTTTTCGGCGGCGTTTCCGGCATCATCCGCCGCCAGAACAAGGTAGCGGTCGTCGGCGTCAACGGCGCCGGCAAATCGACCTTCTTGAAGATCCTCGCGGGTCAGACCGAAGCTACGACCGGCAGCGTCGTCCTGGGGGCCAACGTGGAGGTGGGCTATTTCAGCCAGCATGCCATGGAACTGCTCGATGCAAGAAAGACGGTTTTCGAGACGTTACAGGATGCCATGCCGCTGGCTACGATCGGCGTCATCCGTAACCTGCTTGGCGCGTTTCTTTTCCAGGGGGATGCGGTGGATAAGCGGGTCGGCAACCTGTCTGGGGGAGAGAAGAGCCGGGTGGTGCTGGCGACTCTGCTGGCCAGGCCAGTGAACCTGCTGATCCTTGACGAACCGACCAACCACCTGGATATCAGGTCCCGGGAGATCCTGCTGGATGCATTGCAGAATTTCTCCGGCACGGTCGTACTGGTGAGCCATGACCGGCATTTTCTCCGGCTGCTGGTGGACCGGGTCTTTGAGGTAGACCATGGCGAAATGCGGGTCTATGAGGGGGATTATTCCTATTATCTTGCCAAATCGCGGGTTGATGCTGCTGCCTGAGGGGGACCTCTCAGATTTCTTCTCCCAGATCGGAGACCTGTTTTTTTACCTTAACCGGCAGCTTACGACCGGTGAGGCGCGCATGGAGACGGGCAAGGAATCTAATCGTCACAACCTTGTGAATATATGCTTGGGTCAGCCGATAGAGGACCTTTCTTAGCCTGGAAGGGCTGCTGCTCCCCAGAATAAGGGGACAGTAGTCGCTGAGTTCGACGCTGATGATGAGATCGCCGCCGTCACTGCATGTCCCCAGGGAAAACCTGCCCCGCCCGCATTCCCCCGGCTGGACGAGGAATCCACCGTTGAGGCAAAGGGTGACCTGGTATGAATTCCCTTGATGCAAGCATTGGGGAGCTGAAAAACTGAGGAGGCTGATGCTGGTATTGAGCAGTCGGAACTGAACCCCTTCTCCCTGTAACTGCAGCGGCCTGATGATAGACAAAGTACAGCGCCTGATATGGTCCAGATAGAGGTCAAGGAGGTTTTCGGGCATTATCAACGGCAGAAGGTGCCGGACCTTTAACCACTGTCTTGAGTAGACCGAGGCGTCCGACAGCAGAAACTGCTGTGACCATACCTCCAGTTTTTCATCCCCGGCCGGCGGCATCTCCTTCCCCCTTTATGTGTTAATGTAACACAGACTGCCTTCGTTGTCTTTGCAGCTCTCCGGGGAGGGCTTCATCAGGTTGCTTTTGCCCCAATCTGTGTAACACTGCCTATGAACACCCTACGGAACGGGAGGCAGCATGAAACCGGATAGTACGGTCCTTGTTACCGGGGCAACGGGATTTATCGGCGCCAGACTGGTAAACGCACTTCTACAAGACGGCTTCCGGGTGCGATGCCTGGTAAGAAATCGGAACAACACGCTTCCTAAAACTGTCCAGCAGGTGGAAGGCGACCTGCTCCAACCGGCTACGATACCTGCGGTTGTCAATGGTGTCGATACGGCCTACTACCTTGTCCATTCCATGGCAGGAAAACGGGCTGGTTTCGAAGAACGGGACAGAACAGCCGCAGGTAATTTTACCGTTGCGGCAGACAGAGCCCGTGTACGTCGGGTGATTTATCTGGGCGGATTGGGGGAGGTGGCAGCAAAGCTCAGCGAGCATCTGGCAAGCCGACTGGAGGTGGCCAATATCCTGAAAAGCGGCAGGTTCAGCACGACTATTCTCCGGGCTGCAGTTATTATTGGATCCGGTGGCGCGTCTTATGAAATGATCCGCCATCTTGTGGAACGTTTGCCGGTCATGATAACACCGCGGTGGGTTTCCACCAAGTGCCAGCCCATAGCCGTGGCTGATGTAATCCGGTATCTCGTCGGCTGTCTCAAGGATGAGCGGACTGCCGGCGAGGTCTTCGATATCGGTGGGCCTGAAGTGCTCACCTACCGTGAAATGATGGAACATTTCGCAAAGATCAGGGGGAGGTTCACGACCATCATTCCGGTCCCGCTCCTGACCCCGCGCCTGTCATCCTACTGGGTCGGGCTGATAACACCGGTCAAACCCTCCATCTCGATGCCGCTGATCGAAGGGCTGAAAAATGAGGTAATCTGCAGGGATAACAGGATCAGAGATCTGCTGCCAATGGCTCTGACCGGCTATGATGATACTCTTCGTCAGGCTTTGGCAGAGAGTTCAGGAAAGTGACTGATAAAAAGTGAGGAGTTGTAATGCTAGAAATCGGTACATACCACGAGCTGGAGGTAAAAAAGCTGACCCCCCAGGGCGCCTACCTCCTGTCGGAAGAGGGCGAGATCCTCTTGCCGCGTAAATACGTTCCGTCAGCTTTGAAGCCTGGCGACAGGTTGCGGGTTTTCATCTACCTGGATTCGGAAGACAGGCTGGTGGCAACAACGAAGAAGGCGCGGGCTCAAGTGGGGGAATTCGCCCTGTTGAACGTCAAGGAAACAGGTGCGGTCGGTGCTTTTCTGGACTGGGGACTCGACAAGGACCTCCTTGTCCCCTTTGCCGAGCAGCCAGTTCCCATGAAGAAAGGGGAGAAGCGCCTGGTCAGGGTGTACCTGGATCGCTCCGGGAGAATATCGGCCTCGGCGCGCATCGAGCGCTTCCTGAACAATGAGCGGATCCAATTGAAGCAGGGGGACGAGGTGGACCTTATCCTCTATCAGTTCACAGATCTGGGGGCGAAGGTCGTCATCAATGGCATGCATTCAGGGCTTTTGTTCAAAAGCGAACTGTATGGTAGGCCTGGCTTGGGCAGCCGGCTCAAAGGCTATGTGAAAAAGGTGAGGGATGACGGAAAGATCGATGTGACTTTGAAAAAAAGCCCCGCCCACGGCCACGATCTCAGCCGGGAGAGAATTCTCAAAACCCTTGCCACAACAGGTGGCTTTCTTCCGCTGACCGACAGGAGCTCTCCCGATCTCATCGCCGACGTGCTTAAGATGAGTAAAAGGACCTTCAAAAAAGCCATCGGTGGCCTTTACAAGGAGGGGTACATCGATCTCAAGGAGGAAGGCATTCAGATGAGAAGCGACCGGGATAAGACGCACCAGGACTGATCGTCATCCGGCGCGCTTTACATTGGCGGCCTGTGGCCCCTTCGGCCCCTTGACCACGTCGAAAGTCACAGAGTCCCCTTCGCTGAGGGTCTTGAATCCTTCGCCGACAATGGCGGAAAAATGGACGAAGACATCCTCTCCGCTCTCCCTGGAAATGAAGCCGAAACCTTTACTTTCGTTGAACCACTTTACCGTTCCCTTTTCCATTATTTCCTCTCTTTATCCGCGATTGACATTATATTGATAAACTCTAACAATCGACTGTGCGTTGTCAAGGCGCTCTCTTTTTCCGGTCGCCGCTCCACTTTTTTGTCAACAGAGTTATAAAGATGTGTATAAAGCCAATACGCCCCTTGTATGCTGCTTTTATGGCTACTACTTTTGCTGATGGAAAGTGGAAAAATTATGAAAATCAAACGCTATCGCAATTGGCCCATTTTGCTGAAGATCATGTCCATTCCCCTGCTCAGCTTTTTGCTGATCGTGCTTGGCGTCCAGCTGGTGCATCAGTGAGGCGTGCCGGGAGCAGGCAGGGGGCAGTCTACGCATCAGTAAGATGGTGGCGAGCATCCAGGCGTCTACCGCTACGGTTTTGGATGAAACCAAGGTCGTGGACAGGGGGGGGGAACACCATGGGGGTGAATACCGCATCGCTCCAGCAGGAGATGCAGGGATTTACTCTTACAGCTAATGTTCGCTGAAACCAAGGGTGATGAGGATGCAGCTGCCATCGCCGATGACGTTGATGCCGCGTTTTCGGCACAATTCGATGGCGGCCTGGCTCTCTGCTCCCGGCTGCATCCAGATATTCCTGATCCCTTTGCCGGCTGCTTCTTCCACAACCTTCTCCGTTACTGCCGGCGGAGTGATGACCGAAATGCTGGTCACTTCGGGAGGCAACTCCGCAACCGATGCCACGCATGCTTCTCCCTCGATCTCCTTTTCCCGGGGATTGACCGGGATAGCGCGCAGGCGATGCTCCCGGTAGCAACGCAGCACCCGGTTGCCGTATTTACCGCGGTCGCTTGATGCCCCGACCACCCCGAATGCCTCTGCTTTAAAGAACTCCTCCATTTCCTTTCTCATAACTCCTCCCATCATTGCTAAAAGAACGGATATCCTTTCTGTCGCCGCCTTATGAGGTGCTCAACGAGGAAGTAGGCGCGGATGAAGGGTATCTTTTTGCGAAGCAGATCGAACAGATCAACGGCAAAGTGGAACAAAAGCCCCGCCAACAGCGGTATGAGAAGGGGGTAATAGAACGCTGCGAGAGCGACGAGCAGGAAAAAATCGACGGTATGGAAGAGACAGAGACCATAGTAGGGAATGCCATGCTCGATCTTCCACAACTCCTCGAAATACCGGAACATCCCGGCAACGCTGAGGCGCCTGGTGCGTCGGATATAGCATAGATAATGGTCCACATCGATCAATATCCCGCCGACACAGAACAGAGCGATTTCCATCTTTGACCAGAAGGAAAGCAGTGCCGCTGCTGCGACGCCTGTTATGGCAAGATGCTGGTTCAGAGTCATCAATCTCTCCCTTTCTTTCCTCTCGATTGTATCGTTCTCCATGTGCTTGTAAAGGGAATTGGAGTTTTAACACCGGTTAGTGTAAGAACTACATATATTTATCTTCAGAAAGTACTGTAGAATACGATTAAATATCATTTAATATGCATAATCTCCTTGACAGTTCGTCATGAAATAAATAATTCTTGAGTTCATTGTGTGGGTTAATCCCTCGCACTGCAGCGGCTTGAGGCTGTCCAGGGCGAATCGCATCAACAGAGGGCAACTTTCCTATGAGCTTGAGAAACTCCATTACGGCCAAGTTCATCCTCGTGCTTCTGGTCATCCTCGTGGCCGGGCAGGGATTGGGGACCTTCCTTTATCTGCAGTACAACAGATCCATTCTGACCTCGGCACTCCACGAACGGATGCAGCGCACTATCCGTGAATCCGCCGGCATTACCGCCGAGCCCATCCTCAATTACAACTTTACCCTGATCGATGCCTACCTTGAAGAGGTGCTCAAGGACCGGGACATCGCCACCATGCAGTTTTACGACAAGGAAGGCAAGATCATCAAGGAAAAGGGGCGCAGCAGGAAAGGCGCCTTCAAGCTTGCCCAGCCCATTGTGCTGATGGGGGAAACCATCGGCAAAGTGGCCATCGAATATACCACCGGTACCATCGACCAAAGCATGAGACGCAGTCTCCTCCTCATTCCCTTGTACCAGGGAACTCTGCTCGTAGTCCTGGCGCTGGTCTTGATACGGTTGTTCAGTGTGGCGGTGAAGCGCCCGCTCATGGAGATCAACCGGGCCATCGACAGGATCACGGCGGGTGACCTGCTGGTGCAGGTACCGGTCCTGCAGGAAGATGAAATCGGCAGCATTGCCAAAGGGGTGGGCTTCCTGTCTGAAAACCTCTCCGGCACCATCAGGAAGATTGACGGGATTTCTGCAAACGTCACCCGGGCCGCGCAACAGTTGCAGGATATCTTCAACAGGGTCCAGACCAATGTGGACCACGAGCACTGCCTGACCAACGATGTGTCCCTGGCAGTTAAGGAAGCCACCGATTCCCAGAAGCAGATCGTCACCGCCACGGAGAGACTGCTTTCCCTCTCCAGCGACAATGTTTCCGCCTTGCTGGAGATGCGCGCCACCTCCGAAGAGATAGCCGGCAATACGGTAAGCCTCAACAGCAACCTGCAGAATTCCTATTCGACCCTCTCACAGTTGACGCAGACGGCGCGCCAGATTGCCGCCATGTCCAGCGATGTATCCCAGGCGGTAGGCCATGCCTCCGATTCCGTTTCCACCGTTTATAAATCGGTGAAGGAAGTGGAGACTTTCGTCAAGGAATCGGCGGAGTTGAGCCAGCAGACGACGGCCCTCGTTTCCGAGCAGGGAATGAGCGCGGTCATCGAGGCGGCGACCCGCATGAATGGGGTACGGGAATTCATGACCTCGCTGAATGGAGTCATTGAAAAGCTCAATGCCCGTTCCCGGGATATCGCCACCATCATCGAGGTTATTGTCGGTGTTACCGAAATGACCCGGCTATTGAGCCTCAATGCCCAGATCATCGCCTCCCAGTCGGGGGAGGCGGGCAAAGGTTTTGCTGTTGTCGCCAACGAGATGAAAGCCCTTTCCGACAAGACTGCCGGTTCCACCAAGGAGATCGAGAGGATTGTCAGCGATATCAATGGGGAGATCGGCGAGGTCGTTACCGGCATTGCCGAGACCGTGGTGATGATAAATGATGCCACCACCGTCGTCGACAAGACCTCCCTTGTCCTTACGGATATTCTCACCGCTTCCCAGCGTGCTTCGGAAATGGCCAAGAACATAGAATATGCTTCACTCGATCAAACCACTGGACTGGAATTCGTGGTCGGCGCCACGGAGCAGATACGGAAGGGTATCCTTGAGGTGGATCGGGCGGCGGCAGAGCAGATGAAAAGCACCGAATACCTGCTGCAGAATATCAGCCCCATCAAGGATGCCATGGAGATGACCCGGCAGGCTACCGAAGAGCAAGCGGGAAGCGCCCGGCTCATCTCCACCAATATTGACTTTGCAAACCAGAAGACGGGAGAGATTGCCACCGCCTCCGGAGACCAGCAGCGGCTGAACGAAAGAATCATAGAATCCCTTGCTGCCATGGTGGGAACGGCTAACGAAACAGTACGTGAAGTCAACGAAATCGCGGCATTCATCAGCGGGATGCGTGATGAGATGGAGAGCCTGCGCAGGGAAGTGAGCATCTTCAATGTCCGGCATGATACCCCGATTGAGGCCGTTCCGGCTGAGGAAGCCCTGCCGGTGCCGGTTCCATGCCAGGTCTGAAGTACGTATATCTTTCGTAAGGAGAAGATCATGAAGAAATTTTTGAAGAGAGTTCTGGCCGTGGCCGCCCTGGGTGTTCTCGTTTCCGTTTCCGCCTCGTTTGCCGAAGAGGGGTTTCCCCTGCGGGCAAAGTTTCCCAAGGTGAAATACGTGACGACCGAAGCGCTGAATCGTGATTATGCCCAGGCGGTGATTGTCGATGTGCGATCAGACCTGGAATACAGCGTCATACACATCAATAAGGCCCTGCACATACCCATTGCCCAAGCCACCTTCGTCAAGGACCTGGAAAAGGCCAGAAGCAAGGAAAACGGCAAACCGGCCGTCTTTTACTGCAACGGTCACAGCTGCGCCAAGGCGTACGAGGCTGCCGAACAGGCGATGCAGGCCGGGTTCAAAAACGTCTTTGCATATGATGCGGGAATCCATGACTGGGTGAAGATGCATCCGGAAAAAACGACCTTGATGGGTGTTACTCCTGCTCCGAAGAACAAGCTGATTTCTGGCGAGGCACTGGCGAAAAAGAAAATCTCCTTGGGCGAGTTCAAGAAGAAAGCCGAGGGGCCTAAAGCAGTCGTCGTCGATATCCGGGAGCCCTTTCAGCGCAAGGTCATCCCCCCGTTTCCCAAACTGCGGAACATTCCCTCCGATCGCTTGCTGAGCCTCCTGGAGAAGGGAGAATTCAAAAACAACGATCTGCTCATCTTCGATGCTGTGGGGAAGCAAGTTGAATGGCTGCAGTATTACCTGGAGAAGAACGGCTACAGCAATTACAGTTTTCTCAAGGACGGCGTGCTGAGTGTGAAATAAGATGAAAAAATATATAAATATCGCTTGTATTAAATATTAAAATAAAATAGTATCTAAATAAAAAAATTAAACGATGTAGCCACCGAAAGGGTAAAACCAGGGGAACCTGGCGGCACAAAGCTACCTGTCCAGTAATGGAAAGAGGGGCTTGTCGAAGTGGCGGTATGTGAACGGGCTCACCGTCTACATGCGCCTACTCCTTTCGCGGGGGTAGGCGTTTTTTGTTACCGATGTGGTGTAGCAACCCGGCCGGAACCGGGTATTTCAATCCAAGGGGGAACCAGTATGAAAGTAGGTAAGCGATTGTTTTCCATGATGGTTGTCGGAGGGCTGATGGCATGTGCTGTTCCGGCCTTCAGCGACGAGGGGCTTGGCGAACTGGTCAGCGAGGCGGCACCGAAAGGGGCGACGAAGGTTATCCCGCCGGGGAATTATGCAATGGTGGCAAAATATGCCGATGCTTTCCTAAGCACCCCTCCAGGAGGGCATCGCACCATCTATGCCGATAGCCTGATGGACGGTAAAGACGACCTTAACCTGGCCGATGAACTGGGTGATTACTTTCTCCTCGATGTCAGAACGCCTGCCGAATATTGCGCCGGCACCGTTCCGGGTGCCGTCAACATTCCCATGAGCGAGCTTGCCAAACCGGAGAACCTTGCCAAGCTGCCCAAAGACAAGCCGATCCTCGTCATCTGCAATACCGGCCATACGGCAAGTATCAGCAATGCAGTGCTGGGAATACTCGGCTACGATGCCTGGACCCTTCGTTTCGGCATGACGGGATGGCGCGATGCAACCAAAACAAAAGTGGGCACCTCCGCAAGCTCGCAGCTGATCTTCGGTGCCGGCCTTCCAGTTCAGAAGTGTCAATAATGTAAGTACTTGAAAAATCAAGAGCCAAAAGGGGCGTCGGCATGGTCGACGCCCCTTTTTATAAAATATGGACAAGGTGCTTGGGCAGTATTAGCCTGAGATACACTGCATATGGAATCGACAGACGGAGCTGGAATTCTTGCCCGTGCTATCCAGGGGGATGACGCTATGAACAGTTTGTGGGTACATGCATTGGCCATATGTGGGTTTTTTGCCACAACCGCCATTTCCCCGTCCCTGGCCGATGAAGGTTATCCCCTGCGCCAGCAGTTTCCCCAAATAAAAACCATGTCCAGCGAAAAACTCAACGAAGAATATGGTGACTGTTTCATTGTCGACGTGAGATCCAGGCTGGAATACGACGTGATCCATATCACAAAGGCCCTGCATATTCCGGTCGCCGAGCTCTCTTTTATCAGGAACCTGGAAAAAGCTACCGGCAAAGATGGCAGCGAGCCGATTGTTTTCTATTGCAACGGCCACAGCTGTGCTAAGGCTTATGAAGCTGCCGAGTTGGCAATGGAATGGAAGTTCAAAAAAATCTTCGTCTACGATTCCGGCATCCATGACTGGGTGACACTGCATCCGGAAAAAACAACGCTGATGGGGATCTCTCCTGCTCCGGCACAGGTGCTTATTCCCCCGGAAAAATTGGCAAAAAGAAAAGTAAGCCTCAACGACTTCAGAAAGAAAGCAAAGAGTCGCAAAGCTGTCGTCATCGATATTCGCGACCCTTTCCAGCGGAGGATGATACCCAGGTTTCCAAACTTGCACAGCATTCCACTGGATCAACTGCTGGAGCGGCTGGGAAAGGGTGAATTCAAAGACAGGGAATTGCTGATTTTCGACGCAGTGGGGAGGCAGGTGGAATGGTTGCAGTACTACCTGGAGAAATTCGGTTATAAAAACTACAGCTTTCTGCGCGATGGTGTCCTCGGCATCAAATGACCTTTCGCATCTACTTCTTATGGGCTTTGGGATGTGCCTTGTCGTACACTTCCATGAGGCGGTCAATGCTCACATGGGTATATTTTTGCGTAGTGGAGAGTGATGCGTGGCCGAGAAGTTCCTGGATGGCGCGCAGGTCGGCGCCTCCCTCCAGCATATGGGTGGCAAAGGTGTGGCGCAGGGTGTGTGGGGAAATTTTCTTCATAGCGGCGATTTTGATGATGTGCCGATCTATGATGCGGGCAACGCTGCGGCTTGTCAGGCGCGTCCCGCGGACATTGAGAATCAGAGGTGCTTCAGCGGCAGGATTTCCCCGCGCCGTGAGGTAGGCTGCCAGTGCCTGATGGGCTTTTCTGCCCATAGGCACGATACGCTCCTTGTTCCCTTTGCCGCAGACCCGGACCAACCGCTCGTCCATTGACACCTCCTCCACGCTGAGTGCTGTCAGCTCAGAGACGCGCATGCCGCACGAATAGAGCAGTTCCAGTATAGCCCGGTCCCGGAGTGACAGGAGGTTTTCCTGCCGCGGCGCTTCAACCAGGGCCGTCACCTCGTCAATGGTGAGATGGTAGGGAATTTTTTTTTCTTTTTTCGGGGTGCTGACTAGTTCCGCGGGGTTCCTGGCAACAATCCCCTGGCGCAGCAGATACTTGAACAGAGCGCGGATGGCGGCAAGCTTCCGACCGATGGTGCTTTTCTGGTGGTCCCGGTAAAGACTCGCTATGTAGCGCCTGATCAGCAGGTGATCAATGGTGGCCACATCGAGCTGAGCATCCCTTTCCCGCGCAAGGAAGGAGAGAAAAAAGTCAAGATCGCTGCGGTAGGCGGCAACCGTGTGGGAAGAGGCATTCCGCTCAACGGCAAGGTAGCGGCAGAATTGATCGACCAGTGCTTTCATGGTATGAACTTAAACAATGAGCGCCTTTTTTACAATGTTTAACTGTGGTAATGGGGGAAGACCGTGAACCTGGTCGTCATAGAGCGGGTCGGTACGTACCGGCGTGCCGCCGTGGAGGCGGGCATTGATCGCCTTCTCAGACCGCTGGGAGGAATGGAAGCCTTTGTCCGGCCGGGGGAGCGGGTGCTGCTGAAGCCGAACATGCTTTCGGCAAAAACGCCGGATGCTGCAGTGACGACCCATCCGGAAGTGGTGCGGGCCGTCATCAGGCTGGTGCAGGAAGCAGGGGGCATTGTTCTTGTCGGCGACTCTCCCGGTGTCGGCAGTAGCATGCGTGTGGCGGAGAAGACGGGCCTTATGCAGGTGATCCGGGAGACCGGCGCCGAATTCGCTGATTTTTCCGAGGCGGTCGAGGTTTCGGGCGAGGGAGTTTTCAGACGTTTTGCTTTGGCCCGCCCATACCTTGAGGCGGACAAGATCATCAACCTGCCGAAACTGAAAACCCATGAGATGATGACCATGACCTGTGCCGTCAAAAATCTCTTCGGTTCCGTGGTGGGGACGGCAAAGGCGGGCTGGCACCTGAAGGCGGGGGCGGACCGAGAGCTCTTTGCCCGCATGCTGGTGGAACTCTATCTGGTGCGAAAACCGGATCTCAATATCGTGGATGCCATTGTTGCCATGGAAGGGGACGGTCCGGGAAACGGCGATCCATGCGACGTGGGGTTGCTCCTGGCGGGGCAGAGCGCGGTGGCGGTCGATGTGATTGCTGCCGAGATTGCCGGCATTCCGAAAAAGCTGCTCCCCATGGAAAGGGTGGCGGCACAGCTCGGAATTTCCGGTGCGGAACGCTCCGCGATCAAGACCGTCGGTTTGCCCCTCCATGAGGCACGCGTGGCGGATTTTCGCTTGCCCCACATCTCGGATGTGCAGTTCGGCCTGCCCCTGTTCCTGAAGAACCGTCTGCGCCATTATCTCACCTCCCGCCCGGCTGTAAATACAGAACGTTGCAGGCTGTGCGGCATCTGCAAAGATGCTTGCCCTCCCCATGCCATCGGAGTACGGGATGGCAAACTGACCTTCGATTATCATGCATGTATCCGCTGTTTCTGTTGCCGCGAACTCTGCCCGGAAGGAGCATTGGATGTCGTAGAAGGGGCACTGTTGAAGATGATTAAATCATTTAAATAAATCTATATATTGCACTGGGCCGTTGACATGTCGCCCTTCCGGATTATTATTGAGACATCCTCAAGGAAAATGAGGGGTGGAAAATAACAGCGAAAGGAGACCAACCGAACTATGTGGACTACAACCTATATGCTTCGTCCGGTAACCCGCTGCAAAGAAGGTTGCCCTAGTTAGCCCGCCGTTGCGGCGGCGGGCGTTCTCACCAGGCCCCCTCGTAAAAAAGGGGGCCTTTTCATTTTCAACGCCGCTCCTGTGCTTCCCGCTGGACCAGCCGAGGTATCAGCGGCCTTTCGGTTGACAAAACAGCGTTTTTCGGCTACCCTTTGCCCTTCGCGTCTTCTGCCATAAGCGGCTTCCATTGCTTCTGTCCGTCAATTTATCGTGGAAGGGATTCCAATGAAAAAGCTCCTCTTTGTGGCAATGATCGTGCTCTCTGCGGGTGTTTCCCATGCGGCAGCAGAGCATCCTCGCCTGCTGCAGGAAATTATGACCCATGACGCGGCTCTTGCCAGGCCGGAAGTGCCTCTGCCTGGTGCGTCGGATACAAACCAGCCTCTTGATAAGGTCGCCGCTCTGCCTGCTGATATGAGGGTGAGCGAAGGGGTGGAGCTGTCCCCGTCGGAAATATTCTCTCTGGAACAAGCCCTGACCAAGCAGGTGGAAGAGGGATTCGAGCTTAAACTGCCCGATGAAGAACTTCCCGAGTCGGACATCCCCCTGACCTTCAACAACAAGGTGGAGTATTTCATCCGCTATTTTCAGACCAGCGGCAGGAAGGCCTTTTCCAAGTGGCTTTCCCGGTCGGAACGCTTTATTCCCATGATGCGTCAGGTGCTGAAAAAAGAGGGGCTTCCCGAAGATCTCGTCTACCTTGCCATGATCGAAAGCGGCTTCTCTCCCCATGCCTATTCCGTTGCTGCAGCTGTGGGACCGTGGCAATTCATGTCCGGCACAGGCAAACGGTATTCCCTGCGTATCAACTCCTGGATCGACGAACGGCGCGATCCGCTAAAGTCAACCGTTGCCGCGGCATTGTATCTCAAAGAACTCTATGCCCTGTTCAACAACGACTGGTATCTTGCTGCAGCCGGCTACAATGCTGGGGAAAACAAGATCCTGCGCGCCATCAGCAGGTATAACAGCCGGGATTTCTGGGAGTTGTCCAAGGGGTCGTACCTCAAGCGCGAGACCAAGGATTACGTGCCGAAGCTGCTTGCTGCGGCAATAATTGCCAAAGAGCCGGCCAGATACGGCTTTGCCGATGTGGCATACCTGCCCCCCATTGAATTCGATACGGTAACGGTCCCTTCCATGACCGATCTGGAGCTGGTCGCCAAAATATGCGACGTTCCCTATCAGGCGATCAAGGGGCTCAATCCCGAGCTCAGACGCTCGGCCACGCCCCCCGATTATCCCGATTACCAGCTGAAGATCCCCAAGGGGAAGAAGGGGGGGTTCGAGACTGAATACGCAAAGATTCCGGCGGACCAGAGGTTCGCAGAGAAAACGGAATACACCCGTTACCGGGCGAAAAAGCGGGATACCCTGGCATCCATTGCCAAACGTTTCGGCACCACCGCTGCCGTTCTGGAGGAGCTCAACCATTTGGGGAAGGTGAGGCGCCTGCAGGGGCGGTCCCTGATTGTTCCGCTAAAAGTCGCTTCAGCTGCAGCGCCCGTGGCGAAAGAGCCGCCCAAACCGGTTCCTGCGGCCGTCCCGGAAAAGCAGACCTTTAATAAGTACTATACGGTGAAGAAGGGAGATACCCTTGCTTCCCTCGCCAAACGCTTCAACGTCTCCGCCAAGATCCTGTCCGCATGGAACAATATCAAGGCAAAGGTTGCGCTACGCCCCGGCAAACGGATTATCGTCGCCAAGTATGTGGAAAAGAAGGGCGAAATGACCAGTGCCGAGGATAACGGTTGAGCTGTCTACTCCCCATCATGCAACGATCCATACCTGAAAGGATATAAAGATGTACAATCTGCTGATCTCCGCCGGCACCGCCATCATTGTCTTCATACTGATGAAATTCGCCGTTCACCTTCCCTGGTGGGGGGCGTTCCTGATCGCCTTGCCCTTTTTCCTCGGTTCGTTTCTGCTCATTTCCCGCATTGTTGCCAAAAAGCTGGAAGCGGTCATGTCCGGCGCCATGAAAGACATCCAGGCACAGCGCTTCGAAAAAGGGCTGCGCGAGCTGAAGAGCGCCTTCAAATACGGCAAGTGGCAGATCTACGTCACCGGACAGATCAATTCCACCATCGGCATGGTCTACTATGTGAAACGCGATTTTTCCAATGCCTTTCCCTACCTGGAAAAGGGATTCTTTAAAAACTGGGTGACAATGGGCATGTTGGCCATCACTTACATGAAGCGCAATAAGAAGGACAAGATGAAGGACACCTTCGAAAAGGCGGTGGTCGCCAGCCCGAAGGAATCGCTGCTCTGGAGCCTCTATGCCTATTGTCTGAGCGACAGCGGCGACACCGGCAAGGCGAAGGAAGTGCTTGAGCGAGGCCTGAAGAAACTTCCCGGGGATGAGAAGCTCAAGCAGAATCTGCAGCTCTTGAACGAGGGAAAGAAAATGAAGATGAAAGCCTATGGCGACATGTGGCTACAGTTCCACCTGGAGAGCATCGGCACTATCCAGAAGCAGCAGATGGCGGCCATGGGTGTGAAGAGGCGCATCATTAGAAAATAAGCTTGTATTTGTCGGTAAAACCTGCCATATTGGCGTCCGAAAAGGCGGGCTTCACAGCCCGTCTTTTCTTTTTGTCAAAGGCTTCAATAATTGTGGCAGACGCTGCAAAAGGAAAGAGGAGTGTTGTAATGCAGGAAATGATAAGAAATATCGCCATCATCGCCCATGTTGACCATGGCAAGACGACCCTGGTTGACGCCATGCTCAAGCATGCCGGCGTCTTTAGGGAAAACGAGCAGATCACCGAACGGGTGATGGACTCAAACGACCTGGAAAAGGAGCGGGGTATCACCATTCTTTCCAAGAACCTTTCCGTGCACCATGGACGCTATAAGATTAACATCGTCGATACTCCCGGCCATGCCGACTTCGGCGGCGAGGTGGAGCGGGTCCTGAAAATGGTGGATTCGGTGCTGCTCCTGGTGGACGCCCTCGATGGCCCCATGCCCCAGACCCGTTTCGTGCTGAAGAAGTCCCTCGACCTGGGACTGAAGCCGATCGTCGTCATCAACAAGGTTGACCGCCCGGGAGCCCGTCCGGCCGAGGTGGTGGATATGGTGTTCGATCTTTTCTGCGAACTGAACGCAAGCGATGAACAGCTGGATTTCGCCATCGTCTATACCAGCGCCAAAATGGGCTACGCCATGCTGGACATGAATGCCGCCTCCTCCAGCATGGAGCCGCTCTTCGCCGTCATCGAGTCCAATGTCCGTCCCCCAACCGGGGATCAGACCGCTCCCTTCCAGATGCTGGTCACCAACATCGATTACAACGATTACATCGGCAGGATCGCCACCGGTAAGATCTTCAACGGTAAGGTCGCAGCCGGTGAAAACATTGCCCTGGTAAAACGGGACGGCAGCGTCGTCAAGGGAAGAATTTCCAAACTACTCGGCTACGAGGGGCTGAAACAGGTGGAGATCCCTTCGGCATGTACCGGCGATATAGTCACCGTAGCCGGTTTCAACGAAGTGGGGATCGGCGAGACATTGGCGTCGGCAGACAACCCGGTCGGCCTCCCCTATGTCTCCATAGATGAGCCGACCATTGCCATGAATTTCATAGTCAACAATTCTCCATTTGCCGGACGGGAAGGGAAAATGGTCACCTCCCGTAACATTCGCGAGCGCCTTGACCGGGAGCTGCGGACCAACGTTTCCCTGCGGGTGGAGGATACGGCTAATCCCGATACCTTCAAGGTCTCCGGACGAGGCGAATTGCACCTTTCCATCCTCATCGAGAACATGCGGCGTGAAGGTTTCGAAATGGCGGTCTCCAAACCGGAGGTGATCTTCCGCGAGGAGGGGGGCAAGAAGCTCGAACCAATGGAGTACCTGGTGGTGGATGTCCCTTCCGAGTACCAGGGGGCAATTATCGAGAAGATGGGTCCCCGGAAGGGGGAGATGGTTGCCATGAATCCCATGGGAGACACCATCCGCCTGGAATTCGTCATCCCTGCCCGGGGCCTGATAGGCCTCCGCGGAGAGGTCATGACCGAAACCAGGGGCACCGCTGTCGTCACCCACACCTTCCACGATTACGCACCCTACAAGGGGGATATTCCTGGGCGCAAAAACGGGGTACTCATTGCCATGGAAAACGGCGAGACGACCGCCTATTCCCTGGATGCCCTGCAGCCGAGGGGTGTCCTCTTCATCGGCGCGGGTGTGGAGGTATACGGCGGCATGATTATCGGTCAGCACGCCAAGGACAACGACCTGGACGTCAATCCTTGTAAGGGGAAGAAGCTGACCAACGTCCGGGCTTCCGGTTCCGATGATGCCATCAAACTTACGCCACCGCGCCTGCTGACTTTGGAGCAGGCCCTGGAATTCATCGATGACGATGAACTGGTGGAAGTGACCCCCCAGTCCATCAGGCTTCGCAAGAAGGAACTCGATCCGAACCGGCGCAAGCGGTCATCCAAGTAAGCAAAAAGGCGAAGGATCTTCCTTCGCCTTTTTTACAACCTTTTCAATGCAGATTTGAATTTGACAACTTCAGGGTTTTACACTACTTTCTTCAAAAAAACTGCAGGTGGACCTATGAATATGAGAAGATTTCTTTTCGGGCTCGTTTTTTTTGTTGCCGGCTGTGCCGGTACCACCGAGACGGTAAAGACGGCCGATACCTACTTCAAGGAGGGAGAGGACTTCTATGCCTCCCGTCGCTATGAGGACGCCATTGCCGAGTGGAAGAAGGTCAAGGAGACCTTTTCTTCTCCGGAGCTTACGACCATGGCCGAGCTGAAGATAGCCGATGCCTATTTCGAGAGCCACAGCTATATCGAAGCTGCTGCCGCCTACGACGATTTCCGCAAGCTTCATCCCAATCATCCCCAGGCAGCCTATGCCTATTACCGCCTGGGCCTATGCCACTACAACCAGATCACCGGTATCGATACCGATCAGACGCCGGTTAAAAATGCGGTGAAATTCTTCGAATCCTTCCTGAAGCTCTACCCCAATTCAGAGTTTGTGCCGGAAGCCCAGGCAAAGCTCGCCGAATGTATCGGCAAACAGGTGGAATACGAGGTCTATGTTGGTCGCTTCTACCTCCGTTCCGGTAGGTACCAGGCGGCCATAAAGCGGCTCGAAGAGGCCCTCGCCAAGTATCCACGGGCGCAGAATTCCGATGAGGCGCTCTTTTATATCGGCAAGGCCTATTTCCTCTCCGGCGACAAGGCGAAGGGGAAAGAGGCGTTCAACCGGCTGGCCAAGCAGTATCTATCCAGCAGATATCTGGATGAGGCGCGGCAGGTGATGGAAAAATACTACTGAAGATGCGTTTCCTGAGGAACCGATTGCCTGCCGACCTTTTGCGGTGCTGCTTGCTCCATTTTCTCCTCCTGGCTCTTCCGGCCGTCCTGCTGGTTTCGGGCTGCGTGCGTGGAGACGATGAGCGGCAGGCGATACAGGCGGTCATGATGCAGCGACAGCAAGCGCTCCGCAGTAAAGATATCGACAGTTACCTTTCGCTCATATCTCCCCATTATCTGGACAAAGGCCAGGATCTGGCCGCCAAGAAGCAGGAACTTGCGGCTAACTTCGCTTCCTTTGACCGGATCGAATACCGTTCCGACGGTTACGACATCGTCATCGATGGCAGCGGGGCAATCGTGTCGGGAAGCTACCGGCTGAAAATCGCCAGGAAAAGTCAGGTACTGGAACTGGAGGGGAAAGAATCGATACGCCTGCGCAAGGAACCGGGGCGGGGCTGGTTGATTGTCGGTGGGCTGTAACAACTCCGCTCGGAGATCGAGGAGGTATGTGTGGCAGAAGAGAAAAAAGAACCGTGGCTCAATTACCTGGCACTGACCACCATTATCCTGGCAGTCTGCGCCACCCTTTCCACCTTCAAAGGAGGTGGATTTTCCACCCGTTCGGTGATGAGCCAGACACAGGCGTCGGACCAGTGGGCCTTCTTCCAGTCCAAGAGCATCAAGGGCTACCTCTATGAGATGCAGAAGGAAAAACTAGAGCTGGAGCTCAAAGCTGACGGCGGCAGGCTGCCCCGCGCCCTGGCTGAGGAATATGGGAAGAAGATAGAGACCTACGGCAAGAAGATTGCCAAATACGAGGAAGAGAAAGCGACCATTCAGAAGGATGCCAAGCGATTCGAGAAAATCCGTGACGATGCCCAGAAACACGCACAGTCATTCGGCCTGGCCGTCATATTCCTGCAGATTGCCATCCTGCTTTCTTCCATCGCCGCTCTCTTGAAGAAGCGCTATATCTGGCTGATCGGATCGGGTGTTGGCCTTTTCGGCATTGCCTGGTTCATCGATGGTTTTTTCCTCTTTTTCTGATCGTTACCTGCCGACAGGCGTCGGTAGTGTTGCCGGCGCCTGTTTTTGCTTCACGACTTCTTCCCCCTGCCTTTCCCCGTTCCCATGACCGACTGCATGGTCTCCCCCATTTTCGTCGGGCTGGTGGAGACGGTTACTCCGCATTCCCGCAAAACCTGGATCTTATCTTCCGCTTTCCCTTTGCCACCGGTGATGATCGCTCCCGCATGTCCCATCCGCTTGCCCGGGGGGGCGGTGATGCCGGCTATGAATGCTGCCACCGGCTTTTTCATGTTGTCCCTGATCCATTGAGCCGCTTCTTCTTCGGCGGCTCCGCCGATCTCGCCGATCATGAAGACCCCGTCGGTGGCCGGGTCTTCATTGAACAGTTTCAGTACGTCAATGAACTTCATGCCGATGATCGGGTCGCCGCCGATGCCGACGCAGGTGGATTGACCGAGCCCCACATCGGTCAGCTGCTTGACCGCCTCGTAGGTGAGGGTGCCGCTGCGCGAGACGACGCCGATTCTTCCTTTCTTGTGGATATGTCCTGGCATGATGCCGACCTTGCATTCGCCGGGGGTGATGACCCCGGGGCAGTTGGGGCCCACCAGCCGCATTTTTTTTCCTTCCAGCACCCGACGGGCCAGGACCATGTCCCGCACCGGAATCCCCTCGGTGATGCAGACCGCCAGATCCATTCCCGCATCGGCCGCTTCCAGGATGGCATCTGCTGCTGCCGGAGGGGGGACGAAGATCATCGAGACGTTGGCTTGGGTATAATGCACCGCCTCCTCAACAGTGTTGAAGACCGGGATGCCCTCGATATGGATGCCCCCCTTGCCGGGAGTGACTCCGGCAACGATTCTGCTGCCGTAATCGCGGCACTGCTGGGTATGGAAGAGCCCGCTACGTCCGGTGATCCCCTGGACGAGGATTTTCGAGTCCTTATTCAACAAAATCGACATGAGCATTCTCCGTGTTTGTCATGATCATTGGGGGCGCCCCGCCTTCAGCATCTGGACGATCCTAGTGGCACCATCACCCAAGTTGTTGCCGATCTGCACGTTGAGCCCCGATTGCAGGAGGAGCTTCTTTCCCTCTTCCACCTTGCTGCCGTCCATCCTGACGACGATGGGGAGGGCGCAATGGACTTCCGATGCGGCTTCGATGATTCCCTGGGCGATGATGTCGCAGCGCATGATGCCGCCGAAGATGTTGACGAACACCCCCTTGACGTCCGTATCCTGGAGGATGATCTTGAAGGCCTCCGTGACCTTTTCCCGCGTTGCCCCACCTCCCACATCGAGGAAGTTGGCAGGCTCTCCCCCCGATTCCTTAAGCACGTCCAGGGTGGCCATGGCCAGACCGGCGCCGTTGACCATGCAGCCAATGTTTCCCTGCAGTTTGATATAGGAGAGATCGAACTTGCCAGCGCTGATCTCCAGCGGGTCCAATTGGGAGTAATCCTGCATGTCGGGATATTCCCGGTGGCGGAACATTGCATTATCGTCGAAGGTGATCTTTGCGTCCATGGCCATGAGCCATCCCGCTTTTGTAATGACAAGGGGGTTGATCTCCACGAGGAAGCAGTCCCGCTCAAGACAGCAACGGTAGAGATTGAGGATGAGCTCGACGCAATCTTCACAGATGGCTCCCTTGAGCTCCAGGGCCAGGGCAATTTTTCTCGCCTGATAGGGGCGTAGGCCGGTGTAGGGATCGATGGTGAGAATATGGATTTTTTCCGGCGACTTTTGGGCCACCTCCTCGATCTCAACCCCTCCTTCTGCGGAGGCGATCAGGCAATACCGCGACGTTTCCCTGTCGAGGGTGATGGAGAGGTAGAATTCCCGGGCTATTTCCACCGCCTCCTCGACGAGAATCCTCCGTACCTTGAGCCCCTGGGCTCCTGTCTGAGGTGTGACGAGCTTTCTCCCAAAAAGGTCCTTGGCCAGGTCCTGTGCTTGTTCGGGATGGTGAACCAGCTTGACGCCACCGGCTTTGCCCCTGCCCCCCGCATAGATCTGCGCCTTGACGATGCACCGCCCCCCCATTTCCTTTGCCGCCCGCTCAACCTGGTCCGAAGTCAGGGCGACCCTGCCGCGCGGCACCGCTATGCCGAATGCGCTCAGGATCTCTTTTGCCTGGTATTCGTGTATGTTCACAGGAACCCCTTTCCGAATTAATTGCCTTTACGGTTACCACAAATTCTGTCGATTTCAAGAAAGGCGACCGGAGCAAGATTCTCCAATTATATCGCTTTATTTAAATGAGGCGTTGCAGAAAAGCAAAAGGGTGGTGGAAAGGGGACGCGCCAATATCCCCCTTTCCTTATGGCCGCTTTTGGGGTAATGGTAGTGCTGCACGGCATACTCTCAAGGGGGCCATCACATCAATTCCTGGAGATTACCTTAATGGATCAGCGTTTTTTTGTCACTACCGCCAAAGGGCTCGAGCAGGTCCTTGCCCGCGAGCTGGAGGACCTGGATATTAGCGACTTGGATGTCCGGAGCGGTGGGGTCGGCTTTTCCGGTGACATGGCCCCATGCTACCGGGCGAACCTCTGGTTGAGGACGGCAAACCGGGTGCTGATGGTTGTGGGGGAATTTCCCTGCGATTCGCCCCAGAGCCTTTATGACGGGGTGCGGGCGATCCCGTGGAATGATTTCCTGAATCCGAAGATGACGGTGGCTGTCGATTGCAACCTGCGCGATTCAACCCTGACCCATTCCGGTTTTGCGGCACTCAAGGCGAAGGATGCCATTGTCGATGAGATCCGCGATCGCTGCGGGCACAGACCCGATGTTGATGTGAAGAATCCCGATCTGCAGGTCAACCTGCATCTCTTCCGCAACCACTGTACCGTCAGTCTGGACACTTCCGGCTCTCCCCTGGACAGGCGCGGTTACCGGCTGGAGAGAACCGCAGCTCCCCTCAGGGAGACCCTGGCTGCAGGGCTTTTGGCATTGAGTGGTTGGGATGGAACGACGCCGCTGGTGGATCCCATGTGCGGCTCGGGCACTATTCCCATCGAGGCGGCTCTCAAGGCCTCCAAATGCGCGCCTGGCCTGTTGCGAGACGGTTTCGGCTTCCAGCGCTGGCCCGGATTTGAGTCGGGCAGGTGGAAAGAACTGGTGCGGGAGGCGCGACAGCTGGTGGAGGAGGCGGTTGCCGCGCCCATAATCGGTAGCGACATTTCGGCCAAGGCGATTGAAGTTGCCTGCAGCAATGCCGCCAGAGCCGAGGTGCAGGACATGATCCGGTTGCAGGTGGCGGATATGCGCTCCATGGCACCCCCGCCAGGTCCGGGGATAATTCTCTTCAATCCTCCATATGGGCAGAGGCTGGGCGAGGTGGAAGAGCTGAAGGCGCTTTATCGGGAAATGGGAGATACCATGAAGCAGCGTTGCAAGGGCTACGTGGCCCATCTCTTTACCGGCAACCTGGAGCTGGCCAAATATGTGGGGCTGAAAGCTTCGCGACGGACGGTTCTCTATAACGGCCCAATTGAATGCAGGCTTTTAAGGTATGAACTCTATTGAGGAAAACCCTTAGTTTGTTACGGAAAAGGCCAAAAAAATCTTGACACCTTTTCCGTACTATCATACTATGAATTTTCGCTTTGCGGGCCTATAGCTCAGTTGGCTAGAGCTACCGGCTCATAACCGGTCGGTCCCAGGTTCGAGTCCTGGTGGGCCCACCATCTAAAAAACAGGATGATGTGGGGATGCCCTTAAAGCACCTGGTCAGAAGAAGACATACGCAGCACGTGAGGAAAAAGAGTGCACACCGAAAGGTTGCACTCTTTTTCTTTTGAGGCCGATGAAAACACCGCGAGTTTCGGACATAGTTGGAATCATTAATAGAATTGCCCCTTTTAGCCATGCAGAAGAATGGGACAATGTGGGGCTCCAGGCAGGCGACCCCGCCTCGCCGGTGGAAAAGATCATGGTGGCACTCGATCCCGGCAAGGGAGCAGTCGAGGCGGCGGTTGCGTCCCGATGTCAGCTGTTGCTTACCCACCACCCCTTGTTTTTCTCTCCGATCAAAAAGATCACCCTTAACGATCCTACCGGCCAAATCGTTGCACTTTTATTGCAAAACAACCTGTCGATACTCTCCCTGCATACCAATTACGATATTGCCGAAGGTGGGCTGAACGACCTTCTGGCCGAACGGCTGCGACTCGTTTCCTGGGAGCCGCTCAAAGCTGCAGGGTCCGATGAATTGGTAAAACTGAGCGTTTTTGTCCCCAGGGATCACGAGCCGCAGGTGCTTGAATCGCTGTATCGTTTCGGCGCAAGGCTTGGCAATTACCGTGATTGCACCTTTCGAACCAGTGGTGTGGGAACGTTTACGCCGCTGGATGGCGCCCGTCCTTTTCTCGGCCAGGTTGGAACGCGGGAAGAGGCTGCGGAAACCCGCATCGAGGTGCTCCTGAATAAAGAGAATATCTCTGCTGCCGTGAATGCCATGGTCGCAGCGCATCCCTATGAAGAGCCTGCCTATGACCTCTATCCCCTCCTGAATCGGGGTAAAGCCCGTGGCCTGGGCAGGATCGGAGTCCTTGCCGAGGCTGTTCCTCTTGGGGAATTTGCCGGCATGGTCAAAGAAGGCCTTGACGCCACCGGTATCCGGTTTGTGGGGGATGCCTGCCGGCCGGTGAAAAAGATCGCCGTCTGCGGCGGAAGCGGGGCTTCCCTGGTGAAGACTGCCGTGCGCCAGGGGGCGGATGTGCTGGTGACCGGTGATATCAAATATCACGATGCGCGGGAGGCTGAGGCTCTTGGTCTCGCGCTTATGGATGCAGGGCATTTCCCAACTGAAGCCATCATGATTGACGGCGTTGCCGCGAGGGTAACCCGGGCATTGGGAGAAAAGGGCTATGGAACGGAAGTTGTCGGATACAAAGGGGAGAAAGATCCATTTCAATATGTGTGATCTCTCCGATGTGAGAAAATAAAGGTAACGGGAGGCTGATTTTGCGGAAGAATTTGAAACTGTTGGGCGAGTTGCAGGGAATTGACCTTAAAATTGACGTGCTGCATGGAGAGAAAGATGCACTCCTGGGGGAAATAGCTGCGCTGGAAGACAACGTGACTGTTGCTCGCAATGCGATTCAGGAGAAAAACAACGAAGCGGAAGAGCTGGAGGCGGCAAAAAAGAGCCTGGAAGAAAATCTAGCCACTGAAGCGGAAAACATCGTCCGATCCGAAGCCCGTTTGAAGGAAATAAAAACCCAGAAGGAATACCAGGCGGTTTCCAAGGAAATCTCCAGCGCCAAGAAGCTAACTGCCGAGTTGGAAGAGCAGATTTTGCAGAAATCCGCCCAGCTGGAAGAATTGCAGGCCCAGATAGCGGAAAAGCAGGAAAACCTCAAGTCATTGGAAACGAATATCTCCGCCCAGCAGAGCGAAGTACAGTCAAAGGTGGACAAGCTGGAATCTGAGATCGCCGTGGGTATTTCAGCTAAAGACGCAACGGTCAAAGGCCTTCCGGCAACCATGGTGAAGCGTTACCAGAGGCTGAGGGACCAGCGCAAAGGTGTTGCCGTCGTTGAAGCCAAGGATGGGTGCTGTCTCGGCTGCAACATGAATCTGCCTCCCCAGGTATATAACCTGTTGTTCCGCGGCGATGAACTCATTACCTGTCCACACTGCCAGCGCGTGCTGCTTCTTCATCAGGAACAGAACAACAAATAACGGATGCATCTCGCTTTGGCCGAAGCAGACCAGGTGGTCGCCGCCCGCAAGGGGGGAGGAAAGTCCGGGCTCCGCAGGGCATGACGCTGGATAACGTCCAGCGGGGGCAACCCCAGGGAAAGTGCCACAGAGAGCAGTCCGCCTGTTGGAGCATTGCGAAGACAGGTAAGGGTGAAAGGGTGAGGTAAGAGCTCACCGGGTCCGGCGGTGACGCCGGATGCCAGGTAAACCCCGTCAGGAGCAAGACCAAATAGGGAAGCGTCAAGGACGGCCCGTCCGTGCTTCCGGGTTGGTTGCTTGAGGCCGCCGGTAACGACGGTCCTAGATGAATGACCACCGCCTGCTCCAGGGCAACCTGCTGCAGGAACAGAACCCGGCTTACGGGCTGCTTCGGCCAATTTACTACAAGGTAAAACTATCATGGTCATGGTTGCACACATGGCCATTTCCTTTGTGGAGAGGGTGCATTGCCTCTGAAGCCTCGAATTACACCGGACAAGGAGCTGTGGCACCAGGGGATAGCGCAGATTATCCTGAAAGTGGAGAATCTGCCGCCGGCCGCTGTTGCCCAGGTCAGGGCTGGGATCAATGAGCTGATGTCCCTCAAATTGGCGATGCAGGCAATTGTGGAAAGGGTTGCCGGGTCGTCAACCTGTGGGGAATGTGGCGGCAAGTGCTGCAGGTGCGGCAGGTATCACTTTACCGCAATCGATCTTGTCGCCTACCTGGTTACCGGAAAGGAGCTCTTCGCACCCGATTTTGCCGGAGAGGGATGCCTCTTTCTCGACGGGGACCGTTGCCTCATGCCGCCGGAGTACCGCCCTTTCAACTGTATTACCTTTGCCTGCGAAGACATCGAGGACCGTTTTACCGGCGAAGAAAAGGACCGGTTTTATTTCCTGGAGCGTGAACTGCGGCTTTCATACCGGAAACTGCAGCACCATTTCCCATACCGGCGGATGGGATTGTCGGTACTGAGCTTTACGGATAATGATGACGACTAATCTTTGGAGGGTTCGATCATGGCAGCGGTAAACGACCTCGTTCTGGTTCACATAGATAATAAGCCCGGCTTTTACGCACGTCTTGAGGATATTTCCCCAGATATCAAGCCGGGATGGTGGAAGGTCAAGCTGCTCGTTCTGACCATACCGGTGCAGATTTATACCTGGATCCTCGATGAAAACCAGATTGACGGCGCTCCTTTTACCATGGGGGGGACGCCGGTGCAGCTGGAAAAGGTGGTCTCGCCGGAACCGGTTATCCAGCGCGAGGGTCAGGAAAATGAAAAAAGCGGCACCGAGAAAAAGGGAGCCAAGGTTGTGTCGCTGATGGACAGAAAAAAAGACAAGTAGCTGATCCTGTTACTGCAGCACCTAGTACGGCTGCAGTAAATGCCGAGGCGGAGAAATCGCCGCACCCAGTCCCTTTCCCCGATGCCGGTTGCAAATAGCTCGTCTCTTCAGAACCCGCCAGTCCTCCTGCTCCATTACTCCACACGCCCCCGATCAATCGAAGGTCGCATCCCAGTCAGAAGAGCTCTGAACGTGAGAAATTTCTTATCGCATGTCTTTGCTTCCATCTTAACTGCTTAAAAAAACGGGCAAAAATAGATAAAAATCATCCTAATTTTGCCTTGACAACCATCTTGACCGCTAGTATAGTTTGTCCGTAAAGTGGTAAAAAGTGGTAAGCAGTGGTAAAAAGTACCGGGTGATCATGTTCAGAGGGAATTTCGAGACAAATATCGATGGTAAAGGGCGGACCAGCCTTCCTGCCAAATTCCGGGAGGTGCTCGTGGAGTCATTCGGCGACGAGCGCTTTTTCATTACCAATTCGAACCCGGTCCGGCTTGGCGACGGCAGTTACAGCTCCGGTCTCGTTATCTACCCCTATAACGAATGGCTTGCTCTGGAAGAAAAACTCAAGGTCGGCACCGGTCTCGGGCTTTCTTCCGCCGAACTGGCCTCGGTAAAACGACGGATCGTCGCGCCGGCCGTGGAGTGTGTGGCCGATAAGCTGGGGCGGATACTGGTTCCTCCCCATTTGCGCAAGAGTGCCTGTCTGGAACGGGAAATACTCTTCGTCGGCATGTTGAACAAGGCGGAGATCTGGAGTCAGGCTGAATGGGAGAAGGTCTTCCGGCAGGATATCGAGAATTTCCCCATCGATTCCCCTGTGCTGGCGGAGCTGGGGCTCTAGGTGGCTGATTTTCGGCATGTTTCCGTTCTTCCTGCGGAGGTTATTGCCTATCTGGCCCCACGACCCGGCGGCATATATGTGGATGGCACCCTCGGTGGGGCAGGGCATGCCAGCTTGATCCTGAACGCTTCCGCGCCGGATGGGCGTCTCATCGGGTTCGATCAGGATGCAGAGGCGCTGGCGGCCGCTGGCGAACGGCTGGCGCCATACGGGACCAGGGTGACGCTTGTGGGAAGGAACTTCGCCCGCATGGCAGATACCCTGGCCGAGATGGGCATCGAAGAAATCGACGGTTTTCTGCTGGATGTTGGGGTCTCTTCCCACCAGCTGGACACCGCGAAACGGGGATTCAGTTTCCAGCATGATGCCCCGCTGGACATGCGGATGAATCTGGCTGCGGAAACTACCGCTGCTGATTTGGTCAATACCCTTGCGGAAGAAGAGTTGGCCAAGGTGATCCGCGAATACGGGGAAGAGCGATGGGCAAAGAGAATAGCGGCTTTCATCGCCAGACGGCGTGAAGAAGCCCCCATCGAAACTACTTTGCAGCTGGTGGATGTCATCAAGGGCGCCATACCCAAAGGGGCTTGGGAAGAGCGCCTGCACCCGGCTACCCGTACCTTCCAGGCGCTGCGCATTGCGGTCAACGATGAACTGGGCAGCCTGGAAAAAGGGCTGGCTGATGGGGTGAAGCTTCTGAAAAAGGGGGGGCGAGGAGTGGTCATCTCCTTCCATTCATTGGAGGACCGCATCGCCAAGACGACCTTCCGCTCCCTTGCCCAAGGATGCCGGTGTCCACGGGAGCTTCCCCGTTGTGTATGCGGCAATGTGCCGAAGGTGAAGGTCCTGACGGGCAAACCGGTGGTTGCAACGGATACGGAAATAGCTACCAATCCCCGCTCTCGCAGTGCCAGGCTCAGAGCGGTTGAAAAGATCTAGACCCGGGAGGATACGGCAAATGGCACAAACCAAGACAGCATTCAGCAAGGTGGCGGCGCCGGTAAATACGGTCGCAGCGGCGGATTCGCGCTGGCTTTCCTTTCCCTATATGGTGGCGGTTATGGTCATGGTTACTGTCGTCTCCGTTTTTCACGTCTGGTCCCGGGTCAAGGTCATCGACCTCAATCTGGATATAGCCGCCACCAGACGCACCTTTCAGGAGATGCAGCAGGAGAACAAGCGGCTGAAGGTTGAAATCGCCTCACTCAAGACACCCGCGCGCATCGAGGCTCTGGCCAAGGGTGAACTCGGCATGGCAATGCCGACTGACCAGCAGGTGATTGTGATAAAATGAATGACAGGAAGGAAAAATGGACGAGAATCCGCATTCGCTTCATGGGTGGCGTTTTCGTCTCCATTTTTGTCCTGATTGCCGCACGTGCATTTTATCTTCAGGTGGTGAAAAAAGAGTCGCTGGTAAAGCTGGCAGACAAGCAGCATCAGCGCATTGTGCCGCTGACCCCCGTGCGGGGAGCGATCTTTGACAGCAATAATGCACCCCTGGCGGTTTCCATCGAGATGGATTCCTGTTTTGCCGAACCGCGCAATGTGGAGGATATCCCTGATGCAGCGGCAAAACTGGCTCCCCTGTTGTCCATGCCTGCCGACCAGGTGGAGAAAAAGCTGCGGGGCAGCAAAAATTTCGTCTGGCTCCAGCGGCGCATGCCACCCGACAAGGTTGCCGCCATCAAGGCGTTGCAACTGGAAGGGATCGCTTTCGTCAAGGAGAGCAAACGTTTTTATCCCAACTCGGAGATTGCCGCGCACGTGGTGGGTTTTACCGGTATGGATCCGGAAGGACTGGAAGGAATCGAGTTGAAATACGACTCCACGATTCTCGGCGGCACCGGCTATCTCGTTACCGAAAGGGACGCCCTCGGCCGGGAGGTCTACAACAAGGGGATCGTGGTCAAAAATTCCGCCAAGGGGCAGAACATCACCCTGACCCTTGACAAGAACATCCAGTACATAGCGGAAAAGGAGTTGGCCAAAGCGGTCGAAACCAATGGGGCAAAGGCGGGGATTGCACTGGTCATGGAGCCCGCAACCGGGCGCGTTCTGGCAATGGCAAGTTACCCCACCTTCAATCCCAACACCTATTTCAAATACACGCCCCAGGCACTGCGCAACCGGTCCATAGCCGACAGCTTCGAACCGGGCTCCACCTTCAAGATCTTCCTGGCTGCCACAGCCCTGGAGCAGAGAGCAATACGGCGCGGTGACGGGTTCGACTGCGAAAACGGCAGCTACAGCATCGGCGGCAGGACGATCCACGACACCCACAAGTACGGGTACCTGAGCATCGCCCAGATACTCAAGTACTCAAGCAACATCGGCGCAGCGAAGATCGGCGCCCGTCTGGGCAGCGACAAACTCTATGCGGGCCTGACCGGCTTCGGCTTCGGCGAGAAAACGGGTATCGACCTTCCCGGCGAATCAGGCGGCACCTTGCGCAACAAGAACCAGTGGTTCGGCGTGGATCTGGCCACCATCTCCTTCGGCCAGGGGGTGACGGCAACTGCGCTGCAGATTGCCACCGCCGTCTCGGCGGTGGCCAATGGCGGGCTGCTCATGAAACCGTACCTGGTGGAAAAGATCAGCGATGATAACGGCAATATGCTACGCACCTCTGCACCGGAGGTGCGACGCCGGGTCATCTCGGAAGAAACGGCCAAGACCGTTGCCCACATGCTGGAAGGCGTGGTTGTCGAGGGGGGGACGGGAGTCAATGCTGCCGTTGACGGCTATCGTTCCGCCGGCAAAACAGGCACGGCCCAGAAGGTCGATCCCCTGACCCGCGGGTATTCTGCCGACAAGAGAACTGCTTCCTACGTGGGGTTCGTACCGCTGGAAAAACCGCGCCTGACCATCCTGGTGGTGGTCGATGAGCCGAAGACCAGCCCTTATGGTGGAGTTGTCGCGGCCCCGGCATTCAGTGCCATTGCCCAGCAGGCCCTGTGCTATTTGAAGGTGCCGCCCGATCATCCGCTGAAGAAAAAACCGGAGCAAATGGTGGTAAAATCAGCTCCTCCGGCTGAAACGGTTGATGCCGTTGCGGACGGGGGCGTTGTTGCAGGGGCGACAGGGGCGGTAATGCCAAATTTTCGCGGTATGAGCATGCGTCAGGCATTGAAGATCATGGAGCAGCGCGGTCTCAACGTAAAACTTCAGGGGAGCGGCCGCGCCGTCGAGCAAAACCCCAAGCCGGGCAGTATCATCAGCGGTAATGATCAAGTCTGGGTCCGATTCGTCCCGTCGGCCTGAAAACAAAAGAGGGGTCCCATGCGACTATCTCAACTCATAAAATCAGTTACCGTTCGTGAGGTCGGGGCACATGACGATCCCGAAATCACGGGGCTCTACTATGACTCACGCAAAGTGCAGCCGGGGGGGCTGTTTTTCGCCCTCAAAGGTGTTGCCAGCGACGGCTTTGCCTTCATCGAAGCGGCAAAAAATGCCGGTGCGGCAGCGGTGGTCATCGAGGATGAACGGACCCCTTTAGATATCGCCTGGGTGCGGGTAGCCGACGGTAGGCTGGCCATGTCTCGCATGGCGGCCGCCTTCTATGGCGATCCCTCGTCGAGGGTGCCATTGGTGGGTATTACCGGTACCAACGGCAAAACGACCACTACCTATTTGCTGGAATCGATTATGGGAGCGGCGGGAATGCCTGCAGCGGTGCTTGGTACTGTCAATTACCGTTTCGGCGAGATTTCCATTCCGGCCCCCAATACGACCCCAGAATCGGTGGATCTCCAGCAGACCCTGCGAACAATGGTGGATGCCGGTGCCAAGGGTATCGTCATGGAGGTATCGTCACACGCCCTGCAACAGCGCCGGGTGGACGGCTGTTCATTCGATGTGGGGGTCTTCAGCAACCTGACCCGGGATCATCTGGACTACCATCTGGACATGGAGTCGTACCTGGAGAGCAAGACGCGGCTATTCTCGGAGCTGCTGGTGCCCGATGGACAAAAAACAAGGCGACACGCGGTGATTAATACCGATGACGATTACGGCCAGCGCATTGCCCAACGGGCTGCCTGTCCGGTGCTCACCTACGGCGTTGCAGGAAAGGCGGATATCTCCGCTGAGAACGTGGTTTTCTCCGTCACCGGCATCAGCTGCACCCTGAAGACGCCTAACGGCAGCATTGATGTGCAGTCGCGGCTCGTGGGCCGCTTCAATCTTTACAATATCATGGCCGCGGCGGGAGCTGCCGTTGCCTTGGGACTGCCGCTTGCGGTCATCAGGAACGGACTGGAGCGGCACGGGCAGGTGCCGGGCCGGCTGGAGCGTGTGGAAAACGACCTTGGGGTGACAGTGCTCGTGGATTACGCCCATACCGGCGATGCTCTTGAAAACGTACTGCGGACCATGATTGAACTGAAGCAGGGACGGATTATTACCGTCTTCGGTTGCGGCGGCGACCGGGACAAGGGCAAACGACCGATCATGGGAGAGATTGCCGGCCGGTACAGCGATCTGAGCATCATTACCTCCGACAATCCGCGCACGGAAGATCCGGCGGCAATCATCGCCCAGGTTCGCGAAGGTATCGTCGGCCTCGGCATTCGCGAATATACGGCTCAGAATGCCCTTCTTTTCGATGAAAAAGGATTTGTCGCTCTGGAACAGCGGCAGGATGCCATCATCCTTGCCATCGCCGCATCGCGGCCGGGAGACATCATATTGTTGGCAGGCAAGGGGCATGAGGACTATCAGATCATCGGCAAGGAAAAGTTCCACTTTGACGACCGGGAAGTGGCTGCCCAGGCTTGCAGGGAACGCACAGCCAAAGACCGGTAGCACGAAAGGCGCACATGCTCTCCATTGAGGAAATCATCCGGGCAACCGGAGGAAGGCTCACCGGCAACGGCAACGGTGTGGTGTCCGGTGTATCCACGGACTCGCGCAGTGTCTCAGCCGGGCAGTTATTCGTCGCCCTCAAGGGTGAACGCTTCGATGGCCACGACTTTATCGACACTGCCCTGGCCAATGGGGTGACCACTTTTGTTGTGGCAGATGATCAGGCTCCTGAAAAGACTGCAGCCCCAAATGCCCAATTCATAGTGGTGTCGGATACCATCAAGGCATTGGGGGACATTGCCGCCTTCTACCGGCAGAAATTCGCCATTACCGTGGTAGGGATCACCGGGAGCAACGGCAAGACCACCACCAAGGAGATGCTCGCCACCATCCTTAGCCAGACCGGTCCCGGGCTGAAAACCGCCGGCAATCTTAACAACCTCATCGGCCTGCCACTCATGTTGCTGCGCTTGTCGGGGCGGGAACGCTGGGCAGTGATGGAAATGGGCATGAGCGAGCCGGGCGAAATCGACCGCCTGGCTGAGATCGCCGCTCCCCAGATCGGTATTATCACCAACGCTTTTACCGCGCATCTGGCGAGCATGGGGAGCGTGGAGGCGGTGGCACGGGCAAAGGGGGAGCTGTTTCTCAGATTGAAGCAGGGGGGTACCGCCATCTACAACGCGGACGATCCACTGATCTCCCGCCTGTCTACTGCACCTGGCGTTACCAGGCTTTCCTTCGGTCTGCGGGGTGCTGAAGTCAGTTCCGAAGGGATCGAGACACGGGGCATTGAAGGGATGCACTTCACCCTGCGCCTGCCAGACGGCGAAGTTCCGGTGAAGATGAAGGCCTTCGGGCTGCATAATGTTTACAATGCCTTGGCTGCCGCAGCCGCAGCCCATGCCATGGGGCTCGACCGACAAACCATCTGTACCGGTCTGGAGGAATTCACGCCGTACGACAAGCGCTTCCATGTGGAGCAGGTGGAGGGGCTCGTGCTTATTGATGACAGCTACAATGCCAACCCCGCGTCAATGGCGGCTGCCCTGGTGACGCTGAAGGACATCCGCCGCCAGAACCGGGGCATAGCCGTCCTCGGCGATATGTTGGAGCTGGGAAGCGGGGCCGCTGCCGCCCACCGGGAGGTGGGGCTGCTTGCGGCGACTTGCGTCGAGCGGCTTTACCTCATGGGCGAGTATGCCGAGACAGTGGCGGCAGGGGCCGTTGACGGCGGCATGGGAGCCGATTCAATCCACATTGCGGAAAGCCATGGGGAGATCGTCGAGGATCTGCGCCGGAAGGTGGCAAAAGGGGACAACATCCTGATCAAGGGGTCCCGGGGAATGCACATGGAAAAAATCGCCGAGGCAATCCGCAACGGGTTCTCGCTTCCCGCCGACAATAAAGGGGTCGCCTGATGCTCTATCATCTGCTCTTTCCGCTGGCTTCCGACTACAAGCTCTTCAACGTCTTCAAGTACCTGACGTTCAGAACCATCTATGCCATGATTACGGCGCTGGTGGTTTCCTTCATACTGGGGCCGTGGCTGATACGGAAGCTGGAGAAGCTGCAGGCCCGTCAGGTTATCCGCACCGACGGTCCCGAGTCACATCTGAAGAAACAGGGGACACCGACCATGGGCGGAGTGCTGATACTGGCGGCCATCATCGTGCCGACGCTGCTCTGGGCGGACCTGACCAACGTCTATGTCTGGCTGACTCTGTTCATCATCGGCGGTTACGGCCTGATCGGCTTTGCCGACGATTACAAGAAGGTGGTGGAGAAGAATCCGAAAGGGCTCTCTCCACGGCAGAAGATGTTCTGGCAGATGCTCCTCGCGGCCGGGGTGGGGATATTCCTTTACACCCTGCCGGGCTTTTCCAAGGAGCTGTATTTTCCCTTTTTCAAAAGGCTGCACCCGGACCTGGGTATCCTGTTCATCCCATTCATTACCCTGGTCATTGTTGGTGCCAGCAACGCCGTCAACCTGACCGACGGCCTGGACGGCCTGGCCATCGGCCCCGTGTCCATCAATGCCGCCACCTATCTGCTCTTTACCTATATCGCCGGGAATGCACGATTGTCCGGATATCTGCAGATCCCCTACGTGCCGGGATCGGGCGAACTTGCCGTCCTGTGCGGCGCCATGGTCGGGGCCGGCCTCGGATTTCTCTGGTACAACTCCTATCCGGCCGAGGTTTTCATGGGGGATGTTGGGTCACTCTCCCTTGGTGGGGGGCTGGGCACTCTGGCGGTCATCACCAAGCAGGAGATCCTGCTGGTCATTGTCGGCGGCGTCTTTGTCACCGAGGCGTTGTCGGTCATATTCCAGGTGGGTTCCTACAAGTATCGGGGCAAGAGGATCTTTCGCATGGCGCCTATTCACCACCATTTCGAACTGAAGGGGGTCGCGGAACCGAAGATCATCGTCCGCTTCTGGATCATCACCTTCATCCTGGCACTGGTGGCAATATCGACCCTGAAGATGCGCTAACATTGTCTACGCCGCCGGTGGCGGCTGAGGAATAATCTATGGATATCGAGGGCAAAAAAGTACTGGTTGTCGGTCTGGCCCGCACCGGCGTGGCCGTGGCACGGTTCCTCGTCGCCCGCGGGGCGAAGGTGACCGTGACCGACATGAAAGACGAGTCGGAGCTCGGCGAGTATCTGGCGCAACTGGCCGATCTCGACCTGGATTTCGAGCTGGGACGCCACGACAAGCACACCTTTCTCATGGCTGATCTGATCGTCGTCAGTCCCGGTGTTCCCATGGACATTGCCCCTCTGCTCCTGGCCAAGGCTCAGCGGCGGACGGTCATCAGCGAAATCGAGCTGGCAGCCGCGTACATCAAGGCACCCATGGTTGCCATTACGGGCACCAACGGCAAGACGACGACCACGACCCTGACCGGTGAGATATTCAAGGCTTGCGGTCTGGAAACCTTTGTCGGGGGCAACATCGGCAATCCCCTCATCGAGCTGGTCACTTCGGGCAGGGATGTGGTCCAGGTGGTGGTGGAACTGAGCTCGTTTCAGTTGGAGGGAATACAGCGCTTCCGGCCGAAGGTCGCGGTGCTGCTGAACATCACTGAGGACCATCTTGACCGGTATACCAGCTACCAGGAATACATCGACGCCAAGCTGCGTATCTTCGAGAACCAGACTGCAGGGGATTTTGCCGTTCTTAACGTGGACGACCCGCTGGTGGCTGCCAGCGCTGCAAGCATCAGGGCGCAGATATTCCCTTTCAGCCAGCGCAAGGAGCTGTCAGAGGGAATCTTCTGCAGGAATGGCATCATTATCTATTGCCGCCAGGGGCGCGAGACACGCTTCGACACGGCCACCTTCAGACTGAAGGGGGTCCATAACATCGACAACATCATGGCCGCCTTGGCCAGTGCGCTCTTGGCCGGTGCCGACCCTGCCAGGGCACGTGCCGCAGTCGAGTCCTTTGCGGGTCTCCCCCACCGCATGGAGTTCGTCCGGGAGGTAGGGGGGGTCTCTTACTACGAAGACAGCAAGGGGACCAACGTGGGGAGCGTCGTCAAGTCCCTTGAAAGCTTCGAGAAGGGGATCACGCTCATTGCCGGGGGCAAGGACAAGGGGGGCTCCTATGCCCCACTGACAGACCTGGTACGGGAAAGGGTTGCGCACCTGATTCTTATCGGCGAGGCGCAAGAGCGCATCCGGGCCGAGCTGGGAAGCCTGACCGACACCCACCTGGCTGCCACCCTGGAGGATGCGGTGGCGCTTGCCCATGATCTGGCCAAAGCCGGGGAGGTGGTGCTCTTTTCGCCCGCCTGTTCCAGCTTCGATATGTTCAAAAATTATGCGGAGCGGGGCGAACGCTTCAAGGCGCTGGTGCACGGATTGAACGGAGCCGGTCGATGAAACGACTTGAGGGATACGACATGATTATTCTGCTGCTGGTGGTAATGCTTACCTGCTTCGGTATCGTCATGGTCTATTCCGCTTCGTCGGTTATGGCGGCAAAAAGATACAGCGATGGCTTTTATTTCCTGAAGCGCCAGGGGCTCTATGCCATGCTCGGCTTCGGCGCCATGGCCTTTGCCATGCAGGTTGATTACCACCAGTGGCGGCGTTTTGCTGTGCCCCTGCTGCTGATCTGCCTGGGCTTGCTGATTCTGGTATTCATCCCCGGCATCGGCGGGACGGCAAAGGGGGCATCCCGCTGGATTCGTCTGCCGGGCTTCAATTTTCAGCCTTCGGAGCTGGCCAAGGTCGCCCTGATTGTTTACATGGCCTACTCCCTGGACAAAAAGCAGGAGAAACTGAAGGAATTCATGGCCGGTTTTCTGCCCTACATGGTCATTCTCTCCATCCTGCTGGCAATCCTCCTGAAGCAGCACGACATGGGGGCGGCCCTGACCATGGGTGCCGTGGCCTTGGCAATGCTCTTTGCCGCGGGGACGCGGCCCCGCTACATTCTCGGCATGGGGGTGCTCGCGGCCCCCTTTGCCTGTTACCTGGTCGTGACCGAGGCCTACCGCATGCGTCGTATCACAGCATTTCTCGACCCGTGGCAGGACCCGACCAATTCGGGCTTCCAGATCATCCAGTCCTGGATCGCTTTCGGCACCGGCGGTATCCTTGGCCAGGGGCTGGGGGAAGGGAAGCAGAAGCTTTTCTATCTCCCCGAGGCTCACACCGACTTCATTCTCTCGGTGGTCGGCGAAGAACTGGGCTTCATCGGCGTCATGGTCATTGCCGCCATGTTTCTCGTGCTTCTGCAGCGGAGCATCCGGGTGGCCGTCTGTGCGGAGGACAGTTTCGGACGCTTCCTGGCCTTCGGCATCGCCGTGCTGCTCGGCCTGGAGGCTTTCATCAACATGGGAGTGGTGACCGGCCTGTTGCCCACCAAGGGGCTGGCCCTGCCTTTCATCAGTTACGGAGGCAGCTCGCTGATCATCAGTCTTTTTGCCGTCGGACTGTTGCTCAACGTCTCATCCCGGGCAAGGGGGCTGTCATGAGGCTGGTGATTGCAGGCGGGGGCACAGGGGGGCATCTCTTTCCCGGCATTGCCGTCGCCGAGGAATTTCTCGCGAGGGACAAGACCAACGAGGTGCTCTTCATCGGTACGGAACGGGGCATCGAAGCGCGGCTCCTGCCGAAGCTGGGGTACCGGCTGGAATGCATTTCGGCAAGCGGCCTCAAGGGGCAGAGCAATCTGGCCAAACTCAAGAGCGCTGCACTCCTTCTGTACGGCTACTCCCAGTCGCGCAAGATCCTCAAGGAGTTCCGTCCGGACCTAGTGCTTGGTGTGGGCGGCTACGCATCGGCGCCGGTGGTTCTTTCGGCCCGTGGGCTGCAGATCCGGCGCTTCATTCACGAGCAGAATGCCATTCCGGGACTGACCAACAAGGTGCTGGCGCGGATTGCCGGCAAGGTCTTCATCTCCATCGAGGAATCGCGGAAATTCTTTCCCGAGGAGAAGACGATTCTGGCTGGGAATCCCCTGCGCAAGGAGATCCTCTGGAATGTGCAGCAGGAAAAGGCGCAGCAGACGGGTGACACGCTGAGGCTGTTGGTTTTCGGCGGCAGTGCCGGCGCCCATCGCATCAACACCGCCATGATGGAAGCCCTGCCCCATCTGGCAAAGGTCAAGGGAAGCCTGGTTGTTACCCACCAGACGGGGGAAAAGGATTGCGATGAAGTGAAAGCCGCCTACCAGACCGCCGGCTTCACGGCAACGGTCAGCCCGTTCATCGACAACATGGCCGCAGCCTACGGTGCTGCCGACTTCATCGTCTGCCGGGCCGGGGCGACAACCCTCGCCGAGGTGGCGGTGAGCGGCAAGGCCTGCATCTTCATCCCCTATCCCCATGCTGCCGACGATCACCAGCGGCGCAATGCGGAGGCCCTGCTGAAGAAGGATGCGGGCTTCATGATCCTTGAGCGGGAGCTGACCGGGGAAACCCTGGCGAAGCAGATTCTGGAGCTGATGGAGAAGCCGGATCTGGTGGCGGAGACGGCGGAGAACATTCGCCAATTCGGGCAGCTCGATGCCGCCCGGGTGATAGTGGACGAAATGACCGGAAAACAGGAGCGCGTGTGTACGGAAAAATAGAAAGAATCCATTTTGTCGGCATCGGCGGCATCGGCATGAGCGGTATTGCCGAGGTGCTGCTCAACCTGGGGTACAAGGTCTCCGGCTCCGACCTGCGCAAATCCGAAATCACCGAGCGCCTTGAGCAATTGGGGGGGGAGATCCACATCGGCCACACCGGCAGCAATGTTGAACGGGCGGACGTTGTCGTCATTTCCAGCGCTGTCCACGATGATAATCCCGAGGTGATCGAGGCACGGGAGCGGCTGATTCCGGTCATTCCCCGGGCGGAGATGCTCGCCGAACTCATGCGGATGAAGTACGGCATTGCCATTGCCGGCACCCACGGCAAGACGACCACCACCTCCATGGTGGCGACTATTCTGGCAACGGGGGGAATCGACCCCACCATCGTCATCGGCGGCAGGCTCAATTCCATCGGCACCAATGCCCGCCTGGGGCAAGGGAAATTCCTCGTGGCCGAGGCGGACGAATCGGACGGCTCGTTCCTGAAGCTTTCCCCGACCATTGCCGTGGTCACCAACATCGATGCGGATCATCTGGATTTCTACACCGGCATCGAGGAGATCAAGGATACCTTCGTCGAGTTCATCAACAAGGTCCCCTTTTACGGGCTGGCCGTGCTCTGCCTGGACAACGGCAATGTTGCCGACATCATCCCCAAGGTGAAAAAGCGCTTTACCACCTACGGCTTGACAGCCCAGGCCGATTTTCGCGCCACCGACGTCCGTCACCAGGGTTTCACCACCTCCTTCGTTGCCCACTACAAAGGAAAGCGGCTGGGAGAAATCAGTTTCGCCATGCCCGGTGCCCACAATGTCCTTAATGCCCTGGCGACCATTGCCGTTGCCACCGAGCTGGACATGAAATTCGAGGATATCCAGGCCGGTTTCAAGAGCTTCGGCGGCGTCGGACGCCGCTTTCAGGTCAAGGGGGACGTCAAGGGGATCATGGTTGTCGACGACTACGGCCATCATCCCACGGAAATCAAGGCCACGCTCGCTGCAGCTAAGGGGGGCTGGGACCGGCGGCTGGTGGTGGTATTCCAGCCCCACCGCTACACCCGCACCAAGGAACTCTTCGAGGAATTCGTCAAGGCCTTCTACGATGCGGATGTGCTGATCCTGACCGACATCTACCCTGCCGGGGAGCAGCCCATCGAAGGGGTAACGGCCGAGGCACTGGCGGCAAGGATCAAGCGCCACGGCCAGCGGGAAGTCACCTTCATCGCCGACCGTAACCAGGTCTGCGACCACCTGCTCGGCATCGTCAGGGAAGGGGACATCGTTCTCACCCTCGGTGCGGGCAACATCCTCCAGGCCGGCGAGCAACTGGTGGAAAAGCTTAAGGAAGCTCCTTGACAACCGATATTCTCGTGCGCCTCAGTGCGGCTATCCGGGGCCAGGTGCTGGTGAACGAGCCCCTGACTGGGCATACATCCCTGAAGGTGGGGGGACCGGCCGACTACTTTGCCATACCGGCCGATGGGGCGGATCTGGAAGAACTCCTCCGGGTGGTGCGGGATCAGTCGCTGCCCTACCTGGTCCTCGGGGGCGGGTTCAATGTCCTCATGGGGGATGGGGGCTTCAGGGGGGCCGTCATTTCACTACAGAGGTTGACTGGCCTGGAGATCGACTCCCATGGCAGAATCAGGGTCGAGGCAGGGGTACTCAACCAGCAGCTGGTAACCTTTGCCACCGAGCGCTCGCTTACCGGCCTGGAATTTCTCAGCTGCATCCCGGGGACTGTCGGCGGGGCGCTCAGTGTTAATGCCGGAGCCCATGGCCAATCGGTGATGGAGCAGGTGGCCATCCTGGAGACCCTGAAGGACGGGGGGATCTCTGAAAGTGAAGGACGGAGCCGGCATTTTGGCTACCGCTATCTGGAACTGGACCCGGGAGAAATTGTCGTAGCCGCCACTTTCGCCCTTGGCGAGGGGAAAGCGGAGGCCATTCGGGAAAAGCTGGAAGCCTGCAGTCGCCATCGCCAGGAAAGCCAGAGGATCGGCTTTCCCAACGCTGGTTCCTTCTTTAAAAATCCTGAAGGGGGGCAGGCCTGGCGGCTCATTGACGAGGCGGGGTTCAGGGGCAGGCAGGTGGGGGGAGCGCAGGTTTCGGAGGTGCATACCAACTTTCTCGTCAACCGGGGTGGGGCGACAGCGACTGATTTCATCACCCTGGCGGGGATGATCAAACAGGCGGTCTTTGAGCAGAGCGGCATTCTTCTCCAGGAGGAGGTGCGGATTCTGGGAGAGTTCGAGCAGAGATAATCGGAGATATGGCAATGACCGGTGAAGATAAAAAGACGAAAAAGATTGGCGTGCTGATGGGGGGACTGTCGGCGGAGCGTGAGGTATCCCTGAAAAGCGGGGCCGCAGTGTTGAAAGCCCTTATTGGCAAGGGGTACGATGCGGTCGGCGTTGATGTGGACCGCAAAGTGGCCGATAAGATAGCTGGGGAGGGTATAGAGGCGGCATTCATCGCCCTACACGGCCGCTATGGTGAGGATGGCGCCATTCAGGGCCTGCTGGAACTGATGGGCATTCCCTACACCGGCTCAGGGGTATTGGCCAGCGCCCTGGCCATGAATAAGATCTTTGCCAAACAGACCTTTCAGGCGGCTGGCCTGACCGTTGCCCCCTATCGGGTGGTCTGCCGCGGGGAGTCATTGGACCCGCGAACCTTCGGTTTTCCTTTTCCGGTGGTGGTAAAACCCTCCCAGGAAGGCTCCTCAGTGGGAGTCAGCATCGTCAAGACAGAATCCGGCCTTGCTGCAGCCATGGCGGAGGCTTTCCGCTACGACCGGGAAATCCTTATCGAGCAGTTTATCAAGGGGAGCGAGGTGCAGGTAGGCATTCTGGACGACAAGGCCATGGGAGCCATTGAGATCGTGCCGAAAAAGGAATTCTACGACTTCGAGGCAAAGTATACCGACGGCATGGCCGAGCATATCCTGCCGGCACGGCTTCCGGCCGAGCTTTACGAAAAGGTGCTGCGGCTGGGAGAGGACGCCCACCGGGCCTTGGGTTGCAGCGGCTACAGCAGGGTCGATTTTCTGGTAACCGGAGAGGGGCTCTGCTACATCCTTGAGGTGAACACCCTGCCGGGGATGACCGATCTGAGTCTTCTGCCGGAAATCGCCCGGGGTGCCGGGATCGAATTTGGTGAACTGGTGGAGCGGATCATTTCCGCCGCCTCCTTGAAAATAGCACAATAAGCACTTAGGTAACCGGCAGGACAATGCGCGATCTTCACAAAAAAAAACAACGCCCGGTCATGCAGAACCGGTTGAAAAAAACGCCCAAGACGCGCAAACCGATCAACTATCGAGGCATCCTGACAAAGGCCGCCAAGGTGGTGGGGGGCGTGGCGCTGCTTTCTGCCGTTGGCTGCACGGGATACGGCATCTACCGCTTCATTGCCGGCACGACCTTTTTCAAGCTGGAGCGGATCGAGGTCAACGAGCTGAAGACCCTCAAACGCCAGGAGGTAATCGATCTTGCCGGGGTGCGGGAAGGGGACGGGATGTTCGGTTTGAGGCTGCGGAGCATCGGCGAGCAGATCGGGAAAAACCCCTGGGTGTCGAAGGTGGAGGTGAGACGCTACCTGCCCAACACCCTCTCCATCCGCATAGCCGAACGCAGGCCGGTGGCGGTGATAAACATGGGGTATCTCTATTATCTGGACGGTGATGGCAATGTTTTCAAGCCCCTGACCGAGGGGGACAGCCTGAATTTTCCGGTGGTGACCGGCATCGGTGAAGAAGATTTCGCCCGGGACCCGGCAGGTTCCAAGGATGCGCTCAGGGAGGTCCTGGATCTGATCGCCCATCTCAAGTCCCGCAGCGACTTCAGGTTGGATGAGGTTTCCGAGATCCACTACGGCAAGGGATACGGCATGACGCTCTTTACTGCAGCGGGTGGGGTGCCGGTGAAGCTGGGCAGCGGCGATTATAGCCGGAAGCTGGACCGTCTCGCCAGAATTTACAAGGATTTGCAGACCCAGATTTCGGCTCTGGAATATATCGATCTGGATTACAGCGACAAGATTATCGTGAAAAAGGTGTAAAAAGGGGGGGGTATGTCGGCTAGAAGGGATAATCTCATTGTAGGGCTGGATATCGGCACCACCAAGATATGCGCCATTGTCGGTAATCTTACCGAAGAGGGCATAGATATCGTCGGCATCGGTACGAGTCCCTCACGGGGGTTGCGCAAGGGGGTCGTCATCAACATCGAGAGCACCGTTGCTTCCATCAGGAAAGCGGTGGAAGAAGCCGAGCTGATGGCGGGGTGCGAGATCAAGTCGGTCTATGCGGGGATTGCCGGGGGACATATCAAGGGTTTCAACTCCCAGGGGGTCATTGCCATCAAGAATCGCGAGGTCTGCGCCGAAGACGTGAAAAGGGTCATCGATGCGGCCAAAGCAATTGCCATTCCCATGGACCGGGAGGTCATCCACATCCTTCCCCAGGAATTCATCATCGACGACCAGGACGGCATCCGCGAGCCGCTTGGCATGAGCGGCGTCAGGCTGGAGGCCAAGGTGCATATCGTTACCGGTGCGGTCGCCAGCGCCCAGAACATCATCAAATCCTGCAACCGTGCCGGCCTTGATGTGGCGGACATCGTCCTTGAGCAGCTCGCCTCCTCCGAAGCGGTGCTTTCGGCCGATGAGAAGGAGCTTGGGGTCGCCCTCATCGACGTGGGGGGCGGGACCACTGACATCGCCATCTTCGTGGACGGTGCCATCAAGCATACCTCGGTGCTTTCCCTGGGGGGCAATCACCTGACCAATGATATAGCCGTGGGGCTCAGGACCCCCATGGCCGAGGCGGAAAAGATCAAGCAGAAATATGGCTGTTGCCTAGCCTCCCTGGTGGGCAAGGACGAGACCATCGAGGTTCCCAGCGTCGGCGGCAGGAAGCCACGGGTCCTTTCCCGCCAGCTGCTGGCGGAGATCTTGGAGCCGCGCGTGGAGGAGATCTTTACCCTGGTCAACCGGGAGATCGTCAAATCCGGCTTCGAAGACGTCATCGCCTCGGGAGTCGTTCTGACCGGTGGGAGCACCATTCTGGAAGGGATGCCGGAATTGGCCGAGCAGGTCTTCAACCTGCCGGTGAGAAGGGGGCTGCCCCAGCGGATCGGCGGTCTCATCGATGTGGTCAATTCGCCAGCCTATGCCACAGGAGTGGGGCTGGTGGTCTACGGCAGCAAGAACGTAGGCGTTCACGAGTTTCCAACGGCCCAGAGCGAGGAGAGCATCTTCCGCAAGGTTAGCGGCAGGATGAAGGACTGGTTCAGCGAGTTTTTCTAAATTAACATACAATCCATACAACACAGCAAAAGGGGGGGAAGATGTTCGAATTCGACGAGAGTATTGATCAGACGGCGAAAATCAAGGTGATCGGGGTAGGGGGGAGCGGCGGTAACGCCGTCAATACCATGATCAGCAGCAACGTGGGGGGGGTAGATTTCATCGTTGCCAACACCGACGCGCAGGCATTGCGCAACTCCAAGGCGCCCATGAAGATTCAAATCGGCGGCCAGCTGACCAAGGGGCTCGGGGCTGGAGCCAATCCCACCGTAGGCCGGGAAGCTGCCCTGGAGGACCGGGAAAAGCTGGTGGAGTCACTTAAGGGTGCCGACATGATTTTCATTGCTGCCGGCATGGGGGGCGGCACCGGAACCGGTGCTGCACCGGTCATTGCCGAAGTGGCCAGGGAAGTGGGTGCCCTCACCGTCGGCGTCGTCACCAAACCGTTCAGTCGCGAAGGTCGCCAGCGGTTGAGCAAAGGCGAAGAGGGGATCAAGGAGCTGAAGAAGCATGTGGACTCCCTGATCGTCATCCCCAACGACCGCTTGCTGGGTCTGGCAGGCAAATCCATGTCCATCCTCGATGCCTTCAAGCCTTCCGACGATGTGCTCCGCCAGGCGGTGCAGGGTATTTCCGATCTTATCACCACCTCGGGCCTCATCAACGTTGACTTTGCCGACGTCAAGGCGATCATGAGCGAGCGGGGCATGGCCATGATGGGTATCGGCATCGGCTCCGGCGAAAATCGCGCCGTGGATGCGGCCACCAGGGCGATTTCCAGTCCGCTCCTGGAGGATATCGACATCTCCGGCGCCAAAGGGGTGCTGGTCAATATTTCCGGCTCCAGTGCCATGACCATGGATGAGTTCGACGCTGCCAGCCGTATCATTCACGAAAAGGTGCATGAGGATGCCAATATCATTGTCGGCCTCGTTATCGACGAGAATCTTGCGGATGTGATCAAGGTCACCGCGATTGCCACCGGTTTCGGCGACCGTTTCGATATGGAGAAGACCCGCCAGGAGCTGAAAAGCGTTGCACCCCTGGTAAGAAACGAGATCAATCGCGAGATTCCCACTTTCATCAGGGAAAAACAGCAGCAGCGGGAGACTTTCACTCGGCAGAGGAGCTTTATGATCGAGGATGAGGAGCAGTATGACATCCCGACCTTCCTCCGCAAATCGGTTGACTAGGAAGCGCCACTTTTTCGCCCCGGCTGCGTAAGTCTTCGTGTCTGCTTGTGCGGCGTAGCGCTGCTACGCCTCCGCGCTGCCACTCGACAGCCTTGCCGGAACGAAAAATTGACGCTTCAGAAATTGCGGTAGATGGTACTGACTGCAAAGTCTGCAAGTTCAGTGCGATGATTCATGTCAACCGCCGGTGGTGGCCCCCCCGCCACCGGCAGGGAGTTTTATTCCCCGGCCCCGTTACTTCCCCCTCCATGGGGGCCGGGTCTTTTTTTCCACTTTCCATCCATATCCACTAGTGCTAACGTTTTTTTCATGTCCTGGAAGATCATCGAAAAATACCGTCACATCCTTGCCTGCGAAGACAGTATTACCGTGAAAAAGTCCGTTGCCGGCCTCAGGGTCTGTCTGGTTTATCCCAACCGCTACCATGCCGCCATGAGCAACCTGGGATTCCAGGCGGTCCATGGGCTCCTCAACTCTTACCCGGATGTACTCTGCGAACGGGCGTTTCTTCCCGACCGGGAGGAGCTTGACGAATATGCGAAATCGGGGAGCAGGCTTCTCTCCCTTGAATCTCAGCGGCCGGTGAACGAATTCGACATTGTTGCCTTTTCCATCTCCTTTGAAAGCGATTACCTGAATATCCCGGTTATTTTCAAGCTTGCGGGCATACCGGCCTTTGCTGCCGATCGTGGTGACGCCATGCCGTTGGTCATGGCGGGCGGCGCGGCCCTCTTTCTCAATCCCGAACCCGTTGCCGATTTCTTGGACCTGGTCTGCCTGGGTGAAGCGGAGCCGATGCTCCCAGCCTTGCTGGAGGTTCTGACCCGGGAGGAACAGATCGCCCGCAGTCAGCTGCTGGAGCGGTGTGCCGCGGTAGATGGCGTCTACGTCCCTTCCCTTTACACCGTTGCTTACGATGGTGCCGCCGTTGCCTTGCGAAAGGCGCAGGGCTCGGCGCCTCCAACCGTTCGGCGGCTCTGGGACAGAGACCACGTCTCGCCACCCACCGCCTCCACCATCCTTACGGAAAACACCGAGTTCGGCGACATGTACCTGGTGGAGGTGGCTCGGGGATGCCCGCGTGGCTGCAGGTTCTGCGCCGCAGGCTTCATTTATCTCCCCTATCGACAGCGGAACATGGCTGCGGTAAAGGAAGAGGTGCTGAAAGGGCTGGAAAAGAGAAAGAAGATCGGCCTGGTCGGGGCGGCCGTTTCCGATTACAGGGGCGTAGGTGAGCTCGCTCGCTTTATCGTCGATAACGGGGGAAAGGTATCCGTGGCTTCCCTGCGCATCGACTGTCTCGAACCACAACTGGTCGATGCTTTGAAGGATAGCGGCCACAAGACAGTGGCGCTGGCTCCGGAGGGTGGTTCCCAGCGGCTGCGGGACCTGATCAAAAAAAACATCAATGAAGAGCAGATCCTCGCCGCTTGCGACGAGCTGATCGGCAGGGACATCCTCAATCTCAAGCTCTATTTCATAATCGGTCTGCCCACGGAGACGAGCGAGGACCTGGATGAACTGATCGCACTTGTGGGAAAGGTGCGTGAACGGGTCATTGCCGCCGCCAAAAAGAACAAGCGCCTGGGAGATGTGCTGCTTTCGGTAAATCCCTTTATTCCGAAACCGTTCACCCCTTTTCAGTGGTGCGCCATGGAAGACTTGAAAAGCCTGGAGAAGAAGGAACGGTATCTCCAGAAGGGAATTGCTCCATTATCCAACGTGCGGATGCAGATGGAGGGATTGAAGGAGGCCTATCTACAGGCACTGCTCTCGCGGGGGGATCGTCGTCTGGCGCCCTTGATCTTGCGGGGGGCGGAGATAGGCTGGAAAAAGGCGGTTCGGGAGCAGAAGGTGGATACGGATGCTTGGGTGAGGCGGGAGATCCCCCTTGAGGAAGAATTGCCGTGGGATTTTATCGACAGCGGTGATCGTGAAAAACTGGTGAGTGAATACCGGAAGGCGTTCGAGAAGTGACGGCCACGGCAGCAGGGCTGCCGTGGCCTTTTTTTGAGGATCAGTTGAAGAAGAGGCGCAGACCGACGGTGGTGGAAATGTTTGAAGGGTCGTAATTCCCTATCTTTGCACCCAGCCGGTTGACGTCAGCGTCAAAGGCCCCCAAACCCTTCAGCTCGGCTGTAAAGGCAACGTTTCTGCTGACGAAGAAATCGATGCCGGCAGCAATGTGCAGCCCCAGCACAGTGTCCACCTGCAGGTCGTCAAGTTCGGGGATTAGGATATCGATGCCCCCTCCCAGGTAGGGAACAACGTCGTTACGATCGTTGAAACGGTACTGAGCCCCGATGGAAACGTCATTCATGCTGGCCCGGCGGCTTTTGTCCGACCAGCCCTTGGTGTGAAACAGGGAATGATCCACATTCAGTTCCAGTGCCACATGGTCGTCCACCCCGTAAAACAGGCCACCACCGCCGATGAAGCCCGGATCCGTCTCGACCACCAGCTTTCCATCCGGATGGTTCCTCTCGCTGTCTGCCGGGAAAATTGCCCCCAACCTTCCGGTCAGACCCACCTTGCCCCGCAGATTTTCCGCCATGGCATTACTTCCTGCCAGCATGGCCACCAGGGCGATGGCCGTCACAAACAAACGCTTTCTCATTGTTTTTCCCTCCTGTAAAGAATAGGTAGCGGCATGGTAATGGAAATTGAGCAGGTCATCAAGGGGAAAGTACTGCGGCGGGCATGAAAAAGGGGGGCACAGCGGCCCCCCTGGTGCTTCTGGCGGAATTGGCTTTGATTAAAGGAGGTCGAAGGTGGCTTTTACTGCCTTTTCTATGCCGACGGCCGTTTCGGAAATGCTGCCGGCCAGCATGTAGGCGGGGGTGGAGACGATCCTGTTCTTGCCGTCCACGACAACTTCGGTGACTGGGCAATTTAAGTGACGGCTACCGGTCTGGTTGATGGCCTCAGCGGTGCCGGCATCATTGCCGACGGTGACTTGGGGGGAGTACTCTTTGCCGAGGGTGGCGGCGATAAGAGCCGGGGCTATGCAGATGGCGCAGATAGGTTTCTTTGCCGCCGCCATTTCCTTGAGCAACCGCGATACATCGGGCTGGATTGTGGCGCCGGCCCCTTTTTCGGCGAAGTTACAGAGGTTCTTGGCGGCACCATAACCGCCGGGAAAGACGATGGCATCCAGTTCGGAAGCTTTTACTTCTTTTATATCCCAGATGTTGCCGCGGGCGATGCGGGCCGCCTCCACCAGGGCATTGCGCTTGCCGCCGGTTTCCTGCATGGTCAGGTGGTTGGTTTCTGGAAAGTCCTCGTTTGGCGCCATGCAGATGGCTTCCCCATTATTCCTGTCTATGGCCAGGAGGGCCAGCACCGCCTCATGAATCTCGCTGCCGTCTCTCACCCCGCACCCTGAAAGAACCACTCCGATTTTCTTTTTCATGCCCCAATCCCTCCACAGTTTATTCCCATTCAATAGAACGTTATTTTATCGAAGTTTGTTCCTTTGGCAATATCTTTTTGCATGCGGAATCACAGTTCCTTCTTCTTTAACACCAGATGATCTCCGTCCATTGCCACGTCAACGACGATGGTATAACCTTCCTGGAACTTGCCCTGCAGCAGCAGGAGTGCCAATGGATCCTGCACCTTTTTCTGCAGGGTGCGTTTCAGCGGCCGGGCTCCATAGGCCGGGTCATAACCTTCCCGGGCCAGGTAGTCGCTAGCCTTGGGCGTTATTTCCAGCGCCAGGTTCCGCTCGGCAAGGCGGTTCTGCAGCCCCTTGATCTGGAGCGAGACGATGTGCCTGATCTGTTCCAGGGGTAGGGAATGGTAAATGATTATTTCATCGATGCGATTGAGAAACTCCGGCTTGAAATTTTCCTTGAGGGTTTCCATGACCATGGCGCGCATCTTTGCATAGTCGCCGCTACCGTACTGCTGGATATACTGGGAGCCCAAATTGCTGGTCATGATGATCACCGTATTGCGGAAATCTACGGTGCGCCCCTGGCCATCGGTCAGCCGGCCATCGTCCAGCACCTGAAGCAGAATATTGAAGACATCCGAGTGGGCCTTTTCGATCTCATCGAAAAGGACGATGCTGTAAGGGCGGCGGCGGATCGCCTCGGTCAGCTGCCCTCCTTCTTCATAACCCACATAGCCTGGAGGGGCGCCGATCAGACGAGCGACCGTGTGCCGTTCCTGGTATTCGCTCATGTCAATGCGGACAATGGCCTGATCGTCGTCGAAGAGAAACTCGGCCAGCGCCCGGGCTGTTTCGGTCTTGCCTACCCCGGTGGGGCCCAGGAAGATAAAGGATCCGATGGGACGATTGGGGTCGGAAAGCCCCGACCTGGACCGGCGCACTGCATTCGCCACCAGTTCCAGCGCCTCATCCTGGCCGACGACACGCCCTTTCAGGCGGTCTTCCATCTTCACCAGCTTCTCCGATTCCGTTTCCAGCATGCGATTCACCGGAATGCCGGTCCACTTGGCGACGATTTCCGCCACCATATCGCCATCAACCTCTTCGGGGAGCATCTTCCCTTCCTGTTGCTTCTGCAGCAACTCAGAGCTCTTTTCGGCAATCTCTTTCTCGATGGCGGGTATTTCCCCATAGCGCAGCTGGGCGGTTTTTGCCAGATCCCCTTCACGCTCGCTTTTCTTCGCCTCTTCCTTTTTTTCCTCCAACTGCCGTTTCAGGTCGCTGATGCTTGAAAGAAGGGATTTCTCCTGCTGCCATTGGCTCTTGAGGGTGGCCGAGGTGCTGCGCAGTTCTTCAAGCTCGTCGGACAGCTTTCTCAGCCGCTCCTGGGCATGGGGGTCCTGTTCCCGGAGCAGGGCCTGTTTTTCGATCTCCAGCTGAATGATCTTCCGTTCCACCTCGTCGATTTCCGTGGGCATGGAGTCAATCTCGATGCGCAGGCGCGAAGCCGCCTCATCGATGAGATCGATGGCTTTGTCCGGCAGGAAACGATCGGTGATGTAGCGGTCGGAGAGGGTCGCGGCGGCGATGATGGCGCTGTCCTTGATGCGGACGCTGTGATAGTTCTCGTACCGCTCCTTGAGGCCGCGCAGGATGGCGATGGTGTCCTCGACGCTCGGTTCTCCGGCATAGACCTGTTGGAACCGCCGCTCGAGGGCTGCATCTTTCTCTATATGTTTCCGGTATTCATTCAGGGTGGTTGCACCGATACAGTGCAGCTCTCCGCGGGCCAGGGCAGGTTTCAGCATGTTCGAGGCATCCATGGCCCCTTCCGCTGCACCTGCGCCGACCAGAGTGTGAAGCTCGTCGATGAAGAGGATGATCTTTCCCTCGGACTTTTCCACCTCCTTGATTACGGCCTTGAGGCGGTCCTCGAACTCCCCCCGGTATTTGGCTCCGGCGATGAGCGCACCCATATCGAGAGCAACCAGCTTCTTGTCACGGAGGGTTTCCGGTACGTCCCCGGAGATGATCCGCTGGGCCAACCCTTCAACGATGGCTGTTTTCCCGACACCGGGCTCACCGATCAAGACCGGGTTGTTCTTGGTCCGCCGCGACAGCACCTGGATTACCCGGCGAATCTCATCATCCCTGCCGATCACCGGGTCCAGCTTGCCGCGCCGGGCCAGGTCGGTCAGATCCCTGGCGTACTTGGTCAAGGCCTGGTATTTGCCTTCCGGGTCCTGATCGACGATCTTCTCATCCCCTCTGATATCTTTCAATGCAGCCAGGATGCCGTCGCGGGTGACGCCGTTGTCTGAAAATATGCGCGCTACTGCAGAACCCTTCTCCCCTGCCAGAGCGAGAAGCAGGTGTTCAGTGGAGACGAAGGCGTCCTTCATGGCGTCTGCTTCCTTCTGGGCCGCATCCAGCACATGGTTCAGTGCCGGGGAAAGAAATACCTGCATGGTGGCGCCGCTCGCCTGGGGGAGCTTGCGCATGGCTTCGGCGAGCTTCTCCTTGATGGCATTGGCGGTGACGCCCATCTTCTGCAGAAGGCTGACGGTCAATCCCCCTTCCTGCTCCAGCATGGCCGAGAGCAGGTGTTCTGGTTCAATGGCGCTGTTGCCGCGCTGCGTGGCCGTTTCCTGGGCCTGGGCGAGGGCTTCCTGGGTCTTAATGGTCATTTTTTCCGGTCTGATCATGCTTTTCTCCTTCTCAAACAATCATAATGAAATGATAAGGAGCCCCCTATCCCCTGTCAAGGTGAGCACACTGTTCATCTTTTGCCTAGCTGTTCAAATTTTGCAATGCCGCAACTGGCAAGGGATGTTGAGTAGTGAGGGATTTTCTGTTCAGGGAGCGGACAGCGGCCGGAAAGGGGCGGGGTATAAATCTTCAGTAATTAAGCAAGGTTAGGAAAATATCCCATTGGCATGCATCTGGTAGAAAGATGGTAAAAGTCCAGGAGGTGCACCATGAGACATATTTTTCTTCTGTTATTGACTGTGGTTTGCCTGACTGGTTGCAGCGAATTACGCATCATTGGCGCGGCGGCAATGAATGAACTGCGCAGCGAGGGGATCAATGCCGAAATGGCTGCATATAAACAGCCTGACCCGATGGCTGAAGAGCCCACCCCGGAGGTGAAGCCGGTGGTGGTGGCCAGGGCGGTGGTAACCCCTGTGGCAAGGGCGAAAAATTACAGAAAAGGGGCTTGGGAACATCTCTGATTCAGACAGTGGCTAGTGTTTCCCGAACCACATGGCCTGTACCGGACAGACGGCACAGGCACGGCAGTCCCGGCACCGGCTTGGATCGTGTCGCACTGCGTGTTTCCTGTATCCTGCCACCTCCAACGTGATGAGGTGGTGGGGACAGGCAGCAACGCAGCGACCGCAGCCGGTGCATTTTTTTGTGTCTATGATGGGGGGAGACGGAATCACTTCGGTTCCAGCGTCAGTTCCAGCTGTTTCCAAGTGCAGCGCTTGATCTTCGGGCCGGCATAATAGCGGGGGCAGGCGGCAATGAGCACTGCGGCCGGCTGTTTGCACGTGCGGCGGCAGGAGAGGCAGAGCGTATTTGCTGCGGGGCGTTCTTTCATGGTCCCACCTGGGGGAAGTCCCGCGGCCCTTACGGGCCACGGGATTGGTGCACCTACACTATCTTCTGAATCCAGCCGAAGCTGTCGGTAATCTTACCCATTTGAATGCCAGACAGGGTATCGTAAAGTTTCTGGGTCAGTTTACCCACCTTACCGTCATCGACGGTCAGTTGTTCGTTCTTGTAGCTGATGGTGCCGACCGGGGTGACGACTGCGGCGGTGCCGCTGCCGAACGCTTCCTTCACCTTGCCGGAGCGGATATCGTTCATCAACTCCACCACGTCTATCTTGCGCTCTTCAACCTTGATCCCCATGGATTTTGCCAGGGTAAGCACCGAGTCGCGGGTGATGCCGTGGAGGATCGAGCCGTCCAGCGGGGCGGTGACGATACGGTCTTCATAGGCGAAGAGCATGTTCATGGCGCCCACTTCCTCGATATAGCGCTTGTGAACGCCGTCCAGCCACAGTACCTGGTCGTAACCCTTTTTCTTTGCTTCCAGTCCCGCTTTAAGGGAACTGGCATAGTTGCCGCCGGTTTTTGCTTCACCCGTGCCCCCCGGCGTTGCCCGGACATAGCGGTCCTCCACCAGCAGTTTTATGGGATTGAAGCCGGAGGCATAATAGGCGCCCACCGGCGAGAGAATGACGAAGAAATAATAGTGATCGGAGGGATGGACGCCCAGCATCGGTTCTACGGCGATCATGGCCGGCCTGATGTAGAGGGAAGTTCCTTCGGCGGAAGGCACCCAGTCCTTTTCCAGCTGGACCAGTTCTTTGATCCCTTGCAGGAACAGCTCCTCCGGGACCTGGGGCATGCAGAGCCGATCCGCTGAGACATTGAAACGCCGGGCGTTCATTTCCGGGCGAAAGAGAGCGATGCTGCCGTCGGACCAGCGATAGGCCTTCAGTCCCTCAAAGATTTCCTGTGCATAATGAAAGACCACGCATGACGGGTCGAGGACAAAGGGGGCGTAAGGCTCGATGCGGGCATCGACCCATCCTTTGCCGCTTTTCCATTCTACCATGAGCATGCGGTCGGTGAAAATCTTGCCGAAACCAAGCTTCGACTCGTCTTCTACTTTCGCTTTTCTTTTCTCTTCGGGAAGAGCAACTTTCTTGATTTCCATCTGCTTGAACCTCCGGTTTTCCGGCGCCATGCGTCGTTATTCATGTTTTTAATCATGTATCACATATGCCATTGGCGGGCAAGGTTTTTAGCGCCTTTCCCCTATGGTCATCACTTCGGTTTTCCGGCTGGTTTTTATAAACTTTGCCTATTGATTTTTGTACTGGCTGTTGCTAAATTATTAGCACTCGGTTTGTTAGAGTGCTAAAAGCAGGTCGCTGGATTGAGGAGGATCGAACGTGAACTATTCAATGCCTGTTGTCGTAGATAACTTGAGCCTTTACCTGGCGGAAATAAAGCGGTTTCCCATTCTATCCCCCGAAGAGGAGCACGAGTGCGCAGTCAGGTTCTATGAAGATAAGGATCTGGAGGCTGCCCACAAGCTGATAACGTCGAATCTCCGCTTCGTCGTGAAAATTGCCGGTGAATATCGCTCTTACGGCATGAAAATGCTTGATCTTATCCAGGAAGGGAACGTGGGCCTGATGATGGCGGTGCGGAAATTCAATCCATACAAGGGATTCCGCCTCATTTCCTATGCGGTCTGGTGGATCAGGGCCTACATCCAGAACCACATCATTTCCGCCTGGAGCCTGCTGAAAATAGGGACGACCCAGGCCCAAAGGAAGCTCTTCTTTAAACTGAACCAGGCCAAGAACGCCATCAGGAACATGACCGGCGGCAGCGAAGATTTTCAGGCCACGGCGGAAGTGCTGGATGTGAAGGAATCGGAAGTGGCGGAAATGAACCAGCGGATGCGGGGTGACTGCTTTCTGGACGCGGAGGTGGTTTCCGGGGAAGGGCTGACCCTGCTGGAGAGCCTCCCGGACGATCGCCGCAACCAGGAGGAACTGCTTGCCGAAGCCCAGGAGACGGCCATGCTGGAAAAAAACGTCGCTTCAGCCCTTACCCGCCTCAACGAGAAAGAGCGTTACGTCATCGAACAACGAGTTGCCGCCGAAACGCCCCTGACCCTGCAGGAGATTGCCGACCATTTCTCCATTTCCCGGGAACGGGTTCGGCAGATCGAGGAAGGTGCCTTGAAAAAAATGAAGCAGGCCCTGCTTCCCCTGGTGACCCAATCCGTATAATTACTTTAAAGTTTTCAACCAATTCAGGCGATCTCTTGTTCTAAGGGTCGCCTTTTTTTATCTCGATAAAGTTGACTGTGTGGCTGGTGAATAATCAAAGCGGCGGGCCTCATTTGTTAGTAAAAAAGTACAGTATTGTGTAAAATTAACTTTACAAGATTATTAAAGTAAAGTAGATTCCTGCTAAACAAAATGACCTTCTTTATCAAGAGTGGTGGAGGGAAAGGCCCTGAGAAACCACAGCAACCTGTGCAGATTTGTTCCGCAATGGGTGCTAATTCCTGCCTGTGATAACAGGCAAAGATGAGGTGGGTGCTTGACGAATTCGTTCGGAGCCCCTGCTGAAAAAGAGGGGCTTTTTTTGTAAGGGGAACAATTATGGTAGATATATCCAGAACATACAGTTTTGAAACGCTGCTGATTCATGGCGGGCTGGAGCCGGGACCGGCCGGGGCGACAACCGTGCCCATAGTACAATCATCATCCTTCGCCCATGCCACCGCCGAGGAGCTGGAAGACATCTTTCGCGGGCGCAAGATCGGCCAGGTCTACACCAGGGTTGGCAATCCCACCACGGAAAGCCTTGAGAAGAGACTGGCCATTCTGGAGGGGGGGCAATCGGCAATTGCCACCGCTTCGGGGATGGCAGCCATTACTACGGCGGTTATGGCCATCGTCCGGACGGGGGACGAGATTCTTTCTTCATCGTCTCTCTTTGGCGGCACCTTTTCCCTCTTTCGCGACACCCTCTCCTCGTACGGCATTACTGCCAGGTTCGTGGATCCCACCGATCTTGCGGCGGTAAAGGAGGGGATCAACGACAAAACCCGCCTCATCTTCCTGGAAACCATCGGTAATCCCAAGATGGACGTGCCCGATATTCCCGCCGTAGCTCAGCTGGCACGGGAAGGGGGGGTGCCGCTGATGGTCGATGCGACCGTGACGACTCCATATCTGGCGACGGGGAAGGCTTTGGGCGCGGATATCGTCGTCCACTCCACGAGCAAATTCATCAACGGCACCGGCAGCGCCATCGGTGGTGCCATTGTCGATATGGGACGGTTCAACTGGCAGAGCCCGAAGTTCCCACACTTCGAGCAGTTTTTCAAGAAATACCGGGGCTTTGCCTTCACAGCACGGGTAAGAAAACTGATTCACAAGGACTTTGGCGCTTGTCCTGCGCCGATGAACTCGTTCCTCCTGTCGGAAGGGATCGAGACCCTCGCCTTGCGCATGGAACGCCACTGCAGCAACGCCCTGCAACTGGCCCGGTTCCTCCAGGGGCAGCCGCAGGTTGCCTGGGTGAACTACCCCGGGCTGACAGACAATGCCTACCATCAGGTGGCGAAACGGTTGTATGGTGATAAATTCGGCGGCGTCCTCACCTTCGGCCTGGCAGACAAAACCGCTGCCTTCCGCTTCATCAACGGCGTAAAACTGGCCCGCAACCTGGCCAACATCGGCGACGCCAAAACCCTGGTCATCCACCCGGCAAGTACAATTTGTGCAGATTTTGGCCCGGAGGAGAAGAGGCTCATGGGGGTCGGCGAAGAACTGATAAGGGTTTCGACCGGTATAGAAAACATCAATGACATCATCGAGGATTTTCGGCTATCCTTGGAACAATTGTAAGAAGGAGATAAAAGAATGAATCTGACGGTTAACGGTAAAGGGGCAATCGTAGAGGGCAAGGACAGCCTGGACGTGAACGCGCTGCTGGTGGAGTTGAAGGTCGAGCAGCCCGACTACGTGACGGTGGAACTTAACGGCGACATCCTTGAGCGGGAAAATTTTGCACAGACGCTGGTCAAGGATGGGGACACGGTGGAATTCCTCTATTTCATGGGTGGAGGGAGCCGCTGATGCTTACGGAAGACCAGATTGCCCGTTACTCTCGCCACATCATCCTCAAGGAGGTTGGCGGCAAGGGACAGAAGAAGCTGTTTGACGGCAAGGTAATGATCATCGGCGCCGGCGGTCTCGGTTCCCCCATTGCCCTCTATCTGGCGGCGGCCGGAGTAGGTACTATAGGCATCGCCGATGCGGATGTGGTGGATCTTTCCAACCTGCAGCGCCAGGTCATTCACCAGACCAAGGACGTTGGGATCGCCAAGGTGCTGTCCGCCAAGGAGAAGATGCTGGCCATCAATCCCGAACTTCGAGTCAACACCTACGAGGAGTGGATCAGCGCCGCCAACATCAGCGAGATCATCAAGGACTACGATTTCGTCATCGACGGCACCGACAACTTTGCCGCCAAGTTTCTTATCAATGATGCCTGCGTCCTGGCAGGGAAGCCCTACTCCCATGGCGGCATCCTCCAGTTCGACGGCCAGACCATCACCATCGACCCGGGCAAATCACCCTGCTACCGCTGCATCTTCCCGACGCCGCCACCGAAGGACGCCATTCCCACCTGCTCCACTGCCGGGGTGATCGGTGTTCTGCCGGGGGTGATCGGCACCATTCAGGCGACCGAGGCGATCAAGTACCTGCTTGGCAAGGGAGAGCTTCTGACTGGACGACTGCTCACCTACAGCGCGCTACGCATGAGGTTTCGCGAGGTACCCATCAAGAAGAGCGGCAAATGCCCCATCTGCGGCGACCACCCGACCATCACCCAGGTAGTGGATGAACTGGACGCGCTGAACGTTTGCGATCTGGAGAAATAAGAGGCTTTGACATGCTGAAAATCCCTAAGATTATCCATGATGATATTGTTGCCCATGCGAAATCGGGTTTTCCCCTTGAGGTATGCGGCATACTAGGCGGCACTGCCGGCGAGATTTCCGTCATTTACCGCATGACCAATACCGACCGGAGCAATGAGCACTTCATGATGGACCCCAAGGAGCAGTTCGCCGTGATCAAGGAGTTGCGCGGCAAGGGTTTGGAGATGCTGGCCATCTACCATTCCCATCCCGAGACCCCCGCCCGTCCCTCCGAAGAGGATATCCGTCTGGCCCTTACTCCGAACGTTTCCTATGTCATTGCCTCTCTGGCCGAGCCGGAACGGCCGGTGGTCAATTCCTTCCGCATCAGCGGCGACAAGGTTCAACCAGAGCCAATCGAGCTCGTTTGATTATTCTTTATCTTAATGCCGTAGTTTTATGTTGATTTTTTTCTTGACTAATTTGGTGACAATTGTGTAAAGTAATGTCACCTGAACCCTAGTAATGGAGTTGATAATTATGGCAAACGATACAGGCAAAACCACCATTGATCTGGGCAACCTCAAGGCGGGCGGTTTCATCAAGGAGCGGGGCAAAGACCTTTTTACCGTCAGGTTGCGGGTTCCCGGCGGACGGATGACCGTTCCCCGGCTGAAGAAAATCGCCGACGTGGCCGAAAAATTCGGCGGTGAATTTGTCCACCTCTCCGTGCGGCAATCCATCGAGCTGATCAACATCAACTTCAAGGATTTCGATGCCGTTGTTGCTGAGTTAGGTGAGGGGGAGCAGAAGGTTGCCTCGTGCGGCGCACGGGTCAGGGTCCCGACCGCCTGCGGCGGCTGCGAATATAATCCCAACGGTCTCGTGGATACCCAGCGTTCTGCCCTTGAGGTGGATGAAAAGCTCTTCGGCACCCCCACCGGTCACCATAAGTTCAAGGTCGGCTTTGCCGGCTGCCCCTTCGACTGCCCGAAGTCGGCCACCAACGATGTGGGTTTCCAGGGCGCTATCTGGCCCGAGCTGAATAAAGACGAATGCATCAGCTGCGGTCTCTGCGCCAAGTCCTGCGCCGAAGGAGCCATTACCCTGGGAGCGGACGGCAAGCCGGAATTCCATCCCGATGCCTGCATCTACTGTGGCGACTGCGTCAAGGTCTGCCCCACCGAAGCTTGGAAGGCCGCCAAGAAAGGTTATACGGTCCGGATAGGGGGCAAATGGGGACGTCATCCGCTCGTCGGCACCCTTTTCGCCACCTTCCTGCCGGAAGATCGGGTGGTGGATTTTATAACCGAAGTGCTGGCCTGGTACAAGGAGAAGGCGGACGGCGCCGGGCGCATCCGGATCGGTGACATCATCATCAAGGAAGGGACTGAATCGCTGCTCGACCGCCTGCGGGCCGGATTCCCCGACTTTGTCGTTGCTGAAACCATTCCTCCACAAGCCATAGCAACCCAGGTGGGCAAATAAAGTTCGAAGTTCGAGGTTCGAAGTTTTCGGAGGATATATGCAGACAGTTGATTTACGCGGCGTTGCCTGCCCGACCAATTTTGTCAAAGCAAAGCTGGCGCTGGAGATGCTGGACGAGGGAGATACGGTGGAGTTTCTCCTGGATGACGGTGAACCGGTGAAAAACGTCCCCCGCAGCCTGAAAGGGGAGGGGCACAAGCTCTTGGGGCTGAAGCAGGTGGATGACCATTACGTCCTGACCCTGGAAAAGGTTGGGGAATAGGCTCTGACGGGGAAGCGGCTATGAGACTCGACCAGCAAAAATTGCGGCAGATGATCGGGAAGCCGGTCAACACCTTCGATACCGCCATGCTGCGTCGCGACGGGAATGTTTTTTTTGTCGGAGGTGATCTCCCCGTCAGGGAGACCCTGGAAACGATTTTCGACAGCCATTGTCAGGTGCCGGCCGAGCTTTTCTGTCTGACCATCAGCTCGCTGAACACCTTTCACCAGGGCGAGGAACTGGCCCGGCAGCTGAAGAAGAACTTCAACACCCATCTACTGGTACGGCTCAATTTTCCTGCCCCTGCCTTTGCCATTGAAAGGGCCTATGCAGCGGGAGCCGACATCCTGGATATTCCCCTGCATCTCTTCGATCAGGCGCTGGCAGGGGAGCGTGGCTTGGCAAAGGAAGAACGGCTGCAGGCACTCCGCTTTGCACAGGGCGTTTTGCCTAGGTGGGGTGTAGCTTCGACACTTATGGCTGGAGAGGAACCTTCCTGCTCGACCATCAGCGCCATCGATACCCTGGCTGGTGCCGGAATCATACCACTCGTCGATCTGTCGCCGAGGGCCGCCCGCTATCCCCAGGAGGAGATCGCTGCCATTTTCTCCCATCTGACCACGGTGTGGAAGAAGCGCAAGATGATTATCAAGCCGCTGCTGCCGCTGGTGAGTATGACGACCCCCCTGGACATCCGCCCGAGGGGAATGCTTAAGGGATTGATGGACAAGATTTACGACCGCCAGCTTCTGGCTACCTCCGATCTGCGCCGCAGCCTCAAAGTCAGACAGATCGATGCCTCTTTCGATTCTGCAGGGCTGTGACTGGCTGCTTTGTGACAGCTGAATAATGAGAGAAAAATGGCGCAGGAATTATTCGACAAACCGCTGAAGATAGACAACCGGCCTCTGTGGTTGATCGTGCTGGACCGCAGTGCGCGCTACCAGGTGATTCTCGGCTTTCTGGCGGTTTGTTTCATTCTTTTCAGGCTGACGCCACCAGCGGGGCTGACCGCTGCCGGATATCATACGCTGGTCCTCTTCGGCGCCACCGTCTTCCTTTGGATTTCGGGACTTCTGCCCATTGCCGTCACGGCCCTTCTTTCCATGGTGATGCTGCCACTTTTAGGCATCATGGATGCGAAGAAGACCTATTCCTTCTTCGGCAACGAGGCGGTATTTTTCATCCTGGGTGCCTTTATCCTGGCGGCGGCCATGACCGGTACCGGCCTCTCTGCCCGGCTGGCCAGGGCGATGATGGCCAAATTCGGCAAGACTCCAACCCGGCTTGCCCTGACGATTTTTTTGCTCTCGGCCTTCCTTTCCTTCGTCATGAGCGAGCACGCCGTTGCCGCCATGATGTTTCCGGTGGTGGCCGAGATTGCTACGGCACTGAAGCTGGAAAAGGGCAACAGCAACTTTGGCCGACTGATCTTCATGTCCATCGCCTGGGGATGCATCATCGGCGGTATCGCCACCTTTCTCGGCGGAGCCAGGGCGCCACTGGCAGCGGGGCTGCTCAAGGAAAACACCGGCCTTACCTTCGGCTTCATGGAGTGGACCTTTGCTGCCTGCATGATTGTCTTGCCGCTTCTGGTGATAGGCTTTCTCATTCTGCTCCGCTTTTTTCCCCCCGACCTGGAAAGCGTCGACGAAGGGCTGAAGTTTCTCAACGGCAAACGCCTTGAGGTCGGCAGACTGAGCTATGATGAATTGATAACGGCGGTGGTGGTTATCGCTACCATTGGCTGCTGGATCGGATTCGGCGAGAAATCGGGACTGGCAGCAATCGCCATCCTTGGGACGGCGGTGCTCTTCACCTTTCGTGTGGTTGCCTGGCAGAAGATCGAGGAATACGTCAACTGGGGCATCATCCTCATGTACGGGGGCACCATCGCCCTGGCCTCGGCCCTGGAGAAGACCGGCGCCGCGCTCTGGGTGGTACAGAAGGGACTTGGAGCCCTTTCCCATTCGCCCCTGACTGTTATTGTCATCATTTCTCTGGTGGCCATTGTCGTGACAGAATGCATCAGTCATGCTGCAGTGGTGGCCATACTGATGCCCATTGGCATGGGGCTGGCTAAAAACATGGGCATGGACCCGAAGGTAATGACCTTGTGCATCGCCCTGCCGGCGGGGCTCGCCTACTGCCTCCCCATGGGAACTCCTGCCACGGCCATTGCTTATGCATCGGGATTCTTGAGTAGCCGCAACATCATTTTATCCGGCTTGGTGATTATGGCCATTTCCTGGCTGTTATTCATGGGCTCTGTCGTTTTCGTTTGGCCGCTGTTAGGTTTGAAGATTTGATTACGAAGGAAGGAACCATTTAGATGTCCGTACTGCCTGAAATACCCGCATATGCGCCCCCTGAGGAGATTCTCAAGGCGGGCTTTGCTGCCGCCGGCGGCAATATTGCCCTGGCCTGCTCCTTTTCCGTTGAGGATGTGGTCATCATCGACATGGCCAAAGCACTGGAACTGCCCCTGCGCGTTTTTGCCCTGGATACGGGACGGCTCCACGAGGAGACCTACGAGGTTGCCGATGCCCTCACCGAGCGCTACCGGACCAAGATCGACTGGTATTATCCCCGCCATGAAGCGGTTGAGCAGCTGTTGCGGGAAAAAGGAACCTTTTCCTTCCGGGAGTCCCTGGAAAACCGCCACGAATGCTGCCATATCCGCAAGGTGGAGCCACTCGGCCGGGCGCTGAAGGGGCTTGACGGTTGGATCACCGGCCTTCGTCGGGAACAGAGCATGACACGCACCGGCCTTGCCCCCATTGAGACCGACACCACCAACGGCGGCATCATCAAGGTCAACCCGCTCCTGGAATGGACGGAGGAACAGGTCTGGTCGTACGCCAAGTTCCGGCGCATCCCAACCAACCGGCTCCACAGCCAGGGCTACCCGTCCATCGGCTGTGCGCCATGTACCAGGCCTGTGGCACCTGGTGAACACCCACGAGCAGGGAGATGGTGGTGGGAAAACCCTGAACATAAAGAGTGTGGCCTGCATCGAAGATGAGGACGGATGTGGCTTTTCCGCCAGAGCTGCGTAAGTCTTCGGCACCCCTTGTGCGGCGTAGCGCTGCTACGCCTCCGCGCGGTCCCTCGACAGCCTTGCTCTGACGAAAAATCCGCATCCGTTAGGTTAGAATCTTGATGCGTTGGAGAATGATATGAGTCAAAATCTTACCCACTTGCAGCAACTCGAAGCCGAGAGTATCCACATCATACGCGAAGTGGTGGCCGAATTCGCCAATCCGGTGATGCTCTATTCCATCGGCAAGGATTCGGCCGTCATGCTGCATCTGGCACGCAAGGCCTTTTATCCGGCGCCACCGCCTTTTCCGCTCCTGCACGTGGACACCACCTGGAAATTCCGCGACATGATCGCCTTCCGTGACCGGATGGTCCGCGAATGCGGTCTTGAGCTGATCGTCCATGTGAACGAGGAGGGTGTTAAAAACGGCATCTCCCCCTTTACCCACGGTTCGGCCCTCTATACCGACGTGATGAAGACCGAGGGGTTGAAGCAGGCCCTGGACAAGTACAAGTTCGACGCCGCCTTTGGCGGAGCCCGCCGGGACGAGGAAAAATCCCGGGCCAAGGAGCGGATCTTCTCCTTCCGTAGTGCCAACCACCGCTGGGACCCGAAGAACCAGCGTCCGGAGTTGTGGAACCTCTACAACACCCGCATCAAGCCGGGGGAGAGCATCCGCGTCTTCCCCCTCTCCAACTGGACTGAGCTGGACGTCTGGCAGTACATCCACCTGGAGAACATTCCCATCGTGCCCCTCTACTATGCCGCAGTCCGGCCGGTGGTGGAACGGGACGGCATGCTCATCATGGTGGACGACGAGCGCCTGGAGCTGAAGCCGGGGGAACAGGTGCAGCACAAATCGGTGCGGTTTCGCACCCTGGGGTGCTACCCCCTCACCGGCGCGGTGGAGTCAACCGCCGACACCCTGCCGCAGATTATCCAGGAGATGCTCCTCACCCGCACCTCCGAGCGCCAGGGAAGGCTGATCGACCATGATCAGGCCGGTTCGATGGAGAAGAAAAAACAAGAGGGGTATTTTTAATAGGTCCCATAGGTCCTATAGGACCCATAAGACCTATAAAAGGATTTTTTGACATGGCACATCAGTCGGAACTCATCGAAAAAGATATACTGGCTTATCTGAAGAGCCAGGAAGAGAAGTCGCTGCTGCGCTTCATCACCTGCGGTAGCGTTGATGACGGCAAGAGCACCCTTATTGGGCGGCTCTTGTGGGACTCCAAGATGGTCTTCGAGGACCAGCTGGCGGCGCTGGAGGTGGATAGCAGGAAAGTCGGCACCCAGGGGGGCGCCATCGATTACGCCCTGCTTCTGGACGGCCTGCAGGCGGAACGGGAACAGGGAATCACCATTGACGTGGCCTATCGCTTCTTTTCCACAGATCGGCGCAAGTTCATAGTCGCCGACACCCCGGGCCACGAGCAGTACACCCGCAACATGGTCACCGGTGCTTCTACGGCCCAGGTAGCGGTGATTCTTGTGGACGCCCGCAAGGGGCTCCTGACCCAGACCCGGCGCCACAGCTACCTGGTTTCCCTGGTGGGCATCCGTCACGTGATGCTGGCCATCAACAAGATGGACCTCATCGATTTCGACCGGGAGCGGTACGAATCGATCATCCGCGACTACCGTGAGTTCGCCGCGACCCTCGGCTTTGCCTCCATTACCGCCATCCCCATCTCGGCCCTGAACGGCGACAATATCATTGAAAAAAGCGCCAACACTCCCTGGTACGATGGCCCGACCTTGATGAATTATCTGGAGACCGTGCAGGTTGAGGATGATACCCGTGAACAGCCGTTCCGTCTGCCGGTCCAATGGGTCAACCGCCCTCATCTGGATTTCCGCGGCTTCTGCGGCACCATCGCCGCGGGGACCATCCGTCTGGGGGATGAGATCCGGGTCGCGTCAAACGGCCGCACGAGCCGCGTGGCCCGGATCGTCACCATGAACGGTGACCTGCCGCAAGCCGTTGCCGGCCAGGCAGTAACGGTGACCTTGACCTCCGAAATCGACATCAGCCGGGGCGATATGCTGGCTGCGACCGATGCCCCGCCCCGCCTTTCCCGGCACCCGGAGGCGCACCTGGTCTGGATGCACGACGAACCCCTGCAACCGGGAAAGGTCTACCTGGTGAAGACCTCCAGTGCCGTGACCCCCGGCCGCGTCACCCGCGTGCAGTTTGCAGTGGATGTCAATTCCCTGGAACAGAAGCAGGTGCAGACACTGGGGCTGAACGGCATCGGCGTGGTCCGCCTGGAACTTGACCGCCCCGTTGCTTTCGACCCCTACCGGCAGAACCGGGAAACCGGCAGCTTCATTCTTATCGACCGGTTCAGCAACGCCACCGTGGCGGCAGGCATGGTGATCTCGGTTGCTCCACTGGAGTCGCAGACACTGCCGGCCGAACCAGGTACCGGCTCCTCAGATATGGCCGACCTTCTCCCCCGACGCTTCATCCTGACCGAATTTTCCATGAATGGTGCGGAACCGGGTGTGGCTGATTTTACCGCGGAAAGGAGTCCGATCGAATTCCAGGTATCGGAGAGTTTTCTCGATTATCTCGGCAAGGGAAACCGGATCCTTTTCAGGCTTCGGGATGTGGGGCAATTGGAACCGGTGGCCCGCATGGCCTATGAGCACAGCCTCAACTTCGAGTTCGGCCGGAACCATGACCGGGTCAACGTGATCCTCTACCGGGATCAGCAGGGTGCCGTTGCGTTTTCCCCACAGGTGGAGGGGGGAGGGCTGTGAGGGCATCATTCCTCTGATCGCGTTTTTCAACCGTGAAAGAAGAGAGGCCGCATCCACTCAGGATGCGGCCTCTTTGTCATTATGGGGAGGAGGAGCGCATGGGCGATAGGAGCTGAAAAATATTGCCTGCGGACGGTCTTTTTTCATAGGTACATTGACCTGGCTCTAAGAATTTTTCCCAGAAAGCTCGAAAAAGTCATCCATTTCCTCAATCTTTCCTCCTAGACTGCCGATAAGCCCGGCATGAGCAAAAATTTTCCCGAATACCTGCCCTTTTTTAGCAAGGGGTTGCGCATCGAGATCGGCATTCCCCAGCCGAGCGGCGATATATTTCGCGACTGGGCGATTATCCGGGAATTCCATGAAGATACCATTCTGGTGCAGCTTTCCCGGGATTATCTTCCTGCCGATGTCAAGGTCGAGATCAATTCTATCCTTGATGCCAGCATCCGGATAGACCAACAGATCTATACCTGTACCTGCATCGTTACCGAACGCCAAGGGGAACGGAACCTGCGCATCAGGCTGTTCGGCCTGCTGACCCTGAAGGAGCGGCGGCAGTTTTTTCGCCTGGAGTGCACTTTCAATTTCCGCTATACGGATCCGGACCAGCGCCTGCGGGAAGAGGTGGCGGCGGAATGGCAGACTTGGCGGGAGCTGGAACTGATGCGGCTGCAAGGTTGCGACGAATACTGCGTGGCTGCCCGGCAGGCGGAACAGATGGCAGCCCAGCCTGGTCACATCTGGCACGAGAGCCGCAACTTTCCTGTCGTTCTAGGCGGAGGTGGGATGGGATTCAAGCTGGATACCAGGCTCAAGCCGGAAAGCCTACTGCACATGGAGCTGTACCTGCCCTTGTCGCCGCCTCGCACTATTCGCACGGTGGCGGAAGTCGCCTATGTGCTGGACCCGGTCGAGACGCTGGAAACGAGTGCAGTTCATTACCGTACCGGCTTCAAATTCGTTCACCTGGAGGGGCGAGACCGGGACGATATCTTCCACTACATTTCACAGATGCAGCTGCTTCGCTTGCGGGAGATCAGTGAGAACCGCCCCTTTCAGTCTCCGTACGAAAAAGAAAATGAGCAGAAGGATATGGACTGGGAAAGGGTTTTGCTGCGTATCCTCTATGTGCTGGTGGTGATTGCCATCTGCCTCTGGATCGGCAGAAAGCTCATGGAATACCGTCAACGGGGTGATACCAACGAGATCAAGGTGATCTACGAGAAGTCCCTGAAGAAGTATCGGAAGGAATATTAAGAAAGACTGTGGGGTTATTTTTTAAAGAGGCTTTCCGAGCCGTTCTTCAGCCGCCGGATGTTCTCCCGGTGTTTCCAGATGACCAGGGCTGCTATGATCACAGAGGTGGTGATCAGCAGCTCTTTTTTTTCGATGAAAGCGACAAGAAACGGAATGGCGGCGGCCGCTGTAATGGAGGCGAGGGAAACATAGCGCCATTTGACAAGGGTAGCGACGAAGATGAGCAGGGCGGCCGCTACGGAAAGGGGGGAGATGCCGATGAAGACCCCGAGGGCAGTTGCGACCCCTTTTCCCCCCTTGAAGCCGAGGAAGACGGTGTAGACGTGACCAATGAACGCGGCAAGGCCGGTTGCGGCAATCCATATTTCGGGAAGGTGCAGCTGGCGGGCGATCAGCACTGGGACCAACCCTTTCAGACAGTCGCCGATGAGGGTCATGATGCCGACCCTGCGGCCCAGGGTACGGTAAACGTTGGTTGCGCCGATGTTGCCACTGCCGGTCGTCCTGATGTCGACGCCGGCGGCCTTGGCGAGCAGCAGCCCGGTGGGGATTGAACCTAAAAAGTATGCGCCGATGATCAGCGCTATTGCAATCGTCACGCTCAACTCCACGATGTTAATGAGACAATGGGGCCATCTTAGCCTATTTAAGCTTTCGGTGCAAGGGGCCTGGAGCTATGCCGATCGCTGTTTTTCCGGTGTTCCTTTCAGATAAACGGCGATTGCCGCGGCAAAAAGGACCAGGTCCCGCAGCAGTGCCTGCCAAGCGGATGTTTTGTCGCCGCCCCCCTGCTTGAAACAGCCACAGTCGATGTCCAGCCCCCGGGCGATGGCTGTCGCCAGGGCGACGATAAAGATGACGTTGAGGAGGATGACCAATGCCGAGGCGGCCCTGGTTCGCCAGCCGATGATCAGGAGCAGTCCGCAGGCGATCTCCAGCCAGGGGAAAACTGCTGCAACCATGTAGCTGGCTCCATAGGGGAGCAATTGATAGGCGGCGATGTTGCCGGCAAAGGCAACGATGTCGTTTACCTTGAGTGCACCGGCATAGACGAAGACAGTACCCAGTGCCACCCTGATGATGCTGATCATGTGTCTGCCCATGAGATTCATGGTTTCCCCCCCTCGACTGCGTAGCCCGCATCCTTCCATTCTGGAAATCCCCCCAGGTAGACATAGACGATGCCATAGCCTGCTTTGATCAGCTTTCCACCCAGGTCCAGACTGTCGTGGCAGTCGAAACCGTTGCAATATATCACCAGGGTTGTCTCGGGTTTTACTTCACCTTTAAAACGGGGCAGTGCTGCCTCGAACTCCCCCAGTGGGAGTGACCGTGCCCCCTGAATATGGCCGGCGGCATAGGCGGTCCTGTCCCGGGCGTCGACAAAAGTCGCCTCGCGGCGGTCGAACAGCTCCTTTGCCTGCTCCAGGCCCAGGGGGAGCGGAGCGGCTGTGGTTGCCGGCTGTGGCGATGTTTCCTTTTTCACTGCGCTTTGCACGGGCTTTCCTGCAAGTACGTCGCGGAGCAGCTTGTGATTCCAGCCGATGCCGACGGCGGCGGCCAGCATTACGATGAGGGCCATTTCCGCCACAAGAGGGATTTTGCCGTTGCTATGGTTCATAGGGTGCGCTCCGAAAAGGCAAGGTTGAGGCCGATGCCGATAAAGGTTGCTCCTGCGGCACTGTTCATATGTCGGCTTACGGCAGGGCGGCTTCTGAGCCAGCTGCCGAGCCTGCCGGAACAGAGGGCGATCAGGCAGAAGATGACCAGCGTTTCCAGCATGAAGATGCCCCCCAGGGCCAGTGCCTGGAGTTCGCCATGCCCCAGATTCGGCTGGATGAACTGGGGGAGGAATGACAGGAAGAACAGGGAGACCTTGGGGTTGAGCAGGTTGGCCAGGACGCTCTGGCAGTATACCCGGCGCAGGCCCAGGTATTGACCGCTCCCCCCGTCGGTGATGAGCGGCTCCCGGTTGCGCAGGGTGCGGTATCCCAGGTAGAGCAGGTAGCCGGCTCCGGCGAATTTGATCAGCCCGAAAAGGAGAGCTGAAGAGCGAATCACCGCTGCCAGGCCGAAGGCGACGATCAGCGTATGGCCGATGAGGCCGGTGGTGAAGCCGAGAGCCGCGGCCAGTGCCGCATTCCTACCTTGGGCGATACCCCGGGTGATGATGTAGATATTGTCGGGACCGGGGGCTAAGGTCAGGAGCACGGATGCAGCGAGAAAGAGATAGATATGGGTCATGGAGCACCTTTTTCCGGTCACAGCGTGCGGCCGATTCTCTTCAGCAGGATGGAGTTGGTGACAACGGAGACCGAGGAGAAGGCCATGGCCAGGCCGGCAAATTCCGGTTTCAGGGTAATGTGCAGCGGGTAGTAGAGGAGTCCGGCAGCAACGGGGATGCCGAGCACGTTGTAAAAAAGCGCCCAGAAAAGGTTCTGCTTCACCTTGGCAAGCGTTGCCTTGCCGAGCCTGATGGCACGGACCACGTCCAGGAGGTCATCCCGGACGAGAATGATGTCGCCTGTTTCCTTGGCCACGTCCGTGCCCCCGCCGATGGCGATGCCGATATCGGCCTGGGCCAGTGCCGGTGCATCATTGATGCCATCCCCCACCATCCCCACATAGAGCCCTTTCCCCTGGTATTCCTTGACCACCTGCTGTTTCCGGTCGGGGAGGACTTCCGCTTCGAAGCCGTCCACCCCCGCGTCGCGGGCAATGGCGGCGGCAACGTCGCGGTGATCGCCGGTAATCATGAAGGTGGCGATGCCAAGCCCTTTCAGTGCCCTGACGGCAGCGGTGGAGGTCTCCTTGAGGCGATCGGCAAAGGCTGCGATGCCGATGAGTCGTTCTCCCAGAGCGACGAAGATCAGGGATTTTCCTTCGGCGGCGAGCCGTGTCGCCGCCTCGTCGAGGGAACCTGTTGGGATGGCTCCTTCGGCAAGAAGGCGTTCGTTTCCTGCCAGGAGCCTTGAGCCGTTGTAGGTGCAGGTAATGCCGAAGCCACCCCGCTCCTGGTAATCGGTCACTGCCTGTGGGGCAATTCCCTTGGCCTTGCCGTACTCAATCGCCGCCTGAGCGAGAGGGTGGGTGGAGAGGGACTCGGCGGCGAGCAGATGTTCCAGCAGCCGGTCTTCGTTGACGGCAGGGGCGGGGACCAGATCGGTCAATTCCGGCTTGCCGCGGGTCAGGGTGCCGGTCTTGTCCAGGAGGAGCGCCTGGAGCCGGGAGACATTTTCCAGGACCGAGCCGCGTTTGATGAGAATGCCCCGGTTGAGGCCCACGCCGCTTCCCACCATAATGGCGGTGGGGGTGGCAAGTCCCATGGCACAGGGGCAGGCGATGACCACCACGGCAATGGCCAGTTTGAAGGCAAAGAGGAATCCTTCGGCGGTGATCAGGTACCAGCCGCAGAAGGTAAGGATTGCCAGGGCCAGCACTATCGGCACGAAAACGGCGGAGATGCGATCTGCAAAGCGCTGGATCGGTGCCTTGTCCGCCTGGGCCTCCTGGACCATTCTGACGATCTGGGCGAGGAGCGTGTCATTGCCGACCCGCGTCGCCCTGATGGTCAGAACGCCGCGGCCGTTGACGGTGGCGCCGGTGACCGGCTGTCCCGGTTCCTTTTCCACAGGCAGTGATTCGCCGCTGACCATGGATTCGTCCACGCTGGACTGGCCGCTGAGAACCACACCATCGACGGCAATCGTCTCGCCCGGCCGCACCAGCACTGTGTCTCCGACCCGGACCGCTGAGGCGGCCACCTCCCGTTCCTCGCCATTCACCAAGAGCCGCGCCTTGTCGGCCTGGAGGCGGAGCAGTTTTTTCAATGCCTCTCCCGCCTTGCCGCGGGCACGTGCCTCCAGGTACTTGCCCAGGCGGATAAAGGTGATGAGCATGGCGGAGGTTTCGAAAAAGACCTCGCCGTGGGGGCCGAAGGCGCCGAAAAAGGCAAAGACGGAATAAAAATAGGCGGCAGAGGTGCCCAGTGCCACCAGCACATCCATGTTGGCGCTCTTGTTTTTCAGGGCGTGCCAGGAGCCGGTGTAAAAGGCGAGCCCGGCGGTGAACTGGACCGCGCTGGCGAGAATCAGGTTCATCCAGCCGATGAGCGGGTTGTGGTGCCAGGTCATGGTGAACATGATCGGCAGGGACGCGAGCAGGCTGAAGAGGAACATCTTCCACTGCCGGGCCAGGTCTTTCCGGTCCTCTGCCGAAGTATCCTCTTCTTCGACCGGCTCGTAACCCGCCTCCCGCACCTGGTCGTAGATGTCGGCCCGGACCAGCATCCCCGGATCGTACTTGACCCAGGCAGATTCTCCGGCCAGGTTGACTGTGGCATTGGTGATGCCGGGCAGGGAAAGGAGCTTCTTTTCCAGGGTGGCGACGCAAGATGCGCAGTGGAGACCCCTGACGCCGAAGCGCAATTCTCCGGCAGCGTCGAGCGGTCGGGCGGTGTAGCCCAAATCGGCGATCTTGGCGACTATGGCATCAGAAGAAAGCAGTTGGGGGTCATGCTCCGCGGTCAGCTCTTCCAGGGGGAAGTTGACGGCGGCGCTCGTCACCCCGGCGGTTTCCTTGAGTCCCTTTTCGATCCTGGCGGCGCAGTTGACGCAGGACATGCCGGAAATCCTGAATCTGCTTCTTGTCATGCGATCTCCTTATTTCTGAATTCAGCGGCGCAGATCTTCACCACCGCAGCCAGGGGAATGGCCAGTACCACCCCCCACAATCCCATTAACTCTCCCAGGGCCATGACGGCAAAGATTACCGCCAGAGGATTAAGACGGAGGGTGTGTCGCATGACCAGCGGTTTGATCAGGTTTCCTTCGATGATGACGTTGATGATGAAATAAAGGATGCAAATTTTGCCGATGATGGCCATGTCGCCGGTCTGGGCATAACCGATGAGCACAGGGGGGATGACGGCGAAGGTGACGCCGATAATGGGTATGATGGAGGCAAAGCCGGCGAGTATCCCGTTGAGCACGGCGAACTGGACATCCAGCATCCAGAGGGCCAGGGCAGTGAGGAGCGACACCAGTGCACAGTCGATGGCCATGCCGACGATGAACCTTTCCAGAGAGCGATTGATCCTTCTGCCAAGTTCGATCATCTGCCGGCGGTGTCCCAGTGGAATCAAGCGCTTGACCATGTCCTTGCACAGTTGCTTGTAGAGCAGCATGAAGAAGATCAGGATCGGCGCCAGGATCAGGTTGAAAATGCCGTACAAAATTGCGGTGAGACGGTTGTATCCCAGGCCGGAGAGCGCCTGGGCGATCCTGTCGAATGACTCCTTGCCTCGTTCCAGCAACCAGACCCCTTCTTCTCCACTGTAATATGGGGCAAGCCGGACCTGCCACTGGGACAGCTCGCTTTTCAGATTCAGCATATAGGAGGGAACGGTGCTCTTGAGCGATTGCAGCTGGTGCCCCAGGTAGGGTACGAGAAGAGAGGATAGTCCGGCCAGGACCACGATCGCCCCCACATATAGAACGGCAAGCGCCGGAAGCCTGTTGAGTCCCCGGCGCTCCAGGTGTTTCAGAAGCGGGTTGAGCAGATAGGCGAGCACCAGGGAGGTGAGCAGCGCCGAGAGGGTGTGGTGGATGAAATAGGCGGAAAGCAGCAGCAGCGCAAGGGAGAAGATGAGAATGTGGGAGAGAAAGGTTTTTCTTTCCTGCGTTACCCTCATGGCATTACGATTCCTTGGCGAAACCGTCCCGGCGCAACTGTGCGGAAACGATCTTGAAGGCGGCAGCAATGGGAATGGCGAGGAGGATGCCCCAGAAACCCAAGAGTTCACCGAAGGCCATGACGACGATAATGGTCAGAAGGGGGTTCAGATCCATTGATTCCTGGAACACCAGCGGTTTTACCACGTACCCTTCCAGGAAATAGATAACGGCAAAGGCTGCCGTGACCTTCAGGAGGACCATGCCGCTCTGGAACTGAACATAGGCGAAAAAGAGCGGGGGAAGGGTTGCCAGTATGACGCCGATGAATGGCAGGATCGAGGAAAGCCCGGCAAAGATGCCGTTGAGGATGGGGTAGTCGATGCCGAGCAGGAAAAGGGCGATGGTTGAAAGAACGGCGACGATCAGTGAAACGATCAGCTGTCCCCTGATGTAGCCGCCGACGCTGGCGTTGATTTCCCGGCCAAGGGAGCAGATGGTTTCCCTGCGCCTGGCAGGGAGCCAGCTGACCAGCTCGGCGATGATGCCGTCCTTGTAAAAGAGCATGAAAAAGACCAGGATCGGCGAGAGAATCAGGTTGAAGAGGTTGAAGACCATGTTGGCAGCGGCGGCGTAGACTCCAGCACTGATTTTCTCATAGAGCTTGTCCATGTTGGTCCAGATGGTGTCCATCAACCAGAGCCACTCTTCAGTGCCGAATGCCGGTTGCAACTGTCCCTTGCCGCCGAGGATCAGGTCTTTTCCCTTCTGTACGTAGCTGGGCAGGTCCCTAAGCAGTGACTCCCAGGCAACGGTCAGAAACGGCAGCACGTAAATGATGGAGAAGACTGCAATGAGGGCGAGGATCAGATAAATCAGGATGATGGCATAGGTGCGGCGAACCTTCCTCCGCTCCAGGGCGACTACCGCCGGGTCCAGCAGATAGGCGAAGATGAAGGAGAGGAGAAAGCAGGAGACGGTGTGGCGCAGGGCATAGCCTGCGGCAACTACGGCAGTGATGACGAGGATTGCTGTTATGGCTTTGATGGAAACGGACTGTTGTGGCGACATGGCTTCCTTATAATGGACGTTGGCCGGTTCTCACAAAGTGTCGCCGGCAGGGTAGATGTCGTGCTCTTCGAGCCACTGCCCGACCCTTGTGGCCAGAAGTTGTTCTTTGATGGATGCCAGCCGCTCCAGCTCTTCAGGGTAGAAGGAAAGGATCTCGTCCAGGCGGCCGTAGGGGCTTTTGCCGGTAAATGCCCGGTTGAGAACCGCCTTTAGCTTTTCGTTGCCTATACCCTGGATGAATTCGTGCAGCAGCTGCCTTTCCTGATCGTAATCGAAGCAGGGAATTGACAGATAGCGCTCCTGGTCTGCCTCGATTTCGCTCCAGAACCCCTCGTCCTCGTAATCGGCGGGGACATAGAAGACCTCTCCCGTCTGGCGGTCCAGGAAGTAGACCATCTCGGGATCAGGGTTTTCGAAGGCCTCGAGCAGATCATCCCAGACGATTTCCATGTCTCTCATCACACCCATCAATAAAACCTTGCCCTTTACCGCGGGTCTTTCTTCATATATAGTGCCGCCATGCGCAGAATTTTCATTGCCGACGCCCACCTGAGAAACGCGGCGGATGCCAACTATCGTATGCTGCTCCGCTTTCTTGCCACCCTTGAGGGGAATACCGGAACCCTCTATATCCTTGGCGATCTCTTCGAATTCTGGATCGGCTACCGGCGTCCCGCCTTTCCCCATTATCAGCCTGTGCTGGAGCAACTGCTCAAACTGGCTCGGTCGGGAACGCGGATCGTCTATTTCGAGGGAAACCACGATTTCCACATGGGCCCCTATTTCACCGAGACGCTCCGGGCCTCGGTCCATCCCGGACCGGCCGTGATCGACATGGACGGAAAGCGGGTCTTTCTCTGCCACGGCGACCAGATCAACCGCCGGGACTACCGCTACCGGCTGCTTAGAGGGGTGCTGCACTGCCGTCTCACCAGGATGATAGTACCCCTTGTTCCCGTCGGACTCGCTTCCTCCATTGCCGACCGTATGTCACGGCAAAGCAGCAGCAAGCACGACCGCCGCAGGTTGACCTGGGACTACCCCGCCCTCATCAGACAGTTCGCCCACGACCAGTTCGAGCTGGGTTGTGATACGGTCATCTGCGGTCACTTTCACCTACCCTTTCTGGAGAAATCGGGTTCCGGCGATGGACAAACCCTTCTTTGCCTTGGGGACTGGATAAGCCAGTATTCCTATGGCGAGTGGCTCGACGGCCGGCTCACCCTGAAGACGTTCTCTTAACTTCCTCAAAAAGTCCGAACAGCTGCAGATACTTTTCTACCCGCTCATTCATATCCGGAGCGTCTATCAACCGGCAGAGTTCATCGGGGCGATAGCTGCGGCAGACAGCGGGGCGGGTACCATAGCGGCTGCAGGAGCAGTCGACACACAGGTTGATGCACGGCACTCCCAGCGGCTTTGCCAGTGTGCTGATGTCGGGAGCTACGCAGCAGGTGCCGCATCTCGAGCATTCCATTGCTCAGTCCTGTTTACGACGGGTCCTTGAAGAAAACTTCCAGCGCCTTCTCCCCCACATTGGATGCCTTGATGCGCCACTTGTTCTGGTTGATGACCAGGGCCACCAGGGCTATCTGCGGGTCTTCCATTGGGGCGTAGGCCGCAAACCAGCTGTAATGGCCGGCAGGGTCGGTTCCGTTTATAGAGCCGGTCTTGGCGGCGATTTTCACCGACGCGAGCATGGGTCTGCCCCGCCTGTCGTGGAAGGCCCGGCGGGAGGTGCCGCTGTTGACGGTGGTCGAGAGCATGCGGGCCAGCTGGCCGGTTACTTCGGGCGCCACCAGACGCTTGATCTGCTGGGGCTTGTGGGTGTAGACCGCCTTTCCCTGGGGGTTACTCACCTCCGCTACAAGCGAGGGGGACATCATGACGCCGCCGTTGGCAATGGCGGCCATGACGGCTGCCGCATGCAGGGGGGATATCTTCACTTCCCGCCCCAGTCCTGCTCCCATCAGTTTCAATTCGTTGTCGGTCTGGGGAATGGCCGCTTTGCTCGGGGTTATCAGCGGGGTGGGGAAAAGGAGCTGATTGAAACCGAAGCGCTCGGCGCAGGAGACAAGGGAATCCTTCCCGACCACATCGCTGGCAAGTCTGCCGAAGACCGGGTTGACCGATTTACCCATGGCTACGGCCAGGGGAAGCTCCTGATTTTTGCCACGGGGGTTAACACGCCAGTACTTGGGATTTTCCGAGGTAAGCCTGCCGTTGAAGGGGAAGACGGTATCGGGGGAGACCTTTTTTTGCTCAAGGGCGGCGGTGGCCGTGATGATTTTGAAGAGGGAGGCCATGGGGTAGAGGTTGAAACAGGAACTCTTTTCCCACGAGGGATCGGTGCTGGAATGGCTGGCCAGGGCCAGTATCCGGCCGGTTTTAGGTTCGATGGCGACGAAGGCGCCATAGGGAACCTGGAAGTCCTCCATCAGTCTGGTGACGCGTCTTTGCAGCGGCTCGTCGATGGCGTAGACAACCGTGCCCCCATCGGGTAAACGGGCGGAAAGGCGGTCTTGGGCGAAGCTGGAGGAAGGAAGCATGTCCGCTGCGAGCTGGAAGGCGCGCCAGTTGTCCAGCTCCTTGTAGATATCCGTTTTGACCGCGGCTGTGCTGCCTTTGCTGACGCTGGAAAGGGCAGTCTTGGCGGATATGAGCAGGTTGAAGATGGGATAGGCGGCTAAAAGCAGCGCCAGTACCGGCAGCGCCAGTCGCAGCTTCTTTCTTTCCGGTCGTGACTCCTTGAGTGGCGCGCTGAAATCGGGTGCAGCGACATCCTGTTTCTTAAGGATGTTGAGGCGGTGTATTCGTTTCTTCTTCGAAAGGTGTTTGAGATCGTGCATGGCCGTGTGTGGTTACTGTTCTGGTTAGAAAAGGAAGTCGACAATCCAGCCACTATATTCAATCATCCCTTTTTTGTCAACGGCGCTGCCGGTGCTGCTTTCGTTAAAAACAGGTCAAGCGCCGGGAGTGTCTTTTCGGGCGACAACGAGATCATTGAGGGTCAGTCCCGCAAGTGCCGCCGCAGCAGCATCATTGGCACGTTTCAGTATGTCGTGGGACAGCTCTTCCTGGGCCGCCACCTTTTCCATCCAGGCATGGTTTTCATAGCCTTTGAGAGAGGTGAGCACATCTTGAATGGTGATCTGTTCAAGCTTTCTGGCTGGGTAATACGAGGGCTGTTCGCCGGTTGATCTGACCAGATATCCTGCTTCCGTCAGCCGGATCAGGAGTTCTCTCACCAGCCTGACCGGTATATTCAGAATTTCGGCCAGTCGCTCCTTGGTAAACGGCGTCGTACCCCAATGGAAGGCGGTGGCGATTTCCTGGAGGATGGACAGGGAGAGCAGTTCCATCATGGCAGGGCTGACCTGCAAGATGTGCAGCTCGTGACGGTAGGTCCTGATGTTCTGATGGGCTGCCACCACCTCGACACCGAAGAGGACAATCAGCCAGCTGGTGTAAATCCAGACCATGAAAATGGGGAGCAGCGCCATCGTACCGTAGATGGCATTGTACTTGCCGACGCCGACCTGAAAGTGGAGGTATCCCCATTGGGCGATCTGCCAGACGGTGCCGGCAAGAATCCCGCCGACAAGGGCCGATCTGGCCCTGACCTTGGTATTGGGGAGAAATATATAGAGGAAGAACAGTGCCAGCCAAACGCTGAAATAGGGGACGAGGCGGAATAGGAAGAGGAGCACGTCCCCCAGGTAGCTGGTCTCCAGTAGCCAACGCACGACGGCCTGGCTCTGCAGAGTTGTGCTTATGCTGATTGCCGCCAGCATCAGGATCGGTCCGCTGAGGAGCACGCTCAGATAGTCGCTGAACTTGCGGTGCAGGCTCCTGGTCCCTCTTACCCCCCAGATGACGTTGAACGCCTCCTCGATGTTGCCGAGCAGGGTGATTGCCGTCACGATGAGGGTCGCGAGGCCGATGGTCCCCATGGAGGTCATGTTGGTGTTGTTGATGTAGGTGATGATTTTCTCAACCAGCTCTTCCGAGCCTGCCGTCACCTGTTCCAGGATGTAGGGCTCAACTATGTTCTGGACGTTGAAGCCTTTGAGTACGGCGAAGGTAAGGGCAAAAAAAGGTACGATGGACAGTATGGTCGTGAAGGAGAGGGCAGAGGCGCGCAAAAGGCAGTTGTCGTCCAGGAAGTTCTTGGCGACCAGTGCCATTATCTGCAGATACTTGACCCCGTATCGCTTGACGCCGCCATAGACATCCGGATCAAGATTCCAGAGGTCCTTACTGAAAAAGGTTATGATATCGGCAGCGCGTCTCATCCTGTTTCGGTATCCTTGGGTGCGATCGGCAACAAAAAACCCACTGCTGCCAGTGGGTCTTGTCGCATGTTTATCAGACTTCCTTGTACTTTTCCTTTTCCCGTTCCATCGCCTCTTTACCGGCTTCTATGGCGGAAGAAAGAATGGATTTCTTCTCCATGATCATATCCTTGCCTTCTTCATAGGAGGTCCTGATCTTGTCCTGGGCTTCCGAGGCATATTCCTTGATCTTGTCCACCGCATCGTCCGCCAGATCCCTGATGGTTGCCCGCAACTCTTCGCCGGTCTTCGGGGCCACCAGCAAAGCCACTCCTGCGCCGACTGCTGCTCCTGCCAGAAATGAAAGAATAACTGTTCCTGCACTCAATCCTTTTTCTTCATCCGACATAGCCTTACCCCCTTTTGTTTGTGATCCTGTCGACTAGTATTTTCCCGGCAACCTTTGCACCGGTCATCCACAAGGATGTCTTGGACATGAGACCGGTAACACTGCCGACCACCGAATTGATGGTACGGATGGTGCGGCCGGCATTGCCCAGTTCTTCCATGAACAGTCCCACATCTTCGATTTTGCTCGATGCCTCTTCGGTTATCACCTTCAGGTCGGTCAGCGCCCCTTGGAGATTTTGCAGAACCGGCTTCATATCTTTTTCCACGCAGGCGATAAATTCACGTGAGGCAACGGCCGTTTTTCTGATTTCAACGAAGGCAGGAATCATGAAACAGGCAAGTACTACCAAGGTGATTGCCATTACAGTCACGGAAATGCCAATGACTATCATACGAGCTCCCTTTCCGGTAAAAATGTCTCAAGTATAGTGCAGAAATCAGTAATTTCAACAGAGTTAGAATACTTGAGTAGAAAAAAGGCCGGCTTTTCAGCCGGCCTTTTTTGTAACAACAGGATGTTACTGCCTGCTCAGTTATTTCTTCTTGGGAGCGGCTTTCTTCGCCCCCTGTGCAGCACCTTCCGGAGTCGTATCGGCAGACCAGTGGTTCAGGTCGTGGGCGATATTGTGGCACTGGCTGCATTTGGGGAACTTGGCCATCATGCCTGCAGGGTGCGGCATGCCGTGGCAATCCTGGCACTTGGGTACGGTCTTGTGCTTGGACTGGTGACAGGTGACGCACAGCACCGATTTGTGCTTGGCAGTGCTTGCCATGAGCAGATCGTATGCTTTTTTGTGGCAGGAAGCACAGAGCTTGGATTGCGTTTCTGCACCATAGGTCACAACCAGCGGCATATGTGCCTGATGGCACTTTTTGCAGTCAGCCTGGACCATCTCCTTGGAGTGGGGCTTATGGCACTGGGTGCACTCGGGAATCTTGCCGTGAACGTTGTGGCAGAACGAACAGGCCAAGGCGGTATGCTTGCTCTTGTTCTTGCGCAGTTTCTCGATCTGCGGAGTGTGGCAGGTGAGACACGGATCGGTTACATTGTTACCGAACTTGATCACCTTTGGGGTGTGGGGGTTGGAGTGGCAGGAAAGGCACCCGTTGAGCGAGAAATGGGGTTTTCCTTCATGGCACTGGCTGCAGGCCGGAATGATCTTCTTCACGGTCGGCGGATGGCCCACGTGACAGTCCTGGCAGGTAACGTTGGTTTTGTGTGCCATGCCGTTCGATGCGATATCGGCCGGGGGTTTGCTATGGCATTTAACGCAGTCCGCACTGGTGAGGGTCGCCTTTGCCTCTTCCTGGGCAGCGCCCGCCAAACCTGCAAAGGAAAAAATTGCAAGTGCTGCGAATGCTGCGGTTAGACATCTACTTTTTACTACTTTCATTGCCTCCTCCTTTTTTTCATCTGAAGCGAATAATCGCACATCTAATACACTGTCCATGGGGCTCCTGTCAATATTTATTAACTCTATTGCCGATGGAATTCTTCCATGGGCAGAGCACCATTACAGAGTTATCTCAGTTTGTTGTGTAAGCGCCATTTGTGTGGCTGAATTTAATTATGATAATTTAATTTAAAACTCGGCGATGTCAAGTAAAAATCTGCAAAAAGATTGCACCCTCTTTATAAGGTGATGTATTATTCAGCCATTTCATCGGCCGGGGCGGAAAAGGGTGCTTCCATGCAAAAAATGATTATTTGTATTTTCGTTCTTATCCTCATGCATCTTGCGGAAACAGGCTCCCGGGCAGGAGAGAATGCAGCCGTTTTGCCCGGTTCACCGGCTCCGACTCCAGACGTTGCCGTGAAGAAAAAGCCGGTAAGCGGTATTCATGTAGGGGAGCCGCAATATATCTCCCCGGCCGGGCTCTTTTTCGTCAGTCCTTACACCGATCTGTCCATAAAGGTGACGGGGGCTTCCGGCACCACCAGAACGGAGTATCGGCTGGATGACGGCCCGTGGCAGCCCTATGAACCGTTCAGAATTTCTGCTGAAGGGGCACACCAGATCGACTACCGCAGTATTGACAATGCGGGTAACGAAGAGTCGCCGCGCAGCTTTTCCGTTATGGTGGATGGTACGCCTCCGCGGACTGAGGCGTTTCTCGACGGCCGAGAGGTTGTGCCCGGCCGGCCGGGGCTGCTCGGCAAGAAGAGCATGATACTCCTGGAGACCAGAGACGAAGGATCAGGCACCGCTTCAGTGGAATACCGGCTGGACGAGGGTGCGTGGCAGCCCTATGCTCCCTTTACGGCTCCGTCGAAAGGTGTCCATACGGTCAGCTACCGGAGCGTAGATAATGTGGGCAACCGGGAAGGGGAAAAGACCATCACCATCACCAGCGAGAGAATTCCCGTAAGGACTGATGCAATGGTAGGCGAGCCCAAATATGCAGGGAAGGATCTGATCGTCAGCGAGAAAACGCCCGTGACCCTGACGGCGGAAAGCATGTCGGGGGTGACCTCCACCGAGTACCGCATCGACGCCGGAGAATGGAGGGCTTATGCACCATTTACGGTGACCGGAGCAGGTCGCCACGAGATAGCCTTCAGAAGTACGGACGATGGAGGAAAGAAAGAGCCGGTACGCACCTTGACTGTTGTGGTCGATAACGCGCCGCCGGAAACATCTATTTTTGCAGGAACCCGTAAGATGGCCAGGGGAGAGGTGCTGCCAGTCAATCATAAGCTTGAGTTTACCTTTGCTGCAGAGGATGGTGTGTCCCCGGTCACGACCACCGAATATCGGGTAAACGGTGGCCAGTGGCAGACGTCAGTGCCGCTTGCCCTTGTTGCAGAGGGAAAATACCTGATCGAGTACAGAAGTTCCGATGCGGTCGGCAATGTGGAACCGACGGGCATTGTGACCGCCGTCATCGATGCTACCCCGCCAACCGGCGAGCTGACGGTCGGCCATCCGCAAACGGAGATTGACGGCCTGGTCCGGGTAACTCCTGCCACCGTCTTCCAGCCGAAAGGTACCGATGGCCTTTCCGGACTGGAAAAGGTCGAGTATTCCATAGACGGCAGGGACGATACCCGGGATACGGTGCCGTTCACCATCGCTACGCCCGGCAGGTACCGGATCGATTATCAGGCGGTGGACAGGTCCGGCAACAGGGAGCCTCTTAAAACCATGCTGGTTTGGGTGGAAGGCGCACCTGCCGATGCCCGGAAGGACGGTGCATTGGGAGCAGGGGCGCGCCAGTTCAGATTCGATGGCAAAGAGGCTGCGGTCCCCGGACAGATGCCTGCCCTTGCGCCGTTTCCCGCGTCGGCTGTGCCCGTGGGGATGAAGGAATCTGGACCCATGGTAAATGCACCGATCGGAAAGGTCCTTCCCGAATCGGCTTACATTGGGGAATACCAAGCCCCGCCCGTAACTCCCCAGCCATATCAGGGCAGCCAGAGACGGGGCAATATCAGCCTCTGGGAATACATCACCCTGGGGATCGTCAATATCTCCCTGATTCTGGGGGTCATGCTCCTTTAACAACACTGCTGTTCCTCGGATCGCTTCGGCTTTGCGATCACTGCCGAAATAACGCCAACTATCCAGAAGTCTGAAGACCATAAAAAAGGCTATCACCCGGGAATTCCTGGGAAAAGAAAGGCAGTCGCGACGTCGTCCGTTCGCTCTGTCGCCACAGCTGCGGACCTTGCGGTGCCGCCCATGTAATGCCGCACGACGCTTAAAAAGAGCGACCCCTCCTCCGTCCACATGCGGCGGGTGTCCGCTCGCCGCTGTGGCTCGTCGCTTACTCCCGACGCCCCGACTGCCTCCCCCGGAGTGTCTGTAGAACCATAAAAAAAAGCGGCCCGGAAATTTCCGGAGCCGCTTTTTCTTTCTTCCAACTGTGCGCTTTTCGAATTATATCCTGGTCAACAGCGGTACGATCAGGAGGGAAACGATATTGATGATCTTGATCATAGGGTTGACTGCCGGGCCGGCAGTGTCCTTGTACGGGTCGCCGACGGTATCACCGGTAACGGCAGCCTTGTGGGCGTCGCCACCCTTGCCGCCATGGTAGCCGTCCTCGATGTATTTCTTGGCGTTGTCCCAGGCGCCGCCGCCGGTGGTCATGGAGATGGCGACGAAGATGCCGGTGACGATGGTGCCGACGATGACCCCGCCAAGGGCTTTCGGCCCGAGGGCGAAACCGATGACGATCGGTGCGGCGATGGGAATGATGCCGGGGATGACCATCTCTTTCAACGCAGTCCTAGTGACGATATCGACGCAGGAAGCGTAGTCAGGCTTACCGGTGCCTTCCATAATCCCCTTGATTTCCCTGAACTGGCGACGAACTTCCTCAACGACGGAGCCGCCCGCCTTGCCGACTGCCTCCATGCAGAGTGCGGCGAAGTAGTAGGGGAGCATACCCCCCAGGAAGAGGCCGACGATGATGTAGGGGTCGGAGAGGGAGAACTCGATGTTCTGGCCGGCAAGCTTCAGTTCGTCCACGTAGGAGGTGAAGAGAATGACGGCAGCCAGACCGGCGGAGCCGATGGCGTAGCCCTTGGTAACGGCCTTGGTGGTGTTGCCCACTGCGTCAAGGGGATCGGTGACGGCACGGACCGAATCGTCGAGTTCAGCCATTTCGGCGATGCCGCCGGCGTTGTCGGTGATGGGGCCATAGGCATCCATGGCAACGACGATGCCGGTCAGGGAGAGCATGGAAACGGCGGCAATGGCGATGCCGTAGACGCCGGCGCATTTATAGGCGACGATGATGCCGGCGGCGATGACGATGACCGGCATGGCGGTGGCTTTCATGGAGACGCCGAGACCGGCAATGATGTTGGTGGCATGGCCGGTGGTGGAAGCCTGGGCGATATGCTTGACCGGGGCGTACTCGGTGGCGGTGTAGTATTCGGTAATCCAGAATATTGCGCCGGTGACGACGAGGCCGACGATAGCGGAGATGAAGAGGTTGGTCGAGGTGAAGGTTTCACCGGCGGCATTGGTCAGTCCCTGGGGGAACATCTGTACTGTAACGAAGTAGAAAGCGATGCATGCCAGGACGCCGGAGGCGATCAGCCCCTTGTAGAGTGCGGGCATGATCTTCTGATTGGCGCCCAGTTTGACGAAGAAGGTGCCGATGATTGAGGCGATGATGGAAATACCACCGAGGATCAGCGGGTAATTAACCGCAGCCTCGTTGCCTACGAAGGCCATGGCGCCGAGAAGCATGGCGGCGATGAGGGTCACGGCGTAGGTCTCGAAGAGGTCGGCAGCCATGCCGGCACAGTCGCCCACGTTGTCACCGACGTTGTCGGCGATAACAGCAGGGTTGCGGGGGTCGTCTTCGGGAATGCCCGCTTCGACCTTGCCCACCAGGTCGGCACCCACGTCCGCACCCTTGGTGAAGATGCCGCCACCGAGACGGGCAAAGATGGAGATAAGGGAGCCGCCGAAGCCGAGGCCGACGAGCTGGCCGACGATTTCTTTTACCGGAGCGCCGGGCATGAGTTTCTGCAGCACCAGGTAATAGCCGGCAACGCCTAAGAGACCGAGACCGACGACGAGCATGCCGGTGATGGCGCCCCCTTTGAAGGCGACGTTGAGAGCCTTGTGAATGCCCGATTTTGCGGCCTCAGTGGTTCTGATGTTGGCTCGTACCGAGACGAACATGCCGATGAAGCCGGTGAGCCCGGAGAAGAGGGCACCAACGGCGAAACCTACGGCAGTCTTGGCGCCGAGAGCGGCAAAGAGCGCGATGAACATGACGACGCCGACCACCGCGATGATGGTGTACTGACGTTTCATGTAGGCGCCGGCTCCTTCCTGGACGGCCGCGGCAATCTGCTTCATCCGCTCGTTACCCTGGGGAAGCCCCAGGATCCACTGGGCCGAGAAAAGACCGTAGGCAACTGCCGCCACGGCGCAGATCAGGGCAAATAATACTGCATACTGTTCCATTTACTTCCTCCTATGTACTGTGCCTTAAAAAAAGGCGTTAATTCAAGCAGGGATCGTACAGTACTTCCCCTGGAAAACCGAAAAACTGTTATAGGAAAAGCCATGCTTTGTCAATCTTTTTTAGCAGCATTTGGGGGCGGAATTGCCAAGTGCCGGCCGATATCGGAACCCGCCTTAAGGGTTGCGCTTTCATCAACGAATATGTATCATTAATCCCCATGCTTCTTCGATATGGAGATACAACGTTTTCCCTGCAAATCCCTTCTGATCGTCTGCTCGGCGAACTGCGCACGGTCAGTCCTGCTTCCGATCCTCCTTCGCAGATCATCGACCGGGCCATCGCCGATTGCGAGCCATTTTTCTCGTCATTCAAACCGGGAGAGAAGGTGGTGATCGTCGCCTCGGACATCACCCGCTACACCGGCAGCGAACTTTATCTGCCCCCCCTGGTGGCCAGGTTGAACGAGTCAGGCATTCCCGACCGGGATATCAACATAGTCGTCGCCCTGGGGATTCACCGCCGCCAGACCGAGCAGGAGCATAAGAAGATCGTTGGTTCTCTCTATGGAAGGATCGCCGTAACCGATCATGATTGCGACGACCCGGGCAAGCTTGCTTACCTGGGCAATACCTCGACCGGCATCGGCGTGGAGATCAACCGGACGGTGGCGGAGGCGGACCGGGTCATTCTCACCGGCACCATCGGTTTCCATTATTTTGCCGGCTTTGGCGGCGGCAGAAAGTCCATCCTTCCTGGTGTCGCCAGCCGCAAGGCCTGCATGGCCAGCCACTTTGCCGTGCTCAATCCCGAGCCGGGGAGCGGCAAGAACAGTCGGGCAGCGACCGGCATTCTCGACGGTAATCCGGTTCATCAGGCAATGACCGAGGCCTGCGCACTGGTTGAGCCCGATTTCATATTCAATACGGTTCTCACGCCGGATAAACGGATCATTGCCGCATTTGCCGGCGACTGGCGGGAAATGCACCGGGAGGGATGCCGGTTCTATGCCGATCATTTTTCCTGCACGATAAAGGAGCAAGCCGATCTGGTGGTGGTATCCTGCGGCGGATTCCCCAAGGACATCAACTTCATCCAGGCCCATAAATCAATGGAATACGGAAGCCGGGCGCTCAAAGACGGCGGGGTGATGATTCTCCTTGCCCGCTGCAGCGACGGTTACGGCCACGACACCTTTCATCGCTGGTTCAGGTTCAAGGACCTGGCTTCCTTTGAACATGAGCTGCGCGCACACTATGAGATCAATGGCCAGACCGCCTACTCGACGCTGCAGAAGGCGCAGCGTTTCCGGGTCATGCTGGTTTCCGACCTCCCCCCGGAAGAGGTGGCGCAGATGGGGATGATGCCGGCCTGCACCCTGGACGAAGCAATGGAGAAGGCGGCAAACATTCTTCCCCAGGATTACAAGGCTTATGTGATACCGGAAGGGGGCAACGTCCTGCCGGTGTTGAAGACTGTTCAAGGTTCTAAGTTCTAGGTTCCTGGTTGAAAAGAGCGTTGAACATAGAACCTAGAACATAGAACATAGATGTTGAAGAGGTGCGCATGCTTGAATCACGAATACTGGAAAATATAAAGGCCATTGTCGGCAGCGAGAATGTTGCCACTGAGCGCCAGGACCTGCTCTGTTACGGTTATGACGCCACCCAGATGGAATTTCTTCCCGATGCGGTGGTCCATCCGGGAAGCGTGGACGAGATCGCACAGGTCCTGAAGCTTGCCAATGCTGAAAAGATCCGTGTATTTCCCCGCGGTGCCGGCAGTGGTTTTACCGGTGGCGCCCTCCCAAAGGGGGGTGGCATAGTGCTCGTCGTTACCCGCTTGAACCGCATTCTGCGCATAGATACGGAAAATCTCATTGCGGAGGTCGAACCGGGAGTGGTGACCGAACAGTTCCAGATGGCGGTTGAGAAACAGGGACTCTTCTATCCTCCAGACCCGGCCTCCCTGAAGTTTTCCACCCTGGGGGGCAATGTCTCGGAGAACGCCGGGGGGCCTCGCTGCGTCAAATACGGGGTGACCCGCGATTTTGTCATGGGGCTTGAGGTGGTGCTGCCGACGGGGGAGGTCATCCGCACCGGTGGCGAGACCTACAAGGGGGTCGTGGGGTACGATCTGACCCGCCTCTTGTGTGGTTCGGAGGGGACCCTGGGTGTCATCACCAAGATCATCCTAAAGCTGCTGCCGCTCCCCGAGGCGAAGAAGACCATGCTCACCATTTTCGATTCCATCGACGGTGCGGCCAGGGCGGTTTCGACTATCATCGGCAATAAGATCATCCCCACAACCCTGGAATTCATGGACTACGCCACCCTGCAGTGCGTGGAAAAGCGCTTCAATCTGGGCATTCCCGAAAATGGCCGGGCTGTGCTCATCATAGAAGTGGACGGCGACCGGGAACTGATCGAAAAACAGGCGGCCCGCATCCAGGAGCTGGTAAAGCCGCTGGGGCTGGTGGAATGCAAGGTGGCTAAGGATGCGGCCGAATCCGAAGCCCTGTGGAAGGTGCGTCGGCTGGTTTCGCCATCCCTACGCGATGTCAATCCCGACAAATTCAACGAGGACATCGTCGTACCGCGGAGCAAGGTGCCCGATGTCATCCGCAGCATCGACAAGATCCAGCAGCGCTACGACATCCCCATCGTCAACTTCGGCCATGCCGGTGACGGCAATATCCATGTCAACGTCATGATCGACAAGACCGTTCCCGGTATGGAGGAAAAGGCCCACCGTGCCATCGGCGAGGTTTTCCAGGCCGCCCTCGATCTGAACGGTACCATGTCCGGAGAACACGGCGTGGGGCTGGCCAAGCAGCCCTATATCCATCTGGAGCTGAAGGGGGCGCAGCTGGCGGCCATGCAGGCGGTCAAGAAGGCGCTGGATCCCAATAACATTCTGAATCCGGGCAAAATGTTCCCGTTGTAAAGACAGTGAGGTGTTAGGAGAAAGGAGTGAGGTGCAAAGGCTTTTGTTTCCGCTCTTTCCTCCTCCCGTCTCACCCCTCACAAGGTTTTATATGGACCCAATGAAGAGAGTTGAGAAAGACCTGAAGAAATGCGTCAAGTGCGGCGCCTGCCGGGCTCACTGCCCGGCTTTCGCTGCTTTTCAGCGCGAGCCGGCGGTAGCCAGGGGCAAGGTGGCCCTTTCCCAGCATCTGCTTGCCAAGGATATCGAGCTGGACGACCAGACCTATCTGGCCATGTCCAAGTGCCTGCTTTGCGGCAGCTGCGTGGAGAAATGTCCCAATGAAGTGCCGACCGACGAGATCGTCGTTGCCGCCCGCGAGGCTCTGGCCGAACAGCGGGGACTGACGACTTTCCACAAGGCTGTCGGGCGGATCATCAAGAATCGTCGGATGATGAGCATGGGCGCGGCTATGGCTGCCCTGCTCGGGCCGCTCTTCTTTCGCAAGGTGCCGGCAACATCGGGCCTGCGGCTGCGCTTTCCTCTGCCCTTCATCGGCGGCAAACGTCATATCCCCCAATTGGCCAAGAAGCCTTTCTTGTCCCGCCATCCCGAAATCATCCAGGGTGAGCCTGGCAAGCCTCGTATCGTTTATTTTGTCGGCTGCATGACCAATTTTGTCTACACGGAGGTGGGAGAGGCTGCCCTGGCACTCTTTCGCCATCTGGGCTGCACAGTGATCATTCCCAAGGATCAACAATGCTGCGGTCTGCCGGGCATGTCCGGCGGCGATATGGAGACGGTGCGGGAACTGGCCGGGCGGAATCTCGCCATCCTGGAGAAACACGAAGCCGACTATGTGGTGACTGCCTGTGCCACCTGCGGCGGTGCCTTGCACAAGTTCTATCCGACGGTGGTGGGGAAGCGGAACCCAGAGCTGTTGCAGCGCCTGCAGGCCCTGGCGGAAAAGACGGTGGATGCCGCGGTGCTTCTGCAGAAGCTGGGCCTCCATCCGGAGGAGACTGGTGCCGGCGATGCCATGAAAATCACCTATCACGATCCCTGCCATTTGCGTACCCGGGCCATTACCCGGCAGCCCAGGGAACTGCTCAAGGCGGCGACCGGCGTGCAGCTGGTGGAAATGGAGGGTGCCGACAAGTGCTGCGGCCTGGGGGGGACCTTCAACGTCTATCACTATGATCGCTCCATGCAGATAAATGCGGGTAAAAGTGAGGCAATCAGGCAAACGGGAGCCGACGCCGTCGTTACCGGCTGTCCCGGCTGTATGATGCAGCTGACCGACGGACTGAAGCAAAGCGGCGCGCCTACCCGTGTGCTGCATACACTGGAGGTTCTGGCGCGAAAGATCGGAAACTGATTTTCATAACAGTAAAAGTATTTCAGTTTCCTTTAAATCCTTGATTTAATGTCAGGATTTTATTATTAGTGAAATTTTTTTTATTGACATTGGAATCTAAATTCGGTATGTATTCCGAAAAATAAAAATAGGTTTTATTTTTTGAGGCTTTAAATGACCGATTATAACATCGGAGCAAAGATAAAAAAGCTGCGCCTTGCAAAAAAATTAACACTTCAGGCCGTTGCAAAGGAAACCGGTTTTTCGCCGGCGCTCATATCGCAGATCGAAAACAATAACGTTTCTCCGCCGATCGCCACCCTCTCGAAGATCGCCAAGTTCTTCGACGTCAAGGTCGGCATGTTCTTCGCCGAGGACGAAGAGGAGTGCCGGTTCGAGGTGGTACGGAAAGGGGAGCGCAAGCTGATTCCCCGCGTCATCTCCCGCTCCGGAACCAGCCAGGGCTATTCCTACGAATCCCTGTCGTTCAGGAAGCAGAACAAGAAGATGGAGCCCTTTCTGCTCTCCGTTGCGGAAAAGGCGGCCGAGGAAAACACCTACAGCCACGACGGCGAGGAGTTTCTTTTCATCATGCAGGGCAATGCTGAACTTCTCCTGGACGACGAGCGCATCACTCTCGAAGAGGGGGACTGCGTCTACTTCGATTCTTCCCTCAAGCACCGCCTTCTCTCCAAGGACGGCTCGGAGGTAAAGGTGCTTGCCGTTGTAACCAGATAAACGCAGCGACGAATCTAGTTTCACCCCCGCCGAAGTTGCCCATTCACCATCTCCCTTGGTGTAACTTTGAAAACAAAATGATTTTCATTATGCTTGCTTCAAAATATTGCTGAAAACAATCCAAATACCGGAAGGATGACGGAGATGTCCAAAAAAGCGATTAAACCTTCACTGAAGAACCCTTTTGCCCCGGATGAGAAAGTCGATTTCAACATTCCCGGTGAGATCTCCCGTGCCGAGGGGGGCTATGAAGAGGCCATGAAGGAGGGCTACGACCTGATCCAGCGCCCCATCAAGTCGGTGAGCATCGATCAGATCGAGAAGCAGCACTTCAAGAAGCGGATGACCGTCTGGGAAAGGATCCGGGTTCTGACCGAGCTGGAGCCAAACATTCTCTTCCAGAACTGGGGCAAGAACCTGGACGGTGCCTCGCTGGTCACCGGTATTCTCAATATCCACGGCCGCGATGTGGCGGTTTACGGCCATGACTTCACCGTCCGCGCCGGTTCCATGGATGCCACCAACGGCAACAAGCTGGCTCGCCTGTTCCAGATGGCCGGGGAAAAAGGGATTCCGCTCATCGGCATGAACGACAGTGCCGGCGCCTTCGTTCCTGCCGGTGTCGGCGGACTGGACGGCTACGCCGAGGCATTCACGGCGCTTCGCAAAATCAGTGGCGTCGTTCCCAGCATCATGTGCATGTTCGGTTTCAACGCCGGTGGCGGCAGCTATTTGCCGCGGCAGGGAAGCTTTGTCATCCAGCCCAAGGATACCTTTTTCGGCCTGACCGGTCCCGGCGTCGTCAAATCGGTGCTGGGTGAGGACGTCACCCCCGAGGATCTGGGCGGCCCCAATGTCCACGGCCAATCCGGCGTTGCCGACCTGACCGTCGAAGACGAAGTGGGTGCCCTGCGGACTGCCGTCATGCTCCTCAATTATCTCCCTGACAACAACAGCGTCATGGCTCCTTTCCAGCCGACGAGCGATCCTCTGGACCGCAAGACCTGGGAGATCAATACGCTGCTCAAGAAAGCCTTCAACTCGCCGACCGGGTTCAATACCCCCTTCGATGTCTCCATCATCATTCAGCAGATCTGCGACCACGGTGACTATTTTGAAATGCAGCCGAACCGTGCCAGGAACGCCGTCACCGCCTTCGGTCGCCTTGGGGGCAATGTCGTCGGCTTTGTCGCCAACAACAGTGCGGTGGACTCAGGCCAGATCGACGTTGATGCCGCTTACAAGATTGCCCGCTTCAACCGCTTCTGCAACATCTACAACATCCCCATCATCTTCATGGAAGATACAACCGGCTTCCTTCCGGGACGCGAGCAGGAGGCGCGCGGCATCGTCCAGGCCGGCCGGGCCATGCTCGATTCCATCGTCGATATCCGCACACCACGCATCCTGCTGATTCTTCGCAATGCTTACGGCGGCGCCTATGCTTCCTACAACAACTATCCGACCGGCGCCGACCTGGTTCTTGCACTGCCCACCACCCGTCTGGCGGTTATGGGACCGGCAGGCAAGGAATTCGTCTATAAGGACGAACTGCGCAAGCTGCGTACAGAAGTCGCCGAGCGGGTCAAGCGCGGCACTCTGCAGCGTGTCGAGGCGGGGGTCAAGGAGGATGCCGCCAAGAGCGATGCCGAAAAGGAAGCGGCGGAATGGCTCAGGACCCAGGAAGCAGCCCTCAACCTGCGCTACGAGAAGGAGCTGATGAATCCCAAGGAGGCGCTCAGCCTCGGTTCCATCTCCTCGCTGGTTATGCCCACCGATCTGCGCAAGGTGCTCGGCGAGAACCTGAACTTCTTCCTCAGGCATTACAAGCCCGGCCCCATGCAGGCGGTACAGCGCGAGTTCCACTAGGCGAGAAAAGCCCTCGCCTGCACACGGCTTTTCCGTCTGACCGGCAGAGGGTGCATGTCTGATTGCTTCTGACTTTAATTATCCAATGGATTGGAGATGGAGACCAATGAAACAAACCTCTGAGTACTACGTCAAGAACCCGCTCATTCATAAGGACCGCCGGCTGGGCAAGTCACCATCCGAATGGGTGAGTTCCTTTTCCTGCGAAGATCTCAAGCCCCTCATCGTCTGTCGCGGCCCGATCCGTAAGGAAGCAATGGATGTCTATCAGGAGATGGGGATCACCCATTACGGTATCCTGCTGTCGGAGAAAGATTCCATAGTCTACCCAAACGCCCTTGCTCCGGAATTGCGCCAGTTGACCGATCCGCACCGCGTTCACCGCGTTCCCGACTATACCGGCGCCAGCAAGGAGGAACGGGTCGAGCGTATCCACCAGATCATCAGCATCGCCAAGGATAACGGCTACGACTCCATCTTTGCCGGATATGGATTCATGGCTGAAGACGAGGAGTTTGTCGCCGCCATCGAAGCTGCCGGGCTGAAATTCATCGGTCCATGCTCAGCCACCCAGGCGGGAGCGGGCAAGAAAGACGAAGCCAAACGGACGGCCCTCTCCGTCAACGTCAGCGTCACCCCCGGTATCGACAACGTCACCGCCCGCACCCTGATCAAGAAACACCCGACCCGCGAAAAGCTGTTGGCCTTGGCAAAGTCTGATGGTTTCAACTGCGACGAGAAAGTCCTCAATGATGCGTCAATCTCCCTGGAGGACCTGGCCGACCATATCCTTTACGCTTCCTATGCCAAAGGAGTGGATCTTTTCTCCATAGAAGAGCTCTGCGCGCAGGTTCAGGCCGAAGTAGCTGATATGTTCAAGAAATACCCCCAGAGCCGGGTGCGTCTCAAGGCCATCGGCGGCGGTGGAGGCAAAGGACAGCGTATTCTCGGCGCGTCGCTGCTGCCGCTGAAAAAAGCGGATGACAAGGCCATTGCCGCTGCTGCAGCCGAGGCGCCGACCCTGGTCCGCGAGATTCTCAACGAGGTCAAGGCCAACGGCGTCGGTGACAACAAAAACGTCCTTATCGAGCTGAATATCGAGCAGACCCGCCACAACGAGATCCAACTCCTGGGCAACGGCGACTGGTGCATTGCCCTGGGTGGCCGTGACTGTTCTCTGCAGATGCATGAGCAGAAGCTGCTGGAGGTCTCGGTCACGCAGGAAGGATTGTTGGCTGCCATAGAGAGGGCCAAAGCGGCGGGCAGCAAGAGCGAAGCCAAGGCGCTTGAGAGCGACCTGAAGGTTCTGAAGCGCATGGAAGAGGAATCGGAGCGTTTCGGCAAGGCAGTCGGCCTTGACTCCGCCTCCACCTTCGAGTGCATCGTTGACCGTGACCGCCATTTCTTTATGGAAGTCAACACCAGGATTCAGGTGGAGCACCGGGTAACCGAGCTTTGCTACAGTTTGAAGTTCTCCAACCCCAAAGACAAGAACGACTTCTTTGTCGTCGAGTCGCTGGTGGAGGCCATGGCCCTGCTTGCACGGCACAAGGAGCGCCTGCCCAAGCCAGAGCGAATCCCCCGTTTCAATGCATCCGTTGAGGCCCGCCTCAATGCCACCGATGACTCGCTGTCGCCCCATGCGGGGGGCATGATCCGCTACTGGTCGAAGCCGATCGACGGTGAGATCCGCGACGACCAGGGGATCAGCATGCTCAACCCCGATACCGGCATTTTCGTCAAGTACAAGGTTGCCGGTGCCTATGATTCCAATATCGCTTTGCTGCTCACCAAGGGTGAGAACCGTCGCGACAGCTACGAGTGCATGTCCGAGGTCATTCGCAGCACAACCCTGCGCGGCAGCGACATGGCCACTAACCTGGAGTTCCACTACGGCCTCGTCAACTGGTTCCTCGGCACCAATGTCATGGCCAAACCGACGACCCGTTTCGTCGTTCCTTATCTAACGCTGGTCGGCACTTTGAAGGAGGAGGCCAACAAGCTTGATCCTGTTTACGCCTTCCTGCAGATGAAGAAGCACTACGCCAAGCTGATAGCGGATCAGTTCCCCGACGACCCCAAGGTTGCTAAAAACATGTCGGCCCTGATCGACCGCAAGGGAACCCTCATCACGCGGCCGATGGAAAGGCTGCTCGGCGATCCCCACCTGCTGTCCGGCTGGTTGTGCATGAACACCAAGAATTTCCGCATCGACAACGGCAAGGTGGTCTGGCTAAGGAATCCACTCGGCGTTCTGAACGATACCTATGAGTATCTTCACATGTCGTTCCGTCCCCACAAACCGGCTGCCGAAGTGATCTGGGGACATGACAACGATCTGCTCCAGGAATCCCTCCGCTTCTCGCGCACCCTCCGTGAAAAACTGGGCCTGCAGCGGGACGAGTATTTCCAATTGTGCGAACTGATGCATAAAGAAGAACCCCAGGGGGGAATAGATGCCGCCACGTGGGAACAGGCACGCTCTGCCCACTTCGGCTATGAGGCCGGACTGGAACTGCTCGGCATGCTCTTCCTGATAGGGGTGAACGTGAAGTTCTGGGATCTGCGGGTCGAGGAGGACCTTGAGATAACCATCCCCGAATACCTGACGGACCCGGATCTGCAGGCCCGCATGAAAAAGGTGCTGGTGCCTCCTCCGGCAACCAAGGCTGACGAGATCGTCTCCGTCTGCGGCGGTATGTACTATGGTCAGGAAGCGCCCGGCATGCCCCCCTTCGTGGAGGAAGGGATGCATTTCGAGAAGGGACAGCCCCTGTACATCATCGAGGTCATGAAGATGTTCAACAAGGTCAATGCCCCTTTTGCCGGGACCATCGACAAAATCCTCATCCAGGGGGGAGACGGCACAATCGTCCAGAAAGGACAGCCGCTCTTCAAGGTTACGCCCGACGAGAAATTTGTCGAGGTCGATCCCGCAGAGGTCGAGCGGGAGAAACGTTCCGTAACGACAAAATACCTGAAGGCAGTGCTTTAACTCCTTTACCCGGGGAAAGAAAAAGGGCTCCCGCAGGGAGCCCTTCCATAATCACGCCGCCCCGCCTATGAAGCGGGGTTTGCTGTTTCAGCATCTTCAGTGCAGGTTGTAGTCGTCCCCCTCTACGCACTCCGACTGTGCTTCGAGAAACGACTTTTCCTGGGGGTCTTTGATGATCTCGGTGACCCCATGATTCACCGACCACATGGTTCCACAACTGGGGCACTCCATGATGTCTTCGGTGAAGCCGTCGGAATGAAGCTCCATGTCCTTGTGCTGCCGGCTTTTGCATACTGGGCATTTCATGGCTTTCTCCTTTCTCACTTCATGAAGCACCGGTAGATGATTAAATTTTATGACCATTAACACATAAATTGCAAGTGGATAAAGCTACCTTACTATCCACATTTTTCCTAAAACGACAAGGAGAGCACAATGGGTATTTCGGATTCCAAGAAGGGATGGCAGGAAAACATGGTGACGAAGAATCTGGCCAAGGCGCCGGAGCGCAAGGAGGAGTTCCGGACGACCTCCGATATAGAGATGGAGCGCTGTTTCACCCCCGACTTCGAACTTCCCGGCTATGAAGAAAAGCTCGGCTTCCCCGGCGAGTACCCCTTCACCCGTGGCGTCCAGCCCACCATGTACCGGGGACGCTTCTGGACCATGCGCCAGTATGCCGGTTTCGGCACCGCCAAGGAATCCAACGAACGCTACAAATACCTCCTCCAGGCAGGGCAGACCGGCCTTTCCGTCGCCTTCGACCTCCCCACCCAGATGGGCTACGATTCCGATGCCGGCATGAGCCGCGGTGAAGTGGGCAAGGTAGGGGTCGCCATCGACTCCCTCGCCGACATGGAAGTACTCTTCGACGGCATCCCCCTGGACAAGGTCTCCACCTCCATGACCATCAACTCCACCGCCGCCATCCTGCTCGCCATGTATATTGCCGTCGCCGAAAAGCAAGGGGTCTCCTCCGACAAGATCTCCGGCACCATTCAGAACGACATCCTCAAGGAGTACATGGCCCGGGGCACCTATATCTATCCACCCAAGCCCTCCATGCGCATCATCACCGACATCTTCGCCTACTGCAAGGACCAGGTACCCAAGTGGAACACCATCTCCATCTCCGGCTACCATATCCGCGAAGCCGGATCCAGCGCCGTCCAGGAAGTAGCCTTCACCCTCGCCGACGGCATCGCCTATGTTGATGCCGCCATCAAGGCCGGCCTAGATGTGGACGAATTCGCCCCTCGCCTCGCCTTCTTCTTCAACGCCCACAACAACCTTCTGGAAGAAGTAGCCAAGTTCCGGGCCGCCCGTCGCATGTGGGCCAAGATCATGAAAGAGCGCTTCAAGGCCAAGAATCCCAAATCCATGATGCTGCGCTTCCATACCCAGACCGCTGGCTGCACCCTCACCGCCCAACAGCCCGACAACAACATCATGCGCGTCACCATTCAGGCCCTGGCAGCAGTCCTCGGCGGCACCCAGTCCCTGCATACCAACTCCCGGGACGAAGCCCTGGCGCTCCCCACCGAAGACTCCGTGCGGATTGCCCTGCGCACCCAGCAGGTCCTAGCCTACGAATCCGGCGTGGCCGATTCCATCGATCCCCTGGCCGGTAGCTACTTGGTCGAATCCCTCACCGACCAGATCGAAAAAGCCGCCTTCGACTACATCGACAAGATCGACAACCTCGGCGGAGCAGTCGAAGCCATCTCCCAGGGATTCCAGCAGAAAGAAATTCAGGATTCCGCCTTTGCCTACCAGCGTGCCATAGAAACCAACGACCTGGTCATAGTCGGCGTCAATAAGTTCACCATCCAGGAACCCCCTCCTGCCGGGCTCTTGAAGGTGAAGGAAGAAGTGGAGATATTCCAGAAACAGGCATTGGCGGAAGTGAAGGCCAAGCGGGACAACGACAAGGTCAAGGCAACCCTGAAGAAGCTGGAAGAAACGGCCAAGGGAACCGACAACCTCATGCCGTACATCCTCGAAGCGGTCAAGGCCTATGCGACCCTGGGAGAGATCGCGGACGTCTTCCGCGAGGTGTTCGGAAAGCATCGGGAGACGGTGGTGCTGTAAGTTGACATGCGGCGCCGCCGGTGATAGCGGCGCTTTGCGAGAAAGGATTGTTATGCTGACGAAGATCAATCATTTGGGAGTGGCGGTCAATGCCCTGGCTGATGCTCTCCCCTATTACCGGGATCAGCTGGGTATGGCATTCAAGGGAACTGAAGAGGTGCCCGAGCAGCAGGTGAGGGTGGCTTTTCTGGAAATCGGCGAGTCGAAGATAGAACTCCTTGAGCCGACCAGTACCGAAAGTCCCATTGCAAAGTTTTTGGAGAAAAATGGCCCCGGTATTCATCATGTGGCATATGAAGTAAATGATATTGCCGCTGCCATAGCAAAATTGGAAGCGGACGGGGCGCGCATGATCGATAAAACACCGCGAAAGGGTGCCCATGGAGCACTAATTGCCTTTGTTCATCCCAAGAGCAGCAATGGTGTCTTGACGGAGCTCTGCCAATCTGCTCATTAATTTTAAAACCCCATGGCGCCATGGAGGGAGAGGCCGAAAACGGCCTCTCTTTTTTTTGAAGTTTCAGTTTTTGAAACATTGTTTGAAAACGCTTGACTTTTGTTTGCAAAAAAAGTATAAGGATTACCCATTGACCCTGATCGATGCTGCCCGCGCTGGGTGTTAAGGGCAATTTAATAAGGATTGTTGACAAATTGAACGAGCGGATATAGTATCGTCCGAAAATTGAAAACAACTGGGTGTCCATGCCGTTATCAAACTCAACACAGAGAGATCTACAGCTTAGCCCACCGGTTGCCGCAAAAGGGTGGCATGGTAATGCTGCCCCGATTGCTGTTGTAAGCCCCTGCCTGTCCCTTTGACCGGATGCGCCGGGGCTTTTTTGTTTTATCCATTGGTGTTTTCGGACCTGATTTTGGGAGGAAAGGTGGTGATGATCCAGAAGTTGCTGTAACTGCTTGTTATTTCTATTATTTACAACAATGAAGGAGGCACACATGAGTTTGAAGAAAAAAATGTTGGCAGTTGCCGCAGTGGGCGCCCTGACCGCAGCCACCGCAGTTCCCGCCATGGCTTTTGAGAATGAATTTCATGGGATGTATCGTTTCAAAGGGGTGATGTCCAACGTCCAGAATGCTTCTGGAGCCCACTTTGCCACTATTAGCGATGATCCCCAGACAAAGACCTTCCTGGAGCAGCGTGCCCGCCTGCTGTACAGCGCCAAAGCCAGTGACGATCTGAAGCTGGTCACCCACTTCGAGCTTGACTACAGCAAATTCGGCGATAACTCCTACAACGTTGGCAGGAATAATGGTGGTGCACTTGGCGCCGATGAAGTCAACCTCGAAACCAAGAGCGTCTATCTTGATTTCAACCTCCCCACTGCCACCAAGATCAATTTCAAAGTCGGTATGCAGCCGTGGGTAGACTCCTATGGCGGCCTCGTGGTCAACGCTGATATGGCCGGTGTCCTTGCCTCTGCAAAATACGGCGACCTGGCAAACTCCATCGGTTTTTTCCGTTTCGACGACGACGCCGGTCGCAAAGGGTTTGAAAAAGCACTATCTGGTAAAAATACCCGTGATTTTCTAGCTCTCGACTCCAAATACAATGTCACCAAGGATTTCAGAGTAGGTGCTACCTACTACCTGCTCAATGATGACCTCAATGCCGACAATGCTGCACTTGCCGGTGCATTTACCACTGATGCTGCAACAACTGCTTCCACTGGCACCAATTCCGGGCGTGTTGCCAATTCGAGCATCACGCACATGGTCGGGGTTAATGCCCAGGCAAAAGTGGGTATTGCGACCATCGACGGCGGTCTCATTTATCAATTCGGTACATTGGATACCCCGGTAAAAGGCCATCTGAGCGCTTTTGGCGGGTATGTGGGCAGCAAGGTTGCGGCAGGCCCCGGTACGGTTAATTTCGTTGCTGCCTACACCTCCGGCGACAGTACTCCGGGAGCGGGAAACAGCAACGCCTTTCAGTCGGTTCAGAATACCACCAGCTCCGGTGTGTCCGAAAACACCTTCTATGGCGCAAATCTGCACATCCTGCTCCGTTCCAAGTATGAGATCAATTCCGGTGGGTACATCGTGGGTTCCTCCAACAACAAAAACCAGGGTATGACTGTTGGCGCTCTTGGCTATGACATGAAGTTCACCGACAAGCTCTATGGCAATGCCAATATCGGTGCAGGTGCTGTTGCCAAGACCAATGGTAATTCTGGTTCAGCAGACAGCAAGTACCTCGGTACGGAAATCAATGCAGAGGTCGGTTACAAGCTGACGGATAACCTGAATGTTAGTGTGGTCGGTGCTTTCATGAAACTGGGCAACTACTACAAGGGTAACGCAAAAAATGCGAATACTGGTGCTGCCATTGCTGCTGGCGACAAGCCCAACGACCCCTTCTACTCAACCGTCATGCTGAACTACGTTTTCTAATTTGTCTTATGGATTGCTCTTGGCCGGCGGGGCGACCCGCCGGCTTTTTTTTGACAAGTAGAGAAAAAATGATTTACTTTTCTTAATGGTTTACTCGACCGCAAAAGGGGGGAGACACACATGGGGAAACTGTCAGTCATGATTATCTCGGCGTTGTGGTTGGCAACGACCGTCCCGGCGTATGGGGCGGACACGACGAAGGATCAGAAGGATGAATGCTTGCTGGCCTCAAAGAATTGTGCATCCCAGGTAGACAGCATCCAGAAGAAGATTAAGAAGCTGAATGCGGAGATCAAGAAGGGGAACAGGGTTTACAGTCCCGAGGAACTGAAGAGACTGCAGACTAAGCTTGCCGAGGCAAACGACATGCTCGATACGTTGCTGGGCCTCAAAGGTGGTTCACAGTAACAGGAGCCTTTCTGATGTACGATGGCGATAGCTCCCAGGAGAGGAAACTCTCCTTTTTTTGTGCCCGCCCCCCGTTTCCCACACAAACCCTTTGACTTCACAATACCCTCCTGAGATAATCTCGCGGCCGGCAGTCAAACAGCTTTAGTGTCTGACCTTTCTTTTGCTCGTGAAGGAGATTTTGCCATGGAAAAAACCTTTCTGTTCCTCGCTACCGTTCTTTCCCTCTTCTTGGCCTGCGGACAATCAATCGCAGGAACAATTCCGGTGTATGTCAACGAATTCAGGATAAATGGTGCTCCAGAACAGGCTGATCTCAAAAGTACACTGCAGATGTTGCTTGTTTCACGTCTGAACAACGACTCGCTGGCCACAGTCGAAAGCAAGTCCGGCGGCGATCTTATCGTCGAGTGCAGCTATACGAAAGCCGGCAGACTTTTCAGCCTGGATGCGGTGGCAAGGGACCGTGCCGGGAAGGTCGTGGCGAGGGCCTTCGAGCAGGGGGGAGGAGAGGATGATCTCATTCCGGCCATGACCAAACTGGCACAGCGGCTGAACGCAGAAATAACCAGGAGACTTTCTGCGGATGCTGTTTCCTTGAAACCTGACTTGGCCACTGTGCCGGCAACCGCTCCTCTGGCTGCGCCGCAATCGGCAGTACCGGTACACGCTTCCGATATTGTCAGGCCTGAGCCTGCAGTAACCCGTCCTGCCAATCCGAACGCAACCCGGCTGCCGGAAGCTTTAGTGGGGGTTGCTCGTGGGCGCACTTTGGACAATGGGGGCAGAGAAATCTATGCCCTGGGTGAGCACGCACTGTTTCTCTATCACCAGTCCTCTGAACCTAAGCTCATTGCGACGATTACTTTTGCAGATGGTGCAAAACCGGTCGGTGTGGATACGGGCGATATGGATGGGGATGGTACTCCCGAAGTCTATATCACCCTGGTCAAGGGAGACTCGCTCGCTTCCGAAATATGGACCGAGAAAGAGGGCCGCTTGCAGAAGGTGGCGGGAAATCTACCTTACTATTTCCGGGCGCTGGCACTTGATGGAAAAACAAAGAAGATGTACGTACAGCAGATGAGCACGGATACCGATTTCTATGGCGATGTCAGGGAGTTGATCAAGACCGTCAACGGTTATGGCATGGGTAGTGCCGTCAAATTGCCCAGGTTTGCCAATATCTACAATTTCAACAGGTTTCGTGATGCTGCCGGCAAGGAGTACACTGTAGTCGTCCATGAGGACGGCTACCTGCTGGTTTATGCTGAGTCGGGAGAGGAATTGTGGCGCAGCAGTGACAAATTCGGGGGATGCGAGGTTTATGTGAAGCGCCAGGACATGGGCAATACCCGCGCAACGGGTAGTGATTACCGCTGGACTTTCCTGGAACAGCGCATTTTCGTCACCCCCGAAAACGATATCATCGTTCCGAAAAATCAAGGTTTCTTCGTTTTCGGCAACAATCGGTCCTACAAGAAAAATTCCGTATTCGCTTTTGCCTGGACTGGTGCAACTCTGGATGAAAAATGGCATACCAAAGAGAGTCAGAATTACCTGGCCGACTATGACTACGACTCTGCCGCAAAAGAGCTGATTCTTCTTGAGGTGGTGAAGAAGAAAGGGCTGCTGAATGAAGGGGCGAGCGCCATCGTCGTCAAGAAAGTCGAATAGGTCCCAAAAGCGTCTTTTATGCAAGAGGGTGCCGCAGTCGGCACCCTTTTTTGTCCCCATTTAACTGTTGACATGGCATTGGGATACTGCTAGCCTTTCAGGCGTTTTGCCGTTTTCTATTCAACATTTTTGCCGGGAGAGATTTTGACCATTCCGCCATCCATTGAAGCCCCCTTGCCAAAGGGTGTTACGGACTTTCTGCCGGAGAAGGCCGACGAGATCGCCCATATCGAGGGGAGGATCAGCCGCGTCTTCGAGCTGTGGGGATTCAGGCGGGTTATGACGCCGCTCCTGGAATTCCACGACGTGATTGCCCTGGGCATGGGAGAAGACCTCAAGGAGAAAACCTTCCGCTTTGACGACCGCCAGACCGGCAGGTTGTTGGCCATTCCCCCCGATATTACTCCCCAGATAGCCCGCATTGTGGCTACCCGCATGCTCGGCTATCCGCTTCCCCTGCGCATTTACTACAACGGACGGGTGCTTCGTCACGCTGCGGTGCAGTCGGGCCGGAGCCGCGAGATCTTACAGTCGGGGGTGGAACTGATCGGTTTGAACTCTCCGGAGGCCGATGCGGAAATGGTGGCCATGGCAGTCGAGGCACTGCGTAGCCTCGGGCTGGAAAAGTTCAAGATTGACTTGGGCCAGGTGGACTTTTTCCGCGGTATCATGCTTGCTGCCGGGCTATCCGCCTCAGCGCACACCCTCCTGCAGGACGCCATTGCCAAGAAGGATGCTTCGGCGGTGGGGGAAATCCTCGACAGGGAAGCGATCACCGATCGGGCGAAGGAAGAGATTGCTGCCCTGCCCAGGCTTTTCGGCGGCAGAGAGGTGCTTGCCCTCGCAGAAAAGGCGGCCGGTAACGATCGTTCCAGGAAAGCCCTGGAAAATATCGCCGAGGTGTTGGAAATTCTCGATATCTACGGCGTTTCCGACTACATTACCATTGATCTGGGAGAGATCCGCGGCCTCGACTATCACTCTGGCCTGACCTTCGAAGGCTTTGTCGGAGGGCTGGGCGAGGCGGTATGCGGCGGCGGGCGCTATGACGGATTGACGGCCAAATATGGCCGGCCGGCCCCGGCGACCGGTTTCGCCTTCAACATCCTTGCATTACTGAAGGTCCTGGAAAAGCAACCGGAGATGGAGGCAACACGGACACGGGATTTCCTTCTCTTCAATCTGAAGGAGGATCGGCGGGAGGTCCTGGAGATAGCACAGAAGCTGCGCGACAGGGGGTTTACCACCGCCCGGGACATCATCCGGAGGGATTTCGACAATTCCCTTGCCTATGCAAAACGTATGAATATCAGGCAGATGCTGGTGATCGGCGGTAATTACTGCGCCGAAGATGAAGTGTACCTGGTCCAGGTGGCTGACCGTAAAGGGATTGCCATCAAGAAAGCGGACCTGTTGAGGGATGATTATTCCCTTAAAATTGAGCTGTAAGGAGACGTCAATGGCTAACGTCGTGGTAGTTGGTGCCCAGTGGGGCGACGAGGGTAAAGGAAAGGTCGTCGATATTTATACGGAATTCGCCGACGATGTGGTGCGGTACCAGGGTGGAAACAATGCCGGCCACACACTTGTTGTCGGCGATGAGAAGATCGTGCTGCATCTGATTCCATCGGGAATACTGCACAAGGGAAAACGCTGCATAATCGGTAACGGAGTAGTGCTCGATCCCGAAGTATTCATCAAGGAAATCACCAATTTGAAAGCCAAGGGAAAGTTTCAGGACGACGGTGTTCTGCTCCTTTCCGAATCGCTGCATATCATCATGCCGTACCACAAGCGGATAGACATCGCCCGCGAGGCGAAGAGCGGCGCCAAGAAGATCGGCACCACCGGCAGGGGGATCGGACCAGCATATGAAGACAAGATCGGCCGGCGCGGCATCCGGCTCATGGATCTTCTGGACAAGCAGGTCTTTACCCGCAAATTGAAAGAAAGCCTGGAAGAGAAGAACTTCATCCTGGAGAAGATGCTGGGAGAAAAACCTTTCACCTTCGAGGAAATCTTCGACGAATACAGTGCCTTCGCCGATACCCTGCGCACCTACGTTGCCGATACCACTTTGGTTCTGCACCAGGATCTGAAGGCCGGGAAGAAGCTGCTCTTCGAAGGCGCCCAGGGAACGCTGCTGGATGTGGATCACGGCACTTATCCGTATGTGACCTCATCATCCACCTGCGCCGGCGGTGCCTGCACCGGTTCCGGGGCTAGCCCGCGAGACATCCATGAGATCATCGGCATCTCCAAGGCCTATGTCACCCGTGTCGGCAGCGGTCCGTTCCCTACAGAGCTCGAGGATGCCGATGGGGAAAAATTGCGCCAGACCGGCGGCGAATTCGGCGCCACCACCGGGCGGCCCCGCCGTTGCGGCTGGTTCGATGCCCTGGTTATCAAATACGCCGTACGGGTCAACGGTCTTACGGGAATCGCCCTGACCAAGCTTGACGTTCTCAGTGATTTTGAAACAATTAAGGTATGCACCGGCTATTCCTACAACGGCAAGTTCCTCAGCGAAGTTCCGGCCAATCTGGATATTTTCGAGAAATGCCAGCCGGTATACGAGGAGATGCCTGGGTGGAAGGCGGACATCAGCGCTGCCAGAACGTTCGAAGAACTGCCCGAGAAGGCGAAAAAATATGTGAAGCGCCTGGAAGAGCTGGCCGGCTGCCAGATCGTTCTCGTTTCCGTCGGTCCACGGCGTGACCAGACCATCATGCTGCGCAACCCGTTCGAAGCTTAAAATAAATTATGGAAAAAAGTGTTGACGGTGAAAAAAAGTTTTAGTATAAATGGGACTTCGCTGCAGCACGCAGTTTCGAGCCGCTAGCTCAGTCGGTAGAGCACCTGACTTTTAATCAGGTGGTCGTTGGTTCGACCCCAACGCGGCTCACCATGTCCCCTTCGTCTAGCCCGGCCCAGGACACCGCCCTTTCACGGCGGCGACACCGGTTCAAATCCGGTAGGGGACGCCACAAACAATAGCCCTTTCAAGGAAACTTGAAAGGGCTTTTTGTTTTGCCTGTCGGTCCAATTGCGGTCCGTTTGAATCTCTCATTTACGATCGGTTGCACAGATTAGGCAGCCATCTTTCTGCAGAGGACAGGTATATTTTTTGCTCCTTTACCTGTCGCCCTTCCAGATAATAAACAAGGAAAACCGTGTACCTGAAGAGACTGCTTGTATTCATTACCTTAGCTATTGTCGCCATTGCCACAGCAGGTTTGGCCGCGGGGGAGACAACGCCGTTAATTGGCTCATCACGCCCTGCGAATGCGCCTGTATTGCATTCCCCGGCACAGAACAGCATAGAGGCAAGCCTTGCTGCGCGCGGAGCGGCGAGAATCATTGTCCGCCTTGCTCCTCCCGCCGATCTTCCGCAAGGGTTCATTCCCGAAGGGGAACTTTCCGATGCAGCGGCGGTCCAAGCCCAACGAGCAGCAATCGCCCGGGGACAATCCAAAGTTGGGGCACTCCTCTCACATGAGCATCTGGCAGAAGCAAAACGCTTCCCTTTTATCCCTTTTATGGCACTGGAGGTCGATCGTGCCGAATACGAAGCACTGCTAGCCCTTCCCGAGATTGATCTGATCGAGGAGGATCTGCCGCTTCCACTTTCCCTTTCCGAGAGCGTCCCGTTGATCGGCGCCGTGGGAAACCTCTTCAACGGCTACAGCGGCAGCGGTCAGATGGTTGCCATTCTCGACACCGGGGTCGACAAGGCCCATCCGTTCCTCACGGGCAAGGTCGTCTCAGAGGCTTGCTATTCCACCACCAGCAGGCTGAACGGATCGACAGCTCTCTGTAAATCAGGATCGACGCTTCCCGGGGCCGGGGGAAACTGCAGCCCTACGTTGCCCGGCTGCGAGCACGGCACCCATGTGGCCGGGATCGCGGCTGGGAAGGGTGCATCATTCAGTGGTGTTGCCAGGGATGCAAATATCATCGCCATTCAGGTGTTTTCCCAGTTCGACACTGCCCAGTGCGGCGTAGGCGCAACCGGCCCCTGCATAATGTCGTATATCTCCGATCAGGTCAGTGCCCTGCAGCGGGTCTATGATTTACGGAGCACCTACAGCATCTCTGCCGCTAATTTGAGCCTGGGGGGAGGTGCCTACGCCTCCTACTGCGATTCAGATTCCAACGTTACCTCCGAGAAAGCCGCTATCGATGCCCTTCGCAGTGTCGGCATAGCCACGGTTATCGCCTCCGGTAACGATGCCAACTCATCCGGAATTTCTGCCCCAGCCTGTATTTCCAGTGCCATCAGCGTCGGCGCCACCAGCAAGTCCGATGTCGTCGCCTCTTACTCAAACAGTGCTTCCTTTCTCAATCTCCTCGCTCCGGGAAGCTCTATTTATTCGTCGGTCCCCGGAACCGGGTACGCCTATCTGAGCGGCACCTCCATGGCGACTCCCCACGTGACAGGCGCGTGGGCAGTTATCAAATCGGCCAAGCCGGCTGCCTCCGTGACGGAAGTTCTCGACGCACTGGCATCGACAGGGGTGCCGGTGACCGATTCGCGCAACGGCCTGGTGAAACCCAGGATCCGCGTCGATTCCGCCATAAACGCCCTGTCTACCCACATGATTACTGCAAGCGTTGACGGCGGCAACGGGACAATCGCGTCAGCCAATCCAGTTTCGGTGACGGGAGGGCAGACAGCCACGTTTGCCCTGGCACCGGCTGCAGGTTACCATACAGGCACCCCGACCGGCGGAACCTGCCCCACGGGAAGCCTGAGCGGCACCAGTTACACTACTGGAGCGATCACCGCTGACTGCTCGGTTATCTTTTCGTTTGCTCCCAATACCTATACCATCGGTACTGCCATGACCGGTAACGGCTCCCTTACCTGCACCCCGGGCACCACTGTCAGTTACAATACCGTCACCTCATGTAATGCCACGCCCGCTGCCGGCAGTTATCTCACCGCTGTGACCGTCGATGCTGTCGCCCAGACCGTTGCCAACAGGGAACAATTTACCTATTCCTTCGGCCCGGTGACCGCCGATCACAGCATCAGCGCCACATTCGCTGCCGTTACCCCTCCGGGGGCTCCGACAATTGGTTCTGCAACTGCAGGGAACGGAGAGGCAACAGTGACTTTCAGCCCCCCTGCCAGCGACGGGGGGAGCTCCATAACCTCGTATACCGTCATCTCCAATCCCGGAGGCATGGCCGTCAGCGGCCCCGCCAGTCCCCTGAAGCTTACCGGCCTGAACAATGGGACGGCATACACCTTTACGGTCACTGCCACCAACGGTGCCGGGACAGGTCCCCTTTCTTCCCCCTCCAACAGCGTCACGCCGAACTCCGGCTCCCTGAGCCTCACTGCTTCCTTGACCGGCGCCGGATGGGGGACGGTCAGCAGCAACCCTGCCGGCATCACATGTACGACCGGCTCATCCAGCGGTTGCACCGCGTCCTTTGTCACCAATTCTGCCGTTACCCTCACCCCCCTGCCCAGGTGGGATTCCCTTTTTACCGGGTGGGGGGGCGGCTGCAGCGGCACCGGGCCGTGTAGCATCGGCATGTCATCCACTCAATCCGTCAGCGCAGGCTTCAGCCTCAAGCAGAATGCAAGGGTGGGAGCCTCATATTTCGCTTCACTGCAGGCGGCCTATGGTGCCATTACCGCTGCCGGGACTATTGAGGCCGGGGTAGACACATTCGTCGAGTCACTATTGTTCAATGGTGAAAAGGAGATTACCCTGTCCGGCGGCAAAGACAGCTCCTTCCTTTCCACCACCGGCTTCACCACCGTCGATGGCTCGTTGACCATATCAGCTGGAACCTTGACCGTGAGTGAACTGGTCATCCGGTAAATGATTCTGCATGGTTGGTTGGGCTGGAAAAGACATCGTAAAGCCAGCTAGAAGGATGCCTTTGTCCCATTCATCACGCTGGTACACCTCCAACCTTCGCTGTGAAAGCGCAGCAGCCAGATAACCGCTGTGGCAAAGACGAAGACCGTGGCCAGCGCCCACTCCGCCGCCAGGCTGGGGCAGGTCCAGTCGATGAGCCATAGCAGGACCAGGAAAGCAGTGGAAGAGACAAGGAAGGTGCGGGCTAGCCAACGTGTGTCTCCAACCGAGGCCAGGACGCAGCCGATCGTGACATTGGCGGCATCGAACAGGCAGTAAAAGGCCACGAACTTCATCACCACCGAGCCTGTTTCCACGATTGGCGCGCTTTCCAGGCCATTGCCGGCAAAGGTCGACATGAGCGGGCCTGCCTGGGTGGCGAACAGACAAGCCATGGCCAGCATCCATATTTCGCACACCAAAAGGGCCTGAGAGGCGATCGCCGGTATTTCGTCGTCGTTGCCCGCTCCCCGGGCATGTCCCACCAGTATCCCTGCCGCCTGACCAAGGCCGAAGGCAGGAAAGAACGCCATGCCGTTGATGCGGAAGGCGATACTGGATGCGGCCAGTTCCACCGTTCCCAACCGGCCGACCACCACCAGGAACAGGGTCCAGGCCGCCAGCTCACCGCTGATCCTGAGCCCCATGGGCATGGCCAGCGAGAGGAACCGGCGGAACTCCATCCTGTCAAATTTTCTTGCCGCCCCATCGGCGAATCCCCCAGCCTTGGCAAAAATGAGAGCATAAACGATGGCTGCCACCATCTGTGCCGTAACGGTGGCAATGGCCGCTCCTGCCATGCCGAACCGCGGCAACCCCCATTCCCCAAGGACCAGCCCCCATGCCAGGAAAGCGTTGACCGCCAGCGAAACGAAAGTAACGCCGGTGACGATGACCGGTCGCCCTATCCCCGAGAGCCACCCGGCCAGGGCCGAACCCAGAACCGGGAACAGTGATCCCGCCATGCAGATCAAGAAATAGCTGCTCTCATTACTGGCAACCTGTGGCCCATGTCCGGCCAGAAAGAAAAGCTGGGCAAGGGGCCAGGCGGCTGCCAGGGCCAGGATGCCGGACACGAGGGCCGCATGGATGCCGAGCCAGGCCGATGAGCGGACGGCCTGCGTGTCGCCACGGCCGTGGCAGTGCGCAACGAAGGTGCTGGCATAGCCGGCTGTGCCGAAGAGGAATCCCTGAAAGAGGATCACCGCCATGCCGGAAGGCCCCAAGGCCGCGACCGCCGCGCCGGAGTGGCGCGACAGGATAACGGCATCGATGATCTGCATCATGGTGATGGCGGAGGTGGAGAGGATCATGGGGCCGGCCAGTTTGAGCAGGCGAGGGATGTGGTTAGTCTTCATCTGTGGATATGGGATATTTTCGTCATTGTTATGGCTTGCCCCTCTTACCTCATTCGTGCCGCAGGGCATCGATGGGGTTCAGTCCCGCCGCCCGGCGAGCCGGGAAAAAGCCGAAGATTACGCCGATGGCTGCCGAAAAGACGAAGGAGAGCAGGTTGATGCCGGCATAGAACTGGTAGGGGATTCCCATGAGCTTGGCAAGACCGATGGAGGCGCCGGTCGCCAGGGCGATGCCGACCAGGCCGCCGAGGCTGGAGAGTACCACCGCCTCCACCAGGAACTGGAGCAGCACCTCGCTTTCCAGTGCGCCGATGGCCAGGCGGATGCCGATCTCCCGGGTCCGCTCAGTAACCGAAACCAGCATGATGTTCATAATGCCGATCCCCCCCACCAGGAGGCTCACCGCAGCCACCGCACCAAGGAGCATGGTGAGGATCTTTGTTGTGCTGGTGAGGGTCTGGGCAATCTGCCGGGTGTCCATGACCCGGAAATCATCATCCTCATTCTCGGCGATGTTGCGGCGCTCGCGCATGAGCAGGGTGAGCTGTTCCTTTGCCGCGTCGATCGAAGCGCCATTCTTGACCGAGACCGTCAGCCGGTTGATGTCCTGGGTGCCGGTAAGGCGGCGCTGTACAGTGCGCAGGGGCATGATGATGCTGTCGTCCTGGTCGGACCCCATAGCCGACTGCCCCTTTGATTTCAGAAGGCCGATGACTTCGCAGGAGAACTGCTTGATGCGGATCTGGCTCCCGACCGGGTTCTGACCGCCGAACAGCTTATTGCGCACCGTTTCACCGATGACGCAGACCGCCTTGCCCGCCCGTTCCTCTGCGTCCGTGAAGCTGCGGCCGCCGGCCAGCTCCCAGTTACCAGCCTGGAAATAGTCGTTGTTGGTACCGGTGATGACCGTGGGCCAGTTCTTTGCCTGGTAGACCGTCGTCACGCTTTTGTTCACCACCGGCGCCACCCGCTCAACCGTGGTGATCTGGTTGCGGATCGCCTCCACGTCGGCACTCTTGAATTTGGGGGCGCCTTCCGAGCCGGGGCCGAAGCGCTGGCCTGGAACCAGCATCAAGAGATTGCTTCCCATGCTGGAAATCTGGTCGGATACAGATTTGGTGGCGCCGTTGCCCAGGGTGACCATGGTGATAACGGCGGCAACGCCGATGACGATGCCGAGAACGGTGAGAAAGGAGCGCAGCAGGTTGCGGCGGATGGCGCGCATGGAGAGGAGTATGGTGTTCCAGAGCATCAGTTATTCTCCCGGTTGCGCCGGTCGGTCTCGACCCGTCCATCGACGAAGTGGATGACCCGTTTGGCATAAGCGGCTATGTCCGGTTCGTGGGTGACCATGAGCACGGTGATGCCCAGTTCCATGTTGAAGTGGGTTATCAGATCCATGACTTCCTGACTGGTGCGCGTATCCAGATTGCCGGTCGGCTCGTCCGCCAAGAGTACTGTGGGGCGGGTAACGATGGCGCGGGCGATGGCGACACGCTGCTGCTGCCCCCCGGAGAGCTCGGCCGGGGTGTGGTCTTCCCATCCTTTCAGACCGACCTGCTCCAGAGCTTTGCGCGCGGCTGCATGGCGGACCGGCGCCGCTTCCCCCCGGTAGATCAGCGGCAGTTCCACATTCTCCAGGGCGGTGGTACGCGAGAGCAGGTTGAAGCCCTGGAAGATGAAGCCCAGGTAATGCCGCCGCAGCAGCGCCCGCTGGTTGCGTTCCAGTTTTTCCACATGCACCCCCTGAAACTCGTAGCTGCCGTTGGTGGGGGTGTCGAGGCAGCCAAGGATATTCATGGTGGTGGATTTGCCGGAGCCGCTATGACCCATTATGGCGACGAAATCACCTGCGGCGATGGCCAGGTCTATCCCTTTTAGGGCCTGAAAGGCGCCCTGGCCACGGCCATAGGTCTTGGTGATGCCGGAAAGGCGGATTAGAGCGCCGTCGCTCATGGGGAGTTCTCCAGTGACTCTGTGATCACTTGCATGCCTTCCTTAAGCTGCCCGCCGGTGATCTCGGTCATTCGGCCGTTGGTTGCCCCGGTCTTGACGTCGATCGGCGCCGGTTGCCCGTCCCGCAGCACCCAGACCCGTGGCGAGCCGGAATTCGCTGCTTGTTTCTGCTTTGGCACCTGTCTCGGGGGGCGGGGCATCAAAAGAGTGCCGATACTGAAGCCACGCTTCTTCTGCGCCCTGGCCGTTACCGGAGGGGTGAAGCGCAGGGCGGCGTTGGGCACCAGCAAGGCCTTATCGCGGGTAATGGTGGTGATCTCGGCTATGCCGGTCATGCCGGGACGCAGCGAAAGATCATTATTGGCTACCTGGAGTACCGTCAGGTACGAGACCACCCCTTCAACTTTCTGGGACCCATAGCCGACCCGGGTGATGAGGGCATCGTATTTCCGGCCGGGCCAGGCATCAACGGTGAAGGTCGCCTTCTGCCCCACCTTTACCTGTCCCACGTCGGCTTCGTCCACGTTGACCTGCAATTCCATCTTGGAGAGATCTTCAGCCAGGGTAAAGAGAACCGGCGCCTGGAAGGAGGCTGCGACCGTCTGCCCAGGTTGGACTTTGCGTGCCAGCACTACCCCGTTGATGGGTGAACGGATGCTGGCCTTGGCGAGGTTTGTCTGGTCGGACTGGAGGTTGGCTCGGGCCTGGGTGACGGAGGCTCGGGCGCTCGCCTCATTGGCCTCGGCCCGCTTGAGATTGGCCTCGGCGGTGTCCATTTCGCTCTTCGAAGGCACCTTGCCGCCGGAGAGCTGGGCCACCTGCCGGAAACGGGACAGTGCGGCACGCGTTTCGGCTACCGTTGCCTGCCCTTGCAGCACCTGCGCCTCGGCCGCCGCCAGCGTAGCCCTCGATTTGGAAACCGCATCCTGCAGTTTTGCCAAATCTAGGCGTGCAAGGACTTGCCCCTGTTTCACCCGATCGTTGTCGTCCACCAGCACACGGTCCACGATGCCCGAGAGTTCGCTTCCCACGTCAACCTGGTTGGTGGGTTGGAGGTTGCCGCTGGCGGAGACGTTTACCACCAGCGTGCCGGACTCGACCGCCTCGGTGTGGTAGCGTGGGGCTTCACCCTTGCCGTTGGAGCGAGCGGTAAAAAAGGCCACGGCTGCGATCAGAATGACCGCGCCGGTGAGCACCGGCCAGCGGCGGGAGAAGAATCCGCCGGACTTTTTATTCAGGAGGTGTTGCAGGGATACACCCTGGGGGTGTGCTGTCTTGTTTTCGTTCATGACTTGTCCTTCTCATGGGCGCCTGGTTGACTTTGCGGCGACCAGCCACCGCCCAGCGCCTTGTATAAGCGGATGAGCGCCAGTACCCGATCGGCGCGGGTGCTGGCGAGGCTGTCTTCAACAGACAGCACGTTGCGTTCGGTATCAAGTACCGATTGAAAGTCGATCAGCCCGGCGCCGTACCGCTGCCGTGCCGCCTGGGCCGCATTACGGGCCGATTCGGCTGCGTTCATCAGCGCTTCGCTGCTTTCGCGGTTGCGAGAGAAAGCCACCAGGGCATTTTCCACGTCCTGCAAGGCGGTGAGCACCGACTGCTCGTAGGCGACCTGTGCCTGCTCCCGTATCGCATCCTGGATCACCACCTGGTTGCGCAGTTTGCCGGCATTGAAGATCGGAGCGGTGATGCCGGCAAGCAGGGACGAGGTTAAAGCTCCGCTGTCGCCCATGGCCCCCACGGTCAGCGCCTCAAGACCGATGGACCCTGAGAGCCTGAAGGAGGGATAACGGGCCGCTTCGGCTACTCCGATCCTGGCCGTTTCCGCCGCCAACCTCCGCTCGGCACTCTGCACATCAGGGCGCTGGCGCAGAGCATCGGCCGGGATGCCGACGGCAATCTGAGCGGGCACCGAGGGGAGATCGCCACCGGCAGCCAGCTGTCCATGCAGGGTCCCCGGCGTTTTCCCCAGCAGCACATCCAGTCGGTGTTCCGCTTCGGCGAGGCTGGTTTCCAGGGCCGGAATCCGGGCGCGGGTCTGCTCCCGGTTGCTCCGTGCCTGATCCACATCCTGGCTGCTCACCAAGCCTGCCTGGGCGCGCCAGTCGGTCAACTGCAGCGTCTCCGTCTGGCTCGCCAGGTTGTCCCGGGCAATGCGCAGCCGGATCTGCAGAGTCCGCACCTCCACGTAGTTCAGCGCCACTTCCGCCACCAGGGAAACCCGGGTATTCTCCAGGCTTGCCTCGGAGGATTCCACATCCGCCGTGGCCGCTTCCATGCCCCGCCGCACTCCGCCGAACAGATCCAACTCCCACTCCGCGTCGAAACCTGCCCGGAAGAGGTTCTGCGTTCTATTATCCGACCGGTTGCGGCTGGCGCTGCCCGAGCCGGTGACGCTGGGGTAAAGCCCGGAGGTGGCGACGGCGCTGCGGGCCCGGGCTTCCCGCAATTTTGCCAAGGCGCTGTGCAGGTCCGGGCTTGCCTGCAGGGCTTCATCGACGAGCGCGGAGAGCAACGGGTCATTCAATGTGAGCCACCATCGGCTTATATCGCCGGTGGCAGCGGCTTTAGTTTCGGAGCCCGCCATGCCGTCCAGCCGGCTCCAGTTTGGCGGCACGGTCGGTTCCGGTTTCACGTAATTGGGTCCCACCTTGACGCATGCGGTGAGAGCCAAGGCGGTAACCATGATTAGCGGCCATTTGAGACAAGTCACCTGTGTCACTACCTTTCCCCTTGTTGTTTGCCTTGTCACGAGTTGATGGATCAGAAATACCAGGAGAATGTGCACGAACTGTGGAAGAAATGTGAATATTCCTCGTATGCGGACCCGCTCGTCTTCAAGGTTCGAACTTATAGCCGACTCCATAGAGGGAATGGATATATTCCCGTTCCGATTCCATGATTGCCAGCTTCCTGCGCAATTTCTTGATGTGGCTATCGATGGTGCGGTCGCTGACGACCCGCTGGTCCGGATAGATGTGGTCCATCAGCTGCTGCCGGCTGAAAATTCGCCCCGGGCTTGCCGCGAGCAGGCTGAGGAGCTTGAATTCAACGGCGGTCAGTTGCAGGTCCCGGTTGTTCAGCGTTGCCCGATAGCGCGACTCATCGAGAACCAGCCCTTGCAGATTGCCCGCTTCGCCTCCCTGGGCCCTGCGCAGGACTGCCTTGACCCTGGCTACTACCTCACGGGGGCTGAAGGGCTTGCAGATGTAATCATCGGCACCCAGTTCCAGGCCGAGCAGGCGATCGATCTCCTCCACCCGGGCCGTTGTCATGATGATCGGCACGGACGAAAAGGAGCGAATCTCCTTGCAGATTTCCAGCCCCCCCTTGCCCGGCAGCATCAGATCCAGCAGGATCAGTTCAGGTTTATGGCTCTGGACCCAGGGCACCACCTCCTGACCGTTGCCGAGGCAGTGGCTGTTGTAGCCCGCTTGGCGGAGGTAATCGGCCAGAAGTCTTGCCAGCTTTTCTTCGTCTTCCACGATGAGAATCATGCCGCTCATGGGCGCCTTCCCTTGCGGGACAGCTCAATCTCGATCCAGAGCCCTCCCAAGGGTGATGGCCGTGCGGTAATGGTCCCCCCATGGGCTTCGGTAATGTTGCGACAGATGGCGAGCCCAAGTCCGGCGCCACCGGTGGACCTGCTGCGGGATGATTCCACCCGGTACAGCCGCTCGAACAGCCTGTCCAGCTCAGCCGCCGGTACCCCGGGAGGAGAATCCTGGAAATGGATGGTGATGAGCTGTGCCGTCTGCTCCATAGCGACGTGCAGCTGTCCGCCGGGGCTGGTGTACTTGAGGGCATTGTCCAGCAGGTTGGCGAAGAGCTGGTGCAGCCGCCCGCGGTCTCCGTAGAAGGGGAGAGGGCCTGCGGGTATTTTCTCCGTTAGGGTAATGCCCCCGGTGGCCAACCCATCGCGATGGCCGGCAATGCTTGCGGAAAGAAGCTCTGCCAGGTCGAACTCGCTCTTTTTGTAGGTCAACGCCCCCAAGTCGGAGAGGGATAGCTGATAGAGGTCATCCACCAGCCGTCCCAGGCGGAGTACCTCCCCGTGGAGCGAGTGGATCGTCTCCGGCGACGGCTGCCGGATGCCGTCCTGGATCGCCTCGATTTCCCCCCGCAGCACCGCCAGGGGGGTTCTCAGCTCGTGGGAGATATCGGCAACCCACTGCCGCCGTGCCTGCTCGTTTTTCGCCAGCACCTCCGCCAGGGCATTGAAGTCTTGGGCTAGGCGCCCCAGTTCGTCACCGGACCCGGCCGGCACGCGAATGGTGAAGTCGCCGGCAGCAAGGGAACCGGTGGCTCTCGCCAGTTCTCCCACCGGTTTCACCAGCCGCCGGGCCAGAAGCAGCGACAGCCCCGCTGCCAAGAGGACGATGACCCCGGCCACCAGGATAAAAGTAGCCTTCTGCTGCCGCAGGAACCGCTTTTGATGGTCATCGGAGATGCTGGTACGGGGCAGCAGCCCCAGGTAGCCCACAACCTTGCCGTCGTGACGCAGGGGGGTCAGTTCGCTTTCGCCTGTTGGCGTCGCTTCCGCTACGAGCGGTTTCTTCCGGGCGTCGAGCAGAAACAGGCGCTGGACAAAATGCCGGACAACCGGAGGGGGGACCGGTTTTTTCAGCAGGTCCCGGCTGTCCGATCCGGGGGGAACGTTTTCCTCGGGAAGAGAGGTTCTGACCAGGTCATACCAGGCGGACCGGCTTTGTCGAAGAGATTGCCAGCCGGGATCGTCACCATAGGACTGCTCCAAGCGGTTCGCAAGGCGGCTCATGCTTGAGCTCTCCAGGGCGTTCACATAGCGCAGGAAGCCGCGGCTCAGGTTCCACTGCATGATGAGCACCAGGCTGACAACAGCCAGACCGGCCGCCGTCAGGATGGCGATAAAGAGTTTTTGGGTAATGCTGATGTGCATCCATTCCTCGATTTAAATTACCTGTTCACCAGTTTTATCACAACTATCCAAGGCAAATACAGGCACTTTTGCCCCATCGGCGGATTTCCTCATTTCTTCCACATTTCGTTCACATTCCCCTGGTACCTTCGAAACATTAAAACAGGCACTGGACCGGTGCCGGTTAAGGAAAGGAGAACGGACATGAAGAATAACACGATTGTAGCGGCTGTTCTGGTAGCGATGACCATCGGCGGAGGAACTGCGGTATTGGCCGGACGCGGGCCGGACGACAATTGCGGTAGCAGGCCGGGACCGGCCATGCATGAAGGAAGATTCTTGCAGCGCATGGCCAAGGTGCTGAAACTGACTGATGCCCAGCAGAGCCAGATCAAATCGTTGTTCAGCTCCGAGCGGGTAGCGGCCGAGCCTCTCAGGGCACAGCTGCATGAAAAACGGCAGCAGCTCAGGAAGGCAGGGGAAAGCACCAGCTTTGACGAAGCATTCGTCAGGAGCACTGCTGCCGCCATCGGCCAGATCCAGACGGAATTGGCGGTAATCCGGGTCAAGACCCGCACGCAGATTCATGCCCTGCTGACCCCCGAGCAGCGGGAGCTGGCCAAGAGCCTCAAGCCGTCCAAGGAGCGCGCCCACCGACCGCGGCACCAGGAAGGGATGACTGACGGGGAAGAAGAGCAGAACGATCTTTAACCTCTAATAATTGCTCCAAAAAGGACAGCCCTTCCGTGGTATCGGGAAGGGCTGTCCTTTTGATGTGATGTGCATCGATTTCCTGTTCCTCTCCCTCAGGTTTTCGCTCCATTTGTCTCTTTCCCTGCCTCGAAAAGCTTCGCCGCCGCGGCTAGCTGCTGGGCGCTTCCCAGGAGCAGGACCACGTCCCTGGTTTTCAGTTCCCAGACCGGATCGGGATTGGTCGCCACTTCTTCCCCCCTTTTTATGGCCAGGATGCTGGCTCCCGACATGCTGCGCAGGATGCCTTGGCTCAAGGTGGTCCCTTCGATGGCCGCCCCTTTCTGAACCGTGAAGGTGCCGATTTCCGCACCGGCAAGAAATCCGGCGATGCCGACGGCATGGCTGTGGCGCCTGCTCACGGAGCGGAGCATCTCGTAGCCGTCCTTTCGCACCTCGCCGATGCAGCTTTCGATCACGTCCTGGGGGACGAGAAACCGTTTCAGCACCCGGGAGAGGATCTCCACCGAGGTTTCGAATTCCTCCGGGATAACTTCATTGACCCCCAGCTTGAAGAGCGGCTCCACTTCCATGAGGTATCTGGTCCGGACAATGACATGGATGCCAGGGTTCATGTGCCGGGCCAGGGCCGCGGTTCGCCTGCTGGCGGCGGCGTCGGAGATGGCGATGACCATGATGCGGGCCTTGTCGATCCCGGCATGCTCGAGGATTTCAGGCTTTGAGGCATCGCCGAAGATTATGTGCCGGCCCCGTTTCCTTTCCGCATTGACGGTGAAAGGATTGGTCTCCACCGCCACATAGGAAATCTTCAGGTGCCGCAATACCTGGGCCAGGTTTTTGCCGTTCATGCCGTAGCCGACGATGATGACGTGATCGGCAAGGGCTGGTTTCCTGCCGTTGCCGGCAAAAGACTTTCTCCCCCTGGTCCAGGAATGGGGGAGCCTGGCGGTAAGGCCTTCGGCGAAGGGTGGGGCGATTTTCAGGCAGAGTGGTGTCAGCCCCATGGTGGCAATGGAGGCGGCCAGGAACATCTGGTAGGCCTCGCTGCCCAAAAGGCCGTACTTCATCCCCGACTGGCTGAGGACGAAGGAGAATTCGCCGATTTGGGCCAGGGAGAGGCCGGCGGTCAGGGCAATGCGCATGGGGAGCCCGAGGGCCATGGCTGCACCGGTGGTAACCACGGTCTTGATGAGGATGATGGCCAGCACCAGTCCCCCGACGGCCAGGGGGCTGGTGAAGATGATGGCCGGGTCGAGGAGCATCCCTACCGAGATGAAGAAGAGGCTCATGAAGGCTTCGCGGAAGGGAATGATGTCGCTTAAGGCCTGATGGCTGTATTCCGATTCGGAAATGGCAAGACCGGCGATGAATGCGCCCAGTGCCAGGGACAGGCCTGCCTGGGCGGTGAGCCAGGCGGTCCCCATGCCGATGAAGATGATGGTCAGGATGAACAGCTCGCGGCTCCTGGTTTTGACCACCTGGGTAAAGATCCACGGGACGAGGAATCCCGCACTGTAGTGGGCAGCGATGATGACGACGACTGCCTTGCCGAGAATCATGGCGATCTGCTGCCAGCCGCTGCCGCTTCCGCTGAGCAGCGGAGTGAAGAGCATCAGCGGCACGATGCACAGGTCCTGAAAGATAAGAATGCCGAGGGCGGTCTTGCCGTGGGGGGTATCCAGCTCGCCTGCGTCGGAGAGGAGCTTGATGAGGATGGCCGTGCTGGAGAGGGCGACGAGGAAGCCGAAGAAGACCGACTGGTTGAGGGGGTGGGCGATGACCGTGCCGGCGAGGGTGATGGCGATAATGGTCAGGATCACCTGGAGTCCGCCTCCGAGAATGACCAGCTGTTTGATCCGCGCCAGCTCTTTCAGTGAAAACTCGATGCCGATGGTGAAGAGGAGCAGCACGACGCCAATCTCGGCCATCTGCTCGACTTGGTGGGTATTGCCGATCAGGCCGGAGGCGTGTGGGCCCGCCAGGATGCCGGTAACGAGAAAACCGACGATGGAGGGAAACTTCAGGTGGCGGAAGATGACCACCGTCACCAGTGCCAGACCGAAAAGGATTTCTATGTCGCGCAGGGCTTGATATGCCATATGTCCATGCTCCGTGACCGTCCGATGGTGCCGCCGGGAATGCATATGGTATAGCACAAGCAGGGCCGCCTGGCAAAGGCGGCACTGCTTGTGTCTTTTTAATCAGCCATGGAGTTTTCTGCGATACTTAGGAAACAATTACATCATTCTGCCGCTCCACATGCTGCCGCTTCTGGGCTGCATGGTGCCGCCGCTGTAGTTCCAGAAATAGCGGGCGCCGGTCATGTTGCGGAACGAGGAGGAGAAGTTCATGAAGCTGGTGGTGGGGATGCCGGCCAGTTGGGTTTGCATCATATTCTGCATGGAGATCATGAAAGCGCTGCCCATGCCCCCCTGGTAGTTGGCGGCTATCTCGGGAAGATTGGCGTTGATGACCCCCATCATGCCGCGAAAGCGGGTGACATTGGTACTGGTACCATTCATGACCAATCCGGACTGGCTTGCCATGAGCCCCGCCATCTGCCGGGCCACCTGGTGCATGGTTCCATATTCGCTCATGTTGTTACCTGTTTTCGCACCGGCCACGTAGTCGGCAAGAATATCCATCCCGGCAGGCATGCCCAGCTGATTGCGCAGCTGAGTCATGGCTTCTGTCACGGTCATGCCGGGATTGGCCTCCATCTTTTCTCTGAGCAGTGTGGAGATGGGGCTGATGAAATTGCTGACGGTTCCAGAGACCCCATTGCCGGGGGTGCAGAGCACGTAGGTACTGGTGACGACGGCTTTCGTATCCTGATCGACAGTCTGACCAGCTATGGCGATGGCGACGATGGGATACTTGCCCACATCCTCGGGGGGGACTGACAGGGTGTAGGCACCGTTGGCATCAGTGGTGGTGGAGGGTTCGCCGCTGTCCAGCTGGTAGTTGCCGTTTTTGTCCATGAAGACCAGGGCGTTCTGCAGGTAGCCATCTGCCACTGTTCCTGCCACCGATGTTCCCTGGGTGCTGCTGCCGCCGCCACAGGCGGAAATAAGTCCCATGCCCACTGCTGCAAGAATTGCACATATCTTTTTCATTTTTTAGCTCCTGATTGATAGGTCAGAGATCGTAATAGATGGTGAGTCCGGCACTGTAATCCGCCGTTGCCGAATTCATCCCTTTGGCTGCATATCCTTCAATTCCCACCTGGGATGTTGCCTGGTAAATCAGTTTCAGCCGTGCTTCAAGGAGCCCGCTTGCCCCTTCAATAAGGGGGGTGGAGCTCTTGATGACCAAGGCGGGCATGAAGGAGTCGGTCAACTGGTAGCCCACTCCTCCGTTGAGGCTGAAGTAGTTCTTGAGGGAAAGGCCGGACGCCTTGCCCTGCAAAGTGTAGCCCGGTTCGACGAAGCTCTGCCAGTCGCCGAACCACTTGGAGAATTCCACGGCAAAGCCCTCGTCGAACTTTCCCGTTCCCAGTCCCCGGTCACTGTCGGCGGTGGGTATTTTTAGCGACAGGCGGGGGCGGATTTGGGGCATGATTTCCCCTTCCTTGGCGATGATGTAGCCGGCGCGCAGGGTGATGTCGCCAAGGCCGCTCTGGGCCTTGCTGGTATCCCTGGTGGTCATGGATGTGGTGCCGCTTCCGGTCATGCCCGAGCCGGATCCCGGGGTGCCCATGACTCCAGTAACCGTGGCCATTCCCGTTTGCTGGCCCAGCATCTGCAGGAACTGGCCAGCCATCACGTTGCTGTTGCTTTGCCGTACCCAGGGGATTTCCACGGAGAATGCTGCGCGATCTCCGGGAGTGACCGCCACGGTTACCGGAACCAGCACTGCATCGGTGCGGACAGGGGTGCCGTAACTTCCCGAGGTGAATTCAAACCCGAGCCCCACTGAAAAGAGCTGGTCGGCAGCTTCTGCGGCCGACGTTACACCGATGGCCAGGATGGTCACAGCCGCAACTTTCAATATTGATTTTATCATCACGTTTATTTGTTCTCCTGCTTCGGTCATCTCCGCATCATGCCGCCACCGCCCCGCATCATCCCCCCCCGGAAGCCCATGCCCCGGTTCTGGCGGTTGAGACCCATGCCGTTCATCCCCCGTCCAGACCAAAGCCCCACCCCTCGTTCGTCCCGGAGTTCCACCTGGGCGCCGCTGGCCTTGACGGTAAGTCTCTGGGCCATGAGATAGCTCTTCCCATCTTGCCCCTGGGCCAGGGAACCCTTGGCGGTTACCTGGTCGTTGACGTTGAGCGTTATCCCCCTAGCTTCCCAGAATGAGGGGGGGCCGACGCAGACGGTGATGGTCTCGCTGCCGCTTTTGACCTGCAGGGTAACCTGCTTCTCCTCGGTACTCCGGGGCGCCGCGATGACCGTGCCGCTGATGGTGGTGACGGTATTCACGTCATAGCCGCCGTTCAGATCCAGTCCGCTCCTGGTTGAGCCGCTGCCGAAGCCGAAACCTGCCCGGGCTGTTCCGGTCGATACCGAGCAGAGGATGGTTACGGCAATGATGATGAGGGCAGAGCGGCGCATGGGGGTGTTTACCTCTCAATAGCCGGTGGAGCCGTTTGGTCGGTCTGGGGTTGCGGAGTTTGGGCGGTGCTCCCCTGGTACTGTTTGCCGCGGCCGTCCATAGGACGCTGATTTCCTGCTCCCAGTCCCTTCGGGCCGGTGCCGTCACAGGTGGGCTTTGTGACGGCAGCCCGGTTCTGGCCGCCGGCATAAGGGCCGGCGCCTTTACCATGCGGCCCGTTTCCTATGGCCGCAAGGGCGGGGAAAGCAGCGGCAACGACGGCAATGGCCATGACCATACTGATTGCTGTCTTTTTCATGATTCCTCCTTTTTGGGAATATGCTGCAGGAGGGTATTCCATGAACCGTGCCGGGAGTAAATTTTCTGTAACATGGCGGAGTTACGATACGAACGAGACCCGCCAAGTCTGTGGACTGGTGCAAAAATTTGCACCAATGGTGAAAGCTTTGCACCACTTTCATGCTTCATCGATCAGGCCATACTCCCTGAGCCGGTACTGCAGGGTGCGGCGGGAAATTCCCAGTTCGTCAGCCGTGAGCCTGCGGTTGCCGCGATTTCTTTCCAGTGCCTTGACGATCATGTCCCGTTCCACGTCACGCAATACCTCTTTGCTTCCCCCATGTTTCTCCATCGGAGCCGAGATGATCGATTCCGGCAGATGCTCCAGGCCGATCTTTTCCCGGGCCAGGATGACCGCCCGCTCCATAACGTTCTGCAGCTCCCGCACATTACCAGGCCAATGGTGGGCGCCCATGGCCCTGAGTACTTCCGGCTCCACCGGCGGCAGCTTCTTGTTCAACTGGTGGCAGAAACGCTGCAGAAAAAAATTTACCAGGGCAGGGAGGGCGTCGAACCGCTCCCGCAGGGGCGGCAACTGCAAGGGGAAAACGTTTAACCGGTAATAGAGGTCTTCCCGGAAGCGCCGGGCCATTACCTCTTCCTGCAGGTCGCGGTTGGTGGCGGCGATGATGCGCACATCGGCCCTGATCTCTCTGCGCCCGCCGACCCGCTCGAAAACCCGCTCCTGGATCACCCGCAGCAGTTTTGCCTGAACCGCCAGTGGCATTTCCCCCACTTCATCAAGGAAGACGGTCCCCCCCGCCGCCAGCTCGAACTTCCCCTGGCGCGCCTGCAGAGCGCCGGTGAAGGCTCCCCTTTCATGGCCGAAGAGTTCACTTTCCAGGAGATTTTCCGGGATGGCGGCACAGTTCAGGGCGACAAAGGGGGCCTTTTTTCTGGGGCTGAGGAGATGGACTGTCCTGGCGATCAACTCTTTGCCGGTGCCGCTTTCGCCGCAGATGAGGACGTTGGCGGTGGTTGCGGCCACATCGTGAACCATCTGCCGCACCGTCTCCATGGCCTGCCCGGCAAAGACCAGTTCCTCGGGGGGAAGCCCTGCAGCTTCCGCTTCCTTGAGGGAGACGAAGGCCCGGTTGCGGGTCTGGCTCTCGATGGTCCTGGCAACAAGGGAGAGGAGCGATTCGGGGGCGGCAAGGGGCTTGGTGAGGAAATCGACTGCTCCTTCCTTCATGGCGGCCACCGCCTCATCGACGGTGCCGAAGGCGGTAAGAAAGATGAAAGGTGGGGCTCCCGGGTCCTGCCTGCTCTCCCGAAAGAGTTCCAGGCCGCTCTTAGCCGGCATCTTCAGGTCGGAAACGACCAGATCGAAACTTTCACGGGCAAGGGCCCGTTCCCCCTCCCGGCCATCGCCGGCTGTGCGCACCACATAGCCTTCGTCCTCAAGAATGGTCTGCAGAAAGCTGCGGAACGTTTCGTCGTCCTCGACGAGCAGAATACATGCTTTTGTTGCCACTCAAGCCTCCATGGCGGCTGGAAATGTCAGGGTTACCGTGGTTCCCCGACCGGGAACCACGGCAATGGCGATGGTGCCGTCGTGTGCTTCGATGATCTTTTTGCAAATGGCGAGCCCAAGGCCGGTTCCCCTGGCCTTGGTGGTGAAGAACGGTTCAAAGACCCTGGTGATCGTTTCGTTGTCCATACCGTCGCCATCATCGGTGACAGTGATGGTTATTCCTGTTTCGGAGCGCTCTGCGGTAATCCGGATATTACCGCCGTGGCCGACGGCCTGCAGCGCATTCTGCAGCAGGTTGAGCACCACCTGTCCCAACTGGTCCCGGTCGCCCATGAGCAGGAGATCTGCCGGGCATGCCACGGAAACCGCCACTTCCTTAGCTGTCGACTCCTCCCGGACCAGGGCGACGCCCCCTTCCAGCAGCTCGCGGGCCTGAAAGGGGAGGGGAGAAAGCGGAGCCGTGCGGGCGTAGGACAGGAGATCGAAAACGAGATGTTCCAGGCGCAGGGTTTCGGCGACGATCTTTGCGGCAAAGGCGGCATTACGTTCATCCGCCGGTTTTTTACCGATAACCTGGGCAAACCCCTTGATGCCGGCCAGGGGGTTCCTGATCTCGTGGGCGAGCATGGCTCCCATCTCCCCCAGCCGGGCCAGCTCCTCCCGGCGGGCCATCTCCAACTGGTGCCTTTTGTCCCTGACGGCGAAACGGTAGATGATGGCGGAGAGGACCCAACTTGCCGCCAGCAGCCCAAAAAGAATGGCCACATTGAGCGTTGCCTTGCGGATGACGGTGTCGGCCCGGTAGGTGTGGAGGGTAAGGCGCAGATGCAGCGTTCTGTCCGGCAGATGGATGGGGTGGAGATACTGGTATGCCCGCTCTCCCGTCCCGAGAGTGACGCGACCGGCCGACTCCTCCTGCTCCGTGGCTCGCTGATCGGCAGTGGCCCGTTTGCCGATCAGGTCACCGTTGGAATGAAAACGGTAGATGCCGCTGTCGTCGGTTAAGGCGAGAAAGGCCAGGTCGGCGGGGTGGAGTCCGTGCAGAGATTCCAGTGAGGGGTCGTGAAAGGCGATATTTTCCACTGCGGAGGATATGGAGATGGCGACGCCCCGAAGATTTTCCTCGGCAATGGCCGAGGCGTCGCGGTAATTGCGCACGGCGAACCAGCACAGGGCGGTGGTCAGAAGCACACCGCCAAAGAGAACCACTTTTTTCAGCATCCCATTCTCACAATGCCGACAGCATCCGCTCCATTTTGCCCCTGACCGTTCCGGCCAGCTCTGCTATTTCCGCATTGCCGATCAGGGACAGGGCTGCCACCGGGTCCATGACCATGACAGCGGTGCCGCCGTCATCGGTTTCGTAGACAACGACGTTGCATGGAAGAAGCGTGCCGATATCCAGCTCACGGGCAAATGCCTCCCAGGCCATGGCCGGATTGCATGCCCCCAGTATCACGTATCTGCGGAAATCCCGGTCCAGCTTCTCCTTGAATTTTTGGGTCACATCGATCTCGGTCAAGATGCCGAACCCTTCCTTGAGCAGCTCTTGCCGTACTTTCGCTTCCGTCGCATCGAATGGGGAGGAAACGGTTTTACCGAGGGCATATGGTTTGCGCAGGTCCATGGCAGCTCCTTTGTGGGGGATTCCGCCATCCCGGAAAACTCCTGTCCCAGGAGGTGAGCCCGTGTGGCGGCCTTTGTTGTCGCATTCCGGACGGCAGTATACCCCTATGGTACCAGATATGTGCTCCGGAACAAGGTTAAAGGAAACCATGGTTACACGCATCTGGGGATTTGACGGAAGACGATGTGATGTCCGGATGGATAACTAAGGTTTTTATAAGCTATTTTTGTTTTCGACCGCTTGTGTGATGTCGTCTTTAGGCGGTGTGGCCCATTCGTGTCTCATTAATACTTTAAATGCCGTCATTATCTCCTGTTACTGAAGAGGCGCTCCTGGTGGCGTTTTATCCCATTCCTTCCGCTCCGTCAGTTTGCCGCTCTTTCTAATGTGGAAGCATTGAAAATGTGGAATGAATTTTGAATAATTAGCCGCAACCTCACCACAGGGGAAACCATGGCGTCTACTGTCAAAAATATAACTTCCCTGTCACTGGTCATCATCGGGCTGCTTTTCTTACCGGCATTGTGTCAGGCTCGGGCGGAGCTTATCCGCATCAACGGATCCGGTGCGGCAGTCGATATCCTGCGGCCGATGATCAGTGCCTATGCAAAACAACACCCCAATGTCAAATTTGTGGTAAACAAGCCGCTTGGCAGTAAGGGAGCGGTCAAGGCGCTCCTGGCGGGCTTCCTGGATATCGCCGTCAGCAGCAAGGTAGTAACGCGAGAGGAGGCGGCTCAAGGAGCCTCCTTTTCCGACTACGGCAGAATCCCGCTTGCCGTCGTTTCCCCTGCGGCGGTGGGCAAGCAGGATATCACGACCCGCGAACTTACGGATATCTTTTCCGGAAAGGTTCGCCAATGGCCTAACGGAGAGCCCATCCGCATCATTCTGCGACCGAGGGACGACATCGATGCGCAGATCCTGGCAGGACTTTCACCGGGAATGGACGCGGCACTGCGCAGTGCCCGCAAACGCCCGGGAATGATCTTCGCCGCGACCGATCCGGAAGCCACCGAAAGCATCCTGAGAACTCCGGGAGCGATAGGCACTGCCGCCCTCAGCTGCGTCATCTCTGCGAAAGGAAGGCTGAAAGCTTTCAGGCTCAACGGCAGGGCCCCTACCCCCGTTGGTATTGCCGACGGCACCTATCCCCTGGCCAAGGACGTCCGGTTCGTCACCACTTCCCGGACCACGGCTGCCGCCCGGGATTTCCTCCGCTTTGTCTACTCTGCCCAAGGTCGGGCGATGGCCAAAAAGGAAGGGGTACTGGTGACGGCGATGGATGAAAAGAACCCATGAGCCGCAGCGACCGGATATGCCGACTCATCACCGCTTTGGCGGGAATACTGGCCCTTGCCGTGACGATAGGCGTTCCCCTGGGCTATTTTACCGTCTCCTACCACTACATGCACGGCACACTCGATGCCGAAGCGGAAACAGGCGCTGCTGTCGTCAATGGCATCATCAACAGCAACCCCCTCATGTGGCAATTCGAGCATGTGAGACTGTCCGAGATGCTGGACCGCCGTCCCCACGACCGGGTGCCCGAGGAGCGATCCATTGCGGACCTGACCGGCACCGTCATCGCTGAAAGCTTGGATCCACTGAGATGGCCGGTTCTTAGCGGTACCTGTGGGGTGTACGATGCCGGCACGATGGTCGGGACCATGAAGATTTCCCGCTCCCTTGCACCACTCCTCTGGGATACCGCCTCCGTTGCAGCCGGTTCCCTGCTGGTCGGCCTGCTCTTTTTCTCCGTACTATGCACCCTGCCGTTGCGGGCAGTGAAGAGTGCCTATAATTATCTCCAGGAGAGCGAAAAAAGATACCGTTCCCTATATGAGAGCATGAAAGAGGGGATGGCACTGCACCGTATCACCTACGATGAATACGGCATTCCCGTTTCTTTTTCCGTCGTCGATGTGAATCCCTCCTGCTGCCGGCTTCTGGGCTTCACCCGTGAAGAGATGCTTGGCAAGGATGGTGACGAACTCTACAGCGGGACTGTTGCCGGTTATTTCCCGGAGATACTCAGGGCCGCCTCAACAGGCGAGGCATTTTCCTTCGATTTCGTGCAGCACGCGACTTCACAGCGCCTGCATGTGGCGGTCTTTTTCCCCGAGCCCGGCTTCTTCGCCTTTCTCCTGGAAGATGTAACCCAGCGCAAGGCCGACGAAGAACAGATCAGAAGGCTCGCCTATTACGACAGCCTGACCGGTCTGCCTAACCGTATCCTGCTTATGGACAGGCTGGAGCAGATTCTGGCCAAGGCCCGCCGGGAAAAGACGCGGTTCGTCCTGCTCTTTTTGGATCTTGACCGGTTCAAGGTGATCAACGATACCATGGGGCATGCCCACGGAGATCAGTTACTCATACAGGTGGCAAACCGCCTCCGTCATGTGCTGAGGAGCAGCGACACCCTGGCCCGTATCGGTGGCGACGAGTTCGTAGTGCTCGCCACCCTGGATGGGGAGGAGATGAACGTCGCCCATCTTGCTCAGCACCTGATCGACAACATCACCACCGTCTATCCCGTAAGCAGCAGGGAGGTCTACGCATCGACCAGTATCGGCATCGCCGTCTTTCCCGATGACGGCAGCGATTGCAACAGTCTCCTGAAATGTGCCGACATGGCCATGTACGCGGCAAAGGAGGCGGGAGGCAAAGGATACCATTTCTATTCGCCGGAGATGAACCGGAAGGCCCACGCCCGGATGGAACTGGAGACAAATATCCGCCATGCACTTGAGCAGGAGGAATTCTTCCTGGAGTTCCAGCCCATCGTCAATGCCGGTGACGGCCGTTTTATCGGTGTCGAGGCGTTGGTTCGCTGGCAAGATCCGGAGCGGGGGCGGATTTTGCCCGACCTGTTTATCGCTGCTGCGGAAGAATCGGGGCTCATCGTTCCCCTTGGAGAGTGGGTGCTGAGGACAACGTGCAGGAAAATGAAGGAATGGTGCGAGGCGGGGCTGCCGCCGTGTCTGGTTTCTGTGAATGTTTCCGGCCGGCAGTTCAGCCAGCCCGGCTTTACCGATGCCGTCTGCTCCATTGTCCGCGAGACAGGCATAGATCCGCGGTTTCTGGCCCTGGAACTCACCGAGACCAGTCTCATGGCCGATGGAGAAGCTGCGGTGAAAGCCCTCGGCAAATTGAAGGAACTGGATATTTCCATTGTCGTCGATGACTTCGGCGCCGGATACTCCTCCCTTGGCTACCTGCATAAATTCCCCATCGACCGGATCAAGATCGATCGCTCGTTCATCAGGGATCTCGGTAACCAATCCAACGGCAGAGCCATTGTAGAAGCCATAATTGCCCTGGCTTCCCGCCTGAATCTGCATGTGGTTGCTGAGGGGGTCGAAACTTCCGACCAGCTGGACTTTCTCAAGGAACAGGGCTGCCACGAGGTGCAGGGATATTACTTCCACCGCCCCCTTTCCGAAGAGACACTCATGGCGCTACTGGAGGAGATCAAGGAAAATCCCGTCCCACTTTTCGCTTCTCCGGAGGGAGAAACCATCGCCATCTCCCTCGCCACCTGATGCCGGTGCTCAGTCTCCTGCAAAGGCAACCGTTGTAACAAGCGCCGTTTTCGCCTGCCGGGAATCCAGCCGCGTATGCTGGACGACGATGGGAACATCCGCATCTATCGTGCTGGCATAGTCGGTCCCCTTCGGGATCGGCTCTGGATCTTGCAGATCATTGAACCTCACGTGCAGTGTCCTTCTAGCCGGAACGGTCACGCGGTAAGGCCCCGCCGGTTCCCGATCCGAGAAATATATCCTGATTTTCACATGGGCGTCTTCGTCACCGGCATTGAGCAGACAGGCGGTTTCATGACTGGTCATCTCCGGCTCCGGACCGTGGCTCCAAGCGGGAATATATCCTTCGGCAATGGCCCAGTGCTTTTTCCCGATGGTTTTTGCCGTCATTTTCCCATCCTCCTTTCCCCTAGAAGTCCTATCGGCGTGACTTTCGGCCCCTTATCCCCCTCTGGACAAACATCGTGGCAGTGTTATCATTAAATCAGAAGCACGCAGTCAATCCTTTCACCAAAAGGAGGTCGCTTATGGTTACGGCAACCATACTTTTCGCCTTGGCAGCGGTGGGAGGAGCGGTGATGGCTGCCCTCCGTCTGGGAGGACGCGAACTTCCGCCGACAGGTCTTGCTATGCTGCACGGCATCCTTGCTGCTGCTGGTCTGATAACGCTCATCGTGACCATTGTCGGTAACGTGGTGCCTACCCTGGCCGTGGCGTCACTCATCGGTTTCATCATCGCCGCTCTGGGCGGTTTCACCCTGTTCTTCCTCTTTCACCTGAAAAAAAGGGCGCTGCCGATACCGATCATGCTGGTCCATGCCACGGTGGCGGTCATCTCCTTCATCCTGCTGCTGGTGGTTCTCTTCAAATAGGATTCCTGCATGCACGATGCAAAAGCCGGTTTTCGGAACCGGCTTTTTTTTATTCGGCGCATTCTCTGCAGCTTTGGCTCCATCAGGCGGTCTACGTAACCGGCTTCTGTGCCCTGTCCCGCAGCACCAGGGCAAGCGCTGCACCGGCTCCTGCTGTCAAAAGCCCCAGTCCCAGCCACTTGTTCTCTGCCAGCCACAGCTCCCGGCATTCGCCACTGGCTCTGGCGTCGAACCTGCCGTGGGTGCCGAAATCCCCCTCCACGGGGCGCCACATGTTGTTGGGGCGGTCCCGCTCTTCCAGCTCTTCGGTCTGTTGTCCACTGTAGCCCTTTTTCGCCAGATAGCGGTCCAGGAGGCCGGCGATCAGCTTGTTGCCCCACATTGCCTTGACCGTCGGCATTCCCACGTAGAGCTCGCGCCGCCGGTGATGGGACGACCAGACGATGGCGTCGGCGGCAATCTCCGGCTGGAAGATGGGAGGGACAGGCTGAGGTTTGAAGGGCATCCGCGACTTGGTCCAGTCGAATTGGGGGGTGTTGAGGGCCGGCAGCTGGACCATGGTGATATGCACCCTGCTTCGGTCGTGGATCAATTCGCTGCGGATGGAGTCGGTAAAGCCCCTGATGGCATGCTTGGCGCCGCAGTAAGCCGATTGCAGGGGGATGCTCCGTTCCGCGAGGGCCGAGCCCACTTGGATGATGGTGCCGCTGTTGCGGGGGATCATCCGGCTTAAGGCCGCAGAGGTACCATAAACCACCCCCAGGTAGGTCACTTCGGTCACCCGCCGGAATTCATCGGAGGTCATGTCCTTGAAGGACGAAAAGACGGAGACCATGGCATTGTTGACCCAGACCTGGATGGGGCCGTAGGCTTCCTCGACCCGGGCTGCCGCCAGCTCCACCTGGTCGGCATCGGCGACGTCCGTTGCCAGTATGAGCCCTTCGCCACCAAGCTCCATCACCTCCTGCCGGACCGCCTCCAGGCGCTTCTCATCCCGGGCCAACAGGCCGATTCTCGCCCCTTCACGGGCAAATGCGTGGGCCGTGGCACGGCCGACTCCTGCCGATGCCCCGGTGATGACCACTGTCCGTTTGGTGTTGTTTTTCATGATCCCTCCATATGGAGTGACTCCGCAGTAATTATCCTCAGCCCTGTCAAAGTTTATGCCGGCAGGCCGGGTCCACCCCCGTCCCGTAGACGTAGACCATTTCCCCTCCAAGCCAGCCGGAAACGGTAAGAAGGAGCACCGCCACCACGGAAAGGATGAACGGCCCCACATCCCCGGCGCCGGTGCGCCGCCATAAAAAATCGGCGACGTAGATGACGACGATGGTCAGGTTGATGGCCATGTGCCACAGGCCGAGCCTTTTTTCCGGCGAGGGGTGCAGCGTGAAGAGATCGACGAAACCGGGGAGAGCGGCTATCAGTGCTCCGATGACGCCTCCCCCCATGGCATAGAGGGAGGTCGTTCGCCAGACGTCGTCCCCCGTGGCGAAAAGGATGATGTCGCAGGCCAGGGAAAAGATCCACAGCCCCATGGGGAGGGGGATGAGCATGGGATGGAGCGGGTGCTTGCCGACACTGGCGGTGCTGATCATGACGAGGCTCCTTTTTCTCCGTGGATGGCATGCTGGAGCAGTTCTGCAGTGTGCAGCGGCTTCCTCCCCGCACCCCCCATGATCTGCGTCCGGCAGCTGAAGCCGTCGGCGACGATATAGGTGGGAAGGCTCGCCTGGCGGATGGCGGGGAGAAGCGCCCGTTCGGCGATCCTCAGAGAAATGTCATACTTGCCCTGTTCGAAGCCGAAGGAGCCGGCCATGCCGCAGCAGCCTGGCTCGGGCTCCTGGACCGTCAGTCCCATCTTCTTCAGAAGCTGGCGGGCCGCTTCCACTTTCAGTACCGCCTTCTGATGACAATGGCCATGGAAAACGACCTTGCCGGAGAGCTGCGGCGGAGCCAAGCCCTCCTGCTCGATGAATTCGCTGAAGAGGAAGGCCAACTGCGTCAACCGCTGCCCGTCCTGGTGCTGCGGCATGAGCTCCGGCAGTTCGTCGCGGAACACAGCGGCGCTGCTTGGCTCCAGAAAGATAACCGGCTCCCCCCGGCGCACGTGGGGGCTGAGCAACTCCACCGCCTTGAGAATCTGCTTTTTCGCATAGCCGATCATGCCGTAATCGATGGGGGGGCGCACGGTGGGAACCTGCTCCGGCACATTGACGCTGCAGCCATAGTGCTCCAGCACTTCCAGGGCCGCCCTGAGCGTCTCGGGGAAAAAACAGTCATTGAACAGGTCGGGGTAGAGGACCACCGGCCGCCCTGTGCCGGGCTGCCTGCCGGTGCGCCGGCACCAGGCGGTGAAGGTTTCCTCGGCAAAGCGTGGCATGGTCCGTTCCCGGGCGATACCCCCCAGCGCCTTGGTGACGGTGCGCAACAGCGGGGCATGGGAAACGAAGTTGGCCATGCCCGGCATCCGGGCGCCGATCCTGCCCCAGATGCCGATCAGCCCCATGGAATAGGCAGGGAGCGGCCGGAGCCTGCGCCGGTAGTAGTGGGAGAGGAATTCCGCCTTGTAGGTGGCCATGTCCACGTTGACGGGGCAGTCGTTCTTGCACCCCTTGCAGGAGAGGCAGTACTCCAGCGATTCCAGCACCTCTTTGCTTCGCCAGCCATCCTTGATGAAGTCGCCGCGAAACATCTCGAAGAGGAGATGGGCGCGACCCCGCGTCGTATGTTTCTCCTCGCGGGTGGCGAGAAAACTCGGGCACATGAAGGCGTCGTGGGTGCGGCGGCACTTGCCGACCCCGACGCAGCGCAGCGTCGCCCGGGGGAAATTGCCCTCATCTTTCGGAAAATGGAAATGGGTAGCCGGCTGCCAGGGGTTGTAGTCGGTGCCGATCCGCAGGTTCTGGTCCGGCAGGTACGGCTCGATGACTTTGCCGGGATTCATCTTCCACTGCGGGTCCCAGAGAGCCTTGAACTGGCGGAAGGCCTCCATCAGCTCGTCCCCGTACATCTTGCGCAGAAAGACCGCCTTTGACTGCCCGTCGCCGTGCTCGGCGGAGAAGGAACCGCCGTACTTGACCACCAGGTCCGAGGCCTTGTCGATGAATGACAAATAGTTACGGATGCCGTCATGGCTGAAGACATCGAAAGAGATGCGGCAGTGGATGCAGCCGTCGCCGAAATGGCCATAGAGTGAGGCAATCAGCTTATGGTCATCCAGGAGCCTGCGGAACTCCCGCAGATAGTCACCGATCCTGGCCGGGTCCACGGCGGCATCCTCCCAGCCGGGCCAGGAAAGGGGCATCCCCGGCACGTTGGCGGTCGCCCCCAGCCCCGATTCCCGAATCTCCCAGATCTTCTTCTCTTCCCCTTCGTCGGTGAAGAGCTTCATGGAGGGCGGACTTTTAACCTTTTTCAAGGCTTCCATGGCCCGGCGGGCCTTGCCGTCCGACTCTTCCTTGCTGTCGCCGCCAAATTCCGCCAACAGCCAGCCGTTTCCCTCGGGGAGAAGGGCCAGGTCGTGGGTGTGGAGCCCCTTCTTTCGGGCGAACTTGATGAGCAGGTCGTCGAGCCCCTCCAGTCCCACCGGCTTGTAGGTGAGTATATCGGGAATGTGGTCGCCGGCGGTGAAGACGTCAGGGTAGCCCAGAAGGAGGATTGAGCGGGCGGGCGGGCTGTGGATGAGTCGTATCTTCGCTTCCAGCACGGTGACGCAGGTGCTTTCCGTGCCCACCAGAGCCCGAGCTACGTGGAAGCCGTTTTCCGGCAACAGATCGTCTAGGTTGTAGCCTGAAACACGGCGGGGAATCTTCGGATAGCGGCTGCGGATCAGGTCGGCATAGCGGTCGCGGATGTCCCGCATCCCCTTGTAGATTTCCCCCCGCCGTCCCCCTGCCGCGACGATCGCCTGCAACTCCTCCTCGCTGGTGGGCCCTACCTTCATCCGCAGCCCGTCGTAGGTCACCACGTCCAGCTCCAGGATGTTGTCCACGGTGCGTCCGGCCATGACCGAGTGGATGCCGCAGGAGTTGTTGCCGATCATGCCGCCGAAGGTGTTGTGATTGTGGGTGGCGGGGTCGGGGCCGAAGGTAAGGTGGTAATGCTCCGCCTGGTCCCGGAGGTGGTCGAGGATGGTCCCCGGCTCTACCCGGGCAAAACGGTTGTCGGGGTCCAGTTCCAGGATGCGGTTCAGATACTTGGAATGGTCGATGACCACGGCCAGGTTGCAAGTCTGGCCGCAGAGGCCGGTTCCTCCCCCCCGGGAGACGATGGGCGCGCCATGACGCCTGCAGATCTCCAGGGTTTTGACGACCGCGGCCGCAGATTTCGGAATAACGACGCCGATGGGTACCTGCCGGTAATTGGAGGCATCGGTGGCATAGAGGGCGCGGCTTGTCGTGTCAAAACGGACCTCTCCATCCACTTGATAGCGCAGATCTGCTTCCAGCGCACCAGGATTGAGGGTGGTCCTGACAAATTCCTCGCTCTCCTCGTAGTGCGGCATCAATCGCCTCCGGAGATACCAAGGTTATCACTTTGCTCAGTTAAAACCTGATCATTCATATTTCATATCTTTTTGCCACATCTTCTTTCAGTTCGATTCCCAGCCCGGGGCGGCTGCGGTCCGGGGCCAGTTCCCCCGCCACCGGCACCACGACGCCGTCAAACAGCATCCGTTCGATCCTTACATGATCATGGAAATATTCCATATGCCGCACCGCCGATGCTGCGCAGCAGGGATGCAGGTGCAGTGCCGGTGCGCAGTGGGATGAGAGGGGCAGATGGAAGGCCTGGCAGAGGTTGGCGGCCTGCAGAAAACCTGTGATGCCGCAGCGGGTGGCATCGGCCTGCAGTACGTCCACCGCTTCTGCTTCCGCCATGCGCCGGAAATAATCCAGCTCGAAGCCGTATTCCCCTGCGGAAATCTCCATGGTTGCCGGAGCGCGGTCCCTGATGAGACGCAGCCCCTCCAGGTCGTGATGCACCACCGGCTCTTCAAACCAGCTGACCTGGTAATCGTTGAAGATCTCCGCCATGGCCAGGGCCTGCTTGCGGTCATAGGCGCCGTTGGCATCGACAAAAAGCTGCGCGGAGCCGATCGCCGCCCGCGCCCTTGCGATCCGCTCCGGGTCCTTGTCGGGCTGGGTGCCGATCTTCATCTTGACCCGGATTATCCCCTCCTCCACCCATCCTGCCAGTTGGTGCTGCAGCTGTTCGATGGTGTAGGAGGTGAAGCCGCCGCTGCCATAAACCGGCACCCGGTCCCGCACTCCCCCGAGCAGGTCCACCAGCGGCAGCCCCACAAGCTTCGCTTTCAGATCCCAGAGAGCGGTATCTACGGCGGAAATGGCGAGCATGGCAATCCCCTGCTCTCCCAGGTTTCGCACCGAACCGGCCATTGCAAACCAGCACCCGGGAATGTTGAAGGCGCTCCTGCCCAGTACCTTCCCGGCCAGCTTGTCCTTGACAAGGGTCGCTGCTGCAGCGTCGGCATAGCTGTAGCCCAATCCTGCTGTGCCGCCGGCGCGGCAATGGACGACGACCAGGGTCGTCGAATCCCACCGATAGGTTCCATCCGCTTCCGGATCATCGGTGGGAATCCGATAGGCCCTGACCTGAACGTCCTCTATTGTCCCCTTCATTCCGCGGTCACTGCTTCTCGTTGCTGGAGAGGAAATTGGCCATCATCTGCCTTGCCGACTGCTTGACCATCCCTCCCAGGTTGGCGTCCCCCTTGAAGATGGAGAACATGTAGCCTTTCGCCTGCTCGAAGGTGATGTGCGGCGGCAGTGGCGGAACATCCGGGTCGCAATGGGCGTCGATGACTACAGGCTTTCCAGCTTTGAGGGCCGCATCCCAGGCGGCGCCGATTTCATTGGGATGGCGGAGTTCTATCCCTTCCAGTCCCAGCATCTGGGCATAACGCGCATAGGGAAAGGCGGGCAGATCCTGGGATGCGGGGAATTTGGCATCACCGTTCATGACCCGCTGTTCCCAGGTGACCTGGTTCAGGTCCTGGTTGTCCAGCACCAGGATCGCCAGTCGGGGATCGCTCCACTCGCGCCAGTACTTGGCGATGGAGATGAGGCCATTGACCCCCAGCATCTGCACCGCGCCGTCACCCACCAGGGAGACCACCACCCGCTCAGGATTGGTGATCTTTGCCGCCAGGGCATAGGGAATGCCGGGGCACATGGTGGCAAGGGTTCCGGAAAGTGAGGCCATCATGCCGCGCCGCATCTTTAGGTCCCTTGCATACCAGTTGGCGGCAGAGCCGGAATCGCAGGTGATGATGGCATTGTCGGGCAGTCGGGGGGAAAGCTCCCAGAAGAGCTTCTGGGGGTTGATGGGGGTGGCGGGCAGGTTGGCCCGCGCCTCCATGATCTGCCACCATTCTTTCACGCCTGCTTCCACCTGCTCGCGCCATTCATGGTGTGGTTTCCTGTCAAGGAGAGGCAGCAGTTCCCGTAGCGTCAGGACCGCGTCTCCCTGCAGGTTTACCTCCATTGGATAGCGCAGACTGAGCATGCGCGGGTTTATATCGATCTGTACCCCCCGGGCCTGTCCTTCCTTGGGGAGGAACTCCGCATAGGGAAAACCGCTGCCGATCATAAGGAAGGTGTCGCAGTTCAGCATGAGGTCATAGCTCGGTTTCGTCCCCAAAAGCCCGATCGGGCCGGTGACAAAGGGGAGATCATCGGGCACTGCCGCCTTGCCGAGGAGTGCCTTGGCAACCCCCGCGCCGAGTTTTTCTGCCGTTTCGATCACCTCTTCCGTGGCATGGAGCGCGCCGGCACCAACGAGAATCGCCACCTTCCTGCCGGCGTTGAGGACATCCGCCGCCCGCCGCAGATCATCCCTCTGGGGGACGATGGCAGGCCTGGTGAAGCCGATGCCGGTGTAGGTGGAGCCATGCTTGCGGTCAGGAGCTTCCACCGCATCCAGTTCCTGAATGTCATTGGGGATAATGATGCAGGTCACGGTCCGCTCGGCAAGGGCGATTCTTATGGCCCGGTCTACCAGTTGCCTGATCTGGGCCGGGTTGGAGGCCATGTGGACGAAATGGTGGGCCACGTCCTTGTACAGGGAGATGAGATCCACCTCCTGCTGGTAATCGGCCCCCAGTGCCGTTGTCGCCTGTTGTCCGACGATGGCTACGACCGGCTGATGATCGAGTTTCGCATCATAGAGGCCATTGAGCAGGTGGATGGCGCCGGGGCCGGAGGTGGCGATGCAGACGCCGACCTCGCAGGTGAACTTGGCATGACCACAGGCCATAAATGCCGCCTCCTCCTCATGGCGCGCCTGAATGAAGCGTATTTTATTCTGCGCCCTGTGCAGCGCGCCCATGACGCCGTTTATGCCATCCCCCGGATATCCGTAAACCTTGTCGATTCCCCAATCCACGAGCCGCTGCACCAGATAGTCGCTGGTCGTCAATGCCATGGGAATTCCTCCATAAATTAAGTGGTTCTCACAAAAAGTCTAAGGCCACATCCCCCCTTGTCAACAGAACCCGGCCATTTTTGCCGCCTTGACTTGCGGGTGTGTCTTGTTAAAAATAAATAATATTGGTGATGTTTAATGTTTACCTGGGTGCGCATGGCAGCGCCTTTCAGCGGGGACGGACCGGATGCCGAAGATGACGAGGCGCAACTTTCTCTGGATTACCGGCGGTTCGGGGGTGGCGCTGGCCGTCGATCCTCCCCGGAAGCTGGTAAACAGGCTCATTCCCCAGGTCATCCCTCCGGAAAACATCAGACCGGGCGAATGGGCGCTCTTCGCCACCACCTGCCGCGAATGCCCTGCGGGGTGCGGCATGCATCTCTGGCACCGGGATGGTCGGGTCACCAAGGCCGAGGGGAATCCGGACCATCCGGTGAACCGGGGGGGACTCTGCCCACGGGGACAGTCGGCCCTGCAGGGGCTCTATGACCCGGACCGGTTGCAGCGGGTTAACTCGCGGCCTCAACGATCGGACAGCCGGGCGGCAAGCTGGGACGAGGCCTTGGCGGCCATTGCCGGACGCCTCAAAGCCGGGGGACGTGTTGCGCTCATGAGCAGCCTGCAGACCGGGGCGCTGGCTGAGGTCATGAAACGCTTTGCCGCGGCCTTCGGTTCAGAGCGGCTGCTGTTCTACGAGGCATTCTCCTACGAGCCCCTGAAGGAGGCCCACGGCCGGCTCTTCGGCCTGCCGCTCATTCCGCGTTACCGCCTCCAGGAATGCCAGGTGATTGTCAGTTTTGCTGCCGATTTCCTTGAATCGTGGATTTCGCCCGTTTCCCATGCCTCCCAGTTCGGTGAGATGCACGCCTACCGCAACAACAGGGACATGAACCGCATGGTCTACATAGGTCCCCGTCTCTCCATGACCGCCGCCAATGCCGACCTCTATCTCCAGGTGCCGCCGGGGGCGGAGCGGCTGGTGGCCCTGAAGATGCTCCAGATCATCCTGGAAAACGGCTGGGGGAGGAATGGCCTGCCCCTCCGCGCCACGATCAAGGCTCTGCTCGTCGACGCACCTCACCTGCCGGGGGTGGACGAAAACAAGCTGGTCGAGCTCTGCCGCAACTTCTGCGCCGCCGGCTCCAGCGTTGCCCTGACTGCACCGGTGGGTAGCTCAGGCCCGCTGGCAACTGAGACGGCCATTGCCGTGGCACTGCTTAATTATGTCGCCGGCCGCATAAACCAGACGGTGGATTTCAGCCGCCGCCACGCCCTCTCCGACGTTGCCGGCGAAAATCAGGTTCGTCGTTTCCTGGCTTCCCTCGGCCCCGACGACATCCTCTTCATCCATGATACGAATCCCCTTTTCACCAGAGGGGATGCAGCGCTCCCGGTGAGCCGGGCAGGGATGATCGTCTACCTGGGGACGCTGGAAAACGAAACCGCTGCCGCTGCCGACTGGGTACTCCCGGTCGATTACCCCCTGGAAACCTGGGGGGACTACGATCCCGAGCAAGGCGTTCACGGTATCATGCAGCCCACCATGGCGCGTCTCTACGATACCCGGCCGGTCGGGGACATCTTCCTCACCCTTGCGCAAAAAGCGGGACGCCCCCTGGCCCGGCGGCAAGGCCAAGCCCCGGTCACCGCCTTCAGGGACTGGCTCACCCAGCGCTGGCATGAGCTCCATGGAAGCTATGCCCAGGCAGCCACCTTCGATGAGTTCTGGAAAAACGCCCTTCGCCGTGGCGGGGTTTGGAGCACGAAGGAAACGCCCCCCCATGTGGCGTTGTGCCCTGAAGGGGTGGGATTCCTAACCCCGGTGCCCAGGCCTTCCCAATTGAAGGCGGGGGAGGTGCAGGTCTGGCCCTGGGGCTCGATCATGCTCCACGACGGACGGACGGCCAACCGGGGCTGGATTCAGGAGGCGCCGGACCCGATTACCTCCATCACCTGGGGTAACTGGCTCGACATAGACAGCCGCACCGCAGCTGCTCTGAACCTGCAAAACGGCGATGTGGCCGAGCTTCGCACCGGCGCCGGCTCCATTCGCGCTCCGGTGCGGATCACCGACGAGGTGGCTGGTGGGGTAGCGGCCATCGCCTTCGGCCAGGGACACACGGCCATGGGGCGCATTGCCGACAGTATCGGCGCCAATCCGTTTCTGCTCCTGGGGAGCGGGGAGCGTGACGCGGTATTCGCTCATGCAACCTTGCGCCGGGTGGGTGGAAAACGAGCCGACGATCCGACTTACACCATGATGACCCGGCAGCAGTGGCACCGTGACGTGGTGCAATGGATTCCCCTCTCCCAGGTGAGCCGCATGGAGCCGGGGGATGGGGAGGAACTGACCCTCCCTCTGCCGGAAGGGTACAAGCCGGAGCGGGACATGTATCCGAAGCGGGAATACCTGTCCCACCGCTGGGCGATGGTGGTGGACATGCAGCGCTGCATCGGCTGCGGTGCCTGCGCTGTCGCCTGCTATGCGGAGAACAATATCCCGGTTATCGGCAAGGGGAAGGTGGGGGAGGGGAGGGAGATGGCCTGGCTGCGGGTCGCCCCCTACCGCAAGCCCCGTTCCTCCCTCCGTCTAGGCTGGCTGCCTCTGCTGTGCCAGCATTGCGATGCAGCCCCCTGCGAGCCGGTCTGCCCGGTCTTTGCCGCCATGCACAACGAAGAGGGGCTGAACGCGCAGATATATAACCGCTGCATCGGCACGCGCTACTGCTCAAACAACTGTCCATACAAGGTGCGGCGCTTCAACTGGATCAACATCAATTGGTCAAAGCCCCTGGACATGCAACTTAACCCTGAGGTGACGGTACGCAGCAGGGGGGTGATGGAAAAATGCACCTTCTGCGTGCAGCGGATCAGGAATGTCGAGGCACGGGCGGCCCGGGAGAACCGGAAGATCGCCGACGGGGAGATACAACCAGCCTGCGCCCAGAGCTGCCCTACCCGGGTCTATACCTTCGGTGATCTGCTCAATCCCCATGCGGCGGTGACCCGGCTGACCAGGGAGGACCCCCGCCGCTACCACCTGCTGGGGGAGCTGAACACCAAGCCGGCGGTGACCTACCTGCGGCGGGTTGATGGGGAAGAGTGAAGAGTGAGGAGTGAGGGGTGAGGGGTGAGGGGGCACCGTGTCTGACCTGAAGTACGGCGACATTAACGATGATGTGCTGAGCGCCATGCAGACGCCGCGGACACCCTATTTTGTAGCCGTTGCCCTGCTGGCTGCCGGTATTGGCTGGGGGGCGCTGGTCTGGCTTTACCAGATGCAGGCGGGGATGGGGGTTACGGGGCTGAACCGGCCGGTGGGCTGGGCGGTTTATATCGGCAACTTCGTCTTCTGGGTTGGGATCGCCCATTCGGGGACCCTCATTTCGGCGATCCTCTATCTTTTGCGGGCCAACTGGCGGGATGCAGTCTCCCGGTCGTCGGAGGCCATGACGATCTTCGCCATCATGACTGCCGGGCTCTTTCCACTCATCCACCTGGGAAGGGTCTGGGCCTTCTATTACATCATCCCCTATCCCTCGCAGCGGCAGATCTGGCCGAACTTCGTCAGCCCCCTGGTCTGGGACGTCTGTGCCGTCGGCACCTATTTCACCGTAAGTCTCATCTTCTGGCTGGTGGGGATGATCCCCGACCTGGCTGCGGCCCGGGACCGCTACGAGGAGAAATACGGAGACAGGAACCTGCGCACACGGATCTACCGGGTGATGGCCCTGGGGTGGTCGGGGGCCGGCAGCCAGTGGCGCCATTACGGCCGATCCTACCTCTATTTCGCCGCTCTGGCCACACCGCTGGTCGTTTCCGTCCACTCGGTCGTTTCCTGGGACTTCGCCATGAGCCTCCTCCCCGGCTGGCATTCCGCCATCTTTCCCCCTTATTTCGTGGCGGGGGCGATCCATTCCGGGCTGGCCATGGTGCTGACGCTCCTCATTCCCATGCGCAAGCTGCTGCACCTGGAGCGGCTGATCCAGCTGCACCATTTCGAGATGGTGGCCAAGACCATCATCCTCACCGCCGCCATCGTCGGTTATTCCTATGCCTGCGAAGCCTTCATCGCCTGGTACTCGGGCAATACCTTCGAATGGCAGTTCTACCAATGGCGGATGACCGGACCGGCTGCCTGGATTTACTGGCTGATCATCCCCCTCAATGTCCTTATCCCCCTGACCTTCGTCTTCAAAAAGGTCAGGACCAATTTCATCCTGCTCTTCGTCATTTCACTGCTCATCAACCTGGGGATGTGGCTGGAGCGTCTCTTCATCGTTTATACCTCGACTGCCCACGATTTTCTCCCCCACAACTGGGGGAGCTACATGCCCACCTGGGTGGAGATGGGCATCACGGCGGCTTCGGCATCCTTCTTCTTTTTCTGGTTTTTCGGTTTCAGTAAAGTGTTGCCGACAGTACCCCTGAGCGATCTGAAAGGCAGAATCGCCGACGAGGAGATCACACCGACCGGTTGCTGTGAAACAAAGGTGAAGCAGAAGGTGGAGCCGGGGAAAGCATCGGTGCTGGCGGTATTTTCCAATGCGGGAAGGCTGGTAAAGGCGGTCAAGGCGGCCTGTGACGCGGGATACCGGGAGATGGAGACCTTTTCGCCGGTCAAGGTGGAGGCAGCGGAAAAGGTCATGGGACACCCGAAAAGCCCGGTGCGCTTCTGGACCCTGGCCGGGGCGCTTGCGGGGCTCTCGGGCGGTCTTTGGCTGGCCATCGGCACGGCCCTGGTCAATAGCATCATAGTCGGCGGTAAGCCGCCGGTGGCCTTCATCCCCTATTGTGTCATCGCTTTCGAGGGCACGATCCTTATCGGGAGCATCGCCAACCTGATTGGCCTGATGCTGCATTCGCGCCTCTTCACGTTGAAGGTGAATCCCTTCTACGATCGGCGCTTCAGCCGGGACAAGTTCGGCCTGCTCGTCACCTGCGGCGATGGAAATCTGCCGAGCCTGCAGGGGCTCATGTCGGCTGCGGAGGCGGAGGAAATCCATGTCCGCCACTGACCGCCCCCGTCATGGCTTCGGTGCCGCATCCCTTGCCTGGGGGGCTCTTGCCGTGGCCGGCACCGCCCTCTGGCTCTTTTCCATCAATACTGCGGCCGCCCCCAGGGGATGGCGGGCGCTGCTCGTCAATTTCCTGTTTTTTTGTTCCCTGGCGGGTGGGCTGACCGTTTGGCCTGCGGTGGTGCGGGCCTGCAACGGGCGCTGGCCCGAACGACTGGAACGGACGGCGCTCTCTGCCATTGTCTTCGCCGTTCCCTCCCTTGTGGCGCTGGTGCTGCTCTGGGTGGGGAGCAGCCATTGGTCGCCATGGTACGACGTGGAGTATAACCAGGGGGGCTGGCTGAACAATGCCTTTATCTTCGGCCGTGACCTGGCGGGACTGGCCATATTCTGGCTGACCGCTGCCCGCTATCTGATTTCGCGCCGCCGTGGGAGCGGCATGCTCTGGGGGGGGATTCTCATTGCCGTCTACGGCATCGTCTTTTCCCTGCTCGGCTTCGACCTGGTCATGGCCCTCGATCCCGAATGGTACAGCACACTGCTGGGGGGATATTTCTTCATGTCCGGCCTCTACATCGCCATTGCCGCTTGGGCCTTCCTCTCGGTCTGGCAGCGGCAGGCCCGGGAGGAGCAGTTGCTGGACATGGGACGGCTGATAGTCGCCTTCAGCCTCATGGCCACCTATCTTATGTATGCCCATCTGCTCCCCATGTGGTACGAGAACCTGCCGGACGAGATCCGCTTCCTGGTCCCCCGGCTCAATTTCCAGCCCTGGCTGGGGGTGAGCTATTTCCTTTTGGCGGTGGTCTACCTGGGGCCGCTTGTGCTCCTCCTTACGGAGCGCTCCAAGTGTAACCGCTGGTCCCTCGGAGGCATCTCTCTTCTGGTCCTCTGCGGCATGTGGTTAGAGCGGTGGTGGCTGGTGGCTCCGGCTTTGCGGGAAGACTTCACCTTCAGCCTGGCCGACCTGTCGGCGGCCATGGCCTTTGCCGGACTTCTGGGGGTGGGCATGGAGCAGTTCCAGCGTCGTCTGCCGGCTGATTATTTTCGGCCAGATGGCGAAAAGTGAGCGTGCCGTGGCAGACGAGGAGAAGCGGGTGAAAAAGTACGAGTGGGCGCGGGGGGCATTGGCGGCGGTGGTCGTGCTGCTTATGGCAGCATTCCTCCTGGTGCTTTCTTCGACCTTTTATCCGGTAGGGCTCGGACCGCGGCAGCCGATCCCCTTCAGCCACCGGGTCCATGTGCATGTGAAGCAGCTCAGTTGCCTCATGTGCCACACGACCGTGACGGAACAGCGTCGGGCGGGCATCCCCCCACTGCAGACATGCCTGCTTTGTCACCAGCGAATCATCAGGACCTATCCGTACATCGAGAAGCTGCGTCAGGCCTTTGCCCAGGGGAAGCCGATCATCTGGCAGCGGGTCAACTGGGTGCCGGAATTTGTCTATTTCGACCACTCCCTGCACCTGAACAAGGGGATAGATTGCGGCCACTGCCACGGCAACGTGGCCATGATGGACCGGGTGGTGGCGGCGCGGAAGTTCGAGATGGGCTTCTGCATCCAGTGCCACCGGGAGAAGAATGCGACCCATGACTGTTTTACCTGTCATAGATGACGACGGTGCAGGCTGCCGCGACTTCGTCCATTCGTTCGGTCGCCGTAGCTGCGGACCCAGCGGCGTCTCTGCTTCTGATTACTGCCGTGCTGTGAAACCCGCTTTTCACTCTCGGGTCATTTCCCGGCGGGTGTCCGCTCGCCGCTACGGCTCGGTCACTCATTCCCGAAGCCGTGGCAGCCTATGGAAAATGCGTTAAAAAAAACACCTGGACGCTTATGCCAAAATTCTTCGACAAACCCCAAAGTGCTTCCCTGGCCTTCATGGTTGCCGGGGCCTTCTGGTTCGTTGTTGGTGCCCTCTACGGCATGGTTTCGGCGATCCATCTGGTCTCGCCGGAGTTTTTCTCCAATATCCCCTGGCTGGTCTTCGGCAGGGAGCGGCCGGTGCATGTTAATACCATGCTTTATGGCTTTGCCGGGACCATGCTCATCGGCTCCGGCCTTTACTACATCCCGGCGCTCCTGCGGACGAAACTCTGGTCGGAGCGGCTGGCCTGGGTGAGCTTTTTCCTCTGGAACATCACCATCGCAAGCGGCCCGCTTTGCTTCGCCTTCGGCTTTACCCAGGGGCGGGAGTACAGCGAATACGTCTGGAGTGCCGATATCATCCTCATCCTGTCGGTGCTGCTCCTGGTCTACAACACGGCCATGACCATCGCCAGCCGCACAGAAGAACAGCTTTATGTCTCGGTCTGGTACTTCATGGCCGCCTTCCTCTGGACTGCCGGCAATTATCCCTTGGGCAACGTAATCTGGCATCCGGCGACCGGAGCCATGCCCGGCCTGATTGACTCCCTCTTTCTCTGGTTCTGGGGGCACAATCTGCCGGGGCTGCTCATCACCCCCCTTGCCACCGGGGCCGCCTATTTCGTCATCCCGCGGGCGGCGAAAATGCCGCTCAATTCCCATACTCTGTCGCTTTTGGGCTTCTGGCTGCTCATCGCCCTCTACAGCCACATCGGCGGCCACCATGTGCTCCAATCACCCATCCCCAACTGGCTGAAAGCGGTCTCCATCGTCGATTCGGTGGCCATGGTGGTGCCGGTCTCCATTGTCGTCCTCAATCTCTGGCTGACGGCCCGTCGGCAGGGCAAAGCCGTCTGGGGCGATCCGGCCGCCCGGTTGGTCATGGCGGGCATCGCCTGGTACATCGTCACCTGCATTCAGGGGCCGCTCCAGTCCCTTCCCTATCTGCAGCGGGTCACCCACTTCAACAACTGGACCATCGGCCATGCCCATATTGCCATGCTCGGCTTCGGCGGCTATATCGCCCTGGGGGCCATGTACCACGTCCTCCCCCTGGTGACGGGGCGCAGCCTCTATTCCCAGAAGCTGGTCAGCCTCCAGTTCGGCCTCATCACCTTCGGTCTGACCGGCTTCTTCATCGTCCTGACCATGGCCGGTCTCATCCAGGGGAACGCCTGGAACAATGGAGAGACGGTCTACCGGGTGCTGCCGGAGCTGGCTCCCTACTACATCTCCCGGGCCGCCCTGGGAATATCCATCCTCACCGGCGCCTCGGTCGGCTTCTATAACGTGGTCATGACCGTCCTGGCGGGGCGGGAGCTTTCCATCGCCGAACTACAGCAAGGGGAGGAAGCTGCATGAAGATGTCCCCGGCCCTGCTCATCGTCGGTGCGCTGATGGTCTTCTGGGCCTCCACCTTCATCATCGTCGGGCTGCCGGCCATGACCATGAAGGAGACGCCGTCGGCAATCTGGCGCCCCATGGCCGAAGATGAGCGGGAAGGGCACCGCCTCTATGTGCAGAATGGCTGCAGCTATTGCCATTCCCTCTTTATCCGCATCAACGACTGGGATATCGGCGCCGAGCGCATCGCCGAGAGCGGCGATTACGTGGCCCAGGAACCGGCGATCCTGGGGAGCGAGCGCACCGGGCCGGACCTGTCCCAGGAAGGGGGAGAGCATCCCGACGACTGGCACAAGGCCCATTTCATCAACCCCCGCTTCACCAGCCCCATTTCCGTGATGCCGTCGTGGGAATTCCTTGGCGAGGAGAAGATCCGCAAGCTGACCGCCTATGTTCAGGCCTTGGGATGGAAACAGGCGGACGTGCGGGTCGCCCGGCAGCAGCATTGGAAAAAATCGGCTGTTGTTGCCTATGAAGCGGGGGCCGATGCCAACATCACATGGCTCCACTCCCAGGTGCCCGCCGTCTGGCGCCCCATGCCGAACCCCTATCCGGCGACCCAGGCGGCGCTTTTGCGGGGAAAACGCATTTACCAGGAATTCTGCGTCAACTGCCACGGTCCCATCGGTGACGGCAAGGGGCCTGCGGCGGCCTGGGTCTATCCGCCGCCGCTGAACTTCACCACGCTGCGGCGGCACCTTGAGGCAAATCGCTATATCGGCGGCATCTTCTATTACCAGATCATGAACGGCATCACCGGCACCGGCATGCCCTATTTCAAAAAGCACCTGGAATCGGAGAAGATCTGGGACCTGGCCAATTACCTGGCGGTGAGCTTCTTAGGCTATACGGATGCTAATATTGAGCCCCGCGGCATCGATGCCTCGTACGAAGAGGATTGGCGCAATCCGTACCATCCGCCGGCCAAGGGGGGGGATTGATCGTGTGCGGTCTGGGATTCACAGCGTTTCTCGCCATGTGGCTCGGTTTCCTTTGCGTGATGATTGCGGCCATCACCATGGCGCTGGTCTGGGCCGTCCGGTCGCGACAATTCTCCGACCAGGACCGGGCCCGCTATCTGCCGCTTAGAAGCGGCATTCCCGAAAGGGAGCCGAAGCGGCAAAAGGGGAAATAACGATGATGTCTTTCAACCTCTACGTGCAGCAGAACCAGTGGATTGTGGAGACCCTTCTGGCAGGAACCTCCCTGATGATCCTGCTTTGCCTCACCTACATCGCCATGTGGCGCCCCCGGGAAGAGGAAACCCGCCGGGAAAGCGAGATCCGCATCCGGGGACCGCTGAGTTTCTTTCAGTGGGTATTGAGCTTCATGCCCTGGCCCTTGGTGCTGATCATCTTCGGCACCTTTATTTACGGCATTGCCCACACCGCCCTGGCCATGACCAGGCTCCCCAACTGGTGAGGCAGCCATGGCAGAGAGAAAGAAATACGACGAGCAGCGGCAACTGCCGAGCCCTTGGGAATGGGTGATCATCACCATGCTCAGCCTGGCGCTCATCGCCTACAGCCTAATTGCCTACCGCTTTGTCCTTGAAGGTCAGCGCTACTGGGATTTCGGCCAGCTTCCCGATACGCCGGCGGAATCCATCTATTCCACGGAAGAGCCCCCAGCGCCAGATGGGCGGCTGCAGCGGCAGATCCACAAACTGCCCGAGGCCCAACCGGAGAATCCGCCGAAACCGCACAACAAACAGCTGCGGGAACGGAGTCCGAACCGATGAAAAAGCTCTTTGCTGCCCTGGTGATTGTTGCCGGTATGATAGTCGCAGGATTATTCTGTCTGGTGCTGTACAAAGGACCCCGCATGACGGTGCAGCACCATTTCCGCGCCTATCAGACGGTCCAGCCGCCGCCGGTGGAGGGAACGGTGCCGGTCAACCTGCCGGAGCAGCTGCCCACAGAGGAATCGGCGGCGACAGTGCGGAATCCCCTGCCGGACACGGCTGAGAACCGGCAGCGAGGGCGAGTCTACTATGACTACTATTGCGTCTTCTGCCATGGCAAGAAAGGAGCGGGCAACGGCCCGGTGGGGGAGAGCTACATGCCGGCGCCTGCCGATCTGCGTTCGCAGCGGATCGCCAATTACCGGGATGGCGACCTCCTGCGAAACATGCTCCTCGGCATCGGCCATGAACCGGTACTGGAAAGGGTGGTGCCACCGAAACACCGCTGGTACTTGGTTTTGTATGTGCGGTCGCTGAAATGAAAGGAATTCCTTTTAAGGGGACGTTCTTAAAAACTTGACTAAAGTCAGCCCTCCTGCTATTTATCTGCTATGCCGCGAGCCGCCCGAATTGATATTCCGAATCTGCTCCAGCACGTCATAGTGCGCGGAATTGAAAAGCGTGACATTTTTACAAGTGATGATGATCGCAATGATTTTGTCAGGCGTTTCTCTGGTCTTCTCCATTCAACGGAGACCGAATGCCTTGCATGGGCGTTAATGTCTAACCACTTTCACCTGCTTCTCCGGACTACGGACATCCCCCTCTCAAAATTCATGAGACGGCTGCTTACCGGATATGCCGTAACATTCAATCTTCGTCATAATCGTTCCGGCCACCTCTTCCAGAACCGTTACAAATCCATTGTCTGTGAAGAGGAGGAGTACCTCCTTGAATTGGTTCGCTATATCCATTTGAATCCATTGCGCGCCGGACTGGTTTCGACCCTTGATGACCTGGATGCCTATCCATGGTGTGGGCACTCTGTCCTCATGAGAAGAAACGAAATGTCCGGACAATCAACAGCAGAAGTATTGCTGCGTTTTGGCACGGCCATTCCTTCCGCAACTGCAAACTATCGTACCTTTATCCAGGACGGCATTAAGATGGGGCGCAGAGACGAACTGGTTGGCATCGGTATTCTGAAAGGGAACAGAGCGCTTGAACAAGAATTGCAGGATTCGCGGATACTCGGGGCGGGGGATTTTGTGGACCAGGTTCTTTGCCACACCAGGACAGCACCCCCTGAAAATAAGGCCACCCTCGACCAGATCATCGAGCTCGTGCTAAAAAAGCTGGAAATATCGGAAACTGAACTGATGTCGCGAGCAAAAGGGGGGCGGGTGGCGCTTGCCCGAAGCATAATATGTCATGCAGCCTACTCATCAGGTTATAGAGGTATTGACATAGCGCGTCGCCTTGACATTACCGGGTCTGGGGTGACCATTGCGGCAAGGCGCGGAAAAGAAGTTATACAAAACTATCCCCACCTACTGACACTGTAGATTAAAGCGTTAGTTAAGTTTTTAAGAACGTCCCCTTGGCGGGAGGAATTTATGAAAATGACTGAACGAGAGCTTCTGAATTTCGACAGGGCACACATCTGGCATCCCTATACTTCGGCCACTAAAGCTCTCAAGTGCTATCCGGTGGCAAAAGCCGAGGGGGTTCACCTTGAGCTGATGGATGGGCGGCGCCTGATTGATGGCATGTCGAGTTGGTGGTCTGCCATCCACGGATACAATAATCCGGTGATCAATGCTGCCATGGCAGCCCAGATCAACCGCATGTCCCATGTCATGTTCGGCGGGATCACCCATGAGCCGGCCGTGGAACTGGCGCGACTGCTGATCGATATCGTGCCGGCCGGCCTTGAGCATGTCTTCTTCAGCGATTCGGGGTCGGTGGCCGTGGAAGTGGCCATGAAAATGGCGCTTCAGTACTGGCATTCCCGTTCGTGCAGCACTAAGCACACATTCGTCACCATCCGCAACGGGTATCACGGCGACACCTGGCATGCCATGTCCGTTTCCGATCCCGATACGGGCATGCACGCCATTTTCAACAAGAACCTGGCAAAGCAGTACTTTCTGCCTGCTCCGCGTTCCGGCTTCCACGATGCATTTGACGAGGCGGAAACCAACGAGGTCGAGGCGTTCCTGCAACAGAACCACGAGCACATTGCCGCTTTCATCCTCGAACCGATTGTCCAGGGAGCCGGCGGCATGCGCTTCTATCACCCCGACTACCTGAAGCAGGTGCGCCGGCTTTGCACGGAATACAACATCCTGCTTATCGCCGACGAGATAGCGACGGGCTTTGGCCGGAGCGGGAAGCTCTTTGCCTGCGAACACGCGGGCATTTCGCCGGACATCATGTGCATTGGGAAAGCTCTCACGGGGGGGTATCTCACCTTCGCCGCCACGCTATGCACCGAAGACGTTGCTCATACCGTTTCTGACGGCTCGCCCGGCGTGTTCATGCACGGCCCCACGTTCATGGCCAATCCTCTGGCGTGTGCCACGGCGCTGGCAAGCTGCGAACTGCTTCTTCAGAGCAAGTGGCAGGAAAAGGTTCTGAACATCGAGAAAACCTTGAGGGAACAACTGCTGCCGCTGCAGCAAGCAGATTCGGTGGCGGAGGTCCGTGTCTTGGGGGCGATCGGGGTGATCGAGATGAAGGAGCCGGTGAACATGGAGCAGATCCAGCAGCGCTTCGTGGATGAGGGAATCTGGCTGCGGCCCTTTGGGAAGCTGGTTTATACCATGCCGCCGTTCATTATCTCCGCCGATGAACTGAATAAGCTGTGCAAGGGGATTCGCAACGTCATCAACCCTTAACAGACAAGCTGGCACAGGAAGAAATCTTGTCGGTTGCAGTAGAAATGTTTGTGTCTTAACAGCAGGGCAGAAGTAAGAAATTCAATAAGCTGGAGAAAGTTAGTGTCAAATGCCGCAACACTCAGCCGTCGCTCTTCCGAAGAACAGGCCCGCCTTGAGGCCCGGCTTCGGGAGGTATTCGAGGAATGTTTTCCCTTCAACCGGATTATTGGGGTAAAGATCGATTCCCTTGACCCGCGAAAGCCGCGTATCTCCTTCGCCATGCGCCCCGAGCTGGTTGGGAGCTATGTGCATAACCGGCTCCATGGCGGCGCAATTGCCACTGCCCTTGATTCTGTGGGCGGTTTTGCCGTTACATTGGCGGTGGCGGAAAAGCATGCGGACGAAACGGTGGAGCAGCTTGCCCAGCGCTTCGCCCGTTGCAGCACTATCGATCTGCGCGTGGACTACCTGAATCAGGGCGTGGGCAAGCGTTTTCATGCCACTGCCACGATCATGCGGCTGGGGGGAAAGATAGCCTCAGTGCGCATGGAACTGCACAACGATGCGGGGGTGCTGGTTGCCATCGGTTCGGCTGCCTATACGGTCAGCTGAAAGCGCCCGTGGAGTCGCTCGATGACTTCCATTAGCCCCTTGCCGTTTTCCTTTGACGTTACCAGATCCACTCTCTCCTTGAGCATCGGCAGACTGTTAGCTACGGCTGCCCCATAGCCGCAGATTTCCAGAAAATCCAGATCATTTTCCGCATCGCCGACTGCGACGGTCTCTTTTGCCCCTATCCCCAGCCCCTTGAGAGCTGCAAGCAAGCCGCTTCCCTTATCAACGCCCGGGGGAAGCACCATCACTGCTCCCTTATTGAGAATAATGCGCAGTTGCAGCCCGAGCTTGTCGATGATCCGGGAAATTTCGTTCCTGAAGGGCTCGTTGCTTGCGATAACCACTTTCCCTTGGGTGAAGGGTACACCTGCTTCTCCGAGCAGGTGCATGAACTGATCGGGTGGGGGGAGGCCCAGCAACAACTCCTCCCGGTTCCTGGGGGTGTAGAGGAGTGCGCCGTTTTCCGCGACGATGCGGTGGAAGACCTCCAGCTGCGGGAAGATGTCCATCAGATCGGGGAGGTGCCGGCCGGTGACGAGGATGAGCTTGACCCCCGATTGCCGCAACCGTGTCACCGCAGCCAAGGTATCGGCAGCGACTCTCCCTTCACTGGCCAGCGTGCCGTCATAATCCGTTGCCAGGGCGCGGAATCTCATTGCCGTTGATGCCATGTTACCAGGTGGTTGAGGGTCGTGCCCTGGACGAGGATGGAGAAGGCGACGACCAGATAGGTGGCGAAGAGGATGATGGTACGTTCGCTGCCGGCGGGGATGGAGATGGCCAGAGCAATGGGGATTGCTCCCCTGAGGCCGCTCCAGGTCATGATCTGCACCGAGCGGGATGCAAAGGAGTTGCGTCGGCGCAGGATGGAACGGAGCGACCCTATGGAAAGGTATCTCCCCGCCAGCACAAGGGGAATAGCCACGGAGCCGATAATGAGGTGGGTGGGGGTGAGCCTGGGGACGATCACCAGTATTTCCAGCCCGATCAGCGTGAAGAGAATCGCATTCAGCATTTCCTCCACCAGCTCCCAGAAGCGGTCCAGGTTGTCCCGGGTCCGCTCCGACATGGCCAGTTTCCTACCCCGTCCGCCGATGAAAAGCCCCGCAAGCACCATGGCCAGCGGCCCGGAAATGTTCATGACCGTTGCCATGGAGTAGCCGCCACTGACGATGGCCAGGGTTATGAGGATCTCCAGCTGGTAGTTATCGACGGTTTTCATGAGAGAGTAGCCGAGCCATCCCAGCAGCAGGCCGAAGATGATCCCTCCCGCCGTCTCCTGGAGAAAGAGGAGAGTTACCCCCGTGGGGCCGTTCGGGCTCCCCTCTTTTATGAAAGCCAGCAGCGAGAGAAAAAGGACTATGCCGACCCCGTCGTTGAACATGGCCTCCCCGGCAATCTGCGCGTTGAGCCGGTCGTGGATGCCCAGGTTGCGCAGAGTCGGCAGGACTGCCACCGGATCGGTGGGAGAAATGAGGGCGCCGAAGAGGAAGCAATAGAGCGGCCTGATGCTGAGCCCGAGCATTTGTGCGGCGGCGTAGAGCCCTCCGCCGATGATGCCTGTGGACAGAATCACCCCGGCAAGGGCAAAGACGGCAATCTCCACCTTGACCTCCAGGATCTCCTCGTTCTTGACGAAAAGCGCACCGGCAAAGATGAGGAAGCTGAGCAGTCCCTCCAGAAGAAGGACGTTGAAATTGATCTTCTCGAAGATCTTCGCCAGCTGCTGGTCCAAAGGGATGCCGAGGGCCATGAGTCCCAGCAGCAGGAAAGACAGGAGCAGGCTCTGCAGCATCAACCCGACGGTGACCGGCAGCCGGATGAAGCGGTAGTTGATGTAGGCGAAAACCGCGGCCAGCGTGGTGAGTATGCCTATGAGATGAAAGGCGTGCACCTATTTCATTCTCTCCAGCGCCAGACTTGCGGCCAGATAGCCGCACAGGCCGTGTACGCCGCCGCCGGGTGGGGTGGAAGCGGAACAGATGAAGATGTCCGGATCGGGGGTGGCGTAGGGGTGTGGACCGGCGATGGGGCGGGTGACCATCTGGCGCAGGTCCTGGAGACCGCCGTTGATATCGCCGCCGACGAAGTTTTCGTTGTAGGCCTGCATTGCCGCCGTATCCCTGGTGCGCCGCCCGATGATCAGGTCCTTAAAGCCGGGGGCGAAGCGCTCGATCTGCCGCTCGATCCGCTCGGTCATGTCGAACCGGGAACCGTTGGGCACATGGCAGTAGGCCCACCCCACCTGCTTGCCCTCCGGTGCCCGGTTGGGATCGAAGAGGCTCTGCTGGGCTACCAGCACGAAGGGGCGTTCCGGATGGCGCCCCAGGGAAACCTCCTTCTCGGCCGCCGCGATCTCTTCCATGGTTCCCCCCAGATGCAGCGTGGCTGCCCGACGGCACCCTTCCGCCCGCCACGGGATCGGCCCCCGCAAAGCCCAATCCACCTTGAAGATGCCGGGGCCGAAGCGGTATCTCTCCAGATGCCTCCGGTAATCGCCGTCAAGGCGCTGCCGTGCCAGCTGCAACAACTGCCGGGGCGAAACGTCGAGCAGGATGGTGGCTCCGTCAGGAAGCTCGTCAACATTGTCGATCCGTTTCCCGGTGATGATCTTCCCCCCCAGGGAGAGCAAATGGTCGGCCAGCGCCTGGCTGATCTTGCCCGTTCCCCCTGCGGCGATGGGCCAGCCGTTGACGTGGCCGAGAATGCCCAGGACCAGACCGAAGGATGCCGAGCCGGGTTTGTCCAGGGGGAGAAAGGAATGGGCGGCCATACCGGCAAAAAGGGCGCGTGCCAATGGCCCTTGGAATGTGCCCCGGGCGAGGCCGACGGCGGATTTGAGCGCCTGTACGCCGAAACGGGTCATGAGGAGAGGGTGGGCTGGCAGGGCGAGCGGTCCCAGGATCTGGGAGGAGATCTCCTGCCAGTGCTCCCGGAGCGGCCCCATCAGCTCCAGGTACGGTCGCCGGTCGGGGAAGTCCAGTGTCTCAACGGTCTGGAAAATCTCTTTCTCCAGAACAGCAGCCGTTCCGTCATCCAGGGGATGTGCCAGGGCTGCAGGGGGGGTAATCCACTTGAGGCCGTGGTCGGCAAGGTGGAGGGAGTTGAAAAAGGGGGAAAAGGCGGCAAGTGGATGGATGGCGGCGCAGACGTCATGGACGAAGCCGGGCAGGGTCAGCTCGGCGCTGCGGGTACCGCCGCCGATGGTTGCAGCTGCTTCGACGACGGTTACCGGCAGCCCTGCCTGGGCCATGACGATGGCTGCCGCCAGTCCGTTGGGACCTGCGCCGACGACGTAGACTCCGTTCTCGGGCATGTTATTGCTCCTCTGCCGGAAACCTGCCAATACGCATCGAGTTGCCGAGCACCGTCAAGCTGGAGACCACCATGGCGACAGCCGCCAGCAGAGGGTGCAACAGCCCCGCCGCAGCCGCACCTAGGGCGACGGCATTGTAGCCGAAGCTCCAGGCGAAGTTCTGGCCGATGATCCTTCTCGTCTGCCTGCTGAGTTCAATCAACCAGGGAAGCTGCGCCAGGCGGTCCGACAGAAGGACTACCTTTCCGGCCATGCGCGCCAGATCCTCGCCGCCGCCGAGCGCTATGCCCACATGGGCGGCAGCCAGCGGCGCGGCATCGTTGACGCCATCCCCCACCATGGCGACCCTTCTGCCGGCGGCAACCATTTTTTTTACTGCTTCAAGTTTCTCCACCGGGCTCCGTGGTGCCTCGACCGCCCCTATTCCTGCCTGCGCGGCTATGGCTGCGGCTGTCTCCAATCGGTCCCCGGAAAGGAGCACCGGCGTTATCCCCTGATCCGCCAGTTTCCGTACGGCAGCCGCCGCATCGCCGCGCATGGTGTCCTGAAAGAGCAAACGCCCGCCGCCCGATCCCTCCCAGGTCACATCCACTGCCATGAGACCTCCTTCGATCTCTTGGTCGGGTCGCAGGGCTCCCGCGGTAGCCATCCTGCCTTCGCCATTTAATTGTACCAGACCACTGATGCCGTGGCCCGGGGTTATCCGGATGTGTGTGGCCGCTTTTACCTGGAGGCCCCGCCGAACCGCTTCGGCGGCTATGGCCCTGGCCAAGGGATGCCCGCTGGCGCATTCGAGGCTGGCTGCCACAACCAGCACCTGCTCTTCCTGCTGCTGCGCGTCGAGGACAATGACCTCCTGAAGGCTCGGCCGGTTTGCTGTAAGGGTGCCGGTCTTGTCGAAAAAAATCGTATCGGTGCGCCCCAGCTCCTCCATGGCATCGCCACCGCGAACGACAATACCTGCCGCTGCTGCCCGGGCGATTGCCAGGGATGTGGCCAGGGGGGTGGCTATTCCCATGGTGCAGGGACAGGCGACAACGAGAACGGAGAGGGCACTGAAACAGCCCTGCAGCGGGTTCGCTGCCATCGTCCAGATGATGAGGGATGTTATGGCCACCGCTCCGACAGCGGGGATGAAGAGCCGGGCTGCCTGCTCGGCCATGCGCTCTGCCGGCGACGGGTGTTCCCAGGCTCCATGGATCATGGCGACAATCCGCTGGAGGAGGACTTCCCTGCCGGCCTGCTCCGTCTTCACCAGCAGGCTTCCCTGGCCGTTGACCGTTCCTGCCAGCACCCGGTCTCCCGGGCCCCTATCTTGCGGCAGCGGTTCGCCGGTGAAGGCGGCTTCTTCGACCGTCGTATTTCCTTCGCAGATTATGCCGTCAACGGCAATCCGCTCTCCCGGACGAATGCGCATCATGTCCCCTGGGCGCAACCGATCGAGCGGGACTTCCACGGCGCTTCCGCTTTTTACACGCAGGGCCGATGGCGGCAGCAACGATTCCATGGCGTGGAGCAGGTCGGCGGCCCTTCTTTTTGCCGTCGCTTCGAGCATCTTGCCGAAGGTGACCAGCACCGGCAGCATGGTGGCCGTGTCGAAATATACCTGCGCCCCGCCGCGGAGGGTATTGACGGCACTGACGGAAAAGGCGGTCACCGAACCGGCGACGATGAGGAGGTCGAGCCCCGGTTTACCCTGCAGGCATTGCTGCAGGGCACCCATGACCAGGGGATAGAGCAGGATAGCCATGGCCGGCGTTGTCAACAGCAGCATCACCGAGCGGAAGACCGGCACTGTTTCCGGTTCGACGCTTCCACTGTAAAGGAGCAGGGAAAGCATCATGATGTTCATGGCCAGTAATGCGCCGAAGCCGAGCCTGAGCAGGTTCCAGGCGTGATCGCCGCCGCTTTTGCTGCCGATGATGCCGGCAACGAGACGGCAGGCATAGCAGCAGTAGGCAGGAGCATTTTCGTCATCCCTCAGGGTACGGACCGGCAGTCCGCACTGGGCGCAAACAGGACGATTTATATCAGTTGCCGCTGCCGGTGCCATGTGACTTGCCCGCGCAGCAGCCCTTGCTGCCATCTGTCTCGGAAGGTTGCTGGAAAATGGGCTGGGATGGGCAGCCGAGCAGGTGATGAAACAGCTCCGTACCCCGCAGCCCCGTTGCCAGTCCCACAAGGACGAGAATGATGCCTCCGGCGGATGCCCCCCATCGCTTCAGGCGTGCACCTGCTGCCAGGCTTGCCCCTCCCAATGCCAGTAGCGGAAGAATCGTGCCGATGCCGACGGCAGCCAGGGTGGTCATGCCTGTGGTGACCGATGCCGACTGCATGGCATAGGCGAGAAAGCCTACAATGATCGGGCAGGGGAGCAGGCCGGTGATCATGCCGAGGACCACTGCCCCGCCAGGGGATGGTGCAGTGAGAAAAGGTCGGCACATGACGGCGAAGAGCCCGCTGCCCGACTTTTGGGCGGACCGCCTGGGCAGAACCCCCAGCAGGGAGAGCCCCGCCAGAAAAATGACCGCCCCGGCAGCATAACTGACGACGTTTTGCAGATAGGTGTGCTGCAGGAGAGATTGTGCCCGTAATCCGGCGTAACCGGCAACAGCTCCTGCAAAGGTGTAGGTGAGCATCTTTCCCGCCAGCCAGGCGGCCTGGGCGACCAGGGCCGGTTTATTCCCGTCCGCTCTGGAAAGATGGATCATGAATCCGCCACACATGCCCATGCAGTGCGGGAATGCCAGCAGCCCTCCCATAAGACCGACCAATGCGTGATTCATAGCATTCCTTCCCCCAGCCTTGTTGTTTATTAAATGTTATCAATCTAATTCGCAACTTCAACGGCACCCCTAATTCCTTGATCATTTTTTCCAGAAGATGTATGCTTTCTAAGTTTTTTGCACTTTCAAACCATATGTCAAAAGCGAGGTTCTTTCATGACACCAGATGCAAAAAAGTTGATTTTCTTCATCTCCTTTGCTGCCGTCATTGCCGGTGGCGCTGCCTCTTTTGCCAGCCCAGCGCCCGAACCATCCCTTTCGGAAAAGGACCAGGAAATGGCGCGGAAGGAACGGGAGCTGGAGGAGAAACTTGAACGTGAGGCGGCTCCCAGGATATCAGGCAAAATCCAGGAAACGATGGATAGTGGCAGCTATACCTATGTGCTGCTTGCCGACGGGGAGAAGAAAACCTGGGTGGCCATGCCTCAGATGAAGGTGGTCGTAGGGCAGGAATTGATCTTCAATTGCAACAACGAGATGGTTAACTTCACCAGCCGTTCTCTTAATCGCACCTTTGACCGCATTTATTTTTGCGAACCACCGGCGAAGCAGATCGGCGGGGAAAAGGACGGCATCATGGCCGGAAAGGTTTCCGCCGGCAGTGCCGGTGCTGTGGCTGCTCCGGCTGAGCGGATAAAAGTGGATAAGGCTGCCGGCGCCAATGCCTACACCGTAGAAGAACTGTACTCCAAGCGGGGGGAGCTCGATAATAAAGCCGTTGCAGTCAAGGGAAAGGTGGTCAAGTTCTCGGCAGGAATCATGGGCAAGAATTGGATCCATGTGCAGGATGGCAGCGGTGATGCCAAAAAGAGGACCAACAACCTGGTCGTCACTTCCCAGGATACAGCCAAAGTGGGGGACACCGTCACCGTGAACGGCACCCTGAAGGCCGATAAGGACTTCGGCAGCGGCTACAAATATGACGTGATCGTGGAAGAGGCCGCCATAAAATAACCAGGTATCTTATCTCTCCCGGCGAAAGAAGCCCCCTCTGCAAAGGGGGCTTTTTGATTTCTTTCCGCACCGCACTCAGGAGGCGAGTATGAACCTCGATGCATCCAAGTTCGGCAAAATGGGTCTTCTGGCCTTGTCCGCCTTTGTCCTCTCCCTGATACTCTTCCTTTCCGGCTTTTTTATCCCATTCGAATACAAAGTGTACGACCTGATGTCCCGCCATCTCAATCCCGCCAAGGGCCCGGGTGATATCGTCATCGTCAAGATAGATCAGCAGAGCCTCGACACCCTGAGCAGCCAAAGCATTAATTGGCCATGGCCACGGCAGATGTATGCGCCTCTCCTGGATTACCTGTCCCAGGCGGACGGGGTGCTGGTGGATATCATCTTTACCGAACCCTCCTCCTATGGTGAGGAGGATGACCTCCTCCTGGCCGAGGCGCTGCAAAAGGCGGGCAACGTCTTCCTGCCCATCTTTCTCACCAACGACAACCGGCAGATGGGAGTGGACGAACTGGCCTTCATGAAGAGGAACGCCATGCCCGATGTCCTCTCCACCCGCCTTGTCTACCACGCCGCAATAACCAATATCGAAAAAATTCGTTCTGCTGCCCGCGGTGCCGGAAACGTCGTCATCAAGCCCGATGCCGACGGTACCTACCGCCGGGTGCCCCTTTCCTTCAAGTTCCAAAATGAAACAATTCCCAACTTCGTTCTGGCAAGCCTGCTGAAGGACGGCACAGTCGCCGTGCGGGATGGAGGCCTGGTTGCCGGCGACACGACCCTGCCGCTCCTTGGCGACTCGCTGCTGCTGCGCTTCTATTCCGAACGGGAACCGTTCACCGTCATTTCCGCTGCCGATATCTTCAAGTCATCCATGGACAGCGAGGCGGGCAGAACCCCGGCAATCCCCCGGGATTTTTTCAAGGGGAAGAAGGTCTTCATCGGCCTCACAGCGGCAGGGCTCTATGATCTGAAGCCAACCCCCATCACCGCCGTTTCTACGGGGGTCATGGTGCACGCTACGGCCATGGACAATCTGCTGCACCGGCACTTCATCCGTCAGCTTCCCCCATGGGTATCCATCATCCTCATGCTGCTGCTGTCGACCGCCGTCTGCCTCTTCGTTCTCACCCAGCACAGGTTCAGCATCAACGTAGCCTTCTTTGCCGCTGCAGCTGCCTTTGTCCTCGGCCTGTCGGGACTTCTTTTCAAAAACGGCATTTATCTGCAGGTGGTACCTTCCGCCTCGGCGCTGATCGTTGCCATGATCGCCTCGGTTGCATACAGCTATGCCACGGAGGGGAAGGAGCGGCGCTTTGTCCGTCGCGCCTTTGCCCAGTACATGGACGAGACGCTGGTGGATTACCTGCTGCAGAATCCGGATCTGATCAAGCCGGGGGGGCAGCGGCGCAGGTTGTCGGTATTTTTTGCCGATATTGCCGGTTTTACCACCATTGCCGAAAAGCTGCCCGCCGAGGCGACGGCGAAAATCCTCCACACCGCCCTCAATACCTTCAGCGAGGTCATCATCCGCAATCACGGCGTCATCGACAAGTATATCGGCGACTGCATCATGGCCTTCTGGGGTGCGCCGATCGCCGGCGAAAACGATGAGCTCAACGCCTGTCGTGCCGCCGTTGAATGCCAGGAAGCGCTGGTGGAGATCAATCGCGGCCTGGTGGCTGACGGTCTGACGGAAATAGCCATCCGCATCGGCATAAATTCCGGTGATGCCATTGTCGGCAACCTGGGGAGCGATCGTCTCTTCGACTTCACCGCCATCGGCGACACTGTCAACCTGGCCTCGCGCCTGGAATCGGCCAACAAGCATTTCAAGACGAGGATCATGGTCAGCGAGGATACCTTCAACCATACCGGGGAAGCCTTCATCTCCCGTGAACTGGGACTGATAGAGGTGAAGGGGAAATCCCAGCCGATCAGGATCCATGAACTGCTGGTAACGGTTGACCGGCCGGAAGAGGAACTTCGGTCATTTGCCGCCGCTTACGGCCGGGCCTACCAAGCGTTCTCAGGGGGCAACTGGCAGGAAGCCGCCAGCCTCTTCTCTGCCCTCCTCGCAACCTATCCCGGTGACGGCCCCGCCGCCTATTATCTGAAATGGTGCGAGACGCTGCAGGCAAATCCACCATTGACTAATGACTGGAATGTGATAAAAATGACCGAGAAATGAAAATGACAAGAGCCATCATAACGGGAGTAATCCTCCTGCAACTCACCGGTGTCGCCTTGGCCGCCGATACTGCACGGGTCATCGTCAAGGAGAATGCGATCCGTGAGCAGTGCCGCTTCTTTTCCCCGGTGAAGACGAAAATCCGCCTCAACGACCGTTTGACCGTCACAGCTAAAAGCGGCGACTGGTACAAGGTGACCTTCAAAGGGGTCAGCGGCTGCGTCCACAAAAGCGCCGTAGAGCAGAAGTCTTTCAAGCTTGGCAGTATCATGGGGTCCGGAAAGACAGCTTCCCAGGATGAGGTCTCCCTTGCCGGCAAAGGATTCAATCCCCAGGTGGAGGCTTCCTATAAGGGGAGCCACCCCGAGGCCGACTTCCACACGGTTGACACCATCGAAGGATTCAAGGTCAGTGGTGACAGTCTCGACGAGTTCCTGAGAAACGGGGGGCTGAACGCACAATGACCAGGAAGCTGCTCCATACGGCTCTTGTCCTCTCCCTTTTCCTGCCGGGCTGTCGCCTGGAAAACCTTTCCGCCGACCAGCTGGATCTCATTACCAACTCCGTTTCCTCCACCTTCAAGGCGGCCCGGCCCATCAGTGACGAAGAAGAGTACTACGTGGGGCGGGCAGTGGCCGCCAAGATTCTCACTTCTTACCGGCTGGTGAACAACAGGAAATTGACCGATTACGTGAACCTGGTCGGCCAGGCGGTGGCAATCCACTCGGAGAAGCCCTTCACCTTCGGCGGCTACCACTTTGCCATCCTGGACAGCGGCGAAATCAATGCCTTTGCCTGCCCCGGGGGGATCATCTTCATCACCCGCGGCATGCTCGATGCCGTTTCCAACGAGGATGAGCTGGCAGCCGTTCTGGCCCACGAGGTGGGGCACATCAATCACCGTGACGGCATCGGCGCCATATCCCAGGCCCGCTGGACCGAGGCGCTTACCACCATCGGCAGCCAGGCAGCCAAAACCTACGGCTCGAAGGATGTGGCAAAACTGGTGGGCCTCTTCGAAGGTTCCATCGACGACGTATTCAAGACCCTGGTGGTCAATGGTTACGGCCGCAGCCAGGAGCACGCTGCCGATCTCGCCTCCCTCAACTACCTTGCCGCAACCGGCTATGATCCCCACGCACTTAAGACCTTTCTCGATCGGCTCGTCGCCCGGAGCGGCGGTTCCCAAGGGGGGATCATGAAGACCCATCCTGCCACCAGGGACCGGGTTGACAACGTTGCCGCCAACATGCCGGAACAGAAAAGCGACGCCGCCCATTTCAGCGAACGAAGCCGCCGGTTCGCCTCAATCCTGGGTAAATAAGATACGTCCTGCCACGGATTTCCATGACCCTGATCGCTCTCATTGCTTATCTGCTTGTGGCCGCCACCGGCTACTTCCTCCGTTTTCTGAACCTGCAGCACCTGAAGAAACACGGCTCGGAAATCCCTGCCGGTTTTGAAGACGCCATCGATGCCGATACTCTTACAAAGACCTCAGCATATACCTTGGAGCAGAGCCGCCTCGGCCTGATCGAATCGATTTTCGACAACATACTGCTGCTCATTTTCCTCTTCGGCGGAGTGTTATCCCTCTACGACCGCTTCATTGCCTCCCTCGGCAATTCTTTCATCTGGTGTGGTGTGCTGTTCTTCCTCATCCTCACCCTCGTCCAGGCGGTCCTGGACATCCCCTTCAGCCTCTACGGCACCTTTTCCCTGGAGAAACGCTTCGGCTTCAACACCACCACGCCCGCTGTCTGGGTCTCGGATCTTTTCAAATCCACAGCCATTTCGCTGGTCATTCTCGGGCTGATGATCGCCGGTGCTTTTGCCTTGGTGCAATGGAGCCCCCAATGGTGGTGGCTGTGGGTCTGGGTGTTTTTCGCCGCCGTTTCCCTGTTCTTCATGTATGTGTCTCCGTACATCATTGAGCCCCTGTTCCATAAGTTCGAGCCGGTCAAGGATGCGGCGCTGGAAGAAGATATCCGCAAGCTCATGGACCGGGCCGGATTACAGGTGAGCCGGGTCATGCAGATGGATGCCTCGCGGCGCAGCCGCCATTCAAACGCATACTTCACCGGCATTGGCCGGGTAAAACGCATCGTTCTCTACGATACGCTTTTGGAGCAGATGGAACGGGAGGAGGTTCTGGCGATCCTTGCCCACGAGGTAGGGCACTGGAAAAAGGGGCACATCTGGAAACGGCTGCTCTTCACGGAGATCACTGCCCTCGTCGGCCTTTACCTCTCCTATTTTCTTCTGCAGTGGGGCGGGCTGCCGTCGGTGCTGAGGCTGGCGCAGCTTTCCTTCGCCGGGCAACTGGTGGTCCTGGCGTTTATCAGTTCCATTGTTATGTTCCCCTTTACTCCCCTTTCTAGCTGGTTTTCCCGCCGCAACGAATGGCAAGCCGACCGTTTTTCCGGAGAATTGACCGGCAATCCGGCTGCCTTGGCAACGGCCCTGGTCAAGCTGAACCGGGAAAACCTCGGCAACCTCCATCCCCATCCCCTCTACGCAAAATTCTATTATTCCCATCCGCCTGTAGTGGAGCGGGTGGCTCGGCTAAAGAATCTGGCTTGAAGCATAAATGCCGCTGGTCGGCTACCGTGGCTTCGGGAGTGAGTGACAGAGCCGCAGCGGCGAGCGGACGCCCGCCAGGGGGTGCTTTAAATACATATGTGAGAATCTCCTGCGCAACAAATGGCATCTGAGAGCCGGTGCAAGGTCCGCAGCTGTGGCGACCGAACGAACGGATGAAGTCGCGGTAGCCGGCCCTTCCACTAAAAAGTATTAGAAAGCAAAAAACGCCCGGCAGGAAGTACCTGCCGGGCATTTTTTGTTGCAAGAAGAGTTGAATAGGGCTTTTTACATCACCGACGGTTTACCGAGGGTCCCCCGCACCGGCAGCTGGTAATGGCCGGGAGAGGTCTGGTATTTGAGAAGGAGCAGGAAGATGAATTTCTGCTTTTCCAGGAACTGGGGGCGGGGCATCAGTTCCAGGGTGAGGTTGAGGGGGGCGATGCTCAGGGGATTGGTCAGGGGGATGTCCCCCTTGAGCCGGGTATAGAGCCCTTCGCCGTCGAGAGTGAGGCTCTCCAGGTTGGCCTTGCCGCCGCCGATGCGCAGCATTCCCTGCACGTTCCGATAGTTGGCATCGGGGAGGGGCATTTCTCCGATCTTTACCCCCTGCAACTGGGCATCTTTTACCGCCAGCTGCAGCTCGCCGCTTGCGGCAGCCTGTTTTCCCCTTAAGGATCCCCTGGCCCTGAGCTCTCCCTTTACCTTGGCGCCGGTGACGGTCGCGAAAAAGGGAATATCATCCAGGCGCACCCCGGCAATCTCAAGCTTGAAATCTCCTTTTTTCCGGGGACTGAACTCACCGTTGATTTCCCCTTTGCCGATGGTGCCGTGGTAACCGAACACGACCCTGCCGAGAAAAAGTGGCAGCAGTCGCAACCGCACGGCTGCCTTGTCAAGCTTCACTACGGCTCCATTGTCGGTGCCGATGACGATGCCGTTCCCTTTGATGCCCACGGGGAGGGCGAAACCGAAGCTTCTAGTCTGGAGTGTGTAGCCTTCCCTGGACAGTGCTCTGACGGCAACCCCTTGCAGTTCCCGGTCGGGAATGAAAAGGATGGTCAGCACGATGAAGCAGACGAGGGCGGCCGGGATGCCGGCGCCGTAAAGCAGCAGTCGGCGTTTCATCTGGAACCTTGCTGTGAAACCTTGATCAGCGCCACCGTCAGGGTAAGATCGAGCCGCGCGGGGTCGTCGAAGCGGGTCTTCATCAGCGCTTTCTTGATAACCACCGGCTTGGTTCCCTTTTCCAGCCGATAGATGAGGTTGACCGCCTCGTTGGCGGTCAGTCCTTCCACCTTGACTTCCGCCGCATCCTCCACGAACCCAGGCCTGTCTTCTCCTTTGACAGGCTTGACCTGGGTATTTTTCCCCTTAATGCCGATCTCCTCGACAACCTTTGCTGGGGAATCGTCGGGGCGGGTCGCGGCGAGGCGGTTGGATAGCTTCATGGCTCCCATATTCGCTTCCATGTAGCGCGCCTTGAGGATGAGCATTTCGGCGATGTCCGCTTCACGTGCGGCTCTTTTCTTTTCCAGGCGTTTGATGCTGCCGTTGATGGCGGAAAGGATGACGGCCAGGATGAGCACTGCCGCCAGGGCCATACCGAAGCGCAGGCGGGTTCTTTCATCCATCTCCTTGACCGTTTCCATGAGGAGGTGCAGGTATTTCATATGTTCCCCTCCTTGAGCGTTCCCCTGAGAACGAAGGTGACGCTGCCGTCAGGCTTCGACTTCGTTTCGCCGACCTCGGCTCCGGTGAGGACCGATGCAGCTTTGAGTTTTAAGTCGTTCACCGCCTGGACCGACTTTGCATCCCCCCTGAGCCGCACCTGGTCGCCGTCTATTTCTGTCTCGAAGACACCGGAAATATCGTCCCCTTTTGCATCCGCCAATGATTTCAGGACCTTTAGGGTGTTGCTGGATGCCTTGCCGCCGGACAGCCGCTTGATTTCCGATTTCAGTTCCGCAACCTCGTCCACGGCCTTCTTGCGGGTGGGGAATACTTCCCGGTAGATCTTGGTGATGGAGTTGTTGAGGGAATCAAGATCCTTCTTTACCAGGTACCAGCGCAGTCCAGCTTCGGCCAGGAGAAGCACGACGACGGTCGCTGCAAGAATTGCCGTGAGACGCAGCTTTCTTCGTGCCTTTGCCGCACCGGCCGTATAGGCGAGACTGCCGCTGCGCAGATTGATGTTATCCCCGGCAACGACGGCCCGGGCCACCGCATAGGTCCCGGCCAGATCCCTGGCCGCATCGGCATCGCCGGCAAAGGTTTCGGCGAAGGGGCCGGCCACGGCCAGTGGTGAGATGGAGGAACCGGTGAGAGATTCGGCGGTTTCCCGCCGAGAGTGGCCGCCATGGGAGAAGATTCGTTCCACGGTGATATTTTTTGCGATTTCCACAGCAGCCAGCGTGCGAGCCGTTTCCCTTTCGCCTCCCGTGAGAGGGCGGAAGAAGAGCGGCTGTCTGTCCCGGTAGATAACCAGGGATTCACCGTCGGTGAGGGCGACGGTGCCGGTTTCCGCTTCCGCGGGGATGAGACTCTGCCAATGGAAGAGGGAACCGGTGATGATTTCAGGCTCCAGTCCGCTCGTTTTGAGCAAGGCAATGGTCTCCTCAAGCCACTGCTGTCTGGCCCAGACCGCCAGCACCTTTCCCTCATCAAGGAGGAGCGCGTCGAACACCAGCTGGTCCGTGTCCACAGCCGTTTCACCCTTCAGTTCCAGTGGGAGCAGTTCACGCACCTTACGACGGTCGGCGATGGGGAGTTCCATCTCCCGCATGAACAGATGATCCGCAGGGATGGACAGAATCACCCTCCGCTCCTCAGACTTCTCAGCGGTCACCGACTGAAGAATCTGTGACAGGGAATCCTCCGCTCCAAGCGGGTGCCGCGACGCCTCAATGAAGCTGAGCTCCCCCCGCCTGCGGCGGAAGGTGGTAAGGATCAGCTCGTTTTTCTTCAGTTGGATGATGAGCAGATTCATCAGTATTCTCTCCAGTATAAGAACTTCCCATCGCTCGTGCGGACCACTGCTTCGGCGACCCGACTCGTTTCCTTGACCAGGGCCTCGGATTGGATGCGGTAGATGGTCCCCTTGGTGGTAGTCAAAAGCGACAGGCCCTGGGCAATGCTTTCCATTCCGGCCACCTGGGCGAGTTCATAAGGATTTTTGAACGGCGTGGTTTTGCGTCGGTCGAGAATCCGGCTTGCCAAGTCATCGCTCATTCTTTCGGAAAGGGCGACGAGAATCTCTTTGGGCGCTGTATTGATGTTGATCATGGCTGTCAGCGTTGCGGCATCCGCGTAAACGGTAACGAAAGGCCTCAGCCTGCCCAGCACCTTGCTGTCGAATCCCTTGACCAGTCGCAGTTCTTCAAAGGTGTCCAACTTGCCGTTCTTGGCCCGGTAGGGGGGCTTAAGCTTGTTGTAATAGGCCGATTCGGCTCCTGCCGGGTGTGGTTCCTCGTTGACATCGATCCAGTCCACCAGGGCATCGAGCAGATCCGGGGAAAGGTTCAGTGTCTTGAACAGGCGTACCGCAATGTCGTAGTAAGGCTGCTTCACTGTTCCATCAGGGGAGACCAGGTCGTTGAGGTTCAGCTTGCCGCTTTCCTCGCTGATGGATACAACCAGTTTTCCCTGCTCTTCCTCGAACTGCAGGGGCTGCGCCCAGGGGTCGAGAAGGGTTGTATAGGATTGGAGCGACTGTGAATACTGGAGCAGCCTCGTGGCTCCCTCCACCCCCGATGCCGCCAATATGCTCGCTTGCTGGGCGGCCACGTAATTGTGGCTGATGGAGGTGTCCACGTAGACCTCGTCGATGAACTGGACGGACAGTGCCACCAGCAGCGCCGTGATGAGCAAGGTCAGGACGAGGGCAAAACCGCGCTGGTCCCTCACGGGCCGACAATCCTGGGGGTGGCGATGGCCGTATATTCCACCGGTTTATCCCCTTCCTTGATCCGCAGGGTGATCCTTACCGATCTGGGCAGTGCGTTGTTCAAGGCGGTATCCCAGCTTTTTACCCACTTGCTGCCGTCATAGCATTCCACGAGAAAACCTTCCAGTTCTTCCATCTGCGGGTATGGCTCGGGTGTGAAGTCGAAGTGGAAGTCCTTCGCCCGCCGGACAAGAGATATCCTGTTATCTTTTTCCATGGGCTCGTAGGTGATCTCCATCAGGTCAGAAACTGGTGCCGTGCCGATGTTCGGGGGGGCGAGGGCGGTCAGTCTCAGTATGGAGGCGGGTTTGCCGAAGAAGTCACGGTCCTCGACCACGAACCCCAGCCTGTTTTTCTCATCGGGCTTGCCAGGCTTGCGGAAATAGACCGCGCTGATCTCCCGGCGCAGCATGTCCAGGGTTGTACGGACTTCCCGCCTCGTTTCCATCCCCGCCACCGCCGCTTCCCGCCCATTCATCAGAGAAAAATAGGTGCCGTAGAGGGCTCCGCTGATGATGACCAAAAGCGCCATGGCAATGAGCAGTTCGAGCAGGGTGAACCCGGCGCTCCTCCTGAGCGGGGATTTTGAACCTCGTTTACTTCTTTGCATAATACTGCACCAGGGAAAGGGACTGCTTTTCACCCCAGGTTACGGTCAAGATCAGTTTCTGCAGCGTGGGCATCTCGGTGCCCTCTGTTTCCACGTGCCAGGCTATCTCCGGATGGTCCGGGGCAAAGGTTCCATCCTTTTTCTGCAGATCGGTAAAGCCGGGTTCTTCCAGCTTTGCGCGGGCCAACAGCACCGCCGCCGTTTCTTCCCGGTCCCGCCCCACCACCGAGAGATGGTAATTGAAGGAGGTGATCACGGTGAGGATCACCCCTGCCATGATGGCCAGGGCGACCATGATTTCCAGCAGGGTAAAGCCTTTCACTTCTCGGGCTCCCGGTATCCTTCTTCCACCTTGACTTTACCGCTGGCAGGGTAGGCGGTGACGGTATAGTGGCCGTCCTTCGAATCCTTCAGGTGAACGATCATGTAATCCTGCAAACCGCCGGGGCCGAAACCGATAAGGACTTCCCCTTCACCGGTCTTCCCAGAGCTAGGAATGGTGACATCCTCGATGGCGATTCCTTCGGCCAGGATCTTCCTGTTGAGGAAAGGATCATCGGCACCGGTTTCTTCCCCCGACCTGTTCAGTTGCCTGATCCAGGCGGTGTTGTCGGTTATATTCAGGTGCAGTCGGTAGCCGGTTTTGGCGGTTGCCGCCCGATCCCCCATGAACCTGATGGCGGAGGCCAGGGACCGGGCCGAATCCCGAAGCCTCGCCGACTCGGTCGAGGGGAGCCGGGGGAGGACGATCCCCGCGATCAGGGAGAGGATGGCAATGACCACCATCAGCTCGATGAGGGTGAAACCGCCTTCAGAGGCGGTTCTATGTTCTATGTTCAATGTTCTACGTTTCATTTTGAATTCGGTCCGTCATTGGATTCTTAACATAGAACCTAGAACTTTGAACCTAGAACAGCCTCTAGCGTATATCCCAGCTGTTGATGTCGGCGCTTTTCCCCTCGCCGCCGCGGGCACCGTCGGCACCAAGGGACGAGAGGTCGTAATCACCGTGTTCGCCCGGTGAGAGGTAGACGAAGTCATTTTCCCACGGGTCCTTGGGCAGCTTTTTGCTTTCAAGGTATCCTTCCGCCTTATAGCTCTTCGGAATCTGACCGGTGGTCGGCTTGGTGATCAGTGCCGCCAGTCCCTGTTCCGTGGAAGGGTAGACGCCGTTGTCCAGCTTGTAAAGCTTGAGAGCGCTTTCCAGGTTCCTGATCTGGACTTTGGCGTCGGCGATCTTGGCATCGTCCGAGCGGCCCATGATCTTTGGCCCGACCAGTGCCGCAAGCGCCGCCAGGATCATGACCACGACCATGATCTCGATGAGGGTAAAGCCGCGGTTGTTGCGCATATGATTCATTTCTGACTCCTTTTCAAAGTATGTTTTCACTTACTGGACGCTCAAAAGTACCCAGGTGCAAGGCACCCAACCACGCCGAGCGAGGCGTAGTACCCGCAGGGCATAAACAGCGCTACTACGTCGCAGTGAAGAAGGGGGAAGGGCAACGCAGCAGATGGGTGCTTTTCAGCGTCCATCATTTGATCAGCTGGTTCAATTCAAAGATGGGCAGCAGCACCGCCAGTACCACAGTGCCGACGCACAGCCCCATTGCCAGGATCAGGATCGGCTCCAGTAGGGCCATGGACCTGCTGATGGCCGCCTCGAATTCTTTCTCGAAGGCATTTCCCGCCTTGATGAGCATCTCTTCCAGCTCGCCCCCCTTTTCGCCGACAGCGATCATGTGCACCATGAGCGGCGGGAAGAGGGGGCTGCGGCGCAGGGCAACAGACAAGGTTCCACCCTGAATGATTTCCTCGCTCGCCTCGGTGAGAAAGGCGCGGTATTCCCGATTGACGACCGCTTCGCCGGTGATCTCCATGGCCTTGATGACCGGCACGCCGCTTGCCAGGAGCAGACCGAGGATCTTCGCGAAGCGGGAGAGGATCAACCGTTGCCGGAGCGCTCCTGCCAGGGGGAGCTTGAGCAGCATACGGTCTTTTTTGCGGCGGAATGTTTCGTTATCCTTGATCCGGTCGAAGATCAGGGCGAGGATAGCGGCAATGATGACCAGCACCCACCAGCCTCGGTGCAAGAGAGTGCTCACCTTGATGAGAATGACGGTGATGAGCGGCAGGGCAGCCTTGCTTTGCTCGAAGACGGTGATGATTTTCGGAACGACGAAGGCGAGGAGGAAAAGCATTACTCCCGTCCCGACGATCACCATGAGAATCGGATAGGCGAGGGAGGTGACGATTTTGCTGCGGACAGCGTTCTGGTCTTCCATGAACTCGGCCAGGCGCTCCAGTACCACTTCCAGGGCGCCGCTTGCCTCGCCGGCCGAGACCATGCCGATGTAGCTGTCGCTGAAGGTTTGAGGTTCGGCGGCCAGGGCTTTGGCCAGGCCGGTACCTTCAGCAAGACGGTCGCGCACCCTGCCGAGCATGGTGCGCATTTCCCCGGGGCGTTCCTGGTCGTGGAGGGTGGCGATGGCGTCATAGACCGGCACCGAGGAGCCGAGCAGGGTTGCCAGCCGCCGGGTCATTAGCGCCAGTTCCGGAAGGCCGATCTTTTTGCGGAATAGTCGTCGCCTCTGGCCGGGGGCTGTTTCGTCGGCGGGGGCGATCTCCCTGGCGTAGAGTCCATCCTTCTTCAGGCGCTGTCTTGCCTCATTGACATTGGCCGCTTCGAGGGTTCCGGCGACCTCGCTGCCGCCGGCCTTGAAGGCACTATAGCGGAAGGTCGGCATAATCCTCCTGGGTTACCCGCAGTACCTCTTCGATGGTGGTAATTCCTGCGGCCGCCTTGGCCAGACCGTCTTCCCGCAGGGTTTTCATGCCCCTGGAAACGGCGTATTCCTTGATGGCACCTGCCGGCGCCTGGCGGATGATCATGGAAACCAGCTCGCCGTCGATGGGGAGGAATTCGTAGATGCCGATCCTGCCCATGGTCCCCAGGTTGAAGCATTTCTCGCAGCCCCGTCCACGATAGAGCACGGTTGGCAGAGTGATGCCGGGGTATTCACGCTCCGGCTTATACTCTTCACGGCAGTGGGGGCAGATGACCCGTACCAGCCGCTGGGCCATGACCGCCGCAAGGGAGGAGGCGACCATGAAGGGCTCGATTCCCATGTCGATGAGGCGGGTGACTGCCGTTGCCGCATCGTTGGTGTGCAGGGTGGAGAGGACCAGGTGGCCGGTGAGACTGGCCTGCATGGCGATCTCCGCTGTTTCCACGTCGCGGATCTCCCCCACCATGATAATGTCCGGGTCCTGGCGCAGGATGGAGCGCAGCCCGTGGGCAAAGGTCAGGTCGATCTTGGGGTTGACCTGGATCTGCCCAACCCCTTTCAGCTGGTATTCCACCGGATCTTCGATGGTGATGATGTTCTTTTCCGGGGAGTTGACCCGGTTGAGCGCCGCGTAAAGAGTGGTGGTCTTGCCGCTGCCGGTGGGGCCGGTGACGAGGATGATACCGTTACTTCGCGACAGGAGCCTTTCCATGGCGATGACGTTGTTCTCTGAAAGGCCGATATTAGCCAGGGAGATAACCCCGCGCTGTTTGTCCAGAAGCCGCAGCACCACCCGCTCGCCGAAAAAGGTGGGGATGATGGAGACGCGGATATCCACGTCACGGCCGGCGACGATGACCCGGAGCCTGCCATCCTGGGGGAGCCTTTTTTCGGCGATGTTCAGCCCGGACATGATCTTCACCCGGGAGATGAGCGCTTCCTGGACCACCTTGGGGGGCTCCAGCATCTTGTAAAGGATGCCGTCGATGCGGAAACGCACCTCCAGTTCCCGTTCGAAGGGCTCGATATGGATGTCGCTGGCCCGCTCCTTGACCGCCTGGAAGAGGATCGAGTTCAGCAGGCGGATGACCGGCGCCTCGTCGGTCAGGTCCAGCAGGTCCTTGGGCTCGTTGAACTCCGTGGCGATGGCAGAGAGTTCCACCCCTTCCAGTTCTTCAACCACCTCCTGGGCCGAACCGGAGATCCTGCCGTAGAGGCGATTGATCGCTTCCAGGACCGCCTTCCCCGGCACGGCAACGGCCCGCACCGGCATGGCGAAAACCCCCTGCAGTTCATCCAGTGCCAGAAGATTGGCCGGGTCCCCGGCAGCGGCGATCAGGGCGCCCTCTTCCTCCCGCAGGGGGAGGAGCAGGTTGTTGCGGGCGAAGGCCAGAGGCAGACGCATGAGCAGGGCCGTTTCCACGGTGCTGTCGTCGATGTCGGCCTGGAAAGGGAGCCCCAGTTTCCTGGCAATATCTTCGGTTTCCATCGCCGGGGTCATTGGTTTGCCTTTACCTTCAGTTCCTTATCGAAATCGATGGGCTGGTCCGATTTCAGCTGCTCGCTGAAGCGGTTCTTCTGCATTTCCGAGACCTTGGCCATATCTACGGAATCTTTCACTATGTAGGGGGTGAGGATGATCATCAGGTTAGTTTTGGTCCGCTTGGTGCTTTTTGTCTTGAAGAGGTAGCCCAAAAGTGGGATGTCCCCCAAAAATGGCACTTTGCTTATGGTCTCCTGGTCCTGGTCCTGGATCAGACCGCCGATGACCACCGTATCCATGTCTTTCACCACAACAGACGTCTTGGCGGAGCGCTTGGTGGTGGTGATGTCGGCGGCGGCACCCTTACTCAGCGCGTCTTTGACGGCGGAAATCTCCTGATAGATGTCCAGCTTGACGTACTCTCCTTCGCTGACCATGGGCTTGATCTTTAGGGTGATACCGGTGTCCTTCCGCTCAATTCCCTGCTGTGAGAGACCTGTCGAAGAGAGATTGGTCGAAGTGATGAACGGGACGTTTTCACCGACGAATATCTCCGCTTCCTTATTGTCGGAGGTCATGATGTTAGGGGTGGAGAGGACGTTAAGAGCGCCGTTGGATTGGAGTGCCTTGAGCACCGCCGGAAAATTGGCGGCTCCAGCTAATTTAAGCCCGCTGATGTCGGCGAGCGTTGCCAAAGGCGTTACTGCGCCCGCAATGGTCGAGAAGGTGCCCATTGGATCATAAACTCCAGCCGTAGCAACACTGCCATCAGAGGTTATTGCACCACCGAAAACCCCCCATTGTACCCCCAGATCCCGCGCCTTATCCAGGGATACCTCGGCGATCATGGCCTGGACGAAGACCTGGCGGTTGCGGCGGTCCAGTTTCTGGATCACCTGGAGCAGGTTCTGGTAATCGGTAGGGGAGGCCATGATGACCAGTGAGTTGGTGGCCTTGTCGGGGGTGATGGTGATCTTGCCCCCTTCGAATACCGACTGCTGGGGGGCAGCTGCCGCTCCCGGCTGTCCCGGCGCTGCTGCAGCAGCGGAGGAGCCTTTGACGACACCGTCCAGGACCTTGGCCACCTCGGTGGCATCGGCATTTTCCAGATAATAAACATTAACCTTGCTGCTGGTTGTGGGGGGCACCACGTCCAGCTGGGCGATCAGTTTCTTGATGTCTTCCTTGTCTTTGGGGCTGCCGAAGAGAATCAGTGCATTGAGCCGGGCGTCGGAGAGAATCAGACCGGTGCTAGTTGCAGCAGGTGCCGGCTGGCCGGCAGCGGGTCGAGCGCCACGCTCTTTGCCCCCCAGCCACTCCTTGACGACCGTGGCAACGCTCTCGGCGGAGGCATTCTTCAGAAAGACCAGTTCCGCCCCCTCCCGCTTCTGGTCCGTATCCACCAGTTGCAGAATATTGAGGATCTTCTGGATGTTCAGGGACGAATCGACCAGGAGCAGCATGTTTCCGGGGCCGAAGGCGGAGATGTAGCCATCCTTGGAGATCATCGGCTGGAGAAAAGTCATGGCCTCCTGGCTGGAGATGTGCTCCAGGTTGATGATCCTTGCCACGTATGCCTCGTTGACCGGGCCACGATCCTTGTCGCTCAGGATCTTCATTCCCGATTGCTTGGCGGAGCCGGTGGGGACGATCTTCAGCACCTTGCCTGCGGGAACGACCGTAAAACCCTTAAGTTCCAGCACTGAGGTGAAAACGTTGAAGGCCTCTTCCGTGGAGAGCTTGGCCGGGGAAAAGACCGAGATCTTTCCCTTCACCCGGTCGTCCATGACGAAGTTCTTGCCGGTCAGGTCGCTGATGAACTTGACCATGGTGGAAATATCCACGTCGGTGAAATTTAGCACCACCCCCTTGGCCAGCGCCGGTACCGGCAGGACCAACAGGGAGAGCAGGGAAAGAATGGCGATGGATTTACGCAATGGGTGCCTCCAGAGACAGATTGCAGGGAACGGTATCGGAGCTGTTGGGGAAAAGCAGAATTGTCCGCTGCCTATCGTATGTCATAGTTGAATGTGGTCGGCTGGCCGTCCCGGACCAGGTCCAGTTTGATGCGGGTCTGCCCTTTCAGGGAAGCAAAGGACTGTATGGCTTTTTCCGGCGAATCGATGGGAAAATCGTTGATGGCACGGAGAATGTCGCCGTTTTTGATGCCGATGGTGCCGAAGATCCCCTGGGGCTTCACTTCCGATGCCCTGAATCCCTCCACCTTGCCGTCCTTGATGCTGGGGAGCAGGCGGGCGTCGGTCATGGCCTGGCCGATGTTGTCCAGGGATGCATTCAGCGCCCGCTGGTCGATGACGTAACTTCCTGCGCCGACCGGAGCGGCAAGACCGGTATTTCCTGCGGGGGGGGCAGGCTGTGGCTGCCTGGCCGATTCGGCTGCGGCCGCCGTGGGAGAATATATTTTCGTCCTTTTGCCGTTGACGAGGATTTCTGCCGACTCCTTGCCGACCGAAACCAGCGGCCCGGTCTCGAAGACCGTGTCCCCCAGGCGGAAGACGCGCTCTTCCTTGCCAGCCTTCTGCACCAGGGCAAATGTTTCGCGGTAGGAGCCGAGTGCAGTTCCCAGAAGGATGAGATCCCCCAGGGATGGAGCAGGGGCTGCCGCTGCGGTGGCGGCCTGCTGAATGACAGGGCTAAGCTTTCCCTGCGTAGCCTTGCCGAATAGTCCTTTTTCCAGGATGGGGGCGAAGGAGGTCAGGTCTTCCGCTGCCATGGGCGAAGGGGAGGGCGCAGCGCCTTTCGGGGCAGCTTTGGGATAAAGTCTGGCGAGTCGGAAGGAGATGAAATCAGAGGCTATCAGCGCCAGCGATGCTATGATGAGAAAGGTGAGAAATATATTGAGCGGAACGATCCATTTCTGCATGATGGGCCTTTTTACGCATGGATGAAACGCGTTGACTATAGTAAAACTGTCACTCTTATGCAAGGGAAAAGAGGGTTACGGAATGGAGCCGAACAGGGCTACCGGGCCATTGGCAGGTCTTTGCAAGGGGCTTTCCCTGATCTGTTGAACGGGAGATACTGCTGTGATAAGATCTGCCACTATATGTTAACAGTCGTCTTTGCCGCAGCAGGAAAACAGGGAGGTGCCTGTGAAATCCTTTTTTGTAACAGCTTCGGTCATGCAGGAACTCTCTCTGCTCATCCATTCCACGGGGGCTGCCAAGGTTGATTCGGCCCTCTTTCCGGAGATTTACCGTGGCTGTATTGGCGCCAGGGAGGTCACCCTGGCGGTGACCGGCATCGGCAAGGTGAATGCCGCCTCTGCCGCAACGCTCCTCTTGCAGAATGCGACCCCTGATCTGTTGATCAATACGGGCTGTGCCGGTGCGTACCGGGGAAGTGGACTGCAGGTCGGGGGGCTGGCTGTGGCAACCTCGGAAATTCTTGCCGACGAAGGGGTTCTGACACCGGAGGGATGGCGCTCCCTGGAATGGATCGGCATTCCGCTGGTAAAGAGAAGCGGCAAGGCTTACTTCAACGAATTCCCCTTATCTATGCAGGCAGCAGGCAGGGCGGCAAGTCTTGCCGCTGCCCTGGGCCTTTCCGTGAAGCGGGGGAAATTCCTCACCGTTTCCACGTGCAGCGGAACGACTGCCCGCGGCGAAGAACTTTTTTCCCGCTTCGGCGGCATCTGTGAAAACATGGAGGGGGCCGCCGTCGCCCAGGTGGCCCTGCGCTGCGGCATCGACTGCCTTGAGGTACGGGGAATCAGCAACATGGTTGAAGACCGGGATCTCTCTTCCTGGAATATTCCGGGGGCGGTCGAGGCGGTACAGCGCTTTATCCTGAAATATATCGAAGAATTGTAACTTATTTATCCTTTTGAGGTTCCCATGCAAACGTTTTCGCTCGGCTATTCTCCCTGTCCCAATGACACCTTTATTTTCCACGCCCTTACCCATGGCCTTGTTTCTCGCCCCGGTTTCTCCTTTACGGAACGGTTGGAGGATGTGGAGACCCTGAATCGCCTGGTGCTGGACAAGGCACTGGATGTGAGCAAGATATCGTACCATCTTCTCGGTTTCGTCCGGGACGATTACTGTCTGCTCACGTCCGGCGGGGCCTTGGGCCGCGGCTGCGGCCCCCTGGTCGTTTCGAAAAACCATGAAAATATGGCCCAGTTGAAGGGGAAGAGGATTGCCCTGCCGGGCAGATATACCACGGCAGCACTTCTGCTCAGGCTTTTCGACCCCTCACTTACGGAGATCGTCTATCTTCCCTTCGACCGCATTATGGATGCCATAGCCGACGGCAGCGTCGATGCAGGAGTCATAATCCACGAATCCCGCTTTACCTACGCCGCCCTCGGCCTGGTAAAGCTGTTGGACCTGGGGGATTGGTGGGAAAAGGAAACGGGCCATCCCATCCCCTTGGGGGGAATCGTGGCAAAGAGGTCTCTGGGGGGCGAGGCCATTGCTGCTATCAACACTCTGCTGCGCGAGAGCGTGGAATGTGCCTTTGCCGCCCCTCTGAAGGCAAATGCCTACATACGTGCCCATTCCCAGGAAATGAGCGACGAAGTCTGCGCCGCCCACATCAAGCTTTATGTCAATGACTTTTCACGGGACCTGGGGCAGGAGGGGAAGGCTGCCGTCAGCACACTCATGGGGCGCGCCGAAGCCCATGGTCTGGTTCCTCTTTCGGCAAAGGACATCTTCCTACCCTGATCCGGTATTATCCACGTTCGAATTCCTGATCTTCCATTCCCTGGCACCCTGTTTTGCGTTCAAGAAAAGCTCTTCACTGCCCGATAAGATTGTTCAAAACCTTGCGAGGAATATGAGCATCATGGCCGGTTTCAGGAACATGCCAAAGATTTCACAATGGGAAAAATGTATCCTCTTGGCAGCTCTGGTGTGGACAGTAGCCCTCATGGCTTCCTATTACTGGAACGTGTACTGCGAGACCTATGCGGCTCCTTTTTCCAATCATGCCCAATTCCAGCTTCGATGGGTCGCTATCGGCCATTTCCTGCTCTGGAGTGCGGCCATGGCCGGGCTCTTCTATGGAGCACGCCGCTTCCGGCGAAGCGAGAAAAAGCGACTCAAGGCGGAGGAAGATTTAAAACAGTCTCTGGAACTGTCGGGAATTGTGCTGGAGGCAACCCAGGACGCCATTTGCATCGTCAATGTCAATGATTACTCTATTCAGAGTGCCAACGGGGTATTTCTCCGCCAGACAGGCCGCACCCTGGATCAGGTGATCGGCAAGACGTGCCATGCCGTGACGCACAGTCTGTGTCACCCTTGCGGAACGGCCAGCTGTCCGATCCGTATGGCCATGGAGACCGGTGCATGCCAGACGATGGAGCATCTCCATGTGGGCAAACAGGGAGAGACCCTGTATGAGGAGGTTACGGCATATCCGATCCAGGACAAGGACGGAGCAATAAACCGGATCCTTCATGTGGCCCGGGACGTTACGGCCCGCAAAGGGGTGGAGGAATCCCTGCGGCAGTCCCAGGAGAAATACCGGGCGATTTTTGAAAATACCGGGGCGGCGACCATTATCGTCGAGGCGGACGGGACTATAGTCATGGCCAACAGGGAGTTTGAGCAGCTGAGCGGCTACTTCAGCGATGAGCTGGAAGGCAAGCGCCCCTGGCAGCAGTTCGTAGCCGAAAAAGACCGGGAGCTGGTTTTAAAAAAACACTCCCAAAAAGAAATCGATGGTAATCATTCCATTGACAGCTACGAGTTCAGGTTTACAGGGGCCGCCGGGACGATCAGAGACGTTGTGGTTCGATGGGGCGAGATTCCCGGGACGAATAAGCTGGTCGGCTCCTTTCTCGACATCACCGATCAGAAACGGGTCGAGGAAGCTCTTCGCTCCAGTGAATCGCTCCTTGCGCTCGCGCAGAAAATATCCCACCTGGGGAGCTGGGATTGGGATGTGGTATCCAACACGATCACCTGGTCGGACGAGATGTACCGCATCTGGGGGGTCGATAGGGATTCCTTTTCGGTGACGTACGAGTCCACGTTCAGCATGGTCCATCCCGAAGACAGGGAACGGGTGAACCGGGCCATGAATGAAGCTCTGTACGCCAACAAGTTGTTCAACATGGATTATCGCCTAATTCTTTCAGATGGTAGGGTTCGTACAGTAGCCGTCCAGGGGGAGGTCGCCTTCGACGAAGGAGGGAAACCCATCAGAATGGACGGCACCACCCAGGACATAACGTGGCGGCAGGAGGCGGAAGATGCCTTGCGGAGGTCGGAGGAAAAGTTCGCCAAAGCGTTCCACGCCAGTCCGGACTGGATAGTCATAAGCCGGGCCGGAGACGGGAAATATATCGAAGTCAATGAGGCCTTCCTGGATATTACCGGCTATTCCCGTGAAGAGGTCATTGGCAAGACCTCCACCGAGCTTGGCATCTGGTTCGATCCCCGCGATCGGATGCTGATGCTGAAATGTCTCAATGAAAATTCCCTGGTTCGCAACCTGGAGGTATCTTTCCGCATCAAGTCAGGCGAGCTGCGCATCATGCTCTGGTCCGCCGAGGTTATCGAGTATGGCGGCGAGGCCTGTCTGATCGCCATAGCTAGAGATGTAACGGAGCAAAGGGTTCTGGAGAAGGAGCTGCGAAAGAGCCAGTCGCAGTTATACATGAAACATGAGGAACTGAAAAATCTGTTTCTCCAGATGGAAAACATCAGACGGGAGTGGGAGCAGACCCTTGACTTCATCTCCGATATCTTCATTCTCGTGGACAACGGGGGGCGGATCAAGAGGTTCAACCGGGCCTTGGAAAATTTCACTACCGTTTCCCATCGCGATATTGTGGGCAGGGACTGGAAGCAGTTCCTGGCTGCCCACGGCTTGCAGCAGAACGTGCTCCAACCGGGGGTGGAGATATACAATGGAGCCTCAGGAAAATGGCTTGTGCTGAACTTCCGCCCGTATGACGAGGGGGCGGTTTCAGGGGATATGGGGGGGGTTGTGACCATCAACGACGTGACGGCCATCAAAACTGCGGCCATTGGATACAGCACCGTTTGATTTTCCGGTCATTGCCCGGTGCCGAACCGTGCGGTATCATTAACTTCATTAGAAATATGGATTAGAGCTTTCTCTTTTTTCTTGACTCCAGCCTGATTGCCATGCTATATGAACCCCTCGCCCAACAAAGGAGGTGCGCATGGCATCACTTGAGCGTAGGGGCAGGCCGGTTTTGATTGCCGCGATCTGCCTGATGCTCCTTCCGATCCACACGCTTCCCCTGCTGGCTGAAGAACCGCAATCGGAAAGCAGGCCACAAGAAACACCCGTTGCTGCAGAAACACCCAGGGAGGCTAAGGATGTCGAAAAGATCGGCATCGCTTCCTACTATGCCAGGCGGTACGATGGCAGAAGAACGACCTCAGGCGCTCGCTACAATCCGGAGAAATTGACCGCGGCCCACCAGGACCTGCCGTTCGGGACCAAGGTGAAAGTGACGAATCTCTCCAATGAGAAAGAGGTAGTGGTAACAGTCAACGACCGTTGCCGCAAGAAAAAGAAGCCGTTCATAGACCTGTCGCGGGCGGCGGCAAAAGAGCTGGGATTTTATGGCAAGGGAATAGCCAGGGTAAAGATAGTCCCGCTTACCGAAGAAGCATCATTACAATAAATTATTTGGGCGAAAGAAAAGGCCGAGGCAGACATGCCCCGGCCTTTTTTCTTTATTTCGACTCAGGCACTCAGTGCCTGGATTTTTTCGTCTTGGTCTTTCCGGACCGGCTCTTTCCGCTCTTCCTGGCCGATTTGCTCTTCTTCGACTTGTGACTTCGCTTTTTGTACTTTTTGGGTTCGGGTGACATCTCATCCTTGATGTTGCTGAGGAGCACCGTGGTTTCTTCAAGCTCCGGATCGGCTTTTTTCGCCGCCTCCAAAGCCTCCTTTGCTTCGGTTATGCGGCCGCTCTTCATGTAAGCCCTGCCCAGCGCATTCAGCGCCTTTGCATGGTCTGCCTTGAGCACCGTCGCTTCTTTGTACTGATCTATTGCGGCTGGATAGTCTTTCTTGAACTCATACATGAGCCCCAGCTTGTAATGGCTGTTGGGGTCCTTCGGGTTGAGCTCCACTCCTTCCTTGAGCAGATCGATCAGTTCATCATACTTCTTGCCTTTCACATAGATCGAGGTGAGGGCCGTGCGGGCATCATTATCGTCCTTTTTCACCTTCAGGACGGCCTGATACTCCTTTGCCGCTTCGTCGTTCTGGTTCTTCTTCCGGTAGAGCAGGGCAAGTTCCCGATGCGCTTCGATATTGCCCGGTTCAAGCTTTGTCGCCTCCAGGTATTCCGTTATTGCCGGTGCATAATCTTTGCTGCTCACATAGACCCGTGCCAGCTTCAGATGGACTGCGGCGTCGTCGCTTTTCAATTTTAGCAAGGCACGGTACTGTTCAATAGCCTGTGGATAGCTGCCCCGCTGGGTATAGATGTCCGCCAGCCTGCGCCGTGCATCCAGATTATCGGCGACGGCGGAAAGGTATTGGCGGTACTCCACCACCGCCTCGTCGAGGAGTGCCTGGCGCTCATAGAGCAGGCCCAGCTTGTAATGGATGGCGTCGTCTTTGGCCTTGAGCCGTACCGCTTCCTTGTAATAGGTTATGGCGTCGTCGTCATTGTCGACGGCCATGGATGCGTCTCCCAGTTTCTGCAGGACCTCAGGCCAATCGGGCTTCTCCTTGAGAGCCGCTTTGTACTCGTCGATAGCCTTGGGAAATTCCTTTGCAGCCATGAAAGCATCTCCCTGGCGCAGGTGGTCAGGCCGCGCCGCCGTCTCCGTCTTGACCTGCACGCCTGCTAGGAGCGATTCATATTCGGCGCTTTTCTTGTCCCCTTTTTTATCGTAGGCCTCTGCCAAAAGCCGGTGAATTTCCTTGTTGCCGGGATCGACAGCCTGGGCTTTTTTCAGTTGGTCTATGGCCTTGTCAAAATCGTTTCTGCTGCTGTTGATTGCCGCTATACCCATTCTTGCCCGGGTGTTTCCCGACTCCGCCACAAGTATTTTGTTGAATTCCTCTTCGGCACTGTTCGGCAATCCGGAATTCAGGTAGACATCGGCGATATCGGCATGCAGCCCGGTGTCGGCGGGCATTTGTGCAAGTGCTTCGTTATAGTGGTAAAGGGCGAGGGAGTAGAGTTTTTTATCGGAAAAGATCTTGCCGAGAGCTTTATGGTAAATGCCGCTGGAATGGTTTTTAGTTGCCTTGGTCAGCTCGACTACCGCATCGTCTTCCTGTTTTTTCTTCAGATATGCAAGACCCAAATTGCCATTGGCAGCGGCAAAATCAGAGTCTTCCCTGAGCGACTCCTGGTATTCGGCGATTGCCTTGTCCAGAGCGCCGTTCCGTTCGAAGTTGAGTGCCCTGGCGAAATGGACCGCCGCACCTTCCGGGCAGAGTTCGGCGATTTTTGCTTCAGAGTCGCCGCGTGAGGCATCATCCTTGATCTCGTTCAGCTCCGTGGCCAGTTTTTTCGCCTCGGTGCATTTGTCTTTGATGCCGAACCCCCAGTCGAAACCGCAGAGGAAGACCGGTGCGAATGCGATTATCATTATAGTCGAATATTTTTTCATGCGCCCTCACATCTCATTATATTTCCAGTGCCGGCAAGCCACCATCTGGCAATTTGCCGGCCGGATGCCCCGTGGCCGGCCCGTATTTGTCGGGAGGCTGGCCACTGTCCGCAAAGCGGGGTGATTATACACGCGGGTGTTCCATAATTCAATTCATAAGAGTTGAATCCGGGAGGGACAGCCTGTTGGAGAAAGGAATGGCGGTTCTTTGCCGCCGAAGCAGGCCGGATGGCGGCGCCGCAAGGGCGGATTGGCTTGACTTTCGCGGCAAAGATGGTTAAATCAACAAAATCGTCCGTGCCGTTGAAGCGAACGAAAAGGGTGTCGGGTGGCCTTTCCGGCCATGTAATCGAAATATCTGGGGCAGTTATGGCGGTAATTCCACGATATCCGTTGGAATGGCTGAATTTTTTCCGACAGCAGATTGATGAAATTTTTTCCTACCTCTCGACCCTTGAAGGAACGGAAAGCAAGGAGTGCGAGTTTTCCCCCAGCGTGGACATTTTCGAGACCCCGGACTGTTATGTGGTGGAGTTTGATCTGCCGGGATTTGCCGGGGAAGATTTGTCACTGACCATATGTTGCAATACAATGGTGTTGAAAGGGATGAAAAGGGAAGATACCGGTGCTGCCGGCGCCAATTACCTGTGTATGGAACGCCAGTTCGGTCATTTTTGCCGGACCGTGGAGATCCCCCCTGCTGTGGATATGGATAGGGTCAAAGCCAGATACGAGAGAGGGGTGCTTGCCGTCGTTTTCCCCAGACTGCAGGACAAAAATACGCTGATCCGCGATATCCGGATTGAGGAGATTTTACATGGAAAATAAGCAGGAAAACGAAGAGCTGAACATACCGGACGTCCTGCCGCTTCTGCCCGTAAGGGATGTTGTCGTCTATCCTTACATGATCCTTCCCCTTTTCGTCGGGCGGGAAATATCCATCAATGCCGTCGATTCGGCGCTGTCCAAGGACAGGCTCATCTTTCTCGCGACCCAGAAGGACATGAGCGAGGAAGATCCTGCTCCGGAAATGATCTATGGTGTGGGGACCGTCGCCATGATCATGCGGATGCTGAAACTGCCTGACGGCAGGGTTAAAATTCTCGTCCAGGGCCTGACCAAAGGGCGGATTGTCGATTTCATGGAGCAGAAGCCCTTTTATTCTGTGCGTATCGAGCGCATCGTCGAGCCGCTGCTGCCGGAGAACACGCTTGAGACGGAAGCATTCATGCGTACCGTCAAGGAGCAATTGGCCAAGATCGTTTCATTGGGTAAAGTGGTTTCGCCCGAGGTCATGGTGATCGTCGAAAACATGCAGGAGGCGGGAAGCCTTGCCGACCTCATCGCCAGCAATATCGGCCTGAAGGTGGAGGAGGCCCAGGGACTCCTGGAGATCATCGATCCCATCGAGCGGCTGAAACGGGTTAACGACTATCTCAATAAGGAATTCGAACTCCTGAGCATGCAGGCACGGATCCAGTCCGCGGCCAAGGAGGAGATGGGTAAAAGCCAGCGGGAATACTACCTGCGGGAACAATTGCGGGCGATCCAGCAGGAGCTGGGGGAGACCGATGTCCGGAGTGAAGAGATCGCCGAGCTGCGCAAGGCCATCGCCAATGCCAGAATGCCGCAGAATGTGGAAAAAGAGGCATTGAAGCAGCTGGGACGCCTGGAACAGATGCATCCTGATGCTGCGGAATCGGGTATGCTGCGCACCTACCTGGACTGGCTGGTGGAACTTCCCTGGAGCAAATCCACCAGGGATTCACTGGAGATCAAGAAGGCGAAGGAAATCCTCGATGAAGACCATTATTTTCTGGAGAAGATCAAGGAGCGCATCCTGGAGTTCCTGGCGGTCCGCAAGCTGAAGAAGAAGATGAAAGGCCCGATCCTCTGCTTTGTGGGCCCTCCGGGGGTCGGCAAGACCTCCCTGGGTAAATCCATTGCCCGGGCCATGGGACGAAAATTCGTCCGCATTTCCCTTGGTGGCGTGCGGGACGAGGCGGAGATCAGGGGCCATCGCCGGACCTACGTGGGCGCCTTGCCGGGGCGCATCATCCAAGGCCTGAAACAGGCCGGGTCCAACAATCCCGTTTTTATGCTCGACGAGCTGGACAAGCTGGGTGCGGATTTCCGCGGCGACCCTTCTTCCGCACTGCTGGAGGTGCTCGATCCGGAGCAGAACCACTCCTTCTCCGACCACTACATCAATCTTCCCTTCAATCTGTCCGACGTCATGTTCATCGCCACGGCTAACCAGATCGACACGGTGCCCGGGCCCCTGCGCGACCGGATGGAGGTGATCAGTCTCTCCGGCTACACGGAAGAGGAAAAGCTGCAGATCGCCAAGCGTTACCTGGTGCCGCGGCAGACCAAGGAAAACGGTATCACGGATAAGGTAATCACCTTCTCCGATGAGGCACTGAAGACGATCATCTCCAAATATACCCGCGAGGCAGGACTCCGAAACCTGGAGCGTGAAATCGGCTCTGTCTGCCGTAAGGTGGCGAGGCGGGTCGCGGAGGGGGAGAAACGGCAGTTCCTGATCAATGCCGCAACCGTTGCCAAATACCTGGGACCGCCCCGATTCATCCGCGAGGAGGAGATGAAGCAGAACGAAATCGGGGTCGTTACCGGTCTGGCCTGGACCCCCGTGGGGGGGGAAGTCCTCTTCATCGAAGCGACGATCATGAAAGGAAAGGGGGGACTATCCCTAACCGGCCAGCTGGGAGACGTGATGAAGGAGTCGGTCCAGGCGGCTCTCTCCTACATTCGCACTCGTGCCGCGGAATTGCACTTGGCGGAGGATTTCTATGGCGCCATGGATATTCACGTTCATGTCCCTGCCGGAGCCATACCCAAGGATGGCCCGTCGGCCGGCGTCACTATGGCCACCGCCCTGGTTTCGGCGCTGACCAAGACTCCGGTCAAAAAGGATGTGGCCATGACCGGCGAGATTACCCTGCGGGGTAAAGTTCTTCCCATCGGCGGGCTCAAGGAGAAGATCCTCGCTGCCATCCGGCTCGGCATCGTTACCATTATCATTCCTGAGCAGAATCGCAAGGATCTTGAAGACGTCCCTCGCCATATCCTGAAGAAGGTCAAGATCGTCTTCGCCGGTACCATCGACGATGTGCTCAAGGTTGCCCTGGAAAAATATCCGCCTACCCCCCCGGGAACGCCGAAGACCATTCCTCCCAAGACCAAGGCGCATACGACGCGGGTTCTGGTCCCATCCCGCAAAGGGATTGTGGCGGGGGCGAAGGTGTGAGGTTACGCGACCTGGGCGAATTCGGTTTTATCAACCGGATTGCCGCTGCCATTGCAGAACAGCCGACTGTCCCCATCGGCATCGGTGATGATGCCGCCGCCGTTGAACCGGCACCCGGCCACCTGGCGCTGGTGACCTCCGACATGCTGGTGGAAGGAGTCCACTTCGACCTCACCCTGACCGATCCACTTAGGCTCGGCCGGAAATCGCTGGCGGTAAATCTCTCCGATCTGGCCGCCATGGGTGCCAAACCTCGCTATTACCTGCTTTCGCTGGCCGTACCCCAACAGTTGGAACTGGCGTTTCTCGACAGGTTCATGCACGGCATGATGGAGCGCGCAGACCAATTCGGCGTCACCCTGATCGGGGGGGATACCTGCTCGTCCAAAGGGGGACTGGCCATCTCTGTGACCGCCATCGGTGAACAGCTGCCTGGGCGGGTGGTAGGGCGTAGCGGCGCACAGCCGGGGGATCTGGTTTTTGTTACGGGAACTCTGGGCGATTCGGCCCTTGGCTTGGAGCTGCTGCGGCAGGGGGAGCGAGAGGGGCTGGCCGTTTCAAGACACCTTGATCCGGAACCGCGAGTGGCAGCCGGCATTGCCCTGGCAGAGGCGGGTCTGGCCACTTCCATGATCGATGTCAGTGACGGGCTGCTCGCTGACCTGGGGCATATCCTGGAGAAATCGGCTGTGGGAGCCCGGCTCGACCTGGCGAGCCTGCCTCTTTCCGATCAGTACCGGAAAGATGTTTCGAGTTTTACTGAGGACTTCTTCGCCCTTGCCCTGGGGGGCGGGGAGGATTACGAACTTGTCTTCACGGCGCCCCCACTGCTCAGGGAGCGTGTATTTTCCTGTCTGGATTCCTGTGGTGTCGCCGTTGCCGTGATCGGTGAAATTACTGCAGGGGATGGCCTTGCCATTATCGCTGCCGACGGTTCGGCGTATCAGCCGCGGCGGACGGGCTACAATCATTTTACCTGAACTGCTAACTGTCCCCGCTTATCTTGACCGCCACTCTTCTTTCCCGCGGTCCATCAAACTCCCAAAAGTAGATTGCCTGCCAAGTCCCGAGAACCAACCTGGAATTTTCCACGAAGATCGTTTTTGCCGTCCCGACGATGGATGATTTGATGTGTGCGTCCGAATTTCCCTCGGCATGGGTGAAGTAGGGATCGTTGGGGACCAGCTTGTCGAAGAAATTCACCATGTCCCGCTGCACGGCGGGGTCCGCTCCTTCATTGATGGTGATGCCCGCCGTGGTGTGGAGGACGAAAAGGTGACAAAGGCCATGGGTAATCTTCGAGACCCTTACCGCCTCCTGCACCTGTTCGGTAATGTTGATCAGCTCGGTTCTGCTGCGGCTCTTGACGGTGATATACCTGATCATTGGGCTCCTGGGGCTGCTTCAGCCGATGCCGATATCTTCAGGGTGAACGGTGGGAATAAGTTCTTGCTGGTGGGTACAGACGCTGATGAAGAGGCGGGCGATAAGGTCGTGCATGATGATGGTCTTTTTGTTGCCGCTTTTGGCGAAGGCGGACTTGATAGCCTTCTTCAATGCCTTGTCGCCACTCACCTCGATGAGAATGTCGATGGCATCCCCTTTGCCTACCAGGGCCATGGGGTCCGAGGTGGTATAGATGCCGCGCTCGGCGGCTATCTTGATTCCTTCCGCAGTCGGATTCAGGTCGGCCACGCCGATGATGTTTATGTAGGGGTATTTCAGCAATTCTTTCAGCATGGGGGTGCCGGTGCGCCCTCCGCCAACTAATGCAACACCTATTTTATCTGCCATGGAACCTCCTAGGGGAATAATCGACAGGTTCAGCGCAAGCCGGTTTTCTTCAGCAGGATGCCCAGATACTTGTTGATGGGGTTGCCGCGCCCAAGGAACGGGAGCAGCGGTTCTTTTCTGCTGCCCAGACGTTCCAGTTCCCGTGTTATGTCCGGGTCTTTTGCGTTTCGCAGCCCCATGCGGAAAATCCTGATCGCTTCCTTTTTCTGTCCCGCCAGCAGGTGAATCCTGCCAAGGAAGAGATAATGCTCCGAATTGCGGGGGTCATACTTGATGGCTTCCTTGCACAGGGAAATGGCTTTGGCGAAGTACCTCTTCTCTTTTGCCAGGCAAAGGCCGAGGCGCGACAGGGCTGCCGGGCTCCGTTCCAGTGCAATGGCTTTTTCGAAGCACTTCATGGCGGACAAAAAGATTCCGGTCTTGAAGGCTTCGAGTCCCTTTTCGTAAAGTGCCTTGGGGTCCTGCTCGCTGCTTTCTTCCGTGCCGCCTGATTTCATCGTGCTTTCCCATGGACCGGAATTAAACTGCCGCGACAAACGTTCTAAAATATACTCAAAATTCGTCTCCATTACAATGTCAAAAAAGACAAAAAAGGGCGCAGCCGTTGGCGGAAGACGGGCGATCACGAGAACGAAGCGGGATGGGCGGCATTTTATACCCGCGCCCGCGGGGTTGAAAAAAGGGAAGAATTGTGTTCTAATCGCCAAGTGCAAGTGACGGCATACATAGCTCTCGGATCAAACCAGGGAGACCGGGAGCTGAACCTGTTGCGCGGGGTGGCCGAGCTGGGCAAGCTTCCCCGAACCCGTGTCACGGCTCTTTCCGCTTTTTACGAAACCGAGCCGGTCGGCGGAATTCCACAGGCCGACTTCTACAACGCCGTCGCCCAGATAAACACCGAATTGTCCCCCCTTCACCTTCTTGACGAGCTTCAGCGCATCGAGTCCGGCATTTTCAAGAGAACGAAAGACCTGCACTGGGGACCCCGGCCAATGGACCTGGACATCCTTTTTTACAATGATGCCGTCATCACCGGAGAACGACTGACTATACCCCATCCGCGGCTTCATGAACGGCGCTTCGTCCTGCAACCTCTTGCCGAAATAGCCCCCGACCTTGTGCACCCCTTGCTGCACAAGTCAGTCGCTCAATTGCTAGCCACCCTCACTTCGTCGGAGCGGGTGGAAAAACTATAGGAGGATACGTTGGCAAAGCTGCTGGTGCTGATCCTCGTGGGATATGCGATCTACCGGATGTTCAAGGGACGTCCTGAGTTGAAGGAGGTGCACCGGGATGCGGACCGGGAGGAAGAAACCTTCAGGGACCCGGTCTGCGGCACCTATGTGACAAGGGAGGATGCCGTCATCGGCAATTTGGAGGGGCGGAAGCTTCACTTCTGCTCCATGTCCTGCCTGGAAAAATTCCGCGAGCAGTTGGAAACTGCAGAAAAAAACAGTATCGGAGGAGAAAAATGAAGTTTTTTATCGACACTGCAGATGTGAAGGAGATACGCGAGGCCCATGCCCTGGGTGTGGTGGACGGTGTTACCACCAATCCGTCTCTCATTGCCAAATCGGGCCGCAAATTTGCGGATGTCATCAAGGAAATAACGGAGATCGTCGACGGTCCCATCTCTGCAGAGGTGGTATCCCTGGATCATGCCGGGATGATCAGGGAAGCTGAGGAACTGGTCAAGATCCACGAGAACATCGTTATCAAGCTTCCCATGACCCCCGAGGGGCTCAAGGCGGCCAAGACCCTGTCGGAAAAGGGAATCAAGACCAACGTCACCTTGATTTTCACCCCCATGCAGGCACTTTTGGCGGCAAAGGCCGGTGCCACCTACGTATCCCCCTTTGTCGGCCGTCTGGACGACATTTCCCAGGACGGCATGGGGATCATCGAGGAGATCCGCACCATCTTCGATAACTACGGCTATACTACGGAAATCATCGTTGCCAGCGTCAGGAATCCGATCCACGTCTTGAACTCGGCCCTGATCGGCGCCGATGTGGCGACCATCCCCTATTCGGTTATCATGCAGCTGGCAAAACATCCCCTGACCGATGCCGGCATCAAGAAATTCCTCGAGGACTGGGAAAAGGTCCCCAAATAGCAGGATAAGCCATCAAATGCAAAGCCCCGGCGGGACAACCTGCCGGGGCTTTCTTGTTTTTCTCTGCAGTTCTGGCAGCTTTTCAGGGGCTGGTAACGCTTCTCCGCTTGTGGCGCCAGACGTAAACAGCGATGAGCCCTGCGCTGAAGATGATTACGCCGATGACTGCCTGGTGAGAATATTCCATGATCAAAGCCTGGTTTTCACCGATGACGTAGCCGATAACGGTGAGGACCGTGCACCAGATGCCGGCGCCGAGCAGGGTGTAGGTGGCGAATTTGCCGTGGTTCATGCCGGCGAGCCCCGCAGGGAGGGAGATCAGATGGCGCACCACCGGCAGGAGACGGCCGATGAAGGTTGATATTTCGCCATGTTTATGGAAGAATGTCTCGACCTTGCCGAACTTCTCCTCGGTAATGCCCACGTATTTCCCGTACTTGAGGACCAGCGGCCTTCCCAGGTAATGTGCGGCGAAATAGTTGGCATAGGCACCAACAAGACTGCCGGCGGTGCCGCAGAGGATGGCGAGCCAGAGGTTCATTTTGCCCTCGACCGCCCAGTAGCCCGCCGGAGGCATGACCAGCTCGCTAGGGATGGGGATGATGGAGCTTTCCATGGCCATGAGCATGAAAATACCCGGATAGCCCAGCTTGAGTATGGTGGCTAGAAGCCAGTTGATCGCAGTGTGCAGCATGAAGAGACCTCGCATGGACTGGATTTGAGGGGGTTATTCTAGCACTCGACGGCAAAAATTCCAGTAAAACATGGATAACTCGTGAAATTTCTTGAAGCACTCCAGCAAGAAGTCCTGATTGGTGACGGCGCCACCGGCACCATGCTCTATGCAAAGGGGATAAGCCCAGACGCAAATTTCGAGCATCTCAACCTGGTCAAACCTTCGCTGGTGCTCGATCTCCACCGGGAATACGTGGCTGCCGGGGCGCGGGTTATCGAAACCAATACCTTCGGTGCCAATTTCCCCAAGCTGGACGCCATCGGTATCGGTGGCAAGCTCCGCGACATCAACGTCAAAGGTGCCCAGTTGGCCCGCCAGGCGGCCGGCGGTGCGGATGTACATGTTGCCGGGTCCATTGGTCCACTGATCGGCGGCAGGGGTGAAGAGAAGGTTCCGGGAGAGGACGAGATCCGCCGGATGTTCGCCGCCCAGGTTGATGCACTGGCCGAGGGGGGGGTGGACCTTTTTCTTCTGGAGACCTTCTCCGATCTGCGGCAGCTGGAAATAGGCGTGGAAGTGGCGAAACAGACCGGGCTGCCGGTTGTGGCCAATATGGCCTTCGGCGAGAACAGCCGAGTAGCGGGGGGCTTTCCGCTGGAGACCGTTGCCGGCCGGCTGGCTGCTGCCGGGGCCGATGTCATAGGCGCCAATTGCGGCGCAGGACCTCTGGAAATTTCCCGTACCGTCAAACTTCTGGCGGGCATTACTCTGCTTCCCATTGCCGTCTATCCCAACAGCGGCTTCCCCGAATACGTCAACGGCCGCTACCTCTACCGTGCCACCCCCGACTACTTCGCAGGTATGGCTGAGGAGATGGCTGCCGCGGGTGCCGTGCTCATCGGTGGCTGTTGCGGAACCACCCCCGACCATATTCGGGAAATCGCCAAAAGACTTAAAGGACGGAAGCCAACCCGACGCCAGGTGCAGGTAGCGGCCATTCCCGCCCACGTGGGGGAGCCTCGGCCGATTGCGGCCCCCGGTTTCCTGTCATCCTGGGGGGAAAAGATGGTGGTCACCGTCGAGCTGGACCCGCCGCGGGGGCTCGATTGCAGCACCGTCCTGACCGGCAGCCGCGTCCTCAAGGAAGCCGGAGCCGACGCCATCAACCTGGCGGAAAATCCCCTGGCACGGGTGCGGATGGGCAACATCGCCCTGGCAAACCTGATCCAGCGGGAAATCGGCATCGAGGTCATCGTTCATATCACCTGCCGGGACCGTAATCTCCTCGGCCTGCAATCGGATCTCATGGGGGCGAGCCTCCTGGGAATCCGCTCCATCCTGGCGGTAACCGGCGACCCGGCAAGCCTTGGCGAGCAGGCCGGCGCCTCCTCCGTTTTCGACCTCAACTCATTCACTCTTATCAAACTCCTTGACGGCCTGAATGGGGGGGTCAATGCCCTGGGCAATCCCCTCGGCAGTGGCACCGGCTTCACCATCGGCGCTGCCTTCAACCCCAACACGGCGCGCATGGATGTCCAGACCGGCAGGCTGGCGAAAAAGGTAGCCAACGGCGCCTGTTTCGCCCAAACCCAGCCCATTTACGACGTAAAGCGCCTGGACGAGATGCTGGAGCAGACGGCACACCTGAATATACCAATCCTACCCGGTGTGCTGCCGCTGGTCAGTGAACGCAATGCCGAGTTTCTCCATAACGAGGTGCCGGGTATCGTCATTCCCGATGAGATCCGGCTGCGCATGAAGGGGAAAGAAAAAGAGGACGGCGCGCGGGAGGGCTTGGCGATCGCCAGGGAGTTCATCGATGCCGTCCGCGGCAGGGTCGGAGGCTTTTATCTGATTCCCCCCTTCGGCAGGTACGGGATCGCTGCCGAACTGGTACGGTATATCAAGAGATAGGAGAATAATTATGTCATTTCGCTGCCGTATGGCCCTGCTGGCCGGATTGCTGCTTGTCTTCTCAGGCTGCACTTTAGATTACGTCGTCAAAGACAATTTCGAGAAGACTTCAAGGTCGTATGCCACAATGCTGCGCTGGCAGGAATTCGAGGGGGCTGTGGCCTTCGTGGATGCGCCGCTCCGCGATGATTACCGGAAACGGATCGAGTCGGCCCGTGAAATTCGGGTGCTGGACTCGCGGGTTCTCAGCAAAGATTGCGATGTGAATACGAAAAAGGGGGAGGTGGTCATGGAACTGGATTACACCATCAACCCTTCCATGACGGTGAAGACGGTTAGCGATCTGCAGAAGTGGCGCTATTTCGACGAAGGGGAAAAAAGGGGGTGGCGGCTGGAGTCGCTGCTTCCTGAGTTCAAATAAGAGAGCTTTGATTGGAGGATAGATGAAAAAAGACATTCCCGAAAAAGGGGCCATACTGCAGCGCGACCGGGAAACCTATGCCGTCGCCCCCCACATCCCCGGAGGAATAGTGGATACCGCCACTCTGCGCAAGATCTGCGACGTGGCGGATAAATATAAGGTCCAGGCGGTGAAGGTTACCTCGGCCCAACGCATTGCCCTGGTGGGCATCAAGGAAGAGGATCTGGATGGGGTCTGGGCCGATCTGGCCACGGCACCTGGTGCCGCCATCGGCCTCTGCGTGCGCAGCGTCAAAATCTGCCCGGGGACCAGCTTCTGCAAACGCGGAATCCAGGATTCCATATCCCTGGGGCTCAAACTGGACAAGATCTACCACGCCATGGAACTGCCCAATAAGCTGAAGATGGGGGTCTCTGGGTGCATGGTCTCCTGTGCCGAGCCGGCAATCAAGGACATTGGCATCATGGGCACCAACAAGGGGTGGCGGGTCATGGTCGGGGGCAATGCCGGTGCCCGGCCGCGCCTTGCCGACCTGCTGGTGGACAATGTGCCGACCGAGGAAGATGTCCTGGAGATCGTTGCCAAGATCATCGCCTGGTACAAGCAGTCCGCCAGCCAGAATCGCCTCGGCCGCATCATCGACGAGATGGGTATCGACCGCTTTCGTCAGGAAGTGCTGGGGTAGTTTCCCTGCTACGTTTGAATGGGAAGGGCGTTCCCATGGGGGCGCCCTTCCTTATTGGAGTTTTTTGTGGCACTGATAGAAGATGCATTATTCACAAGGATCAAGAACAGGGTCGGGCGCGCCATCGCCGAATACGGTCTGATCGAGGAAGGTGACCGCATTGCCGTGGGGGTTTCCGGGGGAAAAGACTCATATACGCTATTGCACATGCTGGATACCCTGAGAAAAAGGGCGCCGGTACACTATGAAATCGTCGCCATCAACATCGACTCGGGATATCCCGGTTTCCGGGCGGATATCATTGAGGAGCATCTCAGGGAAAACGGCTTTACCCTGCACATGGAAAAGACCGGCCATTACGGCATCATCAAGGAGAAACGCCGCCCCGACTCCTCCTATTGCTCAATCTGTGCGCGCCTGAAGCGTGGCGCCCTCTATGCCCTGGCGCGAGAGCATAACTGCAACAAGCTGGCCCTGGGGCACCACATGGATGATTTCATCGAGACCCTGCTCCTCAACCAGTTTTTCGTCGGTGCACTCAAGGCCATGGCGCCCGGAATGCTGGCCGACAACGGGGAGACGACAGTCATCAGGCCACTGGTCTATGTGGCTGAGGAGGACATCATCCAGTTTTCCCGCAATAACCGCTTCCCGGTGGTCTGCTGTTGTTGCCCGGTTTGCGGTTCCGCCGACCAGCAGCGAAGAAGGATGAAAGAGCTGCTGAAAGAGCTGGAAAAGGAAAACCCATACATCAAAAAGAGTCTCTTAAAGGCTCTCGCCAACGTGCAGCCGCGCCACCTTCTGGATAAGCGACTGCAATCCTGATGCGCCCGGAGTGATTCCTGCTGCGGCGCCTTCGCTCCTTTTTCACCGCATTCACCCGCTTCCAGTCCCTGATTTCATCAAGGGCGGCCAGATACCCGCAGTAAGCCACCGTCGCCGCTCCTGCCATGACGATAAGTTCCATTGTTGCCACCTCCGCGCTTTATAAAAAAGAGTATAGCGTGGGTGTGTGACACAATACGTCGTAATTGCGCTGCTGCCTCAGGGGAGGACTGCCGTGGCTTCGGGAGTGAGTGACAGAGCTACAGCGGCGAGCGGACACCCGCCGCATATGGAACGGAGAGGCAGCCGACCAATAAGCATCGTGCACTATTACGCGGGCGGCAGCGCAAGGTCCGCAGCTGTGGCGACGAACGAATGGACGAAGTCGCGGCAGTCCTCCTTCCTCCCATACTTCTCCATGCCGAACAAAAAGGGCGCCGTTTTGTGCGGCGCCCTTTTTGTTGCATGGTTTCTCAGGCTTCTTCTTCCTCGCCCAGAGCGATTTCCCGATAGGCTCGGTCTTCTTCGAAGCGTTTGGTCTGGGCCTGCAGCTTTTCGAGGTCTGATTTGCACTTGACGCAATAGCGGGCAAAGGGGACGATCTTCAGCCGGCCGATTGGAATCTCTTCCTCGCACTCTTCGCAGATGCCGTACTCCTCCTCTTCGATCTTCAGCAGAGCCTCATCGATATTGCGCAACTTCTCCCGTTCGCGGTCGTCCAGCAGAAGCCCCAGTTCGCGATCCCGCTCGCTGGATGCCTGATCGTATATGTCGCCGCTCGGTTCATTGGTAGTTACATCCGAACCCGATTTGAGAGATTTGCTGATTTCCTTGATGGTCTCTTCTTTCATTTTAAGGAGGATGGCTTTCATCTCATCCAGTTTATCAACCATAAATGCGCTCCATTCCTTGAGTTTCGCCGTAAAAGGCGTCGCAATAATACAGCAATAGTTTACTTTGTCAAGGGAAAAGCCTCGCTCTAAAATGCCGTCTTTAGGGGCTTTATGAAACTATTTCACCGATGAGATCGTAATCGGAGGAATCGGTGATCCTCAATTTGACAATGTCGCCGACCTGCGCATTTCCCGCCGTGATGTAAACCTGTCCGTCGATGTCAGGGGCCTGTCGCGACGAACGGCCTTTCAGCAGGAGTTCGGTTTCCTCGCTGTATCCTTCGATGAGCACTTTTTCTTCCGTATCGACCAGGCTGCGGTTATGCTTAAATGAAACCCGCGCCTGGGTTCGCATCAACTTCTTGTACCGTTCCCGTTTGATCCGCTCGGAAACCTGCTCGGCCATTGCTGCGGCAGGCGTTCCCTCTTCCCGGGAGTAGCAGAACACTCCCATGCGATCGAAGCGGGTCTCTTCTACAAACTGAACCAGTTTCTTGAAATCTTCGTCCGTTTCACCGGGAAAGCCGACAATGAACGAGGTCCTGATGGCGATCCCGGGCACCTCACTCCTTAGTTTGCCGATGAGCTCCCTGATCTCGGCTTCGCTGCTCCTCCGGTTCATCTGCTTCAGGATCGGATCGCTGATGTGCTGGAGGGGGATGTCCAGGTATTTGCACACCTTGTCCTCTTCCTTGATCAGTTGGATCAGACCCTCGCCGATGCCGTCGGGATAGGCATAGAGCAGGCGGATCCACTGCAATCCCTCCAGTTTCACCAGCGACCTGATCAGGACCTCCAGCGTCGCCCCTTCCTCCAGATCCTTTCCGTAGCCGGTAATGTCCTGGGCAATGAGATTGATCTCCTTGACCCCGTTGGCAACCAGCCCCCGGGCCTCCTTAAGGAGTGTGTCCAGGGGACGGGAGCGGAAAGAGCCCCGCAGGGAGGGAATGACACAGTAGGAACAGCAGTTGGAACAGCCTTCGGCGATCTTCAGATAGGCGGTGTAGTAAGGGGATGACTGTAACCGCGGCAGCTCGTCGTCATAGAGGAAATTGGGATCGCCCGTGTAGCACAGTTGTTCCGAAAGGCCCCGTTTCTCGGCAATGATCTCGGCAATACGGGGGTAGTCCCCGGTGCCGACAAAAATATCCACCTCCGGCAGCTCCTTGACCAGTTCTTCCTGATACCGCTGGGGCAGACAGCCGGTGACGATCAGCATCGTGCAGCGGGCGTCGTGCTTGCGGTCGGCCAGGTCCAGGATGGTGTCGATGCTCTCCTGCTTTGCCTCCTTGATAAAAGAACAGGTGTTGACAATAATGATGTCGGCCTCGTGCTCGTCGGTGGTGACTTCATACTGATCCCGGGACAGGTAGCCGAGCATCACCTCCGCGTCCACCAGGTTTTTCGGGCAGCCCAGGCTGACCAGGCTCACTTTTTCCTTACGGTTCGTACTCAAAAATTGCTCCTTTTTCAAATCCACCGGCGACCGTTGGCCGGCAGCCGGTAATGCCATAACATAGCGGACGGCAGGTGGCGTCGGATGGCCGAACGCCTCCTGTCAGCTTTACTGCCTGAAGTTGACGAACTGCAGGTCGATACCCAGGTCCTTCCCCTTGAGCAGCTGGATGATCTGCTGCAGGTCGTCGATGTTTTTTCCCGTCACCCGTACCTGGTCATCCTGGATCTGGCTCTGCACCTTCAGCTTTGTTTCTTTGATGACATTGTTGATCTCTTTGCCCTTTTCCTTGGAGACTCCCTGCTGAATGGTGATCATTTGGCGCACCATGCTGCCGGAGGCGTTTTCCACCTTGCCGTACTGCAAGGCCTTGGGGGAAATGCCGCGCTTGATGAACTTGGACTGCAGAATGTCGACGATTGCCTTGAGGCGGAAATCATCCTCAGTGAGGACCTTTACGGCATCCTTTTCCAGGGTGACCTCGCTCTTCGACCCCTTGAAGTCATAGCGCTGGGATATCTCCTTCACTGCCTGGTTTACCGCGTTGTCCACTTCCTGCATGTCAACCTTTGAAACAATATCGAATGACGGCATTGCTCCTCCTCTGAACAAAATTAAGCTGATTTCATCGGCCCTGGCCGGGAGTAACGACCTCCACCCCGCTCGGTACCTTAAAGTTGAACCTGTCGCTGCGCATGCCTCTGTTGGTCTTGACCTTGCTGAATTCGATGGCGGTGCGGTTGCCGAAGGAATCGAAAACGACCGAATAGGCAATGGGGAAGGGATCGGCAGGCCGCCCTTCCCTGATGAAGCTTTCCACCGCCTGCGGCTCGATGGCCAGCTGCAGCTTCGCCATTGCCCGGCTCGGCTTCCTGGGAATCAATTCCAGGAGGTAATTGCCTTTTTTGTCGCGGCCATCACCCATGAATCTGATGGTGAAATCCCGGGAGACGTGCCCCATGCCGGTCAGATAGTTGAGGGCCACCGAGTTGCCCCCTTCGAAGAGGGAGGCAACATCGGAGACCATGACCTGCCGGTTTTCCGGCAGATAATACCAGACCTTCCTGCCGTTGGAGACGATCTGCTGCTTCGGCTTGGAATAGTTGAAGCTGAACAGGGCCTGTCCGCCGCTCCCTTTTTTCAGGAACAGTTCTCCGGCGCCGCGCTCCTTGCGCTTCATGGAGGCGATTTCCGTCTGTTGGGAAAAGTCGGCCTGCAGGTCGTTCAGTGTCCGGTAGCCTTGTTCGAGCGTCTTGACCACCTCTGTCATGTCCGCCGCGACTGCTTGCGCCGGCAGAGCCGCTTGCATCAGCACCGGAAACATTGCCAGCAGAATGAAAAAATACCGTCCCATTTTTCCCTACCTCTCGGGGAATGTCTCCCCTTAAATTTACAAAGGCGACATTGGATGATGTCGCCTTTTTGTTCTGCACGGCCGAAACCTGTATTCCTACGGTGGCGAAGGTCTGACAACATCGACGCCGGCCGGAATGATGAACTCGAAAAGCTGGTCGGACATGATGGCGTTGGCCTTGATGTTGCTGAATTCCATTATAGTGGCATTTCCTTGATGATCAACCACCGTTGTGGAAAGTACGGGAAAAGCCAGATCGTGCCGGAGCGGATCGTTGATGACCCTGGTTATGTCCCGGTTGTTTTGAACAAAGAGCAAAACCGCATCCCTGCGGACGAGGATGAACAGCTTGGCTATGGTTGCCGTGGCACGGCGCGGCGTCAGTTCCAGAATGTAATTCCCTTCCATATCCTGCCATTGGGACGGAGGAGTAATGAGGAAATCCTTGGAGATCCGCCCCAGCCCTTGGAGAAAATTGGAGGCCCGGTCCCGGTCCGGATTGAAGCGCGAAGGGTCGAAGACAAAGCTCACATCGCTCAGGAGCACCTTGCGGCTTTCTGGCAGATACATCCACATGGTCTTGCCGTTGCTGACGATTTCCTGGGTCGTGGGGCGGAAGTAGTCGAAACGGAACTTAAGCGGGTCCCCATCCGCTGCAGTCTTGAGAAACATCTGACCTTCGGCGCGCAGTTCCCGGTTTTCCCTGGCTATGGTCGAGCGCTGGAAAAAGTCGGCGGTCAGGGTGTTCAGGGCCCGGTAGGATTTCTCCACCGTATCGACCACATCCTGCAGCCCAACATTGATCTTGGCGGGAGTGCCGGCTTCGGCTGAGAATGCCGTCATGACAATCATCAGCGCTATAATGGATCGCAGCATCCTTCTCATAATTTCCTTCCCCATGAAAACAGCAAAATCCTATATCACATGAGTGTCAATATTGCCACAACTCTTTAGGCTCTGCAACCGACTTCAAGTGCTTCAAATGAAATTTCCATTATAAAAAAGCCGGCCTTGGTTATTTAAGGCATGGCTTAGAGGAGATTGGGGACGTCCAGGACGTAGATGATCTCCCCGTCCCCCAGGATAGCGGTCCCCAGCAGCCCTTTGAGCTTGGCAAGTGGCCTGCCCAGCGGCTTAATGTACAGCTCATGCTGGGATAGAAAGCGGTCCACCACGAGCCCCACCCTCTTTCCCCTGATTTCGCAGATGAGCAGGGATATCTCTCCCCCTGTTGCGGGGCCGGAAGGAATGCGCAAGATGCGGTTAAGGCTGAGAAGGGGAATGGTTTCCCCTTCCAGGACGAAGACGCGCATTTTTCCCTGCTTCAGGATCAGCTCCCGTTCCAGTTGCCGGGTCTGGATAATGGCCGCCACCGGCACTGCCACCTGCATTGGGCCGCAGTCCATGACGAGCGTATGCATGATTGCGATGCCTGCGGGGACAAGGAGGGAAAACTTGCTCCCTTTCCCCTGCTCCGTGTCGATGAGAAGTCTTCCTCCGAGGGGATGAAGCGCCGATTGCACCGCATCCATGCCGACTCCGCGCCCGGAGACTTCCGTAACTTCCCCGGCAGTGGAAAAACCGGGCAGGCAGATGAGCATAAGGGCATCGTGCCGCGATATGCGATCTGCGTCTTTGCCGGTTATCAGTCCCCGTTCCACTGCGGAGGATACCAGGCGGGCAGGGTCCATACCCTTGCCGTCATCCTCGACCATTATAATCACCTGGTCCTTTTCCCGGCGAACCGTAAGGTTTATGCTCCCCTTTGGCGGTTTGCCCGCCGCCCGGCGCTCCCCCGGAAGCTCGATGCCGTGATCGGCCGCATTGCGCAGGATGTGGAGCAATGGGTCCGTGACCTGCTCCAGGATGCCCCGGTCCAGTTCCACGTCACTGCCGGTGACTTCCAGGGCGATCTCCTTGCCCGTTCTTTTTGCCACGTCGCGTACGGCGCGGGAAAAGCCATCTCCGATCTGGGAAAAGGGGACCAGGCGGGCCTTCATGACCTGGTCTTGCAGGCCGCGCAACAGCCTGCTCAGCTCCAGACAGGCATTATCCAGGCCGGGATGACTGAGGCGGCTGCTGACGGCAAAAATTCTCGATTTATTGGTGACAAGTTCGCCGGTGATGTTGATCAGCGAATCGAGCAGGTCCGTCTTGACCCTGATGGTTTGCGGAGGGGCTGTTTCCAGGGGAATGGCATTGTTTTGTACCGCCGATGCCGGGGAGGCGGTGCCTGTAGCCGGCAAAGGCGCATGGCCGCCGGGGAAGGCAACGATCCTGCGGATCATATCCTCGATACTGCGGCTGCCGGTCACCTTTCGGTCCACATCGTCGATCATTGCCTGCAGGAGGTCGGCCCCTTCAAGGAAGAGGTCGGCGGCACGGCTGTCGAAGACTAGCGGCCCCTTGCGAAACCGGTCCATGAGGTCTTCCAGCCTGTGGGCCAGCTCAGATATCTCTCCGTATCCCATGGATGCCGCCATCCCCTTTATGGAGTGGGCGACGCGGAAAAGGGCATCCAGGGTGCCGCGATCCTCTGGGCAGTTTTCCAGGGCCAGTATGTGACCGGCGATGACGCGGAGGTGTTCTCGCGCCTCGGAGATGAAAAGCTCCCGGTAATGGGACATATCCATGGATCAGGCTCCCGTCATAGGGTGATCATTGCCCCCTCAGCCATTGATAGTAGCCTCCAGCCGCTGCAGCAGCCGGTCCAGGGCCAGCAAGCCGATCGTTTGTGTACCATCGGTGAAAATCCAGTCGCTCAACTCATCGTCGCTGGCCGGCTCCCGTTCCATGGCCTCGACCGAGGCAATGGAGAGGACGCCGTCAACCAGGATTGCCAGGTTGGCCAGACGGTCTTCCAGCACCAGGACCTTGCCGCCGGGGCTATAGCTGCCGCGCTTCACCATCAGTGATAGGTCCAGAACCGGTTTGATGGTGCCGTGGGAGTTCATGGCACCGACGAAATGGGCAGGGGCGCGGGGAATGGGGGATAGGGGCGGGAGTTCGACCACTTCCGCCAACTGATGGAGATCGATGGCGTAAGTGGAACCGGTTATTGTGAAAAGGAGAAAGCGGCTCGCCTTTTGTTCGCTCATGATGCGGCAGTTTCTCCGCCGGGAGTGCGAAATTGCTCCACGACCCGGAGCAGCGCTTCGGCCAGCTTGGTCAGCTCGAGGGTCGCCCGGACCATCTCCTGCATGGCGGCCGACTGTTCCACCGTCGCTGCCGATACCTGCCCGGTAGCAGCGGCGTTGTCTTCGGTAACCTTGGCAATCTCGTCGATCATGCCGACAATCTTGCCGGCGCCTTCCGTGTGCACCTGGGAAAGCTCGGCAATGCTGTTGGTCTTCCGTTCGGTTTCCATGACGGTGTTGAGGATGTCCCGGAAGGATTCCGCAGTCACATCGATATTCTTCTTGCCCGCTTCGATGTTTCTCGAACTGTCGGTAATTGTCTCGTAGACCCTGCGGCTCTCATCCTTGACCATGCCGATTAACTCGATGATGTCGGCGGCCGATTTTCCCGTGCCGTCGGCCAATTTACGCACCTCATCGGCGACGACGGCAAATCCCTTGCCGTATTCTCCCGCTTTGGCGGCCTCTATGGAGGCATTGAGGGCAAGCATGTTGGTCTGGCGGGCGATCTCGCCGATAAAGTCGGCTATTTTCCCCACCTGCAGCAACTTGGCATTCAGATCCATGAACTGCACACCGACCCGCTCCACGTCATCGAAGAAGAGCTTGACGCGCATCAGGGAATCCTTTGCCAGGTCTCCCCCCCTGTTGGCGGTCAGGCTGGTCTCCCTGGCGGCCTTGGAGGCCTCGTTGGCCCTTCTGGCGATCATCTCCATGGAGAGGGCCATTTCATGGATGACCCGGGAGCTTTTGGCAACCATCTCCGCCTGGGTTTCGGCTCCCCGTGAAATCTGCTCCACCGCCTTGGCCACTTCCTCCGTGGAAGCGTTTATTTCCAGGGCATTGGAGGAAATGGTCCGGGATGAGAAGGAAACCCGCTCCGACGTTTCCCGGATATGCCTGACCAGTTCGCGCAGGTTCTGCACCATCAGGTTGAGAGAGTTGGTAATATCGTTGGTTTCGTCGGTGAAGTAGGCATCCTTCAGTTCTATCTCCCTGGTCAGATCTCCCCTGCTGATGTCTTCCGTCGCCGCGGTAAGGAGGGAGATGTTCCTGGTAAAGCTCTTGGAGAAGAACCACCCGAGAATAAGGCCGATGGTAACGGCAACGGTGTAGGTGAGGATACTGGTTATCTCCGGTGAGTACCCCACCGTCCTCACCAAGTCAGGGACGAAGGCGACGGCGGCGACAACCGCCATGAAGCCCAGGATGAATTTGTAGCCCATGGGAATATGCACGATAATCTCCTTGGCGATGTTTCCGACAATTTCCGGGCGTCAAATGGCCCTGTATATGCGTTCGGTGGCGCACACTGTCTTGAAAAGCTCCCGTGAAGGCCCCGAAAGGGTCTCCGATTTGCCGAGCACGAGAAAGCCTCCCTGCTCTAGCACGTCGGCAAAGCCTTTCATGATCTTCTGCTGCTGTGCCCGTTCGAAATAGATAAGCACATTACGGCAGAGGATCAGGTCGCTCGCCGGATAGGCAACGGTATCGAACAGGTCGCTCTGTCTGAAGGTGACCATTTCCTTGACTTCCGGCCGCAACTGATAGCGCGACCCTGCGGCGGTGAAATAGCGCATTCTCAGGAAATCGGAGACTTCGGCCATTCTGTCCTCTCCGTAGATACCGGTCCGAGCTGCCTGGAGTGTGCCGGTATCCACATCCGTCGCAAGAATGGAAACCTTCAGGTCATGCAGTTCGTCGCTGAAAAATTCCCTGAGGATCAGCGCCAGACTGTACGGTTCTTCGCCGCTGGCGCAGCCGACACTCCACAGCCTGAGTTCCCGGTCATCCCGCTCCCTGCACTGCCGGATGAGCTGGGGGATGATTTCCTCACGCAATTTACGGAAAATGAGCGGATTTCTGAAGAACTGGCTGACATGGATGGTAAGAACCTTGTAGAGAAGCTCCAATTCCGTCTCGCTGTCCAGAAGCAGGTCGCAGTACTCCTCCACCGAAGCGCAGTGGGTTGCCCTGACTCTGATGCCGATGCGCCGCTTTATGCACTTGTCCTTGTAACAGGAGAGATTGAATCCCTTGAGGCTCTTGAGGACCCTGCTGATGGTGCCGAAGGATTCGGGTGAGATGTCGAAGGGAATGTCTTCCGCCAGATTCATGGTCGTTTCCGGTTTCATCAGTAGTGATGGGGCCGGGACAGGGAGCGTCAATGTCTATCCAGTTCCCGGCACAGTTCACTGAATGCCTCTCCACCGTCCACTATCCTGAGTATCCTGACTCCCATGCCGCTTTTCTTCACCAGTCTCAGCATGTTTGCCGGTACCTTCTTCGCCCACATAACACGAGCTTCCATCCGGACCAGCGTATTCCCGTCAACGGACAGCTCAATTTTGATATCATTCCCGGGAGAGGCAACGTTTGCCGTTTTGATGAATAGGCCGTTATGGGAGATGTCTTCGGTAAAGGCAATCCGATCCGCTTGCAGCAGCCCGAATTTCACGGTCAGCCTTTTGCGCAGCCTCTTGATTGTCCGTTTATCGGCCATTGGTGGTATCCTTGCATGTGTCGAAAGTGACGTCAGGGTAGCATAAATTCTCCATAACTCACAGCTAAAACTGCTGCAGATGTGTCGTTCAGGGGGGATCAGGCTGAGGACAGATGGCGAAATAGAGGAAAGGGCCAAGTCGGGAGATGGGCGGGTTAAGCAGCCGTGGTTATGGTGCAGCTGAATTGAGTTGGCGGGTGAAAGAGCGGAGGCATCACTGATGCTGAAGCAGGTTTTTCACGCCATCAACCCGGAATACGTACCATGCGTCTGCTTCCGCCATGCGCCGCTCCGTTTCGGTAGTCACCAGTCCTTCCAGGGTCACCAGATAATTGCGGCAGCGGACACGGATCTGGGTGGCATTAACGAAGGGATCTTTTTCCAGGGCAAGACGGACCGCATCGACGACTTCATCGTCGGTATCTTCTTCGGGTGGGGCAATTTCCAGCCCGTTGATCACATCCCTGCTGCCCGGAACCCACCATGCCAGCACGCCGGCCATCCTTTTCTGGGAAAGGCTCGCCACTTGTCCGTTGAGAGTTACCACGCCGTCGGCAACCTCAACTTCGATCACACCCGATGGATTGAGCGATTCCCTTATGGATTCCATTTCCCCTTTTACCAGGGCCCGAAGGGCATAGGGTTCCAGCATGGTTTCGGCCATAATTGCATTGCAGACATGGGTCCTGATCTCGCCGTCCTCCATAGGTTCGGCGGGTTTGACGTGGAGGCGGTCGATGATGCCTGTGACTCCGGGAACCTTTCCTGCCACTTCAAGGGCGATCTTTTTGGCCGCCAGGGATTCAGTTTCTCCGGTCAGGGTCACCGCGCCGTTGGCGTACTCGATTTTGATGGGGTTTGCGTGGAGGTTTATGAGTGGTTCCCGCTCGAATGCTGCCAGTACGTCCCGGGCAATATCAATCCTGCTGTCCATGATTCCCCCCTGGTTAGTGTCGGTAAATAAATTCTAACGCAAAAATTGCCAGGGTCATCATCCCCGGTAAAAAAGGTGTGGAGAAGCAAAAAAAGTCCATCCGGGAATTCTTTGAAATAAGCGGCAGTCGCGACATCGTCCGTTCGCTCTGTCGCCACAGCTGCGGACCTTGCGGTGCCGCTCGCGTAATGGTGCCCGCTTCTTGAATTCGGCGGGTTGCCTTCGTTCCACATGCGGCGGGTGTCCGCTCGCCGCTCTCTCCCGATGCCACGACTGCCTTCCCCGGGAAATTTCTGAAGAACAAAAAAGCGGCCTTTTGGGAGGCCGCCTCAATTGGTGCCGGTGTGTGCTGGAGGTCAGCTCATCTCCTCCAGTTCGTGTTCTGCAAGCTGGGCTATCTCCAAATAGATGGCGATCATGACGCCGATGTCGCACCATTTCCTGGCTATGGTGCGGATCAGGGACCAGCCGTTCACCAGGGTTCCTGCAAAAAGAAAGATGCCGAGCGTCCGATCCTCATCCATACCCATGAGAATCACGGCATAGATGGCGATGGTCAGCATGGAAGCAAGCCACGCCACCTCCGGCCCTTTTAAGGGATTGGCCATGACCCTGAGGAAGTCGATGTAGTAATTGCTCAGTCCCCGGACCTTTCGCAGGAATTCTCCAATCCCTTCTTTCCCCTGTTTCAGGTAGGCATAGGAAAGAAACCGCTCTGTGGCCTGTTTTCTTCCGGTGGTCATCCGTTCATGGACGTACTTGTCGATTGCCTCGTCGATTATTTCCGTGTTCATAGCGCTCACCTCATGGTCTGTGGGTTCCGGCAATGCTTGTTACACAATTCATGCCGAGCCCCCGCAGGGAAAGCTGCTGCCCCATCAGCCTATTATATCAAGGAAGAAGGGAATTTCAGCTATCGCGAGTCCGGGGAAAAAACGTGTCGTTTTTGCAATGGTGCAAAGGAGTGTTGCAGATTTGCAAAGCTTGGAAAAAGGGGGCAGGGGGGAGGGGGCGGGAGCAGGCGGGGCGGCCTGCTCCCCCATCGGTTACGATTTCAGGTATTGGGCGATCTTTTCGGCGAGGGTCTTGTAAATCCGCTCGCATTCCTTCTCGTCCTTTTCCAGCAGGGTGACCCGGAACCCCTGCAGCTCCGTGTTGAAAGAAGAGAGGGGGACGATGCAGATGCCGGTGTGGGCAAGGATGTAGTAGACAAAACGCTTGTCGGGGGAGACGCCGGGGGCATTGACCAGTCCTTCCACCAGTTCCCGAACCTCGGTGTTTTCAATGGGGAGGCTCTGCCGGTCGGTGAGGAGCCCCTTTTCAAAGGCGACGGCCATATAAAAGGCGCCGTTGGTGCGGTTAACCACCAGTCCCGGCACGTCCTTGAGAAAATTGTAAGTGATGTTGCTCATGCGCTCATAGCGGGTGATCCGTTCGGCCAGATATGTTGCATACTCAGGGTGAGACATGATGGCCGGAATAGTCTTCTGGGGAAGGGTCGTGGAGCAGACTTCATTCATCTTGGTGCTGAGGATGGAGTTTATGTATTTCCTGAAGCGCTCGTCCTTCTGGCTGTTGTAAACCTCGATCCAGCCGCAGCGGGAGCCGGGCCAGGGGAGTTCCTTGGAGATCCCTTTCATGGCGATGGCCGGTACGTCGCCGATAACGTCGGAAATGGGGACCGTTTTTTCGTTGTTATAGACGATATTGTTGTACACCTCGTCGGCGATGATGAAGAGGTCGTACTCCCGGGCGATGGCCACGATCTGCCGCAGGGTTTCTTCCGGATAGACCATCCCGGTGGGGTTGTCAGGGTTGATGAGCATGATCCCGGAAATCTGCGGATTGTATTTCACGTGGTTGCGCAGGTCTTCCAGGTCGGGATACCAGTTGTTCTCGGCCTTGAGCCGGTAGCAGACCGGGGCAGCCAAGGCATGGGCCGCTTCGCCCAGGGTGTGGGTGGTGTAGGTGGGGGAAGGCATGAGCACCCGGGTTTCATGGCGGAGATTGCCATAAACCTTGGCAATGGCGTCGCCCAGGCCGTTGAAGAAGATGATGTCGTCTGGGGTGATCTGAGCGCCCCCCCGTTTGTTGGTGAGGTTGCAGATGAACTCGCGGGTTTCGAGAACGCCCCTGGTGTGGCAATAGCCGTAGGTATCGTCGTTCATGGCTTCCCTGGCAACGATCTCCTTCATCCACATGGGGATAACCTCACCCTTGACGATCGGGTCGCCGATATTCTCCCAGTTGATCTTGACGCCGTGCTTCTGCAGTTTTTCCGCCACATTGACGATGTTCCTGATCTCGTAGGTGAGTTCTCCTGCACCGGGGGTGACAATATCGTTTCTCATCCGCTTACCTCGCTCCTCAGATTTTTTGATCCGGCTCAAAATGATAAAAGGCCGTGGGGGGGGTCCCACGGCCTTCATAGATACGTTATGTTTCAGCGCATACTTATGGGGCAGCGGGCAGACCTGCGGCGTTGAGCGCCGCTGCGCTGATAGCTCGTGCATCCCCGTAAGTATCGAAAAATCCCTCATTCTTCATGACAGAACCAAATAACACAGAGTAGCTATCCAGTCAATGTTTTTGTGGATCGAACCGATCATCCAGTGAAATGGTAAAGCGGCCGTCGCCGTCGCGCCAGCGCAGCCAGCCGTAGGCGGTGAAATCTACCAGTACCAGCGCCCAGTCTTCCCGAATCTCGATAATGCGCAGGTTCTTCTGCCGGGAAAGCGCCTCCAGCTGTGGTGCGGCAGGGGACGGATCGCGGCGGAGCCGGTAAAATTCCTTTTTCAGACCGGGCAGAACCTTTACGCCACGCCCCTTAAGAAAGGTATTCCAGGTGGCGTACTCCCATCCCCGGGAACTTTCCAGCCACCCCTCGCGCCCCGCATCGTCGTAGATGATGTGCAGCCAGTTTCCCTTCTTGCCCGTCACGGCAGCGGGAAATTCTCCTCCACGGCCCTGGAGGACTGGGGCGAGGGAGGGAAGCTCATGGCTTTTCAGCTCTGCGACCCGCTCGACCCCCGGTTCCCGATAGAGGGGCAGGGTTCCGGAGGGGTCATTACCCAGGGAGGGAAGGGTGCGGATCATCAGGATTCCGTCGCCGCTGTGGGGGCGGGACTTACTGGGGGCAGCAAGAGTGCCTTGGGGGTAGAGCGCGAGGCCCAGGGCCGTTATAATGAAGGTACGAAGAATATTCATTGCTGGACACGGGCCATCAGCTCGGCCAGATAGTTTTCCGCCCGGGGAGTTCCGTCCTCCGGAGCCCAGGGGGCTATTTCAGCTTCAGTCAGCTGGCGATAGGGGCCGGCCTTGGCTTCGAAGAAGATCGTTCCCGGTTCCAGGCTCACGGCCGTGTGAAAGACGCCGTGGGGAATGTCGGCAATGATGGCGCCGCTTTCGGCACTAAGCACCGTAGCCTGCAGGACCGTGCCATCGTCGCCGAAGGTGAGGATGCCGAGCCGGCCCCTGACGATGACGAAAGACTCGTCCTTGACCGGGTCCAGGTGCCGGTGGGGGCGGATGTATGAATGGGGCTCGATGGCGTTGAGCAGCCGATGACAGCAGAAGTCGTCGGAGGGGTGCAGGTTGTGATTCTTCCTCAGCCGCGGGTTTGCCCTGGCTTGTTCGGTCAGGTCATCCAGCAGGATTTTATCGATTATTTTCACGGTTTCTCAGCCTTCCACAAGAGCTATCTGGTTGCCATCCGGGTCCTTCACCACCGCCATTTTGCCCCAGGGGCTCCGCTCTAGCGGCTCGGCGAATTTGACGCCGGCGGCAGTGAGCTCCTTGCACAAGCTTTCGATGTCGGTAACGGTCAGGGTGATGCCGGTATGGCGCCCTGCCAGGGGCTTCGCCATGTCGGTCATGGCCAGCGCCACCCCCATGGTCGGCCCGTCTCCGGGAAAGAATTCCATCATCGTCACCGATTCCTGCACCAGGGGCAGCTTCAACTGCTCCTTATAGAAATGCTTGGCCTTCTCCAGATCGAGCACGAAGACCACCACGTTTTTCATCTTGATCGCCATAATTATCTGTCCTTTTCCCGTGGATTGAAGGGGATAAAATAGCAGAGCTGCTTTTGGCTGGCAAGGGTCATTTGCCGCGTAGTGCTCCAAGAAGCTCTTCGATAAAGAGATCGATAATTCCCGACTGATGGCGCTGGAATGGAGAGTGCTTATCTGCGGTTCATTTCACAGGGAAGATTCCGGCGCCAGCGGCTCCTCGACAAAGACATCCAGACCGGCATGGTGTTCGAGCTCCGCCGCTTCCCTTGCACCAACTGTTGTCACTGGTATTATTAAATAAAAATTAATGTGGGGGTGGCCAATGGGTGGACGATTAGGCATTATCGCAATACTGATTGCAGCATGTGTCATGGCCGTGGGCTTCGCTGGTTGTGGCGGAGGTGGCGGTGGCAGTAGCGCACCCGCTGCTACCGTCTCCGGGGTTGCGGCAACCGGAGCACCGATGACCGGGACAGCCTTTCTCAAAGATTCGGCAAACAGCCCGGAAATGAGTACGACGATTCAAGCAAACACCGGCGCTTTTTCTTTTAATGTTACCGGCAAGACGCCACCGTTCATTCTCAGGTCCGGTTCCTCCTATTCCATGAGCGGCGGTAGCGGCACCGCCAATATCAATCCCTTATCCAACCTCATGGTGGCCGATATGGGGGCTTTCGGCAACATATCTTCCCTCAACACCTTCTATCGCAATCCGGACGCGAACAAGATGCGGACCATGTTTGGCAATATGAGCAGCACCCGGCAGCAGCTTCGCCTGAAATTCGCCCCACTGATGAATGCCTATGGCGTAGCCAATGCCGATCCCATGGCGGGGCCGTTCACTATCGGTCAAGGGTTGGACAAGATGTTCGACGACGTGAAGATGACCATCGATGCCAACGGTAACGTGACCATGATGTACATCAATGGCACACAAGTCTTTACCGGGAAGATGGGGAACATGCCGGGAGGGACCATGATGGCCGGAAATATCATGGCACCCGGCACTGTCCCGCCTAGCGGCGGGATAACGATCACACCATCCATGGCAAAATTGCAGGTCAGCGGAACGCAGCAATTTACCGCAAACGCCCCGGTGACCTGGAGTGTCGTCGGCCCAAGCGGCGGCACCATATCACCTACGGGGCTTTATATGGCGCCCAGTTTTACCGGCATGTTTCTGGTGAAGGCAACCAGCATCGCCGATCCGACCAAATCCGCCACCGTGACGGTGCAGGTGGGGAATATGGGCATGATGATGTAGTGATTATAGGAGCAACGGCCGCACTATGTGCAGAGGGGCTGGCAGAAGGATCCGCTGGCCCTTCTTTCTTTTTGGACTGACCACCTGTCCATCACGATTATACGCCGCGAAGGATATGCACCGCCGAAATTGCATATCTCCTCCCATCGGCTACAATGTGATTCACATTTCGCAACGCCAACAGGGAAGGGATCGACCATGAAAACAGCTTTTCATCCGCGCAGGGTCTATATTGCTGCGTCGTATATGGCGCCGGTGGGGCGGTACAACGGCAAGGAGCGAGAGGCTTGCACCTTTCTTGAGCTGGCGGAAAAGGCTGCGGCGGTCTTCTCCGCGACTTCCATCCGGCCGCGGGACATCGAGGCGGTCGTGGTGGGAAGCCAGAATCCGGGGGCTTTTTCCGGGGTGGACAATACCGCCGCCAAGGTGGCCGGAGTCTTGGGCATCTCCGGCGCTAAGTCGGTGCTCATCGATACCGCCTCATCGTCGGGGGCGTCGGCCTTTGAAAACGCCTACATGGAGATTGCCTCCGGTCGTTCCGACCATGTCCTGGCCATCGGCATCCAGAAAATGAGCGATGTCTCAACCCTGGAGGCGACCCGCATCGTTGCCGGGGTTATCGACCGGGACGAGGCGGAATTCGGCCTCTCCATGCCTGCCTGTGGGGCGTTGGTGGCCCGGTCGCTCATGCAGCGCCTCAATCTGTCGGAGGACGAATGGACTGCCTTCTCGGCCATGCTCACCGAGCGCGCACACCGTTTTGCCGCCAGGAATCCCGAGGCCCATCTCCAGTTTCCGATCCCGGTGGACGAGTATTACCGGCAGATCGTCAACGGCAAGAACTACATGTACTGGTGGCCGCTACGCTACCACGATTTCTGCCCCATGTCCGACGGTGTCGCGGCGGTCGTGCTGACGGCCCGCCCACAGGAGGTCATGGTGAGCGGCGTGGGAAGCGCCACGGATATTCCCACTATCGCTGACCGCCGCTATTTCCAGTCATTTCCGGCAACGGTGCGGGCGGCAGCCGCGGCTTACGGCATGGCCGGAATCAAGGACATCACTACCTTCGCCGGCAAGCTTCATGTGAACATGCACGATCCCTTCAACGGATTCGGCCCCATCAATATGGTCGATCTGGGCATACTCCCCCGGGCGCGGCTTCTGGACGGCCTCTTCGACGACAGCCTCACCGGTGAACGGGGCAAATTCCCCACCAATCTTACCGGCGGGCTCAAGGGGCGTGGCCATCCCCTGGGGGCCACCGGCATGATTCAGGTGGTGGAAAATCATCGCCTGATCCTGGAGCGGGGTTTCCAGGCCGGTCTTTCACACTCCATCGGCGGCCCCATCAATAACAACGTGGTCATTCTGCTTGAGCGGGTTTCCCATTTCCGCCATCGCCCCTGCCAGCCATACAAGCCGTGGGGGCTGCCTTCTCTTGGAACATTGAAGCCGAAGCAGGTCTCGGTGGACGCGCTCCTGTCAGGCGGAGAGCCGGTGGAAGGACGTTACGTCACCTCCACCACCCGGTTCGACTATAAATCGGGGGAACCCCTCAATACCCTGATGCTTGTGTCGTGCCGCATGAACGGCGGCCGGTATACCTTTCTCTTTGGCATCGGCGGTGAGCATTACGAGAATGTCTCCCGGCTCGTTGTCGGTGACCGGTTGCAACTGGAGCGCAGGGACGGCCTGATTCTTGTCAATCAGATGCCGGTTAAGCGCTTCTATCAGCGCACCCTGGACGGCCTCATGGAGCTGGCCGAATCGGGGCTGCGGATCTTTCAGGGAAAGCGGGTGATCCAGGATCGGAAGAAAACCGAAGGAGAAACAGCCATTTATCCCGGTGGAGCAGCATGAAACCTTGCGCCACGCGATCGTTGCCCTGCTGGAAGGGGAGGAACTGACTGCCCGGGAGATCTCGGAGCAGCTGGGTATTGGTGAACGGGATGTCTACAGCCACCTGGAGCACATCCAGCTGCACAGGGATGAGCTGCACCTGACCGTTACCCCTGCCGCTTGCCGCAAATGCGGGTTCATCTTCAAAAAGAGGGAGCGCCTGAGGAAACCGGGGCGCTGCCCTGTCTGCCGCGGTGAATTCATTTCTCCGCCGTCATTTTCCATCCAACGGGGTTCTCCTGCCGGCTACGGTTAATCCCATTGACAGGTTGCCTCACAACAGTGTATTCAATCTGTGATTATGTTAATCATCGCAGGAGATGACACGGGGTGATGGCTGCCGCAGTGAAAAATTTTTCCGTTTTAGCGCCTTCCGTTATCCTGCTTGTCATGGCGTACCTGGCGATTCCTCATATCGCCGCCCTGTCTCCGCCGCAGCATGAGCTTGCCCTGCTTTCCCCCTACCTCTTAATTGCCGGAGGGCTGATCCTCAGTTTCGCCTTTGGCCGAGGGAGGGTCTTTTTCGTTCTCCTGCTCCTGGCCGGTTTTTACTGGCTGTTCCGCACCTACCTGCAACAGGGGCTTTCAGACTTTCTCCCCCGGGTGGCCTTTCAGTTCATTTGCCTGCTTATTCCGTTCAATATAACGCTTCTGTGCCACGTGCGGGAGCGGGGGGTGCTGACGGTTGCGGGACGCTTGCGCCTGATCTTTCTGATCATGCAACTGGCAGGGGTAGCCTGGATCATCCGTTACCGGGAAGACTACGCTCAGGTACCGCTCTTTTTCTCCCGCCCTTTTCTGCCCTTTCCATCCATTGCCGTATCTCCTGTTCCCCATGCCGCTCTGCTTGTTGCCGTGATCGGCTTCTTCCTCATTCTATACCGGGTGCTGGTCCGAAGGTCTCCCATCGACGGCGGTCTTCTCGGTGCCCTGGTTGCGGTGGTCATTGCCTGCAATACCCTTCAGCTTGACAATTATCCCCTGATTTTTATTGCCGCTGCGGCCCTGATCCTGGCTGTAAGCGTTCTGCAGGATTCCCACAACATGGCTTTTCGCGATGACCTGACCGGCCTCCCCTCCCGTCGCGCCCTCAATGAATTGATGCTTGCCTTGGGGAGGCAGTACACCATCGCCATGCTCGACGTGGACCACTTCAAGAACTTTAACGATACCCATGGCCATGACGTGGGGGACCAGGTGCTGAAGATGGTGGCGAAGAAGATTGGTGCCGTCAGGGGGGGAGGGCGTCCTTTCCGCTATGGTGGGGAGGAATTCACCATTGTCTTTCCCCGCAGAAAGATGGCCGAAGTCGTTCCTTTTCTGGAAGAGGTACGCAGGGCCATTGCCGAGTACGAACTGTCGATCCGCAGCAAGGACCGCCCCAAAAAGGCTGAAGAGGGGAAGAAACGGCGCCGCGCCGGGCATGGAGGAGACGAGACCGTCTCTGTGACCATCAGTATCGGCGTCGCCGAGACAAACGACAGTCTGCGCCTTGCCGACGATGTCATCAAAGCGGCCGACAAGGCCCTCTACCGGGCCAAAAGCAAAGGGCGCAACCAGGTGAGCAAATGACCGGCGACCTTCCCCACCAGCCCCTTTCTGCTTTAACCGGCGGAAAGACGCTGCACCACCCCTTTGACGAAATTTTCCCGGTTCTTCATCTCTTCCCGCCATTCCCTGTTTTCCGTAGCGACAATCTCCGCCCGCAGGTCTTTAAGATAGCTCTGCAGTATCTCCGAGAGCATGGTTGCTTCACTAGCGGTAAGCTCGATTCGTGGCAAGGGCGCCACCTCCTTTTCCCGTTTCTCGTCTCGCCCGGCTCGGCTTATGCGGCCCGCCTGTTGCGCAGCAGTCGCAACGTCCCAGCCGTGGCAATGCCGTACAATATGTGGGTGACGATGCCTCCCGCCACCTGGCCGGGCTTCTGACGGGTAATGCGGGGCATGAGCCTCGTCGCCGGGAGCCATCCCAGGTAGCCGACCGCCCAGGTTGCAAGTCCCAGCGCCGTCCCTTCCCAAAGCAGGTTCGACCTGCGCCGATGGAGCAGATCGTAGATCACGCCGAAGGTCAGGCCGTACCCCATGCCCAAGGCCTGTGCCAATCCCTTCTCCAGCACTTTCGGCACCTTTTCCCGTTTTTCAGGCGCCAGCAGTTTTTCCACCTTTTCAACCATGTACTCGCCCGGATGTTGCCTGATGGGGGGCATCTGCTCCGGAGCGGCCTTCTGTCCCGCCATCTGCAGCCCCTGAGTGAGGGCTGTGCCGGCCAGCCCGGCAACCATACCCGAAGAAATCCTCCTGATTATCTCCGCTCGTTGCATATCCATACCTCCCGGAGAGGAATATTCCTTATGTAAATTGTACAGCCTATTGCAGCCAAAGCCAGACAGCCGTCGTGGGCCGCTGCCGTTGCATCTGCGGCTTTGCTGGCTACAATGACAATGAGCACACCAATCTTCGATCCGGAGGACGGCATGGGATACCCGTGGAAAGCGTCGCTCATGACCTGCTTGTTGCTGCTCGTTTCGTTGCCGTGGCTGGCAAAAATTGCAGGTGCTATCCAGGCAGCCCCCACCGCAGGGTCTTTTCCTTCCATCTCCCTCCATAAGATCGCTTCCGGATTTGATGAACCGACCGATGTCGCCAGCCCTGGGGACGGCAGCGGCAGGCTTTTCGTTCTGGAAAAAAAAGGGTTGGTGCGGATCATCAGTGGCGGAAAAATCCTGCCGACGCCGTTCCTGGATATCAAACGCCTGGTCAAGTCGTCCGGCTCGGAGCAGGGGCTCCTCGGTATCGCTTTTTCTCCCCGCTTCAAAAAAGACGGCGAGTTTTACGTCAACTACACCAACCATCGGGGGATCGGCAACTCAACGGTCGCCTGCTACCGGGTCGGCAGCGACCCGAACCGCGCTGATCCAGCTTCGGCCCGGATGATCCTGAACGTGACCCAGCCATACGCTAACCATAACGGCGGCCAGCTCGCCTTCGGCCCCGACGGCTATCTCTACATCGGCTTCGGCGACGGTGGCAGTGCTGGTGATCCACATAAAAACGGCCAGAACCTCGGCACCTTTCTGGGGAAAATGCTTCGCCTGGATGTTGCGTCGGGGGCGATACCATACCGCATCCCTCCCGGCAATCCTTTTAAGAATGAGATTTGGGCCTACGGTCTGCGCAATCCCTGGCGCTTCTCCTTCGACCGTGCCACCCGGGACCTCTATATTGCCGATGTGGGACAGGATCTCTATGAAGAGGTGGACGTACAGCCTGCCGGGAGCAAGGGGGGTGAAAACTACGGCTGGAACATCATGGAAGGTTTCCACTGTTTTGAAAGGAAAAACTGCAGCAAGAAAGGACTGACAATGCCGGTGGCAGAATATGACCATTCCCAGGGGGATTGTTCCATCACCGGCGGCTTTGTCTATCGAGGCAAAAACTTTCCGTCCTTGCAGGGCATCTATCTCTTTGGCGATTACTGCAGCGGCAGGATCTGGGGGCTGCGGCGCAGTGGCGGGAGATGGGAGAAAAAACTGCTCCTCAAGACCTCCCTGAACATCTCCACTTTCGGTGAAGACGAAGCGGGCACTGTCTACGTGGCTGACTTTGCCAAGGGGGATATTTACTGGATCGAGGGGAAGTGAAGCCTAGGGTCTGGTTGCAGACACTTCCGAGGCAGGCGGGACGTCGGGAGTAAGCGCCGAGCCATAGCGGCGAGCGGACCCCCGCCGCATGTGGAGCGAAGAAACGTCGTCTTTCTTGGCTCCGGCCGGCACTCTATGCGGTCGACACTGCAAGGTCCGCAGCTGTGGCGACAGAGCGAGCGGGCGACGTCGCGACTGCCTTCCCTTTTCCACAAATTTCGAAAGCACCTAATTTTTCTCAGGTGTGGCCGTGGGAAGGGTAAAGAAAAACACCGATCCTTCTCCCGGCTTGGATTGCACCCATATCCTGCCTTCGTGCCGTTCGACGATTTTCTTGCATGAAGCGAGACCGATACCTGTGCCGGGGTATTCTTCGCTGCTGTGGAGCCGCTGGAAGATTTGGAATATCCTGTCGAAATGATCGGGATCGATGCCGATGCCGTTATCCCGCACCGAAATCATCCACTGATCCTGCTGCCTTTCCGCAGACACATGCACCGCCGGCTTCTTTTCCCGGTCACGATACTTGACCGCGTTGCTGATCAGATTCTGCAACAGTTGCTGCAACTGAATCTCATCACCATTCACCGTCGGCAATTCATCACGGGTCACTGTTGCGCTGCTTTCCCCTATGACAGTGTCCAGATTTGCCACGGCGGCAGCAAATACCCCGTTCATCTCCACCGGTCTGAACTCACCCCCCCGTGAAAAACGGGAATACGCCAGGAGTCCTTCGATCAGCTTCTGCATTCGGATGCCGCCATCAACGGCAAAGTCGATATAGGCATCCGCCTTTTCGTCCAGCCGTTCCCGGTATTTCTGCTTCAGCAGCTTCAAGTAGCTCGTCACCATGCGCAGAGGTTCCTGCAGATCGTGGGACGCCACGTAGGCGAACTGCTCCAGTTCCTTGTTCAAGGCGAGCAGGTCGGCCGTCCGCTCCTGGACGATCCTTTCCAGATGTTCATGTTGCGCCCTCAGTTCGGCCTCGGCACGATGCTTCGCATCGACCTCTTCTTTCAATTTCCCGTAGAGCCCCTCGAACCGTTCCTTGGCTTCTCTGAGCTGCTGAATTATTTCCATGTTCTCGAAGCGGAGCAGCAGCGAGGTCCTGTTAATCGCATAATTGTGCTCGGCTATTCTCCAGAGCAGGAGGCCGAACAAGGCAAGCATAACACCCATGGCGTAATGGAAAGCGTCGTGCATGGTGAAGAAATGCAAGGTGAGCGGGGTAAGGGCAGGCACGGAGAAGGCAAGGTACCCGAGCCGGTGCATGGAGAAGGTTGATGATGCCCCTGCCGCCATGCCGCCGAGAACAAAGGCGATAAAAACGTGATGGGCAAGGGAAACACCGCTGAAATTGAGTAAGCCGATGCACCCCCAGGCACTGCCGGTAATGAATAGACTGACGATAAAGCGCGTGGCCCACTTGGGACCATCCTCCTCCTTCAGTTGCGTCTTGCGGATCCAGAGTACGAGTACCACCCTGAGCACAATAAGGCTCCAGAGGGTGCCGAGCCAGAGGAAGAGCTTTTCGTGTGGCATTACTTCTTTCATGACGAAAAAGACGATCAGTGAATTGATGAAGGTGGCGATGAAGCCCAAGGGTGCCAGGGAGTAAAGCTGCTTGACTTGCTCCACAAGGATCTGTCCCTTGTGGGAGTTGTGGTTGTGGACCAGTTGGTTTTCTTCGTAGTGATCATCACCGATAGCCATAGCTCTCCCGGGCCTGCAGGAATTAAAGCTCGGCGCACGCTCTCGCCTTGCTGATCGGCAGCATCTACCAGAAATACTATCATTCCTTGCGGAAGTGTCACTTCGGCTGGCGTGGTTGCTGTGGTAATGGTAAAATTAGTGAGTTGCAATGTTATGGGCCTCCCTATTTCCGATGCTGATCAAGGAGTGATAATGAAAGGAGCGCATGGGGCACTGGTTGCCCTGGCCGGCCTCGTCCTTATCCTTTACGGGAATCCTGCTGCCGGCGCCGGAGTGGCTATTACGGAACAGAGCATCAAGGGTCTGGGGACAGCATTTGCCGGGAGCGCAGCTGCGGCTGAGGACGCTTCGACGATCTTCTTCAATCCGGCAGGTCTGTCGCGCCTGGAACATTCCCAGTTCGTCGGCGGCATAAATGTAGCGGTTCCATCTGCCAAATTCAGGAACCATGGCTCCACACTTGCCAACGGGCAGGCTTTAACCGGTGGCGAGGGAGGGGATGCGGGGAGTGCCGTCGTCATTCCCAACCTCTACTACAGCCAGCGCATCAATGACCGCCTAGTCGCCGGGTTAGGGGTATTCTCTCCCTTCGGCCTGAACACCACCTATAACGCCGATTGGGTAGGGCGCTACCATGCGGTCAGGTCCGAACTCACCAGCCTCAACCTCAATCCTGTCGTTGCCTGCCGCTTGAATGACAAGCTCAGCGTGGCGGCGGGATTCAATGCACAGTACCTCAAGGCTACCTTGAGCAATGCCATCGATTTCGGCACCATCTTCGCCTTTGCCGGTGTAGCGGGCGTAACACCGCAGAGCATGGACGGTTACGTGACCTTCAGGGCCGACAACTGGTCCTGGGGGTACAACCTCGGCGCCCTCTATGAATTGACCCCCGGCACGCGAGTCGGTGTTGCCTACCGCTCCCGTGTCCGCCACACCCTGTCCGGCAGCGCCGATTTCGACCGGGTTCCTGCATTAAATCCCACCCCCCGTTTCGTCGATACGGGGATCACATCCACGGTGACCATGCCTGACAGCGTCACCATGGGCATCCGACACAACCTGTCCAGCCAGATGGCGGCCGTTGCCGACATCACCTGGACCAACTGGAGCACCATCGATGAGCTCCGCATCAGGTTCGACAACCCGGCCGAAACGGACGCCGTGACCACCGTCCACTGGCGGGATACCTTCCGCTATTCCATCGGCGGCATCTACATGCCCGGCTTGTGGACCTTCCGCATGGGAGCGGCCTATGACCAGAGCCCGGTGCCGGATGCGGCAAACGCAACACCGCGGGTCCCGGACAGCGACCGGATCTGGCTCGCCGCAGGTCTTGGCTACAAGTTCAATAAGGGCATTTCCGTCGATGCCGGGTATGCTCATCTTTTTTTTACGGAAGGGGAAATTAAAAAAGAAGCAGCCGGGGAAAACCTTCTCCGCGGCGCGCTGGCGGGGTCCTACGAAAGCAGTGTGAATATCTTCAGTGCGGCAGTCAGCTGGACTTTTTGAGTAAACGACAAAGGCCAATCACGACAAGCGCCATGACCATGCCTATGGTAATCGGCGCGGCAGGAGTGATGCCCTGCAGAGCCGATCCACACGCTTCAGCAAGGTGGGCAGACGATGTGGTCCATGCATGCTCCGGATATGTTCCTTTGCCGTTTCCTGTCCCATGCCGGCGGCGGTGACGTAGAGGGGCCTGGTGCTCTTGCCCCGGTAGACGGCATATTGTTCTCCGATGCCGGCAAAACGGCTCTTGGCAACGCCTACTACCGGCACTGTGCCTGCCAGGGCATCAAAGAGGTGCTTGCCCAGCCCGGGCCTGTTCTCTCCATCCAGGTAGACATAGCCATCGATGACCATGCAGCCGGGCTGCAGCTGGTAATGAGTCAATAGCCGCAGGATGCAGGGGAGTTCCCGCTGGTAGAACTGGCCCGGGGTATAGGCCGCAGGCACCTCCATGGCCAGGACCAGCTCCCGCCGGGGAGCGGCATCGCCCCAGTCGGCAAACTCCACCCCGGCGACCACGGCAATCCTCTCCCCGTAATGCACATCAACCGCCAGTAGCATGACGTCCTTTGGCTCTGAAAGCGGTCCCATACCGTCAGTATACCCCATCCCGCAAAGTTCCTATTTTTTGACCCAGGTCATAATCTTTCCCGAAAGAATGCCCTATGCTCGAATCATCAAGAGAGGGAGGCTGCACATGGAATTCAATAACGACTTGGGCAATAAAGCAGTTCAGGATGTGATTGCAACCTATCCTGGGATAGGGGCGATCCTCAGCCGGTACGAGATCGGTTGTGTCACCTGCAAGGTGGGCATCTGCCTGTTGAAGGATGTGGTGTCCATCCATGGGCTTTCAAAGGAAGACGAGGCGCGGATCGAAGCGGAAATAAACGCCTACTTGGCTAAGAACGCTGCATAAATAAATCGCAAATACAAAGGAGACGACAATGAGCAATCTGGGATGTGGCTGCCCCGGCAGCATGGCAAGGGTGATCGAACGGGAAGAGACAAAAGCGACGGCAACGGAGAAGGCTCCGTCGGAACTTCGGCAGTGGCCGGTGCAGCTGCACCTGGTGCCGCCTACCGCTCCCTACTTCAATAACAGCGACATTCTCATATCGGCCGACTGCGTGGCCTTCGCCCTGGGGAGCTTTCACAGTGATCTGTTGAAAGGCAAGGCCCTGGCCATTGCCTGCCCGAAGCTGGACGAGACGGACAGCTACGTGGAAAAGCTGGCGACCATCTTCAGGGCCAACGAAGTAAAAAGCATCACCGTTGCTATCATGGAGGTACCCTGCTGCCGCGGGCTCGACATGATGGTCAAGCAAGCTTTGCAGCAGTCGGGGAAGGACATTCCCCTGGAGACGGTAATCATCGGTGTGGACGGCGAGAGGAGGAACTGATCATGAAAAGGGACATTACGAAGGCGCTGGTGACAGAGCACAAGCTGATTCTGCGCATGCTGGCGGTTTTGGAAAAAAATGCCGAGGCCACAGTCTCCGGCACCTTTGCCGATTATGGCTTCTTCCTGACGGGAGTGGACTTCATCAGGAACTATGCCGACCGCTACCACCATGCCAAGGAAGAGGACGTGCTTTTCGAGGCGCTTGTGCAAAACGGCATGCCGAGGGAAAACAGCCCGGTGGCGGCCATGCTCATGGAGCACGACCTGGGCAGGGCGCATGTGAAGGCCATGGAAGAGGCAGCCTTGGCGGCGCTGGCCGGGGAGACCAGGCGGGAACGGGACATAGCCGACAATGCCCTGGCTTATGTGGCGCTCCTCAGGGATCATATCGCCAAAGAGGATACCATCCTCTATCCTTTGGCGGAAAGGCTCATCCCTGAAGAGGCACGCGATGGGATCATTGCCGGATATGAGGCGGCCGAGGCACGGACTGCGGCGGGATTTGCCGCGAAATACCAAGAGTTGGTGGCGGCCTGCGAGCGGGAGGTGCTCCTGAAAGCGGCTTAAAACCAAGCATAGCGGCTACAAGCAAGGGGCGTCCAGGTGAGACGCCCTTTTTTTGAGCTCATCCAGGAAAGCGCAGTCGCGACATCGTCCGTTCGCTCTGTCGCTACAGCTGCGGACCTTGTGGTGTCGCCCGTGCAATGGCGCGCGATGCTTTAAGAGTGACAGATCACCTTCGCTCAACATCTGGCGGGCGTCCGCTCGCCGCTCACTCCCGATGCCACGACTGCCTTCTCGTCCATCCCACATTAATCCTATTGACCCTGAAGATGGGATTTGCAATAGTTGCAAAAACTTCATGTCATGCAGTGGGGGATAGGAATGGGACGCTGGAAAATGATGGTCATGCTGTCGGTCTTTATGGGCATTGTCTCCGCATCGGTGGCCAGTGCCGAATACGAGGCAGGACTTCGTGCCTACAAGGATGGCGATTTTGCCTCGGCCATTCGTGAATTTCGGACCGATGGCAGTCCAAAGGCGCTGTATCAGATCGGCGTCATGTATGCCGAGGGAAAGGGGATACGAAAACCAAGCCCCGGCGAAGCGATCAAATGGTACCGCAAGGCTGCAGACCAAGGTTTTCTCAAGGCCCAGTACGCCCTGGGGGTTGCCTATGCCCTGGGGCAAGGCACTGCCGTCAATCGTAAGGAGGCTGCTCGGTGGTATCGCAAGGCTGCCGAGCAGGGGCACATGACCGCCCAGTACAACCTGGCCCAGATGTACCGGACCGGGGAAGGGGTCAGGCAGGACGAAAGCGAAGCTTTCACGTGGTACCGCAAGGCTGCCGAGCAGGGACATGCCGCAGCTCAGCTGACCGTCGCCCAGTTTTATGACAAGGGGGTCGGCGTAGAACTTGATAAAAAAGAGGCCGCCCGCTGGTACCTGAAGGCTGCTGAGCAGGGCAAGTCTACCGCCCAGTTTGCCGTTGCCTCCATGTACGAGAAGGGAGAAGGGGTAGAGGCCGACAAAAAGGAGGCCCTGAAATGGTACCGCCGTGCCGCTGAGCAGAAAAACGCCAAGGCCCAGTTCAAGGTGGGATTATTCTATGACCGGGGAGACGGCGGAGCGGAAGGGAAAAAGGAAGCAGCCAAATGGTACCGCCGGGCTGCGGAAAACGGCATTCCTGAAGCCCAGTTCAACCTGGGGGTATTGTATTACTACGGCAAGGGGATCGAACGTAACAGGAAAGAAGCGGCAAAATGGTTTCGCAAGGCCGCTGGTCAGGGGGACGCCGAGGCCCAGAACAACCTGGGGCAGATGTATGAACAGGGGGAAGGGGTAAAGCAGGATTGGAAGGAAGCGGTCAAGTGGTACCGCAAGTCGGCGGACCAGGGGTTCGATCAGGCCCAGTTCAGCCTAGGCCTCATGTACTTCCATGGCCGCGGAGTAAAACAGAACAGGAGGGAAGCCTTCCGATGGTTTGGCAAGGCAGCCGAAAACGGCTCCGAAGAAGCTGCGAGAACCTTGGAGGCGTTGGGAAGACATCTTCCCTTGCACCCCCGTTGAGGAGGATGCACGAGATTTCTTGCAAGCAGTTCCCGCTCCTGACCTCTTATTTACCCTCTCCCAGCACCCCCATCACCCAGTCCATATTGACCCGGGCCATCAGGTAATCACGCCTGGCCCGGGCCAGATTGCTCTTAGCCTGGAGCAGGTTCACTTCCGCATCCTCCACCTCCAGGCGGATCTTCACTCCGAGCACATAGCCTTTTTCTGCCATGGCCAAAAGCTTTTCCGCCTGCTTGACCGTGCCCGAGAGCGACTGGACGATAGCTGCCGACTCGTCAAGGGCATTGACGGCGTTTCGCGCATCCAGGGCAATGGCATCCAGCTGTTTTGCCTCGTCGATCCTCAGGCTTCTAACCGTCGATTCGGCCTGGGCGGTCTTGCCGCTGGTGCGTAAGCCGTCGAAGAAGGGAAAACTCAGATAGATTCCCGCACTCCAGGCAAAGCCGTCCGCCTTGTTCGTCCCGATTTCCAACTGTTTCCAGCCATAGCTTCCCTTCAGATCCAGGCGGGGTTTGTTTTCGGCTGCGGCGACTGTGATCAGCTCCTCATACATTCCCTGGCGGTGGCGCAGATCGGCCAGTTCCGGCCGCTTTTTTTGGGCAACGACAAGGGCTTCCTCGTAGCTAGCATGGGGCGTTATCTCCGCATCCAGCGAGCCGTCCACCGCCACCTCACGGTCCAGGGCAAGAAGATAGCGGAGTTCCTGGCTGGTGGTGCGGATCTGGTTTTCCGTGCGGATCACCTCGGGGCGGGCATTGTCCACGGCAACCCCTGCGGCCAGAACATCATATTCGGTGGCAACGCCCTCGGTGTACTTCTTCTGCGCTTCGTCAAGGTGGCGCTTCTTCTGCTCCAGGTTCTGTGCTGCAAAAGCGTTCAGGTCGCGGGCAAGGACGACATTGTAGAAGGCGGCGGAAACGTCGCGGGCTGCAGCTTGCCGGTAAAGGCGCAACTGGTCGTCGGCGGTTTTGAGGCCTATTTTTGCGGCACGGATGGCGGCTCCGACTTTTCCCCAGCTGAGCAGTACCTGGGTTGCGGTCACCTCGGCACTGCGCCTGTCCTGGGAGCCTGAAACGCCGAAAAAGGCGCTCTGGCTGTCGTCCCGGTCACGGGCGACGGTGCCGTTCAGGGAGAGTTGGGGCAGGGCAGCGGCACGCTCCTCCACATACCTTCCTTCTACCTGGTTGAAATATTCCCGCGCCTTTTCAATGTCCCGGTTCTTTTCCGAGGCGATCTGCAGGGCCTGTTCCAGGGTCAATGTCCGTACTTCTGCCTGGGCACGTGGCACACAGACCGAGATTGCGAGAAAAAGGACAAATAGGCCCGAAAATCCCTTGAAGAATTTTCTCCCGTTGAAGTTCAGCAACCTGACCACCTTATTGGCGGCAGCTCGGCGCGGTTCTCCTGTGGGCATCTCTTCCGCGTCAGCAGAACCTTTCGGCCCGCGCTCCCTTTTCCACTTACGCTTCAGCCATGTCCCCAGGTCGTCCATGCAGGTATACATCACCGGCACCACCAGCAGGGTGAGAAGGGTGGAGGTGAGGAGCCCGCCGACCACGGCCCGGGCCATGGGGGCGCGTCCTTCGCCGCCGGCGCCGATGCCGAAAAAGAGTGGCAGCATGCCGAAGATCATTGCCAGTGTGGTCATGACTATGGGGCGAAGCCGCGTTCGCCCCGCCTCGATCACCGCTTCGCGGCGCGCCAGGCCGTCCCGTCGCCTCAGCACCTTGGCGTAGTCAACCAGGAGGATGGCGTTCTTCGTCACGAGCCCCATGAGCATGATCAGGCCGATCAGGGACATGATGTTCACCGTGTCGCCGGTTATTTTCAGCATCCCGGCCATCCCGACGATGGAGAGGGGGAGGGAGAGCATGATGGCCAGGGGCTCGAAGAAGGACTCGAACTGGGCTGCCAGGATCAGATAGACGAAGACCACCGCCAGAAGGAGCGATTCTCCCATGTAGCCGAAGGACTCGGCCATGTCCTCCGCCTCCCCCGAAAGGTCTACGGAATAGCCGGGGGGCATCTGGATCCGCTTTGCCGCCTCTGCCACATGCTTGCTCGCGGTGCCGATGGGGAGGTTGTCCAGGTTGGCGGAGATAGTCACCTGGCGTGCCAGGTCGCGGCGGTTGATTTCCGTGGGGGATGTGGCGACCCGCACCGTTGCCAGGCTTGCCAGCGGGACGAGCTTTATGCCACCGCCGCCGTCCGGCACCGACACCTTCAGGTCACCAATCTGCCCGGGTGTTGCCCGCAGGCGTTCCGGGAGCCGCACCCGCACGTCAACCGCATCCCCATCCTCGTCTTCGAAGGTGCTGATCGCCTCGCCCCCCACCAGGCGCCCCAGGCTGGCGACGATGTCGTTGGTGGAGATCCCGGCGGAGAGTGCCTTTTCCCGATCCACCCGCAGCCGGTATTCGGGGATGTCATGTTCCAGGGTGACGGCGATGTCGACAATTCCCGGCACCTTGTACAGCTCGGCCTTCAGCCGTTGCCCCAATTCTTTCAGCACCTGCAGGTCGTCTCCCTTGAGGTTGACGTTGAGGGGCTTCTGGGCGCCACCCACCTGGCCCACCTCCTCAATGGAGAGGGTGATGCCGGCAATTTTCTGGAAGCGCTCCCGCACGATCCGCTGCAGCTCGAACTGGTTCCGTTTTCGCTCGTTTCGCTCCTTCAGCTTCAGGTACAGGAGTCCGTCGCGAACGGTACCGTTGTCACCGGCGCCGATGGTGGCGTAGGTGTGGTCAATTTCGGGAATGTCGGCGATGGCCGCAACCATCGCCTGCAAGCGTCCCTCCGTTTCGGCGATGGAGGCGTCGGGTGCCGTTTTAAAGGAGACCTGGAATTCACCCCGGTCCTCCGGCACCATGAAGGACGATTCCAGAGTGCCGAAGACGACGATCCCCCCTATAAACGCGCCGGCTGCCGCCAGCATCACGGTTTTCCGATGATCCAGCGCCCAGCCGATGATGCCCCGGTATTTGTCCGCCGAGAAATCGAACCAGTCGTTGAACCGCTCCAGCCACCTTGCCAGCCCCTTGCGCCGTCCCTGCAGATGGATAGAGGGGTCGTGCCAGCGGGAGGAAAGCATGGGGTCGAGGGTGAAGGAGACGAAGAGGGAGACCAGCACGGCAAAGGCGACGCTGATGCCGAACTGGAAGAAGAAGCGGCCGACGATCCCTCGCATGAAGGCCACCGGCACGAAGACGGCGACGATGGACATGGTGGTGGCGAAGACCGCCAGGCCGATCTCGGCAGTGCCGAAGCGGGATGCCTCGTGGTGGTCCTTCCCCATCTCCAGGTGGCGGACGATATTTTCCCGCACGACGATGGCATCGTCGATCAGCAAGCCGATGGCAAGGGAGAGGGCCATGAGGGTCATGACGTTGAGGGTCATCCCCATGGCATTCATGATAATGAAGGAGGAGATGACCGCGATGGGGAGGGTCACCCCGGTGATGACCGTTGAGCGCCAGGAGTTGATGAAACAGAAGACAATGACGATGGTGAGTATGCCGCCGATAATCAGGGTCTCCTCCACGTCGGCCAGTGAGTCGCGGGTCATGATGGTGCCGTCCCGCACCATGGACAGCTCCACGCCGGGAGGGAGCTCCTTCTGTACCTTGGCCATGGTTTTCTTTACGTTGTCCACCAGGGCCACTTCATTACCGCCTGACTGCTTGTAGACGTCGAGACCGATGGCGGGGCGGCCGTTCACCAGGGCCAGCTTTCTTTTCTCCTCGGCGCCGTCATCCACCAGAGCCACTTCGCCCAGGGTGATAGGGCGGCCGTTACGGCTCGCAACGGTCATCTGCCGGTACTGGTCGGCCCGGTCCGGCTTGCCGTCGATTCGCATCGGGTATTCGGCTGTACCTTTCGTCAGCCGTCCAAGGGGGGTATTGGTGTTCTCCGACTTGATGCCGTTCACCACGTCGTTTACCCCGAGGCCAAGGGAATCGAGCCGCACCGGATCCAGTTCCACCCGGATCTCCCGCTTCTGGCCCCCCACCATGTCTACCTTGCCGACCCCGGCCACGCTTTCGAAGCGCTTTTTCACCCGTTTTTCCACCAGGATGGTCAACTCCCTCGGTGAGAGGGTGTCGGAGCGGACCGCCAGGGAGGCTACCGGTGCGGCATTGAAGTCGAGCTTCTGGATAATGGGCTCGTCGATTCCCTGGGGAAGAGTGCCGCGGATGGAGGAAATTTTCGCACGCACTTCCTGGGCGCAGTCGTTTACCCGCTGTTCCAGCTGGAACTGGACCATCACCGTGGAGACCCCCTCCCGGGAGGTGGAAAAGACGTGCTTGACACCGGCAATTTGGTTAACCGTCTCCTCGATCCGTTTGGAGACTTCCCGCTCCACCGTTTCCGGCGAGGCGCCGGGAAAGGTGGTGACCACCGAGATCAGTGGGAATTCCACGTTGGGGAACATCTCGACCCCCAGCCGTTTGAAGGAGAAGATCCCCAGCACAACCAGGGCCAGCATCATCACCGCCGCGAAGACCGGCCGCTTTATGGATAGCTCGGAGAGGATCATGGTTTCTTCTCCCCGGCCTTGGCCATGGCCACTTTATCCGCATCCTTCAGGTTGAAGCCGCCGCGGGTCACGTAAAGCTCGCCCGGCTTCAGCCCTGCCGTTATCTCCACCATGTCGCCGCTGATGGTGCCGATTGCCAGCTGGCGGCGCCTGGCGATGTCCTTTTCCACCACAAAAATAGTCGCTTTCTTGGCAGTCATATCCAACCCGGACAAGGCGCTGCGGGGAATCTGCAGGACGTTTTTCCTGACGCCGCAGATGATTCTGCCCTTGGCAAAGAGCCCTCCCTTGAGGACTTCCGGTTCGTTAACCACCTCGGCGATTACCCTGAGAGAACGATCCGCTGTTTGAATTTCCGGATTGACGAACATGATCTTTCCTTCGAAGGTCTTGCCTGGGATGCCGTCGGTGGTGAAAAGCAGCTTCTGGCCGACCTTCAGTCGGGCCATTTCCGACGACGGCACGGTGAAAGTCAGGTTGAGCAGGCGGTTGTCGACGATCTTGAAAATCGGCTTGGCGGCGGCAGCATCGCTGGCCAGATCCCCAACGTTCACATCACGCAGTGCCACAACGCCATTGATGGGTGAAAAGACAAGACTTTTCGCCCGGCGCACCTTTGCCTGGCGGTGCTCTTCTTCGGCCACGCGGATGCCGGCGCGGCTTGCCTCGATGCGGGCGGCCGCAGTGGCAGCTTCCGTCTCGGCATCATCTACCGCCTGCTGGGTGGCGAGTCCCGCCTCCTTCAGCTTCTGTACGCGAGTCAGTTCCCGGTCCGCCCGTTTCGCCGCCACCTCAGTCTGGGCCAGGCCGGCGTTGGCAGATTTGATGGCCGCCTCGGTCCGTTTGACGGTGGCTTCCGTTTCGGCCACATCGATGCTGGCCAGGGGAGCCCCCTTTTTCACCCGTACCCACTCGGTGACGTATACCTGCTTGACGAGCCCTGGAATCTGGGTTTTTACCTCGGCATAGAACTTGGGCTCCAGGTTGCCGGTCACTTCCACCCCTTCTTCCAGATCTGCAGTCGCGGCAGTAGCAACCTCAACGGCCACCGGCGGCTTGATCGTGGCCTGGGCAGTCGGTTTATCCCCCTTGGAACAGCCCAGGCTGGTGGCAGTCATCCAGAGTGCGCATATGGTCAACAGCTTCTTCATATCTTCATCTCCTTTTCGTAAAGAGGTTCATTTCGATTTGCCTTTTGTTGGAATCCCTGCAGAACGACGCCGAGCATGCGCTCCATCAGTCGTGCGTCGATGCGGGGGGGCGTATGGCAGATTTGTTCCTCCATGGTGGTGCTGAGGATGGAGACGATGATCCAGGCGGCAGTGTAGGTGTCGTCGACTGCAAGCTCTCCCCGGCTTATTCCTTCTTCCACCAGTGCCTCGACTGTTGAAACGATCCGGGAGTAGTATTCGTCGAAGTTTATGGGAGGCGCTTCCTGTGGCGGCCCATAGTAGATGGCATATATGAGGCGGAGCACTTCGAGTCGGTCGATGATCAGATCCAGGATCACCGAGCAGAAATGGACGATTCTCTCCGCCGCCGTCCCGGAAATGGTCGTCATCCGTGCGAGGGAGGCGTCGAACTCGGCAAGGGAGCTGTGCATGAGCTCCAGGTAGATCCCTTCCTTGCTGCCGAAATAGTAGTAGAGGACCGGTTTCGTTACCCCTGCTGTCTGAACGATCTCCCGGACAGAGGTCGCTGCATACCCCTTGTTGTTGAACAAGGCCAGTGCCGCTGCCAGCAGTTTTCCCCTGACGCTGTCCCCTTTTTCGTTTACCGTCATCCTTACCTCGCTTTGTATTTACCGACCGGTAAATAACACAAAAGGAGGACAGAATCAACAGGAACTTACCGATCGGTAAGTACCCGTAATGCAGCCAGCCGCAAAAGGAATGGATTGATTTTTTCAGTCCAAATTTATATAGTGCACAGATGCGGTCGCGATGCCGCCGCAGGCAGGAAAAGACCGATCCCGGTGCGGTGCGCCGGGTTCCATATAAGGGAAATCCTATGATACGAAAGATACTCACCTACCCCGATCCGGAACTGAAAAAGAAGTGCCAGCCGGTGACGGTGATTAACGATAAGGTACGGGAACTGGTGCGGGACATGGCCGAGACTATGTACCATGCGCCGGGCGTGGGCCTGGCTGCACCCCAGATAGGCGTCCATCATCGGGTGGTGGTCATTGACGTGTCGGGCAAGGACGAGCCTGCCCAGCTGATAGTGGCCATAAATCCGGTCATCGTCCATGCGGACGGTGAAGCCTACGAAGAGGAGGGCTGCCTCTCCATCCCCAAATATGCCGCCAATGTGCGCAGGCATGAACGGGTCGTGGTGAAGGCGCTGAACCTGGAAGGGGAGGAGATCACTTACAAGGCCGACGGTCTTCTGGCCATTGCTTTCCAGCACGAGATCGACCACCTGGACGGCATCCTCTTCATCGACCACATCTCCCCCCTGAAGCGGGAGATATTCCGGCGCAAATACCGCCGTACCCTGGAAGACATGCAGGAGGCGGGCTAGATGCGTATCATCTTCATGGGGACGCCGGATTTCGCCTGCCCCACCCTGCAGAAGCTGATCGACCGCAAGGAAGAGGTCGTTGCCGTTTTCACCCAGCCGGACCGCCCCAAGGGGCGTGGCCAGCAGACCCTGCCGCCGCCGGTCAAGGTATTGGCCGAAAAATATGGCATTCCGGTCATGCAGCCGCTCAAGGTACGGGTTCCCGAAGTTGTGGAGAGCATCCGCGAGCTTGCTCCCGATCTAATCGTCGTCGTTGCCTTCGGCCAGATACTGCCCAAGAGTCTGCTGGAAATCCCCACCCATGGCTGCATCAATGTCCACGCGTCGCTGCTGCCGCGCTGGCGTGGAGCGGCGCCGCTTAACTGGTGCATCATCGCCGGCGACACCGAGACCGGGGTCACCACCATGATGATGGACGTGGGGCTCGATACGGGGGACATGCTGCTGAAGAAGACCACACCCATCGACCCGGACGAGAATACCCAGTCTTTGCACGACCGTCTCTCCACTATCGGTGCCGAAGCGCTTGCGGAAACCCTTGATCTCCTGAAGGCAGGGAAGCTGGTTCAGGAAAAACAGGACGATTCTTTGACCTGCTATGCCTCCATGCTGAAGAAGGAAGACGGGCTCATCAACTGGAATAAAGAGCCTCTGGCAATAAAGAACCTGGTGCGCGGCATGACTCCCTGGCCCGGCACCTATACCTTTCTCGACGGCAAGATGCTCAAGGTCTACCGGGTGAGAACAGCCGAAGGGAAAGGAACGCCTGGGACGGTGCTCGCTACCGGAAAACAGGGCTTGGAAATCGCCTGTGCCGGGGGGAGTATCGTCATCGAAGAACTGCAGCTGGAAGGGAAGAAAAGACTTCCCGCCGGCGATTTTCTCGCTGGTTACAAGATCGCTCCCGGTGCAAAGCTCGGGCATAAGGATGCAGCTTGACCAGAAGACAATTACCGCAAACCCCTCCCCGCAAGCGTCTCTTCGTTGCTCTGATGGGGGTGACCTGTTTCCTGATCGTCGGCATCATTTACCTCTTCTGGTGGGTGCCGACCACAGGACTGGCCAATATCCATCCTGATCTGCCCCGTTTGGCAGGGGTCATCTTTGCCGCCCTTTCGGGTGTAGCACTGTTCGGGACGCTGCTTTTGGTGCTGACCACCGCCCTGGGGAAAGACATCTTTTTCACCCGCTTCATGCGCGGCGTCGTCATCAAGTTTCTCCTGCCGGTCATCGAGTTCATCGGCACCGTCTTCGGCATTGCCAAGGACACCATACGCCAGTCTTTCGTTGCCATGAACAACAGCCTCGTCGCTTCTCAGCACCTGAAGGTGCGTCCGGACCGTGTCCTGATCCTGCTGCCCCATTGCCTGCAGCTTTTCGATTGCGAGATCAAGGTCACCGGAGACATCAACAAGTGTATCCGCTGCGGCCGCTGCGACATCAAAGGGTTGGCCGAGCTCGCCCAGAAATACCGCATCGACATTTCCGTCGCCACCGGCGGCACTCTGGCCCGCAAGGTGATCATCGAGCGGAAACCGAAGCTGGTGGTGGCGGTTGCCTGCGAACGGGACCTTACCTCCGGTATCAAGGACTGCTATCCATTGCCGGTTATCGGCGTCCTCAACGACCGCCCCTTCGGCCCCTGCTTCAACACCAAGGTGGACGTGGAGAAGATCGAAGAGGCGCTGCAATCGGTGCTCTGCTGACCGCGCATGAATGCCAGGCGCTTTATCTCTCGTTTTTTTTCCCTGGGAGCCTGTGCGGCTGCCTTTCTTCTGTTGCCGATCGATTCCCCCGCCGGAACAATCACCATAGCCGACTATAAACCGATCTTCCATATCTGCCGCGATGCCTCGGGAACGGTTTCGCTGGCAATTCGCCGGTTCAGTCGGGATGGCGTGGCAGAGTTCCTGCTGGTAAACCCGCAGACCCTGGAAACCTCCGTTCTTCCTGCCGCCGTGACGAGTCCCGCTTCTTTGAGTGAGGCTGCAGAGGTCGAACATTCACCCTTTGTCACGGCATTGGCACGATCGAATGCACAGCCCCGGCTGCAGAATGCCGGGCTGACTCATGCGGAATCGCCCCAGCAGGGGGTGTTCTTGACGGTGGACATGTGCCCGTCGAAGCGGCCATTTGAGCGGGAAATGTTTACGGCAGTGGCCGATCTTTCCGGGAAGACCGGGAGTGCGGTTCCCCTGGCCGTCGCCATGACCGGAAAATGGCTCGAACGCCACCCCGAGGAACTTCTCTGGCTGAAGAACGAAGTTGCGAGCGGCAAGCTGGCTATTACCTGGGTCAATCACTCTTACAGTCATCCCTATGATCCCAAAAAGCCGGTCAATATCAACTTCCTGTTGATCCCGGGCAGTGACTTTATCAAAGAGGTCTTGACAGCTGAAACGGCTTTTCTGGAACAGGGGTTGGTGCCATCCCCCTTTTTTCGCTTTCCCGGGTTGGTAGCCGATGGCACCCTTTTAAAGAAGCTGCGCCAGTTGTCACTAATCCCCTTGGGGAGCGATGCCTGGCTTGCCAAAGGGGAGGTACCGATAAACGGCAGCATCATCCTGGTCCACGGCAATGGCAACGAACCACAGGGGATCAGGAGGTTGTTGCCGCTTTTGCGCGGCGAAAATCCGCCGCGGTTACTGCCGCTTGCCAAAGCAATCGGCGCTGGTGGCAGGCAGGAAAAATAACAGCAATGGAGAGCATGATGGATGCTTCGTGTACGATCGGTAATGCTGTCGGCAATACGCCGCTGGTCGAGCTTTCCGCCATTAACCCATTCCCGCAGGTACGGATTTTTGCCAAACTTGAGGGGAGCAATCCGGGCGGGTCGGTCAAGGATCGGCCCGCCTTCTATATGTTGAGCAAGGCAGAGGAATCGGGTGAGTTGACCCGCGACAAGGTGGTCCTTGAGCCGACCTCGGGCAATACCGGCATTGCCCTGGCCATGTTCGGCGCCGCAAAGGGCTATCGGGTGAAACTGGTGATGCCTGCCTGCGTCAGCATGGAGCGACGTAGCATCCTTGAGGCATACGGTGCCGAAGTGGTCCTTTCCCCGGCCGAAGAGGCCACCGATGGCGCCATTCGCCTGGCCCATCGAATCCTGGACGAAGAGCCCGACCGGTATTACATGCCGAACCAGTATGCCAATCCCAATAACGTGCTGGCCCATTATGAGACAACCGGTCCGGAGATAGACCGGCAGACGGCCGGTAAGATCGATGTATTCGTGGCCGGAATGGGAACTGGTGGTACTTTGATGGGGGTGTGCCGCTACTTCCGCGACAACCGGCCGTCGGTGCGGGTGATCGGGGTCGAGCCGCGCCTCGGGCACAAGGTCCAGGGGCTCAAGAACATGAAGGAAGCCATTGTCCCCGAGATCTACCACGAGGAACTGCTGGACGGCAAACTGACGGTGGAGGATGAACTGGCCTTTGAGACGGCGCGGCTGTTGGCTGTGAAAGAGGGTCTTTTTATCGGTATGTCCAGTGGTGCAGCGGTGGCCGGCGCCCTGGAGGTGGCAAAGACCATGGAGAAGGGCATCATCGTCACGCTGCTGCCGGACCGGGGTGACCGGTACCTGAGCACATCGTTATTTCGCTCGGTCTGCGGCTGCTGTCCGCCGTGACCTGGGATAGAAGTAATTCATGCAATTTGCCCTCAAGCTGCTACTCACCAACGTCATCATTATCGTCTGCACCCAGATCGGCAGGAAATTCCCCACCTTGGGGGGGCTGATCGCCACCATGCCTCTGACGAGCCTACTTGTGCTGCTCTGGCTCTACAACGATAACCCCGGCGATTTCAGGCTCATGACGGAATACACCAGGGGGGTGCTCTGGGGGATCATACCGACCGTCCTTTTCTTTGTCGTGGCGCTCTTCTGTTTCCGCCGGCAATTGCCTTTGCCGCTCGTTCTCTTCGCCGGTTTCGGCTTCTGGCTGGTCGGTGCTGTGCTTCACCAATGGCTGCTCAAGTAAGGTAAATATATGAAATTCTTCCTTTCCATTTGTCTACTGTTCCTGTTTTCTCCATGTTTTGCCGGGGAACCGGCCCGCCATTATGCCGTTGCAGAGATTCCGACACCGGTGCTCAATACTCCCAATTTCGCTGCTGTCTTCGGCGGAAGTGACGGGCGGACCCTCAAGATGGATGACTGCGGGCTGATCAGGGCCATGGAGTTCATCGCCCTGCCGGGGACCGTATTCACCATCGACCAGGAGATGAAGAGGGGAAACCTGCGGGTCTTCAGGGTCAGAACCGCCGATTATCCATACCGGAGCAAAACCGGCTATTACCTGGACAGCCGCTTCGTCCGCCTTTCGGATAAAAAGCCGCCGGAGCGCCCCCGCCGGCTGCCCCACCGCCAGGCCATCATCGACGACATGCTTGCCGCCCGGGGAAGCCGCTACGTCTGGGGTGGCAATATTCGTGAAGGCATCGGCCAAATGCTCACCTTCTTCAGGCCTGCGGGAAGTCTCGATGGGCAGACAGCCAATCTCTGGCGGCTGCAGGGAGTCGATTGCTCAGGCCTCCTCTACCAGGCGACCGACGGCTTCACCCCCCGCAACACCAGCGAACTGATCGGCTACGGCAAGCCCCTCGCCATTGCCGGGAAAAACATTGACCAGATAGTAAACCTGGTGGAACCTCTCGACCTGATCGTCTGGTCGGGCCATGTCATCATCGTCCTCGACCGGGAGCGGACCATCGAGAGCCGCCTGGACTGCGGCGGGACCGGCGGTGGTGTTGTTATTCGCCCGCTCCGTCAGACCCTGGCAGGGGTGATGAAGACCCGACTGGGCGTCGATGACTATGCCGAAGCGAGCCGGGAGGGAAAGAAAGCCTTCGTCATCAGGCGCTGGTATCCCTATTAGCCTCCATTTCCTCTCCAACTGCTACGCCCCTGCAGCCTTGCCTCCGTTGACATGCGGCACTTTTCTCCTATAGTTTATTAATAACATCACATTTTTACTGAACCGGCGTCTACGGCATCCAATCACAATCCTAGCCATGACAATCCATTTCTCGGTGATGACCTATAACGTCCATAGCTGCATCGGCATGGACGGCAAAGTATCCCCCCTGAGGATCGCTGAGGTGATCGCCCATTACAACCCGGACGTCGTCGCCCTGCAGGAGCTGGATGCGGGGCTCTCACGTACGGACCTGGTGGACCAGGCCCACCTTATAGCCAAGAGTCTGGAAATGTCCTATCATTTCCATTCCTCCATCCAGGTGGAGGAGGGGGAGTACGGCAATGCGGTCCTCAGCCGCTTTCCCATGCGCCTGGTAAAGGGGGAGGCGCTGCCGACCCACCCGATCAACCGGAATCTGGAGCGGAGAGGAGCGGTCTGGGCGGAAGTGGCGTTCAAGGGGATAAAATTGCAGGTGCTGGCTACCCATCTGGGGCTGAACAGGCGGGAGCGCATGTGCCAGGCCAACGCCCTGACCGGGCCTGACTGGCTCGGGCATCCCGACTGCCGTGCGCCCCTTGTCCTCTGCGGCGATTTCAACGCCCTTCCCGGCTCCTTCGTCTATCGCCACTTCATCCGTCGTCTCAACGATGCCCACCGCACGGGGAGAGGGCAGCGACTGAAAGGGACCTGGCCGGTCCGGCTGCCGCTCATGCGCCTCGACTATCTCTTCCTCAGCCCGGATATCAAGGTGCGACGCATCAGCGCTCCGCGAACGCCGCAAACAATGGTGGCTTCTGATCATCTGCCGCTGGTGGCGGCCCTGGAGCTGTCATGAGCATTCTCAAGGAGGGGGTGAATTGCAAGGGGGTTTACAAGGTCCGGGAAACCGGGCTCCTCGTCGATGCCTGTGACTATTACCGCGCCTTTTACCATGCGGCGCTCCATGCCCGTCACAACATCCTCATGGCCGGCTGGCAATTCGACTCGGAAGTGCGCCTGCTCAGGGGGAGCGAGGCACAGGCGGCAGCAGGCGACGTGCGGTTTCTCCCCTTCCTCGAATCGTTGTGCGAAAAGAAACCCCAACTTGAGATATATATCCTTGCCTGGGATTTCAGCGTCTTTTTTTCATTGGAGCGGGAATGGTTCCAGAGCCAGATTTTCAACTGGTCCACCAACGAGCGCATTCATTTCACCTTCGACGGCAAGCATGCCGTCAACGCCACCCACCATCAGAAGTTCGTCATTGTCGACGGGCAGCTGGCCTTTGTGGGGGGCATCGACATCTGCTCGGACCGGTGGGATGACCGTCGGCATCTGGAGCACAACCCGGAGCGCAGAAATGTGGATGGCACCGTCTACGGCGCCTATCACGACATCCAGTCCTACCATAGGGGGCCGGTGGTCAGGGAACTGCTGGAAGTGTTCCAGGCCCGCTGGACCGAGGCGGGGGGTGAACCGATCATCTTTCCCACCGTCAATGGTCATCTTCCTCCCGTCAACGGTGCCGCCCTGCCACTGTCAGCGGATTCCGTCGCCATAAGCCGCACCCAGGCCCGTGATTTTCTTGCCCTTCGGGAAAAGATCCAGGAGATCCGCCGCCTGTTCATCGACGGCATCATGGCTGCGGAGCGGCTCATCTACCTGGAAAACCAGTATTTCAGTTCCCAGGCTATTTACAGGGCGCTGGTGTCGAGGATGAAGGAACCGCAGCGGCCAAAACTGCAGATCGTCATGATCCTGCCCGACAGACTCCCCTTCACCGAGGAGCTGTTTCTCGGCCTCCCACAGATGAGGATGCTGAATGGGCTGAGAGAAGTTGCTGCGGAGACGGGGCACCGCCTTGGGATCTATTCCACCGTCTGTACCGGTAACGGCGAGAGAAAGATGACCTTTATCCACTCAAAGCTGATGCTCGTTGACGACCGGTTCCTGACGATCGGTTCGGCCAACGCCACCAACAGAAGTCTTGGCCTGGATACTGAGTTGAACATGAGCTGGGAGGCGGACGGAACCAGTACCGAACTGGCAGCATCGATCCGCCGGGTGCGCGTCTCGCTCCTGGCGGAGCATGCGGCGATGGAGGCTGCTGAAGCCGAGGACAGGTTTGCAGAGATCGACGGGCTGGTGGATTACCTGGACAACCTGGCAGAAGATGGGGAAAGCAGGCTGTGCCCCTATCAACCTGACTCGGCACTGGAAGGAATGGGCTGGCAGGGGGCGCTGGAACCGGTGGCCCGCATTGTGGATCCCGAGCGGCCACACGTGGAAGAATTCGTTTTCGAAAACCTGTCTAGGTTCGAGACGAGTCGGTTTCTTCGAGGCATACTGCTTCTGGGACAGTGGTTTTCCTGCCTTTAAACCAGCCTGAGCAAGGAATTTGTCAGCCTTGCCACTTGCCGTAATAGACCACTTCCTCCAGCGGCTTTCTCTTGGGCACTTCGGTCTCGGTTTCGCGGGGATAGCCGATGGGAATCAGACCGACGATACGGATGTTCTCCGGGATATAGAGCAGTTCATGAAGCTTTCGAGCATAGAAGAGGCCGACGAAGATACTCCCCAGCCCCAGGGAGTGGGCGGCAAGCATGATGTTCTGGGCGGCGATGCCGACGTCGGTCATGTAGTAGGGCTGCCCTCCCATATCACCCGACTGGGTCGGGTCCGCACAGAGGACAATGACTACCGGCGCCTCGGCAACCGCCGCCTGGGCAGGATTTGTCTGGTAGCCGCGCTGTGCGAAAAAAGCCGCTACGAAGGAAAGTTCGCTCAACTTTTTACGTGTTGCGGCATCGGTAACGACAATGAATCGCCAGCACTGCATATTTGCCCAGGAAGGTGCCATCCGTGCTGCATCGAGAACGGCATGCAGCATGCCAGGTTCCACGGGCTTGTGGGAAAACTTCCGGATGCTTCGGCGGGTTTTTATGGCTTCGAGCGTATTCATGGGACAGCTCCCGATCCGAATCTTTTTTTATAATAGTATCCCAAATTGAAGGTAACGCAGCATCACGGCAGATGAAAAAGGCGCGAGGGTGACATGGTACTGACCAGAGTGGAGCAGGTGCAGTATCTCATATGGCAGATCGAATCCCTGCGGGATTACATCGAACTTTTGGAAGAGACGCTCCTCTCCAACGGGCTGGCCATTTTTCGCGGCCAGTCCCACGATTGGCCGCTGGTGCCGAGGGTGGCGACCGTCAATCACTCGCTGCCGGTCCTGGAAAACGAGCGCCTGATGTTCGAGACTTTCTGCCGGGAGGCATTTCCTTTTGTCCATCCTGAGCCGGCCAACGAGTGGGAGTGGCTGGCCGTGGCCCAGCACCATGGGCTGCCGACCAGGCTGCTGGACTGGTCCACCAATGCCCTCGGCGCCCTCTGGTTTACCGTCAGATCACCATCGCCTGCGGAAGAACATGGGGTGGTCTGGCTGATGATCCCCGACGAGCAGGACGTGGTGAAGCACCCCGATCATGCGGCCTCCCCCTTTGCCGGGGAGATGACCGAAGTATACCTGCCGCGGCACGTTTCCGGGCGGGTCCGTTCCCAGGAGGGGGCATTCACGGTGCATAAATTCAGCGAGAAGACCGGCACCTTTGTTCCCCTGGAGGAGACACCCTTCCGTAACGGCAAGCTGATCAAGATACAGGTTCCGGCCGATCGTTTTCCCTTTGTCCGCCATGACCTCTACCGCTGCGGCGTCCATGCCGGTTCCCTTTTTCCCGATGTTACCGGCGTTGCCGAAAGGATCAGGAATCAGTACCTGCTCCTGGAGGATGAACTGGACTTCCCGCCAAAACGGCCCTGGAATCTCAGGTGATAACTTGCAAACGATGCCGGTCTGGTACAATTGGAAAAACTTGGTTATCAGGTGCGGGAGAGACCTCGGGAGTGGAGTGACAAGACTGAGCGGCGAGCGGACACTCGCCCTATGTCGGAATGGGGGGCTGAGCTCACATTGCCTGATCGGTAACAGATGAGGAAAGCGGTCCAGGTCCGCAGCTCAGGCTCGAACGGAATGGACGAGGTCCCTCCCGCACCTTAAGACGAGCTCAAAAACTTTGCCGGGGACCGTTATGGACAACCTCCTTGCCGCCCGCACCCTCATGGGCGTTTCCCTTGCCTTTCACATCATCTATGCCACCATCGGCATCGGATTGCCGTTGATGCTGATGATCGCCGAAGGGATCGCCCTGCGCACGGGAAACGACCTCTATCACCAGCTGGCCCGCCGCTGGGTGCGCCCCGCCGGGCTGCTCTTCGCCATCGGTGCCGTCTCCGGCACCATTCTCTCTTTCGAACTCGGTTTCCTCTGGCCACGGTTCATGGCCTTCAGCGGCGCCCTCATCGGCCTAGCCTTCACCATCGAAGGTTTCGCCTTTTTCACCGAAGCCATCTTCCTCGCCCTCTATATTTATGGTGAAAAGCGTCTCTCCCGCCGGGCGCTCTTTCTCTGCACCATTCCCATTACCATTGCCGCCGCAGCCTCGGCGGCCTTCGTCATTAGCGCCAACGGCTGGATGAACACCCCGAGCGGCTTTGCTCTGATAAATGGTGTTCCTGCCGATCTGCATCCATTGCGGGCCCTGGCCAATCCGGCCTGGGCACACGAGGCGGTGCACGGGACTTTTGCCGCCTATGTGGCGACCGGCTTTGCTGTGGCCGGGGTCTACGCTTGGTCTCTGCTGCGAAGGGACGACATCCCCTATCAGAAGCAGGCGCTGACCCTGGCACTGGCGGTGGGGAGCTTTTTTCTTCCCTTGATGTTTCTTACCGGCGATTGGGCTGCATCTTTTGTCGCCCGCCATCAAAAGCCGAAGCTGGCGGCCATGGAGGCACATTTCACCACCATGGCCGGTGCTCCGCTGGTCATCGGCGGCTGGCCCGATCCCGCATCGGGTCAGGTAAGATATGCGGTGAAGATTCCGAAACTATTGAGCGTTCTTGCCCACCGGGACCCCAACTCGGTGGTGGAAGGTCTTGACGCCTTTCCTGCCGATACCGCTCCCGATCCCCGGCTGGTTCACCCCTTTTTCGACCTGATGGTCGGGTCATTCTTCATTATGGCTGCCGTCTCCTGCTGGTTCTGGTGGCACCGTTGGCTAGATAGGGACGTACCCGGAGAACGACGGCTTGTACGGGCCATCCTCATTGCCTCCCCTTTCGGCATGATCGCCCTGGAGAGCGGCTGGTTCGTCACTGAATTCGGACGACAGCCATGGATTGTCCAGCGACATATGACCGTGGCCCAAGGGGTGACGTCTCACCCGGATATCGACCTGGTGCTGGCGGCATTCGTCACCGTCTATGTACTGATGACCATCGGCCTGCTGAAGCTGCTGCTCCGCCCCGCGAGCGCCCCAGGGACCGAGCCTCCCAAGGAGAGCTTCCATGTTGACCCTTGAGAATCTGGCCGCCCTGGCCCTCCATCTCGGTCTGGTCATGTATGCCCTCTTCGGCGGTGCTGACTTTGGCGGCGGCATCTGGACTGCCCTCGCCTCTGGACCACGGGCGAAAGAGCAGCGTGACGGTCTTTTTCTCGCCATCGGACCGGTCTGGGAAACCAACCACGTCTGGCTGATCTTCATGGTGGTGACCCTCTTCACCGCCTTTCCCAAAGGGTTTTCCGTTCTCTTTACCGCCCTGCTCGTTCCCTTCGTCATTGCCCTGATCGGCATCAATTTCCGCGGCGCTGCCTTTGCCTTCCGCCATTTCGGCCGGGAAATCGGCGAGGATGTGCCCTTGGTGGCGAGGACCTTCGAGATCGCCAGCATCGTCACCCCCTTTACCATGGGGATGGCGGTAACTGCCATTGCCTCGGGGAGAATCGTTTTGATCGGTAATCAGGTCCAGCTGACCATGTGGGGGTGGGTCTCGCCGTTTACGCTGGTGGGAGGGGTGGTGGGATCTGCCATCTGCGCTTATCTGGCGCCTATCTACATGACCGTCCGCACCGAAGGGGCATTACAGGAGGATTTCCGGCGTCGCGGAATGGCGACTGCCCTTGCCCTGGGGATCGCGACCACCCTGGAGGTTCCGGTGGCCATGGCCGATGCCCCTCTTTTTACCGCGAGGCTGCTGCGGTCATGGCCGCTGCTTTTCGTTTCCCTGGCCGTCGTCTCCGGCTTGACAACACAGCTGCTGCTCTGGCGGCGGCGCTTTCCGGCGGCCCAGATCATGGCTGGAGGCACCGTTCTCCTTACCATCACCGGTTTCTCCGCGGCTCTTTACCCCGACCTGATCATCGGTCAACTGACCATTGCCGCGGCAGCGGCACCGTTACCGGCACTTCGGGCCTTCCTTGCCGTGCTCCCCATCGGCGCACTGATTCTAGTCCCTTCGCTGGTTTATCTCTACCGGACTTTCAGTGGCAATCCCGATTTCCAATTGCCTCATCACGTGCACAAGGACAAAGACGCCTGACCAGGTTGTCGTTTTGGCCGGATTGGTGTCAGTTGCCGCTGGTTCGATACTCTTTCCAGGCCAGCCCTGTGTCTGAATTATACCTGGTGATGCTTTCCGAATCCTCCATACTGCCGGTGAAGGCGGTTTCATCCTCCCAGATGAGCCCTTCCGGCATGAGAATTTTCACCACCGGCCCGTTGCTCAACTTTCTGCTGCCCAGGTTTTTCACAATTTTTCTTTTATCACCGGTCATGATGGTGACAAGGCAGCTCCCTTCCATCACGGTCCCATCCCCCTGGACCAAGCGGAATTCGTAGATGCCATCAGGCGCGGTTTGCAATGCGAATTGAAAGGTCTTTTCCCGTACCTTGGCCATACTGGGGGTCAGTGTCTTCACCCGCTTGGCTTCCGCTGCGCTCATGGGACGCTGATGCTTATTTTTCGGGTACTGCCGGTAGAAAACGGCCATCTTCAGATCATTGCCCGAAAATTCTCTGACGGTAATCTCCAGATGGAGATCTCCTTTTACCGGGGCATCAAAGACACCAGTCGGCTGTTGCATCGCCGGTTGGCTTTTCCTTATCGGTAGGTGCAAAGCAGATTTGGAAAGGTCCCGGGTTTGTTCGGCAGGTTTGGCTGGTACAGGAAACAGCTGTGCCATCTGTCTGCCGGTCACTGCCCGGCCTCGATCGGCCGTCTCGGTTACGGAAGCGGTCGCAGCGACTGGCAGTGATGTTCGTGTCAGACCGGAACTCGTTTTTGCCGTAGCTGCAGGTTTACTGTTCTGTGCTTTTTCTTTGGCCGGTTGTGCTGCGATTGCTGAGGGGAGAGGAAGATCGGCCGGTTGCGTGCTTCTTGCCTTTTTTATGGGAGGAGGGGGCACGACTGGTTCGGGTGCCAGTATCCGGCTGTTTGCCATGTTGTTCGTCGGTTTGGGAATTGGGCTTCTTTTGCTTTCCGCCTGGGTTACAGCCTGGGGGGGATGTTTCACCTCCGTTCGTAGCATCGGTTGGGTTTTGGCTGGCTGGGCGACGGAAGAAATCTGGCCGAAGAAATCTCTGGCACTGACCGTGGGGGTTACTCCCCCCTTTTTTGCCGCTGTCTCTTTTTCTCTTTCCGCCACGGGCCGGTCGGCCGGATAAAGCATCGTCAATGCCGGCTCCATGGCAGCCGGCGGGGGATCGGTCGGGGAGGAGGTGGGGACGTATTCTTCTCCCTCCGGTTCATCTTGCGCTTCAGTGTCTTGCAGAGATTCCGGCTTTGACGCGGCCAGCGCTTCCTGCTGCTGCAGCGCTGCAGAGCGGATCCAGATCACCCCTGCGCCCGGGTTGTCAGCCGGTTGGGACTGAATGTTGCCGATGGCAAGCATGAACAGGATCAGAAGAGAATGAAGGGAGAAAGAAAATGCCGATGGCCAGACAAAGGACGATCTGCCGGCAGGTTCTGGATTTTTTAACGGCTTTTTGGGTGGGAGATAGTCAATATAACTCATGGCTGTTCCAGCGGGTGTTTACTCGAGAGCTATTCGGTCTCCGGGTTTGGTAGCTGTCCGCTCAATGGTACCGGCCGGGAGTTCCAGAACGCTTGTTGCCGCGGAATAAATGGCGGTCAGACGGTTTGGCGGGAGCTCCTTTTTCACCGCCACAACAGCATGTTGACGATTGAGGAAAATAACATCGATCGGAAAGCGCATGCCGAAGGTATGGATGCTCATACACGGCTTTATCCACAGCCCTTCCCCGCAGCTCATGGATTCCCTGCCCAACAACCCTTTCATGCGAGACAGCAGACGGTCGGCTATGGTGAGACTGCAGGCCAGTTCCTTATGTGTGGTGTTATTTACTGCCTTCATGGTCGGTCCTGTGATCGGGGGGCATCAACGGGCATGGTTGCTCAAGAAACCGATGATCTTGAAAAAGGCCGGAACCAGCATCACTACCAGCAATGACGGAAAGATGAAGATGGTGAGAGGAAAGAGCATCTTGATTGAGGTCTTGGCTGCAGCCTCCTCGGCTTGTTGTTTCCGTTTCATGCGCAGGGAATCTGAGTAGATGCGCAGGGTTTTCCCCAGACTGGTGCCGAATTTCTCTGTCTGAACCAGCATTGCGACAAATGAGCCGATATCTTCCACCATGGTTCTGGTCGCCATGCCTTTTAGTGCCTCAGTACGCGGCTTCCCGGCTCGAATCTCCAGTGTCACGGTCTGGATCTCCTCGATGAGCGGGTTACCCTTGTGTTGAAAATTCTCTGCAGTCTTGATCAGGGCGGCATCCAGGTTCAGGCCGGCTTCGACACTGACCGTCAGCAGGTCGAGTACATCGGGGAGCATATGAAAAATTTCGGTCTTGCGCTGTTCTACCCGGCGACCCAGCCAGAAGGAAGGCAGGATGAAGCCGCCTATGGCCAGGCAGACCATGATCAGGATCGACCTGATGTCATGGAGCTTGCCCTGGGGAAGAACGAAGAGAAAGAGAAAGACTGCCGGCACGAATAGCGCGACAAGCAATTTGCTGCCAAGGAAGACGTAGAGTTGCTCCTTTCTGAAGCCTGCAGCCACTAGCAGCTCGCCATAGCGGAACATCTCGTCTTGCTTGATACGTAGCCGACGTCCCACGCTAGCGAGCCAGACCTGCCAGCGGGCCTGTTGTTTCACCAGCTGCGGCCTCTGCTCCTCCGGCGGCATCAGTTCGACCAGACGCTGATTCACTGTTCTTCTCTCGACCATGGGGTAGACCACGGCCGCAATCAGGAGGGCAAGGCTGGCAAAGGTCAGGATAGCGATCAAAACGGGCATGGCATCACCTGCTAAATTCTGATGTCTATGATTTTTCGGATGACGAAAAAGCCGATTACTTCCATTCCGGCAGCCCCTGCCAGGATGATTTGGGGCTTTTGTTCCTTGAAAAAAACATCCAGGTAGCCCGGCAGCAGCAGATACAGGCCGATGAAGGTAACAACAGGCAAGACGGCAAGAATGTAACCGGACAGGCGGCCCTGGGCGGTATAGACGCTTACCTGACGCCGTATCTGCAGCCTTGCCCTGATTGTGTCGGCAAGTTTTTCCAGTATCTCTGCCAGGTTGCCCCCCACTTCACTGTTGATGGTGATGATGGTCACGAAAAAACGGAGATCCAGGCTCTCCATGTTTTCCAGCATCTTCGCCAGTGCATCGTTGATGCGCATTCCCAGCTTCTGTTGTTCGTAAACTGTCCGAAACAATGCGCCTGCGGGATCTGCCAATTCCTGCCCCAGGAGTTCCATGGCCCCAGCCAGTGAATGACCTGCCCTGAGGGATCGTGCGATCATGGTCAACGCATCGGGCAACTGCTCGGTGAACTTCTGCTGACGCCGCTGCCGGCGATGACGAAGATAGAGAAGGAACATGCCTGTTGTCGCCGCCGCTGTTGCCAGTGCAAGCAGTGCGTTACCCTTGGCCAGGAACACCAGGAGGAAACTGCCGAGGGAGGCCAGGGCCATCACCGGCAGAAACTCTGCCGTTTTCATTTGTAATCCAGCCTGCATGATCAGGCGATTAAGGCTTCTGAGAAGCGGCAGGCTGAACAAATACTGTTCAGTCGGAGAAACCTCCCTGATGAGCTTCGTGGCCGAAACCCTTGCCGGTCTTTCGTCGTCCCCTTCGGCCATCCGCCGTAGTCGTTTCTTCAGCTCCGCTTCCGGCGACTGTTGGATTGCGGTGACACCGAAGAACGTGGCCAGCGTGCCCAGGAATACCGCAATGAAAGTCATGGAGATGGCGGCAACCATTTTTACCTCCCTTCAAAAATGCCCGGCTGTAGCTTGATGCCGCACAATCTGAACCGTTCGGCAAAATAGGGCATGACACCAGTCGGCACGAACTGCCCCACCACCCGGCCATCCTTATCGACCCCCTTCTGCTCAAAGCAGAAGATGTCCTGCATGACGATAGTGTTTCCCTCCATGCCGGTTATCTCGGAAACCTTGACCACCTTCCGTGTTCCATCGGGGAATCGTACCAGGTGTAAGATAACGTTGATGGCGGAAGCGATCTGCTCGCGGATCGCCTTGTCGGGCAGTTCCATGCCTGCCATCATGACCATGGTCGCCAGGCGTGCCATGGCATCACGAACCGAATTGGCGTGAATGGTCGATATGGAGCCGTCGTGGCCGGTGTTCATCGCCTGAAGCATATCCAATGCCTCTCCGCCGCGTACCTCGCCCAAGATAATCCGATTGGGACGCATGCGCAGGGCATTCCTCACCAGGTCCCGCTGGTTGACCTCTCCTTTGCCTTCAATGTTGGCCGGCCGCGTTTCCAGCCGGACAACATGGTCCTGCTTCAGCTGCAGCTCCGCCGAGTCCTCGATGGTGAGGATCCGCTCGTCAGACGGAATGAACTCCGAGAGGACATTGAGCAGGGTCGTCTTACCGGTACCGGTGCCGCCGCAGACCAGGATATTGAGGCGGGCCCGGACTGCTGCCTGCATGATCCTGCCGATCTTTTCATCGACGGTTCCCAGCGTGATCAGGTTGTGCAGTCTCAGGGGGTCCTTGCTGAACCTGCGGATGGAGAGCGCCGGGCCATCTATGGCCAGTGGTGGGATGATGGCGTTGACCCGCGATCCATCCGGCAGCCGCGCATCCACATAGGGGACCGATTCGTCGATCCTGCGTCCCACCTGGGAAACGATCCGTTCGATGATTTGCATCAGGTGCATGTTGTCCCGAAAGACGACATCGGTCCTTTCGAGCTTGCCATCACGTTCGATATAGGTGTTGGCGTAACTGTTGACCAGTATGTCGGAAACGTCAGGCGCAGCCAGCAGCGGCTCAATGGGGCCGAGGCCGAAGGTCTCGTGCTGCACTTCTACGATCAGGCGCTCCTTTTCCTGCTTGTTGAGGGGGACCCCTGCCTCGACGATGAGTGCTTCTATAACATAGCCGATTTCCCTGGCCAACTCGCCGCTTCGAAGCAGATCGAGCTTGGACAGGTCGATACGCTCGATCAGGCCGCGATGGATGCGACTTTTCAGATCCTGGAAGGTCATCGGATTGATGCCGGTGGGATGGTTATACTTAGCAGTCACGGTGTCTGGAAGAATCATGGGAAAAAGGTCCTTTTCAGTGTGGCGGAAGTGGATACGGTTTCGTTCTGCAACAGCTGGGCGAGTTCATTGATCGCCTTGGTGACCGGTGATCGGGGGGAGCAGCTGGTGACTGGTTGCCCCTTGTTGATTGCGCCTCTGACGTCACTGTAAGCGTTGGGTATGGTGCAGTAGGATCTGGTGCCGAGAATCTTTTCTGCGTCGGCGGCCCTGATTTCCCCCTTCGGGGTATGGCGGTTGATGAGCAGCTCGATGCGGCCGTTTGGTCCGGCCACCTTGCGCACGAGCGGAAGATAGCGTTTGGCATTCTTCAATGACGGCAAATCGAGGACGGTGGTGAAGAAGATCAGATCAGAGCTGGCGAATATCGCCTGGTTGCAACTGGTAATGGGGCCTCCGGCATCGATGATCGTGTAGCTGAAGGCTTCCTGCATGACGGCGATCACCTCCCGCAGCTGCTCAGGGGTTACCTCCGCCGCTTCTTCAAGATCAAGGGGGGCGCTCAAGACATGGAGTCCGGAGCGGTGCCGTTCCATGACGCTCATCAGAAAATTGCCGTCCAGTCGCCCCAGGTTGCTGGTGGTGCTGGAAAGGTCGTAGCGGGGAGTAAAGTCGAGAAAGGAGGTGACATTGCCGCAGAAGAGATTGGCATCCATCAGGGCGACTTTCTTCCCCTGTGCGGCAAGGGCGGCCGCCAAGTTTACGGCAACCGTCGTTGTCCCGACTCCGCCGGAGGGGTTGAAAACGGTAACCGTCTTTCCTTGAGCCGTGCCGTTGACCCCATTCAGCCCCGATGTGTGGGCCACTTTCCTGATCGCTTCAATCAGTTCTGCGGATATGATCGGTTTTGTCAGATATTCGGTGGCTCCGGCACGGACCAGCTTCAGGATCCAGTCAGGGTCCTTTGCGGCGGCCAGGGCAAAAACCTTTGTTTCCGGCCAGCGGGAGACGATGAATGAAGTTTCCTTGACACCCCGCTCAAGGTCTCCGATTTCAAGAAGGACAACGTTGGGGGTGTTGGCCTGGATGGTCCTAAGACCCCCCTGGAGGTCCGCCGCGGTGGCGAGTATGCCGACCTGGCCGTTGAATGACCGGATCGCACCCGTAATATCGTTTCTGGCAACCGTATCGTTACCGATCAACGCCATTGAGATGAGAGGCATCATGAAAATTTCTCCGTAGTAAATGTTTAATCACTGCACCAGGCCGGGTTTGGCACCCAGCAAGTCGCTACTGTTTTCGCAGCTGGCGCATTCTATTTGATCGACGACGATATAATTGTGTGTGCTACCCGCACAAACTCCAGGTGGAGCATGAAAATCCCTATCTCCGCCACAAGGGTTCCCTCCACCTGGTGTGCCACAGACTTTTGTCATTCTGATTTTTGCATATCCTAGCACTTCATGTGGATCACTTGGGCTGAGTGTTGGATTGTCAGTCGTCGGAATTATAACTGTCCAGGTGGAAACGGTGCTGGTGCCAGGAACATACGTTTTGTTTCCAGCATCGTAATCGGGATCATAGAAATCAGCTTCCATGTTTCTAAAAGTTGTTGCCTCCTCCCCGGTGCTGGTACGAAAACTGTGAGAGCAAGCTTCGATATTAGGTACTGTATTGCCACAAATAAGGTCGCTGACGGTGCTGCCAGGTCCTGTTGATACTTCCAACAAGGATGTCCATGCCATAGTGCCAGATGAAATATCAATAGTTGCACCTCCAGAAGCTATGGGACTCGTGCACGAGCTTTGTTTTAGCATAAAATAAGCACCGGCCTTCGGGGTTCGGGATGCTATGGCTGTTGCCGAAGCTCCCATCTCTGGTCTGCCGATAACATTGCTGAAAAAGAGCTGCACCCGGCCGCCGATGGAGGCGCCGCCGGTGTCCTGGTCACTGGTCCTTCTTGCCCGTACCTGAACGGCATTGACCGGCGTCCCGCCAGGAGTATATGTTGCTGCAGCAGGGTTCCAGTGGCCGACTGTGATATCGTTGCTACTGGAAAGGGTGTTGCTGTTGTCATTGGAGACTTCTACCGGGTCCGTTGCTGCCAGATTATATTTGGCAAACTGATATGCCGCATTTCTGGCAGACGTTTGCATGGTAAATGCTGTTCCGTCCAACTTTGCCGCCCCTGCCAGCGCCGCCGCATCAGATGCATTCTGCAACTGCCCCTTGGCCACGTACATGTAGCCTATATCCGCAGCCAGGCCGATAAAGGCGCAGAGCAGAAAGATGAACAGGGCTATGTAGATGATGGTGACCCCTTTATCGTTGCACAGCACCGGAATCATAGCGTGGGCACCCATCGGAGGTCCTTTTCTTGTTCTGGCGGCAGCTGCTTGTCTGTGGGGAGTTCGGTCTTGGTGCCGGGCGGATTGGGGTTCACCAGCTTCGGCGTTATGAAAAAGACCAGTTCCTTTTCCTTGATGTCGTCCTGGGTCGAGCGGAACAAGGCGCCGAGAATGGGGATGTCGCCGAGAATAGGTATTTTAGACATGGTCTTAATGGCCTCTTCCTGGAGCAGCCCGGCTAGGATCAGGCTTTCGCCGTCCTTCAGCTGCACGCTTGTCCGCACCTCACGCGTATCGATGATGGGATAGCCGTTGACAGCCAGGGTCCCGGTAATGCTGCTCACCTCCGCCGGTTCGATTCTGAGAGAGATTAGGCCACCTTCCAGCACTTCCGGCTTGAAATTGAGCTTGACGCCAACGTCAATCCAATAAATGGACGGGACCGATGCTCCACCCGTCGAGGAAAGTACAGAGACCGGGATTTTGCTGCCGGCAAGAAATCTGCCTTCCTGACCGCTTTTCACCAGAAGATTGGGCTCGGCGAGGACTTTTGCCAGGTTTTTCGTAGCTAGTGCCTTGAGGACTACTCCTACCCCCGGATTGAACCATGAAACTCCAGCCTGAAAGGCATCAAGCGGATTGAATGAACCCAATCCGGAAATGTTGCCGGCAATACCGCTACCCTTAGTCGATGTGCTGACTAGGCCATCAGTCATAGAGGTTGTGCTTTCTCCGACGGGGGCGCCAATCAGGTTCGTAAACCCTTCGCCATCTCTTCCTTTTACCAGGGTGCTTACACCAAGAGACTTGAGAGCGGACTTATCCACCTGAGCTACTTTTACCTCCAAAAGCACCTGCTGTGGTGAATCCACTTCGATCTGGTTAATCACCTTTACCTTGATCTCATTATTGCCTTTCTGATCCGGCCCTTCCTTGATTCCGTATCCATACTGCAAAACTGTGGGCTGGGCCAGGCCGTTAGCCTCCCTCGCAGCATAGGCCTGGGCAAGCTGCATGGCCTTGGCGATAGTTTGTTCGTTCCTGGCCTTCCCTCCAAGGACAATGGTATCGTTAGCATAATCCACCGTTATGCTGTCATTGGGGGCGATGTCCTTGATCTGGTTTTCCAGCTGACTGCAGTCCCCCTTCACATGGATATCGTAAAAGGCGGTCTTGCCCCCTTTTTCCCATACTATCAGCGATGTCGAGCCGATCTTGGTGCCGTTGATCTGCAACTGGGTCGGCGAGATGAGCACCAGTTCCGCAATGGCTGGTGCGGCAATGGATACTCTTTCCGAGGGCTGCTGCAGGTTGAGCAAGACGCTTTTGTTGAGTTTTACTTCTGTTGCGACGCCGGCGTATGCTGCTGCTGCAAAGCAAAGAGCGCATACCAGGGCGAAGACGCACGGAATCGTGCCGGATCTGAAAAGTCCCATCCTTGTCACCTCATTTCATTGAATTGGGTCTATTCGGCAGGGAAATCGCGCGTCGACTTGACTGCGCCTTTTATGACCTCTACGGTGTATTTGGCAACTACGGTAGGTGGCGGTTTGGGCTGCGAACGGGGGCGGGGAGCAGCTGAACGTTTTATGGTCGCCTGCTGGCTCCGGCCGAGCACCTGGGGTACGGTCGCACCGGTAGTGGTAATATCTGCTGTATCGATCACGTTTCTCAACAGAAGCTGCAGGGAGCCTGTCCTTGCGTTGCCGCCTATGCCGACGATGAGTTTCTCCGCATCAGTGGGGGGAAGATCCAAGGTGACGGTCGGGACGATGATCGGCTTGCCTTCACGCTGTTCCGTGACCTGACCGGTGGCCAGCACTGGAATGTTTTGCAGGATGATCTTGCTGATGTTGTTAACATTTCCCGAGCCGGACAAAGGGGTAGTAAGGACCACATCGACCCGGCTGTTGGGGGTGATGAAGCCGGCGACGCCGGCCACTTCGTTGACAGCAACGGTTACCGCGCGGTGTCCCTGGGGGACCATGTAAGTCATGATGCCGCTGGTTGCTGCCACATTACTGGGCATCAGCTTCGGGTCGGTGATGATGTCCCCTGTGGTGACGTGGCGCACGGCAACACGCCCGACCAGGTTCTTTGCGTCGGTATAGTAGCCAGCCGGCAGACTGTCTTTCGGCCATGTGACCATCTTCAGATGGGCGAGGTCGAGTTTTGTGCCGATGGGCACGTCCTTTGACGCGGTGGCTACCGCCAGGCCCTGCAGCTTCTGGGCGGTCTGTTTTTTCAGGTAATTGTGGACCAGCAGTGAAGCGCAGGAAGCAAGCAGAATGGCAACGATGGTTATGACAGTAATGCTGTTGGGGTGTTTCATAGCTCCTCCGGACTGCATATCAATTATTCGTAGCGCATTGAAGCGTGGCCTGTGAGCTTAAAATCTTCCGGGAATATATCCGGAGATAGTGCATTAAATAATGGTCGTGCAATCGGCTGGAACGGCAAGGTTACCGTAACCGATACTGGGGTACCGGAACTTACTGGCGTTTTTGGCTCAATGCTTACATCTATTCCGGTTGTGTCGAAAGGGATGTAACCCTTTACCTGCTCTTGCAATTGGGGCTCATTGAGTTTTCCATCCGAGAGATTGCTAACTACGGCACGCCTAGCACCTTCCCGGGCGGCATTGTTCAGAGCGTTGGTGAGGTACATCGCTCTGCCGAATTCCGTGATGCCGAAGAATATGAGCATGAGCAGGAAAAGAGAAAAGGCCAGTTCAACCAGTGCCTGTCCCTTGGTACTTCCTGGCCTTATGAGAGTTAACACCTAAGCCTCCATGTAGTATTAAATAGTATTAATACTTTTGTCTGCCGGAAAGACTACCATCCCTATGAAAAAGTGCAAGCAATAAAGTGAAAAAAAATTTATTAATTTGTAATTGTGTTTATGGTGTGCAGCAAGTGGGAGGGTTCGGGGAATCTCAGGGGAAGACAGCTGCTATGGAAGCGAACCGTTCGGTCAGTGCGGTTCCGACTGCCGGTATTGCCAAGGTCACCACCAAGGCGACAAACAGGAGGATGAGGGCATATTCCGTCAGGGTCTGTCCTATTTCATTGCATAGTTATTTGCGTATTGTACTATTCATCGGGCAGTTCTCCCCTGTGATACGGGCAATGGAGGTAGTTTGTCTATCCTCCATTGCCCAGCGCGATTAGCCCCCCGTAGTAGGGGTAGGGGCTACGGGCGTTGCTTCTAGTTTGTCGGCGATATGACCGTACGCCGTGGCAATTCCGTTTGTAACGTTCGGGATAGCCAAGGCCACCACCAGGCCGATCAGAACCACCAGCAAGGCATACTCCACCATCGTCTGTCCTTTTTTGTCCTTCGCTTTTACCTTCAGCCACGTCATCATTCTGTTCATGGTACTTCCTCCTTTTTTGAGTTTGTGCTGCTAAATAATGACCGTTGTTTCCATGATGCGAATATTTGAGTTAGGGAAAAACGTAAGCAGGAGAGCAGGACGGTTTCTCCTCTTTGGATGTAATCCGAAAATCCCAAATTTAATTATACAGTATTAATACTTTGGTTTGCAGGAAAGGCTACCACGGGACAACAAAAGTGCAATGGGTGAAATGAAAAAAATATTATTAAAATGTAATTTTTATGGCAGGGGTGGTGGGGGCAAATACTTTCGGCTCATCCTCTGGAAAATATGGTCGCCAATCTGAAGAAATGATTTTCAGTATATCGTTACTGTCCCGGGTTTGCCGAGGTCGCCATCAACGGCGTACCGGCAGGCTTCAAACTGCTCCATCACCCACAGGTTGGTGAGCAGATGGCGGGTAACGGCCGAAGTGGAAAAGATGGAGCGACCGTGGCACATGGCCAGGTAGAGGACGATCTGATCCGCCAGGTGAGGGTCCAGGGCGGCGTTCGATGCCACATGCTCCAGCACCTGGTTTGCCGCTTCGGCAGCAACGACCTCCGCCGGCTTGCCCGGCGCGCCCAGGGCCTGGAACCCTGCGAGGCCATGTTCTTCTTCAAGGCGGAGGAAGACGAAGGAGCCGGGACCGTAGGCATCCACCCTGGTTCGCTCCACCTCCACCGGGCAGGGGAGCGGCTTCAAAAGCTCCACTGTCCGCTTCCTCTGTCGCTCGGCGATACTGTCGGGCAGGTTGGCGACAGCCGAGCGACCCGTAACGCGGCGGATCATGCCCCGCTCCGTAGCCTCAAGAGGTGACGGTTTTTCTGCCCTGACCACATCCACCCTGACCTTGCCCCCTCCCCGGGGATAAAAGCCGTAGCGATCACGGTAAATCCTTATGTTGCCACCGATCTTGCGCAAAGAGGGTGCAAATACCTCGGCTAGATAATCAGCTGAGGGGCTGAAGGGGACATTGGTGCCGCCGGTGACGGTTATGGATGATTCCCTGCCGGCGAAGAGCAGGATGGGGATGACCGTCTGCAGCACCAGGGAAATGGAGCCGGCCGTGCCGATATCGAAACGGAAGCTGCCGCCGCCGATGGCGCGGGGGGTGAAGGTAATTTCCATGGAGCCGGTGGTGCCGCCGCTGACTTCTGCATCGGTAACAATTCGGGCCGCTTTCACCGCCATGAGGTGCTGGGGTTGCAGACCTGGCTTTTTCCTGGCGGCCCTGATGTTGACCATGCGGAAGGGCCGGTTGAGGATGGCCGAAAGGGAGAGGGCGGTGCGCAGCATCTGTCCCCCCCCTTCGCCGTGACTGCCGTCGATGGTGAGCATGGGGCCTCCCTCCGATCCGTCATGCGCCGGTCAGGTTTCTTCCCCAATCGACACCGACGGCGTAGTCCATGCACCGCCTGAAGATATCGTAGCTGAAGATCGGCGGCTGCAGCCCTGCAGTGGCGCGATCGGTATTTTCCCGCTCGAACAGCCTCCCATCGGAGAGATAGGGGCGGTAAGGCTCGATGAAACGGTTGAAAAGCTCCTCCGCGGGGCTGTACTCCCGGGATGATTCGCTGCCGTAGTCGATCTGCAGACCATCGATCTGCAGAAACCTGCTGCAAAACCCGGCCAGCTCCTCCACGGTGCCGGGAGCAGGGTTCGTCAGGTGATAGATGGCGTCGCCGGTGCAGTTTTCCATGATAGCCAGTGCCGCCGCAACGAAATACTCCACCGGGACGAGGTTGATAGTTCCCGGTTTTTCCAGCGTCAGTCGCAGGGGCAGGTGAAGGATACCCTTAACATTGAGACTGATGCCATGGGGGGTGGACTTTTTCCCCCCATTATTCAGTATGTCACTGCGGTAGATGTCCCGGATGGTGGCCAAAGCCCGTACGTGGTGGTAGATGGCGGTGAAGCGGTTGGCCCGGCCGCTCCGGGAATCGCCGTAGACGATGGATGGGCGGATTATGGTAAAGGGTATTCCATAGGCGTTGCAGCCCTCTGCGACTCTTCTTTCCGCCATGGCCTTGGTTTCTTCGTAGACGTTGCAGAAGTGCCGGGCGGCAACCGGCGTTTCCCGGCAGATTCCGGCTGCAATGCCGGCGCTGTATGCGGTGCTGATGTAGTGGAAGCCCGAAGCCCTGCAGTCGGCGGCCAGGAGGATGATGCTGTTCAGGCTCGTCACGTTGGCGGCCAGAGAGCGACTGCGGTTGCGATCGGAAAAGGTGGTGTCCGAGGCGCAGTGGATGATCAGTCCGGCCTTGCTGCAGAGCTCCTCATAATGCTTGTACCCCAGCCCGCACCGGGGCTTGAGCAGGTCAGCCTCCACCGGCTCCAGGAGAAGGCCGTTGGGGTGCAAGCCGAACCAGGAGAGGGTGGCGTCGATGCGCTCCGCCAGCGATAAGCTGCCGGCAGGCCTGCCGAGAACGATAAGCCGGTTTCCCCGTTCAAGGAGAGCTGCCATGAGGTGGCTGCCGAGAAAGCCGGTCGCGCCGGTCAGGACAATCGTCTGCGGCTTGGCGGTCATGGTGTTTCCCGGGAATAGAGCAGGGCTTCTTTCCTGCAGTAGCCCTGGTAGAGGATGTAGCGGAGCGGGGTGATGGTCCCGGTCCGCGCGGCGAAGTCGTCGATGATTCCTCCGGCCGCCGCTATGGCCTGCCGTGCCCGCCGGACTTCATCGGTACTGGTCTGGTCGGCATAGTAGTCATATTCCATGACGCACCGCTTGCCGTCGTCCACGGGGGTGATGAACCCGAGGCTGTTGGCAATTCCCTGCCGCGCCGCATTGTCCCCCAGGGCCGCCGTCACTTCCCCGATGAGCCCCGGCTCCAGGGGGAGATAGATGACGATGGGGAAAAAGTGACGATCTCTGCCGATCCGGGAGCTGGTAATCCTGAACATGTTGAGCCAGACCAGGTCGGTCAGCTCCGGACGGGCGTAAAGCTGTTCAAAGAGAGGCCTTAATTCCGCATCCAGGTCTTGCACCAGCTTTTGGGGGGATGGGGCCAGGGCCGCTTCGGCAAGCTCGGCGAACCCCCTGATCTTCAGGTAGGAAAAGGGTTCATCCTCGGTAAATTCACTGATCAGGTCGAGCCAGCGGGCAGAGGCGAGGGAGGGAAGGCCGAGGGTCAACGCCGTGACCATGCGTTGGTCGAAAAATGGGTGCCCCATCTCCCTGAGGGCGGCCATGGCGTGCTTGTCGCCGATTACCAGGACCATGCAGGCCATACCCAGCCTGCCGGCGAGGATTTCCTTGACCTGTGCAGCCAGCGTGCGGATGGGGGAGATGAATGCGGAGACATATTCCATGTCGAGGATGCCGATGGCCAGCCCTATGCGTCGCACGGCACACTCACGGCTGAAAGTCACGGCCTCCCGCAGAGAGCGAAACGGGACGAGCACGCCGCTTTCGTCATCGGTTTTTTCGTGCAGTTTCACCGAAAGTGATGTGCAGATGCCGGGTGGCTTTTGTTCCTTACGGGCAAAGGCAAAGAGGTTGGGGGCGTTTTTATCGTTCAGGGAAAACATCGATCCGTCGTTGCCGACGAATTCCGCATCCGTATAATTGTCGGCTGCAGTGCCGTAGGTGGTTGAAAAGAGCGAGAAGAGGCCGGAACAGCTGGCACTGCCGCAGAGGGCGGCGGCGGGTTCGGCCGTATGAACCCGGTAGCCGCGCGCGACTGCCTCCCGTTGCAGCTCGAAGGCGGTCACCCCCGGTTCGATCCTGGCAAGCCACCGTTTCTCATCGAACTGGATTCCCTTCATCCGGGAGAGGTCAATGATCGCCCCTTTGCCGAGGGCCAGACCGAGGATATTGGTGCCGTTGCCCCGTGCCACCCAAGGGATGCCGTTACTCTGGAAAAGTGCCAGGAGCTGGGCAATCTCTTCCCGTGTTTTCGGCATCACCACGTAATCGGGCATGGTGGGCTCGGCCAAAGGACAGGGGTCGGTAGCATAGGTGACGGCAACGCCCCGGTCACCGGTAGCCCATTCATGACCGACTATCTCCTGCATCTCTCGTAGTAGGACTGTCTCCTTTTCCCTTACGACCGGCTTCCCTGCGGCAAGATGCTCTTCCACCCAGACCTTCAAAGCTTTCATGACCTTGGTCGGGCGCATCTCCGTGACGAAGTAGCACTGGTAATCGCATTTTCCACAGAGGTTGCAGCTTGCGGCGGCTTCCACCGCTTTTTCCGTGACCGGTACCTTCCCATCGGCAATGGCCGCATAGAGGAGCATCCTCCCCTGGGGGTAAAAGGTAACGTATTGCCGTTCGAGACCGGAGGCGCAGACCCCGGTCCCGAGAAAGTCGATCTTGCACATGGCGTACTGCCGGCAATTGCTTGCTATGTCTCTGGTGTCATCCATCAGTCCCCCTTCCGGCACGATTTCAGCGGCATCATCTCTTTCACGGCATAGCCCATGTACATTACCTGCGTGCTTCGTCCTTCCACGAGCTGCAGGCGCAGGGCCAGGTCCTTGTAGTTCCACTCTCCCCTGGCACGACGGCGCAGGTAACTGAGGGTCTTGATCGGTGACGTGGCGGGCATGACGCCCCGATGTTCCCTCCAACACAGGTGATTGTTTCCCAGGAGCATTTTCAATTCCTCCGGTGTGATGAATTTATGCCAGTCATGCAGTTCGGGGGGCATGACGGCCCACCGCTTCCATTTCTGCAGGATGCCGATGACCACCAGCCGGCTGAGCAGCGTTCGATTGAGGGTGTCGTAGCAGAAGATGCCGCCCGGTCTGAGAATCCTGGCTATCTCTGCGACCGTTTTCGCCTGATCTTGCACATGTTCCAGCACGTCGCAACAGAACGCGGCATCGAAGGATTCATCCGGGAACGGAAGCTCCTCGCCGACCCCCTGCAGATAACGGATGGGGAGGCCGCCGGCCCTGGCGTGATCGGCGGCAATCTGCAGGGCCGCTGCCGAAGGATCGATGCCGGTCGTTACGAAGCCCATGGCAGCGATTTCTTCGCAGAGAAAGCCGCCGCCGCAGCCAACCTCTAGGGCTGTTCCTCCCGGGAAGCCACGGAGCCGCTCACGGAAATAGGCGATTCTCACCGGGTTGATGGTGGTTTGCAGCAAGTAGATGGCAGAGTGGGGCTGCCACCATGGATCCCGGTCGAAAATTGCCATGTCGGGTGCTTCTGTCCTGGACTGACGGTGATAGGTGTGCGCCATTATCAAAGTATATCATGTGAAATTTTTTATTATATGTCGGTTATTCTTACGGAAAAATGTCGCTGATCGGAGGAAAAACTCGCAAAATCAAGCGTGATGAATGGCATGGGATATGAAATAGTAAGACATGCTCGACAATCGGAGGAGCGGTCCCGCCGCCGGCCGCCAAGGGCGCAGCCGCCTGTGGTGCCGTTGCGGCAGGCTTTGGGGGGAGATTTTTACCGTGATGATTTTGTAAATTATCCCGACGCTGCTGTCGGTGGAATTTACAGGGCTGGGCAATTGCAGCTATTGACGACACTGGTGGAGGAATGATCATGACCTGGCTGGACTTGCAGATTGTTACCTTTCTCAATGGTTTCGCCCAGCATTCGTGGCTTTTCGACAAGACCATGAATATCTTTGCCGGCAACATCATCTTCAAGGGGGGGCTGATCATTCCCCTGTTCTGGTGGCTCTGGTTCCGCCGGGACAGGAGCGGACATGACCGGGAATACCTGCTGGCGACCCTGGTGGTCTCATTCCTGTCGTTGATGGTGGCACGGCTGCTGGCGCTGGCGCTCCCCTTCCGGTTGAGGCCGCTGCACAACCCCCAGCTTGACTTCATCCTTCCTTTCGGCACGAGGTCAAGCTCCATGGAGGGATGGAGCGCCTTTCCCAGCGATCATGCCGTCCTCTTCTTCACTCTTGCCACCGGAATCTACCTGCTCTCCCGCAAGGCGGGTATCTGTGCCTTTCTCCATGCGGCCCTGATCATTTCCTTCCCAAGGATCTACCTGGGGCTGCACTACGCCACCGACATCCTCGGCGGCGCAGTGATCGGCATTGCCATGGGATACCTGGTGCACCTGAGCCGTCTGAGGAAGCTGGCTGCTTCCCACCTGCTGAGATGGGAGAGCGCCTGTCCAGGGCTTTTTTATGCCTGCTTTCTTGTCGTCAGCTATCAGATGATCTGCATGTTCGACCCGTTGCGCATGCTGGGAAGCGAGTCCCTGCTCATGGTCAAACATCTCATCAAGGAGGCCATACTTGTAGCCTGGGCGAAATAGCCCCTATCCCTTGACCTGCAGGACGATCTTCCCGCGGGCGTGGTGGGACTGGCTCATCATCTGGGCGTTACGAGCTTCTTCAAGGGGAAGAATCTTGCCGACGACCGGCTTTATCTCCCCCGATTCCAGGAGCTCGGCGATTTTAGCAAGCTGGTTGCCGTCCGGGTGCATGAAGAGGTAGCCGGCCCTGACGCCGTTTTTCTCGGCCAGCTCGTGATCCGGCTGCTCCAGGATGGAGACGATCACCCCCCGCTGTTGTCTCAACACTTTGAAACTATTCCGGTAGGTATCGCCGCCGATGGTGTCGAAGACGATGTCGTAGTCGTGTAGCTGGAGGGAAAAATCCCCCTTGGTGTAATCGACCACCTGGTCCGCTCCCAGGGCTTTGACGAAATCCACATGGGCGGTGCTGCAGGTTGTGGCAACAAAGCAGCCCCTGCTTTTCGCCAGCTGGATGGCAAATGATCCAACCCCCCCCGATCCGGCATGGATCAGGACCTTGTCCCCCTTTTTCATCCCGGCGTAATCCACCAGTGCCTGCCACGCCGTGAGCCCCACCAGGGGCATGGCTGCCGCCCCTTCGAAAGAGATATTGGTCGGTTTCCCGGCCACGTATTTCTCGTCCACCGCCACGTATTCGGCATAGGTGCCGTTTCTGGCAATGTCCGTCCGGCTGAAGACCTTGTCCCCCCTGTTGAACCGAGTCACTCCCGGACCGGTGTCCTCCACAACCCCCGCGGCATCCCAGCCGAGAATCAGTGGAAAGCGATGGTGCAGCATGTCCTGGAGGTAACCTTCCCGCACTTTCCAATCGACCGGATTGACGGAAGCGGCGTGGATCTCGATCAGCACATCCTTTTCCATTACAGCCGGTTTCGGCAGCTCCATGAGCCGCAGCACCTCCGGCCCGCCGTATCGTTCGATGGCAATGGCTTTCATGGTCGTTCCTCCCGATCGTGAGGATGAACATCTTAAAAAAGTGTAGCAAGTGGGGTGAGGATTGAAAGTCTTCAGTGGCCGCGACGGCGGAGCGCCTCTTGGACAGCATTTTTACGGGGGGTGTCGAGGCGGCCGGAAACGAGCAGCTTTTTCAATTCGGCTGGGTGGAGGCCGGGAAGAAAGAGGTCGAACCAGATGAGCGGCGTCCTGGGGTTCTTGAGGATGGCGCCGATGATGTTGGGGCGGGTTTTCCAGCGGGGATGGCGGGCAATGATGGAGATATTGTCGGCAGTGGCCTTAGCGCTCCCCAAAAACTGGAAGATGGCTGCTTCCTTGATGTGGGGATTTGCCAGGCAAATCTCTACGATCTGGGGCTCTCCCTCCTTTAAAAGCGCCTCCAGGACCGGTGTCGTGCCGCGGCGGGCCAGGGTCAGCTTGTTGCCCAAGGGGGTGGTTGGGATGCGCTGGATGATGGCGCGCTCTGCAGCCAATTTCTGGTCGGGGGTGACGCCGGGAAGGTAGCAGAGGGTAACAAGTTCGAAGAGGTAGAGGTGGGGCAAGAGTGTCGTGATGATGGTGCCGGGGGTATTGGGGTTTTTGACCAGTGCCAGCTTCAGGTTATGGCTCTCGGCGGTGAGTGGCAGCTTGTAAATGGCCTTGAGCAGGTCCTCGGACAGATCCCGACGCTTCAAAAGGGCCAGCAGGTGGTCTTCATCCAGGGCCTGATTGCGCAGTGCCGCCCGCAGCACCTCCATGGAGGCCGACTGGAGCACAAGGTACAGTTCCTCCTTGTTTGCGGTGAGGGCACCGTGCAGCTGGCGGGAGAGAGCGGGGTCGAGGGTAGGTTTCTTTTCCGTGTCTTCCATTGGTGTTTCTCCGCAAGGAAGGGCTCAATCGATTCAATCCGGCTCTCGCGGATCCAGAACCAGTTTGATGCCATTTAATATTTCTGTCATTCGCTTAGGTGAAAGAGTTCCTATGAAATCTTCCAATTGAGACTTGTCAATTGTGAAAACTTGGGAAACGTTGACAACACTTTCCTTAGGCAAATTTGATTCTTTTTTGTCCAGACGGACATTTCCCGGCGCATTTGCACGCTTTAGATTTGTTGTAAGGGGACATACGAGGACTGTTTTAATATTGCTGCGGTTAAAAAGATTGTTCTGTACGATGACATGGGGATGCCTGTAACCTGGTTCTGAACCTTCAGGCTCGTCAAGTTCTACCCAGTAAATATCTCCCTGATTGATTACCATTCTCTCTCCAGTATGCGTCGGTGCTGCCGTCGTGATTTATGGCGGAGAGTCTGTTCTGTTTCATCAGGTTCATCTGCGTAAGCAGCATTGATCTGGACGAGCAATTCCCTATTTTTCTGGTGCTCAATAAAATCCTGTAGTGCAATGACAAATAACTTGCTGCGCGAAACCTTCATTGATCGAGCAATATTTTCGGCTTGGTCAAAGAGTTCTTTATCAATTGAGATGGCTGTTTTGATTGCTTGCATGGTTATACTCCTTTCGAAAAAAGTATAACCTTCGGTTATACCTTAGTCAACACCAGGTTCACTTCCTCCCTATGGAACAGGGGGGACTGAGGGGGGGCCACTGCTTTGCTACAAGGGGGATTAAGGGGATTCCCTACAACATCCCCTTCAGGTAGCCTTGCCGCCGTTCCTCGGCAAAGCGCTCAATGGCATAACGGAGCATGGTTCTAGGCATCTGCCGGTAATGGGCGGCAAGAAAAGCCTCTTCCGACGGCAGGTCGCGCTTCCCCACTTCCCTGAGCATCCAGCCCACCGCCTTGTGTATCAGGTCTTCCCTGTCCTGAAGCAACATCTCCGCAATTTCCAAGGTCTTATCAAACTTGCCCCGGCGGATGAAATGGAACGTTGCCATGATGGCGATCCTTCTTTCCCAGATGATGCCGGACCGGGCCAGCCCATGAAGCGGCCCGCAATCCCTTCCCAGAAGATAACCCCCGACAATATGCTCCGCCGAGGCATCCACCAGGTCCCAGTTATTGATGAAGCGGGTGTTCTCTAGGTAAAGCCGGTAAATAGCCTGCCGCTCCCCGTCGGTCCCCCGCTTGAACTTTTCCACCAGGATCAACAGGGCCAGCAGCCGGTCCTCGTGATAGCAGCTGGATAAAAGCAGCGCCACCTGCCCCATGGTCATAGCCAGGTAAGCCGTCGCAAGCTTGCGCAAGGGCGGAACGCGAATACCGCGAAAGATATCCCCTTCCCCATACTGGCCCGGGCCGGTCTTGAAGTATCGCTGGAGGAATATACCGTCTTCGGCATTGGCCAATTCGGCCATTCGTTGCTCAAGTTGGCTGATCATTGATTCCTTCGCAGCTGGTTTTGGACTGCTTCCTCTTTTCAAAGACTAATACCCAACGGAAAATTGTTGAGTGTCAGGTTTTTTCCAACTACATGCCAAATTGCAAAATTGCAAGCTTGGCACCATCTCATGCCTCAAAATTGCAAGCTTGGCACCATCTCATGCCTATTGTTTTAATCAACTTCGTTGCCGCTGGTTCTCTCCTCGCTCTATCTCAGGAAACGGAATGCACTTCTGGAGGAAATGGATTATTGCCGGGCTGCCCATCTTTGACGATCATTTCAATCATTGGTGCAAGCATTATGCGGCCTAAAGCTAGCCGTTCGAGTCCGGCCGCGCCCTTTCCAGTAGCTCCAGCATATATTCCAGCAAATGTCAGACATGGCGAAGGTTCGCAATTTGCTAGGTCAATTGAGCCGAGTGCATCTAACGCAGAAATGTCACCGCGCTGACATCCCCTGAGCATTTCGTACTGCCTCTTGGATACAGAAAAACCTTCGGAAAGAGTGAAAACTGGCGAACCTGACATTCCAGGCATTCCTGGTGTATCAACAAGAACCTGCAATTGCCCAAAAACTGTATAACCCGGCTCAGAGGAGATCATGGCTTTTTTCCAAATGGGGAAAGGCATATTCTTGTTGTGTTCGAAAGGAAAGCCAATTATCACGACATCAAGGCCTGGTTGCATTGCTACCATCTCAGACGATGAGAATTCCTGTACAAATGGTATGCGAGCACCTTCAGGAGGGGAAACAGGGATAGCAACAATATCAACGCCTTGGTCTAGAAGGCGCTCTTTCCATATGGGCCTACCGTTTTCGTATATGTCTAGATATACTGGCGGTAAAAAAGTGCCAATCTCACAGCTCGGATATGTTACTTCGATTTTGTATGGGCTTTGAGGGGCGTCTGAGAGCAAAAATCCTGGATCGTCTGGCCGCCGTCCGGTCAGAACGTGCCAGTTTGTTATCAGCCAGCTGCCACCAAGTTGGTCGCGATAGTGGAACCCGGTTCCTGTGCCGAAATGGCGATCGCCGAGGGGGGTGGAAACGATTTTCCGAATAGGTACGACACAGCGGGACGCCAGAGACGCTGGGTATAGTTTTGTTTTAATCGGTTCTTGGTTCATGGTTTTGGCTTTTTCCTCTTCCTCGCCCAACTACTTATAGGCCAGTTATATGTATATGCTTCGATATAGATGTACCGTCTTGATTCTCTGGTTTGTTTCCGGGCATCAAGCGGTTTTCATGGCATCCTCGGTAAATTTTTGCAAATTTTCTGTCGCCGACTATACGCAAATTTCCATAAAACGTGAATTAAAAACTATAGGGTATTGAGCCATGATTGTGCTTCCTTCCCACCTTTACCAGCAGTACCAATCAAGGCCACAGGTGGACCTGATGCCAATCACGTTCCTAAAGCAATTGCACTTCACTGGGCGAGAGGTATGTTTCTTTTATACCGTTAGGCACTGGGGGAGGGGAAATGCTGGCGGGGGACTTCCGCAATCTGCTTGAGAAATGGCATCGGGAAGGCCTTTTTGATTTGCTTCTTCCTGAAGTCGCAGCCCTGCGCGGTGTGCCTCAGCCGGAGGACTTTCACAAGGAAGGGGATGCATTTACTCACACCATGCTTGCTCTTGCTGCTGTGGATGACTTGAGCGACGGGCGCGTGTTCTGGGGGGTGCTGCTCCATGACATCGGCAAAGCCGCTACCACCGAATTCATCAAAGGACGATGGCGCGCCTATGGCCATGACAATGCTGGGGCAGCAAAGGTTTCGGCTATCATGTCCCGGCTCGGCCTCCCGGAGCTGGGTGCCGATGTGGCCTGGCTGGTGAAACATCATCATTTTCATTTCTCATGGCAGGTGCGGGGTGATGCAAAATTGACGCGGCAGCAGCGCCGTTTCATGGAACATCCGCTTTTCCCGCTTTTGCTGGAGGTTTGCGCTGCCGATGCTGCCGGTTCAATCGGCACCGGCGCAAAAGAACGAAATATCGGGATCATTGCTGATCTCTACGAGGAGACGGTTGCCGGGGAAAAACGATAAGGCCGCGCCGAAGGTGGCAGGGAGCCATGCAGCCCAAGCTTTCCTCTATTCCGCACAACAGGAAAGCCGGCTGATGTCACGGCTGAACCCCTGGGCGCAGAGGCGCAGTCCTTCGGCCATGGAGGGATAGACGTGGAGCATTCCGGCGAGATCGTCGATGGTGAGCTTGCACTGGATGGCGAGGGCGGCTTCGTTTATAACGTCCGCCCCGCGATGGCAGCAGAGATGGATGCCGAGCAGGCGGCCGCTGGCTGAATCTGCGACCATCTTTACGGCACCGTGAGTGTCTCCAGTCACATGGGACTTGGGAATGGCGGCTGCGGGGATGGTGTTGACCGTTACCTGGAAACCGGCTTTGCGGGCTTCCGCTTCTGTGTAGCCGACGATGCCCACTTCCGGATCGGTAAATATGGCCATGGGGATCTTGTGGTAGTCCACGCGGCAGCCGCAGCCCGGATTGACCATGTTGTCCACGGCGACAATCCCTTCCCGGGCGCCGACAGTGGCGATCATCATGCCGCCGACCGCGTCACCGGCAGCCCAGATGCCCGGCGCGGTTGTGCGCATCTCGTGATCGACCCGAATGAAACCCTTGGAGTCCAATTCGATGCCGGCCTTTTCCAGGCCGATGCCGGCGGTGGCCGGTGCCGTGCCGACGGCCATTAATAATCTCTCCGCCCGGAATTGCTGCGGCTTGCCGTCCACTTCCGCGTCCACTATGGTTCCGGTGCCGTCTTGGCTGACGGCGCAGGTGGAGGCGTTGACGACGATCTCCATCCCCTCTGCAGACAGCGCCTCCTCCAGGGCCGTGACCAGTTCCGGCTCCACCATGGGCAAGAGGCGTGGCCCGTGTTCCAGTATGGTCACCCGGCTTCCCATCCGCAGGTACATCTGCCCCAGCTCTACGGCAATGACACCGCCACCGATAATGATCAGCGACCGGGGAATGGCCTTCAGCAGGAGAGCACTACGGCTGGTGAGGTAGGGGGTCGTGTCCAGTCCGGGGATGGGGATGATGCGGGGGTGGCCGCCTACGGCAACGAGAATCCGGCTGCTGCGGATGACCTGCTCTTCCACCTGGACCGCGCCCGGCGCGATGAATCGCGCCGTTCCCTTGATTACCTCCACCCCCGGTGTCTTCTTGAGCACATCCAGATACTTGGTTTGGCGGAGATGAGCAACCACCTGCTCCTTATGGGCAAAGAACCGTGAGAGGCGTGGGCCGTCCGTTGCCGTCCCCATGCCCAGTTCTGCGCCGGTCAAAGCCGTATGGCGTACGAAGGCCCCGTGGATGAAGGTCTTGCTCGGTATGCAGCCCCAGTTGATGCATGTCCCCCCAAGGACGCTCTTTTCGATCATCTTCACCGTGAGCCCCAGGGCTTGCGCTCGCAAGGCAGCGGCAAAGGCGGTGGAACCGGAACCGACGATCAGTATCTCTTCCGTGGACATTGGCATACTCCCTGGCAACTAAGTTTACTTGAACCTTTACCGCTGGCAATGGTGGTTTCGGAAATCGGGTGCAACCCGTCCCTAAAGGATTGCCGATTGCAGCCGATAGGTACTACCACGTGTTGATAATTCAGGAGTCGTCTTGACCAGGGGGAGCCGATGAAGCGGGTGTCATGTCTCTTGCTGCTGTGGGTTTGTCTGATTGTTTCAGGATGTGTCTCAACCACACCTCCCGTCGTCATGGATAACGGCATCAGCCGAAAGACCATAACGCGGTGCGATAATGATGTTTTCTGCTTTAGAAAGCCGCTTTACGATGTAACATGGGAATCCTGGTGCCAGGAGGGCGGCTGTTCCCAGTCGGACTGCGGCGCCCGGGATTGTTCCCGGGGGGGCGACTTTCCCGTTTCGTACCGGAGCAACGAATATGTCTATGCGGACGATCCCCATGGCTATACGGTGACTCTTCCGGCTGGGGGGAATACCAAGGGGCTTGGAGAAAGCCCGAAAGGGGACATGAATGAATAATCTGCCGCGGGCGATTTCGCTTGTTTCTTTTTTCGTTGTCTTTTCCATGACCACTCTGGCCGGATGTGCCGAGGTCGCTACCATAAATCCCGGTGAGAGATACATCGTCGACGAGCAGCTACGGTCTCCGTCAAGCAATTCGTCTGTGGGCAGGTTCAATGCCCGGATCATTTTCCTCGCTGACCAGATCGAACGGAATATTGACCGAAAAAGCACCGACAACACCTTTATCGTCACCAGCTTCACCAATCTCAACCGGCTCTCGGAAACGACCGCTTTCGGGAGGCTGGTGGCCGAGGACCTGATCCATGAGCTGCAGGTGCGGAGATGGAAGGTCTTCGAGGTAAGGCTGACCAGGGATGTGACCATCAACGAGACCGGGGAGTTTTCCCTGAGCCGGGATATCTCGAAGATCAAGGAAGCTTACAAGGTGGGGGGTATCGTCACTGGGACCTATTCGGTTGCAGATAATAATGTGGTGGTGAATGCCCGGGTCATCGATATGGAAACGGGGCTGGTTGCGTCGTCGGGGCAGGTACACATGCCGGTCGGCTGGTTTACGGAGGGATTGCTGTTCAACAGCGACCACCTGAAACCGATGAAGATCGTGGGTGACGGCCCATCTGGTACGGCACGATGAGACGACGGATCATTATCTGCTGGTCAGCCTTTATATTGAGCTGGATGCTGACGGGGTGTGCAGGTTCGCTTGCATCCAACCTGGTTGGCGGAACCTGTCAGAACAAGCCGTTGCCGGTCCTTCTCGATTCTACTGACCTGCGGGCACTATTCGAGGAAATAGCGGCAGAGCTTTGCACCGATACGTGCTCCGATTGTTCCCCATCCGGTATGGCCGACAAGAAGGCGCCGCGTACCTGTCTGAACCGCGCCGATGCCGGGCGGACGACTGTCCTCGTTACCGATTTTGCCGATATCCAGACCTTTCTCCCCAGTCAGTCCGGCCTGCTCATGGGCGAGCTGATGCGGGCGGGGCTGAACAACGTCTGTTGCCATCGCATTGTCCAGGCTGAATTCGGCAAGTACTTCAAGCTCTCGGAAAACGGACTGGTGGTCCTGACGAGAAAGCTCAGCGAAATCAAGAAGGACGAGTATTCCCGGTCCGACGTGGTGGTTGGCACCTATAACTACATGAATAACGGCAAAATCGTCCTCTTTGTCAGGAAGATGAACACGGAAACGGGCACCATCTCCCGCATGGTCACCAAGGAAATCGATTATTCCTGCACAGGGCGGAATGTGGTGGGGTATTCCATAAAGTAATCCATTGGTATGGGCAGTCAAAATGGAACAGGGCAAAAGTGGCGGCACCATGTGAGATCTCGCAGCAATCGGGCGGGATCTTTTTTAATCAAGGACGATTGACAGCGGCGCCAAGATGATGTGGAATAGTGACTTGTTACCGCTGCCTGGCGGTATCCGAGAAAACGGGACGAGATTGCACTGGAGGCGCATCTAATGGAAACCCTGCAGATTCTGAAAAAATCACTGCTCTTCTCCGGGCTGGATGACGAGAACCTGGCCCAGGTGGAGGCGATTGCCGTGAAGCGCCTCTTTGCCCGGGGGGAGTCCCTTTTTACGGAGGGGGAGGTTGCCGGCGGCTTTTATCTCCTGGCGGAAGGGTCCATGAAATTGTGCAAGATTTCACCGGATGGCAGGGAAAAGGTGCTGCATTTCGTCCATGCAGGGGAGACTTTTGCCGAGGCCGCCTTTTTCGGCGACGGCAAGTATCCTGCCGAGGCCAAGGCCATGGAGAGCGGCGAAGCGATCTTTTTTCCGCGCGAGGCCTTCATGGGGCTTCTGGAGAGAAACCCGCGCTTTTCCCTCAATCTGATCGTCTCCCTCTCCCTGCTCCTGCGCCGTTTTGCCCGCCAGATCGAGGAGCTTTCCTTTGCCGATGTGCCGGCACGCCTTGCCGCGTACCTGGTGGAGCTGGCGGAGCGGAAATCCACCACCTTCCAGGGCAGGACCTATATCGACCTGGACATGAAAAAAGGGGAGCTGGCTTCCCGTCTCGGGACGGTCAGCGAGACCCTCTCCCGCACCTTCAGGAAGCTGAAGGAGGATGGGCTCATCGAGGTGGACGGAGGACGGGTGGTCGTCCATGACATGGAACGGCTCAAGGGGCTGGTTGGTAAGGGGGGCTGACAGCCCGTCACCGGTTCCCCGTTTCCTGCCTGCGGTGGTAATCCAGCACGTGACGGATGAAAGATTCCCTGACTTCCGGCAGGCGCACCCCTTCCTCCTCTGCCATGGGCATCAGCGGAAAATGATCGACCATTGCTGCTGCAAACAGACCCCGGCCCGTTGCGGCGGGCACCCCTCCATTGAAGACTTCTACCCGGCAAAGCCCGCAGCTGGGTGATCTCGCTTTGAAGATGAACCCCGATAAATCCAGCCCCGCCAGCCGCTGCACCTCGACCCTGCAAAAAGCCTCCATGGAGGCGGACACATCTTCCCCGGTGGAGATTACCACGAGTCGCGGCGCTGCCGGGTTTCCTTCCAGGCGCATGGCTGGCCTGGGTATGGGAAGGCCGCATCCCGTTTCGGGGCAGACCCCCACCAGCGTAAAAATGACCGCCCAGAACATGGGTGATGACCGGCTCATGCTTATGTCCACCGTCGTAGCGGACCTTTTCTCCCAGAAGACAAGAACTGACTCCGATCCTGATGCTTTTTCCGACCATCGATATTAATTCCTTTTTTAAAATAATTCCTTTTTCTCTTCCGGCGCGGGAACGATGTGCTTCGGGGCAGAATTTCGCGTAATCAGCACCTTTTGTTTATACCATAATGCCGGGATCGGAGGTGAAAATCTCCGTCGGTTGAAAAAAAGGTTCATGCTGGTATACTTTTGCAGTTTCCGCACCCTGCCGGGTGTTGAAAAGGCAAAATCCGCAGGGATACAGCTCTGCCGGGTTCCCACTGTTGCCGGTTGCCGGAACGTGCTTCACGGAGGATTGCTTGGACTGGGAGTGCTGCTGGAAGAAGAAAGAGATAACTGCTGCAGAGTGTCCCTTTATTGCCGAGGGGGAGGAAGTGCTCTACGGAGCGCTGCAGCAGCGGATCATGGAAAAATGTCTGGAGTGCCCCCGGTTCAGGAACGACATGGAGCGCCTGAAAGATTCCGGCGACCCTTTGTCCGGAATCCTGCCGCTGGTTGTGGCCGAGTATCTGGAACAGAAGGCCAAAATGGCCTCCATGACCAATTTCGTCAACCGCAAGACCCGGGAGATGCGGTTTCTCCACGAACTGAGCGTGGTGCTGCAGACCTCCATGGACCTGGACGAGGTGCTTTCCGTTGCGATGACTGCCATTACCGCCGGCAAGGGATTCGGCATGAACCGGGCATTCCTGCTCATGGCGGACAAGGACCGCCAGTATCTGAAGGGATACCTTGGGGTGGGACCGAGAAATTACGAAGAGGCCTGGCAGATCTGGCAGGACATCGACCGGACCAATGATTCCCTGCACGGCATGGCAAGGACCTTTCAGAAGACCAAGCTCTTGTCGGAGAAGGTCAAGTTCCAGGACGTCCTGGAGAAGCTGTCGGTGCCGCTCACCGATGAAACGCACATCCTTAACCGGGCACTGCGGGGCAAGAAGCCGGTACTGGTGGAAAACGCCTTTCATAATCCGGATGTGGACCCTGAGCTGGCTGCTGTTCTCGGTGTGGACTGCTTCCTGGTCATGCCGCTCATTTCGAGGAAACGCCGCATCGGTGTGATTGTCGCCGACAATTGCGTCACACATAAGCCGATCACGGTGCAGGACATGCAGTCAATGGAGACTTTTGCCTTTCCCGTGGCGTTCGCCCTGGAACGGGCTTCTCTATACGAGCGGCTCAGGGAGGAACTGTCCAAACTCACCGCTGCCAACGTCAAGCTGAAGGAGCAGCAGGAACTGATCGTCAAGATGGAAAAAATGGCGCTGGTGGGCAAGATCACCTCCAGTATCGCCCATTCTATCCGTAATCCGCTCATGATCATCGGCGGCTTTGCCCGCTCGCTCTTGAAGAACAGCGACGAAAACGACAAACGGAGAGCCCAGATCGAGACCATCGTTGCTGAGGCGAAGCAGCTGGAGAACGTCCTTGCCGAGGTGCTGAGCTATTCGGATTCGCTCTTTCCCGCCATGGATATGTGGGATGTGAACCAACTGGTGAATTCCGTCTACGTGGAGATGCTGGAACGGTTGAAGCAGCGGGGCATCGACGGCCACCTGGACCAGACGACGGACCTGCCCATGGTCTGGATCGACTATAAGCAGATAAGCTACTGTGTCAGAGCTCTCATCATCAATTCCATGGAAGTCATGGCCGATAACGGGGCAATATGGTTGAAGACCAGCCGTGAAGGGGACTGTGTCGTTGTGGAAATAAGCGATAATGGTCCGGCCATGCCGGAAGAAATCAGGGAATCGTTGACCACCCCATTTGTGGATACCCAGGAGCTGGGTTCAGGTTCCGGGCTGCCTGTCTGCAGGGCCATCCTGGAGCGTCACGGCAATGAATTCATCATCGAGGACCGCCCCGGCGGAGGTACGATTTATAAAATGAAGCTTCCCATCAAGAAAGGAGAACCCATGCATGAGTAAACTACTGGTGGTGGATGATGAAGCCAATATCAGGCTGCTTTATTCTCAGGAGCTCACCGACGAGGGATATGAAGTGATTACTGCCGCTACTGCCGCCGAGGCTGTCGAGCAGCTGAAAACCCATGAGGTAGATCTGGTCGTCCTGGACATAAAGCTGAAGAACGAAAGCGGCATTGAGCTCCTTCAGCAGATAGTCAAGGAGCGCCATGATCTGCCGGTCATTCTCTCCAGCGCTTTTTCCCTCTATAAGGATGATTTTTCCGCCTGGCTTGCCGATGCCTACGTGGTCAAATCCAGCGATCTGCAGGAGTTGAAGGACGAAATACGGCGGGTCTTGGAGAAGAAGGGGCGACTCAAGGCCGGCTGACGTCGCTGCAAGGCGGAGACGCATGCAGCATCTTTCTGCACGGGCATGACCATCGAATGTCAATTTAATGTAAAAGGAGCTATGTTTCTATGAAAGCAGTTATCATGGCCGGGGGCTTCGGCACCCGCATGCAACCCCTGACCTGTAATACTCCGAAGCCCATGGTTCCCCTCCTCAATCGGCCGATCATGCTCCACATCGTCGAGCTTCTGAAGAAGTACCATGTCACCGACCTGGTGTTGCTCCTCTATCACCAGCCCAATATCATCAAGAATTTCTTCCGCGACGGTGCCGATTTCGGCGTCAAGATCACCTATGTCACTCCTCTTGAGGATATGGGGACCGCAGGTGCGGTCAAATGTGCCGAGAAGTATCTCAACGAGCGTTTCCTTATCATCAGCGGCGATCTGCTGACCGACTTCAACCTGCAGAAGGTGATCAACTTCCATGAAGACAATAAGGCTCTGGCGACCATCACCCTGACCTCCGTCAAGGATCCGCTCCAGTTCGGCGTGGTCATAACAGACAAGGACAGGCGGATTACCCAGTTTCTAGAGAAGCCGGGCTGGGGAGAAATCATTTCCGATACCATCAATACCGGCATCTATGTACTGGAACCGGAGATTTTCAAATATATTCCGGAGGGGGAGAACTTCGATTTTTCCCAGGATCTCTTCCCGCTCCTGCTGAAAAAGAAGGAACCGCTCTTCGGTTTTCCCCTGAAGGGCTACTGGCGGGATATCGGCAACACTGATTCCTATCGGGAGGCCCATCACGACATCCTGCGGGGCAAGGTATACACGCGCATAGATGCCCACAAGCAGGACCTGATCGGCAAGGACCTGCGCATCGGTGCCGACGTCAAGCTCGACCGCAGCGTCGGTCTTGACGGCACCGTCGTCATCGGCGACAACTCCCAGGTCCAGGACAATGCCCAGTTGAAGGACACGGTCGTCGGCCGCAACTGCACCATCGAACCGGGGGTGCGGCTCTCCCGCTGCGTCATCTGGGATAACGTCTACATCAAGCGGGGGGCCAAGATCACCGACAGCGTCGTCTGCAACAATGTCAGCGTCGGCCAGGGAGTGGTCATGGAGGAGGGGACCATCGTCGCCGATGACACCTCCATCGGCGAGGATGTCTACATCAAGCGGGACGTGAAAATCTGGCCGCGCAAAGTCATCGAGGGGGGATCGACGGTCACCGGCAACCTCATATGGGGTGAAAGATGGAAAAAATCGCTCTTTGAAGGAAAGATGATCAAGGGACTGACCAATATCGAACTGACGCCGGAGTTCGTCGCCAAGCTGGGGTGCGCCTACGGAACATCGCTCCAGAAGGGGAGTTTCGTCCTGGCGGGGCGCGATTCATCCCTCTCCTCCCGGATGCTGAAACGAAGCTTTCTTGGCGGCATACTTTCTGCAGGCGTGAACGTGCGCGACCTGAAAATGGTGTCCCTTCCCATCATGCGATACAAGCTCCGGACCTTCGGCGAGACAGGGGGGGTCCACTTCCGCCAGGCCATCGACGATCCGGCATCCACCGAGATCGTCTTTCTCGATGCCGATGGATTGGACTTTTCCAGTTCCATGGGCAAAAACGTGGAGCGTATTTTTTACAAGGAAAACTTTCGCCGTGCCCACCATATGGAACCGGGGGGAATCAGCGAATTGCCCCAGGTGGCCGACTTCTATCGGGAAGGATTCGCCCGGGCATTGGACATGGAATTGCTGCGAAAGGCCGGATTCAAGGTGGTGGTGGACTTCAACCACTCACCTGCGGGGCAGACCTTGCCGGCCATCCTCAATGACATGGGCTGCGAAGTGATCGGCATCAATGCCTATATCGACGAAGAACGGGGGACGAAAAAGCCGGATAACAATGCCCAGAGCCTGCAGCAATTGGCAAAAATTGTCGCTTCCCTGGAGGCAAAAGCGGGTTTCTGGCTTGATACCACTTCCGAAGAGGTTATCCTTGTAGATGAGACCGGGAAGATCTACGAGCCCTCTGAGTTTCTCACCATGCTGGTGGCCCTGTCGCTCAAAACCGGGGTCAGAGGGGCATTTGCCGTGCCTGTCTCGGCACCGTCCGTCATCGAACAACTGGCCCACGAGAAGGGCTGTTCGGTCCGCCGCACAAAGAGTGCGGAGCGCTCCATGATCGAAGCTGCCCAGTCGTCGGAGGTGATCATGGCCGGATCCATGGATGGCCGCTTTGCCTTCCCGAAATTCCAGGCGGCCTTCGACGGCATGTTCACCATTGCCAAAACCATAGAGCTGGCGGCGGCTGCAGAAACGGCCCTGTCCCGCATTCTGGAAGACATCCCCCGGCGAACCTTCCTTCAGGGGAAGGTGCCCTGCACCTGGGACATGAAGGGGGGGATCATGCGCAAGATGAGTGAGGACAGCCTGGAAAAGGAAGCGATCTACATCGACGGCATCAAGGTCCATTTCGGTGAGGACTGGGTGCTGGTGCTTCCCGACCAGTACAACCCATATGTACACATAGTTGCCGAGGCCAAAGACCAGAAGGTGGCCCACCGGCTGCTGGACGAGTACCGGAAAAAAGTGGAGAAATGGAAAAAGGAGCTGCAATAAAAACAGTTCGAGGTTCGAAGTTCGAAGTTCAAAGTTAAAGGATCGAAACCTCGAACCTCGAACGTCGAACCTCGCACCGGATTATAAATGACAGACCCCCTGTACATAACCTTTCTCTGGCATATGCACCAGCCGTACTACAAAGACCCCCTCAAGGGTGAGTACGCCCTGCCCTGGACATACCTCCATGCCATCAAGGATTATTATGACATGGCGGCCATTGTCGATGAAACTCCCGGCGCCAGGGCGGTTTTCAACCTGGTGCCGTCCCTCCTGGATCAGATCCTCGATTATGCCTCGGGTAATGCTGTAGACCCCTTTCTGCTGCTTGGACAGAAGGCTCCTGCGGATATGCAGGAAGAGGAAAAAAGGTTTCTCCTGGAGAACTTTTTTTCCGCCAACCGGCAGCGTATGATAGAGCCGTACAAGCGCTATTTCGAACTCTACTGCCTGGCTGGTGAAGGGGGGGGAGTCGAGGACCGCCTGCGCCAGTTCAGGGACCAGGACATCCTGGACCTGCAGGTCTGGTTTTTTCTGGCCTGGACGGGTGAGGCTGCACGGCGCCGATTCCCTCAGTTCAGGCAGCTGATGGCAAAGGGCAAGAACTTTTCCCCCGAGGACAAAGCGCTGCTCTTCTCGCTGCAGCGGGAACTGGTGGGGGAGATTATTCCCCTGTACGGAAAACTGCACGGGGAAGGAAAAGCAGAGTTGTCGGTCACCCCCTATTTCCACCCGATCCTGCCCCTTCTCTGCGACATGAAAATGGCCCGGGTGGCCATGCCCAAGGTCAACCTGCCGGCCGTTTCCTTTCTGCACCCGGAGGATGCCTTTGCCCAGGTGTCCCAAGGGGTTGCCCGCTTCGAGGAGATATTCGGTTTCAAACCCCTGGGGATGTGGCCGTCGGAAGGCTCCGTCAGTGATGAGGCGCTCGGCATAATTGCCCAGTGCGGCATTGCATGGGCTGCCACCGACGAAGGGGTCCTCGCCCATACCCTTCAAGGAGGAATCGGCGGTAGCAGGGAGGCCCTCTACCAGCCCTACCGGTTTCGACAGCAGGGGGGGGATATCTCCCTCTTCTTTCGTGACCATGCCCTTTCCGACCTGATCGGCTTTACCTATTCCCAGTGGAGCCCGGAACGGGCCGTTGCCGACTTCGTTGACCGGCTGAAGGATATCCGCCACCGCATCCATGGTGCCCGGGTCGTGCCGGTAATCTTGGACGGGGAGAATGCCTGGGAGTATTATGCCGACAACGGCTACACGTTCCTGAGCCGCCTTTACCGGGCGGTGGCGGAGACGCCGGGACTTACTCCGGCAACCTTTTCCCAGGTGCTGGAAAGGGTGGGGGAGAGACGCAGCATCGACCATATCCATCCCGGCTCCTGGATAAACGCCAACTACGGCATCTGGGTCGGCCATCCGGAAGAAAATCTCGGCTGGGATTATCTGGCGAAGGCACGTCATGCTGCTGTTGAGGCCAGCCCTGAGGTGGCGGCACTCCTTGCCGGCAAAGGGGATGGCGGTTCGGCAACGGCCCTGGCCGTGTGCCGGTCACTCTATGCAGCCGAGGGAAGCGACTGGTTCTGGTGGTATGGGGATGACCATTTTTCTCCCCACAGCGACCGTTTCGATGCACTGTTCCGCCGTCACCTGATGAACGTTTACCGGCTGCTCGGCCTGGCCATCCCCAGCGAGCTCTACGAGTCGATCAAGAAGAAAGGGGTGGCCGGTTTCGTCCGTGAACCGGCGGCACTGCTTTCGCCGGCAATCAGTGGTTTCGTCACCGATTACTTTGAGTGGCTGGCGGCCGGGCTCTACGATCTGACCAAGCAGGCCTCGGCGATGCATGCGGCCGAAGCCCTGATGCAGTCCTTTTTCTATGGCTTTGATCGTAAATACATGTATTTTCGGATCGATGGTGTTCAATCCCTGGGAAAGACCCTGCTGTCCAAGGACCATCTGAACCTGCACCTGATCCATGAGAACGAGTACCGGCTGTCCATGACCTTGGAGGCGGAAGAGGGGCCGCTGTGGGTCAAGGGGGAAAGGGAATGGCATCCTACGGAGGCCATCTGCAGCTGGAAAATAGTCAAGGTAGCCGAAGCGCGGGTGCCCCTGGACATCCTGAACCTGCTGCCGGGGGACAAACTCTTCGCCTACTTTACCTTGATGCGGGGCGAAGAGGAAATGGGGCGATGGCCTGCCGATTCGCCGCTCATGCTGAATTACGCGGGGGCGGATCTGGAACTGGAAACGTGGCTCATATAGTTCGCACCCAAAAACGCCCATCTGCGGCGTTGTCTTCGTCGCTGTGCTGCTCACATACTGGCGTATGCTCCGCTGCTCGCTCCTCGACGCCTTGCACCTGGGGATTTTTGAGCGCGAACACTGCCTTGCATTATTCTGATTGGAGGAAGCATGTCTGAACTGCGCTGGGACCCTCTGAAGCTGCACTGGGTGATCATCGCCACCGAGCGGGGGAGGCGTCCGCGGGACTTTCAGTCGGAGCCCCAGGAGAAGGAGGTTACCAGCTGTCCGTTCTGCTACGGCAATGAGGACAAGACGCCGGCGGAGATCTTTGCCATTCGTCCCTCCGGTCCGGCCAACTCACCCGGCTGGAAGGTGCGGGTCATCCCCAATAAATACCCGGTGCTGCGGGTCGAGGGGGAGGTGAAGAGCCGGGGATACGGCGTCTATGACGTCATGTCGGGCATCGGCGCCCATGAGGTGATCATCGAAACCCCCAGGCACGACCAGGGGATGGCGGATCTCTCCCCGGCGGAGATCACCGATGTGCTGAAGGCCTACCGCGCCCGCTACCTGGACCTGCGACGAGATTCAAGGCTTCGCTACATGGTGTTGTTCAAAAATCACGGCATTCGTGCCGGCGCCACCCTGGCCCATTCCCACAGTCAGCTGATTGCCGTCCCCCTTATGCCGCCGGTTGCGGCTACGGAACTGAAGATCTGCCGGGATTTCTTCGAGAGCAAGGAGCGTTGTATTTTCTGCGATCTGATCGATTTCGAGCTGGAAAGCGGCAGCAGAATCGTCAAGGAATTCGCCAACTTCGTGACCATCACCCCCTATGCCTCCTGTTTTCCGTTCGAGGTGCGTCTCTATCCGAAGCGACATTCCCACGACTTTGCTATGATGGACGACGGGCAGCTGGGTGAATTGGCTGTTGCCATGAAGGACATGCTGCAAAGACTGAAAACGGTGCTGAAGGATCCCCCTTACAACTTCATTCTTCATACGGCGCCTCCCCGGCAGCCGCGCCTGGGAAAGCCTGACTACTGGGGCTCGATCGAATACGATTACCACTGGCACATGGAGCTGGTGCCGCGGCTGACCCAGATTGCCGGCTTCGAATGGGGAACCGGTTTTTACATCAATCCCACCTCACCGGAGGATGCGGCGGCTTTCCTCCGCGAGGCCGAGATATAGCAGAAACTTTACAGAAAGGTAGTGCTTGTATGAAAATTCTTTTTGTCGCATCGGAAGTCACCCCGTTCGCCAAAAGCGGCGGGCTAGCGGATGTAACTGGCGCGCTGCCCAAAAGCCTGAAGAAACAGGGGCATGACGTCCGCATCATCCTTCCCTTTTACAGCGAGGTGGAAAGGGGAGGGTACGGGATCAGAAAGGGGCGCAAGAGCGTGGACGTCATGGTCGGCGGCTCCGCCAAACGGGGGCTGTTCCGCCACACCACCCTTGAGGACATCCCGGTCTATCTGCTGGAGAACAAGGAATATTTCTCCCGGGACCACCTTTACGGGACGGCAAGCGGCGAATACCCCGATAACCATCAGCGCTTCGCTTTTTTCTGCCGGGGTGTGCTCGATCTCCTGAAAAAGATGGATTATCGCCCCGACATCATCCATTGCCATGACTGGCAGACAGCCATGATTCCCCTGATCCTGAAGAAAGAGAAGGGGGATGATCTTTTTTTCAGCAAGACAGGCACCGTTTTCACTATCCACAATCTTGCCTACCAGGGACTCTTTCCCCGCGAGGCCATGGTGGACATGGGACTCGACCCGTCTCTTTTCACCATCGATTGCCTGGAGTTTTACGGCAAGATTAACCTGCTGAAGGGGGCGATCCTGACGGCGGACGTGATCAACACCGTTTCCGAGACCTATTGCCGGGAGATTCTTACCCCCGAGGCGGGTGATGGGCTTGATGGGGTGCTGGCCCTGCGCAGGAATGATCTATATGGTGTGTTGAACGGCATCGACTACGAACATTGGAATCCGGCAACGGACCGGGGCATCAGCAGAAACTATACCCCTGCCGCCCCAGCGGGAAAGGCCCATAACAAGAAGGCCCTGCAAAAACGTCTCGGTCTGGAGGTCGCCGAGGATGTCCCTTTGATCGGCATGGTTTCGCGGCTTACAGAGCAGAAGGGTTTCGACCTCCTGGAGGCTCTACTGCCCAGGATTGCCAAGGCAAAACTGCAACTGGTGCTGTTAGGTACCGGCGACGAAAAGTATCTGAAGCTGCTCCAGGAGTTTGCGGCTCTTGGAACGGACAACATCTCGGTCAACATCGGCTTTCATCCCGAGCTGGCCCCGCAGATCTACGCGGGAAGCGATATCTTCCTCATGCCGTCGCGCTATGAGCCGTGCGGTCTGGGGCAGATGATCGCCCTGCGCTACGGGGCCGTGCCGGTGGTCAGGAAAACGGGGGGGCTGGCGGATACCGTTTTCGACGAACGGGACCAGTCACGGGAGCCCAACGGCTTCTCCTTTGACGACTACACACCTGAAGCTCTGTGGGAGGCGTTGTCCAGAGCTATCAATGCCCACGCCGATAAAGCTTCATGGAAAAAAATGATGAAACGCGGCATGGCAGGCGATTTCTCCTGGAATGCTTCGGCCAGGAAATACGAGGAGCTCTATCGTCAGGTTCTGGCCAAAAAGGGGAGGTAGCGGGTGGCTGAAGAGAAAGATCTCCTGGAGGAACTGGCCCAGGAAATCAAGCGAAACATCGATAGTAATAAGAAGTTTCTGCAGCGGGTTTTCGACGAGGATTTCGAGTCGGAAGACGACGAAAACGGGGAGGCGGAGGTTTTCGAGGAGCTGTAGATTGCACCATATGAGTTACGGAAAGCCGCTTTCGGAAGAGAGCGGCTTTTTTCGGTTCGTCCAGGAATTCTGTGAAAAAAAAGCAGTCGCGACATCGTCCGTTCGCTCTGTCGCTACAGCTGCGGATCTTGCGATGTCGCCCGCGTAATGGTTCCTGATGCTTGAATCGGCGGTGTTGCCTCCGTTCCACATGCGGCGGGTGTCCGCTCGCCGCTGCAGCTCGTCGCTCTCTCCCGATGCCACGACTGTCTTCCCCGAAAATGTCCGAAGGACCTTTTTTTCATTCCGGGGCGCTGTTGACAATCGGCAAAGCTCCGCAATAATTGACCCTCAAAGCACATCAACCATTCATGATGTGCTGGAGGGAATGCACCATGTCCATTATTCCTACCTATACGCCCCCAGACTTTACCGCGCCGAAGCTGCTTCATGCTCCGGCCGTGCGGACAGCCTCCGCTCCCCGGCAGGGGGTGGCACCGGACAACTTCCACGGTACTTCCAATCACCCGGAGTATCTCCACATTGGAGGGGGCAGGTGGCTGCTGGTCGCCGAGAGTCGTATGGATGCGGTGCTGGTGTTGCGGGGAGAAACGGTCGAGGCGGTGGAAGCCCGACGCCTGCGGAAAGGGGACCGGGTGGTGGTGGGGAGGACGGAGGACGGGGAGGAAGGCATTTATGTGCACCCGGATGGCTTCGCCCAAGCCGGCGCTGCCGGGCATGAAAAGTTCTCCTTCCGCAGCCGTGATACCCGCGAGACCCCCTTTTCCCGCTCCTATGATCAACTTTACCGGATACTGCGCCATGACAGGGAGCAGGGGCACATCGTCTGGGTCCTCGGCCCGGCGGTGGCCTTCGACAAGGACAGCCGCGATGCCATGCAAGGCATTATCGAAGCGGGATACTGCCATGCATTGCTGGCTGGAAATGCCCTGGCCACACATGACCTGGAGGCAGCCCAGTTCGGCACGGGGCTGGGGCAGGACATCTATACCCAGGCCCTGATGCCCCATGGTCACTACAACCACTTGGAGATCATCAACCGGGTCCGCGAATATGGATCCATAGCTGCGGCCGTCGCGGCCCTCAAGCTACATGACGGGATCATCTGCGCCTGCGAAAAAAAAGGGGTTCCCTATGTGCTAGCGGGTTCCATCCGGGATGACGGGCCGCTGCCGGAGGTGATCACCGATGTCTGTCTTGCGCAGGATGCCATGCGCGTCCATGCCAGGAAAGCCACCACCGTCATTGCCGTGGCCACCCAACTCCATGCCATCGCCTTCGGCAACATGGTTCCTGGATACAAGGTGCTGGAGAGTGGTGATGTCCGCCCCGTTTTTTTCTACATAATCGACATGACGGAGTTTTCCGCCGATAAGCTGGCCAACCGGGGCTCCGCCCAGGCTGTTGCCATTCTGACCAATGCCCAGGACTTTATGGTAAACCTGTGGCACAACCTTCATGGGGAGAGTGCATGATGCCCAGCGTCCTGTAGCGCAAGGAGGTAGTGGTGCGGAGGAAAATAAAGCTGATCGGTGTACCCCTGGACCTGGGGCAATCCCTGCGGGGGGTGGACATGGGACCCAGTGCCGTGCGCTATGCGGGACTGGCGGAACGGCTGGCAAATCTGGGTCATGAGGTATGGGATTGCGGCAACCTTGCGGTGCCGGTGCGGGAGGCCCTCTCCCGGGGAAGGGATGTTACCTACCTGGCAGCCATAACCAGGGTATGCAAAGCGGCATATGTGGCTGCACGAGATGCGGTCGAGCAGGGATTCGCCCCCATCTTTATCGGCGGCGATCATTCTCTGGCCATCGGCACCATCGGCGGCATCACCGAGCGGAAACAGGCCGGTGTGATCTATATCGACGCCCATGGCGACATCAATACACCCAAGTCCTCCCCCTCGGGCAATATCCACGGCATGGTCCTCTCGCACCTGATGGGGGACGGATATGTGCGGCTGGTGAACCTGGGAAGGCCCGGGCCGAAACTGAAGCGGGATGACGTGGTGTTGGTGGGGGTGCGGGATCTGGATCCCAAGGAGCGGCTGCGGCTTCGGGAAAAACGCATCAAGGTATTCACCATGCGCGATGTGGATGAACAGGGGATGGGAAACATCGCCCGCCAGTGTCTGGACTTTCTCGGTCACCACGAGCGGATCCATGTGAGCCTCGATGCGGATGTGCTCGACCCCATGGAGGTTCCCGGCGTCGGCACGCCGACCCCCGGCGGCATAACCTACCGGGAGGCCCAGCTGCTTATGGAAATCATTGCCGACAGCAGGCGGCTTTCTTCTCTGGATGTGGTGGAAATAAACCCTGTCTTCGACAACCGCAACCACAGCGCCAGGGTTGTCAGCGACCTGACCGCTTCCCTTTTCGGCGAGCGGATTCTCTGAAGGCCCTTGTCAAAATCACCACCATCCCGGGAAGGCAGTCACCACATCGTCCGTTCGCTCTGTCGCCACAGCTGCGGACCTTGTGGTGCCGCACGCGTAATGGTGCATGATGCTTGGATTGACATGGTTGCCTCCGTTCCACATGCGGCTGGTGTCCGCTTGCCGCTGTAGCTCGTCGCTCTCTCCCGATGCCACGACTGCCTTCCCCCGAAATGTCTGGAGAACAAAAAAGCCCCCGGGATATCCCAGGGGCTTTTTTCGTGTCAAAGGCGATGCAGTTTACTTCTCGTGGCTGCCGCCGCCGGGGATGTCTTCACCGCCAGCCGAGTGGCACTCGCTGCAGTTTGTGGTGTAGATCTCATTGCCGATGTCAACGGGATGAACGAAGTTCTTCACCGTCGTGCCGGCAGGGATGTTCTCCTGCTTTTGGCTGAGGACCGTGTGGCAGAGATTGCAGTCTTTTGAGATCACCTTGCCCTGGGGCGACTTGTGCTTGCCATCATGGCAGCGGAAGCACCCGGGGGTGTAGAAATGGCCGATATGGTTCGGATAGGTGTTCCAGGAAACCTTCATTTCCGGGAAGAAGTTACGGCCGTAAATGGCCTGGACTTCTTCAACTGCTTTATTGATCGCTGCTGCCTTTTCCGCAGCCAGCTTCGGGTAATTCTTGTTGTAGTAGTCATGTAGGCCGGTGGCAATGGCCGTTTTGGCCTCTGCAACATTTTTGTAAGGCTTGGTCAGAAGCTCGACGGCCACTTTCTTCACGTACGGCAGCGAAGCATCGATATGGCCGCTGACGAAATTCTCATCCATCTCCTGTCCCGGTGAACGGTAGATGTGCGTCGGCCGGTTGTGACAGTCGGTACAGTCCATGAGCCGCTTCTTCGCCTTGGCGATCTGCTCCTTGGTCAGGGGTTTTTCGGTGCTCATGTAATCAGTGACTTTGCCGTCCTTATCCTTGACGGAGATGTAGGGTATTTCCAGTCGCTTCTTGTCGGTGGCGATATAGGTGACCTCGCTGCCGATGTGCCAGTGGATGCCCTTGGCATGGGGTGTCTTGGGTGTGCCGCCGATGTTGATCAGCAGGTTGACCTCGCGCTGGGTGTTAAATTCGTTGGGTGCGTAGTGATAGAAGACCTTCTGCCGTCCTGAGTAGAACTTTTCGGGCCAGTGGCAATGCTCGCAGGTATCCCGGGCCGGACGCAGGTTCTCGATGGGGGTCTCGATGGGGGTGGGGAAAGTATGGCTCAATACGGCATATACCTGGCGCAGACCCGAAATCTTTGCCTTGACGTACCATTCGGCCCCTGGTCCCACGTGACATTCGACACATTTCACCTTTGCATGGGGAGAATTGCTCCAGGCCGTATGTTCTGGGCTCATTACCTGATGGCAGAGCTCGCCGCAGAAGGTTGTGGATTCGGTGAACTCGAAGCCCTTGATGGAGGCGATGGAAACAATGAGAACGAAGATGAAGGTGGCAACGACGAAGAAGATGAAAAAGCGCCGTTTATGAGTATCGTTGAGATCGATGCGGGGAAAGGGGGGAATTTCTTCAGGGGCACCGCTGCGCATCTTGGCCCTGACGCGAAATCCGCCCACAGGTACCAGGAGCAGGCCGAGAATGAGCATACCGGGAAAGGCGAAATAGACGAGCAGCCCCAGGTAGGGGTTTTCAACACCGGTAATCATCTCCATTGCCAGAAAGGCAATGATAAGTCCGGTTGCCACAGCAGCCAGTACAATTCCGGCCAGACTTATGGGGTTGTACAAGTATCGTGTAATCGGTGTTTTAGAATTGTTCATCGTTCCTCCATGGATGGTATATTAAGATTATCTTGTAAAATTGGCAAGTTAGATTGATAAATCTACAATGGCTGTTATGAATTTGTCAAATCAAAAAGCAAATGGGCTATTGTGTTTTTTCTTAGTATGGAACAATGTTTTGTCTTTAATGAAGCTCTGTAAAAGGCGCATCCGAAAGTTTCCGTTCAGGAGGGCATTGTTAAGTATCTTGAATTGCAGCTTTATAAGGTGGCCATTTGTTGCGTGTGTCCGATCTTTTGCTACAGTTAAAACCTAGCAGGCTGTTGAAAAACTGTTGCGGGTCCGATCTGCTGCGTTATAACTCGCTCAAAACCTCAGCGTACAGTGGGTACGCTTCGGCTTTTCGCTCGCTTAAGCCTTGCATCTCGGCCTCCTCTCGACGTTTTTCAACAACCTGCTAATGCAATCCGGCTGAAAAACAAGGCCGGCAGGAGGGGGATGTGAATAATCATGTCTGGCGGCCGTTAAATGTGGCTCTCTGCATTATCGCACTTATCCTGATCGTCAGGGTGGTGGCGGTGCCGAGAGACTTCGGCATCCACGACCGGGGCTACATGTACGGTTGGTACCGTCTCGGCAATGAAAAGGAATGGAAGAACATCCGGGTCAAGTATAAGACCAACGAGTACTGCAAGGAGTGCCACAGGGAAAAATACACGGAACTGTTAAGCTCTCCCCATGGGCGGATCATGTGCGAAGACTGCCATGGTCCCGCTTTGGGGCACCCCGAAGATCCTCCCACCCTGACCATCAACCGGGAACGAAAACTCTGCCTGCGGTGTCACAGCCGCCTTCCCTACAAGTCCAGCATCAGAGGTAACATCCGCGGCATCGATCCCGATACTCACAATCCCGGGGCAGAATGTGTACTTTGCCATTATCCCCACAATCCCTTGAAGGAGGCGCAACATGATCACGCGGCGAAGGTTCTGTAAAAACGCCCTCCTTGTGGCGGGAGGCATTGCCATGCCCCTGGCGGCTCTCGAATGGTTCGATCCGAAAAGGCTTCACGCCGAGAGGAAGGATGCTGCCCCGGTGCGCTGGGGGTTCCTGGTGGACACATATAAATGCGTCGGCTGCGGCATGTGCGTCAAGGCCTGTAAAATCGAGAACGAGACCCCTTATGATGCCGATGTTTCCCGTACCTGGGTCGAACGCTATATCGTCACCAAGGACGGCCGCACCCATATCGACTCCCCCAAAGCCGCCCGGGACGGTTTCATCGACAAAAGGGTCGATCTGGGAGAGGGGCGCATGGAGACAATACGGGACGAGGATATTGAAAAAGCCTTCTTTGTCCCCAAGCTCTGTAATCAGTGCGACAATCCGCCATGCGTCCAGGTATGTCCTGTGGGAGCCACCTACCAGGCCGCCGACGGTGTCGTGCTGGTCGATCGCTCCTGGTGCATCGGGTGCGGCTACTGCATCATGGGTTGCCCCTACGGGGTGCGCTTTTTCCATCCTGTTTACCACGTTGCCGAAAAATGCAACTTCTGTTACCACCGGATCAGCAAGGGGATGAAGACCGCCTGTGTCGATGCCTGTCCCTTCGGCGCGCGGCTCGTGGGGAATCTGCGGAATCCGGATGACCCGGTCACCAAGGTCATCATGAGCGAGCGTGTTGCCGTGCTCAAGGAAGAGTACGGGACCAAGCCCCAGGTGTTCTACCGGGGCCTTTCCAGGGAGGTGAGGTAGCCATGGTACATGGTGAAGCTTGGACGCTGAAGGAATTTTTCGTTTACCCGAACGAATATATCTACTGGACGATCCAGATCGTCATGTATCCCTTCATGACCGGTCTCGTCGCCGGCGCTTTTGTTCTCTCATCACTGTATCACGTGTTCGGCGTGAAGCAGTTGAAGGAGATAGCGCGTTTCTCCCTGGTCTTTTCCTTTGCCCTCCTGCCGGTGGCCATGATGCCGCTCATGCTGCATCTGCAGCAGCCCCAGCGCGGGTTCGAGGTCATGATGACCCCCCACTTCACGTCGGCCATCGCCGCCTTCGGCATCGTCTTTTCCACCTACGGCATGATCGTCGCTTCCGAGCTCTGGTTCGTCTATCGCCGCCATTTTGTCACCACGGCGGCCGGGCTGGGGGGCAAAGCGAGCCGCAGCAAGATTGAACAGGCGTGGTTTCTGCTCTACTCGGTGCTGACCCTCGGTGCCCGTGACCTGGGTGAAGAGTCCCTGGCGCGGGATGAGAAAGCAGTCAGGGTGCTGGCGGCGGTGGGCATCCCAGTGGCCTGCTTCCTCCATGGTTATGCCGGCTTCATTTTCGGTTCGGTCAAGGCCAATGCCCTCTGGATGACCCCGCTGATGCCGGTGATCTTCATCTGCTCGGCGGTGGTTTCAGGTATCGCCTTATGCATTCTTACCTATATAGCCACCATGGAGATCAGGAAGCTGGTTCTCTCCTGGCAGAGGAAACACGGGCGGGCGCTGGAGACCAAGGAAGAGCTGAAGAGTGCCGAGATCCAGGTGGTTAGAATGACATCCCGCTACCTTATCATGTTCCTTGTTCTGGCGATCACCCTGGAGCTTTTGGACCTGATTTTCCGGGGTTACACGGCAGTCAAATCGTGGGACATCCTGCGCAGCGTCATCTATGGACGCGACTTCGTCAATATCTTCATTCTCCAGTACGGCCTCGGCAACCTGGTGCCGTTCATCCTCTTTCTCATCCCCGGGCTGTCCATCAGAAGGGCCGCCGCGGGGTGCGCGCTGGTGCTTTTGGGGGTATTCATGATGCGGTGGAATGTCGTCATCGGCGGTCAGGCCTTCTCATCCTCCTTTGCCGGCTTTATGCACTACCAGCTCCCCATCTGGCCCGACAGTTTCGAGACATTCAAGGAGGGGCTTTTCGGAGCGCTCATGGTGGGAATAACCCCCTTTGTTCTCTTCTGGCTGGTGACATGGGTTCTGCCGGTGTTCGGCAGGAATGACAGTCGTTGAGCCTCCCTCCGGCGGATGCCGGGCGCCTGCCTTGACATTAGGACCTCCTTCTGCTAGCCTCCCGGGTGGTATCGACCCTGCAAAAGCGGCAGGGCAAACGAATTACTTCCAAGGAGCACGTATGTCGAAAAAGCTTTTCATTCCCGGTCCCATCGAGGTAGCACCGGAGATACTGCAGGCCATGGCCTCTCCCATGATCGGCCACAGGATGCCTGAATATGCAGCCCTGCACAAAAGGGTGACCGACAAGCTGAAGGAGTTGCTCTTTACCCGCGGCAAGGTTTTCCTTGCCACGTCCAGCGCCTTCGGCGTCATGGAAGGGGCGGTGCGGAACCTGGTGGGCGAACGTTGCGCCAATTTCTGCAACGGTGCCTTTTCGGACAAATGGCACGACGTGACCAAGCGGTGCGGCAAGGAGGCCGACGCCATAAAAGTGGAGTGGGGGCAACCCATCACGCCAGAACTGGTTGATGCCACCCTGGCCACCGGGAAATACGACAGCATCACCCTTATTCACAACGAAACCTCCACGGGTGTCATGTCACCCCTGCCGGAGATAGCTGCGGTGCTCCGCAAATACCCGGAGGTGGTTTCCATCATCGATACCGTTTCATCCATGAGCGCACTGAAGATTCCGCTGGACGAGCTCGGCATAGACTGCTGCATCTTTGGTGTGCAGAAGGCGCTTGCCCTGCCTCCGGGGCTGGCTGTTTTCACCGCCAGTGCCAAGGCGCTGGAGCGGAGCAGAACCATGGAAGGGCGTGGCTATTACTTCGATTTTCAGGAATTTGCCGCCATGGACGAGAAGGATAACACTCCTTCGACGCCGTGCATTTCCCTGATTTATGCCCTTGATCGACAACTGGAGCGCATCTTTACTGAGGGATTGGAGGCGCGGTGGCAGCGGCATCTGGCATTGGCCGAGTATGTGAGGGGATGGGTCCGGGAGCGGGGTTTCGATTTTCTGGCTGCCGGGCCTTACCGCTCCCTTACCCTTACCTGCGCCGTCAACAGCAGGGATGTGGATCTGGCGGATCTGAAGAAAAAACTGGGCGAGCGCGGTTATGCCTTCGACAACGGCTACGGCAAGCTCAAAGGGAAGACCTTCCGCATCGCCCACATGGGAGACATGCAGTTGGCGGACCTGCAGGATTTCACCCGGCAGATAGACGACATTCTCCGTTGACCAGACGTCCATCCCCGGCCGAGTGGGCGCTCGTTATCCGTATTAAATATCTGGACTTACTCCTCCGAATTCCGGATAATGGCCATGTGTGAAGCATCCGGACGCTTCTCGGTCCGCATGGACAGCATCAGTGACCATCTGAAAATCCGCTGGAAAAGGTGTTGAGACTGCCCGTTCCCGCGGTAACGGAGCATCTGTTATTCCAGTTCTAAGTGCCGACGAGGGAGGATCAAATGAAGTGCCCTAATTGTGGAGACAGAAAATCAGTCGAAATCGATATCCATTCTTCGGGATTTTCCGCCGAGCAGTCGCCGGTGAAGGAATGCGGCGCTTGCGGCCTTGTCTGGAGGGTCAAGATGTCCGGTGAGAAGGCTGAGATCGACATTATCAAGGCAGCTGACAAGAAGTAAGGCAGCTGCCACAGGCGGATGAGAGCCTGCTTCATTCAAGCCGGCTCAAATGCGTCCTTTCCAGCACCGCAGAGGGGACATACCCAGTCTTCGGGCAGGTCCGAGAAAGGGGTGCCGGGGGCGATGCCGTTTTCGGAATCTCCTGTTGCCGGATCGTAGATGTAGCCGCATACAGTGCAGACATACTTTTCCATTTCACTCTCCTTTCCCGCTAAAAAAATCCCGCCATATCAAAATGCAGTTGCAAAAAAAAGGTTCTGTTTTATACTGTTGAGGTTCGTTAATTAATCAAATCTTTTATTTGTACTGGTGTGCCCTGTGCCGGCTCAGCGGTAGGAGTGTAGCACATGGTTCTTTGCTGTCAATTGCGACAATCTCATGGTATTTGCAATTTCAGCTTGATTTTACAAAATCTTGTGCTATTTTAGCAAAACTAAACATGGGTCTCAGCTTTCTTCATTAGTTTCAGCGGATGCGCGCATCCTTTTGAGCTGACCATTCAGAAAGGCATGGTTTTTATGAGAGAGACTTGCCGTTCCTTCTCGGGAATTTCCCTTAGCACAGGCTGCCAAAGTCCAGAATCCAACATGCTCTGCGGATGCTTCCATTCCCGCCCCCCCTTTTTTTCCTTCCATATTCCGATCCAGGCACAGACTTAAAAATTACCCGACACATCAGCTTTCCGCGTTTACCCCGTTGTTAAGCATAATAAAATTTTTGGTGGGGCGGAGAAGAAGCTATTTTTTTCTAAGAAAACACTAATTAGATCAATAATGCGTGTATTTGTCCCGTAGTAACTTACTGAAATGAGGAGGAGATTGTAATGGGTTACGAAGTAAAGAATGAACAATTGCGAAAATGGGTCGAAGAAGTCACAGCACTGTGCCAGCCTGCAAACGTACACTGGTGCGACGGTTCGCAGGAAGAGTACGACAAGCTCTGTAATCAGTTGATCGAAAGCGGTACGTTCCGGAAGCTCAACCCGGAGAAGCGTCCCAACAGCTATCTTGCCTGGTCTGATCCCGGCGATGTGGCCAGGGTCGAGGACCGGACCTTTATCTGCAGCCTGACCAAGCAGGAAGCGGGCCCCACAAATAACTGGGTTCACCCCAAGGAGATGAAAAAGACCCTGACCGGCCTCTTCAAGGGCTGCATGCGTGGCCGCACCATGTATGTCATTCCCTTCAGCATGGGACCGCTCGGATCGCCTATTGCCAAAATCGGCATAGAAATCTCCGACTCCCCCTATGTTGCGGCCAATATGAAGATCATGACCCGCATGGGCAAGCAGGTCATCGACGTCCTCGGCGACGGTGAGTTCGTTCCCTGCCTGCACTCCGTCGGCGCTCCCCTGGAGCCTGGGCAGAAGGACGTTCCGTGGCCCTGCAACAAGGAAAAATACATCGTCCACTTCCCCGAGGAGCGTGCCATCTGGTCCTTCGGCTCGGGATACGGCGGCAATGCCCTCCTCGGCAAGAAATGTCTGGCACTGCGCATCGCTTCGAAGCAGGGGAAAGACGAGGGATGGCTGGCCGAGCACATGCTGATCCTGGGCGTTCAGTCGCCGACCGGGGAGAAAACCTATGTGGGCGCCGCCTTCCCCAGCGCCTGCGGCAAGACCAACTTCGCAATGCTGATCCCGCCCAAGCCTCTGCAGGACAAGGGCTGGAAGGTAACCACCCTTGGCGACGACATTGCCTGGATCAAGCCCGGTCCCGACGGCCAGGTCTACGCCATCAATCCGGAGTATGGCTACTTCGGCGTCGCTCCCGGCACCAATGTCAAGACCAATCCTAACGCCATGGCCTCCTGCGCCAAGAACACCATCTTCACCAACGTAGCCCTTACTCCCGATGGTGATGTGTGGTGGGAAGGCATGTCGGATGAGCCGCCGGCAAAGCTTACCGACTGGCAAGGGCAGGAGTGGACCCCCGGCTGCGGCCGTAACGCCGCTCACCCCAACTCTCGCTTCACCGCCCCGGCATCCCAGTGCCCTTCCATCGATCCCGATTGGGAGAACCCAAAAGGGGTGCCCATGAGCGCCTTTATCTTCGGTGGCCGCCGCAAGGATACCGTGCCGCTGGTTTACCAGGCATTCAACTGGAACTTCGGCGTCTACCTTGCCTCGACCCTCGGCTCTGAGACCACTGCCGCTGCCGTCGGCGCCACCGGCAACGTCCGCCGCGATCCCTTCGCCATGCTTCCTTTCTGCGGCTACCACATGGCCGATTACTTCGGCCACTGGCTCCAGTTCGGCCGTTCCATTCCGAAGCCGCCCCGGATCTTCAGTGTCAACTGGTTCCGCAAGGATGCCAACGGCAAATTCATCTGGCCGGGTTATGGCGACAACATGCGCGTCCTCAAATGGATCGTCGAGCGCGTTCAGGGCAAGGCCGCAGCGGTCGAATCGCCGCTGGGCTGGATGCCGCGCTACGAGGACATGGACTGGGAAGGGCTGGATATGAGCAGGGAGAAGTTCAATGAACTGACCTCGGTGGACCGCGATGTGTGGCAGAACGAGCTTATCGCCCATGAGGAACTTTTCCTCAAGCTCTTCGACCGTCTACCCAAGGAATTCCTCCACATGCGCGAACTGATCACTTCCAGCCTCTGGCGTTCGCCTGAACACTGGGAGCAGATAAACCCTTTCGTGGAAGGGTATAACGACTAAGGTCCGGCACCGCCGGCCGTGAATGCCAAGAGGCCCCGTTTGCTGCGGGGCCTCTTTTTTTTGTTGTGTTCTAGATTTCGAAAAATGCGGATGTCTTCTGGATGTGGATTCAGGGTGAGATCAGACTGTCCATGGCCAGGTAGGGCCATTCGGTACTGTGGAGCAAGCTGGTGACTTCTTCTGCCGGAACCGGCCTGCTGAAGAGATAGCCCTGCATCTCCTGACAGTCCAGGTTGCTCAGCATCTTCAATTGTTCCACCGTTTCGACCCCTTCGGCGATGACGTTGAGACGCAGACTTCTGGCCATGTTGATGACCGCCGTGGCTATGGCCGCATCGTCCTTGTTGGTGTCGATGTCGCTGACAAAGGACTGGTCTATCTTCAGCGTCTGGATCGGCAGCTTTTTAATATAAGAGAGGGACGAGTAGCCGGTGCCGAAATCGTCGATGGAAATATGGATACCCAGGCTGTTGAGGCGATTGAGGGTCTCGATGGTCTTGTCGAAATTCTGCAGCATGATGTTCTCGGTCACTTCCATCTCCAGCCAGCGCGGATCCATGTCCTCCTCGATCAGGACCTGCTCGACCATGTTCACCAGCATCGGCTGCTGAAACTGGCGCGGCGAAAAATTCACCGCCACACGCATGGGGGGGTAATTCATCTCCTGCCAGCTTTTGTTCTGCCTGCAGGCGGCTCGGAGCACCCACTGCCCTAGCGGGACGATCAGGCCGATATCTTCTGCCAGCGGGATGAACTGCTTGGGGGGCACGAGGCCGATTTCCGGGTGCTGCCAGCGTACCAGCGCCTCAATGCAGACGATGCGCCCGGAGTTGATATTGATCTTCGGTTGGTAGTAGAGGAGGAATTCACCGTTCTGCAATGCCCGGCGCAGGTCGTTCTCCATGATGAGCCTTCGCATGGCCTGCTCATCCATTGAGGATGTGTAGAGATGATATCGGTTGCGTCCTTGCTCCTTGGCTCGGTACATGGCCATGTCCGCATTCTTGATGAGCGTCTCCGTATCCTTGCCGTCGTCGGGATAAATGCTGATGCCGATGCAGGTGCTGACGAACAACTCGATGTCCGGGAGGACGAAGAGCCGGTTGAAGGCCTCAATGATCTTCTGGGCGACCCGTACCGCTTCCTGGATCGAATCCAGGTCGGGGAGGAGAATGATGAATTCGTCACCCCCTCTCCTGGCGACGGTATCTATGTCGCGGCGGCAGCATTCCCGCAGGCGCAGGGCGGCAGCCTTGAGCAGCTCATCCCCCACGCCGTGGCCGAGGGTATCGTTGATGACCTTGAACCGGTCCAGATCCAGAAAGAGAATAGCCAGAAGGCGTCCGTGGCGCTGGGCCTGGGCCAGGGCCAAGTGCATCAGCTCGTTGAACAGCTGGCGGTTCGGCAGCCCCGTGAGTGTATCGTAATAGGCCATCTGTCTGATGGTCTCTTCTGCCGCCTTGCGCTCGGTGATGTCTTCCTGGAAGGCGATGTAATGGGTGATGCTGTTCTCGCCATCGGTGATGGGGGAAATGGAGGTCAGCGCCCAGTAAAATGTCCCGTCCTTTTTCCGGTTATGGAACTCTCCCCACCATTCGCCGCCGCCGCTGATGATCTCCCAGAGTTTTCGGTATTCTTCAGGGGCAATCTGACCCGACTTGAGCATATTCGGCTTATTGCCCACGGCTTCAGCGGGATTGTAACCGGTAAGTTTCGTAAATGTAGGATTGACGTACTGGATTCTTCCCCCGGTATCGGTGATCATGATGGAAACGGGGCTCTGCTCGACGGCACGGGAGAGGCTGCGGATGAAATCCTCCTGCTCCCGGAGCCGTTGCTCCTGTCTGCAGGATTCCAGGCATTCCTCGATGACCGATTGCAGCTTGCCATGGTCGATGGGTTTCAGTACGTAATGGCTGATGCCGATGTCGATGGCTTCCAGAAGAAGCCTGGTATCTGACTGGGCAGAAAGAATGATGATCTTTGCCCCCTCGCTCAGCTGTTTTATCTCCTTTGCCATGGTAATGCCGTCCATGACCGGCATTTTCATGTCGGTAAGGACAATGTCAGGCCTGTGGGTCCGGTACAGTTCCAGTCCCTTTGCACCGTTCACCGCCGTGAACAGATTCATTCCCGGAAATCTACGGGCTATGACCAGCGAGATCAATTCTCTGGTGGCGCCGTCATCCTCGACGAAAAGTAGTGTCGGAGCGGGTGCTTTGGCTGTGGTAAATTCCATTTAAATGTGCCGTTTGCTTGTTTATTGGTGTGTTTTAACTTTTATAGTAAATCAGGTTTTTCGGCTCAGTCAATGGGGGAGGGCAGGATGGTCAATGGAGGGGATAGCGGCTTGCAACGGGTCGCAGCCATGTTACCCTTACACTGCAGGGGACAGTGTGGGAGGTGGCGCATGAAAAAGACTGACCACAATTATGTTTGCCAGCGGACGGAACACAAGGATGAGCGGGTCCGACTGCGGAATACGCGGACCGGAGAGGTGGGGCTGACCTTCAGCTGCACCCCCAGCGGCGAGACCATTCAGGTGGAACTGGAGAACGGCGAGCTGGACAGCTGGCCCCCCGAGGAATGCGAAGAGGATAAAGGTGGGGCTTAATCTTTCGAGTAAAGGACGGCGACTGCTTTTGCCGGCTTGGTGCCGGTGGAAACATAGCCATGGGGTTCCGCCGAATCGTAATAGATGCTGTCCCCAGGCATGAGGGTCATTATCTCCTGGCCGTAATGAAATTCCAGGACCCCTTCCAGGAGATAGATGAACTCCACCCCCTCGTGGCTATAGAAGCGGCTGTCATCCCAGGCGGCCTTCTCGAATTCGATGAGGAACGGCTCGATTTGTTTGTGCCGTATGCCCGGGGCCAGGGGGCGGTAGAGATATCCCTGGACCTGGTCCGCTCCCGAGCGGCGCCTGCTGAACGGTCCGCTGCCCCCCCTGGTGAGGACGAATTTCTGACGGTCGCCTTCCTCTTCGAAGAAATAGTGAATGCCGACCTTCAGACCTTTGGCAATGCGCAGCAGGGTAGCCAGCGGAGGGGTGACCTGGTCGTTTTCGATCTGGGACAGAAGGGGCTTGGACAGACCAGTTGATTCGGCCAGTTCCTGGAGGGTGTGCCGTTTTTCCTGCCTCAGTTTGCGTATTTTTTCGCCCAGTTTCAATTCGAGCACTTCGGATTTTATCTCTTTCACTCATCCTCCTGTTATGGCTTTATAAGCAAAAGACCGCCCTGCGTCAAGTGGGTAATTGCACGGTCATCCAATGGCCGATGGCATGCAAACCTCGTCTGGGAAGGCTTTCCGGTCAATCTGCCGGCTTTCAAAGCCGTTGACAGCGCCCATGAATTTGGCTAATCTTGCACCGTTTGTACTGCATAAACCATTCTGGAGTAAAGACAATGGCACACCGAGTTCTTGTCGTCCTGCTGGTTTTCATCACCCTGCTTCCGGCTTGCAGAAAAAAGGAGGAGGCGTACTTCTCGGAATCAAGCCGCAAGGGCGCTGCCGAGGCGCCGGTCAAGGAGGTCCCCCGGGACATCCTCGCCACACAGCAGGCCTTTTCCAATGTGGTGAAGGCGGTCAATCCGGCCGTGGTAAACATTTCCACGATCAGCAAGAAAAAGCTGGTTCAGCCTTTTTTCGAGATGTCCCCCTTTTTCGAGGATTTCTTTGGCGGCGGGGGGGGCTTGCCCCGCTACCGGCGTGAAAACAGCCTCGGTTCCGGCTTCATCATCAGCAAGGATGGCTACATCATCACCAACGATCATGTGGTCAGAGATGCGGAAAGTATCCAGGTCACCCTTTCAGATGAAAAAAGCTACAAGGGGAAGGTCGTCGGCAGCGATCCCAAGACCGACATAGCCGTCATCAAGATAGGTGCCAAGGGGGATCTGCCTGTGGCGGTACTCGGCGATTCGGACAAGCTCAGTGTCGGGCAATGGGCCATCGCCATCGGTAATCCCTTCGGCCTCAACCGTACCGTCACGGTGGGAGTCATCTCCGCCACGGGCCGCTCCAACATGGGGATCGAGACTTACGAGAACTTCATCCAGACCGACGCTTCCATTAATCCCGGTAACTCAGGGGGACCGTTGCTCAATGTCTACGGCGAGGTCATTGGCATCAATACGGCCATCGTTGCCGCAGGGCAGGGAATCGGCTTTGCCATTCCCATCAACATGGCGAAAGTTGCCGTACCGCAATTGATCAAGAAGGGAAATGTAACTCGTGGCTGGCTTGGCATCTCAATTCAGCCCGTCACGGAAGACCTGGCCCAGTCATTTGGTCTTAAGAGAGCCAAAGGAGCCCTGGTAAGCGATGTCGTGCCCGGCAGTCCCGCAGCCAAGGCCGGATTACGGCAGGGGGACGTGGTTACCCGGTACGGCGGCAAGGAAATAACATCCGTGCAGCAGTTGCAGCTGGCGGTGGCCAACACCCCGGTCGGCACTTCCGTCGAGATAGAGGTGCTGCGGGAAGGGCAGACGAAGAAACTCACCGTCGCCCCAGCTTCGGCTGATAGTGCGGCGGCCCAGGCACCGGCTACTTCGGAGGCCGGTTCTGAGGCACTGGGGTTGACCGTTGCCGAATTGCCGCGTGAACTACGGCAGAGGGGACTCCAAGGAGTCATAGTCACGGATGTGGAAGAGGGAAGCCTGGCTGCGGAAAGCGGTATTCAGCAGGGAGATGTGCTGGTCTCGGTCAACCAGAAGAAGATTTCTGGCACCGCCGATTATGCACGGGCACTGAAGGATGCGGAACGCAAGGGATCGGTTGCCCTGCTGGCGAGAAGGGGTAATGCCAGCATATACTTTGCCATGAAATTAAGGTAGTATCTGCGGTTGAAATGGAGTAAAGTGCCACGGCAGCAAAACAAAAAAGATGATCGGGTGAGAGCATGAGCCTTATAGACAACCCTGAACAGGCCCGGCGACTGGCACGGGCCATCATATCCGATGTCGCCATCTACAATCGTGAAAAGGTGGAGCAGGGGATCAAGAACGACAATATCTTTGAGCTGCTTACCGAAGAGCTGGACGAGGGGCGGCAGCATTTCAACACCAGGGTCACCCCTGAACTGGCCCAATCAAACGTCTTCGAGCTTGCCGTCGTAGATGTCCTCATCAAGCGGTCAGGCAAAATCGAATCGTCCATCTGGTAGGGCTGCGGTTCATAGATACATCATCCGAGGCGCGGTTTATCCAATCGCGCCTCGTTTTTTTGGCAGGGCATCGTAGTGACAGACATTGAATTAACTGTACCCGAAAACGTGGAGGGTGAACGCCTGGATACCTTCATTGCCAGGAACGTGGAGACCCTGACCCGGGCGGCGGTCCAGCGCCTGGTGGAAAGCGGCATGGTCACGGTCGATGGCGTGCCACCAAAACCTTCCCTGAAGCTCAAAGGTGGTGAACGCGTCACCGTAGTCGTCCCGCCGCCGGTGGAGGCAGCGCCTGTCCCCGAAGACATTCCCCTGGAAATACTGTACGAGGACCGCGACCTGATCGTTGTCAACAAGGCTGCGGGCATGGTGGTTCATCCGGGGGCGGGAAGCAGCAGCGGCACCCTGGTCAATGCCCTGCTCGGTCACTGCACCGATCTCTCGGGTATTGGCGGAGAGTTGCGCCCCGGAATCGTTCACCGCATCGACAAGGATACTTCGGGCATCCTGGTGGTCGCCAAGAACGATGCGGCCCATCTGGCCCTGTCGGAACAGTTCCGGGAACACAGCATAAAACGCATTTACTATGCCATTGTTTACGGTTCGCTGAAGGGAGACACGGGGCGGCTGGAGTCGGTGATCGGCAGGCATCCGACGGACCGGAAGCGGATGTCCGGCAAGGCCAGGCACGGCAAGCACGCAGTGACCCACTGGCGGGTTATAGGCCGTTACCCCGGCATGTGCCTGATCCGCCTGCGCCTGGAGACGGGCCGGACCCACCAGATCAGGGTCCATCTTTCCGAGGCGGGGTACCCGCTGGTGGGGGATGAGGTTTACGGGGGGGGCGCCAGACTGGCATCGGTAAAAGACCCGGTGCTGCGCAGGCTGATCAAGGAGCTGGGGCGCCAGGCCCTCCATGCCAAGACCCTCGGCTTTATTCACCCCTCCACGAAGGAGTACCTGGAATTCGACACGGAACTGCCCCGGGATATGGCGTCAATCATCGGGCACCTGGAGCAGCCGGCTCAGAAATAAAAGGATACAAGGATAATATCTATGGAAATGAAGAAAGCAGGCAAGGTCCACTACCTGGAGCCGCAGCAGATGACGAAACGGGGGGAAGCTGTGATGGGTTTTACTACCCGCCACGAAGGGGTTTCCCGTCCACCGTACAATTCCCTCAACCTGGGCTCCAACACCTTCGATTCGCCCCACAACGTGGAGGGGAATCGAAGTCTCCTTGCCCGGTCGGTGGGTGCGAGCCTGGACCGGCTGGTGACGGTCAAGCAGGTCCACGGCACCGATCTCCTCGTCATTGATGCGCCCAATCCTGATTTTGCCCATTTCCATGCCCTTGAATGCGACGGCATCATCACCAATCAGCCCCGGGTCTTAATCGGTGTCACCGTTGCCGACTGCGTCCCGGTCCTCCTCCATGATCCGGTCAATGGTGCGATTGCCGCCCTCCATGCGGGGTGGAAAGGGACGGCAGGGGAGATCTGCAAAAAGGGGGTCGCCGCCTTACAGGAACTTTTCGGCTCCAATCCGGCTGAGATCCTGGCCGCTGTCGGCCCCGCCATTGGCCCCTGCTGCTATGAAGTGGATGCCCCGGTCATGGAAGCTTTTAAAAAGGGGGCTTCAGGCTGGGACCTGCACGCAGTTCCCAGGGGGGAGGGTAAGTGGGGGCTTGATTTGGCAGGGGCCAACCGACGGCAGTTGACGGAGGCGGGCCTTTCAGACGGCAATATCTCCGTATCTACTATGTGTGTCAGCTGCAATCCGGAGCTCTTTTTCTCCTATCGCAGGGATCAGGGGGAGACGGGGCGGCAGATGGGATTCATCATGTTGCAGTAGAGGCTTAATTCCAACCCTTCTGCAGAAGCACAGAAGGTACCAATCTTTACGGGAGGATGTACGAATGAAAGCGGTTTTCAGATCTGGTCTTATTTTACTGGCATCACTCGTTACTTTCGGCTGTGCACAGAATTTCTACAACGTTCCCCGGGAGGTCTACGAAAAGCAGGTGCGGACCCTGGGGGTGGCGCCCATTTTCGTGGATGCCGATTCGGACATCAGGCATCCGGAAAAGGAGGCGCTGGTGAACCTGGTCAGGGAAAACAACCGCAAGAATGAGAAGGAACTGGTGGCCCAACTGCGGGAGACGGGAACCTATTTTGCCGTGAGGCTCCTGGACGACAACGCGGAACAGCTCTATTCCACGCTCTTCTCGCGTCGGGAGAGGCGTGATGACGCCGGGGTCAAGTACAACAAGTATTTTTTCAAGCCGGAGGAGCTGAAGAACCTCATTGCCAAAAACGGCGTTGATGCCGTCATGTTGGTGACAGTGAACGGCCTTACCTCTCAGGAGAAGGTCTATTCCAGCAACCTGCTCTCTTACCTGGACAGCGACTACAACTATCTGGCCGTCTCCGCGCAGATCCTCGATGCAGAAGGGAACACCCTCTGGGAATACCCCAACTTCCGCCAGCGTTCCCTTTCCTACCCCATGCTGTTTGCTCTCCAGTACCCCGACTTCGATGAAGCGAAGGCCAACGAGAGCGACCGTGTCGAGGTGCATTTCAAGACTATCCCCGGCATCGCCCGGGCCTTTGCCAAAATGGAAGCCGCCCGGGGGAAAGGGCAGGTTTCCACCATCTACAACAACATCTTCGCCGACATGGCTTCGCTGCAGCAGCCCGAGCGGAACTTATTCGGCGGCAAAAAGGATGACGGCAAGGAGCAGAAGGGGGCCGAGCAGAAGTGACGCGACGTTGAGGATCAGACGCTACAATAACGGATGAAAAGAGACCCGCACCGGCTTGGCGCGGGTCTTGCTTTATACATGCTTGCAAAACAGCAGCTGCCTGCTATGTTTAATGAAATTATCACTGCAGTCGAGGGAACTGTTATGGATATGGCAACCGGCGTACTGAAGGAGCAACTGGAATACCGCAAGCGTTTCATGGAGAAGATCAATGAGATCCATTCCGCCGCCAACCTGAACAGCATTCTCATTCAGCTGAAAGACAGCATCGCAGAACTGTTCAAGGCGGAAAGGATGACCATTTACGTGGCGGACCGGCAGCGGAACGTGCTTATCTCACGGATCAAATCGGGGGATGAGGTCAAGCAGATCGTCGTTCCCATCTCCCCGGAAAGCATCGCCGGCTATTGCGCCACGTCGCAGCAACTGGTCAATATTACCAACGCCTACGACAGCCACGAGCTGAAAATGATCAACACCAGCCTCCGTTTCGACGAGACATGGGACCAGAAGACCGGCTTCCGTACTTCGCAGGTGCTCTGCGTGCCGATGATCTTCGACAGCAAGCTGATCGGCGTTATGCAGCTCATCAACAAGAAGGGTGCTGTAGCCTTTACCGCTACCGACTTGAACTACGCCTCCGAACTCGCTACCTCGCTTTCCATCGCCATCCACAACATCTATCGCCTCAGTGCCTCGGTCAAGATCATTCGTCAGAACTCCCGCTACAACTACCTCTTGGACAAGAACCTGCTCGACGAGAAGGACATCCAGAAAGCATCGGCCCATCCTGACCTGGCGAAGATCGGTCTCGATCATGTCATCATGCGCGAGTTTTCCATTTCCTCCGAGGATATGGTCAAGAGCTTAAGCCTTTACTTTGGTACCGATTTTATCTGCTTTGACGGTGCACTCCCTCCACTGGTCGATCTCCTGGAGCGGATCAAGCCCGACCGACTGAAGAAGGAGCGCTGGGTGCCGGTCAAGGTGGAAAACGGTGTCTTGCAGGTGGCCATGGAGGACCCTACCGATCTGGCCAAGCAGGACCTGATCAAGTTCGTCTACCCCGAGTATCGTCGTTTGAGCTTTGTCGGCGCCTATCGCCAGGACATCGACCTCTTCATCGATCATTTCTATAACCTGGGGGGGCTGCCCGGTGATTCCTCCACCATCTCCGAGCTGCTCGATAAGCTCGACACATCAGACGAGCCGGAAGTGGAGCAGGAGGTGCAGAAGGTCTCGGACCAGGACAGTGTAATAGTCCAGCTGGTGAACAAGATCGTCTGCGATGCTTACAACGCCAAGGCATCAGATATACATATCGAGCCCTACCCGGGAAAGAACGACGTCCTGGTGCGGATCAGGATCGATGGCCGCTGCAAGGTCTACCAGCGCATCCCCTACAAGTACAAGCACGCCATCACCTCCCGCATCAAGATCATGTCGGGGCTGGACATTGCCGAGCGGCGCAAGCCCCAGGACGGCAAGATTGACTTCAAGAAATTCGGCCCCATCGATGTGGAACTGCGCGTTGCCACCCTTCCCACTGCCGGACAGCTGGAGGACGTGGTGCTCAGGGTGCTCGCCTCCGGGGAGCCGATCCCCTTCGACAAGCTGGAGCTCACCCAGCGCAACACCCGGATCTTTGAGGAGTCGATCAAGAAGCCCTACGGCCTGATCCTGGTGGTGGGCCCCACCGGCTCGGGCAAGACCACCACCCTCCATTCGGCGGTCGCCCGCATCAACGACCCGGAAACGAAGATCTGGACGGCCGAGGATCCCGTGGAGATCACCCAGAAGGGGCTTCGCCAGGTGCAGGTCAACTCCCGCATCGGCTTTACCTTTGCTGCGGCGCTCCGTTCTTTCCTCCGTGCCGATCCGGATGTGATCATGGTCGGCGAGATGCGGGACGCCGAGACCACCTCCACCGGCATCGAGGCCTCGCTGACCGGCCACCTGGTATTTTCTACCCTCCACACCAACTCCGCCCCGGAGACCGTCACCCGGCTCCTGGACATGGGGATGGACCCATTCAGCTTTTCCGACGCCCTGCTCTGCATCCTCGCCCAGCGCCTTGCCCGCAGGCTCTGCGATTGCCGGGAGGTCTATGCCCCCGATGCGCGGGAACTGGACGGGGTGATCGAGGAATATGGCCCGGAACATTTCGCCCGGCTTGGAGTTGACCGGGAGACCATAAAGTTGAGCCGCGCCAAGGGGTGTCCCAAGTGCAACGACACCGGCTACAAGGGGCGGCTCGGCCTGCACGAGATCCTGGAATGCACCGATGCCATGAAGGCCCTGATCAAGCGCAAGGATGAAGTGGATGTGATCCGCCGCCAGGCCATCGCCGACGGCATGACTACCCTCAAGCAGGACGGCATCCTCAAGGTCTTCCAGGGTCTGACCGACTTGAAGGAAGTCCGCCGGGTCTGCATCAAGTAACGGAGCAGCCCATGAAGCGGCTCTCTTTCCAGCGTCTGGCAACGGTTCCCGCCCCGGTCTGGCGGGTGCTCATCGGCCTGCTCGTCACCGCCGTGATGGTCTTGCTCATGCTCCGGCAGTTCTATCCCCTGGAACTCCTGGAGATGAAGCTCTTCGACACCGCATTCATGCTGAGGGGCAAGGTCAATCCTCCCGATGCAGTGGCCATTGCCGAGATCGACGAAAAGAGCCTGCAGAAGATCGGCCGCTGGCCGTGGGACCGGAGCGTTATGGCGAGGCTGGTGGACCGGCTGGCAGAAGCCAATGCCGCAGTTATCGCCTTCGACGTGATGTTTTCCGAGGCGGACAAAAACGACCCGCTCTTTGCCCGGGCCATCAATCGTGCCGGCAATGTCGTTCTTCCCGTTGTCTTCGATTTCTACGGGACTCCAGGAGGGGGCTTTGATCCCCTGCTGAACGCCTCCGCCTACCAAAACATCCACAACCAGCCGCTTCTGAGCGCCTTCGTCCCCCCCACTGCGAGCGGCGTCAGCCTGCCGGTGTCGGCCTTGAGCACCGAAGCAATGGGATTCGGACATATCAGCATGCTTCCCGACAGCGACGGCACCATGCGCTGGGAGCCTCTGCTCGTTTCCTGCGGCGGCCGTTACTTTCCACCCCTCGGCTTGCAGTCTGCCGCCTATTTCCTAGGCGTGCCTCCTGAGAGCATCGTCGTCAGGGCAACGGAGTCGGTTGCCGTCGGCCAGGCGGTGATTCCCACCGACATCTGGGGACGGACCCTCATCAACTACTACGGCCCCGGTGGCTCCTTTCCCCACTACTCCATCAGCGACATCATCGACGGCACAATTCCCACGAAGCTCCTGGAAAACCGGGTCATCCTGGTGGGGGCAACCGCTCCCGGGATCTACGACCTGCGGGTGACCCCCATGGCGGCCGCCATGCCGGGGGTCGAGAAGCATGCCGCCATCGTTGCCTCCATCATTGACCGTTCCTTTATCCGCAAACTCCCTGCCCGGGCCGATTTGGCCATACTCATCGTCAGCGGTCTGCTCCTGACGGCGATTTTAAGCCGCAGAAAAATCATGGGCGCCATCATGACAACGGCCTTCGGTATGGTGGGGCTCCTGGCAAGCGGCTATTTCTTCTTCAGCCTGAAAGGGATCTGGCTCAACCTGGCCTACCCAACCAACAACCTGCTTTTCATCTTCATCGGCGTCACCGCCTTCAACTATGCCTTCGAGGAGCAGCGGGCGCGCCGCATCAGGGCCATGTTCTCCAATTATGTGGCCCGCACCATAGTCAATGCCCTGATCGACAATCCCGACATGGCCCGACTGGGAGGGGAGCGGCGGGAGGTGACGGTGCTCTTCAGCGACCTGGTAGGGTTCACCACCTTTTCCGAGCAGCACTCGCCGGAGGAGGTAGTGGCGGTGCTCAACGAGTACCTGGGGGTGATGACCGACGTCGTCCTCAAGTGGCAGGGGACCCTGGACAAGTTTATCGGCGATGCCATTGTTGTCTTCTGGGGGGCGCCTCTGCCTGCTGCGGACCATGCGGAGCGGGCCATCGGCTGCGCCGCGGAAATGGCCAAAGAGATGAGACGATTGCGGGAAAAATGGCTGGGAGAAGGAAAAGCGCCGCTTTATGCCGGCATCGGCATCAACACCGGCGAAGTGCTGGTGGGCAACATCGGCGCCATGGGGAAGAAAATGGACTACACCGTCATCGGCGACCAGGTCAACCTGGGCTCCCGGGTGGAATCCCTGACCCGCCACTACCGGGTGCCGATCCTCATCACCGCCAACACCATCGCCAAGCTCTGCGCGAAGGGCCCGGACAACAGGCTCTCGGGCCTGGCCATCCACGGCATGGAGCGGGTCATCGTCAAGGGAAAGGCAGAACCGGTGGCTCTCTACCGCCTGGATGAACAGCCCGACCCGTCGCAGCCCCTCATCATCGAAGACTGCCCCGAGGTGGCGGTGGTGCGGTTTTTGGAGAAGTGACAATTTTTAAAAACAAAAAGCCGCCTTGGGTAACAAGGTCGGCTTTTTGTTGTGGTATGTGCTGCAGTTTTCTACGTCAAATTCCACACAATCATCTCCCAAATATCCTTCCAACTCTTGCCGATCTCCCCGACGACCGTCGGCTCGAAACCGCAGTGCATCATGCACTGGGCGCAGCGGGGGTCTTTGCCAACGCCGTATTTTTCCCAGTCGGTTTTTTCCATCATCTCTTCGAAACTCTTGTAGTGGGCGTCGGTGATCAGGTAGCAGGGGGCTTTCCAGCCCTGGGTGTTTCTGGTCGGGTTGCCCCAAGGGGTGCAGTCCAGCTTTTTCTCACCTTTTAAGAAGCGCAGGTACATGGGGGTGGAGAAGAAACGGAAGCGCTTGCTCATCTCGAAGACCTGCTCAAATTTCTTTTCGATCTCCCGCCGCTCCAGGAAGAGCTTTTCGCCGACCGCCTCGTAACCGAAGCCGGGGGCCACCAAAAGGCCGTCCACGCCGATCTCTTCCAGCTTGGAGAAGAGCATCTCGATCTCCACCAGGTCGGTTTCCTTGAAGATGGTGGTGTTGGTGCAGACGCGGAAGCCGAGCTTCTTCGCCTTCTTGATGGCCTCGATGGCGGTCTTGAAGGTTCCCTTGCGCTCCAGGATGCGGTCGTGGGTTTCTTCCATGCCGTCCATGTGTACGTTGAGGGTGAAGTTGGGATGGGGGCGCATGTTGTCCAGGGCTTTTTCCAGCAAAAGGGCATTGGTGCAGAGGTAGATGTGCTTGCCCCGCTTGAGCACCCCGTCGATGAGCTCATAGATGTGCGGGTAGAGGAACGGCTCGCCGCCGGTGATGGTGACGACGGGGGCTGGGCACTCGTCCACGGAGCTCAGGCATTCTTCCAGGGAGAGCATCTGCTGGATGGTGTCGGCATATTCACGAATGCGGCCGCAGCCGGAGCAGGCCAGATTGCAGAGATGGGTCGGTTCCAGCATCAGCACCAGGGGGTATTTCTCCACCTTGTTCATTTTGTTGGCAATGATGTATTTGGTCAGGTCGTAATTGAGACGGAGGGGGAAGCGCATTCACTATCCTTTCATACTGTTTGCTTAAAAATCGATGATTTTATTTCACCCGGACCAAGCCGGGGTGGCTTTGATTGCCGGCTTTGAGAAATGCTTCGGCAGCCCCGGCGATGCCGACAGCGTCCAGTCCCAAGTCTTTTCTCAGCTGGGCCTGGCTTCCCTGCTCTATAAAGCGGTCGGGTATGCCGATCCTTTTGATGCGGATGCCGGTGCCTTCGTCGGCGAGGAGTTCCATTACTGCTGTACCGAAGCCCCCTTGCAGGGCATTTTCCTCCACGGTGACCACACAACCGCTGCGGCCAGCCGCGGCGAGGATCAGGTCGCGGTCCAGGGGCTTGACGAAGCGGGCGTTGATGACGCCGGCGTTGATGCCTTTTGTTTTCAGCTGCTCGGCGGCTTCCAGGGCCGGATAGACGGTGCTGCCGATGGCGATGAGGGTGATATCTTCCCCGTCTGTCAGTTGCTCGCCCGCCCCCAGAGGAATGGCCTTGAGAACGGAGTCCATGGGGACGCCGTAGCCTGCTCCGCGGGGATAGCGCAGGGCAATGGGACGGCCGGAATAGATGGCGGTTTTCAGCATGTGCTGCAGCTCGTTCTCGTCCTTGGGGGCCATGACGGCCATCTCCGGCAGGTGGCGCAGGTAGGAGAGATCGAAAACGCCGTGGTGTGTCGGTCCGTCGTCCCCCACCAGGCCGGCCCGATCCAGGCCCAGGGTGACCGGCAGTTTCTGCAGACAGATATCATGGAAGATCTGATCGTAGGCGCGCTGGGCGAAGGTGGAGTAGATTGCTGTCACAGGGCGGAAGCCCTCCGTGGCCATGCCGGCGGCAAAAGTCAGGGCATGCTGTTCGGCGATGCCCACATCGAAGAAACGATCGGGAAAGGCCTTGGAAAACTTGGAGAGGCCGGTGCCATCGGGCATGGCGGCAGTGATGGCGACGATCTTTTCGTCCTCTTCGGCAAGCCTGCAGAGGGTGTCTCCGAAGACCCCGGTGTAGGAGGCGGGGCCCGGCTTGCCGCCGGTAACCTTACCGGTCCTGATGTCGAAAGGGCCAACGCCGTGGAATTTGTCCGGAGTGTCTTCCGCAGGCTGGTATCCCTTCCCCTTGGTGGTCACCACGTGGACCAGGACCGGACCTTCCAGGGAGCGGACATTCTTCATGATCTCGATCAGCTGGGGGAGATCGTGGCCGTTCACCGGGCCGATATATTCGAAGCCGAGCGCCTCGAAGAGGGTGCCGGGGGTGAGAAAGCCCTTCAGGGAGTTTTCCGCCTTGCGGGCGAAATGGAGGATGTTGCCGCCGATGGCGGGAATGTTCTGCAAGAGCCCCTGCATCTCCTTTTTGAGCCCGCGGTAATAGTTACCGGTCAGCTTGCGGGAGATGAAAGTGGAGAGGGCGCCGACATTTTTAGAGATGGACATCTCGTTATCGTTCAGGACCACCACCAGGTTTTTTCGCAGGTGACCTGCCTGATTGAGCGCCTCGAAGGCCATGCCGCCGGTGAGGGAGCCGTCGCCAATGACGGCGATGACCTTGCTCCGGTCTCCTTTGAGACAGTTGGCGACTGCCATGCCCAGCCCGGCGGAGATGGATGTGGATGAATGACCGGCGCCGAAGGCGTCGTGTGCCGATTCGGAGCGTTTAGGGAATCCGGCGATGCCTTGGTACTGGCGCTGGGTGTGGAAGACATCCCGACGGCCGGTGATGATCTTGTGTGTATAAGCCTGGTGCCCCACGTCCCAGATGATGCTGTCGCTGGGGGAGTTGAAGCAGTAATGCAGCGCCAGGGTCAGTTCGACGCACCCAAGGTTTGACGCCAGATGACCCCCTGTCTTGGAAACGGTTTCGAGCAGGAACTGACGGATTTCACCAGTCAGCGCAAGCAGCTCATCCTCCTTCAAGGTCTTCAGGTCGGCGGGGCTGTTTATTCTATTGAGAATGCTGGACATACAAACCTCTTAAAAACAGTTCCGGGTTCTATGTTCGGTGTTCTACGTTAGAAACCAAGACTGGAACCTTGAACCTTGAACCTAGAACCTAGAACACGTTTCACTTGGCATACCCTGCGGAGCGGAACCATTCTACCGCCTTTGCCAGGGCATCGCCAACTGAATTCTGCGGCAGCCCCAGTTCCTGCACTGCCTTGGTCGAGTCGAAGAACATGAACTTGCGTGCCATCTGTACGCCGGCCAGGGGGATCAAAGGTTCTTTGCCTGTCAGCGCCGCCAGCGCTTCGTTGGCATAGGCGGCCAGAAGAATGGGGTAATAGGGGAGTCGTACCTTTGGTGCCGACAACCCGGTGACCTGTTGTAGCAGGGAGAAAATCTGCTTCAGGCTCAGGTTTTGATTTCCCAGGATATATTTCTCACCGATGCGTCCCTTTTTGGCAGCCAGGAGATGGCCGTGGGCGCAGTCCTCCACATCGATGATGTTGAGCCCCGTATCCAGGTAGGCAGGCATCTTGCCGTTGAGGAAATCGACGATGATCTTGCCGGTGGGGGTCGGCTTGATATCCATTCTGCCAACTGGTGTGGACGGATTGACGATGACCAGCGGCAGCCCCTTGGCGATGAACGATTCCGCCTCCCGCTCGGCGAGAAACTTGCTCTTTTTGTAGTGGCCGACCATGTCTGCCAGTGTTACAGGTGTCGATTCGTCGCCCGGATTGCCGTCGCCTGGATTGCCCAACGTGCCGACGCTGCTGGTGTAGACCACCTTCTCCACACCTGCCTTCAATGCTGCAGAAAGGACATTGCGGGTGCCGTTGACGTTGATCTCGTACATCTGCGACGGGTTTTTCGTCCAAAGCCGGTAATCGGCGGCGGCATGGAACACCGTGTCACATCCGCCGATCCCTTTTCTCAGGGTATCCGGGTCGCAGAGATCCCCTTCGCAGACCTCCACGTCGAGCCCCTTGAGATTGCCGCGGTCCGAGCCTGCCCTGACCAGGGCCATGACCGTGGCGCCATCCTGCAGAAGCTCTCTGACGATGCTTGCACCTATGAAACCGGTTGCGCCGGTAACGAAAGCTTTCATTGTCCCGCCGATATTACTTTTTCTGCTCGCCGGCCTGCAGCTCGGCTTTCCCACCGGTCTTGCGACGGTAAGTGCCCAAAGCGGTGAGAGGGAAACAGTTGCGGTAGATATGGTACTTGATCATGAAAAACTTGGGAAAGCCGGTGCCTGTGTAGAGGTCCTCGTCCCAGGTGCCGTCGCTCTTCTGGTTTGCAAGGAGGTACTGGATGCCCCGTGCTACGGCGCTGGAATGCTCTTCGCCGACTGCCATCAGTGCCAGAAGTGCCCAGCCGGTCTGGGACGGGGTGCTGGCGCCGATGCCCGCCAAGGAAGGGTCATGATAGGATTCGCAGGTTTCTCCCCAGCCGCCGTCGATATTCTGCCGGGACTTGAGCCAGTTGATTGCTTTCCGGATGTACGGCTGGTTGAAATCCTCGCCCATGGCTGAAAGGCCGCACAGAACGGACCAGGTGCCGTAGATGTAGTTGACTCCCCAGCGTCCCCACCAACTGCCGTCAGGCTCCTGGCTCTTCTTGATGAATTCCAGCGCCTTTACTGCCTGGGGATAATCCTTTGCATAGCCGAAGGTGCCCATCAGCTCCAGCATCCTTCCGGTAAGATCGGCGGTGGGCGGGTCGATGAGGGCTTCCAGGTCGGCGAAGGGAATTTTGTTCAGCAAGTATTTGGTATTGTCCTTGTCGAAGGCGCCCCAGCCGCCGTTCTTGCTCTGCATGCCCAGGCACCAGGCAATGCCGCGCTTGATGGCGGTGTCCATGGATTTACGGTCCTTGACGGCAACGTCTTTCAGGGCCATCATGACGAATCCTGAATCGTCCACGTCGGGATACCAGTCGTTGAGAAATTCAAAGGCCCAGCCGCCCGGTTCAAGATCAGGAGACTTGATCTTCCAGTCGCCCGCCTTGCGCACTTCCTTGTCCAGAAGCCACTGGGCCGCCTTGACCAGCGATGGGTGATCGTTGGGAACATCGGAATCAACCAGCGCCTTCAATGCCAGTGCCGTGTCCCAGACGGGTGAGATGCACGACTGGAGCACCAGGTTGTCTTCGCTCTCAATGCAGAAATTTTCCAGGGCTTCCAGGCCTTTGGCCACAGCCGGATGGTTGTTGGCGTAGCCCAGACAGTGCAGCGCCAGCACGGAATTGAGCATGGCCGGCTGGATTCCACCCCAGTCACCGGTTACTTCCTGGTGTTCCAGCACCCAGTTTTCCGCCTTGAGCATCGCCTTTCTCTTGAAGGGACGGATCGGGTTGCTCTCGTATACCTTCAGGATGTGGTCTACGCCGATAAAGAAATTTTTCCAGGTAAAGATGCCATCTTCCCTGGTGAAGGTGTAGTCGATAGGGCTGGGCGGGCGGACGTACAGCTCCTGGACTCTGGAAGAGGGGGGAAGCTTGCGCACCGGCCGCTGGGTCATGACGATGGACAGGGGGATGATGGTAGCCCGCGACCAGCTGGAGAGTTCATACATGTTGAAATATGCCCAGTTGGGTAGCAGGATCAGCTCGATAGGCATGGAGGGTACGCCGAACCAGGCGAACTCCCCGAACAGTGCCAGGAATATCTTTGTGAAGACGCGGGTTTTGATAATACCGCCGTTGTCGAGAATAAACGCCCGGGCCTTGACCATGGCCGGATGATCTGCTGGATAGCCGGCAAGTTTCAGGGCGAAATATGCCTCGACGGTGGTGGAAAGGTCTCCGGGACCGTCGTAGTAAATGGTCCAGAAGCCCTCTTCCGTCTGCTTGCTGAGGAGGTAGTTGGCCATCTTCCGTTCACGTTCACGGTCCACAATGTCCATGAAGTGGTAGAGCATGATGTATTCGGCAGTTATGGTGCAGTTCGCTTCAAGCTCCGCCCACCAATAACCGTCGGGAAGCTGCTCGCGAAAGAAGAAGTCGCGGCTGTTCTCGATGGCCATATCCAGCGGGCTCTTCTGATCACCTTCCTTCTTCTTCCAGATGGAAGGGGGGAGGTGGTGCACCTTGCCCCCTGTTTTTGGTGGCTGTGCCGGTACGGTATCGACGCTTTCGCCGTTAAAGGATGTCAGTGCATGTGATATGGGATGTTTGCAGGGACTCATTATACACCATGCTCCTTTTTTCTCGTTAGTCTTTACAAATTATCCTTCAGATACAAGTTGCTAGGGATAGCACAATTTTGTGAAAAGGTATACCCTTAATGATGTTTACGCCCGTTCTGCAAAGTACGGCCGTGGTTGATTTCACCAAACGGCTGTGTTACATAAGCTGAATTGCTTCACTTCAAGGAGAAATATGAAAACTGAAAAACGATTCAAAGGCCTGTTCGGTTTTGTTGCTGCATATCCCCGCGTCATTATGGTGGTTGCTCTGCTTTCTGCCCTTCTTTCCGTATTCTATACGGCGAGGAAGATGGAGTTTCTTACGGGGCGCGACGATCTGATGCCGAAAAATACCGGTTACCACCAGGATTACCGGAACTGGCGCCAGGAGTTCGGCGACATGGATGATATCGTCGTCGTCATCGAGAGCTCCGACTCGGAGCGGGCCGCCCGCTTCGGCACGGCCCTTTACCAAAAACTCGTTGCCGATAAGCAGCACTTCCAGGACGTATTCTATCCTTTCGGGCTGGAGTTCTTCAAGAAGAACGGCCTGCTCTTCATGCCTGCCCCGGAGGTGCATGCGCTACGGGAAAATCTGACCCCCCTAAAACCGGTGCTCAAGGAACTCTCGGCATCACCCTCGGTCCAGACTCTCTTTACTTATCTTACCAGGAACATCGACCAGTATGTGGACGAGTGGCGTACTTTGCCGGATGCCGAGGCACGGTTGAGCAGTCTTACCTTCATGCTGGACAAGCTGGGGATCGGCTTCAGAAGCTTCGGCGACGCTCAGGGTCCCCCCCCTACACTGGAACAGTTCTTTTTCCAGGGGAAGGATGGCAAGGAGTCCAGCTTTGCCAAGGCCGGCAAGATGCAGATCATCACCGTGCTGCCGGTGAAGAACCAAGCCAGCTTCGTCCCTGCGGAAGAGGCGATTAAGGTGATCCGGGGGCATCTGGCGGAACTTCGCAAGCAGCCCCAGTTCAGGGAGGTCACTGCCGGTCTGACTGGCAATCCGGTTCTGGAGCACGAGGAGATGTCCACCAGCCAGAGCGATATCACCCTGGCCACGGTCGTTTCTCTCATTCTGACGGTCATCCTTCTGCTGGTCGCCTTCCGTGGCGTCCTCAACGTCATAGCGGCAATGGTCTCCCTGGTGGTGGCAATTTGCCTTTCCTTCGGCTTTGCCACCCTGACCGTGGGGCACCTGAATATTCTCTCCATGGTTTTCGCCATCATGCTCATCGGCATCGGCATCGAATACGGCATTCAGGTGGTGCTCCGCTACCAGGAGGAGCTGACCGGAGGGAGCGACCCCCTTGCCGCCATAGAGACCGGGGTGAGAAAAAACGTCTGGGCGATCATCATGGCAGCAGCGACCGTTGCCGCTGCCTTTCTGACCTTCATCTTTACCGATTTCAAGGGCATCGCCGAGTTGGGCATCATTGCCGCCGGCGGCGTCGCCATTTGCGTCATCATCACCTTTACTGTGCTGCCGGCCATGCTGGTTCTTCTGGCCCGTTTTCGCAGGGACAAGCAGCGCAAAGCCGCCGGTGGTGCCTCCCATGTGGCGATTCCCGAGCCGGTCAAACAGTTCCTCTTTGGCCACCCCAAGGCGGTGGTGGGAATTTCCCTCCTTCTCTGCCTCGCCTCCCTCTATCCCCTGTCCCGGGTAACCTTCGATTACAACCTGATGAATCTCCAGGCCAAGGGGCTCGAATCGGTAAAGTATGCCTACAAGCTCATGCGCAGCTCGGAAAACTCTGGCTACTTTGCTGTGGTTACGGCCGATTCGGCTGCGGATGCGGCGGCAAAGACCAAGGCACTGGAATCACTTCCCACGGTCGATCATGTTGTGAGCCTCAATTCTTTCGTCCCGGAGGATCAGGCCCAGAAAATAACCGACCTGGCCGCATTGCGCCGGGAACTGGCCGACGTGCAGCCGGGCACCTATGAGGAAGATCTGAGCCTCATGGAGCTGCCGGAGGTCTTTGAAAACTTCCGCAATGCCGTGGCACGGCTGAAGACAAAGCTGGAGGAGGAGCGGAAACCGGAAGCTCAGCCTGTTGCGGCTTTTCTGACCACCCTTGATAGGTTTTTCGCCAAACTGGAGAAGGAGAAGGACCGTAATGCCGTGGGAATGCTCAAGGATTTCCAGGGAGGAATGTTCGCCGAGCTGCCCGAGAAGATCAAGTTCCTCAAGGAAACCTTGAATGCCGAGGCGGTCACTGCCTCGTCCATTCCTACGGAACTGAAAAGCCGCTTTGTCGGCAAGACAGGTCGCTACATGCTGCAGGTGGTGCCCAAGCATGATATCTTCAACCGGGAACCGCTCAAGGCGTTCCTCGACGACGTGCGCAAGGTGGATGCCCATGCCACCGGCGAACCGGTCATGGTCTATGAATCAATGACGATCATGCGCGATTCCTACATGAAGGCCTTCGCCTATGCTTTCATCGCCATCGTCATGATTCTGCTCATCACCTTCAGGAGCATCAAGTTCGCCCTGATCGGCCTGGTGCCGCTCATTGTCGGGGTGCTTTTCATGGTCAGCGGCATGTGGCTGTTCGGCATCAACTTCAATTCGGCCAACATCATCGTCATGCCCCTGGTGCTGGGCATTGCGGTCGATTCGGGCATCTATATCATCAACCGCTTCCGCCGCGAAGACGGTTCGGCAACGTCGGTGGTCATGAGCAGCACCGGTGTGGGAGTCATCCTCAATACCCTGACCATCATGGCCAGCTTCGGCGCGCTGATGGTGGCCCACCACCAGGGGGTATTCAGCATCGGCGCCGTCATGTCCTTGGGGATGGCGGCGTGCCAGTTGGCGTTTATCATTACGTTGCCGGCAGTCCTGACCTTGGTCGGCAAGAAGTAGGGATAGACGGCTCCGATAAAAGTCCATCTGCGGCGTTATGCTGCGGGCCACAGCGCTCAACGTAGCGCTGCTACGCCTCGCACTGCCGTCCTCGCAAGCCTTGCAGCTGGAGCTTTTCTCGAAGCCGGTCGGTTTTTTTTACTCACACGTTTTCTTTGATGGCTGCCGTGGCTTCGGTAGTGAGTGATCGAGCTGCAGCGGCGAGCGGACGCCCGCCTGGAATTGCTCTAAGCAGGGACTGCCCGCATTTGGTTTTACAGCTGTTGAAGGCGAAGTCCCTGCAAGGCCCGCAGCTGTAGCGACCGAACGAACGGACGAAGTCGCGGCAGGCATCCTTGCCGCACGTGAGGCTAAAATTTGATGGATTCTTTTCGCAATGCAGTGGCCTTGGGCCATCTTTTCCTGCGCGAGCGGGTAAGGCCGGGGGACAGGGTGGTGGATGCCACCTGCGGCAATGGCCATGACACGCTGTTTCTTGCCGGACTGGTGGGTACTGAGGGGAAAATCTTCGCCTTCGATGTTCAGGCAGAGGCTCTGGCAGCAACTAGACAACTGCTTGAGGAACATCATTGCCTGGATCGGGTACAGCTGTTCCATGTGGGCCACGAGGAAATGGCAATCCATGTGACTGCGCCGGTGCGGGGAGTGGTTTTTAACCTCGGCTATCTCCCCGGCAGCGATAAAAGCTGCATTACCAGGCCAGAGACAACTCGTGCCGCCCTGGAACAAGCTGCAGATCTGATCCAGCCGGGGGGGATTCTGGTAGCCGCCGTGTATCCAGGGCATGAAGGTGGTGGCGAGGAGGCGGCTGCGGTGGAGCAATGGGCCGGCTTGCTAGCGCCGCAGCAATACTCCGCCTGGTGCAGCAGGCAGATCAATCGATCATCCAACGCCCCATATGTGGTTACTGTGCAAAAATCCACCCTTAAGGATTCAGCAAGGCATGCTTGATACGCTTCTCCCATTTCTCCTCATTGCACCGCCCCTGATCTATTCACTGCTTTCTCTCTGGTGCGGCCGTGCCTATTTGGGCCGGAAAAAGCCGCCATGCGACTTCCTGCCGCCGGTGACGATCCTCAAGCCGGTCAAGGGGATGGATGCGGATAGCTTCGCCAATTTCGCTTCTTTTTGCACCCAGGATTACCCCTGCTTTCAAATGATCTTCGCCGTTGCCTCCGCTGCCGACCCGGCCATACCGGTCATCGAACGATTGATCGTGGAATTTCCCGAGGCCGACCTGGAACTGGTGGTGGATGAACGGATCTACGGCCCGAACTACAAGGTCTGCAACCTGATCAACGCCTTTCCCAAGGCGAAGCACGACATCATCATCGTCTGCGACAGCGATATCCGTGTCCGCACAAACTATCTGCAGGAGGTCTGCGCTCCATTTACCGATCCACGGGTGGGGCTTGTCACTTCCCTCTACCGGACGACCGGCGTTTTGGGAGCCGCCAGCGCCATCGAGGCCATGGGCTTTACCGCGGAAATGGTGCCCAATGTCATGGTGGCCCTGAGGTTGGAGGGACTTTCTTTTGCCTTGGGGGCTTCCATGGCGGTGAGACGGGAGGCGCTTGAGAGAATCGGCGGCTTTGCTGCGCTGGTAGATTACCTGGCCGATGACTACCAGCTAGGAAACAAGGTCCACAGGGCTGGTTACCGGCTGGAGCTGTCCGACTGCTATGTGGAGAGCATCCTCCACCGGGAATCCCTGCGGAATATCCTTTCCCGCCAGTTGCGCTGGGCTCGAACCATGCGCGTCAGCCGCCCGGGAGGCTACTTTGCCTCCGGCATCACCCAGCCTTTTCCCGCCGCACTCCTCGCCATTGCCCTTTCCCGATTTTCCGCGACCGGTTTCACTGCTGCCGCTATCCTGTATGGCTGCCGCTCTCTTGTTACCCTCATCTACAGCCGCTCCTTCGTCGGCGATCGCCTTTTTCCAAAATGGCTCTGGCTGCTTCCCCTGCGGGACTGTCTTGCCTTCGCAACCTGGGCGCTTTCCTTTCTCGGCAACCGGGTCGCCTGGCGCGGCCATTGGTTTCGACTCCTTCCGGGCGGCAAGATCACAGAAAACCATAGCCACGGGACCCGCTGATCTACTACCTTCGCCGGATGCCGTTCCCTCCATATCTGCTATAATCTACTGGTTCCGAGACCTCCCTTTCCTTCCAACCTGCTGATTTTTGCGAGGTGTCATGATTACCCCACTCCTTGCCCGGATCCGCAACATCGGCATCATCTCCCATATCGACGCGGGAAAAACCACCGTTTCCGAACGCATCCTCTATTACACCGGCGAAATCCATAAGATGGGAGAGGTGCATGACGGGGAGGCGGTCATGGACTGGATGCCCCAGGAGCAGGAGCGGGGCATTACCATCACCGCTACCGCCAACAGCTGCACCTGGCGGGACTGCCGCATCAATCTCATCGACACGCCGGGGCATATCGACTTTACCATCGAGGTGGAGCGGAGCATGCGGGTGCTGGATGGAGGAATCGCCATCGTCAGCGCCGTTGAAGGGGTTCAGCCCCAAACCGAGTCGGTGTGGCGTCAGGCAGATCGTTACCGGGTGCCGCGCATCTGTTTCGTCAACAAGATGGACCGCATCGGCGCCGACTTTGCCGCGGTCCTTTCGTCGATTGAATCCCGGCTGAAGGTCCGGGTCGTGCCCGTGCAGCTCCCAGTCGGCTCGGAGGCCGGCTTTATCGGGGTCATCGACCTACTGGCGGAGGAACTGGTTCTCTTCAGCGAGGCGGACCGGGGGATGACCGTTGAGCGGCTGCCGATCTCACTGGAATATGAGAAAGAGGCTGCAGCCGCCCGCAATCTGGTGGTTGAAGCTGCCGCTGATTTCGACGACAGGGTCCTTGCCGATTACCTCGCCGGGGTGAAAATTTCCGCGGAACGGCTGATTCCTGCCCTGCGGCAGGGAACCGTCTCCTGCAGCATTTGCCCGGTCTATTGCGGTTCCGCCCTGCGCAACAAAGGAGTTCAGCCCCTTCTCGACGGGGTCGTGGACTTTCTTCCCTCGCCGCTGGATCTGCCGCCGGTCACGGCACGCCCCCCCGGAGGTGGCGAGACCGTGGCAGTTCCCTGCGATCCGGCGTCTCCCCTGGTCGCCCTTGCCTTCAAGGTGCTTGCCGAAGAAGGGCGGAGACTCACCTATCTGCGTATCTATGCGGGGAAGCTTTCCAGCGGTGCGGCCGTTTTCAACGGTAGCAGCAAGGTTCTGGAGCGGGCTGACCGTCTCTTCCACATGCATGCCCACAAGCGGGAGCAGATTGGCGAGGCCACTGCAGGGGATATTGTTGCCGTAACCGGCATGAAGCACACCCTCACCGGGGATACCATCTGCGCACCCAGCCATCCCCTGGTCCTGGAGGGGCTCACCGTCCCAGAACCGGTGGTATCAGTGGCCGTTGAAGCAAAGGGGGCCGAAGACCGGGAGCGGCTCCCCGAGGCGCTGGAGACGCTGCAATGGGAGGATCCTACCTTCCGCGTCCACGAGGACCGGGAAACCGGAGAGACGATCCTGACCGGCATGGGGGAATTGCACCTGGAGATTGTTACCGACAGGCTGAAGCGGGAGTACGGCATCGGCGTCAAGATTGGTCCGCCGCGTGTCATGTGCCGGGAGACCTTGCGTCGGCCGGTGACCAGACGGGAGCTGTTTGCCCAGGAGGTGAACGGTCGCCTGCAGAAGGGGGAAGTCCTGCTTTCCATCCGGCCATTGCCGCGAGGGGAGGGCATCCGGATTATCGGGCCACTTGGCGAATCGTCGCCATTGCCGCTGGAGATGCAGACAGCTCTGGAAGAAAGCCTACGTTCAGCCTGCGCGTCGGGGGGCAGGACCGGCTATCCCTATGCTGATCTTGAAGTAGAAGTCGTGGAGGTTCCTTTCGAGCCGGGGATCACTACCGAGATGGGGATCAGGGCTGCTGCCCACCGCGGTTTTGCCCGGGCGGCAGAGGAGGGGGCACCCATTGTCCTCGAACCGGTCATGGCCCTTGAGATTATAACTCCCGCCGAATATGCCGGGCGGGTCCTGGGGCAGATACAGCAGAAGCGGGGGCGGGTCGAAGGGCTGGCGGTATGGTCGGAGAACCAGATAATAAGTGCCCAGGTGCCCCTGGTGGAGATGTTCGGTTACATGACCGAACTGCGCAGCGCCACCAGGGGGGGAGGGAGTTTCACCATGCAGTTCGATCATTTCCAGGAGGCAAGCGCCGAGGTCCGGAAGGGTTCCGGTCTGGTATAATTATGAATACGGGCGGACAAATTAAAGCTGTCGATCCAGGGACATGGGAGGTCATATGGTTCTGCAAGAGAGCATGGCGGGGCTTTTCCCTGCCGAAGCCGACATACCGGCGGCCTATGGGCTGCCCGAGCCGGTGGAGATGGACCGGTTCCTGCTCAACGGAGAGCTTCGCCATTGGGAAGGTCCAATGCAGGAGGTTTATTCGCCGGTGTGTGTGCGCCAAGACACCGGCTTGTCGCGCAAGATGATCGGCCGGTTTCCCCTCATGGCCGAGGGGGATGCTCTGGCCGCTCTTGCTGCTGCCGTCGAGGCCTACGATTCTGGCCGCGGCCGCTGGCCGACCATGCCGGTGGCCGCCCGCATCGAGTGCGTGCAGGAATTTGCCTGGCGCATGAAGGAAAAACGGGGTGAAGTGGTCCGGCTGCTCATGTGGGAGATCGGCAAGTCCCTCAAGGATTCGGAAAAGGAGTTTGACAGGACGGTGGATTACATCATGGATACCATCGACGCCTTGAAGGAGCTGGACCGGGTTTCGTCCCGCTTCGTCATCCAGCAGGGCATCATCGGCCAGATCCGCCGCTCCCCCCTGGGGGTGACCCTGAGCATGGGGCCTTATAACTATCCCCTTAACGAGACCTTCACAACACTCATCCCGGCGCTTATCATGGGCAACACGGTGCTGCTCAAACCGCCCCGCCACGGCATCCTGCTATTTTCCCCGCTGCTCAAGGCTTTTCAGGAATCATTCCCGCCGGGAGTGGTCAATACCCTTTTCGGCGCAGGCAGGACCATCACCCCCCCGCTCATGTCATCGGGGAAGGTGGATGTATTGGCCTTCATCGGCTCAAGTAAGGCAGCCGATCTCCTGCAGAAGGCCCACCCCAAAATGCACCGCCTGCGCTCGGTTCTGGGGCTGGAGGCGAAAAACCCGGCCATTGTCCTGCCCGATGCGGACCTGGATAAGTCGGTGGAGGAGTCTCTGGTGGGAAGTCTCTCCTTCAACGGCCAGCGCTGTACAGCCATCAAGATCATCTTCGTCCATGAATCCATTGCCTATCGATTCGTCGCCGCCTTTGCCAAAGCCGTTAACGCGCTGAAATGCGGCATGCCGTGGGAGCCGGGGGTGGTCATAACGCCATTGCCCGAGGCGGGCAAGCCGGAATACCTGTCGGGACTCGTGAACGATGCGACGCGTCTCGGTGCCGAAGTTATGAACGAAGGGGGAGGGACGGTCAGGGAAACGTTCTTCCATCCGGCGGTTCTCTATCCGGTGAACGGGCAGATGCGGGTCTACACCGAGGAACAGTTCGGTCCGGTCATCCCCATCCTCCCCTTCAGCGACCTTTCCGTTCCCATCGACTACATCACCCAATCGGCCTATGGTCAGCAGGTGAGCATCTTCGGCCATGAGACGATGGAACTGGCCAACCTCATCGACCCCCTGGTCAACCAGGTGTCGAGGGTCAACATCAACAGCCAGTGCCAGCGCGGGCCCGACATCTTTCCCTTTACGGGGCGCAAGGACTCGGCGGTGGGGACCCTTTCCGTTTCCGATGCGCTGCGGGCCTTTTCCATCCGTGCCCTGGTGGCCGCCAGGGAGTCCGACCAGAACAAGGAGATCATCCGCAATATCGTCCGGGAGGGGAAATCCAACTTCCTTTCCACCGACTTCATCCTCTAAGCTGGCTATACAGAGGTTAGCCGTTGCGGCGGCCATTAACAAGGTTATAATGAGAATGTGGCGGGCGAAGTGATGTTATTCCCAATGCAATAAAGAAGGAGGCGTGTATGAACAGCAAATGGGACGAGCGGGAAAAAGCCCTGGAAGACCAGTATATTTACAACGAGGAGAAGAAAAAGATCGAAAAGATGCGGGAGGCAGCCCGGGAAAAGATCATAAAGACCTACTGCAAGAATAGGTGCCCAAAGTGTGGCACCGCTATAATGCCCATGACCTTCCGCGGCGTCCCCCTGGATAAATGCCCGACCTGCGGCGGCATCTGGCTTGGTCCCAGGGACCTGCAGATACTTGCATCGAAGGACCATCGCAGCTGGTTCGACAAGTGGTTCAGGGAAGAGGAAGGCTGATTTTGGATACTGAAAAGGCCCGCCGGATTTCGACGGGCCTTTTTGCCTTCAGAGATTTCTTGAACGGAGGAGGGGGCGAACGTTTAAGCATCGTGCGGCATTACATGGGTGGCACCGCAAGGTCCGCAGCTGTGGCGACAGAGCGAACGGACGACGTCACGACTGCCTTGGTTTCCCCGAAATTCCCGGACCGAGCTTTTCTTATTCCTGAATTCCACGAGTCTTCCCTCAGGTCATGAGGATCTTGCTCTTGAGGATGAGAATCTCGAAGGCCATGGCGGCTTTGCCGATAACCTTCTGCATGTCGACGACCCGTTCACCCAGGGGCTGTTTACCCCCCTCGACATAGAGGATGGAAACCACCCTGCCCATCATGACCAGCGGCACCAGCAGCGCGGTCACCGGTTTTCCTCCCCCCAGTGCCGCGAGCATGGTGCCGTTGCCGGGGGTGTCCGCCAGAGGCCCCAGGTAAAAGCTCTTGCCTTCGGTGACGATCTGCAGCACCGATGGTGCCTTTAACGGCACCTGGAATTCCTCGAAACCTGCAAGGGGCTTGCCTTGTGAAACAGCGCTCCACCCGCCGGCGGTATTTCCCTTGACCATGAAGAGTGCGACGCGGTCGAATTCCTGCCCGGCAAAGGTGACGATGAGGCTGGCGATGGCATCCCGGTCCTCCGCCTCCGCCAGTTCCATGGAAAGGGTGTCGATGGTGTATTTATCGATGGTCTCTTTTGCCGCTGTGCTGAATGACGCAGGTGCCGGCGCACTGGAGCCGGCAGGCCCAATCTCCATCTCTGCCAGTTCGGAGAGAAGGGGAAGCTCGATGACCTCTTCTTCCGGGGGAGGCGCGGGTTTTGCCGATGGCGGTGTTGATACCGTGGCTTGGGAAGGGCCGGTACTCCTGGCAGCCCGTGCTTGCCGTCTTCCACCGTTGGCGACGGTGATGTAGCGTGTTTCCCGCTTGATGCCGTAGTGCTTCTCCAGGGCAAGAATGATGCTTAGTTCCGTGGCGATCATCGGTATAACGATAAAGCCGGTGATAAATGATATCTCGTCGATGGAGGCCAGATTGGAGGGGTCCTCCATGGCTACGTAGAGTTTTTTCTTGTCCAGTCCCAGGGGGATGACCCGGTATTTTCTGACGGTTTCTTCCGGGATGAGTTTTGCTGTGGCGGGGGAGAGGTTAAAGAGGTGCTCCTTCTTGGCACAGGGCACACCGAGCTTTTTGCTGAGGAACTGGGCCAGTTCCTCTTCTTCTATATATCCCATCTCGATGAGGTTTGTGCCGATTTTGCCGCCGAAGATGACCTGGCTTTTCAATGTTTCGTCCAGTTCAGCCTGTGTGATCTTACCCGACTCCACCAGTATCTCACCCAGTTTGATTGCCATCAATCCCCCCAGTATTAAAATTTCCACTTACTCTAATTCCTCGACCCGCACCTGTCAACAGCATTTGACGGTGGCAACTTCACGATTGTGCGGCATTTTGACTGTTATCCCGTTGCCGCTACAATTGATTCATGGCAGAAACAGAGGTGCCCATGACGCCACAGTTCCATCCGTTTCTCATCAATGATCCCTTGGACGATCCCGGTCTCTACATCGACTTCCTCTTCGAGCGCCGGGCGGTGCTTTTCGATCTTGGTGACCTGTCCAGGCTTTCCCCACGGAAACTGCTGCGCGTGGGCCATATCTTCATCTCCCATACCCACGTCGATCACTTCATCGGTTTCGATCAGCTGGTGCGGACCTGCCTCGGGCGGGATAAAACCATCCATTTGTATGGACCCGCAGGTTTCGTCGATCAGGTGGGGCACCGCCTGGCGGGCTATACCTGGAATCTGGTTGAGAATTACCCCACCGACTTCACGGTCGTTGCCATTGAAGTGACCAAAGACGGTTCCGCCTCTTCTGCCGAATTCCATTGCCGGGAAGGCTTCCGCAGGAGAGATCGGCCGCCGTTCACCATTGATGGGGGGCTGTTGCTGGATGAGGAGACTTTCTCCATCCGCTGTGCCTTCCTCGATCACCGTACCACCAGCCTTGCCTTCTGTCTGGAGGAAAAGCAGCATGTGAATGTCATGAAAAACTGCCTGGAAGAACTGGGGCTCCAAGTGGGACCATGGCTGGCAGAGCTGAAACGGGCCGTACTGCAGGAAAAGGAGGATGATACGCTCATTCGTGCCAGGAGAAGGACCGTCGCCGGCTCGGAGGAGCGAATTTTCAGGCTCGGCGAGCTGAAGGGGAAGGTGCTGCAGGTAGTGCCCGGACAGAAAATCGCCTATGTCACCGATGTGGTCTTTTCCCCGGCCAATGCAGAAAAAATCGTCGCCCTTGCCAGTAATGCCGACTACCTCTTCATCGAATCAACCTTCCTGGATGAAGAGGCGGATCGGGCCCGGGAAAAATGCCACCTGACTGCGGCCCAAGCTGGTTCCCTTGCCCGCAGGGCTGGCGCTGCACGGGTTACACCCTTTCATTTTTCTGCGAAATACAAGGGGGAAGGGGCACGCCTCGAACATGAAGTGGCGGAGGCGTTTGCCAGGGAAGGGGGCGAAGTTTCCTGACGATCAATCCTTGCTCTGCGCTGTCTTTTTGCCCAGGATCGCCTGAAAGCGGTCCTTTTTTGTTGACAATGACCGCTCGGGGCAAATAATATCGACCAATTTTTTAAAATGAGCGGGGGGAATGAACAATGGCAAAAACATTTAAAGTGGCGGTTCTGCCTGGCGACGGCATCGGCCCCGAGGTAATGGCCGAGGCCCTCAAGGTCCTGGACGCTGTCGAGACTAAATACGATGTGAAATTCGAGCGGACCCATGCCAATGTGGGTGGAGCCGGAATCGATAACGAGGGTAAGGCCCTTCCCGAAACAACCGTCAATATCTGCAAGGCTGCTGACGCCATCCTCTTCGGCTCGGTGGGCGGTCCAAAATGGGAAACCCTGCCCCCCGACGAGCAGCCGGAGCGTGGCGCGCTGCTTCCGCTACGCAAGATCTTCGGCCTCTATGCCAATCTCCGTCCTGCCATCATTTTTCCCTCTCTGACCGGCGCCTCGTCCCTGAAGGAAGAGGTCATCGCCGGCGGCTTCAACGTTCTGGTGGTCCGGGAACTGACCGGCGGTATCTATTTCTCACAGCCCAAGGGTATAGAGGGGCAAGGGCGCGACCGGATCGGCATCGACACCATGAAATACAGCGTACCCGAGATCGAGCGCATCACCCACGTGGCCTTCCAGGCGGCCCGCAAACGCTCAAAAAAGGTCTGCTCCATCGACAAGGCCAACGTCCTTTCTTCCTCCGTGCTCTGGCGCGAGGTGGTGACTGGCATCGGCAAGGAATATCCGGATGTGGAGCTGACCCACATGTACGTGGACAACGGCGCCATGCAGCTGGTGCGCTGGCCCAAGCAGTTCGACGTTCTTCTCTGCGAGAACATGTTCGGCGACATCCTTTCCGACGAGGCCGCCATGCTCACCGGCTCCCTGGGTATGCTCCCCAGCGCATCCCTAGCCGAGGGGACCTTCGGCATGTATGAACCTTCCGGTGGCTCTGCACCCGACATTGCCGGCCAGGGTATTGCCAACCCCATTGCCCAGATACTCTCGGCAGGAATGATGCTGCGCTACTCCTTCGGCCTGATTGAAGCTGCCGACGCCATTGATAAGGCGGTGGCAAAGGTTCTGGATCAGGGTTACAGGACCAGGGACATTTATCAGAAGAAGGATGGGGAGAAGCTGGTAAACACCAGCGAGATCGGCAAGGCGATCATCGCTGCCCTCTAATAGGTTGTTGAAAAACAGCCATCTCGCCGCCGTCCTCGAAAGCCGCCTTGTGCGGCGTAGCGCTGCTACGCCTCCGCGAGCTTCCTGCGGTGCGACGACCTGACTATTTTTGACAACCTGAGTTTTTCGGAGCAAATGGGCTGCCGGTCAATGCCCAATAACTTGTTGCAATTTTGTTGCAGCACTTGTCATAATCAAGATTCACATTATCTCAACGGAAGAGGTATAGACATATGAAAGTCGGAATCGTCGGTTGGCGCGGTATGGTTGGTTCTGTCCTCATGCAGCGGATGCAGGAGGAGAAAGATTTCAGTCTCGGCTTCGAGCCGGTGTTTTTCACAACGTCCCAGGCAGGTCAGCCTGCCCCCATGAATGCGGGGACCCTGAAGAAGGCCGATGACATCGAGGAGTTGAAGAAGCTTGATATCATCCTCACTTGCCAGGGGGGAGACTATACCAAGGCAATCCATCCGGAACTGCGCAAGCAGGGTTGGCAGGGCTACTGGATCGATGCCGCCAGCACCCTGCGCATGGAAAACAACGCGGTCATCATCCTCGATCCGGTGAACCGCAATGTCATCGATGCTGCGCTGGCTAAAGGACAGAAGGATTTCATCGGCGGCAACTGCACCGTCAGCCTCATGCTCATGGGCTTGGGAGGCTTGTTTAGGGCGGGGCTCGTGGAGTGGCTCACCTCCATGACCTACCAGGCGGCTAGCGGCGCCGGCGCCCCCAACATGCGGGAGCTGTTGAGCCAGATGGGCACCCTCCACGGCGTTGTTGCCGAGGAACTGAAAAATCCGGCCTCTGCGATCCTTGAAATCGATAGGAAGGTGACAGCCACCCTGCGCGACGGCTCCCTTCCCACCAAGGAGTTCGGCTACCCATTGGCAGGCAGCGTCCTCCCCTGGATCGACAGGGAGGTGGAAGATGGACAGAGCCGCGAGGAGTGGAAAGGGTTTGCCGAGACAAACAAGATCCTCGGCACGACTGCACCGATCCCCGTGGACGGCATTTGTGTGCGGGTCGGCGCCATGCGTTGCCATAGCCAGGCCCTGACCATTAAGCTGAACAAGGACCTGCCCCTTGCCGACATCGAGAACCTGATCAAGAACGACAACCAGTGGGTGAAATTCGTGCCCAACACCAAGGCGGAGACCCTCAATGACTTGACCCCGGCTGCTGTCTCCGGTTCTCTCACTGTCCCGGTCGGCCGGGTGCGGAAGATGAAGATGGGGCCGCAGTTCGTACAGGCCTTCACCTGCGGCGATCAGCTGCTGTGGGGCGCGGCAGAACCGTTGAGAAGGATGCTGCGTATCCTCATGGAGCGGTAGGCTTATTCTATGCAGCTTGTTATCTGAGACACGAAGAAAGGCGTGGAGTTTTGGCTCCGCGCCTTTTCTTTGCCGCTGAGAGTCTCAAAAGAAGGGGATTGATCATGAGTGTAATCTATCTATTGGTATCTGCTCTTTGTGCCCTTGCCCTGGCATACCGCTACTACTCGGCCTTCATTGCCGCCAAGGTGTTGATGCTCGACGACCGGAATGTTACACCGGCACTTACCTGCAATGACGGTAAGGATTACGTACCCACGAACAAGTGGGTCGTGTTCGGACATCATTTCGCGGCCATTGCGGGAGCGGGACCACTGATCGGTCCGACGTTGGCCGTCCAGTATGGGTGGGGTCCGGGCTTTTTCTGGATTCTGCTGGGCTCGGTTTTTGCCGGTTGCGTCCATGACATGATCATACTCTTTGCGTCGGTCCGCCATCGGGGACAGTCCCTGTCGGTTATCGCACGAAAGGACGTGAGCAGGCTTACCGGGGTCACCACCGCGTTCGTTACCCTGTTCATCATTATCATCGCCCTGGCCGGTCTTGCCGTGGCTGTGGCCAATGCCCTCTACAACAACCCCTGGGGTGTATTCACCATCGGCATGACCATTCCCATTGCCATGGTTGTCGGTCTCTATATGTTCAAAATCAAGCCGGGCGCGATCCTGTCCGGAACCATCTTTGGCGTTGCCGCCGTGCTTGCCGCCGTTTACTTAGGGGCCCCCGTCGCACAATCTTCCCTTGCCGGCTGGTTCACCTTCAGCAAACAGAGCCTGTCGATCATTCTGCCGCTCTACGGATTTTGTGCTGCGGCCCTGCCAGTCTGGCTGCTCCTTGCGCCGCGGGACTACCTCAGTACCTATATGAAGATCGCCGTTATCGCGGGGCTGGCGCTGGGGCTTTTCATCGTCAACCCCACCGTGCAGATGCCCTTTGCGACCCAGTTTGTCAATGGCAGCGGACCGATCATTCCCGGACCGGTATGGCCCTATGTGTTCATCACCATCGCCTGCGGCGCCATCTCCGGATTCCATGCCCTGATCGGCTCCGGTACTACCCCCAAGATGCTGGAAAAGGAAACACAGATTCGTATGGTAGGGTACGGCGCCATGCTGACTGAAGCCTTTATCGGGCTGATGGCACTCCTTGCCGCCGTGACACTGGTTCCCAACGATTACTTTGCCATCAATACGTCGGCGGAGGCCTTCGCCAAACTCAATATGCAGGTCAAGGACCTGCCGGAGTTGTGCCGCCTGGTGGGGCTCGATGTTACCCATCGCCCCGGCGGGGCGATCTCGTTGGCAGTAGGTACTGCATATATCTTCTCCCATATGGGCGAGGGACTGCAGCATACGATGAAATACTGGTTTCAGTTCATCATCATGTTCGAGGCGCTGTTCATTTTGACAACGATCGATGCGGGGACGAGGGTGGCGCGCTACATCTTGCAGGATGTCCTGGGCAACCTCTATGCACCGCTCAAGCAGACCGACTGGTTACCTGGCATCATATTGACGAGTGGCACCGTTTCCTTTGCCTGGGGGTATATACTCTACACGGGAGACGTAACAACCATCTGGCCCATGTTCGGTGTGACGAATCAGACGCTGGCGGCGCTGGCTTTGGCAATCGGGACAACGATCATTCTCCGGATTGCGACGAAAAAGCGCTACGCTCTTATCACGGCGGTACCGTGCGCCGTAATGGCCCTGACGACCTTTGCCGCAGGTTACATGAACATCAGGCTCTACCTGGATAAAGGGATGATGCTCAACACCGTTCTCAGCATCGTTGTTATTGCCCTGGTGACGATCATTATCGTCGATAATGTCCGGGTCTGGATAACGCTCCTCAAGGCGGCAAAGCCGGTCGGCATGAACGATGAGCGTGGCGAAATTTACTGTCCGGTCGTTTCCGCCCATGCCCCCGATGATCTGCCGCTTGCGTGATTCTGACAAATTTCCCTGCCAAGCCGGCAGCTCCCTGGCAGAATTTCATTTGCTCTGAAAGTAACAGTTGGTATATACATGACGTCTTTTATCCCTCCGGTTTCAGCGGAGGATTCAAGTTTATGAAGGTTGCGTCTGCAATTATGCAGGCTAGGTGAAGAATGGAGAAATGACGTTATGGCAAAAAAACTATGGAATATTGCAATGGTCGGTGCGACCGGTGCCGTTGGCACGCAGATGATCGAGTGTCTTGAGGAGCGTGAGTTCCCGGTGGGGAAGATCAAGTACCTGGCCAGCAGCCGCAGCGCCGGTGAAATTCTGGAGTTCCACGGCAAGCCGATCATGGTGGAGGAATTGACCCACGATTCCTTCGACGGCATCGACATCGCCCTCTTTTCCGCAGGTGGCGAGCGCTCCCGCGAATTCTGCCCTTCTGCGGTCAAGGCCGGTGCCGTCTGCATCGACAATTCCAGTGCCTGGCGCATGGACGCGGATGTGCCGCTGGTGGTGCCTGAAGTAAATGCCCATGCCATTGCCGACTATACAAAGAAAGGGATCATCGCCAATCCCAACTGCTCCACTATCCAGATGGTGGTGGCCCTGAAGCCGCTCCATGACTACACACAGATCGAGCGTATCGTCGTTTCCACTTACCAGGCCGTTTCCGGCACCGGCAGGAAAGCCATTGACGAACTGCGCGTCCAGGTGGGTGAACTGCTCAATGGTCGGCCGGCCAACAATGAGGTCTATCCCTACCAGATCGCCTTCAACTGTCTCCCCCAGATCGATTCCTTCTGCGAAAATGGCTACACCAAGGAAGAAATGAAGATGGTCAACGAGACCCGGAAGATCATGGAGGCGGACATCCGGGTGACCGCTACCACAGTACGCGTTCCGGTCTTTTACGGTCATTCCGAATCGATCAATATAGAGACCGAAAAGGAAATTACCGTGGAAAAAGCTATGGAGCTCATTGCCGCTGCACCGGGGTGCGAGCTGGTGGATGAGGTTGGTGAGGGGATCTATCCCATGCCCATTGATGCCGCCGGCCAGGACCTCGTCCAGGTGGGAAGAATCCGCAAGGACGAATCCATAGCCAATGGTCTCAATCTGTGGGTGGTGGCGGACAATATCCGCAAGGGAGCGGCCACCAATGCGGTGCAGATTGCCGAGATACTGATCCGCGATTACCTGAAGTAATTTTTGCTGCCATTATCCCATGCGAGCTGTCAAACTGGTCATAGAATACGATGGTACCTCCTACTGCGGTTGGCAATTGCAGCCGAACGGCATCACCATTCAGCAGGTCATCGAAGAGGCCCTGGCGAAAATGCTGGGGCAAGCGGTCCGTCTCCATTCTTCGGGTCGTACCGATGCCGGTGTCCATGCCCTGGGTATGGTGGCGTCATTTAAAACGGCAAAGGAGCTGCCGCTTCGGGCTTACTCCGATGGGCTGAACTGCCTCCTTCCTCCGGATATCGCCATCAGGGAAGCTGCGGAGGTGCCGCTCTCGTTCAATCCCCGTGCCGATGCCATCGGCAAGCACTATCGCTATACCATCTACAACGCCAAGCGCCGGTCTCCCCTGATGCGGCTCACCTCGTGGCATTTGCGGGGCGAGCTGGACGTGGGGCAAATGCGGGAAGCAGCCTCTTATTTTGTCGGTGAGCACGACTTTGCCGCTTTCCGCGCTTCCAACTGTGTTGCGAAGACCACCGTCCGGCGGCTTTTTGCTGTCTCAGTTGCCAAAGAAGGGGACTCAGTCATCATCGACGTCCATGGCTCGGGATTTCTGAAGAACATGGTGCGTGTGATTGCGGGCACCTTGGCGGCTGTGGGGCAGGGGAAACTGGATGCCGGCGCTATTCCCGGATTGCTTGCCGGGGGGGACAGGGCTGCATCCGGTATTACCGCTCCGCCGCAGGGGCTTTGTCTCATGGAGGTATTCTATCGACCTTTTATAAGTCGGTAAAGAATTTTCCTTGACAGCATCTTGGCGATGTATTATGTTACGAACTTTCTGTGATCCAGCATGAATAAATTTCAGCCAGTTGTGAGGGTTAGATGAAGACTACGCAAATTGCGAAAAAGAATGAAGTGGCCAGGGATTGGTATCTGGTTGATGCTGATAATAAGGTTCTCGGCAGGATCGCCACCGAAATAGCCAATGTGCTTCGCGGCAAGAACAAGCCCACCTTTACCCCCAGCGTCGACACCGGCGATTTCGTCATCGTTGTCAATGCTGAGAAGATCCAGCTTACTGGTAACAAGAATGCCGACAAGATTTATTACAGCCACTCCGGTTTTCCCGGCGGGCTCAAGGAAATCTCTGCCGGTAAACTTCTGGAGAAAAAACCGGAAGATCTGATCAAAAAAGCGGTTAAAGGCATGTTGCCGAAGAACAAGCTGGCTCGTCACATGATCAAAAAGCTGAAGATCTACACCGGCACCGATCACCCCCATGCGGCCCAGCAGCCCAAGGCGCTGAACATATAATTTTCGATTCTATTCAGATCAGGAGATAGAAAAATGGCAGCAGCAAGCTTTTACGGAACAGGAAAAAGAAAATCTTCCATCGCCAGGGTATGGCTGAAGCCGGGTACCGGCGTTATTACGGTCAACCACAAGACCCTTGATGAATATTTCGGCCGCGAGACTTCTAAGATGGTCGTCAAGCAACCACTTGAGCTGACCGAAAACCTGGGCAAGTTCGATATCTATGTGACTGTCAGCGGTGGTGGAGATTCCGGCCAGGCCGGTGCCATCAAGCATGGCATTACCAAGGCTCTCCTTGAGGTTGACGCTGCCCTGCGTGCCCCGCTGAAAAAAGCCGGCTTCGTTACCCGCGACTCGCGTATCAAAGAGCGGAAGAAATACGGCAAGAAGGCTGCCCGCGCCAGCTTCCAGTTCTCCAAACGTTAATCGGGAGCTGTTAGTTACAACCGAATCTTGGTATCAAGGGGAAGATCCGCTGAGGGTTTTCCCCTTTTTTCATTGGCAAATCCATTAACGCGGGAGGAATCCATATGCTGAAGGTTGCAATAGTAGGTGCCAGCGGTTATACGGGCATCGAGCTGTTAAGGCTGCTTCACGGCCATCCGGAAGTTGCCGTTACCTGCGTCACATCGGAGCAAAGTGCCGGCAAGAACGTGGCGGCCATTTTCCCCACCCTGCGTAGCCGCTACAATTTAGTGCTGGAAAACCTGGAGCCGGTGCGGATCGCAGAACAGGCCGATTTCATTTTCACCGCCCTGCCGCATAAGGCCGCCATGGAGGTGGTCCCCACCTTCCTGAAGCTGGGTAAAAGGGTGGTGGATCTCTCCGCCGATTATCGACTCCATGATGCAAAGGAGTATGCCGCCTGGTATGAGCCCCACATGAATCCGGAACTCTTGAAAAAGGCGGTGTATGGTTTACCGGAACTGCGGCGGGAAAAGATCGCCGAGGCCGATCTGGTGGCAAATCCCGGCTGTTACCCAACTAGCATTATTCTCGGCTTGGCTCCGCTTCTGAAAAAAAAGCTCATAAACCCAGCAACGATCATTGCCGACTCCAAATCCGGAGTTAGTGGGGCAGGGCGCAGCGCCAAGGTGGACAATCTGTACTGTGAGGTCAACGATGGCTTCAAGGCCTACGGGGTTGGCGGCGCCCATCGCCATATTCCGGAGATTGAACAGGAGCTGTCCTTGCTGGCGGGGAAAGAGCTGAAGATATCCTTTACCCCCCATCTCGTGCCCATGGACCGGGGCATTCTTTCGACCATTTATGCCGCACCGGTCGGTGAGCTTTCTTCCCAGGCCATTGTGGATTTGTACCAGGATTTTTATAAGGGTGAAGCCTTTGTACGGGTACTGCCGGAGAAGGCCCTTCCATCCACCGCCTTCGTTCGCGGCTCTAATTTCTGCGATATCGGCCTCACCATCGATATGCGGACCGGCAGAGTCATCGTCATCTCGGCCATAGATAACCTCATAAAGGGGGCCTCCGGCCAGGCCGTGCAGAACATGAACATCATGAACGGTTTTCCGGAGAACCTCGGCCTGGAATCCCTGGGGCTATTTCCCTAGCAACGACAGGAGTGATCCTCCAAAAAGGAACTGCTGCAAATGTCTTTTCTCCCTGTCTCACGGGAAGATATGGAAAAGCGGGGCTGGGAAGAGCTGGATATCATCTTTGTCAGCGGCGATGCCTACATCGACCATCCCTCCTTCGGCATTCCGCTCCTGGCGCGATGGCTCGAATTCCACGGTTTCAGGGTCGGCATCATTGCCCAGCCTGACTGGCACTCGAAAGATGCATTCATGGCGCTGGGTGCTCCCCGCCTGTTTTTCGCCATTTCAGCAGGGGCCATGGATTCCATGGTCGCCCATTACACGCCGGCGCGCAAGCTGCGCCACGATGATGCCTACACCCCCGGCAACAGGCATGGAGCACGGCCCAATCGGGCCACCATCGTCTATACTTCCCGCCTCAAGGAAGCATATCGGCAGGTTCCTGTCGTCATTGGCGGCATTGAAGCCTCTCTGCGCCGATTTGCCCACTACGATTTCTGGGAAGACAAGGTCCGTCGTTCCATTCTCTTCGATGCCAAGACAGACCTGCTGGTTTATGGGATGGGAGAAGCGCCTCTTTTGGAATTGGCGCAAAGAGTCAATGGGGGAGAAGATTTCAGATCGATAACGGATATTCGCGGCACCGCGTTCATTTCCAGGACAGCGGAAGACCAGAGCGCAGCAGCTCGGGAAATTCCCTCATTTGCTGATGTTTCTTCCGATGGTCACAAATTCAACGAGGCTTTCCGGCTTATCTCCAGTGAGCAGAACCCCTTCTGCGGCAAGCGGCTTATTCAGCAGCACGACGACCGCTACCTAGTCTGCAATCCGCCGGCCTTTCCCCTTGGGGAGAAGGTCCTTGACGCAATTTATGCCCTGCCTTTCGTCAAGGCGCCCCATCCTTCCTATGGGGAGACCATTCCTGCCTACGAACAGATCAAAAGCTCCATCACCAGCCATCGCGGCTGTTTCGGCGGGTGTGCCTTTTGTGCCATTACCCATCATCAGGGTAAAACCATCCAGTCCCGAAGCGAAGCCTCTATCCTGAAGGAAATAGGGCAGCTCACCTCCAGGAAGTGGTTCAGGGGGAGTATTAGCGATATCGGCGGCCCGACGGCCAACATGTATGGTGTGACATGCAGTAATCCTTCTGCCGAAGCTGTCTGTCGCCGGGAGAGCTGTCTTTATCCGCATCCCTGCAGCAACCTGCGTATTCTGGACAAACGAGCAGCTGCCCTCCTGGCCAAGGCCAGGAAGCTGGCAGGGGTAAAACACACAGCGGTCTCATCGGGAATCCGCTACGATCTGCTGGCTCTCCAGAAGTCCTATTTCTTCGAGCTGTTGCGGCATCACGTGGGAGGATTACTAAAGGTCGCGCCTGAGCACACGTCGAAAAGGGTAACCGACCTGATGCGCAAGCCCGGCGCTGCCGCCTTTGAGAAATTTCTTGTCCGTTTCAGGGAGGAGAGTGCCCTTGTGGGCAAGAAGCAGCACGTCGTGCCCTACTTTATGTCTGGACATCCCGGAACTACCCTGTCGGACATGGTCGATCTGGCCCTTTTCCTCAAACGGAATCGGTTGAGAGTCGAACAGGTGCAGGACTTTACCCCCACCCCCGGCACCCTTTCCACCTGCATCTATCATACGGGAACAGATCCGTTTACTGGAGAGTCTGTTCATGTGGCAAGGGGTGATCGGGAGAAGAGGCTGCAGAAGTCCCTGCTTCTCGCCCATCTGCCGGAGGAAAGAAAGCAGGTCATGGAGGCTCTGCGTGCATGTAACCGGGAATCGGCCGCTATTGAGCTCTTGGGGGGAACTGGCGGCTCTGGCTGTGGCAGGATACCGGGTAAAAGAAAGAAGGCGGAAAAATAACAAACGATTTTTTTCTAAAAAAATGTTGACAGCAAAGTTGAATTGATCTATACAAGGAACTTCGCTTTTTGAAGCATCTTTGACCGGCCTGCAAAAAAGGTTATTAAGGTTAAAAAAGCGTTGCTGGCGTAGCTCAATTGGTAGAGCAGCTGACTTGTAATCAGCAGGTTGCGGGTTCGAGTCCCATCGCCAGCTCCACTATCAGGAAACGTCTTCATCTGGAGGGATTCCCGAGCGGCCAAAGGGAACAGACTGTAAATCTGTCGTCGTAGACTTCGGAGGTTCGAATCCTCCTCCCTCCACCATAAAATACTACAGAAGAGATGAGATCACGGCAGGCCTCAGGAGACTAAGGTCGCATGAACTGGGTTGCAGTGCTGCTTATCGATTCAAAAATCTTCTGATTACAGGAATTGGCGGGAGTAGCTCAGTTGGCTAGAGCATCAGCCTTCCAAGCTGAGGGTCGCGGGTTCGAGTCCCGTTTCCCGCTCCAATTTTCTTCGATCGCCCACATAGCTCAGGAGGTAGAGCACTTCCTTGGTAAGGAAGAGGTCTCCGGTTCGAGTCCGGATGTGGGCTCCATTTAATCAGTTCAAAAGTCGGCAAAACGAATATTTAAGGCATTCATTTATAGGGAGGATACCTTCATGGCAAAAGCAAAATTCGAAAGAACTAAACCCCATGTAAACATAGGGACCATCGGTCACGTTGACCACGGCAAGACCACCCTGACCGCCGCCATCACCAAAGTACTGGCAGGCAAAGGCCAGGCAGAATTCAAGGCCTTCGACCAGATCGATAACGCCCCTGAAGAGCGTGAACGTGGAATCACCATCGCCACCGCCCACGTAGAATATGAGACCGAAAAACGTCACTATGCCCACGTTGACTGCCCGGGCCACGCCGACTACGTCAAGAATATGATCACCGGTGCAGCCCAGATGGACGGCGCCATCCTCGTCGTATCCGCAGCCGACGGACCCATGCCCCAGACCCGCGAGCACATCCTGCTTGCCCGTCAGGTAGGCGTACCCTACATCGTCGTCTTCCTCAACAAAGCCGACATGGTCGACGACGAAGAACTCCTCGAACTCGTCGAGCTTGAGATTCGCGAGCTGCTCTCCTCCTACGACTTCCCCGGCGACGATATCCCCATCATCAAAGGCTCCGCCCTTCAAGCACTGAACGGCGAGCAGGGAGAACTGGCCGAGCCCGCCATCCTGAAGCTCATGGAAGCCGTAGACAGCTACATTCCCGAGCCGCAGCGCGCCATCGACCGTCCGTTCCTCATGCCCGTCGAAGACGTCTTCTCCATCTCCGGACGTGGAACCGTCGCCACTGGACGGGTCGAGAGAGGCATCGTCAAAGTCGGCGAAGAAGTCGAGATCGTCGGCATGCGCGCAACCTCCAAGACCACCGTCACCGGCGTCGAAATGTTCCGTAAGCTGCTCGACGAAGGGCGTGCCGGCGACAACATCGGCGCCCTGCTCCGTGGCGTCAAACGTGAAGACATCGAGCGCGGTCAGGTACTGGCAAAGCCCGGTTCAATCACCCCACACACCAAATTCAAGGCAGAAGCCTACATTCTGACCAAAGAAGAAGGTGGCCGTCACACCCCGTTCTTCAACGGCTACCGTCCGCAGTTCTACTTCCGGACCACCGACGTGACCGGCGTGGTAGAGCTTGCAGCAGGCACCGAGATGGTCATGCCCGGCGACAACGTAGCAGTAACCGTAAATCTGATCACCCCCATCGCCATGGACGAAGGACTTCGTTTCGCCATCCGTGAAGGTGGCCGTACCGTAGGCGCCGGGGTTGTCAGCTCCATTATCGAATAATTATTCAGGGGCGGGGGTAACCCCGCCTTTGTCGATCAACACAAAGGAAGGCTGCAATGCGCGATATCATTACCCTTGCCTGCACCGAGTGCAAGCAGAGAAACTATACGACGACAAAGAACAAGAAGACGACTCCGGAAAAGCTGGAGCTGAAGAAGTACTGCCGCTTCTGTCGTACGCACACGTCACATAAGGAAACGAAATAATTCGAAAATGGGCCGCTAATTCGTGCGGCTCCTTCATGCAGGCCAGTAGCTCTAACGGCTAGAGCACCGGTCTCCAAAACCGGGTGTTGTGGGTTCGAATCCCTCCTGGCCTGCCATTTTTTTTAACCTAATAATTGTGGGGTGGCACGAGTGCTGGTAAAGACCAAAAACTTTTTGGAGGAAGTGAGAGCTGAGTTGGGTAAGGTTACCTGGCCTGCCCGCAAGGAGACCATTTCTACAGCATGGGTTGTTGTAGTGATCATTGTCTTGATTTCCCTTTATCTTGGTGCTTGTGATGTTGTCCTGGCCAAGCTGATCAGGTTCATACTCCGCTAGAGGACTCACAATGGCGCATAAATGGTACGGCGTACATACCTACTCCGGCTTCGAAAATAAAGTCAGACTGTCGCTCTTGGAGCGCATCAAAAACCTGGGACTAGAGGAAAAGTTCGGCGAAGTTCTCATCCCCTGCGAAACAGTTGTCGAGTTGAAGAAGGGAGAGAAGCGAACCTCGTCCCGTAAATTCTTTCCCGGATATATCCTGGTCAACATGGAGCTGGACGACGAAACTTGGCATGTGGTCAAGGAAACCTCCAAGGTCACCGGCTTCGTCGGCGGCAACAATCCTTTTGCCATTCCCGATGAAGAGGTTGCAAAGATTACCCAGCGCATGGAAGAGGGGGCCGAAAAACCGCGCCCGAAGGTGCTTTTCGAAGTGGGCGAGACGGTCAGGGTTATCGATGGGCCATTCCTCAATTTTGCCGGTGTGGTAGAAGATGTTAAGCCGGAAAAAGGCAAACTGCGGGTCATGGTCAGTATTTTTGGACGTGCGACTCCAGTGGAACTGGAATTCATGCAGGTCGAGAAACAGTAACTGATGGCACTATCTGCGATCTGAAGATATACATCTGATTTAAAGGAACAGTTAAAGGAGTTTAGTAATGGCTAAAAAAATCACTGGATATATCAAGCTTCAAGTGCCGGCCGGTAAAGCAAACCCTGCTCCGCCGATTGGCCCTGCACTTGGCCAGCATGGCGTCAACATAATGGAGTTCTGCAAGGCCTTCAATGCCAAAACCCAAGGAGACGAAGGAACCATTACCCCAGTAGTCATTACTGTTTATGCAGACAGATCGTTCACTTTCGTTACCAAGACCCCTCCTGCTTCCGTTCTCATCAAGAAAGCGCTCGGTATCGAAAGCGGCTCCAGCGTGCCCAACAAGAATAAGGTTGGAAAACTGACCAAGGCCCAGGTGAAGGAGATTGCTTCCAAAAAGACGCCCGACCTGAACGCTGCGAGCCTCGAAGCTGCCATGAAAACCATTGAGGGAACCGCTCGCAGCATGGGCGTTGAGATTGTATAGATAAAGAGAGGGTAAAAGAAGATGGCTACCAGTAAAAAACTTAAAGAAGCTCTTGCCAAGGTAGACAGGAGCAAGACCTATACCCTGAATGACGGCCTCGAGCTGGTGAAAGGTGCTGCATTTGCCAAATTCACCGAGACGGTAGATGTCGCGGTCAGGCTGGGTGTCGATCCACGGCATGCCGATCAGATGGTGCGTGGTGCAGTTGTTCTTCCTAACGGTCTCGGCAAGGAAGTCCGGGTGCTGGTTTTCGCCAAGGGTGAAAAAGAGAAGGAAGCCCGCGATGCCGGAGCTGATTATGTGGGAGCCGATGACCTGGTTGCCAAGATCCAGGAAGGCTGGTTCGAGTTCGATACCGCCATTGCCACTCCCGATATGATGGGTGTCGTCGGTAAGATCGGTAAGCTCCTCGGCCCCCGGGGCCTGATGCCGAACCCGAAGGTTGGTACCGTCACCTTTGATGTGGGGCGTGCAGTCAGCGAGTCAAAATCGGGCAAGGTTGAATTCAGGGTTGAGAAAGCCGGCATTATTCACGCGCCGGTTGGCAAAGTCGATTTCGACACCGCAAAGTTGAAGGAAAACCTCCTCGCTCTCATCGATGCGCTGGTCAAGTCCAAGCCGTCTGCAGCAAAAGGAACCTACATCAAGAAAATCAGCGTTTCCTCCACCATGGGACCTGGTGTCAATCTTGACGTGTCCGACGTTTCTTCACAGGTTGCATAAATTAATAGATTTGCCAAAGTCAAAGACAGTAGGTGTTGCCGGTCTGCGGCAACATAAACAGGTATCTGGCCTACCGAGACTGGCGGTAGTTGAAGGAACTGGATCATTTCCCGAAACTTCCTGACTTTGGCGGGGTCAACCACCCGAAACCAAAAGAAAGGAGGAAGGCGCTTGAATAAGGAAACCAAACAACAACTGGTAACCGAAGTACACGACAAGCTCCAGCGGGCAAAAGCCGTTTTTCTTGCCGATTTCCGTGGCATGAACGTTGGGCAGGCCACCGATCTCAGGAATGAGCTCCGCAAGGCCGCTGTCGAGTTCAAGGTTATCAAAAACACCCTGCTTGAACTGGCGTCGAAGGGGACTGACAAAGAGGCATTGCAGCCGCATTTTGCCGGACCTACTGCGGTTGCCATCACCTACGACGATCCTGTCGCTGCAGCAAAAGTACTGTCCCGTTTTGCCAAGGAAACGACCAATCCGTTCACCTTGAAAGCCGGCGTACTTTCGGGCAAAGCTCTGAGTGTCGCCGACATCCAGGCATTGGCCGATCTGCCCAGCCGCGAAGTACTTATCGCCAAAATGCTCGGCTCCATGCAGGCTCCCGCCAGCAACTTCGTCGGCGTGCTTGCTGCTGTGCCAGGCAGCTTTGTCAGGGCACTCAATGCTATCCGGATCCAAAAAGAAGGTCACTGATACTTTTACCCAACATTCGTATAAATATTAATGGAGGAATACAAAATGGCTGAAATTACCAAAGCTGATGTAATTAGTTTTATCGAGAAAATGTCCGTTCTTGAGCTTGCCGAAATGGTGAAGGAGCTCGAAGAAAAGTTCGGTGTTTCTGCAGCCGCTCCTGTGGCTGTTGCCGCTGCTGCTCCTGCAGGTGGCGCTGCTGAGGCTGCTGAAGAGAAAACTGAATTCGACGTTATCCTCAAATCTGCAGGTGCAAACAAGATCGGCGTCATCAAGGTCGTCCGTGCCCTGACCAGCCTTGGCCTGAAAGAAGCCAAAGACCTGGTTGACGGCGCACCCCAGCCGCTCAAAACAGGCGTTTCCAAGGAAGAAGCCGAAGAGGCCAAGAAGCAGCTTGTTGAAGCCGGCGCAGAAGTTGAAATTAAATAAGAATTGTTTTCATCAATTCTAGTTCTAGCCAAGGTCGCTTTATGCGGCCTTGGCTGTTCTATTTTAGTTTGATAGCCACTCAAGCCGGTTGTCTGGGTCAAGAGTTTAGTAAGAAATCCACCGGGTTAGTGCCTTACGGCGTTGGCCAAAGGAGAAGATATGGCTTATTCAATTGCGAATAACCCCCTGTTACGCAAGAACTTCGCCAAAATAAAGAAGATCATTGATATACCAAATCTCATTGACATCCAGAAAAACTCCTACAAGAGATTCCTCCAGTTAGACGTTCCCGCTGAAGCTAGAAAAAATTCCGGTCTTGAGGCCGTTTTCAAAAGTGTTTTTCCCATAAAGGATTTTAGCGAGACTGCTTCCCTCGAATACGTTTCCTATTCTCTCGGCATCCCCAAGTATGACGTGGAAGAATGTCATCAGCGGGGCATGACCTTTGCCGCTCCTATGAAAGTCAAGGTGCGGCTGGTGGTTTGGGATGTGAACAAAGAGCCCAGCACCCGCTCCATCCGCGACATAAAGGAGCAGGAGGTCTACTTCGGCGAGATTCCTCTCATGACCGAGAATGGAACGTTCATCATAAACGGAACGGAACGGGTTATTGTCAGCCAGCTTCACCGTTCTCCCGGCGTTTTCTACGACCACGACAAGGGTAAGACCCACTCCAGCGGCAAGGTGCTGTATTCCGCCCGGGTCATCCCTTACCGGGGGTCGTGGCTTGATTTCGAATTCGATCATAAAGACATCCTTTATGTGCGCATAGATCGTCGTCGCAAGATGCCGGCAACCGTACTTCTCAAGGCTCTCGGCTACTCCACGGACGAACTGCTCAACTTCTTCTACAAGAGCGAGGAGATCAATTTCGCCGGGGAGAACCTGACCAAGGTTGCCGATCCCGAGCTGCTCACCAACCAGAAGGCTGCCATCGACATCGTCGACTCGGCCACCGGTGAAGTTCTGGTTAAGGCGAACCGGAAATTCACCAAGGCCGCCATCAGAAAAATGGCTGAGCATGGCATAAAGTCTATACCCATCACCATCGAAGAGTTGGTCGGCAAGATTTCCTCCCATGACATCGTCGATCCCTCTACCGGTGAGATCATTGCCGAGTGCAACGAGGAGTTGACCCAGGCCAAGCTGGAAGAGATCAAGTCGAAGGGAATCGATATCTTCAAGGTTCTTTTTATCGACAATCTTCACGTGACCTCATCGTTTCGCGACACGATCCTCATCGATAAGATCGGCTCCACCGACGATGCGCTAATAGAAATATACCGAAGGCTACGTCCGGGTGATCCTCCGACGCTAAAAAGCGCTCTGTCGCTCTTCGAGAATCTCTTTTTCAACCCTGAGCGCTACGATCTCTCCGCAGTCGGTCGTCTAAAGCTGAACTACAAGCTAGGGCTGCAGGTGCCCCTTGATTGCATGACCCTTACCAGAGAGGATGTCCTGGAGGTTGTCCGCTACCTCATCGATCTCAAGAACGGTAAGGGAAACATTGATGACATCGATCACCTGGGCAACCGCCGTGTCCGCGCGGTGGGTGAGCTACTGGAAAACCAGTACCGGATCGGCCTCGTGCGCATGGAGCGCGCCATCAAGGAGCGGATGAGCCTGCAGGAAGTGGAAAACCTCATGCCCCACGACCTGATCAATTCCAAACCCGTTTCGGCAGTGGTCAAGGAATTCTTTGGGTCTTCCCAGCTTTCCCAGTTCATGGACCAGACCAACCCCCTTTCCGAAGTTACCCATAAGCGGCGTCTTTCTGCCCTTGGACCTGGCGGTCTGACCCGTGAGCGTGCCGGCTTCGAGGTGCGTGACGTTCATCCGACCCACTACGGCCGGGTTTGCCCCATTGAAACACCGGAGGGCCCGAACATCGGTCTCATCGCCTCCTTGTCCACCTATGCCCGGATCAACGAGCACGGCTTCGTTGAAACTCCGTACCGGCTGGTCAATGAAGGCAAAGTTACCAACGAAGTAAAATTCTTCTCCGCACTGGAAGAGGAGGGTCATGCCATCGCCCAGGCCAATGCGGAGGTTGATGCTGACGGCCGATTCGTTGCCGATTATATCTCGGCCCGTAAAAGCGGTGAGTTCGTGCTGGTGGGGAAGGATGAACTTGAGCTCATGGACGTTGCGCCCATGCAGCTTGTATCGGTTGCCGCCTCGCTCATCCCCTTCCTGGAAAATGACGACGCCAACCGTGCGCTCATGGGTTCCAACATGCAGCGTCAGGCTGTGCCCCTGCTCCGGGCCGACTCCCCATTGGTCGGTACCGGCATGGAGCGGGTCGTGGCCCGCGACTCCGGCGTGTCCGCAGTTGCCCGCCATAACGGCGTCGTCGAGTCGGTTGATGCATCCCGCATCGTCGTCAAGATCGATGAAGATGAATATGATGAAACAGGAACGGGTGTGGATATCTACAACCTGATCAAGTTCGCCCGTTCCAACCAGAACACCTGCATCAACCAGCGGCCGGTGGTTAAAATAGGGGACCACGTCAAGCATGGCGACGTCATTGCTGACGGCCCCTCCACCGATATGGGAGAGCTGGCTCTCGGTCAGAACGTGCTTGTTGCCTTCATGCCGTGGGGTGGCTACAACTTCGAGGACTCGATCCTCATTTCTGAACGGCTGGTGAAGGATGACCGCTATACCTCCATCCACATTGAAGAGTTTGAGTGCGTCGCCCGTGACACCAAGCTGGGCAAGGAAGAGATCACTGCCGACATCCCAAACCTGGGTGAAGAGACCCTCAAGGACCTGGACGAGTCGGGCATCATCCGCATCGGTGCCGAGGTAAGGCCTGGTGATATCCTCATCGGAAAAATCACTCCCAAGGGGGAGACGCAACTCTCCCCTGAAGAGAAGCTGCTCCGGGCAATTTTCGGCGAAAAAGCCGGAGATGTGCGGGATACCTCACTGCGCGTGCCGCCAGGGGTTGAAGGTACCGTTATTGGCGCCAAGATATTCTCCCGCAAGGGGGCGGACAAGGATGCGCGCACCGACGCGATTGAGCAGGCAGAAGAAAAAAAATTGCGCAAGGACGAGCAGGACGAGATACGCATCATTCGCGAATCCGCAGTGAGCAAACTGAAGAAACTGCTGATAGGGAAGACGGCCGCAGTCAAGGTTGAAGGCAAGGACGGCAAGGTCCTTATCGTCAAGGGCAAGGCTATCACCGAGGAGGCCTTGAGTTCCATCCCCATCGACAGATGGGACGAAATCTCCGTTGCCGGTGACGAAACGACCGACGACAAGGTTGCCCAGGTTCTGTCCACCCTCAACCAGCAGATCGATATCATCAAATACGTTTTTGACGATAAGGTGCAGAAGCTGAAGCGCGGCGACGACCTGCCCCCCGGCGTCATCAAGATGGTCAAGGTTTATATCGCCATCAAGCGTAAGCTGCAAGTGGGTGACAAAATGGCAGGCCGCCACGGAAACAAGGGTGTCGTTTCCCGTATCCTTCCTGAAGAGGATATGCCGTATCTTGAGGACGGCCGCCCTGTCGAGATCGTTCTCAACCCGCTGGGCGTTCCTTCCCGTATGAACGTGGGTCAGATCCTGGAGACCCATTTGGGTTGGGCAGCCAAGGGCATTGGCTGGCAAATCGAGGAGATGCTAGAGAAGAACTCTCCGAAGACAAAGATCAAAACCTACTTGAAAGAGGTCTACGGCAACAAGGAGATGAACAAGTTCCTTGATACGCTTGGGGATGAAGAACTGGAAAATGTGGCCAAGCGCCTCAAGCGCGGCGTGCCCATGGCTTCCCCGGTTTTCGAGGGCTCATCGGAAGAGAGCATCCAGGAAATGCTGGGCAAGGCGGGTGCTGCCCATGCGGCACAGGTTACCCTCTATGACGGCAAGTCAGGCGTACCCTTCAAGCACAAGGTCACCGTCGGCGTCATGTATGTGCTGAAGCTGCACCACCTGGTTGATGATAAGATACATGCCCGTTCTATCGGCCCCTACAGTCTAGTTACGCAGCAGCCCCTCGGCGGCAAGGCCCAGTTTGGTGGTCAGCGTCTCGGGGAGATGGAGGTCTGGGCGATGGAGGCCTATGGCGCTGCCTATGCGCTCCAGGAATTCCTCACCGTCAAATCTGACGATGTGGCAGGACGTACCAGAATGTACGAAGCGATCGTCAAGGGCAAACATACCCTGGAGCCGGGTCTGCCTGAATCTTTCAACGTTCTCATCAAGGAACTGCAGTCCTTGGGACTGGATGTGGAGCTTCTTGAGAACGAGGAAGACTGATTCGCGCTTCCCCGATGCAACTAAAACAAATTTCTGGTTATAACTCCTAAAAACGAGGAGGAATATATTTTGGAAGATATCTTTAATTTTTTCGATAAACCGAAGGATCCCCTTCATTTTTCCGCCATCAGAATCTCCGTTTCTTCGCCTGAAAAGATCCGTGAGCGATCATTCGGCGAGGTCAAGAAGCCTGAAACCATCAATTACCGTACCTTTAAGCCGGAACGGGATGGTCTTTTCTGTGCAAAAATCTTTGGTCCCACCAAGGACTACGAGTGTAACTGTGGCAAATATAAGCGAATGAAACACCGCGGCATCGTCTGCGAGAAATGCGGCGTCGAGGTCATTCCCTCGAAAGTCCGGCGCGAGAGGCTCGGGCATATCGACCTGGCAACGCCGGTTGCCCACATCTGGTTCCTCAAGTCGCTTCCTTCACGGATCGGCAACTTGATGGACATCACCCTGAAGGACCTGGAAAAGGTCCTCTATTTCGAAGCGTACGTTGTCACCGATCCGAAAAATACCGGTCTCCCCTTTGCCCAGGTTTTCTCAGAAGACCAGTACCTGAAGGCGATGGAAGAATACAACGGCCAGTTTGAGGCGGGCATGGGAGCTGCCGCTATCCGTGAGTGTCTTATGTCCATGGACCTGGATGTGCTGGCCGAGCAGCTCCGCGTGGAAATGCTCGAAGCGACCAGCGAAGCCAAACGGAAAAAGACCGCGAAGCGCCTCAAGGTGGTCGAGGCATTCAAATCTTCCGGCAACAAACCGGAGTGGATGATCCTGGAGTGCATCCCGGTGCTTCCTCCCGAGCTGCGTCCGTTGGTTCCCCTGGATGGGGGCCGTTTCGCCACCTCCGACCTGAACGACCTCTATCGTCGGGTCATCAACCGCAACAATCGCCTGAAAAGGCTTATGGAGCTTCAAGCGCCAGAGGTCATCATCCGCAATGAGAAGCGCATGCTGCAGGAGGCTGTCGATGCCCTGTTCGACAACGGCCGCCGAGGTCGCGCCATAGCCGGACCCAACAAGCGTCCCCTCAAATCCCTTTCGGACATGCTGAAAGGAAAGTCGGGCCGTTTCCGTCAGAACCTGCTCGGTAAGCGCGTGGACTATTCCGGCCGTTCCGTTATCGTCGTCGGCCCCGAGCTCAGGTTGCACCAGTGCGGTCTGCCGAAAAAGATGGCACTGGAGCTCTTCAAGCCCTTTATCTACAACAAGCTTGAAGAGAAAGGCTTCGTTACTACCATCAAGAGCGCCAAAAAGATGGTGGAAAAAGAACGGCCAGAAGTTTGGGACGTGCTGGAAGAGGTCATCAAAGAGCATCCGGTCATGTTGAACCGTGCTCCGACTCTTCACCGTCTCGGCATCCAGGCGTTCGAACCGGTGCTGATCGAGGGCAAGGCTATTCAGCTGCATCCGCTTGTCTGTACAGCGTTCAACGCCGACTTCGACGGCGACCAGATGGCCGTTCACCTCCCCCTTTCAGTTGAGAGCCAGGTAGAGACGCGCGTTCTCATGATGAGCACCAACAATATTCTGTCGCCTGCCCATGGTAAACCGATTATCGTTCCTTCCCAGGACATGGTTCTCGGCATCTACTACATGACCCGCGAAAAATTCTTCGCCAAGGGTGACGGCAAGATATTCGCGTCACAGGACGAGGTGCGGGTTGCTCTCGATGCCGACGAAGTGGATCTGCAGGCACGGGTCAAGGTGCGCCTGAAGAATCTGGCCACCGATGAGAAACCGCAGCTCGTGGAAACCACGCCTGGCCGTGTCGTTCTCAGGGAGGTTCTCCCCGATGCGGTTCCCTTTGCTACCATAAACAAGGTTATGACCAAGAAGGAACTCTCCAACCTGGTGGACGTTTGCTACCGCCTGGCCGGCAACAAGGAAACGGTTATTCTTGCCGATAAGCTGAAATCCATCGGCTTCCGCTATTCGACCATTGCCGGTATTTCCATCAGCATCAATGATATGGTCATCCCGGAAGGGAAAACGGCCATCATCAACAGGGCATCGGAAGATGTCAAGGAGATCCAGAATCAGTATACTGAAGGTCTCATCACCGATGGCGAACGCTACAACAAGGTCATCGACATCTGGGCGAAATCCACCGAAGAGATTGCCAAGGAGATGTTGGATAACCTTTCCCGGGATATCGTCCATGCACCTGACGGCAAAGAGGTCAAGGTACCTTCTTTCAACGCCATTCACATGATGGCCGATTCGGGTGCGAGGGGTTCTGCACAGCAGATCCGTCAGCTTGCCGGTATGCGTGGCCTCATGGCCAAGCCGTCGGGCGAGATTATCGAAACACCCATTACCGCCAACTTCCGTGAGGGTCTTACCGTACTCCAGTACTTCATTTCTACTCACGGTGCTAGGAAGGGCCTTGCCGATACCGCGCTCAAAACAGCCAACTCTGGATATCTGACCCGGCGTTTGGTTGACGTTGCCCAGGATGCCATTATTACCGAAGCCGATTGCGGTACTCTGGACGGTCTGGTTGTGTCCTCTCTCACTGAGGGAGGCGAGGTCATCGAACATATTGGGGACAGGATTCTTGGCCGTGTTGCTCTGGATGACATCCTCGATCCGGTTACCGGTGACGTTCTGGTCGCCTCCAACGAGGAGATCGATGAAACCCTGGTGCAAAAGATCGAATCGGCGGGGCTGGAAAAGGTAAAGATCCGCTCGGTGCTCACCTGTCAGAGCCGGCGCGGCATTTGTGCCAAGTGCTATGGCCGAGACTTGGCCAGAGGACACTTGGTCAACATGGGAGAGGCTGTCGGTGTCATTGCCGCCCAATCCATCGGCGAGCCGGGAACCCAGCTTACCATGCGTACCTTCCATATCGGTGGTACCGCCTCCAGACGTGCGGAACAGACTTCCTTGGAAGCACGTACCGAAGGTAGCGTCAAGTTCATCAACATTAATTACGTTACTAATATCGACGGTCATCATATCGTCATGAATCGTAACGGTGAACTGGCAATTGTCGACGAGACAGGCCGGGAGCGGGAAAAATATTCCATCCTTTACGGTGCCAAGATCAAGGTCAATGCAGGTCAGGTCATCAAGCAGGGTGAAGCCCTTGCCGAGTGGGACCCATACACCATGCCGATTCTCACCGAAATCGCCGGCAAGGTTAAATTTGGGGACATCGTCGAAGGTGTCTCAATGGAAGAGCAGGTGGACGAGGTCACCGGCCTGTCCCGTAAGGTCGTGATCGAATCCCGTGATGCCGACAAACGCCCCCGGATCACCATCAAGGATGAAACCGGGAAGACCGCCAAGATCAACGAGACCACCATGGGAAGGTACTACCTCCCTGTGGGTGCCAACATCACCGTTCAGGAAGATGCTTTTGTCAATGCCGGTGACGTTATTGCCAAGATTCCCCGTGAGACGACAAAAACCAAGGATATCACCGGTGGTCTGCCGAGGGTTGCCGAGTTGTTCGAAGCCCGCAAGCCCAAGGATTTTGCCGTTATTTCCGAGATCGATGGTGTCGTTACTTTCGGCAAGGATGCCAAGGGTAAGCGCAAGGTCATAGTCACTCCGGAAATGGGTGAACCGAAAGAATACCTCATTCCGAAAGGCAAGCACATCAGCGTTCACGAGGGCGATCATGTCCGTGCAGGCGAGGCACTTATGGATGGTTCTTCCAATCCCCACGATATCCTCCGGGTCCTTGGCCAGAAAGAGTTGGCTAAATACCTTGTGGATGAGGTCCAGGAGGTCTACCGTCTCCAGGGGGTCAAGATCAACGACAAGCACATCGAAACCATTGTCCGCCAGATGTTGCGGAGGGTCCGCATCAAGGATGTGGGCGACACCAACCTTCTCATCGATGACCAGCTTGAACGCTATGTTTTCGAGGACGAAAACGAAAGGGTCTTGGATAAGGGTGGTAAACCCGCTATAGCAGAGCCTTTGTTGCTCGGTATCACCAAAGCTTCGCTTTCTACCGAGTCTTTCATCTCTGCTGCCTCGTTCCAGGAGACAACAAAGGTGTTGACACAGGCATCAATAGAAGGTAAGATCGACGGTCTTCGTGGACTTAAGGAGAATGTAATAATGGGGCGGCTGATTCCTGCGGGAACGGGCCTTTCTCGGTATAGAAACCTGAAATTGGTTGTAGAGGAACCTGTCGTCGTTCCGCAGGAGCAGACAGAAGAGGCGGTTGCAGGATAGGTTCCGTCTAAAAAAATTAGTTGCTTGATAAAAAGCTTGACAAGCGAAAGTTATATTGCTATTTTCATCGCTTCCGCAGGGGGACCCCTGCGCATGAAGCGTACGAGAGGTAGTTATGCCAACCATTAATCAGTTGATTCGTATCGGCAGGGAGAGCAAGAAGGATAAGTCTACTGCTCCTGCTTTGAAATGTTGCCCGCAGAAGCGCGGCGTTTGTACCAGGGTGTATACCACTACGCCGAAAAAGCCGAACTCTGCTCTCCGTAAAGTGGCAAGGGTGCGCTTGACGAACGGGATTGAGGTTACCTCGTATATTCCCGGTGTCGGGCACAATCTGCAGGAGCACTCGGTTGTGCTGATTCGCGGCGGCAGGGTAAAGGACTTGCCGGGTGTCAGGTACCACATCGTGCGCGGAACGCTCGACTCCGTCGGTGTGAAGGATCGCAAGAAGAGTCGTTCCAAGTATGGTGCGAAAAGGCCGAAGTAAACGAACAATTTGAGAGGTAGGTATGCCAAGAAGAAGAGAAGTGGCTAAAAGAGTGATCTTGCCTGATCCTAAATATGGTGATCGGGTTGTTGCGAAGCTGGTCAATATCATTATGTTTGATGGTAAAAAAAGCACGGCCGAGAGGGCTCTGTATGGAGCGCTTGAGATCGTCAGTGAAAAGGTGAACGAAGAGCCGGTCAAGATTCTCAAAAAGAGTCTTGATAATATTAAGCCAATGCTGGAGGTGAAGTCCAGGAGGGTTGGTGGTTCTACTTACCAGGTTCCTGTCGAGGTCAGGGCTGAGCGCCGCGTCTCTCTGGCCATGCGCTGGTTGGTCAAGTATGCCAATGACCGGTCCGAGAAGACTGTGACCGATAAGCTTGCAGGTGAGATTCTGGATGCCTACAACAATCGTGGCGCAGCGGTCAAGAAGCGTGAAGATACGCACAAAATGGCTGAAGCCAACAGGGCTTTCGCTCACTACCGCTGGTAGTTTCATATATATAGTTTTCGGGGGTTTTTGTGGCACGTTTAGTATCGTTGGAAATGACACGCAATATTGGGATTATGGCTCACATTGATGCCGGTAAGACGACAACAACTGAGCGTATCCTTTATTATACCGGTGTTTCCCATAAAATCGGCGAAGTGCATGATGGTGCTGCTACCATGGACTGGATGGAGCAGGAGCAGGAGCGTGGTATCACGATTACTTCTGCCGCTACCACCTGTAACTGGCGGGATCACCGCATAAATATCATCGACACTCCGGGTCACGTGGACTTCACTATTGAGGTTGAACGTTCGCTGCGCGTGCTTGATGGTGCCGTGGCTGTTTTTTGTTCGGTCGGCGGCGTCGAGCCCCAGTCTGAAACCGTATGGCGTCAGGCTGACAAGTACGGGGTACCGCGCATCGCCTTCATCAACAAGATGGACCGTATCGGTGCCGACTTCTTTCGTGGCGTATCCATGATTAAGGATCGGCTCAAAGCCAACCCGGTACCAATCCAGCTTCCAGTCGGCAAGGAAGATACTTTCAAGGGTGTCATTGATCTGGTTAAAATGAAGGCGATCCTTTGGGATGAAGAATCTTTGGGCGCTACCTTCCAGGTCGTCGATGTTCCTGCAGAAGAGCTTGAGCTAGCCCAGGAATACCGCGAGAAGATGATCGAGGAGCTGTCGACGCACGATGATGCGCTGATGGAGAAATATCTTGCCGGGGAAGAGCTCACGGAAGCCGAAATCGTGGCTGCCATCCGTAAATCTACTATTGCTATCCAGATTATTCCGGTCATCTGTGGTTCCGCTTTCAAGAATAAAGGCGTTCAGAACCTGCTTGATGCCGTCATTGATTACATGCCGGCTCCGACCGATATTCCTGCCATCAAGGGTATCGATGCCAACACTGAAGCCCCCATCGAGCGTAAGGCATCCGATAGCGAGCCATTCTCGGCCCTGGGCTTCAAGATTATGACAGACCCCTTCGTTGGCCAGCTGTGCTTTTTCAGGGTGTACTCAGGTGTGCTTACATCCGGTTCCTATGTGTATAACGCTACCAAAGGCAAGCGGGAGCGTATCGGCCGCATTCTGAAAATGCATGCCAACAAGCGTGAAGAGATAAAAGAGGTATATGCAGGGGATATAGCCGCTGCCGTTGGCTTGAAGTACACCACCACCGGCGACACTCTCTGTGTAGAAGATAATCCTGTTATCCTGGAGTCTATCGAATTCCCTGAACCGGTTATCTCCATCGCCATTGAGCCGAAAACGAAGGCTGATCAGGAGAAGCTGGGCCTAAGCCTGCAGAAACTCGCTTCGGAAGACCCATCCTTCCGCGTCAAGACTGATGAGGAAACCGGTCAGACCATCATTTCTGGTATGGGTGAGCTTCATCTAGAGATTATCGTTGATCGACTGATGCGTGAATTCAAAGTCGAGGCCAATGTGGGCAAACCCCAGGTAGCTTACCGTGAGACCATTACCAAAAAGGTCAAGGTCGAAGGCAAATTCGTACGCCAGTCCGGTGGTCGTGGTCAGTACGGTCATGTTTGGCTTGAACTCGAACCACAGGAGCCCGGCAAAGGTTATGAATTTGTCGATGCCATCAAGGGTGGGGTCGTGCCCCGTGAATATATTCCTTCTGTTGATAAAGGTATCCAGGAAGCGATGGATACCGGTGTCATGGCCGGCTTCCCGGTTGTTGACTTTAAAGTCACCTTGATCGACGGCTCGTATCATGAGGTCGATTCCTCGGAGATGGCCTTCAAGATTGCGGGTTCCATGGGATTCAAGGAAGGCTGTTCCAAAGCAGCACCAGTGCTCCTTGAACCGATCATGTCTGTAGAAGTAGTTGTCCCGGAAGAATATATGGGCGACGTTATCGGTGACCTCAACTCCCGCCGTGGTCGCATTATGGGCATGGATTCCCGTGCCGGTGCACAGGTTGTCAGTGCCATGGTACCTCTGGCCCAGATGTTCGGCTATTCAACCGATCTCCGTTCGGCAACTCAGGGTCGTGCGACTTATACCATGACCTTTGACCATTACGAGCAGGTGCCGAAGTCGGTAGCCGAAGAGATAGTTGCGAAAGTTAAAGGCTAAGCAATTCCTATAAGAGGGAGGATACCTTCATGGCAAAAGCGAAATTCGAAAGAACTAAACCCCATGTAAACATAGGGACCATCGGTCACGTTGACCACGGCAAGACCACTCTGACCGCCGCCATCACCAAAGTACTGGCAGGCAAAGGCCAGGCAGAATTCAAGGCCTTCGACCAGATCGATAACGCCCCTGAAGAGCGTGAGCGTGGAATCACCATCGCCACCGCCCACGTAGAATATGAGACCGAAAAACGTCACTATGCCCACGTTGACTGCCCGGGCCACGCCGACTACGTCAAGAACATGATCACCGGTGCAGCCCAGATGGACGGTGCCATCCTCGTCGTATCCGCAGCCGACGGACCCATGCCCCAGACCCGCGAACACATCCTGCTTGCCCGTCAGGTAGGCGTACCCTACATCGTCGTCTTCCTCAACAAAGCCGACATGGTCGACGACGAAGAGCTCCTCGAACTCGTCGAGCTTGAGATCCGCGAACTGCTCTCCTCCTATGACTTCCCCGGCGACGATATCCCCATCATCAAAGGCTCCGCCCTTCAGGCACTGAACGGCGAGCAGGGAGAACTGGCCGAGCCCGCCATCCTGAAGCTCATGGAAGCCGTAGACAGCTACATTCCCGAGCCGCAGCGCGCCATCGACCGTCCGTTCCTCATGCCCGTAGAAGACGTCTTCTCCATCTCCGGACGTGGAACCGTCGCCACTGGACGGGTCGAGAGAGGTATTGTCAAAGTTGGCGAAGAAGTCGAGATCGTCGGCATGCGCGCAACCTCCAAGACCACCGTCACCGGTGTCGAAATGTTCCGTAAACTGCTCGACGAAGGGCGTGCAGGCGACAACATCGGCGCCCTGCTCCGTGGCGTCAAACGTGAAGACATCGAGCGCGGTCAGGTACTGGCAAAGCCCGGTTCAATCACCCCGCACACCAAATTCAAGGCAGAAGCCTACATTCTGACCAAAGAAGAAGGTGGCCGTCACACCCCGTTCTTCAACGGCTACCGTCCGCAGTTCTACTTCCGGACCACCGACGTGACCGGCGTGGTAGAGCTTGCCGCAGGCACCGAGATGGTCATGCCCGGCGACAACGTAGCAGTAACCGTAAATCTGATCACCCCCATCGCCATGGACGAAGGACTTCGTTTCGCCATCCGTGAAGGTGGCCGTACCGTCGGCGCCGGGGTTGTCAGCTCCATTATCGAATAAAAGTTGAGGGTACCATGCCAAGTCAGAAGATAAGAATCCGTTTGAAAGCCTACGATCACAAACTGCTCGATGTCTCCGTCGGTGAGATTGTGGATACAGCCAAGAGAACTGGTGCCAGGGTTGCCGGCCCCATTCCTCTTCCGACTGTCGTCAATAAATATACCGTCTTGCGTGGACCTCATGTTGACAAGAAATCCCGTGAGCAGTTTGAGATCAGAACCCACAAGAGGTTGATCGATATCCTCGAGCCCACACAGCAGACCGTTGACGCTCTGATGAAACTGGACCTCTCTGCAGGCGTGGATGTGGAAATAAAGCTTTAATTGAGAATATAAGGATGGGGATCATCAACCATGAATAAGGGATTGATTGGTAAAAAGCTTGGTATGACGCAAATATTTGCCGAGGACGGCCGCCGTATTCCGGTGACTGTTGTTGAGGCAGGCCCTTGTGTTGTTATCCAGAAGAAAACCAAGGAAAAGGATGGCTACAATGCTATCCAGGTAGGATTTGGTGCCAAAGAGGCTGCCAAGGCAAACAATGCGACTGTTGGTCACTGCAAGTCTGCCGGCAGCGGCGTCTTTACCTTTTTCCGCGAGCTTCGCATAGATAATGTGGACTCCTATAATATCGGTGATGTTCTTAGCGCTGACGTTTTTTCTGCAGGCGATCTCATCGATGTAACAGGAACGAGCATTGGTAAAGGCTTCCAGGGCGTCATCAAGCGTTGGGGATTCAAGGGTGGACGTTCCAGTCATGGTTCTCGCTTCCACAGGGCTCCCGGCTCCATCGGTTGCTCGGCTACTCCTTCCCGCGTATTCAAGAACAAGAAGATGCCGGGACAGCTTGGAAACGAGCGGGTTACCGTTCAGAGATTGAAAGTTGTCAGAGTCGATGCTGCAGACAACCTTATTCTGGTGGGGGGGGCAATCCCCGGTTCCACCAACGGTCTGGTACTCATAAAGGATAGCGTTAAGGCAAAGAAATAATTGCTGGTCTGGAGATAGGTTATGGCAAAACTTGATGTATACAATACAAGTCACAAAAAAGTCGGCGAGATAGAGCTCAGCGATGCGGTTTTCAACGATGAAGTGCGTGAGTACCTCATTCATGAAGCTGTTAAAATCCAGCTGGCCAACCGTCGTGCGGGTACCGTGGCAGTAAAGAACCGGGCTGCAGTTTCGGGTAGCGGCAAAAAGCCTTTCAAGCAGAAGGGCACCGGCCAGGCTCGTCAGGGCTGCAAAAGAGCTCCCCAATATCCTGGCGGCGGGGTTGCTTTCGGCCCCCAGCCGAAGACCTACAATCTGTCCATGAATAAGAAGGCTCGTCGTGCCGCCCTGAGGTCAGCGCTGTCCCTGTTGTTCAAGAACGACAAGCTGACTGTTCTCGATGCGCTCAACCTCGACAGCATATCCACAAAGAATTTCGCCGGCGTTCTGAAAGGTTTTTCCCTCGATAAGGCTCTGGTCATTACCGATGCAGAAAACCGCAATCTGGAGCTTTCGGCTCGCAATATCAAGAACGTCAAGGTTTTGAAGTCGGAAGGGCTTAATATCTTTGATCTCATGAAATATCAGCGAGTAATTTTCACAGAAAATTCGGTGCGCAAAGTAGAAGGAGCATTACAGTCATGAACATCTACAGTGTTATCAAAAAGCCGCTGATCACTGAGAAAACTACTATCGAGAAAGATGATCACAACGTCATTGCCTTTATTGTCGACAACGACGCCAATAAGATTGAAATCAAGAATGCTGTCAAGACTCTTTTCAATGTTGAAGTTGAATCGGTTAAGACTGTCAATGTTGCCGGCAAAGTCAAAAGAGTCGGTAAGAATATCGGTAAGCGCTCGAACTGGAAGAAGGCCTATGTTACCCTGAAAGAGGGTAACAATGTCGATTTCTTTGAAGCATAAACCTTTTTGCGGAGTTTAGATAATGGCTATCAAAAGTTACAAACCAACGTCAGCAGGGCGCAGGCACCAGACCTGCTCAACCTTTGAAGAGATTACCACCAGCCAGCCTGAGAAGTCGCTTCTCGTCAAGCTGAAAAAGACGGGTGGTCGCAATAACTTCGGCAGGGTTACCTCGCGTCATATCGGTGGTGGTCACAAGCAAAAGTACCGGATTATTGATTTTCGTCGCGACAAAAAGGATATCCCGGCAAAGGTTGCTTCCGTAGAGTACGATCCTTACCGTAGCGCCAGGATCGCTCTGCTCAATTATGTTGATGGGGAAAAGAGATACATTATCGCTCCGCTCGACCTGAAAGTTGGGGATACGGTCCTGGCCAGTGCCAACGCCGACATAAAACCGGGAAATGCGTTGCCGATCCGCTCCATACCTTTGGGTACCATTATTCACAACATTGAGCTGAAAATTGGCAAAGGGGCACAGCTTGCCCGCAGTGCCGGTACCTTTGCGCAGCTTATGGCTAAAGAAGAAAAATATGCCCAGGTCAAACTTCCGTCCGGCGAAGTGCGCATGGTCCTTATGGACTGTATGGCAACCATCGGTCAGGTGGGGAATCTTGACCATGAAAACGTATCCATCGGCAAGGCCGGCCGCTCTCGCTGGTTGGGCAAACGGCCGAAAGTAAGAGGCGTTGCAATGAACCCCGTCGACCATCCCCATGGTGGTGGTGAAGGTAGGACTTCTGGTGGCCGTCACCCTGTTACTCCGTGGGGTATTCCAACCAAAGGGTACAAGACCAGGACTAACAAGACCTCGACCCGATTCATTGTTAAGCGGCGGACAAAATAATCTTTAAACTGAACAGAGGATTTTAAGATGGCACGATCGATAAAAAAGGGACCTTTTGTAGACGCTCACTTAGCAGCTAAAGTCCAGGCAGAAGGGGCATCCTCAAAAAAAGTTATTAAAACATGGTCGAGACGTTCTACGATAACACCCGATTTTATCGGTCTGACGTTTGCCGTGCATAATGGCAGAAAATTCATACCGGTCTTTGTTACCGAAAACATGGTGGGACATAAGATGGGCGAATTCGCTCCTACCAGGACCTTTTTCGGGCATGCCGCCGACAAAAAAAGCAAGCTGAAAAAGAAGTAAGTTTTCAAAGGAGTTATGAATGGAATCAAGCGCCAAATTGTCATTTGCACGTCTTTCTCCCCGCAAGACCCGTCTGGTTGTAGACATGGTAAGGGGTAAAGGGATTCAGAACGCTCTCAATACATTACGTTTTTCACCGCAACCTTCGGCAAAGCTTGTCTCCAAGCTGCTTTCCTCGGCAGTTGCCAATGCCGAGCAAAAGGGTGTGGCAGACGTTGACCGTCTTTACGTGAAAACAATTTATGTGAACGGTGGTACCGCCTTGAAACGATTCGTGCCGCGCGCCATGGGCCGGGCCAGCAAAATAAGAAAACCGACCAGCCATATCTGTGTTGTGCTGGCGGAGAAGAAATAAGCTTACAGCTTGGAGGTGAAGTTTTGGGTCAGAAAGTAAATCCTATTGGTTTCAGACTTGGCGTAATCAAAACCTGGGACTCGAAATGGTACGCGGAAAAAGACTTTTCCAAGCTTCTTCATGAAGACTTGAAACTGAAGTCGTTCCTCAAAAAACGTCTCTATCATTCCGGTGTGTCCAAGATCGAGATCGAGCGTGCCGCTGGAAAGGCCAAGATTAACATATACACTGCCCGCCCAGGCCTGATTATCGGCAAGAAGGGATCAGAGGTCGAAACCCTGAAAAAGGAACTGGCCAAACTTACCGACAAGGAAGTGTATCTGAATATCCAGGAAGTCCGTAAGCCTGAACTTGATGCGCAGCTAGTTTCCGAAAACATCGCGCTCCAGCTTGAGCGGCGTGTTGCGTTCCGCAGGGCCATGAAAAAAAGCGTCACCTCCTCGCTGAAATTCGGCGCCAAAGGCATCAGGATCACCTGCTCCGGACGTCTTGGCGGCGCTGAAATGTCACGTACCGAATGGTATCGCGAGGGAAGGGTACCGCTTCACACGTTGAGGGCAGATATAGATTACGGTTTTGCCGAGGCAAAGACCACTTACGGAATCATCGGCGTCAAGGTGCTTATTTTCAAAGGCGAAGTCCTCTCCGGCAAATAATAGAAACAGGAGTTTTTTGCGATGTTAATGCCAAAAAAAGTTAAACATAGAAAGCAAATGAAGGGCCGGATGACCGGCACCCTGCAAAGAGGGGTTTCATTGGCTTTCGGAGAGTACGGCCTGCAGGCTACCGAGTGCGGCTGGCTCGACTCCAGACAGATCGAAGCTGCCCGTATTGCCATGAACCGCTATATCAAAAGGGGTGGTAAAATCTGGATCCGTATATTCCCCGACAAGCCCCTGACGGCAAAACCGGCTGAAACTCGTATGGGGAAAGGCAAGGGATCGCCCGACTCCTGGGTCTGTGTCATCAAACCGGGTCGGATCCTTTACGAAATGGAGGGTGTTACCGAGGAGGTGGCCCGCGAGGCGTTTAGGCTTGCTGCCCACAAACTTCCGATACCCACTAAATTTACATCAAGGAAGGACGCCAATGAAGGCTAGCGATCTTATAAAATCTACCGTTGATGAGCTTCGGTCGACGGAAGCCGAGTTAACCAAAGAGCTCTTCAACCTGAAGTTCCAGCTTCATACCGGTCGCCTGGAAGATACGTCAAAACCAGCTCGCATAAAGAAAGACATTGCACGGGTAAAAACCGTACTCCGCGCGAAAAGGGGCTAGAGAGGCTATATGAGTGAACGTGGCAATAGAAAAACGCAGATTGGTGTTGTAGTCAGCGACAAAATGGACAAGACGGTCGTGGTCAAGGTTGACCGCCTGATCAAACACAGCGTCTACAACAAATACATCAAGAGATCCGCCAAATATAAGGCCCATGATGTTGACAACAGCTGCAAAACCGGCGACAGGGTCCTCATTGTAGAGACACGTCCCATGAGCAAGGACAAACGCTGGAAAGTCAGACAGATCATCGAGCGAAACGCTTAAGTAGGAGTAACTAATGATACAGATGCAGACTATTTTGGATGTTGCCGACAACTCCGGTGCAAAGAAACTGTTTTGCATTAAGGTACTGGGCGGTTCCAAACGTAAATATGCCGGTATAGGCGATATCATAGTGGCGTCCGTCAAGGAAGCTATCCCCAACTCGAAGGTCAAGAAAGGGGATGTTGTCAAGGCAGTGGTCGTCCGGACTGCAAAAGAGATTGGTCGGCCCGACGGCTCCTATATCCGCTTCGATGGTAATTCGGGAGTTGTCATCAACAACCAGAAGGAACCGGTAGGAACCCGTATATTCGGCCCCGTTGCCAGGGAACTGCGCGCTAAGAAGTTCATGAAGATTATTTCGCTGGCACCGGAAGTCCTTTAATTTTTATCTTGGAGATAAATCAATGCTGGGCAAAAAACTGCATGTAAAAAAGAATGACACCGTTATGGTAATTGCTGGAAAGGACAAGGCAAAGACCGGCAAAGTTCTGCAAATACTCCCCAAGAAAGATGGCGTTCTTGTCGAGGGAGTCAACATAACGAAACGTCACAGCAAGCCCCGTGGAAGTGAAGCCGGTTCCATCGTGGAAAAGGAAGCGGTGATTCACATTTCTAACGTTATGATATACTGCAGCAAATGCAATAAGCCTGTACGGACACGCACTAATACCCTTGAAGACGGTAAGAAGGTGAGGGTATGTGCGAAGTGCGGCGAGGCATTTGACAAATAGTCTGGAGGATTGAATGGCAAGGCTAAGTGAGCTTTATAATAAAGAGCTGGTTCCACAGCTGATGAAGGATTTCAACTATCGGAACATCATGGAGGTTCCGAAGCTTGAAAAAATCGTCATCAACATGGGCTTGGGCGAAGCGATCCAGAACGTGAAGATTCTTGACTCCGCCGTTTCGGAGCTCTCGCTTATCTCGGGGCAGAAGCCGGTTATTACCAAGGCGAAGAAATCCATCGCGGGATTCAAACTCCGTCAGGGCATGCCCATTGGTTGTGCAGTGACCTTGCGCCGGGAAAAAATGTACGAATTCCTCGATCGCCTGATCAATGTTTCTTTGCCGCGTGTCAGGGACTTCAAGGGCATTTCGGGCAAGGGGTTCGACGGCAAAGGTAATTATTCGCTGGGTGTAAAGGAGCAGCTTATCTTTCCTGAGATCGATTACGACAAGATCGACAAGATCAAGGGTCTTAATATAACCATAGTAACATCTGCGAAGAACGACGAAGAAGGAAAAGCCCTGCTCAAGCTCATGGGCATGCCTTTCAGGAATTAAAGACCAGTTCGGAGGAACCAGTGGCAAAAACATCGATGATTATAAAAGCGCAACGTGGAAGCAAATTCAAGGTACGTGAGTATAACCGCTGCCCTCTGTGTGGGCGTCCCAGAGCTTACTACAGAAAATTTGACATGTGCCGGATTTGCTTAAGAAAACTTGCCTCTTCTGGTCAAATCCCCGGGGTCATCAAATCAAGCTGGTAGTATCTAAAGTTAAAGGGAAAGAGGAGTAGATTCAATGTCGATGACTGATCCGATTGCCGATATGCTAACACGAATCAGAAATGCTGGTATGGCAAAGCATCAAAAAGTTGATATCCCATCGTCAAACCTGAAGGTCAGCCTGGCTAACCTTCTGAGAAACGAAGGGTTCATCAAGAATTATAAGGTTATCGCGGATAACAAGCAGGGTGTTTTGCGTGTTTATCTCAAGTATATTGATGAAAAGGATCATGTCATCAACGAGATCAAGCGTATCAGCAAGCCAGGTGGCCGGGTATATGTCGACAGCGAAGGGATTCCCAAGGTCAAGAACGGCCTTGGCGTCGCGGTGCTTTCCACCTCCAAAGGTATTATCTCGGATAAGACTGCACGGGAGTTTGGCATTGGTGGCGAGCTTATCTGCACAGTCTGGTAGCATTAAAGGAGCAATGTATGTCTAGAATTGGAAAACTTCCCATAGAGATACCCAAGGGAGTAAAAATATCCTATACAGACTCGAACCTGCAGGTTGTCGGTCCCAAAGGTACTCTTTCCCGGACCATCATGCCTGGCGTTTCCATAGAAGTGACAGAAAATTCTGTTTCCGTCTCAAGGGATAACGATGCGATCAAATCACGCTCTGCCCACGGACTCACCCGGACCCTGATCAACAATATGGTAACTGGTGTGACTAAAGGCTTCGAGACCGCTCTGGAAATAAACGGCGTCGGTTACCGGGCAGAGCTGAAAGGCGACGTGCTTAACCTGAGTCTCGGCTACTCCCACCCGATCAACTTTCAGCTTCCCAAGGGAATTACCGTGGAAGTCGACAAGATGACCAAAATACTGGTCAAGGGTGTGGATAAGGAGCTTGTCGGCCAGACTGCTGCGAAAATCAGGGATTTCCGTGGGCCTGAGCCTTATAAGGGCAAAGGTGTCAAGTATGCCGATGAGACTATCCTGAGAAAAGCCGGCAAAACCGGTAAAAAATAGCATTAGATAAGAAGGAGAAGAACATTGAGTTCTCTATCCCAGAAAAAAAATTCCCGCCTGAAAAGGCAAGTACGGGTCAGAAAAAAAATCAAAGGAACCGCTGAGCGCCCACGGCTCAATGTTTTCAAGTCGGCGAAGCATATCTATGCCCAGTTGATCAACGATGTGGACGGCTCGACTTTGGCTTCGGCCTCTACCTTGCTGGACGAGGTCAGTAACGGTCTTGGTTATACTGGCAACATAGCGGCTGCTCAGAAAGTAGGCGCTGCACTGGCTAAAAAAGCACTGGCAAAAGAAATAACCATGGTCGTGTTTGACCGGAATGGCTTTCTTTACCACGGCAGAATCAAGGCGCTTGCAGACGCTGCTCGTGAAAACGGCTTGTCCTTCTAAGGACAGTTTAAGGAGGATTTAATTGCTTAAGATCAACCCAAACGAGATTAATCTTACGGACCGAGTCGTTCATATTAGCCGTGTCGCCAAAGTTGTCAAGGGTGGTAGGCGCTTCAGCTTCTCCGCGCTTGTTGTCGTGGGTGACGGTAATGGATATGTGGGCTATGGCCTCGGCAAAGCAAACGAAGTGCCGGAAGCTATCCGGAAAGGGGTAGAACAGGCAAAAAAGAATCTCATCAAGGTTCCCATTGTTGAAGGCCAGACAATTCCTTTTGAGATCGAAGGTCGTTTCGGGGCAGGAAAAGTTCTGATGATGCCTGCTTCGGCCGGTACCGGCGTTATTGCCGGCGGTGCTGCCCGGGCTGTCTTTGAATCAGCAGGTGTTCACAACATTCTTGCCAAATGTCTCGGCTCCAATAACCCTCACAATGTTGTTAAAGCTGCCTTCGCCGGTCTGATGAGGCTCAGGACGCCGGAAGAACTGATCATGAGAAGGGGCCTTGCTGAGCAGTAGCAAAAACGCTTAAGGAGCACAAGATATGTCAGCAGAAGTTAAAGTTACCCTTGTCAGAAGTCATATAGGAAAATCCACCAGCGTTAAAGCTGTTCTCAATGGTCTTGGGTTGACCAAGCGGCAAAAGACGGTCACGTTGAAGGATTCCCCCGAAGTGCGGGGCATGATCAATAAAGTGAGCCATCTGCTTAAAGTTGATGAGTAATCCTCTTGAGGTGTCAAATGGAATTAAACAGCATAAAGCCTGCAGCAGGTGCTTCGAAAAATAGGAAAAGGATTGGCCGTGGCACCGGCTCCGGTCATGGTAAAACCGCCACTAAGGGTCATAAAGGCCAGAAGGCTCGTAGTGGGGGCAGTGTAAAAGCCGGCTTTGAAGGCGGGCAGATGCCCATGCATCGCCGGTTGCCGAAGCGCGGCTTTAAATCCCTGTCCAAAAAAGTGTATGCCGTTGTCAACCTTTCCCAGCTGGAAGCATTCGAGCAGGGGAGTTGTGTAGACGCCGATGCCATGCAGAAGAGCGGCCTGATTAAAGACGTTTGTGACGGCATCAAGGTACTTGCAACCGGTGAACTCACAAAATCTCTTACCATCAAAGCCAACAAGTTCAGCGCAGCAGCACGGGAAAAAATTACTTCTGTCGGTGGAACCATCGAGGAGATATAACCTTGTTAGATGCCTTCCAGAACATATTCAAAATCCCGGAATTGAAAAAAAGGGTTCTATTCTCCCTGGCCATGCTTGCGGTATATAGGGTCGGCTGTCATATCCCTACACCAGGTATCGACAGTCAGGCTCTGGCCCACTTTTTCAAACAGGCACAAGGCACTCTTCTCGGGCTATTCGATATGTTCTCCGGTGGTGCGCTTGAAAAGCTGACCGTGTTCGCGCTGGGCATCATGCCCTATATCTCCTCCTCCATTATTTTTCAGTTGCTTACTGTAGTCGTCCCTGCCATCGAAAAACTCTCGAAAGAAGGAGAAGCTGGCAGGAAGAAGATCATTCAATACACTCGTTACGGCACTATTGTGCTGAGCGTAGTTCAAGCCCTGGGCATCAGTATCGGTCTTGAGAGCATGAGAGGCCCGGCAGGTGAGTTGGTTGTCCCGAATCCCGGTTGGGGGTTCCGCCTCATGACCGTAATCACCCTCACAGCCGGAACGGCCTTTATCATGTGGCTCGGTGAGCAGATGTCTGAAAAAGGGATCGGCAACGGTATTTCTCTGATTATATTTGCTGGCATTGTGGCCCGTATACCGACCGCCATTTTTAACAGCTTCAGGCTTATCAAGACCGGCGAGCTCCCGCTGTTCGCCATTATTTTTGTCCTTGCCCTTATGTTCCTGGTTATTGCTGCTGTAGTTTTCGTCGAGCGCGGGCAGCGCAGGCTGCCGATCCACTATGCTAAGCGCGTCGTCGGGCTGAAGACTTACGGGACGCAAACCTCGCATCTACCGCTTAAAGTGAATATGGCAGGGGTCATTCCTCCGATCTTTGCTTCATCCATCATAATGTTTCCGGCCACTGTCGGCAATTTCATCAATATCCCCTGGATTCAAAAGGCCTCGAAAAGCCTGACGCCTGGAAACTGGGCATACAACCTTTTTTATGTTGCTTTTATAGTCTTTTTCTGTTACTTCTATACGGCTGTAACTTTTAACCCGGTTGATGTGGCGGAAAATGTCAAAAAGCAAGGTGGGTATATCCCCGGTATTCGGCCTGGGAAGGAGACATCCGAGTTTCTCGATCGGGTGTTGACTAAGCTGACGTTCGCCGGTGCCATCTATATTTCGGCCGTCTGCGTGTTGCCTTCGATACTCATTGGGAAGTTCAATCTGCCCTTTTATTTCGGCGGTACCGCCCTCCTCATCGCCGTTGGTGTCGGTATGGATACCGTCGCGCAGATCGAGTCGCACCTCATAACCCGTAGCTATGAAGGGTTCATGAAGGGTGTGAGGATCAAGGGCCGGCGCTAGTCTTTCAAGGAAGCCAATTCATGAACCTGATTCTTTTGGGGCCGCCTGGTGCCGGTAAGGGTACTCAGGCTAAGCTGCTGATAAAGCAGTATCAGATTCCGCAGATATCAACAGGTGATATCCTTCGGGGTGCCGTTAAAGAAATGACTCCAATGGGGCTCAAAGCCAAGGCATACATGGACGCCGGTGCGCTCGTTCCCGATGGAGTCGTTATTGGCATTATTCAGGAGCGGCTGAATCAGGCTGATTGTGACAAAGGGTTCATACTGGATGGCTTTCCCAGGACGGTTGCTCAGGCTGATGCTCTGGCCAAAGTGTTGGCTGACCTTGGGCGCTCCATTGATCATGTCATATCCATTGTTGTCGACAAGGAAGAACTTCTGGAGAGGATTACCGGCAGAAGAACGTGTCGCAACTGCGGCAAGGGGTACCACGTAACCTTCGATCCTCCCAAAAACGCGGGTGTCTGTGATGACTGTTCCGCCGAGCTTTATCAGCGTGATGATGACCGGGAAGACACCATGCGTAAGCGGCTTGAGGTGTATGAGCAGCAAACTTCGCCCCTAATTGCCTATTACCAACGCGAATTGCTGCTCCGGTCGATTCAGGGTGTTGGTTCCATAGAAGAGATACAACAAAAGATTGTATCCGCGCTGCAAGGCTGAAAAGGTGATCATTCTAAAGTCTCCACAAGAGATCGACAGAATGCGGGTTCCTTGCAAGGCTGTAGCAGAGGTTCTGAAGCTCTTGAAGGGGACGATTCGGCCGGGTATTACTACTTTGGAGCTGAATGCCCAGGCTGAGCGCGAGGCTGCCAAACTTGGAGCCAAGACGGCTTTCAAAGGATATGGTGGCTATCCTTATTCCCTGTGTTGCTCGGTAAATGATGAAGTCGTGCATGGCATGCCGTCACGTCGTGAATTAATCGACGGTGATGTCATCAGTATAGACTTTGGACTGGTGATTGACGGCTTTTATGGTGATGCGGCTTTGACGATTCCTGTTGGCTCGGTCAGTGCGGCTGCGTCAAAGCTACTTACCGTGACAGAGGAATCGTTGTATGTTGCCATCAAGCAGGCTGTAGCAGGCAACAAACTTTCGGATATTTCCCATGCAGTACAGGCATATGTGGAATCACGGGGTTTTTCTGTTGTAAGGGATTTCGTAGGTCATGGGATTGGCCGGAGCCTTCATGAGGGGCCGCAAATTCCCAATTACGGACCTCCCGGTCGTGGTGTAAAGCTCAAGCCAGGGATGGTTCTGGCTATAGAGCCGATGATCAATGAATTAAAGCCTGATGTCAAGGTTCTTGAGGATGGCTGGACAGCGGTTACCGTTGATGGTGGCCTTTCTGCTCATTTCGAGCATACGGTTGCCATAACGCCGAACGGACCCGAAATACTGACAATGATTTAAAGCAAATGGATGAGAGGGAATTCCTATGAAGGTAAGAGCTTCAGTAAAAAAAATTTGCGAGAAATGCAAAATAGTGAAACGTAAGGGCATTGTGCGGGTAATATGCGATATTCCCAAGCATTCGCAGAGACAGGGATAGGTCAACAAGTAACGGATAGGAGGGACGGGCATTGGCACGTATCGCTGGAATAGATTTACCGAGGAATAAAAGGATTGAGATTGCTCTGACCTATATCTATGGTATTGGTCGCGCAACGTCGCAGAAAATACTGGCTGAAGCCGGTGTTGATGCCAATACTCGCAGCGACAATCTGACTGAGTCAGAGGTCGCCAAGATCAGGGAAAATATAGACAAGAATGTCAAAGTGGAAGGCGATCTTCGTCGCGATATTTCCATGAACATAAAGCGATTGATGGATCTGGGTTGTTACCGGGGGCTCAGGCACAGGAAGGGCCTGCCCGTTCACGGTCAGAGGACCAAGACCAACGCACGCACGAGAAAAGGACCTGCACGTACAGTTGCAGGTAAGAAGAAATAGTGTCAAGATCTTGGAGGAATAATGGCTAGCCCGGCTAAAAAAATCGTCAAAAAGAAAAAAGAAAAGAAAAATATTCCCAATGGAGTGGCGCACATTCAGGCCACTTTCAACAATACCATGATCACCATTACCGATCCTGTCGGCAATGTGGTAGCTTGGTCCACCTCAGGATGCAAAGGCTTTAAGGGATCCCGCAAAAGCACTCCTTTTGCTGCACAGATAGCTGCAGAGGATTGCGCCAAAAAGGCCCAGGAGCATGGGATGCGCAGCGTCGAGGTCTATGTCAAGGGACCTGGCTCAGGTCGCGAATCCGCTCTGCGTGCCCTTCAGGCAGCTGGCTTTTCCATCAGCTTTATTCGTGACGTTACCCCGATCCCCCATAATGGTTGTCGCCCCCCCAAACGCAGAAGGGTTTAAAAATTTTCAGGAAAGAGTGAAGGAGGTCTTCATTGGCTAGATATACAGGCCCCTCATGCAGATTGTGCAGAAGGGAAAATACAGAACTGTTCCTCAAAGGTGAGCGCTGCTATACGGACAAGTGTGCCATCAAGAGAAGAAACTATCCCCCGGGTCAGCATGGGCAAGGAAGATCGAAAACTTCCGATTACGGTGTGCAACTCCGCGAGAAACAGAAGGTAAGACGTATCTACGGCATTCTGGAGAACCAGTTCCGTGGTTATTTCGAGAGAGCTGACAGGCTGAAAGGCGTTACTGGTGAAAACCTGCTTTTCTTGCTTGAGCGGCGCCTCGATAATATAGTTTATCGGCTTGGTTTTGCTTCTTCAAGAATTGAAGCTCGTCAGCTGGTAAGACATGGCCATTTCACCCTCAACGGGAGAAAGGTCACCATTCCTTCCATCCAGGTCAAAACCGGAGACATTGTCGAGCTCAGGGAGAAAAGCCGGAAAGTGGCTTCCATCAGCGAGTCACTTGAAGCCGTCGTCCGTCGCGGCATTCCGCAGTGGCTTGAGCTTGATAAAGGGGCTTTCAAGGGGTCGGTAAAGACGCTTCCTGTCAGGGAAGACATCACCATGCCGATCCAAGAGCAACTCATAGTAGAGCTCTACTCCAAGTAAAAGCTTCAAAGACCCCGGTATAGGGAGGAATTACATGTACAAAAACTGGCGCGACCTGATTAAGCCTAAGAAGCTCCAGGTTGAGACTGAATCGCTTACAAATACATACGGTAAATTTTATGCGGAACCATTTGAGCGCGGCTTCGGCACCACCCTTGGCAACTCCCTGCGCAGGGTTCTACTTTCCTCGCTCCAGGGGGCAGCGATCACTTCCGTAAAGGCAAAAGGGGTTCTCCACGAATTTTCGGCTATTCCCGGTGTTACGGAAGATGCAACCGATATTATTCTGAATCTGAAAGGTGTGCGCTTCAAGATGCACGGCCATGAGCCGCGGGTGGTCAGAATCGCCCAGAAAGGCGAAGGGATTGTCCGTGCTGGCGATATTATTACCGATCCCAATATAGAAGTGCTTAATCCGAACCATCACATAGCCACCTGTTCCAAGGATGCGAATCTGGAAATGGAGATGGTGGTCAGACTTGGCAAGGGTTACGTGCCCGCAGACAGGAACCGCGACGAAAAAGCGCCGGTGGGAACCATTCCCATTGACTCTATTTTTTCGCCCCTGACCAAGGTGAATTTCACTGTGACCAATGCCCGCGTGGGCCAGATCACCGATTATGATAAGCTTACCATTGAGGTCTGGACCGACGGCAGCGTTAAGCCCCAGGATGCCGTGGCCTATGCCTCAAAAATCCTCAAGGATCAGTTGACCATTTTCATCAATTTTGATGAGGAAGCTGAGCCGGTCGAAGAGGCTGAGCCGATCGAAGAACGTGAGCGTCTCAACGAAAACCTCTATCGCTCCGTTGATGAGCTCGAATTGTCTGTTCGTTCGGCAAACTGCCTGAAAAACGCCGGCATCAAACTGATCGGCGAGCTGGTTTCACGCAGCGAAGCAGAGATGCTCAAAACCCAGAACTTCGGCAGGAAGTCACTCAACGAGATCAAGGATATTCTTGTTGACATGGGACTGACGCTGGGGATGAAGCTGGAAAACTTTCCCGACCCTGAGATCATGCGCAGACTGAGGGGCGAGCAGAAAGAAGAAGAATAATCCGCAAGGCTTAAACGAGAAAGGAACAAGCAGTCATGCGTCATAATAATGCAGGTAAAAGGTTGGGAAGAACCACAAGTCACAGGATAGCCATGTACAGGAACATGGTGACCTCTTTCCTGAATCACGAAAGGATAACGACCACCGATGCCAAGGCGAAAGGGCTTCGCTCAATCGCCGAAAAAATGATCACCCTCGGCAAAAAGGGCGATCTCACTGCCATGCGGCAGGCTGCGGCCTTCATTCGCGACAAGAAAGTGGTCACCAAGCTGTTCACTACCATAGCACCTCGCTATGCAGATCGTCCTGGTGGCTATACCCGCATCATCAAGCTCGGTATCCGTCCGGGTGATAATGCGCCCCTTTCCGTCATCGAATTGGTTGAAGAGGCTGTTCAGGCTCCGAAAGCCAAAAAGAAGGCACCAGCAAAAAAAGCTGCACCCAAGGCTGTAAAAGCTGCTCCTGTTGCTGAAGAAGCAGATGTGCAACAGGGGGTTAAGGACCCTGCCGAGGATTGCGAAGCCAAAGCTGATTAAGGCACCCTTCGATTTTTCTATGAAAGGCACAGGAAACTGTGCCTTTTTTTTTATCTCAACACGGTGAAAGCGGCCTTGCATGGCTGCTGCCGCATGATCTTAACCTTTGCAACGCAAGAGACACTCTGTTAATATTTAAAGCTTATGAAAATAAAACGCGTTGACATAGTGGGCTTCAAATCTTTCCATGACAAGGTTTCCCTTGATTTTCAGCAGTGCATTACCGGCATTGTCGGGCCTAATGGTTGCGGCAAGTCCAATGTGGTTGATGCAATCCGCTGGGTCATGGGGGAGCAGTCTGCCAAGAACCTTCGCGGCAAACAGATGGAGGACATTATTTTCGGTGGTAGCGAGAGCCGGAAGCCTCTGGGGATGGCCGAAGTGTCACTGGTCTTTTCCACAGAGGATGGTCGCGTCCCCGCCAAATATCTCAGTTTCAGCGAAATACAGGTGACCAGGCGGCTTTATCGAGACGGCGAAAGCGAATACCTGCTCAACAAATCTCCGTGCCGCCTGCTGGACATTGCCGAACTGTTCATGGATACCGGTGTCGGTGCACGGGCTTATTCCATTATCGAACAGGGCAAGATCGGGATGATCCTGCACTCCAAGCCTGAGGAGCGCCGTGTATTGATCGAGGAGGCGGCGGGTGTCACCAAATTTAAGGCCCGAAAACAGGTTGCCCTGAAAAAAATCGACCTCACTAGGAACAACCTCCTCAGAATTACCGATATAATCAGTGAAATAAAGAGGCAGCTGGGAGGGCTGCAACGGCAGGCCAAGAAGGCGGAGAAGTTCAGGGAATGCAGGGAGGAATTAAAAGAAATAGAAATTCTTTTCTCCGTAAAGAAGTATGTGGCCCTAGTGAAGGAGAAGGAGGAGCTTGACCGGCAATTGGAGCTGCTGCAAAAAGAGCTTTCGGTGCAGATTGTCGATCAGGAGAGAGGTGAACTGGTCTTTGCACAGCAGCGCCTTACCCTGGCTGAGCATGAAGAGCGCATCCAGAAAGCCCAGGAGGAGATATATAGGATAAAGGGCGAACTTCTGGCCGGAGAGAGCCGCCGGGAATTCCATCGGAAGGAATTGGAAAACCTCGACCGGCTTGTGGAGAGATCCCGGCAAGAGCATGATTCCTGCCATCTTCGCCATGGGGAGGCGCAGACCGAGCTGGCTGCCTTACATGAGCAGAAGACTTTGCTGCTTGCCGAACTGGAGCATGAAGCGGGCCTGCTGGTTGAGAGTGAGCGCCTTCTGGAGGAGTCAACGAGAACCGAGCAGGGCGCCTCGGCTAAAATCGAGGAAACAAGGAACGAATTGTTTCAGGTGCTTTCCGCTAATGCCCAGTCGAATAACAAATTGACAACCGATATTAAGCGGCTGGAATCTCTGGCAGAAAAATATGAGCGTAACCGGCGCGAGATCGTAAAACTTCAAGAACAAAGGGCGGAAGCATTCCAGGCTGTATCCAGGCTCGAAACTACCTCCAAGAATATCAAGGATACAAAAAACCAGGATGCGGAAGAGATGAATTGCCTCGCCCAGCGCGAGGTGGAGTTGAAATCGTTGCTGTCCGCAGCTGAAACGGATCTTAACCAAAAGCGCAACCGCTTTGCTGCGCAAAGCTCGCGGCTGAAATCGTTGCAGGAACTGGAGGCTCAGTTTGCCGGCTACGGCCAAGGGGTCCAAACTCTCTTGTCCAATGAGCAGTTTAAAAGCAGGTTCAAGGGAATGGTCGCCGACATGGTTGAAACAGGTGAGGCCTTTGAGGCTGCAGTAGAGGTGGCTCTTGGCGAGAAGCTCCAGTGGTTGGTATGCCACGATGATACGGATGCGTTGCATGCCGTGGCCCACTTGCGGGAAGTATCGGGAGGCAGGTGCAGTTTCGTTCTACAGCATCCTACCAGACCGCAGCAAGTAGCGGCTTCTCCGGAGGCCGCTCCCCTTCTGGATAATGTAACCATTGCCGGCCAATTCAGGGCGTACATCGAGCCGCTGCTGGCGGACACCTACCTTGTGGCTGACCTGGATACGGCGCTTGTACTTGGCAAAAAGTTTCCCCAGCTGATGTTCGTTACCTCCCAGGGGGATATGGTTCACTCCGGTGCGATCGTTAATGGTGGTTCGCCGGAGGCTGCCTATCAGGGACTTATCCATAAAAAACGTGAAATAAAAGAGCTCACCCAGGAGGCGGAACTCCTGTCGCAACAGATCGCCCAGTTGGAAGAGCTGAGAATTCAGCTGAAGGAGGAATTTCTTGCTACGGGGGAAGGCCTCCGGGAGATACGGCAGCAGTTGCATCAGGCGGAAATAGCCTTGCTTAACGCGGAAAAAGACCTGACGCGGGCCAGGGAAGAGGTTGAAAGGCTTGATGAACGCGCATCGGTAAGTTTGATCGAAAATGAGCAGCTTGACGAAGAGAAACTCCTTCTCGATCGGGAAATATCCGATCTGCGGGAGATCCTTTCCGGGGGCGATGAGCGGAAATCGGTTCTTGAGCAGGAATTGGCGCACCTGCAGCAGTCGTGGGAGGTGCGGAAGGAACGAATTGCCGATGTCCGTGAAGCGGTCACTGACAGAAAGGTGAAGGTTGCATCGCTCAAGGAAAAAGCGGATGCCATAGGCCAGGACATTGCCCGAGTGGAATCCTCGATGGCCGTTTTGAAGCAGCAAGCCGAAAACCACGCCGCAGAGGTGGAAAAATCGGTGCTGGATCGGGAGAAGCTGCTTCTTGCCATCGACCAGAGTGAGGAATTGCTGAAGTCACTGCTGGATAAACAGGCCGCCCTGGAAGGCTCCTACAATGCGCTGAAGGAAGAGTACGACGCGGAGCTCGGCGCCCATCGGGAAGATGAGGCACAACAGAAAAAACTACGGGAGATGGTGGTTACTTCCAAGGAAACGATCTCGGCTCATACCCTCAATGCAGCCCAGATTGCCATGCATCTGAGCCAGCTGGAAACCCACGTTTTGGACAAATTCCGCCTCGGCTTGGCGGAGATGCTGCCGCAGTACGATACCATTGTTTATGACGAAGCCGAGAAGCTCGCCCGACAGAGTGAGTTGTTGAAGACTGTTGAAGATATGGGTGATGTGAATCTGACCGCCATTGAAGAATTTCAGGAGCTTGAGAAGCGCTATCAGTTCCTTGATGAGCAGAAGGCAGATCTTGAAGAATCGCTCCGTTCGCTGCAGAAGGCAATCCAGCGGATAAACAAGACGACCCGCAGGCGGTTTCTGGAGACATTCCACCTGGTCAACGAGAAGTTCCAGGAGGTTTTTCCGCGTCTTTTCTGCGGTGGGCGAGCGGAACTGAAACTGACCAACGAGGATGACCTGCTGGAGAGTGGCCTGGAGATCATCGTCCAGCCACCCGGCAAGAAACTGCAGAACGTCACCCTTCTTTCAGGGGGGGAAAAAGCACTCAGTGCTGTGGCGCTGATATTTTCCCTCTTCCTGATAAAGCCAACGCCGTTTTGTCTGCTCGACGAGGTCGATGCTCCCCTGGACGATGCAAATATCGGCCGGTTCAATGAGATGGTGAAGGAGATGAGCCAAAACTCCCAGTTCATCATCATAACCCACAACAAAACAACAATGGCTGTGGTCGATACCCTATACGGCGTTACCATGGAGGAACCCGGCGTTTCAAAGCTGGTTTCGGTAAAGCTGAACTGACATTACTTACGGCGCCTTGAGCCGAGCAGCTGAGGAGTTGGACGTGCCTTTTATCGCGATTCTGAAGGAACTGGTGGAAAGTGTTCCGGGTTCGACCGGGGCCATACTGGCAGACTGGGAGGGTGAAGCCGTTGAACAGTACTGCCTGACTGATACGTACGAGCTGAAGGTGACGGCGGCCCACCAGGGGATAATCATCAGCCAGTTGAGGGACGTTCTCAAGGGATTTCCGGCAGCTGGCGAGCTGACCCATCTGTCCATAAAAACCGAGAGTCAGCTTTTCATTGTCGGTGTAGTCGGTGCGGATTACTCGCTGGTAATGACCATGGAGACTGATGCGCTGCGTGGCCGGGCTGAACGAGCCTTTGCACGCGCAACCCGATTGCTGGTAAAGGAGATATATTAATGGCCGAAGAAAAGAAGGGCTTTTTCAAGGGCTTGCTGAACAAGTTTACTGCTGACGCTTCCGATACGAAAGTTGAACAGGCTGAAGAAGCCATACCTGCCGAACCGAAAGAGAAAAAAGGTCTCTTCGACCGTCTGAAGCAAGGGCTTACCAAGACCCACGAGAGCATTATCGGCAGGATCGATACCCTTCTTCTGGGAAAAAAACAGATCGATGCCGACGTGCTGGAGGAACTGGAAGAAATTTTGATTACTGCCGATATGGGGGTCAAGACGACCGTAGAGCTGATCAGGACCCTTGAGCAACGCCTGAAGCGGAATGAATTGGGTGACGGTGAGGCACTGAAAGCCGCCCTGAAACAGGAAATCAGTGATCGGCTGGCACAAGTGAATTCTGATCTGGATGTCTCTGCAGCCAAGCCTTTCGTCATATTGGTTATCGGTGTAAATGGTGTGGGTAAGACCACCACCATAGGTAAATTGGCGGCTCAGTACCGGAGGGCCGGGAAAAAGGTGCTGCTTGCTGCCGGAGATACCTTCCGCGCAGCGGCTGCCGAACAATTGGAAATATGGGGTGAGCGGGTAGGGGCAGAGGTTGTGCGCCACAAGGAAGGGGCGGACCCTTCTGCCGTGGCTTTCGACGCCTGTAAGGCTGCCGTAGCCAGGGACTGCGACATCCTTCTCATTGACACGGCGGGTCGTCTTCACACCAAGGTGAATCTTATGGAAGAGATGAAAAAAATCCGCCGGGTCATCGAACGGGAGATTCCAGGAGCCCCCCATGAGACCCTGCTGGTCCTCGATGCGGCAACGGGTCAAAATGCCGTTTCCCAGGCGAGCCTCTTTAAAGAGGCGGCGCAGGTCACCGGCCTGATTCTCACCAAGCTGGACGGCACAGCCAAGGGGGGGATCGTTGTAGCGGTTAGCCACGAGTTTTCCTTACCGGTACGATATATCGGCGTTGGGGAGGGGGTGGAAGACCTTCGCCGCTTCGAGCCGCAGCAGTTCGTCGATGCCATATTTTAGATAACCTCAATAATCACCTTGACTTTTGCCTGTTATTTACATAAGATTTCCGCCGAAAAGGTGGCAGAATGGACAATTTGCTCTTCGATGAGCTGGAGCGTAAAGTCGAGCAACTCGTGCAGACTATCGTAGCGCTGAGACAGGAAAACGATCTTCTGCGGACCGAAAATACCAAGTTGCAAGAGGACAGGAACGGTATCAAGAGGCGTATAGATGCTATTCTGGCAAGGCTGCAGCAGGTCGAGCATCTTTGAGCGCTTCCCACCGGATAGTGGTGCTGGGGCAGGAAATAAATGTCCGAAGCACCGCCGATGAAAGCACGGTTCACCGCATAGAATCGTTTGTCGCCGGAAAGGTGGCGCAGGTCTTAGAAGCGGGGAGTACTGGCGATAACCATCTGGCAATCATTCTGACTCTGCTCAATCTGGCTGAAGATTATCTGGTGCTGCTTGACCGGATTGAGAAGGAACAAAAATCCGATGATTTGCGGATTGCTGGCCTGCTTGAGCGGCTGAGTGTGCTAGCGGACTAGTTTTTTAAGGGTCTCTCAAAGGGAGATTTTTCATATAAGCGGTTCTGGATGCAGGTCGGTGTATAGTTTTTCGAGGCAGTTTCTGAGCCTGGTTGCCTCGTTTCGCTGATAGGTGGCTGTAATACATATGATGAATATGTCCAATAAAGGTAAAGTTTGCTCTAGTAGCTGACGCATGTACGGAGCGACTTCACCTGACAGTCCCTGGCTGACCTGACCTCCTCCCCCGATCTCCCTCCAGAGTACCCTCCTGTTGCGGGCTCGCCCCGAAAACTGTCGATTCGCACTACTGAAAAGGACGGCATGCCAAAGCGTTTGCTGCGCCGGTTGATGCTGGCAAAAAGAAGAGCGTTGACTCCTGCGGAAGTTGCCGGGCACAGTCTCCGAATTCTGCAGTCTTTCATAGCATCCGCCGAATTTGCCCAAGCCGGCACCCTGGCACTGTATGCGCCCATTCATAATGAGGTAGACACTGCAGCATTGCAATGCCAGTCCCTGCTTGCTGGAAAGCAGGTCCTTTACCCGTTGGTGGACGGAAGCACCCTGACATTCAAGGTGATTCGTGCCGCTTCCGATTTGACCAACGGGGCCTTCGGCATTCTCGAACCCAGGGAACATACCGTTCTTCTCCCTCCGGAACGTATTGATCTGTTTGTTATTCCGGGAGTGGCATTCGATCTGGCTGGACGAAGGATCGGCTATGGTAAGGGCTTCTATGACCGGACCCTTCATGCCCTCGAAGGGCGCGGCCGATTGGTAGGATTTTGCTACGATTTTCAACTGGTGGATGAGATTGTTGGCGAACCCCATGATGTAACCATGGATCTGATCTTCACCGAAACAAGGATGGTTCGTCCTTGATTTAACCATATAGACGGGAGGTAAACGGATTTGCAAATAGACATGATGACAATTGTAATAGCAGTAATCACTGCTGCCGCGGGCTTTTTGATAGGTAGTCTCTTAAAGAAAAAATCTTCCGATGCCATTGTTGCCTCAGCAGAGGAATTGGCGGCCAAGATGCTGGAAGAGTCCAAACGCCAGGCGGAAACCATTACCAAAGAAGCGACTTTGCAGGCTAAGGACGTAGTCTATCAGGCCAAAGCTGAATTCGAAAGGGAGACAAAGGAAAAGCGCCGTGATCTGCAGAACCTTGAAAAAAGGTTGCAGCAGAAGGAAGAAAATCTTGATAAGAAGGTTAACCTGCTCGACCAGCGGGATGCGGAATTCATCAAGAGAGAGCAGACCCTGATCGCCAAGGAGCAGGGGATCGGGCAAAAAGAAGAGAAGCTGAACCAGTTGATCAATGAAGAGCGGACACGCCTGGAAAATATCTCAGGGATGACGGCGGTCGAGGCCAAAAAGCTCCTCATGGAGACGATGGAAAGTGAGGCGAAGCTGGATGCCGCCAAGCGGATCAAGGCCATCGAGGAAGAAGCGAAAGAGACTGCAGACAAAAAGTCCAAGGAGATTATGGCCCTGGCCATTCAGCGCTATGCGGGTGAATACGTGGCCGAGCGGACCGTTTCCGTGGTGGCCCTCCCTTCCGATGAGATGAAGGGGCGCATCATCGGTCGCGAGGGGCGCAACATCCGTGCTTTGGAAGCAGCAACCGGCATTGATCTCATTATTGACGATACTCCGGAGGCTGTCATCCTCTCCGGTTTTAATCCGGTCCGCCGTGAGGTGGCCAAGCTTTCCCTAGAGAAGCTCATTGCCGACGGCAGGATCCACCCGGGAAGGATCGAAGAGGTCGTGGCCAAGGCCGAGGAAGAGATCGAGCAGGCCATGAAGGAAGCCGGCGAGCAAGCTGCCTTCGACCTGGGGGTCCACGGTATCCATCCGGAGATCCTGAAGCTGATCGGTCGGCTCAAATACCGGACCTCCTACAGTCAGAATGTGTACCAGCACTCCCTGGAGGTGGCATTCCTCTGCGGGATCATGGCCTCTGAATTGGGGATCAATGTGAAGCAGGCCAAACGGGCCGGACTTCTTCACGATCTCGGCAAAGCTGTAGATCACGAAGTGGAAGGTTCACACGCCGTGATCGGGGCTGAATTGGCGAAGAAATACGGGGAGTCGCCGAAAATTGTCCATGCAATCATGGCCCACCATGAGGACGAAAAGCCTGCAACAGTGCTTGCCGTGCTGGTCCAGGCGGCAGATGCCCTTTCAGGTGCCCGCCCTGGTGCCCGCCGCGAGATGATGGAAACCTACGTCAAGCGGTTGGACGACTTGGAGCGGATCGCTTCTTCATTCAGTGGCGTCACCACATCCTTTGCTATCCAGGCCGGCCGCGAGATCAGGGTCATGGTTGCCAGCGAAGAGGTCAGTGACGAGCGTTCCCTGATACTCGCCAAAGACATTGCCAAAAAGATCGAGACGGAAATGACCTATCCTGGCCAAATCAAGGTAAATGTTATTCGAGAGACCAGGGCGACTGAATATGCCCGTTAAACTGCTGTTCCTGGGGGATGTGGTCGGGAAACCCGGGCGGCAGGCCCTTTCCTATGAACTGCACCGGCTGGTTGATCGCCACTTTGTGGATCTGGTCATAGCCAACGGCGAAAACGCCGCCGGCGGCTTCGGCCTCACGGAGGAAACCGCCAAAGACCTCTTCGGTTGCGGCATCCATCTGCTCACCAGCGGCAACCATATCTGGGACAAGAAGGACGCCCTTTCCTACATCAAAAAGGAAGAACGGCTGGTCCGCCCGGCAAACTACCCGGAGGGCACGCCGGGGCAGGGGAGTACCATTGTTAGAACCGCAAGCGGTGTGAAAGTTGCCGTCCTCAACCTGGAAGGGCGTGTTTTCATGAACAATCTGGACTGCCCTTTCAGGGTGGCAGACCGTGAGATTGCCCGCCTTCATGCGGAAACTCCCATTGTCCTTGTGGATTTCCATGCGGAAGCCACATCTGAAAAGGTCGCACTCGGTTTTTACCTTGATGGTCGTGTCAGCGCGGTGGTCGGTACCCACACCCATGTGCAGACCTCCGACGAGCGGATTCTCCCGGGAGGCACGGCCTACATGACCGATGTGGGCATGTGTGGGGCATTCGATTCGGTGATCGGCGTCCGCAAGGAAGAAGCCATCGAGAGGTTCCTTACCCAATTGCCGACCAAATTCGAGGTGGCGAAAAAGAACATCAGGCTTAACGCCGTTGTTATTGAAGTGGACGATATATCCGGCAAAGCTCTGTCCATAGAGCGGATTTCCGTGTCATGCGGTAACTGAGCCGGGCTAGCATTTTGGGAGGGTGTATGACTGTCGCAGAGCAGCTGGAAATAATAAAGCGGGGAGCTGTCGAGATTCTGCTGGAGAAGGAACTGGTCGAGAAGCTGGAGAAAGCTGTCTCTACCGGGGTTCCGCTGAAAATAAAGGCAGGATTTGATCCGACTGCGCCAGACCTTCATCTGGGCCATACGGTCCTCCTCCACAAGCTGCGGCAGTTCCAACAGCTTGGCCATGAAATATATTTCCTCATCGGGGATTTTACCGGCATGATCGGCGACCCCACCGGAAAATCGGAAACCCGCAAGGTTCTATCCCGGGAGGACGTGCTGAAAAATGCAGAGACTTACAAGGAGCAGGTTTTCAAGATCCTCGACCCGGAAAAGACGAAGGTAGTTTTCAACTCAGACTGGCTGGCAAAGCTTTCAGCCTCGGACATGATCGGCCTTGCCTCCAAATATACCGTTGCCAGAATGCTTGAGCGAGAAGATTTCGATAAACGTTTCTCGAACCAGCAACCGATCAGTATCCACGAGTTCATGTACCCCCTCATTCAGGGCTACGATTCCGTTGCGCTCAAAGCAGACGTGGAACTGGGGGGGACCGACCAGAAATTCAACCTGCTTGTGGGGCGTGAACTGCAGCGGGAGTGGGGACAGACTCCACAGACGGTGATTACTATGCCTCTCCTTGAGGGACTGGACGGCGTCAACAAGATGTCCAAGTCCCTGGGTAACTATATCGGCATCAATGAGCCTGCCGATGAAATATTCGGCAAGGTCATGTCGGTTTCCGACGAGCTGATGCTCCGCTACTATGAGCTCTTGAGCGACTTGAGCACGGCTGAACTGCAGCAGCTCAAGGCGGACCTGAAATCGGGCACGGTGCATCCTATGGAGGCCAAGAAGCGCCTGGGCAGGGAGATGGTTGCGCGGTTCCATGGCGATAAAGCTGCCGGTGAGGCCGAGGAAATTTTCGTCAAGCGTTTCAGGGATAAACAGACCCCGGATGAGGTGCCGGAGGTAAAAGTCGCTGCCAGGGACGGAAAGATTCTTTTGGCGCGCCTTTTGGCCGAGGCCGGCCTGGTCAAGTCCAACAGCGAGGGGCGTCGTTCCATCCAGGGGGGAGGAGTTAAACTCAATGGAGAGAAGATCGCCGACGAAAATTGTGAAGTATCTGCGGTCGGCGAGGTAATCATCCAGGTTGGCAAGCGGCGTTTCGCTAAGGTGATTTTTGTCTAGGCATTCTCTAACTGTCTTGATGCATTAGACACAGCGTATGCCTACTTTTTGGTGTGTTCAGCGGCAGCAGCTATCAGCCTCAGGGAAATCATCGCAAGTTTTCAAGATCGCTGCTGTCTTAGGTAAAATTAAGCAAATAGTTATTGACCGGTCAGAACTGATCTGATATAACCGTCCTCCTGTTGAACGGGGCCGGTAGATTGAGTGGAAAAAAAGATTGTCCGGCGAAAAAAAATAGTTTGACAGGGAAAAGCAGTTAGGATATAAGATTGGACTTCGCCGCGAGAGCGGAGAAGGTTGAAAGAAAAAAGAAGTAAAAAAAGTTGTTGACAGTCGGAAATAAGTTTGGTAGTTTG